>CAYUQJ010000001.1:0-1019492 GCA_964446955.1 uncultured Leptolinea sp.
CCAGGACGCAGCCCTTTCAAGGCTAAAACCGGAGTTCGAATCTCCGTGGAGGCACTCGCAGCGCAAAAAAGACGTTGTGACAAAGGGATTTTTCCCGACCGTTCAAACCGCCGGGTAACCGGCGGTTTTCAACCCCCAACTTCCCCGTAAACGGGTCCATGAAACAAGACGCGGCTTGCGGCGAAGTGAAGATTGGAGAGGCGTAATGAAATATGCCATTTTAGAATGTGGCGGCAAGCAGTATAAAGCCGTCGAAGGTACCACAATTGATGTGGACCGCATGACCGCAGAAGCCGGCCAGAAAATTGATCTGGATTCGGTTCTTATGGTTGTTGATGGTGATGACGTGAAAGTCGGCACACCCAGCGTAAAAGGCGCCAAAGTAAAAGCTACCGTGGAAGATGAAATAAAAGGTCCGAAGCTGGTTGTTTTCAAATATCGCCCCAAGAAACGCATTCGTGTCAAGACCGGTCATCGCGAGAAGTACACCCGCTTGATGATCAACTCGATCGAAATGGAGTAGAGATAATGGCTCATAAAAAAGGCGGCGGTTCAAGCCGCAACGGACGCGATAGTAATGCACAACGGCTGGGCGTAAAGAAATACGCCGGTGAACATGTTCTGTCTGGCAACATTCTTGTTCGGCAGCGCGGCACCCGCATCAAACCCGGTCGCAATGTTGATATTGGTAAAGACGATACCCTGTTCGCGATTGCTGAAGGTGTCGTAGTGTTTGCCACCCTGCCGAACGGCCAGAAAATGGTCTCGGTGGATCCTGTTGCTGAAACAGCGGCGGCATAACGAAAGGCAAGGCTGCTGCACCGCCGTTCAATCAATGAATGCCGGATGCAGTCAATTCCTTTGAAAGGATGGTAATTCGTAATGAAAAAAAATATTCACCCAACCTACTACACCGACGCTCAGGTGATTTGCGCCTGTGGAAACACATGGACTACCGGTTCCACTAAAAAAGTAATCCGCACTGAGGTGTGCTCAAAATGCCACCCGTTCTTTACCGGTCAGCAGCAGCGCATTCTGGATGTTGAAGGTCAGGTTGACCGCTTCTACAAAAAATTGCAGGCCCGTCAGGATATTGTCGAAACCCAGAAAGCTCGCGAGAGTGCCAAGGTTTCACCAGAACGTCCCATCGTCGAGTTGGAATTGGGCAACCGCCCGACCGAAGCTCTATCCAAAGCCGGTATTACCAATGTTGGCGAGTTTATAACAAAACTTGTTGAAGGTGAGGATGCGGTTCTGGCTATTGAAGGGTTTGGCCGCAAGTCTCTGATCGATCTAAAGAAGAAATTACGCCAATTGGGATATGAGCTACCGGAAGAAGCCGGAAAAGCAGCAGCCTAAATAGCGTTGATGACAAAAATAAACCAGGCAGGTAGTTGTTTTACCTGCCTGAAATTTTTAATATGCCGGCGTACTGTTTGGTATAGAATAAATCAAAATTGATTCTAGAGGATGGAATGACAGATTCAATCGGTTCACTCGAAGTAGTTTGCGGGTCCATGTTTTGTGGAAAAACGGATGAATTGATCAGACGCTTGAGACGCGCCGTTATTGCGCGGAAAAAGGTACAGGTTTTTAAACCGGCCATAGATATGCGTTATTCGGCTGAACAGATCAATTCGCATGCCGGATCGGCTTTTGATGCGGTTCCGATCGCAACTGCCAGGGAGATCCTTTCGCTTTTGGATCCGGAAGTATCAGTGGTTGGCATTGACGAGGCTCAATTTTTGGATGATGCGATATTGGACGTTGTGGAAGAACTCATCGCAAAGGGGATTCGGGTAATCGTGGCAGGACTGGATACCGATTTTCGCGCGGAACCTTTTGGCTGCATTCCGGTATTGATGGCCAAGGCCGAACGCGTGGATAAATTGCAGGCTATTTGCATGGTCTGCGGCGGGCCTGCCAGCCGTACACAACGTCTGGTAAACGGGAAACCCGCCCGGTACACAGATCCGGTTGTCATTGTTGGCGCGTCTGAAATGTATGAAGCTCGTTGTCGTGCCCATCATGAAGTCCCCCGATCATAATGCGATCGCATCACCAACCCGATAGGAGGAGCTAATGAAGGATTATCACGATTTTCTGGCAGAAATCTTAATTGATGAAGAAACATTACAGAAAAGAATCAGGGAACTGGGAGCACAGATAACCCGTGACTATGCCGGAAAAGAAATCCTGCTTATCTGTATACTTCGGGGCGGGGTCATGTTCTTGACGGATCTGATCCGGCACATTGATGTACCGTTGGCCGTGGAATTTATGGCGGTATCATCTTATGGTGTGGGTGGACGGGAATCGAACGGGAATGTGCGAATTACCCTTGATCTCAATTGCAGCATCCAACACAAGAATGTGATCATCGTGGAAGATATAATTGACAGCGGTCACACATTAAAATCGGTGATCGAATTGTTGGGAACCCGTGATCCAGATAGTCTATGTGTTTGTACCCTATTGGATAAAGTGGAACGCCGGGAAGTCGATGTTCCCGTTAAATACACCGGTTTCGAGATACCCAACAAATTCGTTTTTGGTTATGGACTTGATATTGATGATTTCTACCGGAACCTGCCATTTATTGGCGTTGTTGACCTGGAGCATTATCAGCCGGAATAGAATATGACCGGTCAATTACAAACCGATGGCAAAGCGGGGGTATCACCGCAATTGATTTCAAGATTGCGCTCGATATTGGATTCATCATCCGACGCGTGGCTGGTGGGTGGAGCCGTACGTGACAAATTGGTTGGTAGATCGTGCCATGATCTGGATATCATCCTTCCGGATGAAGCGAAGAAAGCTGCCCGAACGGTGGCTGACGGATTAAATGGGACATTCTATGCTCTGGATGAAGATCGCGGCATGTATCGTGTCCTTCTACCCGGTGAGCGGCAATCGGATGTGATTGATTTCAGCCGTTTTCAGGCCGATTCGCTGGACGCTGACCTTGCCATGCGCGATTTCACGATCAACGCGATTGCCCTGCGTCTGCATGACCCCATGGATTGTGTCGATCCATTGAACGGGCGGCAGGACCTGAAAGACAGGGTATTGCGTGCCTGTGCCGGTGATTCATTGCAGAAGGATCCAGTCAGAGTAATAAGGGCCGTGCGGTTATCTGTGGGATTTAATCTACGGATGGCAGAGGGGTTGGGACAAAAAATTCGCCAGACGGCTCCTCTTCTCTCGGGAATTTCACAGGAACGTAAACGCGATGAATTATTCAAATTACTGGAAGAGGCGAAGCCATCTGCCGCACTGCGGTTAATGGATCATTTGGCCATCCTGGGTGAGATTATTCCGGAGACGGCGGCATTAAAAGGCGTTACCCAGTCATCACCACATACCCTCGATCTTTGGGAGCACACACTGGCGGTTGTATCCCGTTTGAGTGACCTGTTGGACCTGTTTCTGGACCCTGATGAAGTGCTCAAAGACGGTGGAAACCTGACTCTTGGATTGGCAGCCGGCAAACTTGGATGTTACAGATCCCATTTGCAGAATCATTTTTCTAAGGGGTACAACCCGTTTCGAACGCGCAGAGGATTATGCCTGCTTGCCGCATTGTTGCATGATGTTGCCAAACCGGTTACGAAATCGATCGGTTCCGATGGCCGGATCCATTTTTACAAACACGAAGTGATAGGTGCCCGAATTACAGAAGAGATTGCCAGAAATCTTGCCTTGAGTGAATTGGAAGTATCCGCGCTTTCATCCATGGTGGCCAACCATATACGACCACGCTACCTTTCAGCGAAAAATCTGCTGCCAAGCCGGCGCAGCATCTACCGGTTCTTTCGAGCGGCTGGTGAAACCGGAGTTGAAACCAGTCTCCTGGCACTGGCCGATTTTCTTGCTCTGACCAATATTACGCCTGATCAGGAAGAATGGATGAGGGAATTGGATCGGGCGGCTGCTTACCTGGAAGGTTGGTTTGAAAAACACGATTCCTGGGTGGAACCCATCAGGCTTGTGAACGGGACGGACGTTATGCAAATGTTTAATTTGCCTCCGGGGCGACTGGTGGGGAGAGTACTGGACAGCATACGCGAAGCGCAGGCTTCCGGTGAGATTACTTCACGCGATGAAGCGTTGGAACTGGCAAAACAAGTGATTTCTGATATGAATAAAGGGGGCGAAAATGGATGATGAGGTGGTTGATCTGTTTTATGAAGAGATTGGGGCCGGGAAGCCAGTCGTTTTGATCCACGGTTTTCCGCTCGACCATACTACCTGGTTGCCTGTTTCGAATCTACTCGCAACAAAAGCTCGTTGCGTGTTGCCTGATGTCCGTGGACTGGGACGCTCGCCAGTCACGGGTATTGAAACATCGATCTCATCCATGGGGGATGATATTGTCCGATTACTGGACAGGTTATCTATTGAAAAAGCTGTCATTGTTGGTCATTCCATGGGCGGATATATCTGCATGGAGATCGTTCATAACCATCCGGATCGTGTCAGTGGTTTGGGATTGGTTGCAACCCGGGCAAGCGCTGACACACCCGAAAAAGCGGCCGGCAGGTTATCCGACAGGCAGGAGGTTCTTAAAAACGGACCGTCCAAACTCATCGATACCATGGCATCCCGTTTGACGGAAGACCCTGAAATTCGAGATCAGTTGTTGGAGATTATGAAGAAAAACAGCCCGGAGGGTATTGCCATGGCCCTTTATGCTATGGCTCATCGAATGGATGCCACCGAGTATTTAGAAGCACTCTCCATACCGGTTGCCATGGTTATCGGAATAAAGGACGTTTTCTCTCCACCGGATATTTTCAAAACCCTTTCAAAGTGGGTAAAGAATGGACACATCTTTTCAAGTCCGACGGGGACACATATGATTTTGATGGAAGAACCCGGGTTGGTAGCCCGGGCTCTTGAAGATACTTTTTTAAGTTGAGTTTATAAACCGGTTAACCCTGAGGTACCAGCTCGCTTCCGTATATGCTGCATGCAGCAAGATCCTCTTTGACCAGGCAATTATTCAGACCATTGATAGAGAGTTCTGTAATGAAATCATTCATGGCTGAATCGGTCGATGTGGCAATGACCAGCGTAACCTCTTCTCCCTCACGAACCAATCCGACCAGTCCAAGTTCTCCGGTGGAAATCACCCCAAGACCAGGCAATCCGATCCTTTCAGGGCCTTCGTTGTTGTCGGGTAATGGGGGTTCTGTTTCTGTGGAAAAATCTGTGGTTTGATCTTCTTCCCCGTTGTATACGGGATCTGATTCATCCATTTCGGATGAGTCGGCCGGTTTGTCTTTTGGTGGCTCGTTGGTGGTTGATGGTTTTTCCACCGGCGGCGGTGAAAGATCCACTCCAAGATTGGTGAGGATCTCTTCTGCTTTTTCATCCGGTTCGTAGGTTGTGAGATAAATTCGATTCCCATATTGATTGGTGCCATTATTGGAGATGGATAATTCACCAGATTGTTTAAATATGGTCTTCTCCAGTTTCGATATTATGCTTATCAGGTCGCTGCTGATATCCATTTTTGACCCGGGAATTAGCGTAACGTTACTGTCAAACAGCACCGGAAAGTCTTCCAGTGTTCTGGTTCTTTCATTTTCGGTAACAAATGCGGCAAGATTGTTGATGAATACCTGATTATCAGCGGAAAGGGCATATTGTGAGGTGAGTAAACTTAGATCGCCCATTGCCAGCACTGATCCTTTGCCATGTTTCACCAGCGCGAAGGGAGAAAAATCACCTGGCATATCAGTCGTGGATGAATACGTGGATTTGGAACTGGAAGCCAACGGATATTCATGGGAATTGACTGAATGTCCGCCGTAGATCACAAGTTTATTAATATTTTGTGTCAACTGGTGACGGTCGAAGTCGTTGAAGATCACATTACGATAATTGCCTTCATTTGAAACCAGGTCGTAAAGATAATCATCCGTGATTGAGGTGTCAAACGGTTCCAAAAGCATGTTCGCAATATCTACCCCGCCAAGAGCCATCCCTGTTGGTAAGATGTCTGAAACCATCGTATTGCGGGTCGGGTCAGAGGCAACCACCAGTATTCCTCCCCGCTCAACAAAGGAAGTAATAGAGGCAATATCTTCAGGTGTGAAGCTTTGAAGAGGAGCGAGTGTGACAAACGCATTGGTTTTCTTCAATGAAGCTTTCAGATCGTATTCCATTGTTGTAATGCCTATGGAACCTCCCAACGATTCGATCGCGCGGATAAGCGGGTCGATCTCTGAAAGTGAAATCAAATTACCGTGGGACATATCCACCAGAATATTGGCTTTGGGGTTGGATGGTGGCATTTTGAGTGGAATAGCAGTCGATAGTGGAGGCCGTGGGATTTCTATGCTTTCAAATGCGGGCATTTCCGGAGAGTTGGTTTTTGGAAATCCGGAATAATACCAGGCAGAGGTCAATAGACCGGGAAGAATAAGGCAGGCTAGTGCAATGAGGATGTTCGAACGCTTCATTGGGCATCTCCCAGACCCGGGATGTACAGCATATACGATCCGGGCTGAGCCGGCATCGCGGTTTTATTTCCCAAAACATCGGTTTGGAAAAAACCAATGGGTTCCATCGCCCGGGCGGTCAATCCTGCCATATCATACAAATCAACAACCTTGAAATGGCGAATTCCTGCCAATTCGGCGGCTTTCGCCTCAGCATCTGATTGGGAACCCAGCCTGTCGATCAGTCCGTACTTCAGCGCGTCACTTCCGGAATAGACTTCACCGCGAAGGATCGTCTCATCCGAGATTTTCAGGTGCTCTCCGCGCCCCAGTTTAACGACTTCCAGAAAACCGGTCTTTAACATTTCCAATTCCCGGGAAAATGAATCACGCGGCATTCCTAAAATCTTATAAGGCCCGGTTGAGTATACATCTTCATATACAACCGGTTCCTGTGGCAGTGTGCCTATGACACCGATATTGCCAATTTCAGAGCTGGCTTTGGCAAAAATGTAATCCGTACCACTGGCAAGGTAATAACCGCCACTGGCTGCCATACCTTCGATCACAGTGACAACCGGTTTGTCTTTCCTTAATGAGATAATTTCCCTATAAACCGATTCGGTATCTGAAACAGTTCCACCCGGGGATGTCATTACAATGACGACAGCCCTGATCTCAGGGTTTTCCCTTGCAGTGGAGATTTGCCGTATCATATCGTGGGCTGAATAGTAATAGATCGCATCGTTAAGATAGATCACTCCAACAGCCGGACGGGGTATTAACAGCGATAACAGAATACCAATGATCAGGGGGATGATCAGCCAGATGGATATTCTGGAAAGTGACCAGGTTTTCAGTGATTCAGATGTTGTCTCAAGCGTCATGTATACTCCTTTGTGATACAAGTATTATACGGCTAACCCGTTTTACAACAATTGGACGCTGATATCGAGAGGTATTCCAAGGATTGCGTTTTTATTCATTTATTTCCCGCACTTGTATTTTGTCCAGTATGGTTATCACCTGGAACCTTAATCCAATTCTAAACCGTCCAATATCGGCCGATTGGTGCCAATGTGTTATTTTTCTTTTGAACATTCTGGGTATTGACCAGATCCCCGGGGAGTACTGGACTGCGGAATCACTGGCAATTCCTGATGAGTTTGGGATGACATGGATGGATTATCAGGGATACTCACAGCGTTCTCCCGGCGAAATACCACAGACAGGTGACCTTCTGGTATTGCTTGGAGGCGCGGAAGTTGTTACGGTGCAGGAGTGGAGTGGGGAGGAACATCTTGTTCCAGTTCCGGTCGATGTATGGGCCGGGCACATAGGGATCGTACTGGATGCTAAAGAGGTGGAGTTTGAACAAAAGGCGTATTTCCAAATACGCTTATTGAGCGCTAATTGGGGTGTTAATGCCAACTACCTCGGGGTTGTCGGTTCGTGTTACAACGTGGATTCTTCGGAATTTCTTGTTTCCAGGGGTGATGATAAGGCCAAGTTTTTCCATGAGACTGATCCAAGGAAAATGCGGGAACGAATGGTCAATCGGGCTGAACGCTGGTCGCAATTGGGATTGGCCGAAAACGGAAACAGCACATTGGATGGATTCCCGGTCACACCATCCGGTTTTGTCAGCCATGTGATGCGGCCGGTAGGAAATGAGCCGCTTGTACCTTTGATCAGGGATATCAGTGCCGAATTGCTACCCATCGAGCCGAAAGATCTTGTTTCCGGAGATATTGTTGTAATTGGCAGGGAGAACAATCCCGGATTTGGGTTTATCGTTGAGCCGGGTCTCGTTACTGGTACGCGAACATGGACCGGGAGTCTGATACATTTTTTGCCTGGCGGTAAGGTCTCGGCTACTGAGGAGTGGACTGCCACCCTTTCAGGAACCAATTGGGTAAGAGTGGCTTCAGGCGGTGGGTCAGCCAGAATCCGATTCTTTCGATACCGGAGTTTGCCGGGATACCTTTTTCTAAAGACGACCGATCCCCTGCGAGTTGTAAATCAAGACGCACAGCAACAATTGGAGTTGTATCTTGGGAACGGGGGAGGAAGTTCCCTGACAATGCGGTCAATTTCAATTGATCTGTACCGGATTTCTGAGGAGGTGAGGACATCTCCCAAACCGGATGATCAGTATTACAAGTACCTCAACGATAATGTTTTTAAGGCGGGAGAAAGCCAAAAAATTAAAATAGACATATCAACGATTTTGCCCGGTAATTACAGGCTCTTAGTCAAATACACGCTTGAAAATGATCAAGAGGAAACAGCCGGGGAAGTATTGTTTAGTGTTAAATAGATATCAGGGAAATATTTCATTTAAGATAGGTTCATAAAAACAGCGACAGCCATACTCATGAGAGCACCCAACGACTGGTAATACAGGCACATTTTCTTTCGAGTAAGTTCCTTCCACTTTTCGGCAGGCAGGACAGCAATCTGCCGATACCGCGATCCGTATGTATTCAACCCGGGGGTTCTCTTTGTATTTCTTGAGCGCAACAGCCTGTTCGGAGTAAAGAGTTAGATCAGCCTGACAGAAGGGGCAAATGGTTTCACTATCCGGTGATTGGTTGTGGCAGATCGAGCATGTTTGCACAGTAGTCTCTCCTCATGATATGAGTAATTCTACTATGCTGAGCCGTTTTATATGGCTGCGTGTGTAACGATCAGTGCAGGTGTTTGATTGGTCCGGGCAAACTTCTGAACATATGCATGCAGGATGTTTTGTGACACCGGTTTAACCAGATAATCATCCGCTCCTGCGTCAAGCACTTCTGCGATTATTTCAGTTGAATCCAGTGCCGAGAGGATAAGGACTGGTACCTGGCTGTGTTGGCGGATCGCTTTGCAGACCTGTCGTCCGTCCATCTCAGGCATCCAAAGGTCAAGGAGGATCAGATCAGGATTGTGTTTCTTGGCTAATTCAATCCCTTCGGCGGGGAAATTGGTTGAAATTACCTCAGCAGGATAAGTGGATAGTAACAACCGGAGTAGATCTGTTGAGGCTGGATCATCATCTATTACAAGAATACGCACTTTTCCTCCAGTAACCATTACGCATATTATGCAGCAGAAAGCGGAATTACTACCTTTCATCTTCTTTACAGTAAAAATAAAAAAATAATTCTAAAATGTGGGTTTCCTTGTGGTAGAATCCAATATTTAAAGCGCATATTGCGGTTTTTCCCGAAAGATCGCACTAATTGTCATATTCTCAGGAGGCACACATGGTTCAAAAGAAATGGGTTTATCTGTTCAATGAAGTTGAACAGGCTGAAAAATATTGCGGCGGAGACTGGGAAAAGGTCCGCGGTTTGCTGGGCGGTAAAGGTGCTAACCTTGCCGACATGACCCGGATCGATCTTCCCGTTCCACCTTTCTTCACAGTGACTACTGAAGCATGCAATGCTTATCAGCCCATTGGAAAGTTCCCGGAAGGTCAGTGGGATCAGATGATGGAATCATTAAAAGCGGTCGAAAAAGCTGCCGATAAGAAGTTCGGCGATCCCAAGAATCCGCTCTTGGTTTCCTGCCGATCCGGCGCGAAATTCTCCATGCCCGGTATGATGGATACCGTCCTGAACATCGGCTTGAATGATGAAACCGCCAAGGGAATGGTTGAACTGACCAAGAATGAACGGTTTGTGTATGACTCATACCGCCGCCTGATTCAAATGTTCGGTTCGGTTGTGCTTGGGCTGCCGGATGAAGCATTTGAAGACGTTCTGGAAGATATGAAGAAGGAAAAAGGCGCCAAAGTCGATACCGAATTGAACGCGGAAGACTTGAAAGATCTGGTTGAGAAATTCAAAGCCGTAACCAAGAAACACAAAAAAGAATTTCCCCAGGATGTTTTTGAACAGTTGAAATTGGCTACCGAAGCTGTTTTCAAATCCTGGAATGGCAAGCGTGCTGTAGATTATCGCCGCGCTACCAATATCCCCGATGATCTCGGTACTGCTGTCAACATTGTGACCATGGTCTTCGGTAACATGGGCAACGACTCCGGTACCGGTGTGGCCTTTACCCGCAACCCGGCCAACGGTGAGCGCAAAATGTACGGCGATTATCTCCTGAATGCTCAGGGAGAGGATGTTGTTGCCGGTATCCGCAATACTGAAAAGATTGAAAATCTGGCGAAAGACCTGAAACCCGCCTACGACACTTTCATAGATATCTGCAAGAAGCTAGAACTTCACTACAAAGATATGCAGGATGTTGAGTTCACTATTGAACGCGGCCGCCTGTGGATGCTGCAGACCCGCAACGGAAAACGCACCGCTGCCGCTGCCATTAAAGTGGCCTTTGACATGGTACAGGAAGGCCTCATTAGTAAAGAAGAGGCTGTTCTTCGCGTTTCCACTGATAATGTCGATTCCATGCTGCACCCGCAGTTTGACCAGGAAGATAAGAAACTGGCTAAGAAAGAAGGCCGCTTCTACGCCTCCGGTGTCAATGCCTCTCCTGGTTCCGCTGTTGGACAGATCTACTTTGATGCTGATTTGACCGAACAGATGGCCAAAGAAGAAAAACAGGATGTCATCATGGTCCGCCCGTTCACCAAACCGGATGACGTGCATGGTATGCTGGCTGCCAAAGGTATTCTGACATCCGAAGGTGGAGCTACATCCCACGCGGCGGTTGTTGCACGGCAGTTTGGCGTCCCCTGTATTGTCGGTGCGTCTTCCATCAAGATCGATCTCGACAAACGTCAGATGGTCTGCGATGATAAAGTCGTCAAAGAAGGCGAATGGATCTCTGTGGATGGTTCCACCGGTGAAGTTTTCCTTGGCAAGATCAAATCATTCAGCCCGTCCCTGGAAGAACAGAAAGAGCTGTTGACTCTCTTGAATTGGGCTGATGAGATCTGCGCGCGTCCCGATGTCCGCGCCAAGATGGGCGTCACCGGACCGAAACGCGGTCTGCAGGTTTGGGCCAATGCGGATTATCCGAAAGATGCCCAACGTGCCCGCAGCTACGGAGCTGTTGGTATTGGACTGTGTCGTACCGAGCACATGTTCTTCGAGCCCGAACGTTTGCCGATCGTACAGCGCATGATCCTGGCTACATCCAGCGAAGCTCGCACAGCCGCGTTGGATGAATTGTTGCCTTCACAGCGTGCTGACTTCGAAGGTCTGTTCCGCGCGATGGTTGACAATGACAAAGACAAGAACGGTTATCCGGTAATCATCCGCCTCATTGACCCGCCGTTGCATGAGTTCCTGCCAGCCGCAGAAGAGCTGAATGACAAGATCGTCACCCAGCGCATTGCGAATCTGGCCGGTTACACCCTGGGTAAAGGCGACACCAAAGAGATCCAGGAAGCTGAGAAGATGCTGCATGCCGTGGAAGCACTGCATGAAAGCAACCCGATGATGGGTCTGCGTGGTGTCCGCCTCAGCATTGCCATGCCTGAGATCGTGGAAATGCAGGTCCGCGCCATCTTTGAAGCGGCTGCCAATGCAGCCCTCGATGGTTTCAAACCGAAACCGGAAGTGATGATCCCGCTGACCGGTCATGTCAATGAACTGAAATGGATCCAGCCGAAACTGGAGCGCATTGCCAAAGCAGTCATGGACGAAAAGAAAGTCAAATTCGCCTACAAATTCGGTACCATGATCGAAATCCCACGCGCCGCTGTTACCGCCGAAGAGATCGCCGGATTGGCAGAGTTCTTCTCCTTTGGTACCAACGACCTGACCCAGATGACCTTCGGTTACAGCCGTGACGATGCCGAGCGCAATTTCCTCATCACCTACGTTGAACAGGGTATCCTGCCGAAGAATCCCTTCCAGACCCTGGATCGCGAAGGTGTAGGCCGCTTGATGCGCGTCGCTGTGGAAGATGGCCGTAAAGCCCGTCCTGAACTGGAAGTTGGTATCTGCGGTGAGCATGGTGGTGATCCGAACTCCATCGAGTTCTGCCACATGATCGGAAACAATTATGTTTCCTGCTCTCCGTTCCGTGTTCCGGTTGCCCGTCTGGCCGCCGCACATGCCGCGTTGAAATTCTCAAGCGGCAAGGAAAATACCGACAAGTAAAAAAAGTCCGGTAGAAATTGAAAGAAAAAGCACGCTCGCGAGAGCGTGCTTTTTTTGCA
Source organism: uncultured Leptolinea sp. (assembly GCA_964446955.1). Taxonomy (GTDB): domain Bacteria; phylum Chloroflexota; class Anaerolineae; order Anaerolineales; family Anaerolineaceae; genus Leptolinea. Next base: position 12,577 of record CAYUQJ010000001.1, read on the forward strand.
TTAGAACCAGTCTCTTTTCAGAAAAGCGTATACCACGAAACCCATCAAGACAAGAAACAAAAGAATAATCCCGATGTAGGCATATTGGTGATCGGCGTAGGGCAGGGCCACGTTCATACCGAAATAACCAACCACTATTGATGGAATGCTCAACACAATGGTCATGGATGCCAAAAATTTCATCACCTCGTTGACATTGTTGGAAATGATGGTCGCAAAGGATTCCACCATGGAGTTCATAATATTGGTGCTGATCTCGGTCATACTGATGGCCTGTTGGTTTTCCGTGATCACATCTTCCAGAAGATCTTCGTCTTCCGGATACTGGGTAAAAAGTTGCATCCGTTGCAGGCGTTCCATGAGCACTTCGTTGGATTTAATACCCTGGGTGAAGTAGACCAGCGATTTTTGATATTTTAGTAATTCCATGACTTCTTTGTTTTTGATTGAAGATTCTAGACGGTCTTCAACCTGGTCCGTCAGTTTGTTGATCTCTCGCAGGAAGACGAGATAATTGTTGGCCACATTCAGAAGCATGCGTAATATGAACCGGTATCTCTTTCCGGTAGAGAACCCACGCATTTTTCCCGCCGCGAAATCTTCCAACAACCCGAAGGGTTGTCGGGTGACTGTCATGATAAATTTGCCCGTGACAATTATGCCCAGTGGCATGGTTGAATATGGAATATCCGATGTCGTCCCCTGAAAGTAAGGCACTCTTACAATGATAAGCAGAGTTCCATCATCTTCCCGTTCCGTACGGGATAGTTCGTCAATATCCAGCGGATAAGTAATAAATTCGCGGGGGATGTGGCTATCTGTCAGTTGATTGATCTCTTCTGGCGTTGGGTCAACAACTTTGATCCAGCAATTATTGACGATCTCAGGAAATTTCTCAACACCATTCTCGGTGGTCTTGTAAATGTGGATCATGGGACACCTCCCCGAAGATGGAATGGCCGGAATGACGCGGCATACGATTTTACCCTCAAGCCGTAAAACTTGTAAGGTGCAAAAAAAGGACTGCAAATGAATTGCAGCCCTTTTCTACTTCTACCTTTATCTCGCGCCGGAGAATGTTGATTAGAATGCGTTCTCTGGTTTCCAGACCTTCCACACCTTGCCCGCCAGATCAGGTCCGGGTTTCAAGGTGGGTTTGCCAGGCTGCCATCCGGCTGGAGTTACTTCACCTGTAGCTTTTACATGCTGGAAAGCTTTAACCTGCCGGATCAATTCGGATACATTTCTGCCAACTTCTGGAGTCATAACTTCCATGGCACGGATATTGAAATCCGGGTCAATCAAGAAGCGACCACGGATATCGACACCGGCGTCTTCATCATACACGCCATAGATCGTTCCTACACGTCCGCCCGCGTCAGACAGGAGTGGGAAGGGAACTCCGCCATCCACCATTTTTGATAATTCTTCTTCCTGCCAGATTTTGTGTGAAAAACGGCTGTCAGTACTGATGGCAAAGATCTCAACGCCAAGTTTCTGTAATTCTGAATGTTTGACGGCAACTGCCGTTAATTCAGTCGGTCAGACAAAAGTAAAGTCGCCGGGATAGAAGCAAATAACGATCCATTTCCCCTTGTAATCTGATAATCGAATGTTCTTAAATCCACCTCCCTGAAATGCAGACAATTCAAAATCGGGAGCCGGTTTACCAACTCGTGCTTGAACCATTGACACCTCCTTTTCCGGTGATGGGGCGGTAGCCGGGGACTCGGCTTTTTCAAGGATTGGTCCCTTAGTGGGCTTTACACATCCTTCTGCTTGTTCTGGCATAGACCCTCCTGAAAGAATTTCCGGCGCAGTTCAGATAAAAAGAACCAGAGAACAATTTAAGTATAGCAAAAATTGTCCGAATTGACCAAATTAAAGATGGAAGTACTTCTTCAATTGAATTTTTTAATGCAGTTTTTCCGTATGATCAACCAGTTTTCCATCAATATAGGATTGAATGGCTGATTCCGGATCAAGGCAGTCTGTTACAACCGGTCTTATATTTAGTTGTTTCAAATTCTCGTAGATACTTAATCCCATTCCGCCACAGATAACCGCTTCACAATCAAAAATCGCTCTGGCCATTCCAGAATGTTTAGAATTGGTAGCCGGATCGGGAATGTTCTGATCCATTTGATTGTTGTTCGTATAGTTGTATCTATATTGTTGATGACTGAGCTTATCCCGCTTTTCCCGGCTGATGATTTTCCCTGCTTCGATGGAAAAAACCAGATAGTAGGCAGCCCGCCCAAAATGCTGACTGATGTTCACTCCATCGTCTGAAACGACAGCGATCCGGGTGTTGATCTCCCGTTTTTGCATATCCAATGAAAAGTGCCGGCCGCCTGGTTCCTCATCCTTGTCGGCGGGTGATATAACAAGCATGATTTCTGCGGGTTGATCGCCAATGTTCTTCCAGCAATGAGGGAGGTGGGATTCGAAAACCAGACTATCCCCCGAGTTCAAAAGAAAGTTTTCATCGTTGATTCGGTATTCAATCTTTCCGATTATGCAAAAAACAAATTCATATCCTGTGTGGACAATGGGGCAATCACCGCTTCCGGCCCCCGGGGCCATTGTGACCAGAAAAGGTTGAATGGCATTATCTTTCAGATTTTCCCCCAGGTTTTCCATCAGTGTGCCGCCGATCCGTGCCTTTGGCCGGTCGTCAGCCGGTGTAAATACGATGCGTTGAAGTTCGGGTTCGGAGTCAAAAAAATAAGCGATTGGAATTCCAATCGCGTTGGCTAACTGTTGCAATGTGCTTACCGAAGGGGATGTTTTCCCGTTTTCTATCAGGCTGAGAGTATTGATATTAAGACCGCTGTGTTCAGAAAGAGCTTTTAGAGAGAGCCCTTTGTTCAATCGGATGGCACGTAAGCGTCTTCCGACCATTTCTTCTGCTGTTAATGATGGTGCATCCTCAATAAGCTTCTTTCCATTCACAGCGGTCTTCATTGGATTTACTACTTGTTACTCAACAACAAATTCAAGCGGTGTTACTTGCGCGAGGTTGTCCGAGATCGGGCAGCGGGCGTCGACAGCATGCAGGAATTTTTCTTTTTCCTCTTTGGTCATATCAGCGTCAATGCTGGTGATGACTTTGATACCGGAGAAACCGGCACGTACGGCGGTGCTTTTGCCCATCAGAACATCGGTGTCAAGTTCGCCTTCCATTCTAACGCTGATGTTGCGAACCGGAAGATTCTCCTGACGCGCAATGATATGGCCAATGGTGATAATGCAACCTGCCAGTGAAACAAACAGGTATTCAAGCGGGGTAGGACCAAGGTCTTTGCCGCCCATCGCGGGGGGCTGATCCACAATTGAGACGAAATTGCGGGCTTTGGTTTCGATGGTGTAACCATCTTTTTGTGTTGCAGTTAATTCTACTTTCTTTATAGCCATAGTAACCCTTCCAAATGAAATATTTCACAATATTATAGTACAGAATATTGGGCAAATTACCTGTTTGTATAAAATTTTAGTAAAACTCAACTGTTGGAATCGTTACTCACGTCGGGTTATTTTGATGTAGTAATCATAACTCAATCGAATCACGGTTTTTTCCGCCGTGGCATAAGGAAAAAATGATAGGACTTTTTCCGCAGGCAAAAAGTGACTTCTCATCAGAGCCATTTTTTCCGCCAGAGCCAGCAGTTTGATCGTGAATTTTTCAATATCCGGTTCCAAGATCACAATCGAACCACCCGGTTTAATTAACCGCCATAATTCTTCAACTGTGTTTTTCTGGTTGAACACATGATGCAACGCATCTACCATAATCACGCGGTCAAAAAACCGGGAAGGATATGGCATTTGCTCCACTTGTGTCGCGACCGGATATAGATTGCCTTTTCCCGCTGCTTCCCTGAGCATTGGTAATGAAAGATCGGAAACAACTATCGTACATCCGCTGTCTTTGACAAATTGTGAAACCCGGCCTGTACCACCACCGGCATCCAGAAGGTATCCCTGGGGTGGAAGATCCACAATGCGCCAGAATTCTTCCATCTCATGAGGATGGATGAACTTTTCGTAAACCGGTGCCAGAAAATCGAAATGGTCGAAGGAAATTTTCATTTTTTCAATTGAATTGATGAAGGCGGGTTGTGAATTTCCGCCTTCATCATTAATACTACCACGTTAGATTTTTTGCGCGATTTCGTTTTTTGCCCGTTCAATGAACGAGTTAACATCCATGGGACCAGGATTTTCGTTGTTGCGTAATCGGAGAGCGACCTGGTTATTTTCCACTTCTTTGTCGCCGACCACCAGCATGTACGGGATTTTTTGGTTCTGCGCATCGCGAATCTTTGCGTTCATGCGCTCCTGGCGATCATCCACGTTGACGCGCAACCCGGCTTTCTTCAAGTCTGCTGCAATCTTTTTGGTATAGTCAAGGTGGCGGTCCGCGATGGGGATCAAAGTCGCCTGGATGGGGGAAAGCCATACCGGGAAAGCGCCAGCATAATGTTCAATCAACACACCAAAGAAGCGTTCCAGGCTGCCTAATAGCGCCCGGTGAACCATATACGGCTGATGAGGTTGACCGTCTTCGCCGATATAGGTGAGATTAAATCGTTCGGGAAGGTTGAAATCGAACTGGATCGTTGAAAGCTGCCATTCACGGCCAATGGCATCTTTGACTTTGAGGTCGATCTTAGGGCCATAAAACGCGCCACCTCCGGCATCCACCTGATACTCAACTTTCTCCCGTTTCAATGACGCTTCAAGGGCTTTTTCCGCAGCTTCCCATTGTTCCGGTTTACCAACAGATTTCTCTGGTTTAGTGCTCAGGTATGCCTGTATCTCTTTAAATCCAAAGCTCCGAAGAATGTGAAGACTAAAGTTCAAGACGAAGTCAATCTCATCCGGCATCTGATCCGGCCGGCAGAAATGATGCGCATCATCTTGCGTGAAGCCACGTACGCGCATCAACCCGTGCATTACACCACTGCGCTCATATCGGTAGACGGTTCCTTCTTCCGCATAACGGAGTGGTAATTCGCGGTAAGACCGTAATGAGCTCTTATAGATGTGAATGTGGAAGGGGCAATTCATGGGTTTGAGGAAGTATTGCTGCCCATCAATATCAACCGGTGAGTACATATTCTCTTTATAAAAACCAAGGTGTCCGCTGGTTTCCCATAGCTGGGCTTTTCCGATGTGCGGCGTAAAGACAAAATCATATCCATTGGCTTCGTGTTCTTCGGTCCAAAACTGTTCAACCAGCTTTCGGATTTTGCCGCCTTTTGGATGCCAGAGGATCAATCCGGCGCCGATCTCATCGACAACACTGAATAGATCAAGGTCATGGCCGATCTTCCGATGATCGCGTTTCTTTGCCTCTTCCAACCGCCAAAGATAATCTTTGAGTTCATTGGGGTTGTTCCATGCGGTACCGTAAATCCGTTGCAGCATCGGACGTTTTTCATCCCCCCGCCAGTATGCGCCTGCAACGGACATCAACTTGATGGCCTGCGGGTTTATGTCGCTTGAATTGTCCACATGAGGTCCGCGGCACAGATCAGAGAAAGTGCTGTGGGTGTAGATTGAGATCTCGGGTTTTTCGTCAATCGGGTTGCCGTCCTCATCTTCTTTTCCTTCTTCCAGTCCGGCTATCAATTCCAGCTTGAACGGTTGGTCTTTGAAGATTTCCTTTGCTTCATCTGCGCTGACAACTTTGCGTTCGAAGGGGACTTTTGATTGAATGATCCCGCGCATTCGCTTCTCGATACTTTCAAGGTCTTCCGGCGTTAATGCCCGGGGCAGGTCAAAGTCATAATAAAAACCATCATCAATAGCCGGACCAATAGCCACTTTCCCTTCTGGAAACATCTCCAAAACAGCCTGCGCCATTATATGGGCGGTGGAATGGCGGATCCGGTACAGTTTTGATGCTTCGTATTCCGCTTTCTTGTCGATCATTCTTCCTCCAGTTATTTAAACAAATACTCCCGTCCCAACTGGGGCGAGAGTAAAAAATCACGCGGTTCCACCCAGATTAACCCTAAAGGGTCATCTTGTGTGACTGTTAACGTAGTCATCCGTTCGCCTTACTCGGGTATTCAACCGTTTCTGGGTCAAGCTCGCGGGTGGTTTTTCTCCGGAACATCCTGAGAGCTTCTCAGCCTGTGCTCTCTCTCTGAAAGAATAATCTCCGGTTACTGATCCCGGTCATAGCCGTTTAATATATTCCAATTATACGTCATTCCAACCGGATTATCATAGATGAATTATCGGAGGTTGTACAGTTCAATCGGGGTATGAAACTGCCGTTACAAACCTGATACAAAATCGCGATCCTGTATATTCATGAATTCCCCTATTGCTATAATAATTGTACAAATATAAATAATAGATATTCACCCACTTGATGGATGGAGGACTGTGATCGTGGAAAAAACAGATTATCTTGATCTTTATAAACAAATGGTAGTTATTCGCCGCCTCGAAGAGCGATCTGCTGAACTATACCAACAGGGGAAGATTGGCGGTTTTCTGCATCTCTATATTGGACAGGAAGCGGTAAGCACAGGTCTTGTCTCGGCTCGTAATCCGGAAGATCGTGTTATCACGGCATACCGTGACCATGGAGTTGCTATTAATTGTGGAATTCCAGCCAGGGAAGTGATGGCAGAACTTCTGGGGAAGGAGACGGGTGTCTCAAAGGGGCGTGGTGGTTCCATGCACCTGGCTGATGTTGAAAAGAACTTCTGGGGTGGACACGCGATCGTGGGTGCTCATCTTCCTATAGCCGCGGGCTTGGCAATTGGGGATCAGTACCAGGAAACCGGTGGAGTTACGATGTGTATGTTTGGGGATGGAGCCAGTAACATTGGTTATTTCCACGAATCGTTGAATCTATCAAAGGTATGGAATTTGCCGGTATTGTGGGTTTGTGAAAACAATCAATACGGGATGGGAACGGCGGTTGAACGAGCGTCAGCCGTCTCAACCATGCAGCAGAAAGCGGCCGGTTATGGGATGGAAAGTAAATCTGTCGATGGGATGGACTTGATTAAAGTCAGAGAAGCGACGCTTGAAGCACTGGAATATATCCGGTCTGGCAAAGGTCCATATTTTCTTGAGATAAATACCTATCGTTTCCGTGGACATTCCATGGGCGACCCGGAACGCTACCGCAAGCAGGATGAAGTTCATAAATGGCAGGAGAATGACCCTATTGCCATATATGGAAAATTCCTGGTCAATAACAAGATAGCGACGAAGAAAGACCTTTTAGAGCAGGAAGAACTGGCGGAAGCGGAAGTCGTGGAAGCGGTGGAATTTGCTGAAAAGAGCCCCGAACCGGCCGCCGAGACACTATTCGATCATATTTATGTAGATTAGGGGAAGCGAGAAAAAAACTATGGCAAAAATTACTGTACGTGAAGCAATTTCGCAAGCCCTTTGGGAAGAGATGGAAGCAGACCCCAGCGTATTCATCATGGGTGAAGAGGTTGGTGTTTGGGGTGGGACCTATGCGGTTACCAAAGGTTTTTATGACCATTTTGGACCCAAACGAGTGAAGGACACACCCATTGCAGAAGCGGCTATTGTCGGTGGAGCGATAGGAGCGGCATTGACCGGTTTACGACCGGTTGCCGAACTAATGACCATAAACTTCGCTTTCTCTGCGATGGATCACATTGTCAATGAAGCAGCCAAATTGCACTACATGTTTGGCGGACAGTTTGTGCTTCCAATGGTCATTCGCGCGGTGGGAGGCGGTGGGCGTCAACTGGGCGCTACGCACTCGCAAACACCGGATGCGGTTTTCGCCCATTTTCCAGGATTGAAAGTGGTGGCCCCGGGGACCCCGGCGGATGCCAAAGGTTTGCTAAAAGCTTCCATTCGCAGCAATGACCCGGTGCTATTTATTGAACACGCGACTCTATATCAACAGCGTGGTGAAGTGCCGGATGGCGATTACACGGTTCCCATTGGTAAATCAATCGTACAACGGCCGGGGAAAGATGTCACGATCATAACCTACAGCAAAATGCTGGAGATCAGCCAGAAAGCGGCGGACCAATTGGCTGCTGAAGGGATTGAAGCGGAAATTGTTGATCTACGCACTTTACGGCCATTGGATATGGAGCCTGTGATTGAATCTGTGAAAAAGACAAATCGGGCGGTGGTAGTGGAAGAAGGTTGGAAATCATATGGCGTCGGCGCGGAAGTAGCCTCAAGGATATATGAGGAGGCCTTTGACCATTTGGATGCTCCCGTAAAGCGGGTGGCCCAACTTGAGGTTCCATTGCCATATAACCGCAATCTGGAACAACTGGCATTGCCCAAACCGGAATGGGTCATTGATGCGGTCAAGGAGGTGCTCTAATGGCTGAAACTGTAACCATGCCCAAACTCGGGTTCGATATGGCCGAAGGAACGTTGATCCGCTGGGTGAAAGCCGAAGGTGAAAGCGTTAACAAGGGAGATATTCTGGCGGAAATTGAAACCGATAAAGCTACTGTAGAAGTTGAAAGCTCGTTCACCGGTGTCATTCACCGGCGGTTGGTTGAACAAGGGGCTGTAGTTCCGGTCGGAACACCGATTGTGATCATCGCGGCTCCCGGTGAACGCGTGACAGATGAGCCGGCTGTTTCCAGTCCGGTCTCAAAAGGTCCAGAAGTGACCAAACCGGAACCGCAGAAAGTGGAACCCCCTTCAGCCGATCAAAAACCAACAGTCAACATGGATGTCTCTGGCGACCGGGTGAAAGCTTCACCACTGGCAAAACGCATCGCCGGGGAATTCGGTGTCTCGCTGGTGGGGATCACTGGCAGCGGTCCGGGCGGCAGGATTATCAAAAAAGATATCGAACTGGCGATGGCAGATATCGAAAAAGCCCGTGCATCCATAACGGAAGCGGCGGCTGAGATCAAGGGCGAATTGCCAACCCTGCCGATCAGTGAAAGCTGGACAGGCAGCATCCCTGTCCGGGAGGATGAACAGATACCGCTGACCAAACTGCGTTCGGCGATCGCGCGGCGGATGGTGGAATCGAAACAGGCACCGCATTTCTATGTGACGCATGACTATGATATGGCTGCCCTGATGAAGCTCCGCAAAGAATTGAATGAATTTCTTCCGGAAAATGAGCGTTTCTCTGTCAACGACTTTATCATCAAGGGTGTCGCGCTTGCATTAAGGCAATTCCCCAACATCAATTCTTCCTTTGGAGAAACTGCCATTGTCCGGCATGGGGCAGTCAACATCGGTGTTGCCGTTGCGGTTGAGAGTGGATTGCTAACCGTGGTTTGCCGTGACGCAGATATAAAACCATTACGGGTTATTTCCGCTGAAATAAAGGCAATGGCTGCCCGGGCTAGAGCCGGGAAAGTAAAACCCGAAGATATTGAAGGTTCCACATTCTCGATTAGCAATCTGGGAATGTTTGATGTGGAAGACTTCGCGGCCATAATCAATTCGCCGGAAGCGGCCATACTGGCTGTATCATCCGTCAAACAGGTCCCCGTTGTTGTTGATGACAACCTGAAGGTGGGGACAAGAATGAAGGCGACTCTATCCGCCGATCACCGTGTGACTGACGGTGCGGAAGCGGCCCAGTTCATGCAGAAGCTCGCGTTGTATCTGGAAAAACCGGTAAGTCTCATCCTTTAGACATACGCAGGGCAAAGCCGGCGGCAAACCGCCGGCTTTTTTAATTAAACGATTGCCTGTTGAACAGTTCAAGTTCAGGCTGGGGAATCCGTGATCTCCACTGAATCGGCGGAACTTTCGATTTCTTTTACCGGTTCCGCTTCACTTTCTACGGGCGGTTCAACGATGATGTTAAACTGATATGTTTGATTGACCAGTTCGCCATCAATTTCCTGCTCAATATCAAGATAAGAATTCCCCTTACCGCTTAAGAAGATGGTGTAATCATTTCTTTCCTCGCCCTGGCGTTTCATGAGATTGACCATGGCCATGATCATGACCAGTTCGCCAAACAGACGTGCCAGTTTGGGGTCACTCTGGGCAAGCGACCGGATCGCTTCAGAATCAAGAACATACGAGACGGTCTTATTCCCCGGGTCTTTAAAAACTTCCCTGAGAGCTTTTACCAGATCCTGTATGATCTCCTCCGGTTTCCTGAGGGTTTCAATCTCTTTAATGGATATTTTTTCCGATATTTGCAATTGAGTTTGTGAAAATGTCAACTGGATCGTCATGGGTTTGGTCAGATCAACAAAATCAGCCTTCGTCAATCCGAGTGACTCGGCTGACATTGTTACATCAAACCGGTATTCTTCACTTCGGGCTTGAAAATTGATCTGGCTGCGTGCTTTTACAGCCAGGCTGTTATCAGACCGGTAAAGGAATTGAGTGGATGTGCTGCTCAAGCTCAATTCTGACAGGCGCATTGCCATGGCAAAAGACGAAACACCGGATATCTGTGAATCGGCTTCGAGCGTTCTTTCTTCGGTCACATCACGGCTTTCCACAGACAGGTTTGATACAGGACTGTTATTTTTAATCGAGCCGGATGAAACCGTGGATGGGGGAATATTCGAGATAGTCATACGACCTCCACTTATAGTATCGGTCGAAAGCTCTATAACCTTGAGAAGTTCCGGCATCTTACTATCCGTATAAGCTTTCAGGTAAGCGACGGAATAATGAGGATTTGAAAAAGGAGATTTCTGGACAAACCTTTTCCGTATGTTTTTCCTGGATCGAATAATCCAAAAGATTATGGCATTCTTTCGTACAGGCGGGAGTAGATGCTGGTGAATTCCGATATCTGTGAAAGGTAACGCCTTGTTTCTTCGTAGCGAATGATCTCAAGGAATAGATCCGGGTCCTGGTTGGACAGATTCCACCAGATCTGCGCATTTCCGGGTCCGGCGTTGTAACCGGCCAGAGCGGCCATAAGGTCACCGCCGAAATAATCACGCTGACGGGCAAGATACCGCGCCCCCAAACGGATACTGACCCAGGGCCGGTACAGGTCATCCGTTTTGTAATTGGGCGGCCAACCCATGCCTCCTGCAATTTCCTGCCCGGTAGCCGGCATGATCTGCATGATGCCTCTTGCACCGGCGGATGATTGAACAAACCCTTCAAACATGCTTTCCTGTCGTAAAACGCTGAATAGGACGAATGGATGGATACTTTCATTCTGGGAAGCTTCCAACACCTCTTCCCGGAAATATGCGCCAAACCGGATATGGTTGAAATAGACTGGTGCTTTGAGCGTAGAGGCATCATCCAATCCGGCCAGGTCAAGTATCTGCCGGCTGGTGATAATGGCTGAACGGTACAACCCCATTTCAATCATCGAATCCATTAGGCGGAACAACTGCGCGGGATCTGCGGCATACAACTCTGTCAGCACGGTCATTTCCCGGCTGGCTTCAGAATAAAGACCAAGTTCGAAGAATTCACGGGCGCGTTGGAAATTCAGATCGGACGCGATCTGCCCGGGTGATGAGAGGTCTGTATCTGGAGACATACCGAAAGTCAGAATGAGCCAATTTTCTGCTTCTTTTCGTTCACCAGCCAGATCGTATCCCAGGTCATAGGAAGCGGATGCGGAAAGGGGCGGCTGGTCTGTAAGCAGCAGTTTTGCCCTTTCACTGTAATAACCGGTTGGATCAAGCTGTGTGGCTGTCTGCCAGGAAAGACGAGCGGCGTTAATATCATTCATCATTGCCTGCGATTTGCCCGACCAAAAACTGGCAGCTGCCTGATCACCGGAAAGGGATGCTGTGGATAGCCCTCTCTGAAACGTGTTAAACGCACCACCAAAATCATTGATGCGGTACCGGGTGATGCCTGCCAGAAATAATGAACGAAACGTTGCCGGGTATGTCGGGTACTCGTTGACAATCCTTTCCCAAGTTTCGATGGCTGGCTGATATATCCCGCCGCGCTCAAAGATGCGGGCTGCTTCAAACAGAAAGTCGGGCGCGTTGGAATCGGTTGGATACAACCGGACAAACGCGAGCATCGTTTCAGCTGCTTCCTGATAGCGCTCGAGGTACGCCCAGAGAGTATAGGCTTTTTCGTTCCATGCTTTCAGGAAATACTCTGTCCCTGCGTAGTTGTTGATCAGAATGTCCAGATCAGCCAGAGCCTCTTCTTGGAGTTCCATTTCTCTAAGACTGAGTGCCTTAAGGTAATAGGCGGAAGGATCAACCTGATCAGCCGACTTGATGTACCGGTTGAAAGCATCCACCGCCAGGGCGTATTTCTGCATGTTGTAGTTAATTGTGCCGCGCTGCAATTCATTTACCGGTTGGCCGGCTTCAACCAGAGCAACCAGCTGACTGAAACTATCATAGGCGCGCGGGAAATTGTTCACTGAATCCTGGAATCTGGCATAGGCTTGTTCGGGTTCATTCATTTCCAGATATATTTGTCCAAGGAGCAGGTTGGCTTGAGATCGGTCGTATTCATTCGATCCCGGATTGTCGTAAATGGTTTGGAGCTGGCGAATCGCGCTGGGAGTGTCACCGCTGGCACGCAGTGCCTTGGCAATTTTCAGATCAATAGAGACGGGGCTTGCCACCAGCCCGGGGCTTGATGAGGCGGCTAAATACGCATTGATTCCCTCAATATATTGACTCTGGGCAATTAATGCATCACCCATTCTTTCCCGTACGTAAAAATCCAACAAGCCCGGTCTGCGGTCTAGATATTTCCCGTAATGAATAGCGGCGTCCGCCGGTTGTTCCATATTAGTCTTGATCTCACCCAGAAGAAACTCACCCATGGCAGCCCTTGGGCTGTCAGAGTAGTTCGAGGTAAGCTCATTCAGTGCCAGTTCTGACCGGCTCCAATCATCATTTTTGAAATGTGTGAGGCCTTCCCCATACAGGGCGGCTGCCCGGGTTTCATCATCTGATGCCTGCTGATACGCAGCCCGGTACTGGACAACAGCCTGGTCAAAGTCTCCCTCGAAGAGCAATCTGTCGGCTTCATGCAGCCGAACAACAGGCAATGGGGTTGGTGTAGGTAATGGGGTCGCTGTTGGCTCGATGACGGGGGCAGCTGGTATGTATTCCGGTGTCTCAGTTGCGCCTGCCAGAAGCTTCAGCGGGTTGGATGAAGTTTTGCACGCGATGATGGCAAAAGCCAGTGCCGCACAGGCGATCAATATTTGCTTTTTCATGGTTGGCTTATACCGGAATACCCGTAACCTGTCAAATGGATTTCACAGCTAACAATGTGATTATTGTACCTTTTACGGCAGTCAATATCTAATCGATAAACCTGTTTTGGGCGATAATAAAAAAAGAATATTGTTTGCAGCCCGAAAATTGAACTCAGTATCTTTAAGGATATCAGAATGACCAAAAACATTCCCGGTATTGAAATTCTTGAAAATATAAAAATTTCCATTCTTCTTCTGGAACCTGAGACTGGCGTCATCCGGTTTGCCAATCCTGCTGCCTGCAGTTTCTATGGATATTCACGTGCGATACTCGAAAAAATGAATATCGGGCAGATCAACCCCAAACCACTTTCAGAGACATTGAATAATCTGAAGCTGGCTTTTTCCGGTCAACAGGATTATTACTGCACATTACACAAGACATCTACCGGGGAAGATCTCTATGTGGGAATTTATAGTGGCCCCTATAAAACAGAGGATGAAAAACTGCTAATCGCTCTGATCCATGATAATTCGGCGAACAAAGAAGCGGACGAACGACTGCGTTCATTATCGCGGGCTGTTCAGCAAAGCCCGGCAACGATAGTGATCACGGATAAACTGGGAAACATTGAGTACGCGAATCCTCAATTTGAAATAACAACCGGCTATACCGTAGCGGAGGCTCTGGGGAAGAACACGTCGATTTTAAAGACCGGGGGAGGGGATCGATCTGAGATTCGTGAACTATGGCAGACAATTCTCTCCGGTAAGGTTTGGCGCGGGGAATTCTGCAACCGGAAAAAGGATGGGAATATCTACTGGGAAAGTGCCTCGATCTCGCCTGTTTTGGATGAGAACAGTGAGATCATGAAATTTGTGGCTGTGAAGGAAGATATTACAGAAAAAAAGAAGTTCCAGAACCAGATTGAAGAATCACTGCAGTTCAATCAGGCAATTTTGGACATTTCTCCCATTGGGATCATGATATTTAACGCAACCGGTCAGTGTTTTCATGCCAATCCGGCAGCTGGCAAGATTCTTGGCGCTTCCACGGAATCCCTGCTTGAGCAAAATTTTCATAGCAATATCAAAAAAGGTCATGGATTATTCACCCTGGCAACGGAAGCGATTGACAAAAATGAACCATTGACCTCTGAATTTCCGTGTGAAACGCCGGGAGGAAAAGCCGTCTGGCTGGATGGAATATGCGCACCTTTTGTGTCCGGAAAAGAACGTAATCTTTTATTCATGTTTGAAGACATAACCTATCGAAAGGAATCAGAATCAGAACTTCGCAAGGCAACCGATGAACTGAAGGAAACAGTAAACAAACTTGAAAGAAGAGATCGGGAAGCCACGTTATTAAGAGAGATGGGTGAGACACTGCAAGTTTGCAATCATATACAGGAAGCGTTACAGGTAATTATTAATTTCGGAAATTTGTTATTCCCAAATTCCAATGGCACTTTTTTTATGGCGAACGAATCACAAAAAATCGTTGAATCGGTGTGTGCCTGGGCTGAGGGTGTCTCAAGCGAGCCTGTTTTCTCCTATGATGAATGCTGGGCTTTGAAGAGAAATCAATTGCATAGCGTGGTATCTGGTTCTACAGACCTGGTTTGCAGCCATATGTCTACATCTTTTAAGGGAAGTTATATCGGTGTACCACTGGCGGTGTCTGGCGAAATGATCGGTCTATTACATGTGGAATGGCCGGATCAGCGGGCGATCGACCAGGAAACCAGGGAATTTGTGCAAAATGTCGGTGAATTAGTATCACTATCCATCTCCAATATCCGGTTACGTGAGACGTTGAGAAATCAGTCCATCCGCGATCCATTGACCGGGGTTTTTAACCGCAGGTACATGGAAGAAACACTCTCAAGGGAAATCTCTCGAGCCACACGCAAGAAAGCTTTAATCGGTATCATGATGATGGATATTGACCATTTTAAAAAATTTAATGACAATTATGGTCATGAAGCCGGCGATGTTGTCTTAAAAGAGGTTAGTCAATTGGTCCAATCTGCTATCCGTAGGGAGGATATTCTATGCCGGTATGGAGGAGAGGAATTCATCGTCATACTGCCGGATGCCAACCGGGAGGTTACTGCCCAGCGGGCGGAGTTATTGCGCCAAAAGATCAGTACCCTGAAACTTGAACATGACAACAGACCATTGGGTTCTATCACCATGTCGATAGGAGTCTCCGTTTTTCCTGAGAATGGCGAAGCTGGAGATGATATCGTTCAAGCAGCGGATAAAGCGCTGTACCGGGCTAAGGAAGAGGGGCGAAATCAAGTTTGTGTAGCCTGAACGGTTTTTTTTTTGCAAAATGCACGGTCTAACATGATATACTTGCGCGGCATGTAACGCTCTCGCAGAGGGCGTATTCGTGTGTAATGCAACCCATTTAATTTGTACGTGAGGTTCCCATGACCATTCTCTGTACCGGGTCAGTAGCATATGATTATTTGATGAGTTTCCCAGGTTACTTTCGGGATCATATCATTCCGGAGAAACTGGAAACAATCAGCCTGTCTTTTCTTGTTGATTCGATGGTACGACAACGCGGTGGGGTGGCTCCCAATATTGCCTATAACCTGGCTTTGCTGGGCGATAAACCAAGACTGCTTGCCACCGTGGGAGAGGATTTTGAGGAGTATCGCGGCTGGCTTGAAGAGCACGGTGTTGAGACGAAATATGTCAAAGTTGTTCCGGGCAAATACACGGCTTCATTTTTCGCGAATACAGATAAATCAAACGCCCAGATAGCCAGTTTTTATGCCGGAGCCATGGCGAACGCGGCTGAATTGCGTATCCGGGACGCGCACATGGAGGATATTTCTCTGGTGGTGATATCCCCCAACGACCCGGAAGCCATGTCTCAGTACGCGGCGGAGTGCCGGAAATTAAAAATTCCATATCTCTATGATCCCAGCCAACAGATCATTCGGTTGGACAAAGAATCCCTGCGCAAGGGTGTTGAAGGAGCTGATAGTCTTTTCTGCAATGAGTACGAATTTGAGTTATTGCAAAAGACTACAGAACTGTCCGCAGGGGAGATCCGCGAAAAGGTTCGTCTGATGGTGATAACGCAGGGAAAAGAAGGTGCCCTGGTCTACGCGGATGGCAAGAAATTCGTAATTCCGGTTTTCCCGCCGACGCAGATCATAGATCCCACCGGTGTGGGTGACGCCTTCCGCGGCGGATTCCTGCGCGGAATGTCTCTCAAATTGGACTGGCAAACATGCGGACAGATGGGATCGCTGGCTGCCACCTACTGTCTGGAACGGCGCGGAACACAAAACCATACGTATACCCCGGTGGAATTTGTTGAACGGTACCGGGAGAAATTCAATGATCAGGGCGCTCTTGATGCCCTGCTGAAAAGCTGAAAAATTTTGGAGGATATACATGTCAAATTATGATGTCAAAGATATGAGCCAGGCAGAAGGTGGCCGACGGCGTATTGAGTGGGCCGAACGCGAAATGCCCGTGTTGCGCTCTATTCGAGATAGATTCGAAAAGGAACGTCCGTTGGCTGGTGTGCGGATGTCAGCCTGTTTGCACGTTACCGCAGAAACCGCCAATCTGGCGCGCACGCTTCAGATCGGCGGGGCTGATCTGGTCCTGGTGGCGTCCAATCCGCTTTCAACCCAGGATGATGTTGCGGCATCGCTGATCACGCATTATGAGATCCCGGTTTTTGCCATCAAGGGTGAAGACAACGCGACATATTACAAGCATCTAAAAGCAGCCATTGACCATAAACCCCAGATCACAATGGATGATGGAGCTGATCTGGTTTCAACTCTGCACAAAGACTATCGCGATCTGCTCCCCAATGTTCTGGGTGGCACGGAAGAGACCACTACTGGCGTTATTCGTTTGCGCGCCATGGCTGCAGACAAAGCGCTTTCATTCCCGGTTGTGGCCGTCAATGATGCCATGACCAAGCATTTCTTTGATAACCGCTACGGAACAGGCCAATCCACCATCGACGGTATCATCCGCGCAACCAATGTGTTGCTGGCTGGAAAGACATTTGTTGTGATTGGCTACGGCTGGTGCGGACGTGGTTTGGCCAACCGCGCGCGCGGTATGGGCGCGAACGTGATTGTCACCGAGATCGATCCTATGAAAGCTCTGGAAGCGGTCATGGACGGTTTCCGTGTCATGCCGATGATTGAAGCTTCCACGATCGGTGATTTCTTCTGTTCTGTTACCGGCGACATCAATGTTATTGATGAAGAGCACTTTGCCGTAATGAAAGATGGCGCGATCGTTTCCAACTCCGGCCATTTCAATGTAGAGATCAATATCCCGGCGCTGGAGAAGATGTCCGTCTCCAAGAAACTGGTCCGTCCGTTCGTTGATCAGTATGAATTAAAGGATGGACGGCAGATCCATATTCTGGGCGAAGGTCGCCTGATCAATCTGGCTTCCGCCGAAGGACACCCGGCCAGCGTTATGGATATGTCCTTTGCCAACCAGGCGTTATCATCTGAGTTTATGGTCAAGAACCACGACAAACTGGAAAAGACCGTCTACAGCGTTCCGGAAGAGATCGATCGTGAAATTGCCCGCCTGAAACTGCTTTCCATGGGTGTGGTCATCGATACCCTTACGGACGAGCAGGTGAAATACCTGAACTCATGGCAGGAAGGTACCTAAACCTTAATTACCGGCCAAAATGGCCATGTTTCCAAGAGCGCTCCAGGATGCGAGAAAGACCTGGAGCGTTCTTTGATAATACTGCCCATTGTCCGATAAAAACACGACATCAGGCGTATATCCGGTCACAATGACCGTGTGTTCATAGTATGCGACAGTGGTTACATTTCCCATTGAATCCTGGTACTGGATAGGGTTTCCGGGGACGGTGTTGTAAATCACCCAGGCAATGACAGGGCGTCCGGAGGCGATCTCATAACGGATATCGTCCCAGGTAAAACCTTTGCCGGATCGGGCGCTTACACCAAACCCGTTCAACAAATTGGCAACCGGATCGGCATGAACTCCGTATGAATTGGGAGGAAGCTGTCCCTGAACGCCGTCATACCGGCCGACAAATCCCAGATCAGGGTTATCGGAATGCGGCATGCGGGCAAGGAACTCATTCTCATCGATGGTGACCCCGAAAAATGCCGCCCAATCGACCGCTGTCCGGGCTTCACAGTCCAACGTAAACCATTGCGGATAACTGACAACACCATCAATGAAATAGCTTTCGGGGAGGGCATCTGGCACAGGCGCCGGAACACTTATCGGAGGCGGAGGTGGTTCAACGACTGTTACGGGTTCAGATGCAGATGTGGGTTGCAACCAGGGGATGCTTATCGAGGTGGGAAAACGAAAGGGAAGAAATGGCGTTTTCGTGGGGTTTCGCGCAGGCGCGGCTGATTGTTCCGAACCTGCGGCAGCTTGAACAACGGGCGAATTCTGGTTTGCCAGGCTTCTGTCAATATTCTGTATCGTCAACCAGGCAGCGATGACGATGCAAAGGGTAGTCATTAAAAGGCCGGCAGCGATGATCAACCACTGCCAGGATTTGATTTCATTCACGCGCTAATTTTACCCGCTTTAAGAGACCGGTGAGGGTGCCACCCGGGGGATAACTTCGATCTCAATGAATATGGGATCACCAAAGGGTTTGGAATCCGGCGTGTAAGCCTGCCAGGCTGAGCGGTGCTTTCCCCCTTCATCGGGCGCGGTAAAAAGAATGCGAATAGTTGCCTGATTTCCCGCAAGAGCTGGAATGAGGGATTGTTCCGTGGTTGCCCCCATAGGATCACCGCCGGTAAGCCGCAGTGTGTATCGGCTGTTCCAATTGCACGTACCCTGATTTTCCACCAACCAGCGTTTATCGATCTTTTCACCCGGTGAAAAAATAGCTCCATCGGGAATGGTGATGTCCTGAATGTAAGCCAGCAGATTACTGCAATCAGCATCCTCTGTGAGAATGGCAATCGGGGTTTCTTGTTTCTCTGTGGGAATAATAACCGGAGTGATTGTCAATTCCTCTGAAGGTGGAATGAACAGATCTGTTGTTTGGGATGTGGGCGGAATGATTCCGCAGGCGCCGAGCGCCAGGCAGAATACCAATGCCGGTAGAAAACGTTTAGTCTTCCTGATTGGAGCTATCATCCGCTTCGCCGCTCAATGCAAGCGGGAGATCGCCTCCCATGGCTCTTTGCCTGACCGCGGTATCGATCTCCTGTGATAATTCGGGATTTTGCATCAGGAAATCTTTTGCGTTTTCGCGTCCCTGTCCCAGGCGAATATCACCATAGGAGAAGAACGCGCCACGTTTTGTGATGATCTCAAGCTGCGTTGCCAGGTCGATGATATCGCCGGCTTTGGATATCCCCAGATTGTACATAATGTCAAATTCAGCCGTACGGAAGGGAGGTGCCACTTTATTTTTTACTACCCTGACGCGGGTACGATTCCCGGTAATTTCCGCGCCGGATTTGATCTGCTGGATACGTCGTGTGTCCAGGCGGACCGAGGCATAGAACTTCAATGCCAGACCACCCGGTGTGGTTTCGGGGTTGCCGAACATGATCCCGATCTTCTGACGAAGCTGGTTGGTAAAGACCATGGCTGTTTTTGTCTGGCTGATCGCGCCGGAAAGCTTTCGTAAAGCCTGTGACATCAGGCGGGCCTGCATACCCATTGACGCGTCACCCATATCACCTTCAATTTCCGCGCGCGGCACAAGAGCGGCTACGGAATCGACTACAACAATATCGACTGCGCCGGAACGTACCAGAGTTTCTGCAATTTCGAGTGCCTGCTCACCGGTATCCGGTTGTGAGATGAGGAGATTATCCAGGTTCACACCACAATGTGCCGCGTAGACAGGATCAAGCGCGTGTTCCATATCGATATATGCCGCTGTTCCACCCATTTTCTGGGCTTCAGCGACAATGTGCTGGCAAATTGTTGTTTTACCGGATGATTCTGGACCGAATATCTCGGTTATACGGCCGCGCGGGATACCACCAATTCCCAGAGCAATATCAAGTGAGAGAGACCCGGTTGGAATGGCTTCGATCGTCATATGATGGGCTTCGCCCATACGCATGATGGATCCTTCACCATACCGTTTTGTGATATCTGAAAGTGCTTTTTCCAGAACCGCGCGCCGGGCTTCATCCATTGCTGACGGCATAGGGATATTGCCGGTCGGTTCGCTCGCGCCAGATTTTCGGGCCATAATCATCTCCTCGTTATTGATTGTTTCAGTATAGCATTATTGTTCTAAAAGTCAAGAAATACTGTTTGCTCATAACCTGGATTACGGATGAACGGCAGATATGCAAGAAGCCGCCAGGTTCAATTTCCATATGAGGTTTGGATACAATGCAGCCATTCTTCCAACAGATCATCCGGTTCATCGGGTACGACGGCTATAACAGGGATGAACTGGGTGTAGGGATTAAGCCCATCAACAACGATCTCTTTTACTGAATTGTTGAGCCAGCGAGCCGGCAGCCATCCGATGGCGGCTGGATTATTGGTCATGGCTTCCAATAGATTCGCGGGAGATGGGGCGATAAATGTTCTATGGATGTTCTTCGCCGGGTATTCGGCACTGAGGCTGGTAATTTCCGCGTAGATATCTGTTCCCGGGGTATAGTTCCAGGATTCAACAGGACGTCCGGCGATTGTTTCAGGTGTGTCACAATCCGGACAAAATTGTTTAAATGCCAGATCCCATGATTCGATACCGGCACGGTACAGCAAAAAAGTTTGAGTGACTGTCAACCTTTCGATGGGATTACTGGAATGTCCGGCAAAGACCAGTCGGTCGGTACCAAGCCGGTACACACGCATTCCTTCAGGAATTTTCCTGTCGCCCCAGAGGAGCGAAACGGCGGCATCTGTTTTCCCCATTTCAGATGCCGGTTTCTCTTCCAGGATAATGTTTAACCGGCCGGATTGAAGAGTGCATGCCTGTATTGCCGGGGATAAGTATTCCAGCGTTGGCGATAGTTCGACACGGATGGAAATTTTTCCGTCAGTCTTGTTATTGCCTGTCGGAACGCATCCGGCAATCAGAAGTAACAGGATTGCCAGTGAAAGGACGCGAAGTCTAGAGGATATTGGAAACAATCAGTACCAGAGCTCCAAGAATGGCACAGTAGATGGAGAAAACCGAGAGCGGCCGTTTGTTCAGGAAGGAAAGCAGCCATTTGATTGAAAGATACCCGACAACAGCCGCGGCCAGCGTACCGGCCAAAATGGCGGGTAAAAATGATGTCAGATTTGAAATGTCGCGAAGATCAAGCGCACTCAGAAGACCCGCTGCCAGCATGATGGGAATGGACATCAGGAAGGAGAATTTCGCGGCATCTGCCCTTTTGAGACCGCGAAAAAGACCGGCCGAGATTGTGGCGCCTGAGCGGGAGATGCCGGGGAACACAGCCAAAGCCTGCCCCAATCCGATCAAGAGCGCATCCAACCAGGTGATAGATGTAAATCCACGTTCTTTTTGACTGAATCGTTCAGCCGCCAGCATTAATCCAGCCGTGACAAGTAGAAATAATCCGACAATTGCGGGGTTGTTGAAAGCGGCTTCCACCAAAGGTTTGACAGTCAATCCGGCCAAACCGCCGGGAATGGAGGCCAGAATGATGAGCCATCCCATTTTTGCGCCATCCGTGGCAAATGGTTTGCGTGAAATTATCCCTTTGAAAAACTCGGACAAAATCGTGATAAGGTCTTTCCAAAAATACACGATCACAGCGAGTAGTGTACCCAGTTGAACCAGCACGTCAAAAACAAAAACTTGCTCTTCCGGGAATTTCCAACCAAGTAAGAATGGAACGATAACAAGATGGGCGGAGCTGGAAACAGGAAGGTATTCGGTAAGTCCCTGGACAATTCCCAGGATGATGGCTTGAAAGATGGTCATATTACCTCACAGTTTTTTGTTGGGATGATTGTAATTCAATAAAAAATCGTCCGCGAATGAATCAAACCGATGCTCCATGATCGCTTCACGACACAGGCGGACCAACCGCAACAATGTGTACAGATTGTGAATGGAAATCAGCGTTGATGCCAGCATTTCGCGCGCTGATATGAGGTGACGGATATAGGCACGGCTGAAATTCTGGCATGTGTAACACCCGCAAGTTTCATCGATCGGTCGGGAATCCCGGGCGTTGGCCGCGTTCAACATATTCACACGACCTTTCAATGTCATGGCTGATTGATGGCGGGCCAACCGCGTGGGAAGCACACAGTCAAAAATATCAATCCCCCGACGGATGCCGTTGACCAGATCTTCCGGTGAGCCGACACCCATGAGATAACGTGGTTTATCGCGCGGTAAGATTGGGCAAACCGTATCCAGTACAGCGTGCATTTCTTCCTTGCTCTCACCGACGGACAAACCTCCGATAGCCAGTCCGTCAAAAGACTGGGAAGCTGTCCACTCAGCAGATCGTACACGTAAATCTTCAAAAACACCGCCCTGAACAATACCGAAAAGAGCCTGGTCATGGCGGGTTTTTGCCTCAAGGCAACGCAGAGCCCAATTTGTGGTGCGTTCCAAAGCCTTTTCGTTGTAGTCCCGATCATTGGGCGGAGCGCATTCGTCAAATGCCATAATTATGTCTGCGCCCAGTTTCTGCTGTATTTCAATACTTCTCTCCGGAGTTAGTCGGTGCATTGATCCATCGATATGACTCTTAAAGGTTGCGCCATCCGCGTCGATTTTTCGAATACCCGCCAGTGAAAAAACCTGAAAGCCGCCCGAATCCGTCAGGATTGGCCCATGCCATTGCATAAATTTATGCAATCCGCCCATCTCAGCCACGAGATCCTCTCCGGGACGGAGATACAGGTGATAGGTGTTACTGAGTACCAGTGACGCACCCAACTCCTGTAATTGCGCCGGAGTGACAGCTTTAACCGTAGCCTGGGTACCAACCGGCGCGAAAATGGGCGTGGGGATTTCACCGTGAGGTGTGTTGTAGACACCAGCCCGGGCCTGGCCATCCTGTGCAATAAGAGAATATGAAAATTGGTCGGTATCAGACATAATTAGGTGTTCTTTCCTCTTTTTGAGGTTGGATTTGGATTATACCTGATGGAGTGCTTGCGTTATCTTCTCCGTGTGGATATACTACCGCACATGATAATCAGCGAACATACCGATTGGCTTGAGATAGATCTCGGCGCGTTTAAGAACAATATCAAAAAAATGAAAGAGATAACCGGGAAACCGGTGATGCCTGTGATTAAAGCTAACGCTTACGGGCATGGCCTGGCAGAGATAGCCCGTGCGGCATTCCAGGGTGAAGCGGCAATCTGTGGCGTGGCCCGTACTGAGGAAGCATACCGTATCCGGCGTAAGGGTATTCGCGGCAAGTTGCTTGTTCTGGGCGGAGCCATGCCTGAACACGTGCACTTTGTTTTATCCGAAGATGTCTCGATAAGCCTGACAGATCCGGAAACAGCGAAAGGTGTATCCGCCGAGGCGGTTCGAAAAAAAGGCAAAGTACATGTTCACGCCAAAGTGGATACCGGGATGAACCGGTTGGGCGTTCCGGTAAGTGAGGGGATTGAATTTCTTAAGTTGTTATACAGTCTTCCCGGTTTGCAGATTGATGGTCTGTTTACACACTTTGCCCGCGCGGATGAGCTTCAGGCTGGCACGACAGAAATGCAATTGGAACGGTTTAACAAATTCCTGGTCTCGGTCAAACAGGCCGGACTTGCTCCGGCATTGCTGCATAGCGCGAACTCGGCAGCTTCTCTGTATTTCCCGGCCGCCCGCTTTGATCTGGTTCGCCCTGGCATCGCTCTATTCGGGATTAATCCTGCACCTGAGGCGCCACTCCCGGATGGATTTACCCCGGTATTGCAATGGAAAACACGCCTCATTTCCGTAAAAACGATTCCTTCGGGAAATGGCATCAGTTATGGACATCGGTATACAACCAGACACGCGGAACGGGTTGGGGTTATTGCTGTGGGTTACGCCGATGGATTCAGGCGGGTTAATGGTAATGAGGTACTAATCCGTGGACGATACGCACCGGTGATTGGTTCGATCTGTATGGATCAGTGCATGGTCAGCCTGGATGATATTCCGGATGCCATGCTAGGGGATGAAGTTGTGTTGATAGGTTCTCAAGGCGAAAACCAGATTTCTGCTGAGTCGATTGCTGAAAAATGGGGGACCATCGCGTATGAAGTTGTCTGCGGCTTGACAGCCCGCTTACCGCGTATTTACAGGGAAAAATGATGTCTGATATCCAATTGAATAATGGTAAAAAAATGAAACGCTGGGTGGGACCTGTTCCCATTACAGCAGATGCCGACAGCCAATTATCTGAGTATCCATTCGCGTTCCGCCAGATCCTCTTTAACCGGGGATTAGACACGGCAGAAAAAGCACGCGAATTCTTGGAAGGGACATCGGAAGAATTTGATCCTTTCCAGATGAAAGGGATGGATATCGCGGTTGATCTGATCTTGAAAGCGATCCGTGAAAACGAGAACATCATAGTTTACGGTGATTATGATGTGGATGGTGTGACGGCCACTGTTTTGCTGGTTCAGGCGATTCGCCAGCTTGGTGGGATCGCGATGGAGTACATCCCCAACCGGTTCGATGAAGGATACGGATTAAATTCCGAAGCAGTTGAAGTATTGAATAAACAGGGTGCGAATCTGATCGTGACGGTCGATTGTGGAATCCGGTCGGTCAAGGAAGCAGAACTGGCCCGCGAATTAGGGATCAGGCTTGTGATCAGTGATCACCATCATCCTAAAGAATTACTCCCGCAGGCTGACGCGGTCATTTGCCCGCGGCAGGATGGCGATGTGTACCCATACAAGGAACTTGCAGGGGTGGGGATCGCGTACAAGATTGCCCGGGCATTGTTCCAGCAGTCCGGGCGTGATCCGGTGGAAGCAGGGCAATGGTTGGACCTGGTTGCATTGGGTACAGTTGCCGATATCGCACCATTAACCGGGGAGAACCGGCAATTGGTCAAGCGTGGGCTGTGTTTGATGCGTACAAAACCACGTCAGGGGATCTACTCCTTAATGATGGAAGCGGACTTCCGTAACCCTGCCTCAGTATGCGCCGCCGACATAGGATTCAAGCTTGGTCCCCGTTTGAACGCAGCCGGGCGAATGGAATCGGCCATGGATGCACTGCGGCTATTGATGACGGATGATCCTTCTGAAGCGGGGCAGCTGGCACAGAAACTTCAAGCCCAGAATGGTGAGCGTCAAGACTTGACCCTGTCCAATCAGAAATTTGCCGAAGACCAGCTCGGCCAAATTGATGACCTGCCGATCATCATATCGTTTGGAACAGAGGAACAATTCCATTCCGGTATTGTTGGTCTGGTTGCCGCGCGTTTGGTGGAAAGTCATTACCGTCCGGCAGTGATTGGTGTGATCGGTGATGAAGTTACGCGCGCGTCCTGTCGCAGTATTGATGAATTTCACATAACCCGGGCTCTTGATGAATGTGCGGAGCTTATGGTGCGGCACGGCGGACACAGCAAGGCAGCCGGGTTTACAGTAAGTAATGAAAACCGTGATGAATTACGGGATAGACTGCTGGCGATAGCATCAGCACAATTGGTTCCGGAAGACCTGATACCAACTATTCGGTACGATACTGAGGCAAAGCTAGGTGAACTAAAAGCAGACTTATATGCCCTGCAGGATCAACTGGAGCCAACAGGAAGCGAAAATAATAAGCCGGTTTATCTGACCCGCGGGTTAAAGGTTGTTTCAAAAAAACGGATTGGAAGAGAAAAAAATCATTTGCGTCTGACGCTTACCGATGGAAAGATTAGCATTGACGCGGTGGCATTCCGGATGGGTGAAATGGCGGATAGTCTGCCTGCAACCATTGATCTTGTGTATTACTTTGAAGTCAATGAATACAATGGGAACATTTCATTCCAATTGAATGTCCGTGATATTCGAGCGGCAGAATCGTAAACAGGTATGTCATTTTTGACCGGAGTTCCATCCAAGCGAAAAGCCGTCATCATGGCGGTGGCTGTAACCACAATCTGGTCAACCAGTTGGATTTTTATCAAGATTGGGCTAAAGGAAATTCCCGCATTGCCTTTCGCGGCAATGCGTTACTTTCTGGCATTTCTGATCCTTCTACCCATACTACTTCGCAATCCCACCCGGCGGACTATTCGGGCATTAGTCTGGCGTGACTGGCTGGTATTGACCGGACTGGCCATTCTGACATATTCCCTCAACCAGAGCGGTTTGTTCATTGCTTTGAGTTATCTTCCCAACACAACGGTAAGTCTGCTGCAAAATTTCAGCCCTGCCTTTATCGCACTTCTGGGAAGTTGGATGTTGCAAGAAACTGTAAACCGAAAGCAGTATCTGGGTATGTTTATTCTGTTGGCAGGCGCCCTGATCTTTTTCCTGCCGCTGGAAAGCTATAACATGTCCATACCGGGACTGATTGCGTCAATCGTGACCCTGATGTCGAATGTGTTCAATTCCATCTTCTCGCGAAAAATCCTGCGGGCGGGTAAGTACCCGGTTATGGTCATGACCGGTGTCTGTATGGGAATTGGTTCCATTATCATGGTTATCACATCCCGTGCCTGGGAGGTGGTTCCACAGATCAGCCCGAGTTTGTGGGCCATACTGATCTATCTTGCGCTTATCAATACTGCACTGGCATTCGTGATGTGGAACACATCACTCCAACAATTGACCGCTTTTGAAGCCAATATAATCAACAACACCATGCTGGTTCAGATTGCCATCCTCTCCTGGATTTTTCTCGGGGATGCCATTTCATGGAAGATGGCGGTTGGAATGGGATTGGTGATGGGCGGCGCGGTGCTGGTCAACCTGAGGAGCGATTCCTGATTCAAATCGCTTGAACACCGTATAATAACTGTGCTTTTACCATATCGCATGTTATTGTCGAACAAGCAGGTACCGGAAAGTGTATTACTGGTCTAATTCATGAGGGTTTATGCAGATGTTCACTGGAATACCATCAAAGCGGAATGCCATGATCATGGCGGTCATAATGACAATCATCTGGTCATCCAGTTTTGTCGTCATCAAGATTGGGCTAAATGAAATTCCGGCAATGCCATTCGCCGGTTTACGGTACATCATGGCTTTCCTGTTCATGCTGCCCTGGTTAATAGCAAAACCGGCGCAGCAGGAAATCCGCATGTTTAAGCGACGCGATTGGATCACACTTGGGGCGCTGGGTATATTGACTTACCCTATGAACCAGGGCTGTCTCTTTCTGGCAATGACCTATCTGCCCAATACGACGATCAGCCTGATAACGAATATGGGACCGGTGCTGGTTGCCTTACTGGGTTGGTTTTGGCTGGATGAAAAATTGAATCATTGGCAAATGGTTGGTATGGGGATCACCATCGCCGGCGCTCTGGTGTTCTTTTTGCCTGTTGATTGGAAAGTCATATCAGGTCTGGGCGTGTTTTTCACCTGCGTCACGCTTGTGTCCAATTCCATTGGTTCGGTGTGGACGCGAAAGATCATGAAGGGCGGTATCTATCCGGTCTTGCTGGTCACCGGGATACCGATGGGTATTGGCTCCATTCTGCTGGCAGCCGGTTCCGGGGCGCTGGCCTGGATCCCAAAGATCAGTTTACAGGTCTGGGGTATTTTGTTGTTCCTGTCCCTGATCAACACAACCATCGCGTTCACCGTCTGGAACATTGCGTTGAAACGTCTGACCGCTTTTGAAGCAAACCTGATCAGCAGCACAATGCTGGTTCAGATCGCGATCTTCTCCTGGTTTTTCCTGGGTGAAATAATCACCTGGAAAATGATTTTTGGTATGGCACTGGTGTTGGGTGGAGTGATCCTGGTCAACGCGCGGGGGAAAGACAAGGCACGATAAGACATGCTCAAGGTTACTCCCGGTCTGTCTATCGATGAAACAGAGATCCGGATCGATTTCATACGGGCTTCGGGACCGGGCGGGCAGAATGTGAATAAAGTTGCGACTGCTGTCCAGTTGCGGTTTGATTTCCGGCATTCTTCCTCGTTAACGGAAGAGATTAAAGAACGTCTGGAGAAACTTGCCGGCAGCCGGGCCACCGGTGATGGTGTGCTGGTATTGGAAGCCAAACGTTACCGCACGCAGGAGCAGAACCGTGCGGATGCCGTGAACCGGCTAATGATCTGGCTCCGGAAGGCGTTGGAAAAGCCCGGTGTGCGTAAACCGACCAGGCCCGGTGCTGCCGCGATTGCCAGACGTTTAAGTAAGAAACAAAAACGCAGTGAAATTAAAACTGAGCGACGATACAGACCTTGCGATTTGGATTAGTTTTCTTTTTGCAACGTTATCCAGAAAACCTGAACCGTATTCCCATCTGAATGAAGGAATTCACGTTCGAAAATCCCCCCGCATTTTTGAATTGTCTTTTGGGATGCGGCATTTCCCCTGTCACATGCCAGCATGACCTTATCCAAACCCAATCCACGGCTGTATTCAAGCGCGAGATGAAGGATTCGGGTCGCGTACCCCTTATTGCGTTCTGATGGACGAACGCCGTACCCGATGTGACCACCATAGTTGCGAAGAAAATCGTTTAATTCATGTCGGATGTCCACCATACCAACAATCCGCCCATCGCCCTCGCGGACAGCGAAAAACGTGCTGGAAACTACCCATCCGGGTCGAAGGGTTTCCTGTCTGCTATTTGCCTTTAAGTGATCCAACCATTCATCAAATGAATCGATTGAATCGAACAATGAACTGCCGTGAAGAAGCGTCTCATTATTGTCAAAGTGTTCCTTCCGGTATTCCAGAGCGGGATTCTCAAGCGATTTCCCGGGTGAGATTAAATGTATCTCTTCCATAGAAAAAATTCCCTCTTTACAACGGCATCAAAGAGTCAATCGGTAAAACGGTAGCGCAACAATGTCCAGACGGCGATAAATCCGTCCCACGCTTTGATCTTCTTACCCTGTGAATACTCGCGGGGATTAAACGTGATGGGGACTTCGAAAATTCGGATGTTGCGTTTAAGAATTTTGGCAGTGAATTCCGGCTCAAATTCAAACCCATGAGCGTGCAGGGGAATGTCTTTTACCGTATCCCGATAAAACACTTTGTACCCGGTTTCCATATCCGAGAGGATATTGTTGTACAGAATATTGGTCAGGAAGGTCAAAATCTTATTGGCAACCATATTCCAATATAGGATTGGACGGCGGGCGCCACCCAGGAACCGTGACCCATATACCACTTCCGCAATACCTTCCTGTATGGGTTTTAGAAGGGCGGGGTAATCACGCGGGTCATATTCCAGATCGGCATCCTGGATGATCAGCACTTCACCGGTGGCAGACTGGATGCCGGTGCGGACGGCAGCTCCTTTACCCATATTCCTATCATGCAGATAGACTTTTACCAGTGGATCGTCTTTGTATGTGGCCAGGATATCGCGCGTTCCATCTGTAGAGCCATCATCGACCACGACAATCTCGTTGACGACGTTCACGGCTTTCACACGTCGGATAATCTCTTCGACAGTTGTATTTTCATTAAACACGGGAATTATTGAAGTCACATTCATGGGCAGCATTATACGGGTGAGGGGGTGAACTGACAAGTATTCATCCAGATTGATATGCAAATGTAAATTGAGCATATTCGCGCGCGATGCTATAATCATTGAGGTAAAAAAATCTTTCGGCTTCCTCTTGTAGCGGCGGGTCAAACTAAGGAGGAAGGGAGAAAACGATATGGCAACAGTCGCACCGAATCCACCCAGCACAGGACCACTCAATCGACAGGAACCCCCGGCTTCGTTCGTTCCACCACCCATATCGCGGATCGAAGATACCGGAATACCGGCATTGTGGCTTCAAGACCTGATTCTGAAGATTATGTATTTTCAGGGTTATATGTCGGGATTCAAGATTGCAGAAGAGATTGCGCTTCCTTTCACAGGCGTGGTAGATATCCTAATGGAAACCCTGAAGCGCGATAAGCTGGTTGAGGTTCGCTCTTCGCAAGTCGGGTTGGGCGAAGGTGCCTATTTATTCGCCATAACCGGTTCGGGGATCAACCGCGCGCGTGAAGCGCTTGACCGTTGCCAATATGCCGGTCCGGCCCCTGTCCAGTTGCAGTATTATGTGGAGGCATGTCGCAAGCAATCGCGGCGTCGGATACAGGTAACACAAACCATGCTTCAGGAGGGATTTTCCAGCCTAGTGTTATCTGAGCGAATCATCAGCCAATTAGGCCCTGCGATCAATTCAAACACATCAATATTCCTGTATGGTCCTCCGGGAAACGGAAAAACAAGCATTGCCAAACTGATCGGTGAAATGTTGTTCAACCAGTCGATTTATATTCCGTTTTCCATATATGTGGACGGCCAGGTTGTCAAGCTGTACGACGCTGTGAATCACCACCTGGCCAGCCGGGAAGAGGTCACACCGGCCGGAACCGGTACGCTTCGCGCCGGAATGCGTCGAGACCCTCGTTGGGTATATGTTCAAAGACCGTTCATCATGACAGGCGGTGAGCTTACTCTTGAAGGACTTGACCTGGTCTTTGATGATACGATAAAGTTCTATGAAGCTCCATTCCAGGTGAAGGCCAACGGTGGAATTTTATTAATTGATGATTTTGGCCGCCAACAGGTGAAACCTCGAGATCTTTTGAACCGCTGGATCGTACCTCTTGAAAACCGCATTGATTATTTGAATCTTCACACGGGACGGAAACTAGAAGTTCCCTTTGATGTTTTGGTAATTTTCTCGACTAATCTTCCACCACGCGAATTGGTGGATGAGGCTTTCCTGCGCCGTCTGCGTCACAAAATTGAGGTGCGCAACCCGAGTTATGAGGAATACCGTGAGATATTCAAACGGGTCGCTTCTATGAAAAATGTAAAATATTCCGATCCGGGTCTGGCTTACCTGTTGCAGGAATGGTATATCAAGCGGAAACGCATGCCGCGCGCGTCACATCCCCGCGATCTTTGTGATCAGATAATTGATTACGCGCGTTTTACCAATCAGGAACCCGCGTTGACCAAGGAACTCATTGATCCGGCTGCCGAATCCTATTTTGTTGAAGTTTAAGGATTTTTGATTGTCTGCGGTACTTTCCATGAGAAAAACCAGAGCAACTGGTCGAATACGGTTATCTATCCGCTGGATGATCACGCTGGTGATCTGTCTATCGGTATTTTTGCCTTTAAACGCGGTCCAGGCTCAAACTCCGACGCCTTCTGCGAACCAGGTCGCCGCTAAAGAACTCCTGGCAAAAATGTCCCCGGAAGAAAAGGTTGGACAACTGTTTCTGGTTACATTTACCGGTACGGATACCTCTAGCACATCCCAAATCTATGATCTTGTTGTTAATCGCCATGTTGGTGGTGTCATGCTTTCTGCGGCGAACGGGAATTTTCCTGTCTCTGAAAATCTGACTCGTGAAACTTTTTTATTGACCAACAGTTTACAGCAAATCCTGGTAGATAAAGCGACTGACAAACCAAACGCCAATTTGGTACCGTTGTTCATTGGTATCTCACAGGAAGGGGACCAATTCCCCAATGATCAAATTCTTGCTGGTTTGACCGCAGTGCCAAACGCGATGGCCATAGGCGCGACATGGAAACCTGAGCTTTCAAAGAGTGTCGGTTCGGTTGTAGGAGATGAATTACGACGGCTTGGATTTAATCTGTATTTTGGTCCGTCATTGGATGTGCTCGATTCAACACCTGGTGCTGGTAGCGAAGATCTGGGTGTGCGTTCCTACGGGGGTGATCCGTACTGGGTGGGAGAAATGAGCAAAGCTTTCATCACCGGTCTGCATGAGGGATCTGATGGACGGATGATTGTTATCTCAAAACACTTTCCCGGCAGTGGTGGCTCCGACCGTCCGGCAGAATCCGAAGTTGCCACAGTTAGAAAATCACTGGAACAATTAAAACAGATTGAACTCGCGCCATTTTTCGCTGCCACCAGTACACGTTTATCAAAAGAATCACGCACCGATGGTCTTGCCGTTTCGCATATCCGTTACCAGGGATTTCAGGGGAATATTCGGGCAACAACAAAGCCAGTCAGTTTTGATGGGACAGCCCTTTCGCAATTATTGTCATTGCCGGAATTTCAACCCTGGCGTGATTCCGGCGGTCTTTTGGTCAGTGATGATCTGGGCAGTCAGGCAATCCGAACTTTTTTTGATCCGAGCGGAACTCTTTTCGATGGGCGGCAGATCGCCCGAAATGCTTTACTGGCCGGTAATGACCTGTTGTATGTGAATAACTTTGTATCAACCGGTGACGCGAATCCCTATGAAACCATCAGCAAAACACTGGATTTCTTTACACAGAAATACCGGGAAGATCCGGCCTTTGCTCAACGGGTAAATGTGTCCGTTGAAAGGATACTTTCGCTGAAATATGATGCCTTCTCACGATTTGACGCATCCACCATCATTCTTCCAGAAGCAAGTCTTTCACACCTGGGAGAATATGAACAAGTATCATTTGATGTAGCCCAGCAGGCGGTCACATTGATCAGCCCCGGCGCGTCTGAGCTGGCGGATATATTACCGCGACCGCCGGAAATGAAGGAAAAGATCGTTTTTCTGACCGATGTCGTCACGGGAACTCAATGTGAAAAATGTCCAGAACTTGTGACCATGTCCGCGGACAGTTTGCAGCGGGCTGTACTTCGTCTATATGGCCCGCAGGCGGGAGGGCAGGTTAGCGGCGGACGATTGAATTCGTACAGCTTCCATGATCTTGAATTGATGCTTAATGGCTCTTCGGATACAGCCGCCATGCAGGCAACGATCCGCGAGGCAGATTGGATCGTATTCTCATTCCAGAAGATCTCGTCGGACCGTCCAATTTCTCTGGCGATGAAGCGGTTCTTATCTGAACGGCAGGATCTGGTACGGAATAAAAAACTGGTGGCGTTCGCGTTCAACGCGCCCTATTATCTGGATTCAACGGATATATCTAAACTAACCGCGTATTACGCCCTTTATAGCAAGATACCCATGTTTGTCGATGTGGCTGCGCGTGTTCTTTTCCAGGAAATTCCAGCATCCGGTGTGTTGCCCGTCAGTGTACCCGGTACCGGCTATGATCTGATAAAGGCTACGTCTCCCGATCCGGCTCAGATTATCCAACTTTCACTTGATCTTCCGGATATGGATAAAGCCTCGATTGGACAGGCTGAGGAATTGGTTCAACCGACAAAAGTTCCACTTTTCAAAGTTGGCGATAACCTGCCAATTAAAACCGGCATTATTCAAGATCATAACCATAATCCTGTTCCAGATGGTACTGTTGTCCGGTTTACTTTCACTCTTGGGGATGAAAAAAGTATCATCCAACAGGAAGAGACGACCACGGTCGGGGGTGTTGCCAGAACTACATTCAGGATTCAAAACCCTGGTTTGCTGGAAATCAATGTAGTCAGTGAACCGGCGCTTACCTCCCAGATATTGCGATTGGATGTTACCGGAACGGAAGGTGCGCAGGTTACAGCTATCGCGCCAACACCGGTTCCAACCCAGACAGAAGAACCAGCTCCGACTTTCGCACCCACACCAACAATTCAGGCAACCACTACTCCCGGTGATAACCGCGCCCGTTCATTAACCGGTTGGCTGGCGGGGATGATGGTTCTGATCGGGTTGATAGTGATGTTCTATCAAATAACATCTCACAAAATCTCCGTTCGATGGGGAGTGCGGTTTGCTCTTCTAACCGCCCTTGCAGGCAGCTTTGGGCTTGTTATATATGGACTGACACCTATTGGACAGCCGTTCCCGGAAATTTGGAACGCGTTGGTTTTTACGGGCGGCGGGGGAATAACAGGCAGCCTGATGGCATGGCTCTGGTATGCGATTCCGCGATTGACAGCAACAAAGAGTGAGTAGGTTAGCGAAGCATTGCCGCCAGAAGGCTGAAAACTGTAAATCCGAGGGAAAGCCAGAGTAAAGTTCTTTCCGGGTTGGTTGAAAGATATTCCATCGGTCGTCTTTTTCGTGGAATTGGACTTGTAATTGATACTACCCGGTCTCCAAGCATACTCTCCTGGAAATCTCTTATGGTGGGGGGGCGGTCATCTGGATGAAGACTCATAGCCCATAGAATTGCCTTTTCTGTGCGCGGACTGACTTCGGGATTCAATTGCTGCATGGGTAAAAGGCTTTCCGGGTGAAGAAAACGTTCCCTGGCATCGGCTGGAGGTGTGTTTGTCAGCAGGTGATAGAGAGTGGAACCAAATGAAAAAATATCCGAACGGATGTCTGTATGTCCGCTGTCCCCGCCGTATTGTTCAAGAGGCGTGTAAAGGGCCGTACCCTGTCCCTGCAAAATGGTGATGGTAATCTCACCGGGCGCGAGAACCTTGACCAGCCCAAAATCTACCAATTTGATAAGCCCGGATGGTGTTTGTTTCAAGTTACTGGGTTTTATATCCCGATGAAGAATGGGAGGAGTCTGGCTGTGCAGATAGGAGAGAGCGTCGGACAGTTGGTTTGCCCAGCTAAGAACCAGGTTTTCATCCAGGAATTCCCCGTTCTGACGGGCTTCCATCATTAGAATTCGAAGGTCCTTGCCAGGGATATAATCCATAACCAGGTAATCAAGACTACCGATGGAAAAGAAATCAGAGACTTTGGGGAGATTGGGATGATCAAGACGGGCAAGGACTGTGGCTTCCCGCAGAAATTGCTCGCGCGCTTCTTTCACCAATTCAGCAGGCAGACTTCGGTCGTGCTCGACTTCTTTGAGGGCGGTTTCCCGGCCTTCCAAACGTGTATCATCTGCCAGGTAGATGCACCCCATGCCACCCTGACCGATGATCCGGCGGATGCGATAACGCCCGCGTAATACTTCCCCTGTTTTCAAAGGGATCGGCATTCGATATTCTCTCTTCTCTCCCCGAACCAGATGAAACCATCGGCGTTGAACGTTTCACCGGTTAAGAGAATGTGTAACTGGACAAATTCTGCTATATTATACCTCGATGATGAAAATCATTTTTCAGGACTGAATTATGACAAAGCCACTTGAAAAACCGAATACGCCAGAATCCCCTGTATTTATTGCACAAAGCGGTGTACTAAGCGGACAACGCTGGTCTATTGACCGGGAACTGACCATTGGACGAGACCCTGTGTGCTCACTGGTCATACCTGACCGTCAGGTTTCACGGATCCACGCCCGACTGAGTATTGCTCCTGATGGAATTCTTCTTGAAGATCTGGGAAGCAAGAACGGAACATTTACGAACGGCGAACAGATCATCGACCCTGTGATCTTGAATGATGGTGATGAGATTCAGGTGGCCATGGTACAAACATTCGTCTATTTAAGCTCAGATGCCACCATGCCTCTCGAATCAAACATGAAACCAACGCGGGGGCAGGGACGGAGACTGCGTATAGATATGAGGTCTCGCCGAGTTTGGGTTCGTGGAACGGAAGTTGTACCGCCACTTTCAGTACCGCAATTTAAGGTATTGCAGATCTTGAACGAAAATCCCGGTGAGGTTATCTCACGGCAGGACATGATCTCCCAGGTGTGGGGTGATGAGGTTTCGCAGGGAGTATCCGATCAGGCATTGGACGCTCTGATTCGTCGTTTGCGCGATCGAATTGGGGCTATTGACCCGAATCATGATTATCTGGTTACTGTCAGGGGGTTTGGTTTCCGGATCAATAATCCGGAAGAGTAAATGCTGGCTGTATAAAGGTAATTTGGTTTTAGCGTTCTACACCAGGCTATTGTTACATGACAAGATATAGTAAACTTTTACTCAGGCAAAAGAAATGATCATTGAAAGCATCGCCATGTTGGGATGCTTTCTGGTTTTTGAAGGCAATTAGAAAAATGAAGAATAAACTGATAATCATCATTTTTGTTCTCGTTCTGGTGGGTTTGTCTGTTGTTGGAGGAGCATTTGGCGGCGCGGGTGTGATGTACTTTGCGCTCACAAATGGGCTTCTCGGCCCGGTTGATGGTATGGCTTTGGCTGCCGAATCGGAGTCAGCAACAGATGGTGAACAACCAAGCCGACTTGTTGTCAGTACCACTGAAATGGAGACAGCCATCACCAATACTGTAGCGGGAGTTGGACCAGCTGTTGTAACGGTGGTTGGGAGAGTTTTGACCCAGAGGGATTTCTTTGGTTATTCGTCAGAATCGCAGGTATCCGGAAGTGGGGTTATCATCTCAGAACAGGGTTATATTCTGACAAACAATCATGTTGTTGAAGATGCCACACAATTGATGGTTGTTTTGGCCAATGGCGAAGAGCAGGAAGCTGTGTTAGTCGGATCAGACCGGTTTGCCGATATCGCGATATTAAAAACTGAAGGATCCATCCCGGCAATTGCCAGTCTGGGTAATTCTGATACCCTGAGTGCCGGTGAAACAGTGATTGCAATAGGTTCTCCGCTGGGCGACTTGAAAAACACCGTAACGGTGGGTGTTATTTCTGCTACAGGGCGTAATCTGGATTCTGGACGGGGATATCAACTGAATGATATGATCCAGACGGACGCGGCTATCAATCAGGGAAATTCCGGCGGACCACTGGTTAATCTGGCCGGGGAGGTGATAGGAATTAACACTCTGGTCGTACGGGGCAGTGGATCCAGTTCAACCAGCGCGGAAGGACTGGGTTTTGCTGTACCCGCCAACACCGCCAGGGCTATCGCTGATCAAATAATCCAGACAGGGTATTTCGCCAGACCGTATCTGGGAATTCGTTATCAATCAATTACCCCGGACATCGCGTCGATTTACGGCTTGCCTGTTGATTGGGGCGTTTATGTTGCCCAATTGGATAGAGAAAGCCCGGCGGCGCAGGCAGGTTTGCAGCGCGGGGATATCATAACCAGGATTGGTGATCAGACACTCGATGATAATCACCCGTATATAAACGCGTTATTTGC
This sequence comes from uncultured Leptolinea sp., assembly GCA_964446955.1. Classification (GTDB taxonomy): domain Bacteria; phylum Chloroflexota; class Anaerolineae; order Anaerolineales; family Anaerolineaceae; genus Leptolinea. The sequence continues at coordinate 49,668 of CAYUQJ010000001.1, forward strand.
CTATTCGCCGGGGCAGACAATTCAACTTGAGATTGTTAGGTCGGGAGAAGTACTAACTCTACCGGTTACACTTGGCGAAAGTAAATAATCAAAAAACCCCCGATCGGGTAAGAGATCGGGGGTTTTGTATGCAAAAATTTTCTCTATTCCGTTTTGAACTGATTAACCATGGATCTCAATTGCTGGGACAGCTCTGAAAGGCGGTGTGCGGCTGCTGAGACCTCTTCTACACGGGCGGCCATTTCCTCTGTGGACGCGGATACTTCCTCCGCGGCAGCAGAATTCTCTTCGGAAATGGATGCTATATTTTCAACAGCCTGCGTTACTTCAGTGGTTGAAGCAGACATCTCTTCCGTTGCCGCTGTATTACGTTCGATGACCGTTGATACTGAATCAACATTTGAAACCAGATCATTGGCATGCTCTGTCATTGTACTGACTGCTTCCGCTGCCTGTTCCGCTTGAATATTTACCGCTTCGGAGGCGTTCAGTATCTCTTCAAGGGCAATACCAGCCTGATTGGCCAGTTCAACCCCCTTATCCACTTCGCGGGTTCCTTCAGACATGGCGGTATGAGCTTCTGACATGCTCTTTTGAATACCCTTTATCAGTTCACCAATTTCATGTGTTGACATGGAAACACGTTCTGCCAGTTTCCTAACCTCATCGGCAACAACGGCGAAACCTTTTCCTGTTTCACCTGCCCGCGCGGCTTCGATGGCCGCGTTCAATGCGAGCATATTGGTCTGTGAGGCAATATCTTCGATCGTTGTCAGGATGGATCCGATTTGGTCAGAACGTTCACCCATTTCCTGTACTTTTTGAGATGAGACATCGACTGACTCTTTAATGAGTCGCATTTCCTCCAACGTGCTTAATACGGTCTTTGATCCGTTATCCGCTGCCTGTTTTGCTGTGGCTGATCCCTGAACGACAGCATGAGCATTGCCCGCTACTTGCTTGATTACATCTGATAGTTTCTCCATTGCATCAGAAGCTTTTTCAAGAGCTATGGATTGGTCTTGAGCACCTGCGGAAACATCACTCACGGCACGTGAGAAATCCTCAATATTGGAAGCTGTTCGTGTAATCGACTCAGTCTGTTGGGTTGTTCCTTTTGCCACCTGTTGAATGGTTGTGGCTATCTGGGTCGTTACACCATCAACTTCCAACGCGGTTTGGGCCAATTCGATGGATGCCGTGTCCAACTCAACCGTATGGGAAATTAATCCCTGGATCATTGTCCTTAGCCGTTTTATCATCTGACTGAATGAATTTCCCAGCATATCCCTTTCTGAATGTGGGGTGATATCAACTGTAAGATCCCCGTCTGCCAAATGGGATGATGTTTGTGCAATTTCCGAAAAGTAGTCGACGATATTTTGGAATGAAACTGCCAGAAGATTGATCTCGTCCTTTCGACGAATTGTTATTGTTTCTTCCGGTATCTCTCCATGAGCAATTCTTTGTGATAAGGAGGCAATCATTAAAATCGGTTTTGTGATGTAGTTGCTAATCATGATGGAGAGGAATGTAACAATGCCCGCTGCCAGAATAATGATCAGAATGAATATGGTGCGCAAACGTTGTACGTCTGTCAATAAAACTTCTGAGTTTTGTTCCATCACAAGGCCCCAATTTGTCCCTTCAATCGGTAGATATGCGCCGATTACGGATTGCCCTGTGATGTCTTTGTATTCATCTACGCCTGATTTTCCTTCGAGGATGGAATTCACAGCCAGGGTTTCCGGTTTCAATTCCAATTCGGAACGTGTTTCCAGTCGCCCCTGGGTGAGTAATTCTTCTGTGTGATTCGACGGGGTGATCAGAAAACCGTCCTTATTGATCATGAATCCGTCGCCTTTTCCAAGGTCCTCTGCTTTTAAGAATTCTTTGAACACAGTAGTTGGGATGGAACCTGTCAGTACACCAACAACTTTCCCCTCATTCAAAACAGGAGTCCCAACCACAAACACTATGTTTCCCGATGCCTTAGAGACAACCGGGTCAGATATGGTTGTTTCACCTTTAAGGGCTTCAATATGGTAAGACCTCTCTGCGACGTTGATGGACGTTTTATCTGTCCGGTAAATGGTTCCTCCATCCAGTCCGTATAAGTTGAGGTTTTCGTATTCACCCCACTGCTTGGAATACTGGTCCAGCGCTTCAACAATGGCATCCATTTCCATGGAACGTACCCTTGTTGTACCGGCAAGAACCATCATATTGTCTTTCCGCTCTTCAAGGAAAGTCTTTAACATGGTTTCCTGTAGTATTGTCTGGACTCGCAGGTCGTCTTTTATCCGATTTACCAGAGTATTTTGACTCTGGGTTATACTGACCAGACCAATACCAATCAACGGGATGACAGCCAGCAAGATGAAATAAAAAAAGATCTGGGTTCGCAATGAATCCGAAAACCGGATACCTGAACCACCCTGTTCTTTGTTCATGTTTTTTTCTACCTCTTTTTCGTGTCAAGATAAGAATCGGGTTCTGGCAATGTTGTGGAATGCAGCTGACAGCAAAGTGTAGTTTGTCCCCGAATCACCGGGTGTCAACATGGTAAGTGACCACCCTGTTTTGGATGTTTATTTAATAATGTTCCAATAACACTCAAATTTGAATAAATTACATATAAAAACTCTTTTCAATCTCCAGGATAAAAAAAAGAGATGGGAACGGCATTTTCCCATCTCTTTCTGGTGATTAATCGTGTGGAATTACTTTTTCAAGTTTTGTTCCATGGAAAACTTCAATACATCACGATAGACTAATTTGAGCGCGTCCAATGTTTCAGCTGGCTGATCGGATTGCTGCTCAGTCTGCGTGACCAGACTGTTTAGCAGGGAGACCAATTCCGGTGTGATGAGAGAGGCATTTTCCTGTAAAGCTTTCTGGCGGTCTTCCGGCTTCTCCAGTGAAATCAACATTTCAATGAACTGGACTTCAGGAGGGGGAGCGCTGGCTTTTTGGATAACGCTGGCGATTTTCTGCAGTTTATCCAGACGAACCATGTCATTCAACTGCCGGGCAGATTGAACTTCCTGGCGGATAAGTTCAACAAAAAGTTCGGTCATTGAGGGCAGAGACTCTTCCGTTACTTTTTCCACATCTTCAGCGGCCAGGATGGTGTTAAGTAGATCCCGGGCGCGGGCAATTTCTTCCTGCATCACTTTATCGATCTCTTTGGTCAACTCAAGCAGATGATCGCGCAATTCTTCCAGGTGTTTCTTTTCTTCGGCTTTAGCGGCTGTGATCTTATTTGTCAACTGTTCAAAAAAGGTATAGTCTAACCCCGCCCTTGCCATTGAGACGATTGTGTCCACCTGTGTCATGTTGGGCGCGGAGATGATCAGATCAAGAAGCTTCTCGCGGGTGAGCCCTTCTTTCCCGGCATCCTGCAGTGATTTCATGGCAGCCTGTGTGTCTTCTGCCTGCGCCTTTAACTTCCGTCCAAATTCTGTTTCTTCCAGGGCAACTTTTTGAATGGCTGCCAGGGATTTGGCGGATCGTTGATCCCCCTGGGCGAGTGAAGCTTCCACCAGGCGGTTGATAATGCTGAAGAACATCGTGTCAACCAAGGCCTCTTCATTTTTTACAACATCCATGATGGAATCAGGGGAGGTGGTCAGAAGTCTTTGAATGAGGCTTACACGTTTTTGCTGGTCATCCAGCATTTCTTTCGTAATTCCATCCCCTTCCAGTATTTTCTCGATCAACGACTGAAAGGTGAGCATGGTCTGCGGTCGAAGAATGTAAGCCTTGCGTTTTTCCATTGGCAGGGCATTTACAACCTGGTTTATGATCGGCCCAATCATGCGCTCTTGTTCGTTTACAGGTAACCCCAGATCAGGCGGGAAGAATGTAAGTAACAATTCCTTTTCCGGATCATGGTAAACAAGTGGAGAAGGCAATGTTCCCTGGTATCCGCAGCTCTGGCATTGCACTATGTTGAACCCACCGGAAAGAAGGATCTGTTTTGCCTGGGGATCAGTATTTAAATCAAAAAGCTGCCTCATCTCCACAATGACAGGTTGGTGACAGCGTGGACACATGGTTTGGGTTTTTGCCATAAAGGTCACTCTCTATGAAAAGGATAGAAGGATTATACCCGTGAAATCTATACGGAGATCCCGCGGGGTAGTGTAAAGTAGAACCTTGCTCCTTTTGGGGCAGGATCCACCCAGATACGGCCCCCATGCGCTTCGATGATAGCCCGCGAGAGGTAAAGACCAAGACCGGCCCCTTTTGTGGCGCGTGACATTTCAGGAGAACGATAAAACCTGTCAAATACATGCGGGATATCATTGGGTGATATTCCCGGACCCTCATCACTCACCGAAATGATGATGCGGTCAGGGCGAACCTGGCCGCTTACACGTATCTCGCCACCCGGTGAATATTTAATCGCGTTTGATATGAGGTTCGAAATAACCTGTTGGATCCGGTTTTCATCCGCTAATATGACGGGGAAATCGTCGGGGAAGTCAGTAACAATGGTATGTTTGTCCGTCTGTGTTTGAAAACGTTTGGCAAGACGTTGTGACATATCTGATAACAGAATATCGGATTGCTTTAGAGAAACACCACCAGCCTGCAAACGAGAGGCATCCAGCATGTTTTCAATCAGACCGGTTAGACGGTCAGCCTCTTCTTCGATGACCTGCAGGCTCTCGTTTACAACTTTCCGATCCCAACGGGCGTCATCCCGGCGAAGAGTGGAAACATACCCCTTTATGAGTGCCACCGGTGTTTTTAATTCATGGGAAATGATTGAGATAAAGGTGCTTTTTAATTCTTCCGCTTCCCGAAAGCGGGTGATATCCCGTATTGTGGCTATGATGTTTAATAAAGTTCCCTCCTCTGATAAGAGAGGTGCGTACGTGATGCCAATAGGCAATGGAACTTGATTGTTTTTCCTGATTAGATCACCTTCCACATATAACTGAGCGTGTGCTGATAGCGGCCACCCCCCGGCTTCGGCCTGTTGGAGTGTGACCCCATCAGTAGGACCGGCCCATTGAATGATTTGGTCGTGATCTTTTCCTTCGACTCTGTCAGACTCCATTCCATACAGCCGGCTGAATGAAGCATTGCAAACCTGGATCTTCCTATCAGGGTTGAGTATCAAAATGCCATCCCCCGCATTTTCCAGTAATGCTTCCATTCGTTTTTTTTCGGTGGTTACCTGCTTGTAAAGCTGGGCATTCTGTACCGCCACGGCCGCCTGGTTGGCGAAGCTTTTCAGCAGGTTACGGTCGGTGTTAGAGAATAATCCCAGGTAGCTGCGAAATATGTAGATTACACCGACAACCCGCTGGCGGGAAATTAATGGCAAGCCCACACCGGTGATAAACCCCATACTTGCCGCAAATGTCAAATGGTCCAACAGACGGTTGATCTCTGGAATCTCGGCTTCCACTGTTTCAACGGAGGATGGAATTTCAGCCAGGAGCGGGGTAATGGCTCGAAGGAAAGCGTTCGGAATGCCCATGCTGGTCTGAATTTTCCAGCCTACAGTCTCCGAACGGAGCGCGATCAAACCAGCCTGCCCGGCTACCATTTCAATGCTTACACTGAGGATCCGTTCCAATAATGTTTTAAGATCCAACTCACCGGCAAGGCCGGCGGCAATCTCCAGGAGATAGTCTCTTTGTCGTACACGAAAATCGGGAAGCATGGAATTATTATAGTAGGGTTCACGGTAAGTGGTTGGTTTATTGGAATGTTGAGCGTTGGTTTCGCGCCGGTTGACTGAAATGTTGAACCCTGCTATATTTCTACCGCAATGCGAAAAGCATCTTCAAGTTGGATCACTCGTATCGGCCAAATACTTGCCGGTTACCTCCGCTGGCTGGCGCCAGGCCTTGGTGTAAAACGCTGGCTGATCGTTATCCTGGTCGGCGCGACTATGATCGGGTTGGGTTTCGCGGTTCTGGTACTCGATTTCTACCGTACTGCACCAGAAACCTGGTGGTTACCTGCGTTATCATTTCTATCTTTGCGTTTCCTTGCCCGTCCAATACGGGCGTTGATATTTGGTGGAATTGGGATTGGTTTCATCCTACTGGGGACATATAAGTTAAACCGGTCGTTGCTAAAACCTTATATGGTTCCCGGAAAACCGGTGCTTGATGCGGTGAGTGCTTTCCGCAAAAAAGAGCGTGGACCGCGAATAGTGGTCATCGGTGGGGGAACCGGTCTCTCATCCATGCTTCGCGGTCTCAAGAATCATACGACGAACCTGACAGCTATTGTGACGGTGGCCGATGATGGTGGGTCGTCTGGTATGCTGCGCCGTAATATGGGTGTGCTTCCTCCTGGAGATATTCGTAACTGTCTGACCGCTCTGTCGGACGATGAAGCTTTACTAACCCAGATCTTCCAATACCGCTTTGGTGAGGGCGCTGGATTAAACGGGCATACCCTGGGCAATCTATTAATCACCGCTCTGGCGGATATTACCGGTAGTTTTGAAAAAGCAGTCGCGGAATCCGGTCGTGTCCTTGCGGTCAAGGGAAGGGTATTACCGGCAACCTTGCATGATGTAAAGCTTATCGCGGATAAATCGACCAATGAAGATAAATCAGAAATCCGAATTACCGGCGAAAGCAATATTCCTCTGGTTGAGGGTCGGATCAAGCGGGTATGGCTTGAGCCGGATAATCCACTGGCATTTCCACCTGCCGTGCAGGCAATACTTAATGCCGACCTGATCATTATCGGACCGGGAAGCCTGTTTACCAGCATATTACCCAATCTTCTTGTACCTGATCTTTCTGAAGCATTAAAGGTAAGTCGGGCAACCAAGTTCTATATATGCAACGTCGCCACACAGTCCGGTGAAACTGACGGGTTTTCAACAGCAGACCATATTCACACAATAGAGAAACACCTGAATCAGCGTATCTTTGATCTGGTGATCTGTAACCAGAAACAGGACATCAACCTGCCTGAAGGAGTGGATTGGGTTAGAATCGATGAAAATTTGGGAGAAGAGTATTCCACATATTCCAGTGACCTGATTGATCCCAAAAATCCATGGAGACATGATTCAGATAGGCTGGCACAGGTTATAATGGACTTGTTTTATGAACGAACCGGTCCTTTGCTTAATCGTGAGATGATTCAATAGACAGGTAAATCCGCCTTAAAGAAGGCATGGAAAAATACATCATTCCTCAGGAGGTTATCCATGGCAGTAAAAGTAGGTATCAATGGTTTTGGTCGTATCGGCCGCCAGGTTTTGAAAGCGATTATCGAACGCGCTGGTGGCGAATTGGAAGTTGTCGCGATCAATGACCTTTTCGATAGCAAAACCAACGCCCATCTATTCAAATATGACTCGAACTACGGACGCTTTGATGGCACCGTTGACATTGATGGGAATGACCTGGTAGTAAATGGCAAGAAAATTGTCGTCACCGCTGAAAAAGACCCCAATAATTTGAAGTGGGCTGATTATGGTGTTGACATTGTTGTTGAATCCACCGGTCTGTTTGTCGATGCTAATGGCGATCCCGCCAAAGGCAAAGCTGGTGCTCGCGCCCACATCGAAAAAGGTGGCGCCAAGAAGGTAATCATTTCCGCTCCCGCGAAGAATGAGGACCTGACCATTGTTCTGGGCGTCAACGAAGATAAATATGATCCCAAAGCACATCACGTAGTATCCAACGCATCCTGCACCACCAACTGTCTGGCACCGGCTGCGAAAGTGCTTCATGAGCTGTGCAAAATCCAATATGCCACCATGACCACCATCCACAGCTATACCAATGATCAGGTTATTCTGGATCAGGGTCACAGGAAAGAAATGCGCCGTTCCCGCTCCGCCGGTTCAAATATCATCCCCACTACCACCGGTGCTGCCAAAGCTATCGCCCTTGTTCTGCCTGATCTGAAAGGCAAATTTGACGGCTATTCTCTGCGTGTTCCTTCTCCCACCGTTTCTGTGGTTGATTTCACTGCTAACGTAGAGAAATCAGTTACCAAAGAAGACCTGAACGCCGCGTTCGTTGCTGCTGCCAATGGGAAACTGAAGGGTATCCTGGGAGTTACCACCGGTGAGTTTGGCGATCCGTTGGTTTCTACCGACTTCAAAGGCGACTCTCGCTCATCCATCGTCGATCTGCCCTATAACATGGTTTTGGGCGGAAACCTGGTGAAAGTTGTCGCCTGGTACGACAATGAATGGGGTTATTCCTGCCGCACCGCGGATCTTGCCAAATTGATGGCAAAATCCCTGTAATCTGAAAGTCAGCTAACCAAAGAGAATGCGTAATCCTGGGTCGTCTGATCGCCGGATTGCGCATTCTTTCTAAATTCTCAGTTACAAGCGAGGGATCTATGTTCAACAAGAAAACTGTTGTGGATATGGATGTAAAGGGAAAGAAAGTCCTGGTTCGTGTTGATTTCAATGTTCCGATCAAAGACGGCCAGGTTGGTGACGATACCCGTATTCGTGCCGCACTTCCCACCATCGAATATCTGCTGGACAAGGGTGCTGCTGTTATTCTGTGTTCACATCTGGGGCGTCCGAAGGGTGAACCGAACCCCAAGTATTCCATGAAGCCGGTTGGCGAATACCTGAGTGGTTTGATGAAAAAACCTGTTGCTTTTGCGGATGATTGTATAGGCGCTTCTGCTGAAGCAGCCGCTAAAGATTTAAAACCGGGTGAAATTCTTCTTCTTGAAAATACACGTTACTACGCGGAAGAAGAGAAGAATGACCTTACCATGGCAAAAAAACTGGCCTCTCTGGCTGATCTATTTATCAACGATGCATTTGGAACCGCCCACCGTGCGCATGCCTCTACTGAAGGCGTGGCTCAATTTCTCCCCGCGGCTGCCGGTTTCCTGCTTGAAAAAGAAATCAAATACCTGGGTCAGGCTGTTGCCGACCCGAAACATCCGTTTGTTGCGATTCTGGGCGGTTCAAAGATCAGCGATAAGATCGGCGTCATCAAAAACCTGCTGACAAAAGCTGATTTTATCCTCATTGGCGGTGGTATGGCCAATACCTTCTTTAAAGCTCAGGGATATCCGGTTGCTGATTCATTAGTGGAAGATGAAGCCCTGGAAACGGCCAAGGAGCTTCTGTCAGTCGGTGGCACGAAACTTCGTCTACCCGTCGATGTTACTATTGCTGATAAATTTGACGCTGAGGCAGCCTATAAGGTCATGGATATGGCCCCTATCCCGGATGGTTGGCGTATTCTGGATATTGGCCCCAAGACAGTAGAATCGTATGCCAAAGCCTTGAAGGGTGCCGGCACGGTTGTCTGGAATGGCCCGATGGGAGTTTTTGAATTCCCGAATTTCGCCAAAGGCACGTACGCCGTGGCGAATGCAGTTGCCGAATCTGGTGCCGTCAGCATTATAGGTGGCGGTGATTCTGTGGCTGCCATTCAGGAATCTGGTTTGGCTGATAAGATCACACACATATCCACCGGTGGTGGTGCATCTCTAGAGATGTTGGAAGGTTTGATTCTCCCCGGACTGGCAGCATTACAGGACAAATAACTTAATTTTTCAAATCAATAAAAAGACGACCTCGATTTTCCGGGGTCGTCTTTTCGTTTGCCTATTCCTTATTTCTGTTTTTGAACCAACCGGTTGCCTGTGTGTCGAACACATCAAAATCCGGTATGTACGGTTTGATATCAAGAAGAGGAGTTCCATCCAGCATGTCCGCGCCGATAAAAGAAAGAAGGTTACCCTGACGTGAGGATAATCGGACGACAGAAAACCCCAATGGATTGGGGCGGTATGGATAACGGGTGGCGAAGACACCATGTTTTTTATCGTCAAGAAAAGGATTAACAAGGAGGGAAACTTCTTTATCTGATCTGTGGAATTCGTAGAATAAATAAATATGCGAGAACTCCTCCAGCCCCTGTAATCCTTCAGTGTATTGGGGAAAAACTTCGACTGTACCCTGAAGCTCCGAGCGGGATGATTGTATTGGTGTCAATGATTTTTTCGTATTTGGTGTGTGAATAACACCAATAGGTTTCATCTCTGTCATCAAGTCAGTTTTTCTCCGGACGTGTCATAGTGGTAATACGAACGCCTTTAACCTGAGAGAAACTGGCCCCCTGTTGGATCGTAACAAGGGCGGCATCCTCATCCACAACCCTTGACCCGGATAAAAATGTAACATTATGATCAAACAACAATGGTGTCATGGGGGTTGACGGGCCCAGGATCATAACCTGCGTTTGGGGTTGACAGAGAGAAAGCAAGTTTTCGATAGTGTGATTAATGAAGGCAGTCCCGGTTATGGCTACGACATCTGCTTTTGGAATAAAATCGTGGGCTGCTTCTTCTGGAAAATCATCCCCAAATGGTTTTTTTTCGATTACCCAGCAATTCTTCGCGATTTTCTTCATATGGTCAACGAAAGGAAAATGCCCAACAATAACCAGATTCTTATCTTTACTTTGTTCTTCCAGTATCTGGGAGGCATTCAACTCTCTCAATAACGATTCATCAATTTCCATCAAAGAGTTGATAGCGGCAATACCGATACTGGCTTCCAGCAGATTGTCAGAGAGAATCCAACTGGCCAACTCTTGAGCTGTCTTGTTCTGCAATTCTCCCACACCGGAACTGGGTGAGTGTCCATGAGGTCCGCTGTTGACCATGGTTGAACCCATGCCGCCATATTTGCTACATACCATAGTCCAATGGACACCGATAATAACCTTGCGAACCGGAATTGGCTCTTTGGGTAGAACGTCTAAAATGTCGTGAAGTAATTTCATCAGGTATGTAATCTCCTTGAGCTTCTTTTATTGTTACATGGACATTTTTGCATTATACGTGTAACCCTTCTTCGAATATATCCAGGTTTATGGATTTTGTGATTTTTCTGAGACTGCTCCCACAATCAGTCCGACTTCTTTATATCTCGAGCCAATTTATCCCGCTGTGATGCCAGGGCTTTGGTCTATTGGAAAATACTTCGCTTAATTCAATAATGATGTTATTGTTTCCTGTTTTTCCTTTCAGGATTGATTTTTAAATTTGTGATTCCGTAGATAGAAAACACCGCTTTGGTATTGAATACGCAGTATTCTTCCATCATTGACCAACGTATCGACAATTGTCCAATCCATCCCAGCGGTATTGACCATTTGCTTCAGGGCTTCTTCGCGCAGCGGGTGTACTGATGTGATTGCAAGGATGTCATTTGCCAGGTCTCCGGTTGATTGGAAATCGTCCGTCTCAGCTTCGAAAAGAATATCCATGGACGACAGTTGTCTGGGGGTTGTCAATAAGAAATCCTGCAGGAAGGCCTGGTCGGGTGGTTTTACCCACGGAACAGCCGGTGGGCGCGTGGGAATGGAGAAATAAGAAACAAATGTGTTCAATTTGTTTAGAAAGTGAATGATGGGGTCTAAAATGGCGGCATTATCATTCAATCCATGGATTAACATGGTCTCTGTCACCATTTTCCCAGAGTATTTCGCACGGAATTCGGAAATTCCTGTTATGAGATCGTCCAACCGGAGTTTGCCATACGGCCGGTTGATCTTTTTCCATACGTTTTCGTCCATTGAGTCAACTTTTAGCGAAACCCAATCCGCTTGTTGAAGTTCATCTTGAACGTCCGCCCGATTGATCAGGGCGGAATTGGATATCACGGCGATCGGGATCTGAAATTGTTTTAATCGGAAGATCAATTCTCCCAGATGGATATCCAATGTGGGTTCTCCATCTGGAACCAGGGTGAGGTAATCCACTTCCCTGTTTTGTTTCTTGCATTCGTTAAGTTTCTGTTCCACATCGTCAGTGATCTCCTTAACAGAGAAAAATTCCTGTCGTGTAATGCTTAACGAAGACGTACTGCCAACTTGGCAATACACACAGGAATATGGACAATGTTTGGGTGGAATGTGGTTAATCCCCAGGCTGGAGCCCAACCGACGGGAAGGAACGGGACCAAAGGCTATCATATTATCATCTCATGGTAAAAATTTTTGAAGTTAAAATTGGTCATCATTAAGCGCTTTTTGCCCGACAGGTGTTGTGATCCATAGCAACAGGATCATCAATACGGCTGATGTTATACACCAGGTGCAAGTGGCATGAATGACAAACGGTTCCAGATATGTCAGATATGAAGAGAACAATACTCCAAAGAAACACATCCCCCAGGCTGCCAGATAGAAAAACCTTTTGATACCACCCTTTGATTGTTTTCCCAGAATAACAGCTACCGCTATTGCCAGATAACCGACAACCCCGATAACCCCAATGGGTATCAGGTTAAAGAGCCGGGCATACTGACTGGTTTGAACTGTGACACAACCAGGCATACCGACACCGCAAACTGGCAGACCTGCCGTTAATTCAACATAAGCCAGGTATCCTGCAACAAGCAGCCCTGCGGCTACGATCAATGGAAAAGAGTATTTCCACCATTTGTTAAACAGGTGGGATTTTACTTTTGGGAACCATAAGGTAATGGGAAACAGAAGTGCCGAGATCAGTACGAGGAATATCAGGATTGCGAATATCCCCGTGTTTCCGCCGGTTCTCATCAGATCTGTAATTCCGGGTAGCCCGAGCGAAGCGAAAATGGGGATCATTGCTGTGTACCAGTTTTTCCCGTTATTAATCGGGGAAGATCTCAATATCAGTATTAAAGAAGTAATAAGGCTGACCAACAGAAAGACGAGTACGATGATTGCCAGGGTATTCTCATTCATAGTATTGATTAAACCTTTCATGAGTGCGGTGAAAAATTTAGAATGACTGATTTTTCACCCGGCACAAAAAGGCAATTAGCGAAAACAGGAGTCAAAAAATCTAAACGATTAGTTGTAAGCCAACCGTATCGGTTCATCTGACATGGTTGGAGCCAACCACTCCTTCCATACCGGGTCTTCCCATGTTTTCAGCTTTGTGTGCATATCCAAGTATTTTTGGGGAATGGGATGAGTACCGAGAACGACTTCTACCCCATACCGGTTTTCGAGGAATCTTTTGAATGTGTCAATATAGGGACATGGAGGGTATCCAACGAGTAACCCGGTTGCCAAATGGATGATCTGGGCACCGTTTTTAATCATCTCGTCTCCGGCGTATTCGATGTTGCCGCCCGGGCAACCGGCACAGGTTGTATAGCCAACCAGCTCAACATCCATGCCAGCATAGCGACTAAATGCGCCAACACGTTCCCTGAGCGAGCGAAGACATTTTCCGCCCGCGCAAGTCCTGTAACGATCACATATGATAATGCCAATCTTGGTTTTTTCCATCCCATCCTCCCGAAAAATGTTGGGCTGTATTGCGTATATCACAAAAACAGGTATGTTCCGACGTTTGTGACTTTATGATTCTGTATCCAGCATGTTCTGAAGCATCTGGGTTAATGTCTCAGCCTGCGAGTAGTTTTCAACAGTGATCTTTTGATGGCTTATTCCTGTGACCTCGCTGACAGCTTCCATTATACTTAACGCAAGGGGGACGGCTAAAGGGCATAGAGGAGAGGATGGCCGGAAGATATAGGAGATATTTCCATTATCATCAATCTTTATATCCTGTACCAACCGCATTCGGATGACATCAGCACCTGTCTCAGGGTCAATCACCTTTGACAGTTTATCGATTACATCTTTTTCCAGTTGTCTTTGTTCCATAGACTTTTTACCTCCCAAAAATTATGTTGGTCATTTTCGACCATATTTGGGAAATCGATTTTGATGCCGGTGACTCGGGATACATTTCGATCACGGTTTTCCCTTGCAGCATAGAATTTGGAATTGCTTCATCGAACGGGATCTCGCCGACAACTTCCAGATTATGCTCAACAGCATATTGCCGGATCTCTTCTCCGCCTTGCGGATAGATATCCGCTTTATTGATGACTATCTTGGAAGGAACTTTAAAGTGGTCGAGAGTCAATAAAATTCTCTTCAAGTCATGGATTCCAGCCTGGCTGGGTTCGGCAACGATCATACCGAAATCCACGCCGGCGCATGCGGATATGACCGGGCAGCCAATACCCGGCGGTCCATCTATGATGATCAGTGGAGATTCGGTGTCTTCGGCGTGGAGTCTAGCCTGTTGCCTTACCATAGTGACCAATTTGCCCGAATTGTCCCTGCCGGGAAAAAGTTCCGCATGGAAGAGTAATCCTGATCTGGTTTGCGAACGATACCAGAAACCTTCCTGTTGTTTAACCATGCGGATCGCATCATTTGGACAGGCATATACACATGCCGCGCAACCGTCACAGGCAATCTGATCCACCCACATTGCCTGAGGATTGGATTTTGATGGGAAAATTGCGTCATATCGACATACATTGACGCATGAACCGCACCCGCTGCATTTGTCTTCGTCCACTTCTGCGAGCGATCCTCCCCAGAATTCAAATTGATCAGAAGAAGTTGGTTGAAGGACAAGGCTAAGATTTGCCGCATCTACATCCGCATCTACAAATGTCGTGTTAACTGTTTCTTTTTTTTCAGCGCACAACCTTGCAAACGCCGCGCTTACGCTTGTCTTTCCGGTGCCGCCTTTACCACTTAGAATAACCAATTGTTTCATGATATGGATACTTCCAGTTCTGGATGTTTTTCTGCTTCATCAATGATGGGCCCATGTTTTAAAAAGCTGAGGGATAAATAGCTGCCCCGGACAGCCAGTAGCTTATCGCCCGGGCTGGCATCGAGTTGAGGATGCAAGATGACCTCTCGGTCAGTTTCCATAATAGTTGAAGCCAGATGATGGGTTGTGCCCAATTTTGATTGGTCAAAAATCTCTTTTCGTGCAATCCCGAACCCTCCAGAGGTTTTGCTGGTCCTGGTAAAAATTACTTCTTCACCTTCACGAAAACCATATTCCTCATAGGCATCGTTGGGAATTTGGATTCTTCCATCTTTTCCTACAATAACCCATCCAAATACCCATTTACCGCCTTTTGCGAGTTGAGGCATAGAGAGTCCTTTCAGACAATAGACTGGATCTGTTCGAATACTTTATCAAAATCAGCTTCGAAATCGGGTCTAACCTCTGTGATCAATTTGCCACTGGCAATACCTTCCGCTATCTGACGGTCATATGGAATTCGATAGAGAACGGGCAAAGAACCCTGCCGGCAAAAATCATCCATGGGAGGGAAAGGTTCATTTTCTCTGTTTATGATGATTCCTGCTTTGATAGACATATCTTCCACAATTCCGGTCATTTGCTTCAGATCGTGTAACCCGAACGGGGTTGGTTCTGTCACCAGGATAACGAAATCAACACTTCGTAAGGTTTCCACGACTGAACATGACGCGCCGGGGGGGGCGTCTAAAATGGTTATGGATCCGTCTTCCGGCTTATGCCAACGTTTTAACTGCCGAATAATCGGTGTAGCCATAGGTTCACTGATGGTTAGAACACCATGTGAAAAATGAATCCCTTCCGATGTATCGCCTGCTTCCAGAGATCCTATGGGATTCGGGATCTCTTCAATGGCATTTTCCGGGCAGTTCCAGGTACAACTTCCACAACCATGACACAGTTGTGGAAAGACCATGATTCTCTTTCCTATTTGTGCGAGAGCATGATACTGGCATACCTCGACACATTTTCCACAGGCGGTGCATTTTCCGTCATCAATTTGGGGGATTCGGATTACAGCTTCTGTTTTCTGATCCAGGTTGGGATGCAGGAAAAGATGACCATTGGGCGCTTCAACATCACAGTCCATGTACCAGACTGAATGATTCCGGGCGAGCGTGTGAGCAAACCCGGTCGCTATAGTCGTTTTTCCAGTTCCACCTTTACCACTGGCAATGGCGATTCGCATTTTCGACCTAATTATTGTCTATGCAAAAGAACGCAAGCTGCCCTTTTCAAAGAGCTCAACCGCGTGCTTTACTGAAGTTACTTCCGGGGAAAAAACAAACATATTTATATTGGCAGCTCTAAAAGTGTTGGACGCATTGGGGCCAAAACTTCCGCTGATTATGGTTGTCGCGCCTTTATCGATGACGAATTGCGCTGCGGCAATTCCAGCGCCGCCTGATTCGGAAGCTCCGGGGTTTTTGAATGCTTCCCATTTCTTTGTGTCTGTATCATATTTGATCAACCATTGGGATCGTCCAAATCTTCCGTCAATGGGACCATTCCAATCTTCCTGCTTCGAAGAAATCATTAAAATCATTATGCCTCCAAATTTTAAGTAAAATCAAGTTTCCCTAACCCTTTTAGAGGGTTGATTTGGGTTTTTATCGGGAGTGATTTGATCCACCCCGGTATTAATGAAGTAATTCACGGTGATCTATCAGACTGCCATCAATGTAGGCTTGAACAGCCTCATCGATATCCGATAGATCTGTAACAATAGGATTGATGTTAAGGCTTCGCATACTTTCGTAGGCTCCCATACCCATGCCGCCACATAGAAGGGCGGTGCAATCCGAGATGACGTCCGCCATACTGACATGCTTGTCATGTGATACCGGATCCATTCCGTGGCCACTGGTACTTTGATTATCTGTATGAGTTTGCTTGCTGAGATGTGTATGCCCCATCTTATCCCGCATTTCTTTCTCGGTGATTTTTCCGTTTTCGATCGTGCAAACCAAATAATAGGCGGCACGGCCAAAATGGCGGCTTATGAGCTTTCCATCATCAGTGATAACAGCAATTTTCATTTATTTCTCCATATAAAATGATTTCGTTTCCCTGCTTTTATTCTCCAGTTCGCTGGATGATTTTCAGAGTGCCAGGGTATTTATATCCTAATATTATGGTAAGTATACATCGAATATTTAAACAAAGTACTAATATTATGAGAATCTTTCTGGATATTCTAATAAAATCTATTGCATTAAATAGAATAGCGTGCTATAGTGTATGAAAGATATGAAATGGGAGAATAATAGTGCCAAGACATGGTAGAGGTTGGGCTATGGGAGCGAGCAGGCCGGATGATGAACGACACTCGCCAACTATTCTGTCATTGTTGGAACCGGCTTTGCTGGTTCTACTGCATGAAAAACCGAAACATGGATACTTGTTACTCACTGAACTTTCAAATCTTGGGATTGGAACTGTTCATCCAAGCGTGATCTACAAAATTCTGCGTGATATGGAAATGTTGCAATGGATTACGTCTGACTGGGAACCGGAGGCAACTCAAGGCCCCCCAAGAAGGATGTACCGTGTGACAGACAAGGGTAAAAGTGTCACAGAAAATTGGATGAAGGAATTGGAAAAAACTGAAAGTCTAATCCACGTTTTACGAACGAAACGGGGATAGCAGGAAAGGAGAAAGAAATGCCGGCTAGAAATGGAACAGGTCCCGCAGGAATGGGGCCACGTACTGGAAGGGGGATGGGGAATTGCTCACCGGTGGGCACTCCTGTAAAAAACATCGGAGCGCCATCAACAACGGGTTCATGGCCTTTTAATTGGGGCCGAAGCTTATGGCGTGCTGTCGGGAATGGTTTTTTAGGCTTTCGTCGTGGACGGCGGAATAGCCGCTTTTAATGAAACGAAAGGAAAGGAGTAATCATGCCTGGATTTGATCGTACAGGACCGTTTGGTACCGGGCCGATTGGTTGGGGGCGAGGCCCGTGTGGAGGTGGAGGAGCTTTTGGAAGAGGTCGATTTTTTGGGCGGGGTGGTTTCGGATGGGGCTACTATCCACAGGAAATACCCTCTGAGGATGAGAAGAGCTATCTGGAAAACCGCAGGGGATGGCTGGAATCAGAGCTTGAAGCCATCACGAAAAAATTGACCGATTTACAAAAGTAAATCAACACCGGATGGATTTTTCCATCCGGTGTTGATTTTTTTATAGTCAGTATATTAGAAACTTTTATTGCTATTTATTTCCGCATCATCATGGAATCCAGATCTTCATCCAGTGACTGCAGATCTTCTTCATGTTCAACTTCATCCGCTAGAATTGAGAGTACCAGGTTGTATGTTACCGGATCTTTATCGCGAACGAGAAGCTGGAGCTTTTGATATACATCGATAGCGCATTGTTCCCCTTTAATATTCTGGGCAAGGATTGCTTTGACAAATGGATCGGTGGGTGCATCATAGCCGCAGTTGGTCAACTTGAACCATTCCTGCGGTTGAATGATCGGTGTACCACCCAACTGTACAATCCGGGTGGCCAGCAGATCTGCGTGGCCTAGTTCCTCTGTGGCATGCAAGACTAATTCTGCCGCCACCGCGTCTTTCATCGGCCCTTTGACGATTTTTGCTCCAATCCAATACTGGTAGTAAGCCAGCCACTCATCGGCCAATGCCTGGTTAAGAAGTTTGAGTAATTCATCGACATCCATTCCAACAATTTGACGGCCTTTAGTACCCATTTTGTTCTCCTTGTTATGTGTGGTTTTCTAAAGTTTTCTTAAATATGGAAAATACAGTTTATTGAAAAGTGAGACACATGTGAATTTCCGCTTAATTAAACCTTATTATATCCGACCTGTGGATTGGAGTTATTCTGTTATCATACCAGCTTCATGATAATTATAGAAACCGGTGGTTACCCGTTGACAATTAAGTTGAAGTGATCCAATCATCTATTGGTTTTTTAAGTAGAATCTGGTAAAATACGTGCTTGCTAGTGTAAGGAATTTTTTTGGAGGACGAAGTTGGCTAATATCAAGTCTGCAATCAAGCGCAATAAACAGAATGAAAAGAAACGCCTTCGCAATCGTGTTTTCCGCGGAGCAGCCCGGACCTTTATCGCAAAAGCCGACAAAGCTATTGTTGATGGGAATTCCGAATCTGCGGAAGCAGTAAAGAATGCGATCAGCGCGTTGGATAAAGCAGCTGAAAAAGGTGTCATTCACAAGAACAATGCAGCCCGGCGCAAGAGCCGCCTGATGAAACGGCTGAACGCTGCCCAGGCAGCCTAATCTGCGTTAGCTCTTTTGAATAACAACAGGGGCGGGAGGCAAACCTCCCGCTTTTTGTGTTGAAAAATCGGCGAAATGATCACCGTCAATTGAATTCTTAAAACGACTGTGGGTATTGAAAGTGTTATAATCCCAGAGGTCCGCTGATACCAGCGGATAGTGTGTCCATAATCTGAAACCATCGGGATCCAAAATGTTTCAAATTGAACAAACAACCGTAGAAAAGCGTGTTTTTGAATACTTCAACAAATTAGATCTGGATGTAAAAACGATACAATGGAATTGGATTCCGTTCAGTGGGCATTGGGGAATATCCATGTCGTTCTTTCAGGCTGCTGCTATGGAAGCCCGCAAAGGCAAGGGCGGAAATGTGAATCAACGGGCTGCCGAGATGGCGGCTGAGGCCGCGGTGGCTATACTTCAGGCTGATGGTACTCCGCCTGCCGGTTTTGAAAAAGTCGAAGCCGTCAAGGGTTATCTGAACCTGTATTTTTCAACGTTCAGTTTCGCCAACCGGGTGATCGGTACGGTGCTTTCAGAAAAAGAAAAATTTGGACAATGTGATCCGCTAAAACAACGCGTAATGGTTGAGTTTTCACAACCAAATACGCACAAAGCTTTTCATGTAGGCCATTTACGCAATGTGATACTGGGTAATTCCGTTTGCAATATACTTGCGGCAGCCGGTTATGAAGTTGTCCGCGCGAATTATATTGGCGATATTGGGTTGCATGTCATTAAATGGATGTGGAACTATCTTTCCTATCACAAGGGGGAACAACCCGGTGAAGACCGGCACCGCTGGATGACAGGTCTTTATACCGAAGCAGACAGGCGGTATAACGATGACCCTGAAGCTGAGCCGCAGGTCCGTGCTTTGTTTGCCCAATGGGATGCCAATGACCCCGAGTTATTGGAATTGTGGAAACAAACACGCCAATGGTCATTGGAAGGATTTGACCAGATATACGACACATTAGGCGTATCGTTCGATCACTATTATTATGAAAGTGAAGTTGAAGGCACTGGCAAGGAATTTGTTGAAAGGATGATCAAAATGGGCATAGCCCGTGATGAACGTCCGGATGGTGCAGTGATCGTTCCACTGGATGAGTTGGCCGGAACCAAAGAAAAGTACCGTGTACTGGTTGTATTGCGATCAGATGGAACCTCTCTCTATTCCACCAAGGACCTGCCTCTCGCGGTTAAAAAGTTCGAACAATACGATCTCGATCAGTCCATTTATGTTGTCGATGTCCGGCAGTCACTATACCTGCAGCAAATTTACAAAACCCTAGAATTTATGGGCTACGATTTCGCGAAAAAGTGTTATCACCTGGCTTACGAGATCGTAAATTTGCCGGGGAATGTGACCATGTCATCACGCGATGGTACGGTTGTTTTATTGGAAGATTTGATCACAGAAGCGACGTCACGTGCCTTAAAGATTGTAAATGATAAGAATCCTGATCTTTCACCGGATGATCAGCAAAAGGTCGCGCGTATGGTTGCTCTGGGTGCGATCAAGTATTCCATGTTATCACGTGACAATACCAAGATCGTTACATTTGATTGGGAAACAGCGCTTACTTTCGAGGGGCAGGCAGCTCCATACATACAGTACGCGTTTGTTCGCGCGAACAGCATTTTGCGCAAGGTTGGTCAGGTAATTCCGGCTGGCTCAAACAAGACATTTGACCTGGCACCACAGGAAGTGCAATTGATCGACTTGATCTCCCGGTTTAGTAATGAAGTCAAGCGGTCTGCTGCAGAATACAAACCTATGCTGTTGGCCAATTATGCCTTCACTTTAGCCCAATCATTCAATGATTTCTACAATACCTGTCCGGTTCTCACGGCTGAAGGCGATATTCGCGATTTTCGGCTACGTCTGACCGCGGCCGCGCGACAGGCCATACACAATTGTTTATCCCTTCTGGGGGTTGAATCCCCTGAAGTGATGTAATCTAACCCATCTCCAAGGAGAAACGATCGAATGGCTGGAACAAGAACGTTGATTATGGGAGCAGCGGGGCGGGATTTTCACAATTTCAATGTGTTCTTCCGTGATAATCCTGAATATGATGTAGTTGCTTTCACTGCGACGCAAATTCCAAATATTGAAGGCCGCAAGTATCCGACGGAATTGGCCGGGAAGCTTTACCCGGCGGGTATACCGATCTACCCCGAAAGCGAACTGGTAGATCTTATTAAAAGACTTAATGTCGCACTGGTTATTTTTGCGTATAGCGATGTGCCTCATGATGTCGTTATGCACAAAGCATCAACCGTATTGGCTGCTGGAGCAGATTTCCGCCTGATGGGTATGAGAACTACCCAGGTAAAATCGACCAAACCGGTGGTTTCGGTTTGCGCGGTGCGGACCGGTTCTGGAAAGAGCCAGACTACCCGCCGTGTATCCCTTATTCTTCGGGATATGGGTTACAAGGTTGCGGCAATCCGGCATCCCATGCCCTATGGTGATCTTGTCAAGCAGAAAGTCCAGCGGTACGCGACGTATGCTGATCTGGACAAACACGAATGCACTATCGAAGAACGGGAAGAATATGAACCGCATCTTGATAATGGTGTGATCGTTTATGCTGGAGTGGATTACGAAGCTATTTTGAGGCAGGCTGAACAGGAAGTGGATATCATCCTGTGGGATGGTGGAAATAATGACTTTTCCTTTTACGTACCAGATCTGAACATTGTTGTTGCCGATCCCCATCGACCGGGTCATGAATACATGTATCATCCGGGTGAAACCAATGTGCGGGCAGCCGATGTGTTCGTAATCAATAAAGTAGATACGGCAGATCCACAGGCTGTCATTGAGGTTCGTGAACGACTAAACCAGCTCAATCCCAGGGCTGTGGTTATAGAGGCCGCGTCACCACTGTTCATTGAAGATCCCGGGGCTATCCGCGGAAAACGTGTTCTGGTTGTGGAAGATGGCCCGACATTAACCCACGGTGAAATGGCATATGGTGCTGGTTATGTGGCTGCCAAACGATTTGGAGCGGCTGAAATTGTGGACCCACGCCCGTTTGCGGTTGGCGCGATAACAGAGACGTATCAAAAGTATCCGAAGACAGGACCCATTCTTCCGGCTATGGGTTATGGTGATGACATGATCCGTGACCTGGAAAAGACAATAGACCGTGCGGATGTGGATCTGGTGATCATCGGGACACCAATCGATTTGAATCGTGTTATGAAAATCAAGAAACCTAATCAGCGTGTTCGATATGAGCTACAGGAGATCGGGAAGCCGACCCTGGAAGATCTGTTGAAAGAAAAATTTGGTAATAAGTGATTGATGAAGCAGAGATTTATGTGAGAAGTGGTCGCGGTGGAGATGGCATGGTCCATTTCCACCGTGAAAAATACGTCAACCGGGGCGGACCGGATGGTGGTGATGGTGGCCGCGGCGGTGATGTGATCTTTGAGGTGAAACCGACCATGAATACCCTGTCGGTGTTTCATCACAACATGAAGTATATTGCCCGTGATGGAAAGGGCGGTGGCCCCAATAACATGACCGGGAGATCCGCCGATAACCTTGTCGTGCCAGTTCCTCCGGGAACAGTCGTATATAACGTCGACACAGGAAAGATGCTGGGTGATATGGTTGACCCGGGGCAGCAATTGGTGATCGCCAAAGGTGGGCGTGGCGGACGGGGAAATCAGCATTTTGCTACAGCCCGAAACCAGGCTCCCCGAACCGGTGAACGGGGCGAACCGGCTGAGGAATTCAATATCCGATTGGAGCTCAAGTTGATGGCAGATGTTGGGTTGGTCGGGCTGCCGAACGCTGGAAAATCAAGTTTTCTGGCTGCTGTCACGAACGCGGACCCAAAAATCGCGGATTATCCTTTTACCACCCTGGAACCGGCGCTGGGAGTCGCGCAGATCGATCTCGATCACTCACTGGTCATAGCGGATATCCCCGGGTTGGTTGAGGGTGCCCATAATGGGGTTGGCCTCGGATTTACTTTTCTGCGCCACATACAGCGCAATCGTGTGCTTATTCACATGATCGATGGATTAGCGGAGGATCCGCTGGCAGATTATTCCCAGATCAACAATGAACTTGCTCTTTTCGATCCAAAATTAGGCGTGAAACCACAGGTTGTTGTCATTAACAAAATTGACCTATCCGAAGTCAAAGAACGTCTTCCATGGATTAAGTCCAGTTTCAAGAAAGCAGGAATACAGGTAATGTCGATCTCGGCATTGGCCCGAACCAATGTCATGGACGTACTAAAGAAGGTCCAGGAATTGCTTCAGGAAGCACCCGAACCTGAACCGGTAGAGATGGAATTGCCAGTTTATAAACCGGAAGAGGACCGTTATGAATTCAATATTGAACACATCCCTGAAGGCTGGCGGGTCTCCGGTAAAGGAATAGAGCGGGCAGCCGCCATGACATTGTGGGAGCATGAGGGTTCAATTCGCCGTTTTCAACGGTTGATGGAGAAGATCGGTCTTGACGACGCGCTGCGTGAAGCCGGAGTTGAGGAGGGTGATACTGTTTTCATTTCAGATTATGAACTGGAATGGCAGGATTAAATATGCCTCGCATCGGCCTGTTTGGAGGAACTTTTGACCCGCCTCATCTAGGCCATATGATTGTTGCCGCAGAAGCACTGGACAGCCTCCGTCTGGACAGAGTTATATGGCTTCTCACGCCGCAATCACCGTTGAAAAATGGGCGGGTGATATCACCTGCGGACGAACGGGTGGAGCTTCTCAAGGCTGCCTTATATAACACATCAGGTTTTGAATTATCACTGGTAGATGTGAACCGGGAACCGCCATATTACGCGGTTGATACTGTCCACATAATAAAAAAAGAAAATCCCAACACAGAACTGATCTATATTATGGGCGGAGATTCTTTGCAGAGCTTACCGGCCTGGTATCGGGCGGAAGAGTTGGTTCTTACCCTGGACGGGATCGGGGTTTATGACAGACCGGGTTCAAAATATGACATCGATGAACTTGACAGAAAAATCCCTGGAATAAAGGCAAAAGTAACGTGTTTTAATGCTCCACAAATAGAGATCTCTTCTGCCGACATTCGCCGGCGAATAAGTGAAGGACGGACATTCCGATTTTTCCTGAAATCAGGTGTCTATGATCTAATCGAATCGAGAAAGTACTACAGATAATTTTATGGAAAACACCGCTGCCCAATCACCCCGGGGATTATTCGGGGATCGTATCCTTAATTCCCTGGTCATGGGGCACTTCATTGTTGACTTGCTGGGTGGTCAGCGATCGCTTGTCCTGGCGATGCTCAGTATCATGCTTGGATTATCCAATTATGGGCTGGGGATAATGACAACAGTGTATGTGGTTTCCGGTGCGTTGGCGCAGCCTCTATTCGGTTATATATCAGACAGGTTTGGTGTCCGGTGGGTGGCTGCAGGTGGCATTATATGGATGGGAATCTTTTATTCGATTGCCCTTTTCTTCCCGGGATGGCCGGCAGTCGGGCTTCTCGTGCTGGCGAGCATCGCGTCAGGCGCATTCCATCCTGCCGGTACCATGGAAGCCTCCATATCCGGCCGGGATCGCATGAATGGCCGCGAAGCGACATCCACCTCATTGTTCTTCCTTTTCGGTCAGATGGGTTTTGGGATTGGTCCAATGATAGGCGGCCCACTTCTCAGTATATTTGGTTTCCCTGGTTTACTGCTGATGACAATTTTTACGTTACCAATCGGCCTATTTAATGCCCGGGAACTTAAACAACTGAATTATGTCAAACCCGTAATTCCAAAAGTTGAACAATCGGGACAAAAATTTTCCATTACCCGGTCACTCTTGTTGCTGACCGGGGTTGCCGCATTTCAGGCATGGACACAATCGAGTATCACCGCTTACATGCCCCGCTATCTGGCTGATTTGCAGATATCTCCTTCGGTATATGGGGTCATCATCGGCTTATTTACAGCAGGTTCAGCCATCGGTTGTATGATCGGTGGCGATATGGCAGACAAGATCGGGAAGAACAAGGTTATCGCCGGCAGTTTACTTTTGTCCACCATTCCATTGGGATTGATCGCTCTTACCGGTTATACTCTTTGGCTTTATCCATTGATGTTCCTGGCTGGAGGGCTAACCGGGGGGGCATACAGCGTTATTGTTGTACAGGCACAAAAAGTAATACCGGGCGGAAAAGGTATGGCAGCCGGTCTTACCCTGTGTTTTATTTTCTCATCAGGAGCAATCGGGACCATGTTTACCGGTTTACTTGCCGATTATTCGGGCTATCAGGCGGTATTTGCTCTTACAACGTTCCTGGCTATGGCTGGCGGATTTCTAGGATTACTACTTGGCAGGGAAGCGGTGTCTACCTGAAATTCAACGCTTGATTATTCATCCATTTGGAACGTATGGTAGGAATTGATACAAGGGTTCCCCCAGGCGACATGCATCTGACGGGCTGTAAGATCCATCACCAGACTGGTTATGGTCTTTTCTCTGGTCATGGGATTCGTGTCATCCATCGCGTGATTGCAAATGGAATCGGGATGGTTGATATGATCGCGTAATATGGTTTGCAGCGTTTGTGCAGTATGCAGTTTTGTCTGTTCCAGTAGACGGCGGGCCCGAAAATAGCGGACGCGGGTACTGATTAGTTCATCCGGTTCGTCTTCAACTGCCTGCATTCCCCGATCCAGATAATGATTCGTGTGGGCAATGATGTTGTTTTCTGCGTACAGTAAGGCAAAATTACGAGCTGAAACCTCGACATTGTACATTTCACCGCTCTCGTGCGCGATCAAATGGTTGTACCCGGCAGCCCGGAGAGGAGCCAGTGTATGGCGGATGGCTTCGGCTGGATTACGGGCGGTGAGCACAGCGCGAGAGACGATAACACGGGGAATACCGATGCGGCTGTCAGAAGGATAGACGGAATCGCAACATTGGGCGATACCCGCGGAATTAAAACCAATATTCGGAAGCAAACCTCCATAGGTCATGGCAAGAAAAGCCGGCTCGTCGTCCGGGGTGGCATGGACTATAAATACATCCACTTCATCTTCAGGAACCCAGTCTTCGTTGTGCCCGAGTAAAACGTGTCCGTTGGCCGTTCGTTGTTCATTGACACCGATGCTGGTGCATTTCGTCAAATGCAGGGCATCGGTTGTGACAGCTTCCATGGCATTCAGGACAACAAGATCATTGAAGGGAACGTCTGCCCCTTCTGCAATTCCAACGATCTCTTCCACTAAGTTAGGGTATCGTTCCTGCGCGAAGGGAAGGTACTTGCGTGCCTGGATTTCTGCTCCTTCCCAGGTTAATTGAAGCGTATCATATGCCTTTGCGAGAAGGTTTTTCGCATTTTCCAAGCTATGTTTTACCTGCGCGGCAGATTTCGAGCCGATTTGTTGTCCCATTTCGCGGTGATTGCCAGAGACACGAATATAGTAAGGAGGGGATGTGTGTTTTTTGGTGAATTCTTCTGTATTCATGGAACAATGATAACGGTTGATAGCTACTTAAGCAAGCTGACTGATCTGAATCAATACTTAATAGAAAAATTTAAAAAAAACAACCGGGGTAAACATTCACCCGGTTGCTTCTTCGTATTTTCAAACACTATTTTTACAGCGAGTTGTTTTCCTGTGATATCAGTTCCAGATTTCCAACCCCCATGTCAATGTCGATCTCAAGACTGGGACCTGATGATGAAAGTGTCCGATATTCATTGGAATTCACAGTCCACGTACCCTTCAATGAAACATTATTCACACCACCCGAGAGTGTTACAGAGGCATTCATGTCGGACGGGATGATGATCTTCATGTTGCTCAGTCCAGTTTTGATGGAAACTTCCGCGTCGTGCTGTAGATCGCCATTGAAATCGAGTATGTATGAGCCGGCACCACTGTCAAAAACCATCTCTTTGAAATTGGCATTGGCCAGATTGACCAATTCGACCTGTGATGCTCCCGTGCTGTATTTCAAAGAATCCATCATCACTTTATTGGGGGAGTTGAATGTTATTTTGGAGTTTGACGCCCCGTCATCAATGGTCAATTTGCTCAGTTGGACGTTTCCGATCTGAATATCACTTTCGTACGCACCTGCGTCAATATCCAATTCCAACGGCTTGCTGGTTCCCAGTAATAAATTCCATTCATTGATCAAATTACCGGAAGGGATGGTAAACGATTGGTCGTTATTCCCCTGGGAAATCGTCACCCGCTCATCCGATCGGTCTATAGTAGGCTGCCAGTTGGCAATATTTGTTTTAATCTCACCAGCCACAAGATCCGTGCCGCCATCTGAAATATTCAGCGTTCCTGCCCCCATTTTTAAGACCAATTCCGCTGGACTGTCTGCTTCAGGGTAAGGCTCTTCAATCGTGGTTGTCGTCTCCGGGCCTGTCTTGATCTGGGGTGTTTGGATCGTGATATTGCAAGCCAGGGAGCTGAGTGCCACGATGAGTAAAGCAAGTAGTATATTTTTTTTCATTCCCTATTGTCCCTTTTATACGAACCCGTCAGCCGGTTTTATTCCCGGATTTCGTGTCAGTATCAGATTTTGCTTTTCTTGTTCTGGCTTTAGGCTTTTTCTCTATTTCCGCAGATTCCGGAGAACTTTCTTCGGAAGGTTTTTCGTCTTTCTCATTCTTTGGTTTGTCTTTATCAACACTGTCCTCATTCACTTTGAGAGAATCCGGACTATCGGATGCAAAGATTGTATCGATGGTTACTTCTGGTTCATCACTGTGAAAATCGGATTGAACGGCAGTTGATTCCAAAGGCTTATCTGGATATGAGACTGTTACTTTCGGGATTCCAAAGGGTCTGTCCGGTCCCCGTGTACCGAAAACAGATATCACCACACCACCGGTGGCGATCAGGGTTACCAGGAAGGGAATGATCCATCCGACACATGGAATGACGCTGATGAGAGCTGAAACGATGGATAGCGTAAATGTTCCCAGTCCGGCACTCACAGCGGGCGCCCATTCAGATTTGAACAGCTTAGACATGCGGATTCCCAATTCGTATCCAATGGCGATCCAGCCAAAGAGCAATCCCAGGACGAAGATCACCACTGCCGCTATGCTGATAGGAATAAAGATCAGAGTGATCGCCAGAATGATGATCACAAAGGGCAGCAGGATCATGGTTAGAAGACCCACCCCGCAGGCAGTAAGCGGATTTTCAAGAATAATATTTTTGACGTTATCGGATTGGCGTGGGATAAACAGTAAAACAAGCACAGCCAGAAGCGAAATCACCAAAGCCTGGAGCAGACTGCCCAGAGCGTCACCTATGGGTTTGACAACTGCCGGAACGATCATTCGTGGATAATCGGGTAACTGGACACCGGATTCGGATTGAGAGATGATCTTGCCGCGAATGATCGTGGAGTCAGATTTATCAACATTCGCACCGAATGTGGAAACATCGCCCTGCACAACAGCCGAATCACCCAGGTTGATGGATCCACCCATTCCGTTGATCCCCCCGTTTATGATGCCATCGGCATATACACTGCCCCCGATGACAACCACATTTCCGTTGACAGTGGAACCTTCTTCCAGGCTCACAGCACCGCCGAAAATGGAGAGGTTCCCATCGATCACTTCGTCTTCGTCAAGACGGAAAGTGCCGCCCATGATGAATTTGTCCCCATCATTGGATGAACTGGAGCATCCAGATAGGAGAAGTGATGCGAATACCGATAATAAAAGGAAAGTAATCAATAATTTTTTATTCATGGGCTTTTACTCCTTGTGTGGAGGCTTTCCACACGGTAATGATCCAACCACTGGTGAGTAGAACAACCAGACTTGCTGAACCGGCGATAATCGCCAGAGTGATTGGAAGCGGTATGATCTGGAACCAGGTCATTACCGTCTGCACAAGATTATTAACCTGGAAGGCTGCGTTGATCGTTACAGCCATAAGATCAGTGATCACCTCAGAAGGTGACTTTATCAAAATCATTGTTGTTAAATAGATGATAGAAACAACAACGGTTGCGATCATCATCCATCCAAGAAAAAAGTAAGATTGGAGCCGTCGTGCTTCCTCCTTGCGCTGAGCAGCCATCAACGCAAAGCGTTTGGCGAACCCAGGGGAAGGAGATTCAAACGTCGAGGATTTGAAAAGCATTTCCACCCCGGATAATCCTTCTTTTATTGCAGAGCAATGGGGACAGATGGTTAGATGCTCTTCCAATTCGATTTTTTGAGATTGCGTAAGTGGATCTCCTGAAAGTATCCAATTTTCAAAGGGTTGATGTTCCATGTGGACTCCTTTCAAGTGACGCAGGCACCGATTCCTGATAATCCACGGCAAGCTGTCTGCGCGCGCGGAACAATCTGCTTTTAACCGCGCTGGTTGATAGTTGTAAAGTTTGTGCAATTTCTTCTTCTGACATTTCGTACCAATACCTTAATACAATTGCAGCCCTGTCCATTGGTTGCAGGTTATCCAATAGGCGGTGCAGGGCTTTATTCTCCATTTGTTTGCTTATTACCCTTTCCGGATTGGGTGAAGGGTCGGGCGCGTCTTCTTCGGGAAGGATATCAATATCCACCATGGGAAGTTTGCGTTTGCGTTGTTGGTCAATACAGTAATGTGCCGCAATTGAAAGCAGCCAGGTGGCGAATGAACGGGACGGATCATACTTTTTCATTCCTTGATAGGCTCTCCAGAATGTTTCCTGTGCAGCATCCTCCGCTTCCAGTGCATCTCCCAACATTCGATAGCACAGATTGAATACCGGTCGTTGATAGGTTTCGACCAGTTGTGTAAATGCATCCATGTTCCCCTGGCGCGCCTGCTCCAGCCAGGTGTTTTCTGCTGTGATCAACGATTACTCCTGTATGTATTCTCTAACAATGTATACGGATGTAAATAAAATCGGTTGCAGAAAAAAAGCGCCAACAGGGCGCTTTTTCGAAATAGAATTATCCAAAGGAGAGCTCATCTTTCCCCGCCAGTTTTTTCTGAATGGTTGAGATGACCATGTTCATATGTTCTTCGTTATGGACAAAATCCAGGTCGTCTGTTCGCAATGTCAACACCGGACATAAGTCAAATGACTTTAACCAGTCATTATAAAAACTATCCAGCAGTTCCAAATAATCTTTCGAGATCGTGCTTTCCATATCTCTTGCCCGGTTATGAATGCGGTCTAGAAGCACATCTACCGGACATTTCAGGTAAACCAGAAGCGATGGAGCCGGCAGGCTTCTAATGACGAGATCAAATACAGACAGGTAGGATCGATAATCCAGATCTGTAAGGTTTCCCATTTTATTCAATGCACGGGCAAAAATATACGCGTCTTCATATATACTGCGGTCAACAATGGCCGAACGTTCATCATTCCAAAGATCCATATGCTGCCGGGCGCGATGTCCCAGGAAGTAAACTTGAAGATGGAAAGTCCATGCCCGCATATCGGCATAAAATGATGGCAGGTACGGGTTGTCCACGACTGATTCATAGGCGGTGCGCCAGTTTAGTTTTTGACCGATGCGCTCTGTTAAAGAAGTCTTTCCAGAACCGATGTTTCCGGCAACAAGAATCAATTTTTTCGTCATTTTTACCTGACAGGTGGGGGGATGTGGTTACTACAGAAAGAATTATACAGGGATTATCAATCGGGATTGCGCTTGTTTTCGGACTAGCCTGGCTTTCTACTATAGAGGAAGATGACGATAAGAATACTGAATAACACAAAAATCACGACTATCCCGATCTCCCGGGGTCTACTGACGGGTTTTGTGGCGGGAATTGGTGTGGAATCGACAATCAGTGTGGAAGGAATCGGGCTGACTGTTGTTAACAGTGGTGTGGTCGTGACAGTCTGCGATGTGCCTGGATTTGGGATTTCAGTAACAGGTGAAGGTGTCATAAACCGAATGAAAAGGTTTTGTCCCGCGTAGATTGTGTCTGGTTCAATTCCATTTATGGCGGCCAGGTCGTTCATATCGACGCCGTACATTTGGGCAATCGTTCCCAGCGTCTGTCCAAAACCAACTGTGTGGTAAACAGCCCCATCTGATTTGGGCGTGGTCGTTATGAGGGGAAGAATTTCTTGATTGGTGACAGGCTGGTCATTATCATCTGCTTCCGGTGTTGTGCCCTGACTCGCTTCTTCCACAATCCCGGCGAGGTTAAGCGTTACATAAACCATTTCTCCATCCGAAGCAATACCAACGCCAGCATCGGTGTACTTTGGATTGACCATGGCGCCGTAATGACCCGGATCAGACCAGATTTCGTTGACAATAATCGGCAGCATACCGGTGATGCCAATACTTAACGTAGCGACGTTCTCACCGGCGACGAACTTACGTCCACCTGCGTATCCGGATGCTTCCACCCGACCATTCACAATTCCTCCATCTCTTCCGGAATGCGATGACCGGCTCATGGATGCCTGATATTCGGAGTGATCCTGGGCAACGGCCATGATCAGCGGATGCATTTGGACAGGGGGAAGTCCCTTCGCGGCACGGATAATATTCACGGAATTGATCATGTCATATGCCGTAAAATCCGCATCTGAGATCTGTGTGGAAAATGCGGTAAGGGATATGAAAACCGCGATTTGTGTAAGGATAACCAAAGTGGAGAGGCTGTTTTTTAACATCGTGGTTTCAGTTGACTGGACACCCTGGTGTAGGTTATTGGAACAAGAGCCGGGTAGGCAAAAAGAGGAATCTATCCGCCAGCCAGTTTAACCGTGAAGCCCCTCTTTTTTAACTCAACCAGTATTGTATCGCGGTGGTCGCCCTGGATTTCAAGATTGCCATCTTTAATCGAACCTCCAGATCCGCAGAGGCGTTTCAAGTCACTATGCAGTGAATGAAGAGTCTGCCCGTTCAGGGGAATACCGGTGATCAATGTGACGGTTTTCCCCTTTCGTTTTTTGGAATCGCGAAATATGCGAACAACACCATCTCCTTTGACCGGGGATTGGGTTTTCTGACATACACAGGAATCGACCGGTCTGCCGCATTTAGGACACATCCGGCCTGAAGAAGTGGAATAGACTGTGGGATTTTCGTCTCTCATGCACTAATTTTAACAAAATAATTTGGTTAAAAACGCAAAAACCTATATGATAATAATGAAAGATTTATTAACCATTCAATGCGTGCATTTACAGATTGAAAATCTATCTCAAGCAAGGAATGGATAAAAGTACTTATGGATATTACAGAGAAAGACGCCGTCATTCAGTTTACAAAAGATGAATTGATCCAAAAAGTACGGGAGTTGCAAACGCGGGTTGTGCAACTGGAGGATCAGCTTGGTAATCATAAAGAAACAATAAACAGCCTTCTGGCCAATGAAGAGAAATACAAAATCCTGATGGACGGATCAAGCGATCCGATTTTTATTTTTTCTTCTGATGGCGAGTACCAGTATGCTAACCAGGCGTACGCCGATAGTATCGCACGCCCTCTTCAAGAAATCATCAACCACACGATGTGGGACCTTTACCCATCGGATGAAGCGGAAAGGCGTTTTGCTACTATAAAATCTGTATTCTCGACCGGGAGCGCTAAAACGATAGAGGGGAGAACCAACTTTCGAAATCAGGACAGGTTCTTTCTGACGACGGCTAAACCAATCTTCGATAACACAGGCAATGTTGAGCGGGTTATTTGTGTCTCCAAAGAGATCACAGAACGAAAAATCCTTGAAAAAGAGTTGATCCGTCTCAGTAATTTTGATACTCTGACCGGACTTTATAACCGTCATTATTTTGAGATCGAAATGGAGCAGGCTCAATTAAGCCGGGTTTTCCCCGTAAGTATTATTGTTGCCGATATGGACAAGCTGAAATGGATAAATGACCAATACGGGAACGCTGCGGGAGATGTCGCTATTCAAAAAACAGCGATGGTAATTCAGGACTCGATCCGATCGAATGACATTGCAGCCCGTATTGGTGGGGACGAATTTGCTGTGCTGCTTGTTGGCGCAAATGAAGAATCGGCCAGCGAGATTGTGAAGCGATTAAGATTCAAGCTCCATTCTCTCGATGATCCCGCGCTGCAATTGTCCATCGGGTTCGCGACGGGTGAGGCGGGTTCGAATCTGGTCGATGTCTTCCGCCTCGCGGATGAACGCATGTATCAGAGCAAATCAGGTAAAAAGAGCATCTGATTGGATTAAGGCAGGGAATCCAGCCATGAGACTGCCTCATCCCTGGATGGAAAGACTCGAAAATCATTACGCCGGTTGGTCTCAATGACCATTTCGTAAAACCGGCCTGTTCCGATCTTTTCGGGTGGAATTATGGCAGCGACGATGATCCTGTACATAGTCCATTTCAACATCAACGCGCCTGCAAGCCCTGTCTTCAGGTTATAAAAGTCTTCACTCAGGTTGGTGGAGTGCAACAGGATCGAATCCGCGTGTTCTTCGCCGCAAATGCCAAGGAGATCAAGAGCAGATTGTTCATCCGAAATGATGCCTCCTTGCGGTAAACATTCAATACATATTCGGTTTTTTAGGGGAATAATCTGATGCTCCATGCCGGGATCCTTTATTGGCTTTTTTCACCAATTGTTATAGTGGATTCTATCATCTATGGTAATGGTCGATTGGTTGGCGCGTTTGGCATTCTTGCCGGGGTACCCCAGTGCAATCCAACAGGGAATTTCGTACTCTTCCGGTATCTGGCAAAATTCTTTCAATTTTTTCCGTTCCTCTTCGAATGGAATGCGGGTAACGCCAAACACCCCTTCTGCCGTTGCGGCCAACAGCAGGTTCTCGATCGCCATCCAGATGGACGCGAAGGCATTCAAGTCTGAAAGACTTGCTGGTTTTAAAAGATCGGATGGCTGGCGGAAGCAGGGAAGAATTAAACAAGAACAATTCAAGAGCATGGAGACTTGCCTGGGTATTGCCTCAATATACATCTCCCTCTGGTCGAGGTCAGTCAGTTTCCACTGATCTGTAATTCCAACCGCAGCCGTGCGTGTTACCGGTTTCAATAACTGGTTGATCATGTTCTGTCGTTTTTCACGATCATTCAATAACAAAAAATGCCATTCACGCATATGGTCATTTGTTGGGGCTGTATATGCCGCTTCAATAATTTTTCGAATAATATTTTCAGGGATTACTTCGGAGGAAAAATCGCGAATCGTGTGTCTCTGATGTAATGCTTCATATAAATCCACTTAATTGACCCTGCCTTTTTATAGAATATTAGACCTATTATAGTGGAAAGAACGTGAAGATAGAAGAAATCGAAATAATTCATAGTTGACATATGAATATATTAGTAATATATTACTAATATATTAGAAGGAATCATGAAAAAAGCAGAAACCAGCGGATTACTATCTCACAGGGCATACCATTCTATCAAGAATGACATTGTAGCCTGCAAACTACCCCCTGGTGGTTTTATCGCACAGATGGACCTGGCGGACCGATATCAGGTGGGGTTGACGCCGGTACGTGAAGCCTTAAGGCAACTGGCGCAGGAGGGATTCGTTCAGCCAGTTCCCCGAATGGGTTATATAGTCAGCCCGATTACGGCTCGTGATGTTGAGGAAATCTACGAGATGCGAATCATTCTCGAAACCACATCTGTTCGTCTCGCAGCTACCCGTGGAACAGAGATTGAGCTCCGGTACTTGATGGAAATGGCCGACTTTTCATATAGATACAAAGATCTGACTAGTTATTCACGTTTTCTCGGGCAGAATAAGACTTTCCATGAAACCATAGGCCGTTTGGCAAAAAATAAAAGACTGGAACAACATATATCCCGCACAATGGACGAGTTGACCCGTGTTTTTCACCTGGGATTGGATATCAGGGATAGCGCGGAAGAGATGCGCAGTGATCATATCTCTCTGGCAAAAGCGCTACTGGAAAGAGACGCAAATCTCGCCGAGCGGCTGATACGATCTGAAATTCTTCTCTCGCGAGAGAGGGTGATGGAAGCGTTGCAGGTCTTCGCGAGTGATGTGATCTCAACTGAGAACCTGGCAGATGTATCACACCAACATTCATACTTTGATTGATTATTGTTTTCAAAAAAAGGCTGTTCACTAAAAAAGAAAGGGACCAGAATGAAATTTTTTCATCAAAAATCAAAAACAACCTTTGAGGAAGAATTGGTCCAACAACTACGTGAAAAGGCGCCTGATTTTCTGGCTGCAAATCCTGATTATCCTGCAACATTCGCGATCGATAGTATTCGACAACAGGAATACAGCCGAATTGACCGGCTTGGACATGTTTACCTTGACTACACGGGGGGCGGGCTTTACAGCGAGACCCAGATTCAAGAACACGTTAAATTGCTTGAAGAGAATGTCTATGGCAACCCTCATTCCACGAATCCGACATCCATGGCTATCACACGGCTGGTCGAGAGCGCACGGGCCAGTGTCTTAAAATTCTTCAACGCGTCTCCGGAAGAATATGTTTGCATTTTTACGCAGAACGCGAGTGGTGCGTTGAAATTAGTTGGTGAGTCGTATCCATTCGGTCCGGGTGATACTTACCTTTTAACCTTCGACAATCACAATTCCATAAATGGGATACGTGAATTTGCTCGGTCCAAGGGAGCGACAATCCACTATTCCCCGGTGCTTCCACCAGAAATGCGTTTGGATTCTGAGCGACTCGAAAATTTTCTCGAATTTAAAAAGACGGGTGGGAATAATCTTTTCGCGTTTCCAGCGCAATCCAACTTTTCCGGTGTTCAGCATCCTCTCGATTGGATCGAGAAAGCACACAGGAAGGGCTGGGATGTTTTGCTTGACGGAGCGGCTTTTGTCCCAACGAACCGTCTTGATTTAAGTCAGGTCAAGCCAGATTTCGTATGCCTTTCTTTTTATAAAATTTTTGGCTACCCAACTGGTGTAGGTGCGCTGCTGGCAAGACAGACTGTAATGCCCAAATTGCATCGACCCTGGTTTGCAGGCGGAACGATAACAGTCGCTTCTGTTCAAGGTGATACATATTATTTGCACAAGGGGGCAGAGGGATATGAAGACGGAACACTAAATTATCTTAACCTGCCGGCTGTTGAAATTGGTTTGAACCATATGACGCGGGTTGGATATGATGTTATTCATTCACGAGTGAGCTATCTGACTGGCTGGTTATTGGAAAAACTTATTGATCTGCGCCACTCTAGCGGTTTACCTGTCGTTAAGATCTATGGACCGGAGAATATGGATGCCCGTGGAGGTACGATCGCTTTGAATTTCTTCGATCGAAATGGGCATTTCATTGATCACCTTAAAGTGGAACAACGGGCCAATCAGAAGAATATTTCCATTCGTACCGGATGTTTTTGCAATCCGGGTGGGGGTGAGCTGGCACTGGGTATTTCAGCGGAGGAATTGACTTCATGCTTTGCTATCAGACCGAACATGGAGTATGAAGATTTCCGGCGTTGCATTGATGATAAAAGTAATGGCGCCGTGCGTATTTCCATAGGTTTGGTATCGAATTTTGACGATGTGAACCAATTTCTGGAATTTGCCAGTCAATTTATCGATTGCAACAGTGTGGATATCTAATAGATTACATACCTTCTGTCAACTTCTTCACATTGGTCTGATGGATGATATCTGATATTAGAAATGCGGACACGGTCATAAAATCCAGTGCAATTATCAGATAAAAGCAAATATGCATCCAGGGTGCTGTAAAAAATCATTTGTATAAACGGCTTATACAGGATAATCAAAAACCTGTATTTCAGTATGTATAATTTAGTAGTGTTATATCAACCTGTACGATAATTTTGTTTACTGTGTAAAGAATTGGAGAAAACATGGAATTCAATTATTTCATACCCACCCGTATTCTTTTCGGTGCCGGTTCATTGAATCAGCTTGGAACTACAAAACTGCCCGGAAAAAAAGCTCTCATTGTTATCTCTGCTGGCAAGTCCATGCGGAGCAACGGTTATCTTGACCGGGTTACAGCTCTGCTTGAAAAACAGGGTGCGGGGTATGTAATCTATGACAAAATTCTTCCCAATCCCATAAAAGCCCATGTTATGGAAGCGGCTGACATTGTAAAGAGGGAAAAGTGCGATTTTATCATCGGTCTTGGTGGTGGAAGTACTATTGATTCGGCAAAGAGTATTGCGGTAATGGCTAAGAATCCCGGTGATTACTGGGACTATGTCGGCAGTGGTAGTGGCAAAGGCATGCCGACCACCAACGGTGCGCTGCCAGTTGTGGCGATCACGACAACCGCCGGTACCGGAACAGAGGCGGATCCATGGACGGTTATCACCAAGGAAGAAACTCACGAGAAGATCGGATTTGGTAATGATCATACCTTCCCCGTCCTGTCGATTGTTGATCCTGAATTGATGTTGACTGTTCCTTCTGACCTTACCGCGTTCCAGGGCTTTGATGCGTTTTTCCACTCATCGGAAGGATACCTAGCCAAGGTTGCCAATCCCGTCAGCGATGTACTCGCGTTGAAGAGCATAGAACTGATCGCCAAATATCTGCCGATCGCGGTGAAGGATGGCAGCAATATGGAAGCACGCACACAGGTCGCTCTGGCTAACACACTTGCGGGTATGGTCGAGTCACTGTCGAGTTGCACATCTGAGCATTCCATGGAACACGCACTCAGCGCGTACCATCCAAATATTCCGCATGGTGCAGGGTTGATCATGCTATCGGAAGCGTACCACTCGTTCTTCCTGGATAAGGTTCCATCACGCTACGCCGATATGGCCAAAGCCATGGGAGAAAATGTGAATGGGCTATCTGAAGGTGACCAGGCAAGTGCTTTCATTACTGCATTGCTAAAGATGCAAAAAGCCTGTGGCGTTGATACCTTGAAAATGTCTGACTATGGTATAAAAGCCGATGAGATTTCCACTCTGGCAGAAAATTCATGGCATGCCATGGGTGGTCTTTTCGAAGTGGACCCATATAAACTTTCAATGGATGAAACGAAAGTGATCATCAAAAAAGCCTATAAATAGCTCCCGGTATCCGTTTCAGAAACAAAGAACGAAAATTACCCATATTGGATAAAAATAGCATTAATTAATCTGAATGGTAGTTTCATTTCAGGTTAGTTAATGGTTTAATACACATATGGATAAAACCGATGTGAAAAACAATGGACAATCATCCGGGATTTATCGTTTAGTTAATCGTGTTTCGTTCTTTCTTATCGCGTTAATTCTGGTAATCAATTTCGCGATAATGCTATTCCCACCCGACGAATATACTCGGATGGTCATTTCTGATATTGAAGCGCCCCTGGTTGGGTTAGGTGCGCTTATTGCTTTAATGCAGGCCGCTTACCTTACTCGAAAAATTTGGCCTGAGATGGCCCGTGCGTGGTTGTTTCTGTCGTTGGCGCAAGCTTTCATACTCATTGGGGATTTTACATGGGCAGTCCTTGAATTGGGGTTGGAAGAAGTCCCCTATCCTTCAATAGCAGATTTGTTTTATTTGTTGTTTTATCCCTTTCTAGCGATCGCGGTTTTATGGTTTCCTGTTCAAAAACAAGATTCGTTCAGTTTTCTTAAACGGACATTGGATTTCTTTACCATCATTCTGGCTGTGCTGGCATTTTTTTGGATTTACATCATCGGTCCGGTCATTGAATCTGTAATGCGTCTTCCTTATTGGGAGAAATTCTTGGGTCTTGCCTATCCAATTGGCGATTTGATCGTTGTTGGAGCTGTAAGTGTGCTTGTATATAATCGCCTTAACCGTAAGACAGGCGGTCCAATTGTATTGATTCTGGCCGGCCTGTTTGTTATGATCGTCACCGATGTGATATTTTCCATACAATCTATTGAGGGTACATACCAATCCGGGGGGATCATTGATCTGGGTTGGGTAATTCAATATATTCTTTTCTGGCTTGCAGCCCTTTGGCAGATACATTTATCACGCGAATCAACCACTTTTCTTAAAGCATCCTCAAATCTGTCTGATATGGCCAACACACTATTCTCGTACATACCGTTGGTTGGACTGCTGGCAGCCGCAGGAATGATGTATCACTCCAGTATTAAAAACCTTATGATGTCCACAGGTGCGTTGTTGATTGTGACCGTTGTCATATGGGCGATCGTTTTGTTGCGACAGATAGTCACCGGGTTGGAGACAAGACGTCTGTTCCGACAGGTTGATAATTCTCTTGACACGGTAAATAAACAGGCCAATGAGCTTGAAGCAGCTAACCGTGTACTGGAACTTGAAATCGCCGAGCGTAAGAGAGCGGAAGAACGTCTGGCTTTTGACGCTCTTCATGATTTCCTGACGCATTTGCCAAATAGAGCGTTATTCATCGACCGGCTTGATATGGCGATCAATCGTACAAGACGACTGGCAGATATTCCCTATTCAGTTCTCTTTCTGGATCTTGATCAATTTAAACAGATCAACGATACAAAAGGGCACGCGGCAGGGGATGAGTTGCTTGTACTTGTGGCAAAACGTGTCAGTGATTGTGTAAGGGTAAACGATACCGTCGCACGCATAGGGGGTGATGAATTCATCATTCTCCTTGAGAATGCCGGAGATGATGCAAATGTATTTAATATGGCGGAACGAATTCTCGATTCGTTCAATCAACCTTTTTCCCTCGCGGGTGAGAAAATCCATATTTCGGTTAGCATCGGTGTGGTCGTAAGCCTTACGGATTATGAAAATTCCAATGATGTTCTGCGGGATGCAGATATTGCCATGTACCATGCCAAATCGGAAGGCAAGTCCCGGTTTGCCATATTTATCCCGGAAATGAGAACGCAAACCATGCAACGGATGTTAATTGAAAATGAGTTGCGTTATGCCATTGAATATTCGGAATTCAGGTTGCTATACCAGCCGCTCTACACCCTTCTTGACCACCGGCTGATTGGATTTGAAGCATTGATCCGCTGGCACAATCCACGGATGGGATTGGTTTGTCCGGATGTATTTATCCCTGTTGCAGAAGAAACCGGACTAATCATAGAAATTGGCGACTGGGTGTTGAATGAGGCGTGTACTCAGATGAAAAAATGGCATGATGTTTGCCCCGGGTATGAACACCTATCGATAAATGTAAACATTTCCGGTCGCCAATTTGCTGCCGACGATTTTATACCAAAATTACAGAAGACCCTTGAAAGTACAGGATTGAATCCGGAATACCTCAAGCTGGAGATAACGGAAAGCGTTCTTCTGGCCGGTCAACAAATGGAGTCGAAATTGTTTGGGTCATTGCGTGATATGGGGGTACATCTGCAAATTGATGATTTCGGAACGGGATACTCTTCCTTGAGTTACTTGCAGCATATTCCCGTGGATGTGATAAAAATCGACCGTTCCTTCATTCAGGAAATACTACATGGGGAAAAGTATGTCGAACTCCTCCGTGCCATAATTCGCATGGCGCACAGTCTTGGTATGGAGACAACAGCGGAAGGAATTGAAAGTGAGGAACAGCGAGGTTTGCTTGAAAAGATGGGATGTAATTATGGTCAGGGGTATCTCTTCGCAAAGCCGCTCGATGCGAGTGTTGTTGAATTTGAAATATTCGAAAAAAAAGAGAAATGTGTTAATTGATTTCCTTGTGATGTTGTTTTTGTAAGTGCGAGAAGTATAAAAAAGTAAGCGCCCCTGG
Source organism: uncultured Leptolinea sp. (assembly GCA_964446955.1). Taxonomy (GTDB): domain Bacteria; phylum Chloroflexota; class Anaerolineae; order Anaerolineales; family Anaerolineaceae; genus Leptolinea. Next base: position 90,202 of record CAYUQJ010000001.1, read on the forward strand.
TTTTTTCAGGGGCGCGTCATTTATGCTTCGATCTTTCTGACCCTGTATGATGTGTAATCAGGAACTAGTCTGTCATATTCACTATCCATGAGCGGGGAAGAGATCATAAAGTCAGCGGTAGAACGGTTACAGGCTGTAGGGATATTCCAAACCGTCGCCATACGCAAAAGCGCTTTAACGTCGGGATCGTGCGGCATCTGTTCAAGCGGATCCCAGAAGAATATGAGGAAGTCAATCTTGTTTTCTGTGATCTTCGCCCCGATCTGCTGATCTCCACCAAGTGGGCCGCTCTGTAGTTTATTGATCTTAAATCCCAACTCCTTTTCGAGAATTTCTCCTGTGGTTCCGGTGGCATAAATCTTGTGATGCGCCAGCAACACCTGATTGAATTTTGCCCATTCCAACAGGTCTTTTTTCTTATTATCATGCGCGACAAGCGCTATTTTTTTGTCATGATCCATAGCGATCTTTTTGTAGTTCATTGGTACTCCTGTATCTAACGAAGAAATACATTGGATGAGTTCATTGGGAATAATTTAATTATCTTTGGCTTTCTCCTTTGAAATGATCTCTGATCAAAGATTTGACCCTAGCGCAATTCCATTTCAAGTTGGGCAAATTGAAGGGCAAAATCTTGCCTCATGATCTGTTTTTCCACCTGAGGGAGCAAGCTTGCTTCAATCCCGTTAAAAATGAATTGCTTTATCGAATCAAGTGTAAAGCCAAATTGATCCGTGATTCGCAGATACTCTTCGGTGAGGTTTGTGTTGAACATGGGCGGATCGTCTGAATTGATTGTGACAAATAAACCGGCTTCCATCAGCGCGGGCAGAGGATGTTGTGCGAGTGATGGTGCCACTTTTAGACAGACATTACTGGATGGGCAGACTTCCAGCGGAATCTGTTTTTCGCGCAAGTACGTTACCAGTGATGGATCTTCCAGGCAGCGTACACCATGCCCAATACGCACTGCGTTCAATGTTCGTAGAGCTCCCCAGATACTGGCAGGTCCCTCTGTCTCCCCGGCGTGAGGAGTTGCGGGAAGCCCGGCACTTTGTGCAATTTTGAATGTTTCCTCGAATAATTCCGGTGGGTTATTCACCTCGGGTCCACCCAGTCCCAGTGATGTGATTCCGTTCTCCCGGTTTTGTACAGCCCATCTGGCAATCATCTGGCTGTCCTCAATTGGACGTCTTTCGCGTGATATATCTGGAGCAAGGTTAATTCGAATGCCCAATTCTTTTTCTCCCGCAAACCTGGCCTGGTTGATCGCCGCGATCTGATCATCAAGAGGAATGTGCGGCAGGTGTGTATAAGGGGTGTAGATCACCTCGCTGTACCGGATATTCTGATTTGCTCTATCTCTAATAAACTCCATTGTGATCAGTTCCAGATCGTCCGCCGAGCGGATGCAGCTGGATATTGCCAGATATACCTCAATAAAGTGGTCAAAACCGGAAAATTGATACCATTCGTTTAAACCTTCAACGGTCTGTGCGGGGAGAGTCACCTTATTCCTTTTTGCGAGTTTCAGGAGAGTCTCCGGTTGAATGGATCCTTCCAGATGAACGTGTAATTCAACCTTGGGCATACGGCGGATAAATTCCTGCAAATTCATGATGATTTCCTCGTTTCGCTGTTATTTTGCATATTGTTGAAATTGAACTCAAGAAGGCGGTGGGTGGCAACGAATCCGGATTTCTCAAGACATCGTCGCGATGCTGTGTTTTCGATGGCGCAGCCGGCAGAAGGTTTCCATCCATTCATTTCACAATAATCGATCAGATGCCGGACAATTATTCGTCCAATTCCTTTGTTTCGGAAATCCGGTGTAACCAGCATGCCGATATCATGTTCCGGCCTGCCTGGGTATACCGGTGAAAAAATCCCAAATCCGGCCAGGTTGTTATTGATTTCGAACAGGATTATTTGTTCTGACCGAATGTATTGAATCACTTCTGAAGGATGATCAAATACATGCTCATTTACCGTGATTATTGCCACTTCATCCGCCGGTATGCCTTTTCGTATCACGAGACCGGGTGGCGGGATGGGGGTCGGCCTTTTCTGAAGTTCCCGAAAAAGAATCCCTATAACGCTGATGTCTGTTGAATAGGTAAGGCAACTGTTTAGAAGGGGCGCGTCAAAAGTTTTGCACAGCGCGGTTTTTACAGAGAATTCATTCAGGATTTTGCCAAAGATCAGGTCTACGTTGTTAATATTCTCGGGCTTGACGTAGTATTCCAGCAGGCAGTTGTCGTCTGAAAGAAAGAAGTACCCGGTCTTTATCTCATCCTTGACGATCTCGTATTGGTTTGCTTTTTCCAGGAGTATCTCAAGATAGTATTCCTGTGTGAAGGGAATGCTGTCAAGATATGCTCCGCGCAAGGAATTGACGCGTCCGTTATCGGGTAGGGGAGTAAAAGAGAAATTGTTCATGGCACCCACGAATAATTACAAACAGTAGATAGGCATTTCCCATAACACAATTCTATCAGTTACTTTTAACGAGACAGGTAAAAGTCGGGCTTGATTGCTTCATACTAATCAGCCAGGCGACCCAAAATCCATTACATCGTCTTCATAAATTATCCACATCTTTCATCTACGATAGCGTTATAAAAACCTTTATTGAATCATTGGAGTACGTATGAAATCGCAAAAGACGAATTGGTGGCTGGATGCCATATTGTATGCCGGCTTTCTGGCTTTGTTTTTTCTGGATATGACGGGTGTGGATCTGCACCAATGGTTGGGTCTCACCATCGGTATTCTGGCTTTGGCCCATCTCGTTCTGCACTTAGATTGGGTAATTGCTGTTACAGGAAAATTCTTTGGGAATATCCCTAATTCGGCAAGATTCAATCTTTTACTGGACACCGGTATCGGTATTGGTTTCTTTTTGATCATTATTACTGGTATTGTTATTTCCACCTGGTTGAATTTGTCGTTTAACAACTACATGGTCTGGAAGAATATTCATACTTTGTTATCTGTATTTACGTTGTTTGCGCTTTTACTGAAACTGCTTCTTCATCGCAAATGGATCGTCAAGACCGCAGGGAAGTGTTTCCTTGTCGAGAAAAATAGAAGAGTACCCCCACAGGGTGCTGGAGTACTGGCTGCCAAAAAATTGGCCAGGCGGGATTTTCTCAAGGTGGGGGCGGCGTTAGGGGCAGGGGCGTTAATTGGTGTGGTCCAACTTCACAAAGTGGTTCGTGATGTGTTGGATGAAAAAGCCATCTATTCCAGTATTCCGGAAGATAACATTATGTCCGGCGAAGTCATTTCGCCTGTGGAACAGACTCAACCGGATATGGAAATCCCACAACCTGAATTGACAGCCACATCTGAGGTGCAACCGACATTGGCTCCAGTTGCTGTGGAGTCGAACAGTGGAAAAACTGAAGAATGCAAAGTGAGATGCCCAAGAGCATGTTCGTATCCGGGGAGATGCCGCAGATACGTTGATACTAATGGAAATGGCCGTTGTGACTACGGAGAGTGTTTATAGAATAATCACCGGGCCAGACAGACCTATCCGTTGGATATCTGAACAATCATTTTTGAAAATGGAGTATCTCTGGAAGGGAAACAGCCCAGGTATTAATAGCTTTCCAATCCCGACCGTCTTTGCTGGTCAACGGATTCTTGGGGTTTGACCGGTATAGTTTTATTAGTGAATCTGGAAAGCGAAGTTTTGATAAATTGAGCGCTCCAGTGAAAATCTTTGTACTGGCTGGTTTTAACCAGGCAAACTTTTTCTTACGGTTGGCTTCCAATTGAACCTGGACACCACGTATTTCCTGAGCGGATCCATCCAATGGCCCGAGGATGAATAAGGCGGATGGTATCACTTCCAAAGATTCTTTGAACCGATTAATAAACTTGACTGTATCCGACAAAACCGCTCCGGCATAAATTGGAGCGCCCATAATCACAGCCTGATAGCCTTCCAGACTGTTCACGTCTTTGGAAGGTATCAGATCCACTGAATAGTATTTTCCAGTAAGCACTTCGGTAATTGCTTCGGCCACACCCCGGGTGGAGCCATATTTTGTTGAATACGTGACGAGTATTTTCGATGTCATGAATTTCTCCGGTGATCATTTGTACCTTGATTCTACCGGAAAAACTACGGATTGAAGAATAATCCAGCCATCTCAATGGCAAATTTGACCATCATCCCGGTTTGGCGGCGGGCTTCGTTCTCTGAGATCATCTCAGGTGGATTGGCTGGGTCAATGGTCTGGTTGGCGGGTTCATTGTTCAATCTAACCCAGGGAACGTTCCCCGCAACGGCTGCATTTATCATATCTATTGCGTTGCTTAGATCAGGCTGCACATGGTCTTTTTCGGATTGAACCCGTAGATAAGGTACTTTGACATTACCAATGAATGACTGGGCTTCCCGCTCTGACCAATAGGCGTCATCCGCGCAGGAATTCCATGGTATCCGGTTTTTACCAGTGGGATCGTTCTGGCATCCTGATGTTGTGTCATTGCGGTTGGCCGGTCCTTCCCAATCAATATAAAACTTTATGGGAAGATCCGGGTATCTGGATAACGCTCCTGTCGACATCGTAACGCCATAGGACCAGGATATAAGTGCGAGCTTATCCGGATCTACTTCCGGCAATGTGGATGTGAAACGTATCACTTCTGCCAGGCCATCCTGTTGGATAAAACCGTTATAGTTTTCTTCACCACCACTTTTCCCGCGGCCATCCGCGTCAAAAACCACGGTGATAAACCCGGCAGCCGGAAGTGCTTCGGCCATGTCACCGGGTTTGGTGAATGCGGAGCTATCCGCGATACCACCCGGGACCAGAATAAATGCCGGCAGCTTTTCTTCCTGTTGTGTTTCAGGAATATAGACCTTTACTCTCAATTCAGCCTGGCTTGCCGGGTTGACGACTGTAAATTCCGCTGAGGGTTCAATTGAATACGTCTTTCCCGGAGGGGGAGGCGTTTTTATGGAAGGAAAGAGACTGGTCAGAGAGAAAAGTATGGCAACACAAAGATTCGCAATTGATCCCGGCATCATCCACTCCTTAGTGTTTGTTTGAATTCAGAATAGGATGTTCCTGTAAGCGCGTCAATAAAAACATGTAAAATCCATGTAATCGGTTATATCCTGGTTTGTCAATAAACCAGGATTACCTACTGAATGAACACGTTTTTTTGAAGCCTGTCGGGTAATTTATAGACGAAAAAGGGAATAGATATATTTATGTGAGCGCTTTGGACACGTTGTCAGTCCAAGCGCGGATTGCGTCCCAATCGCGGCCGTCATAGGTGCGGAATAGTTCATTGTCTTTTGCTGCCGGTATGAGCTTTAGCAAGGAATCCGGGAACCGGAATTTTTCGATATCCATAGCTCCGGTAAAAATTTCCACAACAACTGGCTTAAACCAGGAAAACTTGTTATTCAACAGGCTATCCAACTGTACCTGAACATTAGCCAGGTCTTTGGCATTCTTTTCTAGCGGACCGAGGACAAAGAAAGCAATGGGACGATGGCCGATCTGGTTCTTAAATCGCGATAGAAACCTGGAAGCATCTCCTAATATGTTTCCGATGTATAGAGGTGAACCCAGCACAACCGCGCGGTATCCATCGAGTGATTTGACGTCGCGGGAGGGTACCAGGTCAACAGCGTGACCCATTGTTTGAAGTTCCTGTGCTATGGCTTCTGCTACTCCCTGGGTGGAACCATATTTTGTGGCGTAGGTAACAAGGATCTTCTCTGTCATTGATTACGCTCCTGGATTGTTTTTTATGTCACATTTTATATACGGCAGATACCGTGATTTGGTGCATAACATGAAATTTTGGCTTTCAGGTTGTGTACGAACTAACAACATTACCGGCAGACTTCTGTCTGGTTGCTTATAATTCAGTCACGATGAGTATCGATATAAATATCATAACGAAATTTCCGCTTTTTTCATCCTTATCTCAGCCGACTCTGGAAGCTGTTCAGTCCTGCATTACCTCACGATCGTGCCTGGCTGGAGAGGTTATTCAGCTTGAAGGTGAAGAATTTCAATGGGTTGGTTTTGTTCAAAAAGGAGCTTTGCAAGTGTATCGCTCCATAGAAAATGGCCGTGAGCAGGTTCTTCATACGGTAGGTCCTGGAATGCATTTCAATGCCATCCCGGCACTACAGGATCGGGATACGCTTATGGCTTCCATTCGTGCATTAACACCAACGACATTTTTCATTATTGAGAGAGATGATTACCGGCATCTTTTGCAAAATAATACCGATTTTGGTTTTGTTATGTTGAAGGACCTGGCCAGAAGACTCGTTCATTTAACTGGATTGGTGGAAGACCTGTCATTACGATCAGTGCGCGGCCGATTGGCTCGTTTTTTATTATCCCAGGCAGATGGGCAGGTTGTTTCAACTCTCTGGACGCAGGATGAGATCGCGGCGCAACTTGGAACAGTACGTGATGTTGTTGGCCGGACCTTGCGGGGTTATATAGATGCCGGACTTATCCGACGGGAGGGTCCCCGTCTATTATTGGTCGACCGCCAAAAACTGGAAGAAGAAGCCAATTCCTGAGAATCTGACTTTTGTCGTTTTTCATTACGATATGACTCGCTATGATTAATCCAGCATTGCACAGCATTGCTAAGGAATGTAAAAATGCCTAACCAGAATAAGCACATCCCGATATTTGATCTAAAGCGATGTATCCGATGCGGTGCCTGCGTTACGATTTGCCCGTCGAATGCCATAACCAGCCACGAGGGATACCCTGATATATCGGACGGGGAAAAATGTACGCTGTGTGCAGAATGCGAATCGGTTTGTCCGGTTGAGGCAATCAGCGTTCCATTCCGCATTGAATGGGCTGGATGATCGTTCTTTGGAAACCAATCATACAAACCCGGAGGAATCATGAGTGAGTATATTAATAACCGGTCCAAACGGATCGAAATGTTAAAGGAAATTCTGCGAGGTTTACATGAAGGTAAACCGGTTGAAGAAGTAAAAGCTCTTTTCTCTGAACTGGTGAAAGTAGCTGATTCCGGCGAGATTGCAGAAGTCGAACAACTATTGATAGCTGAAGGGATGCCGGTTGCAGAGATCCAAAATTTGTGCGATTTACACGTTGCGGTTGTTCGCGAGTCGCTTAATCAGCAGCAACCGCCAGAAAGCCGGCCAGGACATCCCATTCATTCATTAAAAGCGGAAAATGAGGAGGCTGGAGATTTGTTGAACTCGCTACAAAAAGTTGTTGCGGCCTATGTTCAAGATCCATCAGAAACGAAAAAATTCCCGGTAACCATGATATTTGAGCAACTATCTGATTTTCCCCGTCATTATCTGAGAAAAGAAAACCTTCTTTTCCCCATTTTGGAACGGTACGGATTTACAGGTCCTTCACAGGTGATGTGGGGCATACACGATCAGATCCGGGCTGGCATGAAACATATGCAGGAAGTACTGGCGAACGATTCCAATACCAATCCATCAGTGGCTGCCTTGAAAATAAAGGAAGCTTTTGAGACATTTGCCACTCCGATGCGCGAAATGTTCTACAAGGAGGAAAAGATTCTATTTCCGGCGGCCCTTGAACGGTTATCGGAAGAGGATTGGTATTCCATACGGATTCAGGAGAATGAACTGGGTTATTTTCGCATTCAACCGGGAAGTGATTGGCTTCCAGCAGATCGCAAGATTCTTGAAGAAGAACAAAGATACTTCGCCAACAAATCCGATCCTGTGGGAATAGAAAGCCACTTTCATAATTTAGATACAGGGGCTTTGACCATCGAACAAATCAATCTGCTTTTGACCAACCTGCCTGTGGATGTTACGTTTGTTGACGAGAATGATGAAGTACGCTTTTTCTCACAAACAAAGGATCGTATCTTTGAACGTCAGGCAGCAATCATAGGGCGAAAGGTGCAACTATGCCATCCACCAGCAAGCATGGATAAGGTTCAGAGCATTCTGGATGATTTTCGCAGTGGCAAACGTGACGTGGCAGAATTCTGGATCCAGATGATGGGAAAATTTGTTCACATTCGTTATTTTGCCCTGCGTGACAAATCCGGCGCATATCGCGGAACGATCGAGGTTTCCCAGGACGTGGCGCCCATCCGCGCGTTGAAAGGGGAGCGAAGGTTATTGGATGATTAAAACTCCAGTTTGGCCTTGAGGTGCTTTTGCTTTGCATCTGGTATCATCAAGGAGAATCCAAACAAACTGAGGAAAACCATGTTCCGTGAGATGAGAAGACCGAAACAGGCTATACCTGACACTGAGATCGTAGAGGTATTGAAAACATGCCAGACGGGCGTACTTGCTGTAACAGGTGAAAACGGGTATCCCTACGCAGTTCCCATGAGTTATATTTATATGGATGGATGCCTGATTTTCCATTGTGCGACTGAGGGACATAAGCTGGATGCAATCCGGCGTGACGACCGTGTGTCATTTACCGTAATTGAACGGGATGTGGTTGTTCCGGAAAAGTTCTCTACTCTTTACAGAAGTGTGATCGTTTTCGGGCGGGCGAAGATTGTGACTGACGAGGGATTAAAACGAAGAGCCCTGGAAGCGATCAATACGAAATATTCCCCCGGATTGGAAGTGGAGGGAAATAAAGAGATAGAACGGAACTGGAACAGGGTAACGCTTGTTGAGCTGAAGATTGAGCACATGACTGGCAAGATTGATCTGCAAACCATGATCGATAGGGCGCGGGCATCGCATCAAGGTTCTGACGTGGCATGTCCCGGCAGTAAGATATGAAATATCATCACACAGGGATACCAACAAAAGAAAGGATGAGGGATGAGCGGTATATCCCTCATTTGAAAATGTCTGTCAGCGGGTACGGACGGAATGAATTTGGTGTTGAGTGGATGCGTTTTGATGATGACGCGCCATATCCTGATCTGGTGAAAACTGTGGCGCATGTTGGTTTTGAGGTAAATGACCTGGAGGAAGCCATCAGGGGGAGACATGTGATCATAGAGCCCAACAGCCCTTCGGCTGGCGTCCTGGTTGCTTTTATTGAAGATAATGGCGCTCCGATAGAACTCCTGCAAATCGACCGGAGTATTGCTGCCCCCGGTATCTAGTTAATGTATGATTTGTCCTTGACGGGACGGTCCTTATCCTGTAAACTGAATACGATATTAGTTTACAGGATGATGCCATGTCTGACCGACACATTGAAATAGCTGAAATGTTCAAGAAGTACTTCCACCACTACGGTTTTAAGAAAACCTCAGTGGATGATGTGGCGGCAGAACTGCACATCAGCAAGAAGACCATTTATGAATATTTTGACAGCAAGGAAGCTGTCTTCTCGTTTATCATTCAGGGAGAAGCTGAGCAGGCTGCCAAGGCGATGTCACGCCGGTTGGATGGTATTACAACTGTCACTGAACGGATGCAGATGCTAATTCATATGATCTTTGATAACGCAAGCCTGTACCTGAAGAGTGGACAGGGATTGGATCTTCATGACCGGGATGACATGGCCAACAAGGTTTTCCAGACCGCGTATGAATCAATACTCATGAAAGTGGTTGAGGATGGGCTCCATACCGGTGAATTCCATTTGCCGGATGATGACCTAAGCCCTTCGCTGGTCAAATCTGTCATCCAGCGCGCCTTGCAGGTTATGCGACAGGATCCTGACAGCCGGGTGGAGCATCCGACCACGGTAGCGGTCTTAAAGTTGCTGGCTTAAACCCGTATCTTTTTTTGACAACAGGAAACTATAAACCATATATGTATATCGTATAGTAATCTCTTTTTAATGGCCGTAACAAATTCTGGAGGAAGCGATGAGATCGAAGATATTCTGGATTAAATTCGCCTGTTGGGTGGGTGTTGTAGTGGACGGGGCAGCCGCGATGATATTAATGTTCCCCGCGTTAAATACCTGGATAAGCGGTGAGCCTTCGGCGGTGGATAGTATTGACTTACGAAACGCGAGAGCCACGGCTGCCGCGTTGATGTGGGGATGGACAGTGCTCCTGGTTTGGGCGGGTATGAGGCCATTGGAGCGGTACGGGGTTGTCGCAATTACAATCTTCCCTGTATTGACCTGGCTGACTGGCGTTCGCCTTCATAATATACTTTCCGGAACGGTTGATATTCTCCGAAATATCCCAATATTATTCGTGCAAGTTGTTGTTTTCTTGATCATGGGGTTCAGCCTTTGGAATATGCATCATGATAGTTCACAGAAAGGGACACATTTGTGAAACTGGTACTGATACCGATATAAACATACGTACAGGCTTGAGTGAAATACCAGCGGGAATGTATGGTCCTAACCTTGATATTGACCCCAGTATCGGTCGGTCTTCTGGCAAAATGACGCGTATTCATCCGTGTACGCTGTGGAAAGGAACGTTTCTTCCTGCAAGATTTGATAATGCAAACCAGCGATGACCACGAGTGCCATCAACAAAAATAGAAGAGTTCCATTAATCAAAAATGTGCCAAAGAAATATAAATCAATGAACAAAAAGATCGGGTTGCGGGAGTAAGAGAAGATGCCGGTTGTGATGAGTTTGCCATTGGTTTTTGTGTCAATACCCACCCGCCATGAATCCCGGAATGAAACCAAAGCCCAGACAAAGAGGTATAACGAAACCAGGATCAATAGGACTCCGAAAACTTTTACAAAAGATTCATTGACCAATTCCGAGTACAAGAATTTTGGAAAAAGACGAAACGTTGTGTGAAGCGCTGCAAACAACACTTCCATGATCCAGATAACCAGTCCAACAATAAACGCAATCTCCAGTACCTGCTTCAGTCCTTTCTTTCCGACACCCAGAGATATCGGGTTGATGTTTTTCTTTGTCTTGAGATATATTGTCCTCCCGATCAAAATGGACATAAAAAAAGCTATTCCAACTATTTGAAACATGTCAAAAAATGTGTTTATCACAATTTCACTCCTGATTAAACCTGTCATCCTTTTCCAGGACTTATGTTGTCTATTTCCTGGTTTGTCTGTGGGCCGGATATCATATGGAACGATCATACGATAAAATTGACTCGATTAGAACTACACTCTGATACATAAGTAACAGGCGGTACTTATATGAAAACTGATCTGCGGGAAATACGAACACGGCGCGCGCTGCAACAATCACTTATGGCCCTTGTGATGGAATCGGGATATGAGTCCATCACCGTCTCTGATGTTGCCTCACGTGCTGGAGTTGCCCGTAAGACGTTCTATGCTCATTACCCGAATAAGGATTCGTTGCTGATCGATTGCATCACGCCGAAACTTTTGGACATTATGCGGAATGTCTCAGATACCGATGCAAATACCTTGCTTGTGGATAGTAAACCGGCATCTTACCAGGCTTTCAAGTTTGTTCAGGAGAACGCGGATTTTTTTCGGGTCATGCTGAGCGACCGGGGATCGGCAGGTTTCTATACTTTCATTCTGGACTTTTTAACACGATCATCCTATCAGATGCATCAGGCACTGTGGCGGTCGGCAACCAATCCGGCGCTTGATCATCATCTCATCGCTCATTTTCTCGCCGGTGCTCTATTGAATAGCATCATCTGGTGGCTGAAACAAGATTGCCAGCCTTCTGCGGAGATGATGGCATATACATTTTCCCGACTGGCCGCCCCGGGTGCCATTGAGTTTCTGGGGCTGGATGACAAAATGTAATTACGTAAAGATTACATAAAAAATACTATTATGACTAAAAATGTCAACCATTTTATGAGAATTTCAGGCATAATATTCATAAGGATCATTTCATCTCGCAGATGCGGGGTAATCTTATTTGTATTCCTCTAATAATGATTCATTGGGTGGCTGATAATGGGTATTATTAATCCCAACAACAAAGAGGAAATTGTAGCAGTGGATCATAATACCAATGTGTATTTTGATCTTTATTGCAAGGCAAACCAACAAATTAAGGAGTTAACATTACTGGACCGGGTGCGTGATTCTGTCGCCCGTGAATTGGATGTTGATACTATTTCGCAAAAAGTTACAGAATGGATTGCCGCGTCTTACGGTTATCCATTGATCAGCCTGTATCTGCTTGAAGACGATCACCTAAACCTGAAATATCAGGTGGGTTATACCACTATTCTGGATAAGATTCCGCTGTCACATGGAAATCTGCGGAAGCTCATTCAAAGCGGAACCCCCATACTCCTCAATGACAAACGGAAAATCCCTCTTTCTTTCTTAAATGGATTACCAATCCAATCAAAGATATGTGTCCCACTTCTGGACCAGAAGAAAGTCATTGGAATCTTATCTGTCGAAAACACGGAGGGGAAGTGCTTATCTGAGGAAGACCTTCATCGCCTGAAAGCGATTGGAGAGATCATCAGCAACGCTTTGTGGCGGGCAAGGATTTACGCAAAGAGCCTGCGTACGCAGGAGGCGTTGGACAAGGAACGCCGCCTTTTGCGGACGGTTATTGATAATATTCCTGACCAGATCTTCGCGCGCGACCGGGATTGTAAGTTTACTTTGAGCAATCTTAAAGACGCTGAAATGATGGGTGTTTCGGATCCGGGGGAATTGCAGGGAAAGTGTGACCTGGATTTTTTCCCGCGAGAATTGGCTATGCAATTTATCGCGGATGATAAACAGGTGATGGAGAGCGGCCAGGCTCAGATAAACAAAGTTGAGCAGATGATCGATTCAGAGGGATACCAACATTGGAATATGACCACCAAGGTCCCTTTACGCGACAATCAGGATCGGATCATCGGGTTGGTGGGAATTGCCCGTGACATTACCCAGCAAAAGCTGGATGCCCAGGCGTTGGAAGAGGCGAAGCTTCAGGCTGAGGAAGCCAACAAAGCGAAAAGTACATTCCTGGCAAATATGTCACACGAGATCCGCACACCCTTGAACGCTATTCTTGGTTTCTCGCAGTTGATGTTGCGGGAGCCCGACCTTACCCCCCAGCAGCGGCATCAGTTGAAAACCATTCATCACAGCGGCGAGCATTTGCTGCAACTGATCAACGACATCCTGGAAATATCAAAGATTGAAGCGGGCCGGTCTACCATCAAGAGCCTGCCATTTGATCTTTTCGGGTTATTGCAGGACTTGAAATCTATGTTCCAGGTCCGCATGGATGAAAAGAACCTGGCTTTTGATGTGATCATCGAAGACCGGACACCCCGGTTCATTGTTTCCGATGAGAGCAAGGTGCGCCAGATATTGATCAACCTGATCGGTAACGCGGTCAAATTTACCAAACAGGGACGTATCCGCTGTATTGTTGACGGAAAGCATATCGGGGGTGATGATTGGACTTTGCTCATTCAGGTGGAAGACAGCGGTATTGGCATTACGGCGGAAGATATTCAGACACTCTTCCAGGTATTCCAACAGGCACCCGGCGGTGTTTCGGAAGGCGGGTCCGGGCTGGGATTGGCCATCAGCCAACGGTTTGCCAGAATGCTGAACGGGCAGATCAATGTGATCAGTGAACCCGGTGTAGGGAGTTGTTTCACCCTCGATGTTGCGGTAAAGGAAGATAGGAACGCGCATCCGGAAAGACGGATATCAAGACCAAAGATCAGTGGGATCAAAGACCCAATAAAGAAATATCGGGTTTTGATCGTTGATGATGTTCAGGAAAGCCGGGAATTGCTCATGTCACTCCTGACCCAGGTGGGTTTCGAGGTCTTTGAAGCGGTAAACGGCCGGGAGGGTGTGGGCATCTGGAAAATGCGCAACCCTGATCTGATTATTATGGATATCCGGATGCCGGTCATGAACGGGATGGAAGCCACACGCCAGATCCGGCTTGCCGAGACTGGCACACCTGTGCCAGTCATCGCCGCGACGGCCAGCGCGTTTGAAGAAGAAAAGCAGACCATATTGGATACCGGTATGAACGGATACCTGCGGAAACCGATCCAGGAGGACGAGTTGTTCGAATTGATCGGCGAATGCCTGGGTATTGAGTACACCTATTACAGTGAACGCTCCACGGGAGAAATCCCGCAGCAACCGACATCAAAAGGTTCTTCACTGATGGAGGAGATCGATGCCATTCCGGTCGAGTTAAAAGAAGAGATGATACAGGCATGCAACAGCGCCGACCTAGACAGTCTGTTGGACGTGATCGAACGGATTATGCCGGATTGGCCCACATTATCTTCAGAATTACAGGCACTGGCATCCACTCTGCAATATGATGAAATACTCGATCTATTGCGGGGGAGGAGCTGACTTTGGAGATATCATCCAATATGTCCAATGTACCGGTTGATATTTTAATCGTGGATGATACCCTGGCGAATATTCAGGTTCTATCCGGTATGTTGAAACAGCAAGGGTATAAAGTCCGGCCGGTGCTGGATGGCAAGGGCGCCCTGAAAGCGGCAGAAAAACAACCCCCTGACCTCATTCTGTTGGATATTTCCATGCCCGAGATGGACGGGTATGAAGTCTGTGTTCTCTTGAAAGAAAATCCTGCGTTAAGGCAGGTTCCGGTCATATTTATCAGCGCGCTGACCGAATCGCTGGATAAGGTTAAGGCATTTACTGTGGGCGGTGTGGATTACATCACCAAACCGTTCCAATTGGAAGAAGTGCGGGTCAGGGTGGAGACTCATTTGCGGCTGGCCCGGTTACAGCTTGAACTGGAAGAATATAACCATAATCTGGAAAACAAGGTCATCGAGCAGGTTAATGAGATCTCGGATTCGCAAATGGCCACCATTCTGGCGCTGGCCAAACTGGCGGAATACCGCGATGAAGACACCGGGCAGCATATTGAACGTATCCAGTATTTCTGCCGCGAGCTGGTGACACATCTGGCGACAAAACCCGGTTACCGGGATGAAATTACCCCGATGGTGATCGAAAACATCACACATGCCAGTCCGTTGCATGACATAGGCAAGGTGGGGATCCCTGACAATATTCTGCTGAAACCCGGCAAATTGAATGTAGCCGAGTTTGAGGTGATGAAGACCCATACGGTGATCGGCTTTGAATTGCTTCAATCCGTGAGTGAACGCTATACCCGCAACAGCTTCATCAATACCGGGATTGAGATCTCGCGCAGCCACCATGAGCGCTGGGATGGGAACGGTTACCCGGATGGACTCGCCGGGAATGAAATCCCGTTGGCGGCGCGTATTGTGGCAGTGGCCGATGTGTATGACGCGCTGCGCTCAAAACGCCCGTACAAAGATGGCTTTGACCATGAGACGAGCGTCAATATGATCCTGGAGGGAAAAGGGACGCAATTCGACCCGGGGATAATCGACGCGTTTGTTGAGCTGGGACCAACGTTCCAGCAGATCTACAGAGATCTGGGGTAAGTCTAATCACTAAACCTGTTGATAATCAGGGGTTAAAAAGTTTGGTGGATTGAATCCGTAACGTCAACAGAACGGATCGAACCTAGGCGAATCGATCCAGCGCGGCTTGTTAGTTTAAAGTATAAATTTCTCATGTGTACCCCCTCTTATTCATGACAGTCTCAAAGAAATGACGGTTCTGATCATTGCTAATGCTCAATTACGCCCGCTGCATGTGCAAGGTTTTAATCTCGTGTTCCGCGCCCTCACTACAGTTTATCTGGTGTCATTTAACATGGATAAATCCATTCTGGCTGGTCAGATATCCAGAAGGACGTTACGGCAGTCTTTTTCCCGAACCAGGATGGATATGATCGGGATGATTGGGTGTATGACAGGCCAGTTGAAAAAAACCGAAGTTTTACTTCGATAAAATTTTCCTTTGGGGGTGTGGTGAAAGCATCCTTAAGAATAAAAAGATGCAGTTCAGTGTGAACTGCACCTTTTTTCGTGAATATTGCTTTTTCAACTGCCAGATAAATAGGCGCGCAAACCCTAATTACCCCTGGCTTGCCAGCCACTTGAAGGCTTCATCGGGGTCGGTAAAGTATTTGGCGACGATACCGGCATCGCTATACTGTTTGACGATCTTATCTGTGTTCATTTTTGCGATGGCTTTCAAGGGTTGCACGATCGCCCAGTATTTCCAACCGGCCTGCAATGTCTGGGGGAACCAGTTGGTTTCTCCCCATTTGATATCCTCGGTAGTCAAAACGGAGTTTTCCCGGTCATCAGAAAGCCATTTCTTGGCGCCGTTCTTTTTCATCGCCTCGGTGCCTTTTAGTAGGAAATTGTGAAAGACATCTCCTGACATGAACTTCTTGTACTGGTGATGAACAATCTTTTCCTCGGTGTGGTACCACATGGTGGCAAATTCATTATCTTCAATTACGATCTTTGACATATTTTTCTCCCTTTTTTTGAACTTACGTTGTAGATTGTACATATATTGCTTAAACATTTTCATAAAATTCGGGTAAAAACGGTAAGAATTTGTTGTAAATGACATTGCAGAAAAAGCCGACATGGATGGCGACCTTTTTTTGTTTACAAACCCCAGTATTACAACCCAATTTGGGTAACCCGGCTTGGTGTAATACAATTAGCAGGAAATATGTAGCTGTCAAGAAATAACGGAAAAATTGCTTCGTCTTATTGCGGGCTGGATTAATATCCGACGGGAGGATGGTTGGGTGGGTCTCATGAATAATTTAAATATTATCTGGATCATTCCAATTGCGTTCAGCATCCATGAACTGGAGGAATGGAATATCCTCAAATGGTATAAAACCTACTACCGAAACCTGCCCGCGTCCACGAACGTGAGCATCCGGATCCATATCGTTGTTCTAGCGCTGACGTCATTCCTGCTGACCGGTGTTGCCCTCGCGTTCCACGGCACGTTCCTTTTCAGCGCAATCGTTGTGTTTTTGTCCGCTTTTGTATTGTTGAACTTCTTACAGCACGTGATCTGGACGGCGCAGCTCAAGGTGTATTCCCCCGGATTGGTAACTGTGGTCATCTGCCTGATGGCCGTAGCGGCGGTGAATATCATCCTCATCACGAGCGGGTGGATTGACACCCCGTTCTATTTGCTGGTCTTTCTGATTATTCCCGCGCTCATGGCTACACTGCGCGTCAAGGGGGAGATGACAAAGGAAGTCCGATCGGTGCATGAATTTTTCATCAAGGTGGAAAAAACGCTCAGGATCGCTTGGCCTGGTAACACGCGCATTAGCTAGGACCGGTGAGGTTCTTCCACAATTCTTTTTCAGCAGGGTAGAAGGTGGCTACACAGTGATGACCACGTTGCCGCGCTTATGACCGGTTTCCACGTAGCGGTGCGCCTCGACAATCTGCTCCAGAGGATATACCCGGTCAATGACCGGCCTGTACTTCCCCTCTTCGAGCATCGTTTTGAGGCGGTTCAATAGTCCAAGAGTGGTCATGCCTTTGATCGGGAGGGCATTACGATGCACATTCAGGTAGATGCCGCCCGGTTTCAGGGCGAGACGGGCACGGTCGGACGGGAAGCGGGCAACGGCGTCGAATACCACATCATAGCGGTCCGCCTGGCGGGAAAAATCATCACGGGTGTAATCAATCACCTTGCTCGCCCCCAGCGATCGGACGAGGTCCAGGTTGGCCGTGCTGCACACCCCGGTGACTTCAGCGTCGAAGTGGTTGCGTGCCAGTTGGACGGCGCTTGTGCCGACCGCCCCGGACGCGCCGTAAATGAGGATGGATTGCCCCGCCTGCAAATTGCCATGGTGAAGGCAGCGCAGGGCGGTAGCCGCGCCGCCCCAGGCAGCGGCGGCTTCGCCGAAATCCAGGTTGGCAGGTTTCAGTGTCAGCACACCGTTATGGTTGAAACATTTGTATTCGGCATAACCCCCAAAATTCGCTTCCATGGTCGAACCGAAAACGGCATCACCGGGTTTGAAGCGGGTGGCATTCCGGCCGACGGCTTCCACCACGCCTGAAAGTTCCATGCCCAAGATTTTCCGGCGCGGACGGAAGATACCCAGGTACAAGCGGGCAAGGAACCTTTCCTCCGGGGGGACATTGAATCCGCGCATGCGGGTATCACCGATGGTGACGGTGGTGGCTTTGACCCTGACCAGCACCTCATTGTCACGCGGGGCGGGTTTGGGGATGTCGACGATTCGTAGGACTTCCGGTGGTCCGTAGGAGTTATAGACAACAGCTTTCATGCCGATTCCTTTTGGGTGGTCGTTTATGGACGCGATAGGATGGGGATAACACGCGTTAATCATATAACGAAAACGCTGCTTGTTTTATTCGGAAGCTGTGGATTGAATTTCTTCGCTATTTACCAATAATCAAAAAGGTGAAGTAGGTGCCGACACCCGCAGGTGATAAAACGATCAATTCTTTACGGTCACTGTGACGGACGCCTGCTGGATTTGAACGGAGCCGGGATCTGTCATCAACACAGCCTGGACATCATACACGCCATCCGCGAGGGGGATGTCAGATATCCATTCAAACTCGCGGGTGAAGCAGTAGCCCGCGTTGATGGTGACAGGTATTTCCCAGAGCAGGATGCCGCCGGCTTCGCCGTGCCTGGCAGCCAGGATACTCAGCTTTAAATTCTCCATACTACCGCCATTGTGATTGTTGATTTCTACACGGACATTTGCCGGGGTTGACGCGCTGAGTTCTGCCGGGGTGACCCCCAGCACGATCACAGGCGGGTTGAATTCAAAAGGAGTTTTTGTAGCGGCCAACTGGATGTTTCTGTCGTCCACAAGAACCAGCCGCCATTCGTATGCCCCCGCGGAGTCGTGGATTTCGGCACGCCAGGGGATTTCCTGCTCCAGGGTTTGTCCGGCCGGCAGGTTGACCGGCACCTGGTGGATGGAGAACATCGATTCACCGCTGTCTTTTTTCGCGTAGCCGATAAGCAAGTTGCAGTTAACCCAATCCGCCTGGCCGGTGTTCTTTGCCCTGATGTGCAGCGTCACATCGCTGTACGGGGAGAGGACTGCCGGATCACTGGAGATCGTAATCTCCGGCGGAGTGGCGGGTTGGGGTGACATCAGGTTGCATGCCAGGATCAAGGTTGTCAGAGCAATCAGGATGAAGAGTCTTTTCATGATTGGATCTCCAATGCTGTGAATTTCCCCGTATGGTGTGGAGAGTATTTATTGGATTTATTGTAGTACAAAATGGATAGTGGGTTGAAGAACAAACCCTACGGGATTGTCTTCGCGGGTTTTCCCACCTGACTTTCTAGGACACTGCGAAATTTTGGAATGGTTGATTGTAATACTGTATCATTACTGCGATCAATTTATCAGGACCTGAATACTCTGCAAATTGGTGGATTTCTCTTCTACTTAGAGGTCTTTTGTAAATAACCGCTATCAACACCATAATCACCCAAGCTCTTGAAAAAAAGCGAACCGTCACCCTGTAATTCGAAGAAGTCCTGACCGAAACCACATACTCCCTGCTTATTGATCTCGGCAAATTCGTACTGGTTGGGCCTGGTCATCCCTATAAAAACGTATTCTCCGGAGCAAGGAAGGGTGGCTATATCAAAGGTTCCACATGGGATACCGGTATTACAGGAACCGGCAAATGTGACTGTAACCTGAAAAGCGAGATTGCCATTGTGACTGGTGCCGGACCATGTTCCCTTCAAAGAAGAAAGATCAACCGTTTGCAAATCAGGCTGGGCATTCAGTGTATCGAGAAATCCTTTTTCAAATCGGCCGGCATCGGCAGAGACAGCTACGTGTATTACCGGGCATCCGGCTTTCTCCTCTGTCCGACCGCTTTTTGAACCCTCGGTTTCCACAACACAGATGGGGTATTTCTGGTATGTTGCCACACTGTTGTCAACAAGGATCGCGGCTGATAACGGGTCCCAGAAGTAATATGTGCCGGATCGAATGGAATCCTGCATTTGATTCATCACAGAGTATATGAATTTGGATGTGTTTGTTATCTGATTTTTCTCTAATTCCTGCAGAAATTCCATGGTCAGCGGTGTTTGGTTGGTTACATCCAGTCTCACCAGCGTGACGGGAACTCCGGAAGCAAACACCACATTCGCCGCGTGGGGATCAATATAGATGTTCCATTCAGCGGAAGGATTCCCGGGAACATTCCCTTCCAAATTTCCAGGAACCCGTACCGCGCCGCCCATAACAAAAATACCTGCAATATTACCGGCTAACTCCGGAGTAGATTGAAGCGCATAAGCCACGTTTGTCAGCGGCCCTAATGTTAGCAGGGTGATTTTTTCAGTCGAAGACAGGGTTGTCTGGGTCAGCAATTGGATCGCGTCGATACCTGCCCCGGGATTTACTGACGCTGACAGAGTCTGATTTGCCAGACCGTCCACAAAATCCCGCCAGCCTTGCGGGAAGGTGTGGTTTCCTTGAAGCGGAGCTTCTGGTCCGCACGCGACCGGGATGGGAACATGCTGTGCCAGTGTGATCAATCCCAGAGCGTTTTCGACACCGGCATTGCAGTGGGCTTCTCCTGCACCTGTGACCGTTATGGCGCGTATATGAATATCGGGATGGTGCAAGAGGTACAGGATGGCCATCCAATCATCAACGGCCATATCTGTGTCGATGATGACATCCAGGTCCGGTTTATTGGCAGAACTCGTCTCTTCCGTTCTTGCAGGTACCGTAGATGAAGTGTATGCAGGAATCGCGGTCAGTGTGTACATGGGTACGAAAGATTGAGGGAGTAAAGGTACTGGTGTTGATGATATAGGAACACGTACGCTTGAACATGACACCAGGCAAAGTAGTATTGAACAAATAATCAGACTGCAAAGCCGGAAAGAATACCTGTATGGGTATGTTTCCATGTATTTCTCCTAATAGTTCAGGTGTATTTTTTTTCCAGTGACTTTGGACGTTCCGTTTGATTTGATTATCGCAGCAGTCTGGCGATCTCAACCTGCCTGTCCCTGGCTTGGAGGGATGATCCCGCCTCAATCAGATTTACTATAATTTGACCCGATGATTACATCAAACAGGTTGATACGGTTCGCGATGAGAGCCTGCTGGTTTCACAGGTGTATGTTTTGTGGAGCCTTATATCACTGCTAGTATGGCATTTGCCCGCGTAAAATTCAATATTCAATTTTGCCCAGACCTATACGGGCCACGCGACGGTACAGGATGGAAACTTTACCCGGAAGCTTAATGGTGGGATCAGCCCTAAAGAGTAGGAGCAGGCAATCGACCGCATCACTACGAGATGACCGTATTCATCGTATGGAGCGCTGATCAGTGACAAAGACACCCGGTTAGATCGGGAGGCGGTGCTCTCCTGGTTTGGCGGGTATGAAGGGTTGGTAGAGGACCACTCGGTATTGGTGAATGACGGGCATTTCTGCGAGTGAATGTTTTTTTTTGATGTGTTCAGATGTGTTTGATGATGGATGTTGGTATAAAACCCAAAGGGTCTTTGAGACCCTTTGGGTTTGTATTCGCGGTGCAACCGGGTTCACGGAATATGCAAGATTTTAGCGTGATTATTTGCAACCCCGGCTTGCGGTGGGATCGCCTCCAGAGAGTAGGGGCAGGCAGGCGACCACATTTTTTGGGTATGCGAGTTAAATATGACACCAGAAAAGCCGTATGATTAATGGTAAACCAAGGATTTTTTCAGAAACCATGTAAAATATGACGATATAATAATCATGGTTCTGGGGGAGTTTTGATAATGATTGAGGCAAAACTCTTACTAAACAATTTAATTGCGCAGAAACAGAAAAAGGATTCATAGTTATGTCATTTCAATCAATCCTTGAAAAATATCGAAAAATATCTTTTTCTGAACGTGACAAAGGAAACCGGTTTGAGAGGCTTATGCAGGCTTACTTGAATACGGATCCAAAATATGCCCCTGTTTTTAAGAATATCTGGCTTTGGAGTGAATTCCCTGGAAGAGTTGATTTGGGTGGTACCGACACCGGGATTGATTTGGTCGCTCTAACATATGAAGGTGATTACTGGGCGATTCAATGCAAGTGCTATCAAGCTAGTTCAATAATTGATAAACCGGCAGTTGATAGTTTCCTTTCTACATCAAGCAGGGAATTTAAAGATGAAAATCTCCAGACGACAAGGTTTGCTCATCGCTTATGGATTTCAACAACAAATAAATGGGGACCTAATGCTACTGAAGCGATAAGGAACCAGAATCCACCGGTAACAAGAATTAACCTCTATGATCTGGCCGAAGCGCCGGTTGATTGGGAAAAGCTTGAAAAAGGTATTCATGGTGAGGGATCACGTTTACCAAAGAAAACGCTGCTTCCACATCAACGTGATGCCCTTGAAAAAGCGCATGAATACTTCAAAACCGCTGACCGTGGAAAATTGATTATGGCCTGTGGTACAGGAAAAACATTTAATTCACTTCGGATTGCAGAAAATGAAACGGAGGGAAAAGGATTAGTTCTATTCCTTGTTCCGAGCATAGCTCTTCTAGGACAAACGCTTAGAGAATGGTCTGCTGATGCAAATGAGCCAATCAATGCCATCTGTGTTTGTTCTGACTCTGAAGTATCCAAAAAGAAAACGAAAATTGAAGATACCGATTCATTTAGTGTCGTGGATCTGGCACTTCCATCATCAACTGATCCCTTGAATATTCTTTACCAAATAAAGCAAATTAGGAATAAGAATTTATCAGGTTTGACTGTAATTTTCTCTACATATCAATCCATTGAAGTAATTTCAAAAATGCAAAAGGATCTGCTGAAAACAGATCACGGCGAATTTGATCTGATTATTTGCGATGAAGCCCACCGGACAACAGGTGTCACATTAGCAGGTGAGGACGAAACCGCCTTTACGAAAGTTCATGATAATAGCTTTTTGAAAGCAAAGCGCCGTCTATATATGACGGCTACTCCACGGCTTTATAGTGATGATATTAAAAGCAAGGCAGCCCAGGCTGAAGCAATCTTGTGTTCCATGGATGATCCCAAACTCTACGGTGAGGAGATTTATCGTATCGGTTTTGGGGAAGCTGTTGAGAAAGATCTGCTTACAGATTACAAGGTTTTGATTCTTACTCTTAGCGATAAAGATGTGCCGCCGGCTGTTCAACAAATGATTTCTGATGATAAGACAGAGATCAACATTGATGATATTTCCAAGTTAATTGGATGTGTAAATGCTTTGTCAAAGCAATTTATTGGCGATGACGGTGCCACAAAACAGGCAGATCCGGAATTGATGCGGAGAGCGGTTGCGTTTTGTCAGAATATCGCCACTTCAAAAAAGATCTCCTCAACTTTCAATGATGCGACAGATGCTTATTTAGGCTCACTTCCACAGGATAAAAAAGAGCAGATGGTTACCATTGATTCTAAGCACATGGATGGAACCATGTCTGCCCCTGATCGTGATGAATTATTGGGCTGGTTAAAAGAACCAACAGAATCAAATGAATGCCGTATTCTTACCAATGTCCGGGTATTAAGTGAAGGTGTTGATGTTCCTTCATTAGATGCCGTTCTTTTCCTATCTGCGAAAAATTCCCAGGTTGAAGTTGTCCAATCCGTGGGGCGCGTCATGCGGAAATCTCCGGGAAAGAATTATGGGTACATCATCATCCCTGTGGTGATTCCATCTGATGTTGATCCAAATATCGCCCTGGACGACAACGAACGATATAAGGTTGTCTGGACCGTATTGAACGCTTTACGAGCGCATGATGACCGGTTTAATGCCACGGTCAACAAGATTGAATTGAATAAAAAGAGACCTAACCAGATACTTGTTGGCCGGCCTGAAATCACTTTTGATGAGCATGGTATCGCCCAGATAAGTGAACCACGGGAAGGATATGATCCTTCAAAGGAATTCGGACAACAATTGGCTTTGCAATTTGAACAACTTCAATCGGTAGTTTTTGCCCGAATGGTGCAAAAGGTTGGGGATCGCCGCTATTGGGAACAATGGGCCAAGGATGTAGCCAAGATTGCTGAAAGGCACGTTGAGAGAATAAAGTACTTAATCTCAACGA
This sequence comes from uncultured Leptolinea sp., assembly GCA_964446955.1. Taxonomy (GTDB): domain Bacteria; phylum Chloroflexota; class Anaerolineae; order Anaerolineales; family Anaerolineaceae; genus Leptolinea. Next base: position 114,110 of record CAYUQJ010000001.1, read on the forward strand.
AACCTGAGCAAAAAGCAGCCTTTGGCAATTTCTTAAAGGGCTTGCAAAGCAATATAAACCCGAGCATCACTGAAGACCAGGCTGTGGATATGCTGGCCCAACACATCATCACTCGCCCTATTTTTGAAGCTCTATTTGAGGGATATTCCTTCGTAAAAAACAATGCTGTATCTACTGCCATGCAACATATGTTGGATGCATTAGAAGGAGAATCGCTAGCAGAAGAATCTGACACGCTAAACCGTTTTTATGAATCGGTGAAAAAACGGGCTGCAGGAATTGATAATGCAGACGGTAAACAGCGGATAATTATCGAGCTATATGACAAATTTTTTAAAACTGCTTTTCCAAAAATGGTTGAACAGCTAGGGATTGTTTACACCCCGGTTGAAGTAGTAGATTTCATTTTACATTCTGTAAATGATGTATTGAAAATGGATTTCGGTTGCACGATTTCTGATGAGAATGTGCAAGTATTAGATCCATTTACTGGTACAGGAACCTTTATTACCCGCTTAATTCAGAGCGGATTGATAAGAAAAGAAGATCTTCCACGAAAATATCGGCATGAGCTGCACGCCAATGAAATTGTATTACTGGCTTATTATATTGCCGCTGTTAATATTGAGAATGCCTACCATGATCAAATGGGGGAGTCAAACATTTATGAACCATTTGAAGGTATCGTTTTAACAGATACCTTCCAATTGGGAGAAACCGATGCAAGCCAAGGTTTACCCAATGCTGATGTATTTCCTCAAAACTCTGAACGCGTGATGCGTCAAAAGAAAGCAAAATTACGTGTAATCCTTGGGAATCCTCCTTATTCAGTTGGTCAAAAGTCAATAAATGACAATGCTCAAAATCAAAAATATGACAATTTGTATTCAAGAATTTCAAGCACATATACAAAAGAATCAACTGCTGGATTGAACAAATCACTTTATGATGCGTACATAAAAGCCTTTCGATGGAGTACTGATCGTCTGGATCCTGAAAAAGGCGGAGTAATTGCGTTTGTTACGAATGGCGGTTGGTTGGATGGAAATAGCACTGATGGTTTTCGCAAAATAATTGAGAAAGAATTCTCCAGTATTTGGATATTCAATCTAAGAGGTAATCAACGAACAAGTGGTGAATTAAGCAGACGGGAAGGTGGAAAAATCTTTGGAAGCGGGTCTCGTACACCTGTCGCAATCACCATTTTAATAAAAAATCCTGATTCAAACACTGATAAAGCTTCCATTCACTATTATGATATTGGTGATTATTTAAGTCGAGATGAGAAATTAGAGATTATTCGAAAAACCAGATCAATCTCCAATCCTAAGCTGAAGTGGAGTATTCTTGAACCTAATAGTCATGGAGATTGGATAGGTCAGCGTAATGATATGTTTTTATCCCTTATTCCTTTAAATCAGGAAGAGAAAATTTCTAAAAAGAATGAATCTTTTTTTACTATTAATTCTCTCGGTCTTGGATCAAATAGAGATTCTTGGGTATATAACTCATCGCTTTCTAAATTGCGAAATAATATTAAAAAATCTATAGATTTCTATAACCAGCAAAGAATCATTTTTCAAACAAAAAAGATAAAAGATAAGTCAATTTGTACACAAGAGTATTTGGACTTTTCATTAAGTGAAATTGTATGGACCGATACGGTTATACGAGACTTGGGAAAAAACGTAGAATACTCCTATCAAAAGAATGCCGAATCTGCGAGTTTGTATCGTCCATTTTTTAAGCAAAGAATTTACTTCTCAAAGAGATTCAACCATAGACAATATCAACTAAGAAAATTTTTTCCAAGTAAATCTGAAAAAAATTTCGTTATTTGTGTTTCTGGAATTGGTGTCACAAAGGATTTTTCAACAATAATTACTAATATATTGCCTGATTTGGAATTAATTGGCAAATCTCAATGTTTTCCATTATTTTATTATCAAGAGATTGATAAACAATCTCCTACTTTATGGGATTCTATTGGAGCAAGTGAAAATGTAAAGAGAGATGGCATTTCTGATTTCATCCTAACTCAAGGAAAACAACAGTACGGAAAGAATGTAACAAAAGAAGATATTTTCTACTACGTATATGGATTTTTACACAGCCCAGATTATCGGAAGACATTTGCCAACGATTTGAAGAAGAGTCTTCCCCGCCTTGCTTTGGTAGAAGATGTCCGTGATTTTTGGGCATTCAGCAAAGCTGGCCGAAAATTAGCCGACCTCCATATCAATTACGAGACTGTTCCACCTTATGAAGGTGTTCACGTCAGTGGGGTAGAAAGCGGTTTCTTTCGGGTAGAAAAGATGCGGTTCCCTGAAAAGGGTAGAAAAGACACAATAATTTACAACAGTAAGATTGTCATTTCAAATATTCCTGATAAGGCGTACGAGTATGTTGTAAACGGAAAATCCGCTATTGAATGGATTATGGAGCGGTACCAGGTCACTGTCCACAAAGAAAGTGGAATAAAAAATGATCCAAATGACTGGTCAGATGAAGTGGGAAATCCACGATACATTTTGGATTTGTTGTTAAGCGTGATCAATGTCAGTGTGCAGACGGTGGATATAGTTAATAGTCTGCCAAAGTTGGAGTTTAAATAAATTTCAATAGATAAAATTCACAAAATAGTTAGGGGAAAGCATGAATACAACTGAATCGAGTAAGTTTTTACGCTGGTCACTCCCAGGGTGGATTGCTATATTGTCAGCAATAGTTTTTACAATTCTTGATGTGATCAGCTCTCTACGTCCAGATCACACTCCACAAATGTATCCTTCAATTCTAGCTTTTTTGAAGGAAATTAATAATCAGAGTACTTTTGCTAATATTTTCTTTGTAGCATTGGCAGGGTTGCCATTAGGTTTTCTTATTTATCAATTTTATTTTTTTATAAGATGGAACTCTCCTTTTTCAGGTGATGGTTTTTTTCCACCTTTTATCGTTGGTCGGAAGGAAGAATTAGCTCGGATTTTGCGAGATATACCAGATGAAAAATTGGCATTAGGAAAAAAACATTGGCGTATTGAATGGATCAAACACCAGGCTTATTTAAACGACCATTGTTTCCGGTGGCAATACATAGAATCTTTATTTACAGAAATTACACAAATGATTGATACAAAATATGTCGGTTTTACAATTTATTCAAGATATAGATATTTAATGGATATGCTTCATATCCTTGGCGCTTCTTTGGGTGCTATATATCTAGGTTTTTTTACATACTTAATTGCGAAAATGCGTTTTGAAAATCTTGTTATAACGAATTATGTGGCTGTAATCGCGCTATCAATGGCTTTATTGGTCTTTCTTCTTGAACGTGAGGATAAGGTCCAATATGAAAACTCAACTAATGGGAAAAAAAACCAAGCTCATGTAGCAGTATTCTCACTGTTTAAAAATCAACTGCGTATCAATAATCCTTCAACGCTTTATCTTTTCACTTTTGGTCTTTTGATATTCTTCGCAAGTCCCGCATTAATTTCTAATGAAGATTTTGGTTTCAATTATCAATATGGTTTAAGAACTTTAATATTTTTACTAGGTTCCTTTATTTGGATAAAAAGTTCAAAAAAAAAGGAGGAACGGTGGGGGCTTGGTTTATGTCTTGCGTTATCTTTCTTAATTACGATCATAGTCAGATATCATAGAGTTGTTTATTTTGATAAATGGTTCGATTGGACTTTTATAAGTCCTCTATTTATATTCTTGGTTCTGAACACAATTTTGATAAAAAACCGCCAAAACTCGCGTAATGAACTATCTTCTGTTCAGTATTACACATTAAACAGGTACATTGAAGAAGAACAGTTTAGTAAAAAAGCTGGTTATTCATTCAAAGTCAAAAAAAGGAATAGGGTTTAGTTTTTTTTATTTATTTTTAACCCCATTCCCTTCTCAATTACTTCCTTTCTTTCCATTTCAGCACTCACTGTACCCGCAGGCGTAGCACTTCCTACACCCCTCTTCATTGATCACGGCCGCCTCGCCGCATTCGGGGCACAGGTCGCCGATGCGCAGCAGGGGTTGGTCGCCGGTCACCGCGGGGACGGGAATCTCGTGCACCTCCACGTGGGTGTGCGGTTGGCCGTCGTCCTGGCGGCTTTCACGCTCCACCAGGTATTCATCCAGGATGTGCGCCACGCCATCGGGCATCGAACGGATGCGGTTGGGCCCGAAGCCCAGCGAACGTCCGCCGCCGATGCCGGCGAGCTGCTTGACAACCTCTTTCAGGCGGTCCTTGGGTTCCACGGTGGAGCTGAGGCGCAGGATGAAGGAGATCAACCGTCCGAGAGCCTCGGAAACGGCAGCCGTCTCGGAGCCGGCCTTGGCCGAGTTGATGAAAATCTCAAAGGGCTGGCTTCCGCCGTTCTCGTTGATGGTGATGAAAGCCTTGCCGAGCGGGGTTTCAGTGGAGAAGGTATAGCCGGGCAGGGCGCGCGGGCGCGGTTTACGCACTTCGCTCCAGATCATCATCTGGTGGGTTTCTTCCCTGTCGGCCGGGCGCAGCGTCACGCCGTACTCGCCGTTCCCCCCGTTGCCGTTGCCGCCCTTCTTTTTCTCGGCGGTGGCCAGGGTTTCCAGCACTACGGTGTCGCGTGAGCCGGTGACATATACGGTGATGCCCTTGCAGCCCAGCTTCCAGGCCAGGCGGTAGGCGGTGGCCACATCGTCCACAGCGGCGCCGGCGTTGAAATTGATGGTCTTCGAGAGGCTGTTGTCCACGAAAGCCTGCATGGCAGCCTGCATGCGCACATGCTCTTCGGCGGTGATGTCCTGCGACACCACGAAATAATCGCGCAGGTCGGCGGGTACGTCGTCCACGTACTGGCAGGTGCCCTCGCGCATCACCTCGGCGATGATCTCTTTGCGTTCCTCTTCGTCAAAGTCCGCTTCGATCAGGGCCTTTTCAAACAGCGGGCTGGTGTAGTTGAGCTGCAGGTCTTTGCCGTTGTCGTTGACGTGGCGGATATACGCCAGTGCGAAGACCGGTTCGCAGCCGTAGCCTTCACAGCCGGCCACGGTGGCGATGGTGCCGGTGGGGGCGATGGTAGTCTGCGCGGCGTTGCGGATGCCGTGTTTGCGGATGCCGGAGGACACGGCGGACCAGTTCACGTCCGGGCGTTTCCAGTCATGGGTGTAGGGGGTCAATGGCTGCGGCGGTGTCCAGGTTAGCTTGTCGGGGTCGTAGATCGAGCCGGTGATGGCCGGGAAGGAACCACGTTCCTCTGCCAGCTCAACGCTGGTGAGCATGGAATGGTAGCGCACAAATTCCATCACCTGGGCCGCGAACTCCTGTCCCTCTTCCGAACCGTAGCGGATGCCGGTGTGGTACATCAGATCGGCCAGTCCCATGATCCCCAGGCCGATGCGGCGGGCGCGCAGGGCGGACTCACGCAATTGCGGCACGGAGGGAACGTAGAGGTTGGCGTCGACCACATCATCCAGGAAGCGGGTGGACAACACTGAACTCTGGCGCAGGGATTCCCAGTCAACGGTATGGTCGGGTCCGAAATGTTCCGACAGGTTGATGGAGCCCAGGCAGCAGTTTTCATACGGTCCGAGCCACTGCTCACCACACGGGTTGGTGGCTTCCAGACTGTACAGATGCGGCACCGGGTTGGTGCGGTTGGCGGCATCCAGGAAGAGCACGCCCGGCTCACCGTTGTGGTGCGCCTGGGTCACGATCTTCTCGAACAGGTCGCGGGCGCGCACTGTCTTGTAGACCTGAATCGGGATGCCGGCCGCTTCCGCTTCCTCCAGCGTGCCGGTGAAGCCGTGGTACTGCGGGCTTTTCACGTCCGGGAAGCACAGGTCCCAGTTGTCATCGTTCTCAACGGCGCGCATGAAAGCGTCGGTGATGCCGACGGATATGTTGAAATTGGTGATGGAATGTTCCTGAGTCTTGCAGGAAATGAAATCTTCGATATCCGGATGGTCCACGCGCAAGACGGCCATGTTGGCACCGCGCCGGCTACCGCCCTGGGCAACTTCACCAAAGGCGTGATCGTACACCCGCAGGAATCCCACCGGTCCGGTGGCCTGACCGGCGGATGTTTTTACCAGCGCTCCTGCCGGGCGCAGGCGGGAGAAGGAGAATCCATTACCGCCACCGGTCTGCTGAATGAGCGCCGCGTCACGCAGGGTCTGGAAGATGCCGGTCGACAGGCGGCCCATATCATCACTGATGGGAAGCACAAAACAGGCGGCCAACTGGCCGAGGGGTGTCCCCGCGCCGGTGAAGGTGGGCGAATTGGGGAAGAACTTACGCGTAGTGAGGATCTCATAGAATTGTTCGGCCAGAGGGATGACATCCTGTCCGTAGGCGCTTTCCACGCGCGCGACATTGTAAGCCACACGCCAGAACATCTCCTCCACTGTCTCCACCGGCTGCCCGTCCTCACCGCGGCGTACATAGCGTCGCACCAGAACCTGACGGGCGTTATCCGTCAAATCCACGGTTTTGAGCGGTTTGGTTGGAGCAGGGGTAAACACAGAGGTCTTGCTGGCGTATTCAATAGATTGCGTGGCCATATTATTCTTCACCTTCCAGTAAGTGATTTATTTCATCGCGTATCGCATGCAGATCGGTCAACTGTAAGTAGACGATCGCGTACCGGATGTAGGCGATATGGTTAAGGTTTTTCAGGCGTTCGATGACCTTGTCACCGATCACGCGGGATGAGACTTCTTGCCGTCCGACCTGCTGCAGGAAGGCTTCGATCTCATTGACCAGGCTCTCGATATCAGCAGCCGTCACAGGGGTTTTGGCACAGGAGATGCGTATGCCGCGGATGAGCTTGTCACGGTCAAACTCTTCCCTTGTGCCATCACGCTTGATGATCAGCGGGGTATTGAGGATCGTGCGCTCATACGTGCTGAAACGCTTTCCGCAGCTTTCACATTCACGCCGCCGCCGAACGCCGCCGCGTGAGTCATGGGTTGTATCAACGACTTTCGTTTCCGCTTTCTGGCAGTACGGACAGCGCATGGGTCCCCTCGACAAATTTGATTTGTAAATAATACCCCCATATATGGGGGTGAATATGGAGAAGTGGCCTAAATCTTGTACCTGTTCATTCTAGCATAGGCTCGCGTGAGAATCAAGGCATTTTTGAGATTCTTAACATTAGAAAATTGAAAAGAAATAAAATAACGCCGGACCTTTACAATCCGGCGTTATTGAGGCATACGAATGAGTGGAGGAGGGAACGATCTAGTAGTCGTTCTGGTTGTTGTTGAGGCGCTTGCGCATAAATGTGGGAATATCAATGTCCCCGGTGTCCATGATGACGGGTTTGAAATCAGCCGGTTGAAGCTGTCGGGATTCGCCGGCAATCGATACGCGGGCCGCGGGGTTGGGATTTAGGCGGGCTGGCTCAAAGTTGGCATTCGTATTGGCGTTGACATTGGCATTTACATTGGCCGTGGAACGGCGGGGCATGTTGCGGCTGTCAAAACCGGTGGCGATGACAGTGATGCGCACTTCATCCCCTAGGTTCGGGTCGATCACGGCGCCGAAGATAAGGTTCACATCCGGGTGGGCGCCTTCCTTGATAATGGCAGCGGCCTGGTTGACCTCAAAGAGGGTCAGGTTATTGCCGCCGGTCACGTTGAACAGAATGCCGCGGGCGCCGTCAATGGTGATATCCAGCAACTGGCTGGAAATGGCCTGTTCGGCCGCAATACGGGCGCGGTCTTCGCCGGAGGCTCGGCCGACAGCCATCAGTGCGGCGCCGCCTTCCGACATAATGGTGCGGACATCCGCGAAATCCAGGTTGATAAGGCCTGGAATGGTGATCAATTCAGAAATACCCTGGATGCCCTGGCGGAGCACGTCGTCAGCCGTTTTGAAGGCGTCCGCGATGCTGGCGCGCTTGTCCACGATCTGCAAAAGTTTGTCGTTGGGAATAACGATCAGGGTATCGGCATGTTCCTTGAGTTTGGAAATACCTTCATCGGCGGATTTGGCGCGGTGGCTGCCTTCAAAGGTGAAGGGGCGGGTGACCACACCAATGGTCAGAGCGCCGATCTCTTTAGCGATCTGGGCTATGATGGATGCGGCTCCGGTGCCGGTGCCTCCGCCAAGGCCGGCTGTAACGAAGACCATATCGCTGCCTTTAAGGACCTCATAGAGATCTTCAGCGGATTCTTCTGCCGCTTTGCGTCCCATCTCCGGGTTGCCGCCAGCACCCAGTCCACGGGTAACTTTTTCTCCAATGCGCACGCGGGTGGGAGCTTTGGAAAGCAGCAGCGCCTGCGCGTCGGTATTTACCGTAATGAATTCAATACCGCTAAGACCTTCATCGATCATGCGGTTTACCGCGTTACACCCACCCCCTCCGACACCAATAACTTTGATTCGGGCAAAGGATTCGGGTTGGTTCATGATGTCACTTTGCATGGTATTCTCCTCCACTTAATCCTCGATTCTTAATTTTACTTTAAGATTCGGTTTTCCGCCACAATCCTCAATGTGGCGAGATCGTTAGCTCACGGTAATAACCGTGTAAAGAACGTCTTTACTGCTTCAATATCCACTTTGGGAAGATTGACATGTATGCCTCCTTTTCCACGCAAAACTGTACTGGCATCGTTCATCAATATCGACCAGTTCAACAAGCCGACACTTGTTGAAAAAGCCGGTGATTGCAGTTGATCCGTCAGCCCCAGCAGATTCTCTGGCCCGGCGATCCGTACCGGAATGCCGAGCATGTTGGAGGCGACAGTGCGGATACCCGGAAGCAGGCTGCTGCCACCGGTCAATACCATGCCTGCGGGAAGAAGACCATCGTACCCGGAGCGTTTGATCTCCAGCAGCAGTAATTCGAAGATCTCCTCAACGCGCGCGTTGATGATCTCCGCGAGGCGCTTGCGACTCACAGTGCTGGAACGGTCTTCACCGAACTTGCGGACGGTGAAGACATCACTTTCGGCAACTTCTTCCATACAGGCACTGCCATACAGCTTCTTCACTTCTTCCGCCTGTGACAATGACAGGCTCAATCCATGGGCGATATCCGAGGTGATGTGATTGCCGCCAACAGGCATCACCATGGTGTGCCAAACGTCTCCGTTGATGTAGATTGCCATATCACTGGTACCGCCACCGATGTCGCAGACGACAACACCCATCTCACGTTCGGTATCGGTGAGAACGACCTCGCCGGATGCCAACGGATTGAGCACAAACTGCGAAACTCCCACACCAGAAGCCTGTACACATTTACGCAGGTTTTCCACCGTGGAGGTGGAGGCAGTGATTACGTGGGCTTCAACTTCCAGACGGTAACCGTGAAGACCAACGGGTAAACGAACGCCTTCCTGCCCGTCGACAGTGAAACCGCGCTGAATGATATGGATTACCTCTCGGTTGTGCGGAGGGGAGATTGCCTGTGCCTGTTCCAACGCGCGGTTGACATCGGCCATTTCGATCACACGTCCGGAAATGCCAACAACCCCCTTGGTATTATTGGAATCAATATTCGACCCTGCCAGGCTTACCAGCGCTGAAGTGATCTCCAACCCGGAGGTACGCTGGGCTTTCTCGATTGAACGGGAAATGGCCTGGGTCGCGCTTGAAAGGTCAACGATCGTCCCCTTGCGGATGCCCTGTGACGGTTCGATCCCCACACCCAGAATACGCAGCGTGTGCTCCCCTTCTATGCGTGCCACCAGTGTACAGATCTTTGTTGTTCCGATATCGATACCGACTACAATAGGCTCATCCATGATTATTGCCTCTCCAAGCGATAAAATGGCGCGTGCACATGTTCAAGACTGATCATCCCCGGCCGTATTCCGTCCTTTTGCAGCGCTGTCAAGATGGCAGAATACTGATTGATCTTCACATCGAGATAATCCAGGTCCTGTCCGATATACACGGTAAGGTTCTGCAACTGGTCATTCCAACCAAAACCATGATCGCTGTTGTAAATAAGTTGAGCACCAACAGGCATCATCAGGCTTAATTGAACCGCCGTGGATAAAACCGTGGGCTCCACCTGCAGCATATTTCCCATATAGGTTTCTTCATTTTCGTCTTCCGAAGAAGATTCACCGGATTTACTTTTTCGTTCGAACTGTACACCGGCGGCGGCATAGGCTTTGATGATCTCTTTGCGTTCCGCGATATCCCACACAGGAGGAGGAACATCGGCGAGAATGGTCAATAATTCGCCGCCATCGCCCTGAACAGGGATGAGGATGCCATCCGTATCGATCCAGCTTACTTCGTCGTTGTATTCCCAGGCCAGAGCCGGCTTACGTTCTCCCAGCGTGATGGAAATGGAAGCGGGAAGGTCAACTGAAACCCGTATGTCTTTCAATTCAGGAAGAACCTGCGAAACGCGAGTTTTAATCAGGTCCGCGTCCAGGAAAACGACCGGCCGGTTGGCCAGATCAAGAATGGGCTGAATACGTTCGGGCGAAAGGCGGTTTAACCCTTTAACTTCCACACTGGTCACCAAAAAGCGGGGAGCGTAGATCAGATAGAAAATGGCGGCCAGGCAGGCGGCCGAAAGCAGACCCGATATGATCCTCCAGCTCGGATTGAAAATGGGCAGTGCCGGCACACGGATCTCGGCGCCGCTTTTCCCGAGGGATAGGTACAATTGCCGCCGGACACGCGTTTGAGCCTGTTTATGGATGGGAATACCGTAAACACCTCTGCGGGTCACTACAGGTGTGGTTTGGGCGGCAACCGATCCTTTGAGAATGGAGGGGAACTTAGCCGTTGCTGCGTTCTCGCGGAACGCCACCAGCCATTCCTGGAGGTTCTTCGGGCGAGGTTTGGGAGCTGTCTTTTCAACAGGCGGTGCAGGTTTAACATAAGTGGCTACCACTTGTTGTGGAGTCTTTTTCCGAGCGAGTCTACCGAGGAAGGAATTTCGCGAAACCGGCGAGTTGATACTCCGCACGGTACTTGGCGTAACACGGGTTGGGATGACAACACCGCGTGTCGGGTGCTTCTGCATTATGGAAGCCCGTGATGGCATCATATGTTCTTTGGGTTGGAAGATATGCAGCTTTCGGCATGCCTTCCGCAATAACGTCTCACCATGAGGTTTTTCTTTGTGGATCTGTTCCTGAAGGTTCTCAAGCGGAGATAGGTCAGGCTTGATACCGAATAGTCTGGAGATCCTGTCAAGGTGTGGTGTGGCGGACGGTACCGGGCGTGTTTCAATACCGGGCATGGGTTTGATCACCGGATATTGGGGCGCTTGAGGTTTTGCTGCGGAACGCGACGGTCCAAACAGAATATCAAGCAGACCGCGGCGAACTTTCTTGTTCTGGCGCGGTACCGCATGCTGCATTACAGCAGGTTTGGGTTTGTTGTTGAAGATGTCGCTGAATCCGGTCATAGCGCTACGTTATCCTTCATAGGTTCGAACGGTATTGTCGCGGTCTGCTTTTCGCTCTAGGGCAAGTTCAACCAGTCGATCGATCAGCTTTGGGTAGGGAAGCCCGGTTGCTTCCCACAGTTTTGGATACATGCTGATACGGGTGAATCCGGGAAGGGTGTTCAATTCATTTAAGAAGTAACGGTTGGACTCGCGTTCAAGAAGAAAATCAACGCGAGCCATTCCAGCGCAGTCAATTGCCTTATACGCCTCAACAGCGATACGGCGCATATCTGTTGAAACATCCTCTGGCAGGTCGGCTGGGATGCAGGGGCGGGAAGTGTCATCCAGATATTTGGCGGAGTAGGAGTAGAAATCAGCTTCCGGGATGATCTCACCGGCAACGGAGGCTTTCGGATCCTGGTTGCCCAGAACACTGATCTCGATCTCGCGCGGTTTATCAAGTCCCCGCTCGATGAGTATCCGTCGGTCATATTGGGCTGCATCCATCAATCCTTCCAGCAGGTCCGATTTGCTTCTACATTTCGATATGCCGACCGATGATCCCAGGTTCGCCGGTTTAACGAAGAACGGATAGCCGGACATTTTTTCCGCCCGGGAAATGACCGAATCCAAATTCTCTTTGATCTCTTGGCGCGTGACCACAATCGATTCGATGGTCGGAATACCGTGAGCTTTCATTACATCCTTGAACAGACCTTTATCCATACCCACAGACGAGCCCAACACTCCGGCTCCCACGTAAGCCACATCTGTCAGTTCCAGCAGTCCCTGAAGCGTGCCGTCTTCACCAAAGGTTCCATGAAGAACCGGAAATATTACATCCAATTCTGTAACGAAGGAAAGTTTTTCTCCGGTTGGAGTCTTTTCAATGGAGTAAACAGCCGGTTTTCCGGGTTCTGTATTGAGCAACGCTTTCTTAACATTGGAAAGATCCTGTTTTTCCAGTGCAGATATAACATCGGATCCGCAATACCAGGCTCCAGATTTTGTGATTCCGATCTGAGTTATGTCATATTTTTCGGGATCCATTACCGATAAAACAGAGCGCGCAGACATCAACGAGACGTCATGCTCCCCGGATCGTCCCCCGAAAATTACACCGATGCGAATCTTTTTACTCATAACTGTGTCTATTTCCTGTCGCCTGATAGTGTTTTTGAACTGATGGAAAAGTCACCCAGCAGCTCTATTTCCAATTCCAGTGAAACGCCGAAAACTTCAGAAACCCTGGACCGCGCCTGTTGAATGAGCGCCCAGTAATCCGAAGCCGTTGCGTCGTTATCATTGATGAAAAAATTAGCGTGTTTTTCGCTGATATGCGCGCCTCCAACGCGCGTTCCCTTTAAACCGGCGGCTTCGATAAGACGGGCCGCGTAGTCGCCTTCGGGATTCTTAAATGTTGAACCCATGCTGGCGCCTTGCGGCTGAGTAGCACGACGGCGGGAGGAAAAATCTGACATCCTGGCCTGAATGGCTGTTTTATCGTCCTGTGCCAGTTCAAATGTGGCGGAGAGAATAATCACCTGGCCGGGATTGCGTTTCAACCAGCTCGAACGATAAGCGAGTTCCAGCTTTTCCAAAGGCCATTCTTGTTTGCCCTCAATCGGGTGCAAGATATCGGCCATTTTCAATGAAGCTGCTATATTCGATCCAAATGCTCCGGCATTGCCAAAAACAGCACCTCCCACTGTGCCAGGTACAGTGGTTGCCCATTCCATGCCGCAAAGCCCTCTCAAGCCGGCCTGACGTCCCACCGTTGCAAGCACGGAACCACTTTCCGCCCAAACGGTCGGTTTTTCCCCATGTAAATCAATTTTGATATTTCGCGCATGGTTGATCACGACAACACCGTGAAACCCTCTGTCACTGACCAGTACATTCGCGCCGCTTCCAATCAAATAGTTCGGTATCTGGAGTTCCCACAATTTTGTGAAGATCTCCTCTAGTTCGTGTCCGGAATTTGCAACGATCAATCCATCCGCCGGACCGCCGACATGAGCCGTGGTGTAATTGGAGAGCCGATCATTTTCCTGGAAACGTTCTCCGAATGTCTCGCGCAATTTCTCGATCATCTGCGGGGAAAGGGGGGCAGTGCTTTTTGTCATTTTACTGTCTCCGATTTCTTGGATGATAGAAGGATTTGAGATTCCAACAATTGTTTGTTGATACAGGTTGCATCGCCGGCAGATAATACCAGTACAACATCCCCCGGTTTGAGGTTCGTTTCAAGATGTGAAATGGCAAAATCCATTGTGGGTGAAAAAACAGCCGGTATGTCCTTTACCAACATTAGCACTTGTTCGGAAGAGAATCCGTTTGGCTGCTCCCGGGCGGCGAAAACTTCTGTGATAACGAGATTGTCCGCTTTTGAGATTTCGGTGGCGTAATCAACCATCAAAGCCTGGGTTCGGCTGTATGTGTGCGGCTGCCAGACGACCCATAAACGCCTGCCGGGGAAAGCGATGCGGGCTGCCTGAATCGTCGCATTTATCTCCGTCGGGTGATGCGCATAGTCATCAACAAGTGTGATTTCATTGACTTCACCTACAACTTCAAAACGGCGGCCTGTACCAGAAAACGAGTGTAATGCCGCACTGATCACTTCTGGTTCAACCCCGGCCATAAATGCCGCTATCGAAGCTGCCATGGCGTTCTGCAAATTGTGAAGACCGGGCACACCAACCGAGACTGGTAGAAGATCCTTCACAACATGCAACACTTCCTGATTCGCCAGGTGATACATACCATCATCGGAACGAGTTAGAACATAATCAGCATTTTGTTGATTACTGTTCGGGTTATGATCCTGCAGAAGATGGGCCGAATAGGTGAAAACCGGCATGTTTACTGGAAGACGATAACGCAGTGACATTGCACCGGAATTGTCCGCGGAGATTATCACCAACCCGTGGGGAACAAGATTGCCGAGGAATTTTAGGAACGCCTGAGAATATGTCTCCGGGGTGGGGTAGCAGTCCGGATGATCATGTTCGACGTTTGTAACGACAGCGATCATGGGATGAAGCCCGAGGAACATTGAATCATATTCATCAGCTTCGATCACAAAGTATTCACCTGTACCAGCGTGTGCGTTTGCTCCAAGATTTTTGGATACGCTGCCAATGATAAATGAAGGGTCAAGTCCAGCCTGGTTTAGGATCCACGCGATCATGGCCGTGGTTGTCGTTTTACCATGTGTCCCGGCAATGGCTATACATAATTTGTCCCCAATCAAGGTAGGCAGGAATTCAACCCGTTTCTGAACAGGAATACCTTTTTCACGCGCGGCTATTACCTCTACATTGTCATCCGGGATGGCGGAAGAACGCACAACAATATCAACACCTTTAATATTCCCGGCTTTATGTCCAATGCAGATTTTTACACCAAGTTTTTTTAATTCCTGCTGGTAGGGTGATTCAGAACGGTCAGATCCACTGACATGCCAACCTTTTTCTACGAGGACTTTTGCTATGGCAGAAAGGCCTGTCCCACCGATGCCAATTAGATGTGCGCGATTGGTCATAGGAACACCACCAGTACCAAAGCAAGTGCCAGAGCGGCTGAGAAGTAGATGGCCGGTGATACCAGCCAATGAGGTGGAAGGTAGGCCAACAGATTGATGGCCGCATCACCAATTTCAGTGCCGGCTTCGGGGGGTGTGATGATGGACAGCGGATATCCAGCCGCGTCCAGAAAGAACCAGAGACTTCCGAAAATGAAGAAACCATTGATAGCACCCAAAACAAACCCGGCCAGATGATCAACGATCGAAACATTCATAAACCGCACGTGCCCTGACAGGGCGGGAAGATTGGGTGCCTGGTATCCAAGGAATACCAATCCGATGAATACTATGGTTTGTAACCAGTAGTGAGAGACCGGATCGGTAAATAATTGACTTTCCTTCGCAAAACCAGCGAAATTTTCCAAAATAAAGAGGATAAAAATTCCCAGAATGGAGCAGAAAATTACAAGGACTTCACTTGCCCATCCACGTACTGCGCCGATAATGGCAAAGATGAAAACCAGAAGCCAAAAAATAACCTGAATGCTAATCATCGCCACCTGCCAGTGCAAATAAGGTTTCTGCCAGTGTCTTTGAAGCTTCGGGATTGAATAATGACTTCATCGATTGCCTCATCTTGCTCAAGGTATCGGGAGAATCCAACAACCTGGAAATGGCAGGGAGAAGATCTGATCCCAAATCTGCGTCATTCAGAAGGATGGCTCCACCGTTTCTTACCAGATGGTCTGCGTTTACTTTCTGGTATCGCCACGCGTATGGATAGGGCACAAGTATCGCTGGCAGTCCAAACAATGGCAGCTCGCCGAGAGTAGATGCGCCGGCACGGCAAACAACCAGATCTGCCGCAGCGAAAGCGGCTCCCATATCTTCGTGAAGGTATGCGATCGGGTGGTACTCTTCCGTATTGGAGGATAAGTCCGTCTTTGTGGATTCCGCCTCTTCATAGTTGTCTTTTCCAGTCACGTGTAAAACCTGGGCTTTTATCAGCAAATTGGAGAGAACTGGATAAAGAGCTTGGTTAATTGAGCGGGCGCCTTTACTGCCACCGTAAACAAAGACAACAGGTGTATTTGAATGGAGGGAAAAATGCTTTCTGGCCGCTTCGTTAGTCCAGGTTGAGAGGTCACGACGAACTGGATAACCGCAGACGATCTTACGGTGATGGAAAGAAAAGTATTTTTTCGATTCCTCTGCTGTCATCGCGATGACATCCGAAAACCGGGCTATGGTTTTTATGGCCAGTCCGGGTTCAATGTCGGGGACATATAGTAACGAAGGATTTTTTATTCCGGCAACTGCCATTGGAACGGCCACATAACCACCGGTAAAGAGCATCGCATCCGGCTTGAATTCTGCCAGTATCTTGCGGGACTCAAAAACACCACGGATCAAACGTAAAAAATTACCGGGAAGGGATTTAATTCCCACACCGTGAACTCCAGCCGCCGGGATGGTTTTAAATGGGATTCCAAGGCGGTTGATCATTTCAGCTTCCATACCACCTTCTCCTCCAACCCATAAAACGGAGTCAACATCATCACCGAGGGTTTGTAAAACGGCCAGAGCGGGATACACTCCCCCTCCGGTTCCACCCGCGCAAATCAACAACCGCACTGGCAGGTCTCCTTTCCGGTATTACACCATTGTTGGTTCTGGCAATATTTAGAATGATCCCGAAGCTCATCAGGGTTGTAGTCAGGCTGGATCCTCCAGCGCTGATCAACGGGAGGGCGTTACCGGCAAAGGGAAGCAAATTGACCATAACACCCATATTGATAATGGCTTCGATAAAGATCCAGATCGATAAACCCGATGCCAAAAGTTTCCCGAGTGGATCGGGAGCTTTGTTGGCAATGTAAAGGCCACGCCACAAAATCAGGATGTATAAACCGACAACAAACATGGCGCCAATTAATCCGGTCTCTTCCATAATTACAGCAAAGATCGAATCCGTTGGTGCTACCGGTAAGCCGGTAAATTTGGTTGTTGCCCGGCCAATACCAACGCCGAAAAAACCACCTTTGACCACGGCTTCGAGAGAACGTTGCACATGGTAAGAGGCTTGAACAGGATTTTGAAGGCCATTCATATAATCCATCATACGGGTACGTCCGGTTGTGCTGACAAGGACGATGATCCCGCCAAAGAAAGCCACACCAAGAATAACAAAGACGATCTTTTTCATATCGCCACCCGCCAGGAAGAAAAGAATCCCACCAAGCAGAATGATCGTAGCCGCAGCACTGATATCCGGCTGAAGCAGCACGAGACCGGCGTTTACTCCGATCAGGAACAACATTGGAATAATACCCAGTGAGAAGTCGTTCAGAACAGGTTTGTGGTTGTTCAGCCAGTAGCTTAAATACAATACAGTGACAACTTTAGCCAGTTCCGATGGTTGAATGGAACCGGCAAGAATGGTTCGCACAGCACCAAGACGGGTATCCCGCAGGATCAACACCACAATAAGCAGACCGATTGTGCCGATCATCACAGGAAGCATCAGTTTAGAATAACGGTGATAATCAATCCGACTGAGAAGAACAGCCATGAATGTACCAAGAATGACCCAGACGATCTGGCGGATGAACATATAGGCGGCTGGTTGCCCCAATTGGATTGAGAATTTCCAACTGGCGGAATAGACCATCAACAGACCAAAAAGGACCAGCGTAATGACAGCAAGAACCAATGGAATATCGATCCCAATACGCAACCAACGCTGGGTTTTCTCTGCCAGTTCTTGAGTCTGGGCTGCTAATGAAGGTTTTTGACTAGAGTCCTGAAGCACTCGCCACGCTCCTCAAAATCTTCGAATTCGTCATAGCTGGTTCCACCCGGAGAAAGAAGAACAACATCATCCGGTTCAGCTCTTTCGTTCGCCAGTTTAACGGCCTCACTTAAACCTGCCGCCCGGTCAATACTGAACTTTTTCTTCTCAACTCTTTCCAGAGCTGCCAGAATCTTTGGGGCCGCTTCGCCAAACACAATTACATGATCAACCCGCTGGTTGATCAAATTTGCCAGGTCTTCCCATGGCAGGTTTTTATCGCGACCGCCAATCAATAAAACCATTGGTTCGGTAAATGAGCGAATGGCAGCCATCGTTCGTTCGGGTGCTGTCGCTATGGAGTCGTTATACCAGGCCGCCCCGTTGACTGTATCCACATATTCAAGGCGGTGATCAACCCCGCTAAAATCTTCAATACCTTCCCGCATCGAGTCGGGTGACATTCCTGCAGCTGCCGTGATTGCACAAGCAGCCAGTACGTTCAGTACGTTGTGGTCTCCCCGTAATTTGATATCGTCTCTGGATAGCAAGAAAATCTCTTCTTTCCCATTCGAATACCAGAGCTTGTCATCCTGAAGGTACGTGCCGGGTATCCGATCCATGGGAATATTCCAACCAAATGTTGATAGATGGCCTTTCACGAAAGCGGTCAAATCAATGGATCCGGCATCATCGCGGCATAGTATGGCTTCATCTTTCACACTCTGAAAATCCAAAATACGGCGCTTGGCTGCTTTGTAGGCTTCCATTGTGCCATGCCGGTCTAAATGGTTGGGGGTAATATTTAAAACCGCGCTGATGTTGGGGGATGTGGTCATTAGTTCCAATTGGAAACTGGACAACTCCAGGATCACCAGGTCGGATGGGGAAATTTGATCTATGTAGGTGATCATGGGGGTACCGATATTACCGCCCACCCAGATTTTCTGGTCAGAATTGGCTCCGGCGCGGCAGATACGCCCGACAAGCGTTGTGGTTGTGGTTTTACCGGCTGAACCGGTAATACCGATTGTTCTACATGGCACAACATCCATGAATACCTGCGCGTCATTCGATACCGGTAATCCCCGACCAAGGGCTTCACGTACAAGGGGCATCTCCGGTGAAACACCCCCTGAGATACAAACCTGTGTGATCCCATCAAGGGTTTCCAGAGGATGGCTTCCCAATACAAAATGTACGGGAAGTTCTCTTATCGATTCCAGGTTCTTTTTCAATTGTTCTTCGGTTCGACTGTCATTAATTGTTACCTGGCTGCCCTGTGTACACAAATAGCGCGAGAGGGCTAATCCCTGACGGGCTGCACCGATGATTAGAACGTGTTCATTCCGCCAATTTTTCATCATTACACCATCGCGATCGCTACACCGGCCAGGGCAAACATCAACGATACCAGCCAAAAGCGCTGGACAACCTGTGTTTCACTCCAACCGCATAATTCAAAATGGTGATGCAGAGGGGCCATTTTGAACAGGCGTTTCCCTCCTGTTAACCGAAAGAAAAATATTTGCAAAACCACACTGAGGGCTTCGCTAACGGGAATGATGGCAATAATGGGTATAAGCAGCCATTGCCCGGTCATAAGGGCTATGACCCCCAGTGTTGCACCGATTGCCAGGCTTCCAGAATCTCCCATGAACAATTCGGCGGGGTGAACATTGAACCATAAGAAGCCGAAAAGCGCGCCAACCATGGTGAAACAGAACCGCCCGATAAAATCCTGTCCCTGGATCAGGGCAATAATGCCGAAGGCGGCAAATGCCATGGCCGAGATTAGACCGGCCAGACCATCAAGCCCATCTGTAAAGTTCACCGCGTTCGAGCAGGAAACCATGATAAAAACGGCTATCGGGTAATACCAGATACCCAGGTCAAACGCATCATAAACTCCGGGCCAGAACATCTGCGGAACATTTAGTACGTCTCGCAGAAGATAGGCAACCGGAATCGCAAACAAGATCTGAAGGATCAATTTTGTCCGGGCACGCATACCTTTGCCAATTCTCTGGCCGCGTATTCCTTCCCAATCATCAATCGCCCCCAGAAAACCGTAACCAATCAGCACAGTCAACGGGACAAAAACTATGCTGGAGTAAATTTTCAGTCCAAATAGGATTGACGCATTCATAAGGAGGGTGACCATAACGACCGGAAGAATTACCATCCAACCGCCCATGGTGGGTGTTCCCATCTTTGTAATATGGCTGTCCGGGCCTTCAAAACGGATAAGCTTTCCAATCCGGAAGTAATGTAACATTCGGATCAATGGACCACCCCAGATGACGGTCATCATGAAACTTAATCCAGTTAATGTCAATGAAAGGGTTGTTTCTTTCATAGCGAAGCCTCGATTTCTGTTACGATTCGGTCCATTCTTAATCCATGGGACCCTTTTATCAATACCACATCCCCTTCAGACAATCTTGATTTAAGGTAGTCGGTTGCATCTGCGACTGAATCCAAGCTGATAATGGCGGAAGCAGGCATGCCACAGGCGCGAGCGCCTTCGGCTATGATCCGTCCTTTTTTGCCAACTGTTACCAACTGATCTGTTTTTTGAAAGGCTCTCTCGCCTACACTTCGATGACCGGTTTCTTCATATTGACCAAGTTCCAGCATATCTCCCAGAACAGCTATGTGTCTTCCGGGGATTTCGGATAGAAGGTCCAAAGCGGCAACCGTTGATTCCGGTGACGCGTTATAGGTATCATCCAGAACCAACGCCCCCTGACGTGTGTGGATGCCGGTCAAACGAAGTTGGGCTGTGCTGGACTGTAATCTTTCTATAATCTCTTCCCAATCCATTCCAAGGGTGAAACCCGCTGCGGCAGCCCGTAAAACTGTATTAACCGAATGGGTGCCGATGAGCGGGACTTTTACGAGTCGGGATGTCTCCTTGAAATGGAGAGCGAATTCAATGCCTTCAAGACCAAGTCCATGGATATCAGAGGCCCAAATATCGGTTTGTTTGCAGGCGCTATACGATAATACCGGTGCGTTTGACCGGCCGCTCATCCAGTTTACCCAGAGATCATCCATATTAAGAATAGCCGTGCCGTCTTTCGGAAGGTTTTCGACAAGCTCTGCTTTTCCTTTTGCGATGTTCTCCTGTGAACCTGCGCGTTCAGCGTGGACAGTGCCAACATTTGTTACGATACCCACTTCGGGTAGGGCAAGGTCGCATAGGAATTTGATCTCACCGGGGACATAGAATCCCATCTCAAGCACAGCGACCTGTGTAGAACGGGTCATACGCAAAATAGTTAATGGAAGTCCAATTTCATTGTTGTAGTTTCCCGGATTCTTTACAACCGAGAATTTTCCTGAAAGGACCTCGGCAACCAGTTCCTTTGTGGTGGACTTTCCAACAGAGCCGGTTATTCCAACAACTTTAGCAGACAATTGCCTGCGCCAATGGGACGCAGCCTGTTGAAGTGCCAGTAGTGAATTTTCAACCCGAATACAGAAAGGGGGTTCAGGAAGACTTGTTTTTGTGTCGGAAGAGCCACGGAGATCGATCACACGCAAACCAGCCGGGGCCTCTTTTTCAATCAAAGCAATATGTGAACCCCTGTCAAAAGCATTCGATATGTAGTCATGGCCATCCACCCGTTCTCCGGGAAGGGCAATAAAGAGCGAAGCTGGAGTTGCCTGGCGCGAATCGATGACCGCATCGGAAATTAATATGCGGTTCGCATCAAATTTCCTACCGGTTAGCGCGTCAAGTAAATCAACCAATGTATACATATACGTGTCTACTTCTGAGCCAGGCTCTGCCGGATCATATCTGGTGGAATATCCATGGAAACCACTAAACTTTGAACTACCTGGCTAAAAACAGGGGCGGCAACGATGGAGCCCCAGATTGAGCTCTTGGGTTCTTCAACCCAGATATATACCACAAAACGTGGATCATCGACCGGTCCCCAGCCAACAAATGACGCGTTTGTAAGGTTGCTAACATACCCATTTGGGCTTGGAATTTCACCGGTACCGGTTTTGCCTGCCACCCGATATCCTTCCACCATGGCATCCGAAGCTTCTTCTTCCAAAGATACGGCTAGCATCTGGGTTATTGTGCGAGCTGCTTTGGCAGATATCGGGTTGCCAATAACCTGAGGTGTGTTATTGTACTGACGTCCGTTTTCGACAACTGACTGAAGGATGTGCGGCGCCATCATTTTGCCATCGTTGGCCAACGCGGACGCGGCTGTGATCATCTGTAATGGAGTTGTCGCAACACCCTGTCCAAACGAGTTGGTACCCAGATTGATGGGATACCAGTTACCATCGCCAGGCAGTGCGAGGGGAAAGTTTACTTCACCGGCAAGATCAATGTTTGTTTTGCGTCCAATTCCGAATGCCTGCATGTAATCATAAAAACGCGTTGGACCCAGTTGTTGTGCTACCCAGGTCAAACAAACATTCAACGAATGCTGCATACAGCTCGTCATTGTCTGTGGGCCCCACGCGTTGCGGTCCCAGTTGTAGATCGTATATCCGCCAATCTCAACTTCGCCGGTATCCAGGAAAGGTGTGTCAGGCGTAACGGAACCTGCGTCAATGGCAGCAGCCATTGTCAAAACTTTGAAAACGGAACCCGGTTCGTATGTCTGACCGATGGCGCGGTTGTACGGCGTTGGATCGGGGAAGATTTTCCCATAATTCCAATATTCGTTGAGGTTCAGGTTGGGAGTGGAAGCCATGGCAAGAATCTCGCCATTCTTCGGGTTCATCACAATGATGGTGACAGATTTTGCACCATTCCGTTTCATGGCGTTGCCCGCGATCGACTCCATGTTAGCCTGGATGTCTTTATCAATGGTTAAAACAATACTCGCCCCGGGATCAACGCTCGGGACCTCACGCGCTTTATACGGGTCTCTTGGAACTTTGACTATGATGGGGGAGCCGGAGAGCAATTCGTTGTATTTTTCTTCCACACCAAAATATCCGCGACCCTGGTCACGGTCGCGGTAAGAATAGAAACCAATGATGTTTGATGCCAGCGCGTTTTCCGGGTAGCTGCGCTGCAGATGTGCTGTCCATAGTACACCTTCCAGGCTGGGAAGAATTTGTCCTTTTTCAAGGGGTGTTAGCCTTTTGTAATTCTCTTTGGTCTCACTGATGGCTGTGACCTGATCCAGATTCACAAAATCGGCAAGTACCAGATATTCAACTTCGCCCGGGGCGTACCCATTCTTCAAGTTGTCAAGGATGGTCTCATAATCTAATCCCAGAACTTCTGCGGCTATTTTGGCAATAGTTTCAGGATTCTTTACATAGCGCAGGTCCACACCTACTTCGTATACCTCTTTATTACCCGCTAAAAGCCTGCCCCAGCGGTCAAAAATATTCCCCCGTTCAGGGTAGATCTTTCGTTCTTCGTAGTCATAATTCTGTACAGCGTCCGCGCTCAGTGATTTTGCCGCGGTACTATTTTGAATTCGAATCACTTGAATAATGATCATTGCAGCGGCAATGGTCAACATGATTCCCATGACTCTCAGACGAAAGAACGGCGATGGGTTCAAGGCAAAACTCCCAATGATGGATCGGTATAACTTAAGACACCCTGAAAAAGCCATTCCCAGAGAGACTGAGTATACGCAGGTCTTAGTACAGGAGAGGGGATCATATCCAAGCCCGGAGGAGGAGCCAGATTGGCCTTTTCACGACCTGCGTAATTCGGGATGATCAGATATGTCGGCTCATCGATGCGGTTCAATTTGTAACCCAGCTCTTTCGCCCGGGATTCCATTACATCGTCAGAGGTAAGATATGCCAGCTGGTTTCGAAGATCGGCCATGCGGCGGGTGGTCTCTTCCTTTTGCACCTGAAGATCTTGAATATCCAAACCGGCTGTTGCTGCCTGAGCGGATATGCTGAGGTATAAACCGCCAATCATTACAAACGCGATCACCGTCAAAAGAAACATGCCACTCCATTGGACTTGCGTCCGCCATGGAGCTTGCCTGTACGCTTGTTCGAGTTTATGTGTGATTGCTGTCATGGTTTGTCTCTCTCAATACTGGATAATTTTGGTTTTCTTTGCAAAGGACGTGCCAGTTACAACTTTTCAGCGATCCTAAGTTTCGCGCTTCTGGAACGTGGGTTACGTTTGATCTCTTCTTCAGTCGGGCAAACCGGTTTTCTCTGGACTAAACGAATTACAGCTTTATGCCCGCATGTACATACCGGCTGGTTGGGAGGACAAAGACAATCGTGGCTTTCCCGCTGAAAAAACTGCTTGACCATCCGGTCTTCCAATGAATGGAAGGTGATGATCGCCAACCGACCCCCTTGCTTCAAGAGTCTGATTGCCACGGGAAGGATCTTTTGTAATCCTCCGAGTTCATCATTCACTGCAATGCGGATCGCTTGAAATGTCCGGGTTGCCGGATGGTGCTCCCCACGACGTGGTCCATAAACCCTGGCGACTAGTCCGGCCAGTTGGCCGGTTGTGGTTACCGGACGATTACGGATGATGGCAGCGGCGATCTGTCTGGATTTTGGTTCTTCACCGTATTCCCAGAGGATACGCGAGATTTCTTCTTCCCGTGTTGTGTTTATGAGATCGGACGCGCTGATTCCCGATGTGGGGTCAAAACGCATGTCCAGGGGATTATCTGTGCGGAATGAGAAACCGCGCTCGGGGGTGTCCAGCTGCATGGATGAGAGTCCCAGGTCCATCAGGATCCCATCAACATCCGTCCAACCCAGGTTGCCCACCTCGGTTTCCATATTCACATAGGAGGAATGTCTCAGAAATACCCGATCTTCAAAGCCGGCCAACTTCTCGCGGGCGATGGCCAGGGCGATCTCATCCCGGTCCATACCCAAAAGCAGGCCGGAGGGCGAGGATCCTGCAAGGATCCCAGAAGCATGTCCTCCGGCTCCTATGGTTGCATCAACATAACGACCGCCATCGTGAGGTTGAAGAGCATCAATAGAAGGTTGGTAAAGTACTGGAAGGTGAGGGGTGACGGGGTCTGCCGGGTTGTCGGACATATCACCGAACCGAAAGGTCGAAAGCGGAAAATCGCTTTGCATTGGTTTCTGTGGAAGGTGCCGGTTCATTTTGAACCTGCCAGTTTTCCGCTGCCCAAAGCTCGAAATAATCACCCATTCCAACAAGAACTACATTGGTTTTCAGTCCGGCTCGATCACGAAGAAACGCAGGGATCAACATCCGGCCGGCTTTGTCAATTTCAGCCTGATTTGCGCGGCCAAACATCATCCTTTTAAGATCACGCGCATTTGGATCTGTCATGCTCATGCGATTGACCCGATCAGAGATGGTCATAAATGCAGAGGAGGTGAGGATCATCAAGTTCCCGTCAAACCCTTCTGTGATGAACGCCCCGTCCGACAACAATTCACGATATCTCACCGGAATGGTGAGGCGTCCTTTGTCGTCGATGGTGTGTTCGTATTGTCCCAGGAACATGAGTTCTACCTTCTTTGTTTAAGGGGGAATGCCGGTGTGACCGGCATTCCACTTTCACCCACTTTGTACCACTTATACCCACATTATACCCACTTCGCATATCAATTTCAAGTAGTTTTTGCCTTTTTTTGGCACGAGTTTTAGAATTGGATTAAATCTTGCAATTGGATGGCGAATCATGAAACCTCAACTTCTTGCTTTATTGACGGCAATCGCATGGGGCGTGGGTGGTTATTTTGAGAAGAAAGGCCTGCATATGGGAAATCTCTCACCGCAGGTGGGTATAACCATCCGAACCGCGGTCGCTTTAATTATTCTTGGCGTGGTTAGTTATCCGGAATGGAAACAAATTCCGGCTGCAGGGTCAAAAGCTTTGCTATATATGGTGATAGGTGGCGGCGTTGTTGCCGGTTCGATCGGAATGCTGTGTTATTACCTGGCCATTAAAGGCGCGCCGTTAGGAAAGGTTATGCCTATCGCTTTTACCTCGCCCTTATTTGGTGTTTTAATGGGTTTGTTTCTTGGTGGAGAGACCTTCACTTTGAAAACAGCCATTGGGATATTGCTTACCATTGGCGGCATCATCATTCTTACCATTGGATAAAACCATGCCGATTCTTCCGGAAGAAACCAGAGTACTGGATACTCTGGACGCTATGAATATTCCTTATCAACGATATGAACACCCGCCGGTGGCGACCGTGCAGGAAGCGGAACAATTCAGTGATTTGCATCCAGGAGCGCATTGTAAGAACCTTTTTCTACGGGATAAGCCGGGGAGAAACCATTATCTGGTTGTCCTGCGCGTGGAAACCGATGTTGATCTGACCCGCCTTGCCCGGCATACCCATTCGGGCCGACTTAGCTTTGCTTCCAATGATAGGCTTATGCGTTACCTGGGTGTCAGACCGGGCGCGGTCAGTCCATTTGGGCTGGTCTATGACGCGGGTCATGATGTAACAGTCCTTTTGGATAAAACTATATTGGAAGCAGATACGGCAGGCTTTCACCCAAATGTGAATACGGCGACTCTGGTTGTCTCTGTGAAAGACCTGTTGCGTTTCCTGGATCTGGTTGGGTCAAAATTCACTGTGATGGATTTCGCCGGCGAAGATTTTACCTGAGGAGAGCTGCGGGGCAGGTCCATATGCCGGTACACTCCGGTAAAACTGGTTTTGCTGATTTTTCTATCCGTTCAACCATTTCAGGGGCGAAAAAGAATTCCGTTAGATCTCGGGCTGTATCCATGTCTGGGAAGCAATAATCAGTGGATACCCATTGGCGGGAGAACCCTTTCTTTTCGAGCAAATCCAGATAGCCGGTCATATGAGGGGGCGGTTCGGGTGTGGTTTTTCCGGTCCCCAAAGTTTCAATGAGGATTATGTGTCCATCCGGTCGCAAAACGCGGAGGAACTCTTCAAGCGCAAGATTTACCGCTTTTTCCCAGTTTGCGCTTTGCCATGTGGCGAGATAGCAAACGCTCCATCCGGATATGACCCAGTCAAATTGTGCAGAAGTTACCGGCAAAAAACGGTGATCTGCACAGGCATATCCCCGGAAACCGTTTTGGTTTGTATTGGAGTGACGGTTGGCGTATGAAACCATGGGATGTGATGCGTCGAAACTGACCAGATCGACCGAATACGGAAATAGGATTTGTGTAATGCGGCCCGTTCCGGCACCAGTTTCCAAAATGCTATATCCTGGGAGGACCATTTGACGGATGACTTGAGCAAGGTTGTTGCGATAATCTTCAAATGAGACCAGGGCATGATAACGCTCGGCTTCATTTTTATAGACGTTTTCATGTTCTGACATTTCAAACAGAAATTGCCCGGATCATCGAATCCGATTCTTCAATAAATCCTGGGATGATCTCAGCCAATTCTTCAATCATCTTATCGGAGAACCCGTAGTATTCTATGGCCTTTGGATCAAGGTGGTATTGCAGTCCGTCACGGCCAATTCCTATGCCGAGTATCATGATCACGTAATCCGCCAGATGAACGGCATAGGCAAGCGCCCGTCCTTCTTTCGAATGTTCCGGTTCATGGTGGTGCGCGATGGCATCCAACAAGCGGGGAGGCAGATTCCAACGGCGGGCCAATTCAGCACCCAGTATGGCATGGTCAATTCCGAAATACTGCTCCTCAAGGTCTGAGAAGGATTTGTCTTTTAATTCTGGAACTGAAAGATCAATAGTCTGGATAAGAGATTCAAGGGCAAGTTTGCCGATATCTGCGAGAAGACCGCCTGTATAGGCTTCCTCTGCCAATTCGTATCCTTTATCCTTGGCAATCTCACGAGCGGCTCCGGCAACGGCAATGGAATGTTTCCACAGATCACCTTTGTCAAGACCATACCCTTTTACAGGGCGATCCATCATGCTGGCTACCGTTGACGCCAGGATGACATTCCGTACAGCCTGTTGTCCGAGTACAACCACGGCCTGGGTGACTGTGGTTACTGGTTGCCGCAAACCGTAATAAGCGGAATTCGCCCAGCGAAGAACGAGCATCGCGAGCGATTGGTCAAGGGATAATATCTGACCAATTTCTGTCATGTTAGTTTTGGGGTTACGAATAAGGGAAAGAACCTTCTGTGCCACTTCTGGCATGGCTGGAAGGTCACTTAGGTTGGCTAGCAATTGGGATATCGATGCCGGTTTTTCCATTTACACCCTTTAATACCGGAATAATTGACCTGTTAGGTAACGGTCAGATTGATATTTAAATCAGTATAAATCAAATACCACTGGCATTCAACAAAAACCCTATAAATTTATTCAGATTTTATGATTTACAAAAGTGTCAGGTGTATAATAAATATACCCTACCCCCCAGGGGGGGGGTATAAGATGATAAAAAAAGATAAATTGATGCGGTTGCGAAACGTAGAAGGCCACATCCGTGGAATCGAACGGATGATGGAAGAAGGTGCTTATTGCATTGATGTAATACGCCAGATCCAGGCTGTTCAGGCCGCGTTAAGTAAGATCAGTGCCGGCGTTTTGGAAGATCACCTTAATTCTTGTGTGATTACCGCCATTAGAGGAGAAGACCCTGCTGAAAGAGAACGAGTATTGCAGGAAATTCACGAAATTTTCTCGAAAGGACATCGATAATCCATTGTTGGCATAGTCATATGTTTGAAAATTGGAGTTTAGATGAATACTTTAAAAGTACGGGTTCCAAATATTAATTGCGGTCATTGTGTTATGACAATCAAAAACGAACTCCTGGAATTGGAAGGTGTTCAAAAAGTTGAGGGAGATCCGGCTACAAAAATGATAATGATAGACTTTACTGATCCGGCAACGGAAGAAACAATCAAAAAGTTGTTATCCGAGATCAATTTCCCCGCTGAATAATAAGTATGAATACAAAAAGTCAGATCATCCTGCCGATTACAGGGATGACGTGCGCGAATTGTGTTGCCGCTGTTGAACGAAATCTAAAAAAAGAAAATGGAGTTCAATCAACAGTAGTAAACCTTTCAAGTGAACGGGCGGTCGTTGAGTACGACCCCGCCTTGACCGGGTTGAGATCGCTTGTAAAACGAATTGAACGTGCAGGGTACGGGATCGCATATGGTGAATTGGATCTTATCGTGCCCGGATTAAGCGACCCAACAGATGCCGATCGGATTGATAACAGCTTATCCTCCATGCATGGTGTATTACAGACCGGAATAAATCTATCAATAGAGACGGTTCGGGTGAAATACATCCCGACTGTAATCAATAAAAACGAGATAGTTGATGCAATCTCCTCGGTTGGATTTAAACCGGCCGAAGCAGGAGATTTTTATGAAGATATTGAAGGGAAAGCCAGAAAGAGGGAGGCTAATGAACAGAAGCGGCTTCTAATCATTGGATTGGTCTTTTCCATTCCTCTATTTACCATTTCCATGGCCGGGGATATTGGGTTATTTCCCATGGATGTTACGCATTCCCTTTGGTTCCGGTTGATCATGCTAGTTCTGGCAACACCGGTTCAATTCTATGTTGGTTGGCAATATTTCGTGGGGGCGTATAAATCTCTGCGGAATGGGTCTGCCAATATGGATGTATTGGTCGCTTTAGGATCATCGACGGCATTTCTCTATTCACTGCCAGTGACATTCGGCCTGATCAAGGGGCATGTATATTTTGAAACAGCTGCTGTGATCATAACATTGATTAAATTGGGAAAGTATCTTGAAGCACAGGCAAAGGGCAAGACGGGCGATGCCATCAAGAAATTGATGGGATTACGTCCAAAGACGGCCCGGATTATCCGAAGCGGTCATGAGGTTGAAATTCCAGTAGAAGATGTACGTATTGGGGATAGTGTCCTGATAAAGCCGGGTGAGAAACTGCCAGTCGACGGAATTGTTATCGAAGGTCATTCATCGGTTGACGAATCAATGCTGACCGGGGAGTCTATACCGGTGGAGAAACTGCCTGGCACAATGGTTATCGGGGCGACCATAAACAAACAGGGTTCCTTTATATATGAAGCAACCAAAGTTGGAAGGGATACTGTTCTGGCTCAGATCATCCGGCTTGTTGAGGAAGCCCAGGGAAGCAAGGCTCCCATCCAAAAAATGGCAGATCGTGTATCCAGTATTTTTGTTCCCGCTGTGATTTTTCTTGCTCTATTAACATTCTTCGGATGGATCCTGTTGGGCCCATCAATTCCAGCGGGTGCGGAGAACACACCCCTTACACGGGCTATCATCAATATGGTTGCCGTTCTGGTAATTGCCTGTCCGTGTGCGATGGGATTGGCAACTCCGACCGCCATAATGGTTGGAACAGGCAAAGGGGCTGGTTTGGGAATACTTATCAAATCGTCGGAAGCATTAGAACGGGCGGGATCGGTGCGGATGGTCGTTCTGGATAAGACTGGAACCGTCACACGCGGAGAACCGTCTGTCACCGGACTTTTTCCAATCAATGGTCTTTCCGAGGAGATTCTGCTGGTATTGGCGGCTTCGTTGGAAAAAAGAAGTGAACATCCACTTGGAGAAGCTATCGTCACGGAAGCCGAAGGTCGTGGATTATCCCTGTTATCTGTAGATTCGTTTGCTTCAGAAACAGGGAGGGGTGTTCGTGGGGTAGTGAATGGTCGGAATGTATTAGTGGGTAACGCCAGAATGATGGATGAAAATGGTATTAACTGGAAGGATTATTCCGGTTATATAGAAAAATCCCAACGCGATGGGAATACAACCATGATGGTGGCTATTGATGGTAATCTGGCGGGAATCGTTTCAGTCGCGGATACTGTGAAAGAGACTTCGGCAGAGGCGATCCGGGTCATGCGCAAGATGGGATTGGAGGTTGCCATGATTACCGGCGATAATCGTCAGACGGCCGAAGCGGTAGCCCGGAATGTGGGGATTAATACAATAATCGCGGATGTTTTACCGGAGCAGAAAGTGGAAGCGATCAAAAAGATCCAGGAAAGGGGAATTCCGGTCGCCATGGTAGGTGATGGAATTAATGATGCACCGGCGCTGGCACAAGCGGATGTTGGGATTGCCATAGGAACAGGAACGGATGTCGCGATAGCATCTGCTCCTATTGTGCTGGTTGGTGGAGACCTGAAAGGCGTTACAAGGGCTATTCGATTGTCACAATTGACCTTGAAGACTATTAAGCAAAATTTGTTCTGGGCATTTTTTTACAATGTCATCCTTATACCAGTTGCAGCATTTGGATTACTCATTCCCATATTTGCAGCGGGGGCGATGGCATTCAGCAGTGTCTTCGTGGTTTCCAACAGCCTCAGGCTGAACCGTAAATCTATAGAATAATCTGAAACAAAGAAGAATTGCCAGCATTAAAGCTGTCGTTAAAATAATGCGCATAGACACTAATCCTTGACTGTAAGAAATGAAATTTGGGTCAGCATGGTAAAATAACTCAAATTACATAAAAAATCGAGGTTAGCATGTCGAATACCACTATCCAAGAGCGCGCGATAAACACCATCCGATTTTTATCTGCCGATGGCGTACAAAAAGCCAATTCCGGACATCCCGGTTTGCCAATGGGGGCAGCAGCTATTGCCTATACCATTTGGACGAAACATCTCAGACATAACCCAAAGAACCCCAAATGGTTTGATAGAGACAGATTTGTTCTATCCGGCGGACATGGATCAATGCTTTTATATAGCATGCTTCATCTCACTGGTTACGATCTTCCAATGGATCAATTGAAACAATTCCGGCAGTGGGATTCCATTACTCCCGGTCATCCGGAGGTGGGTCTCACCCCGGGAATTGAAACAACAACCGGCCCGTTAGGACAGGGACTAGGGAATGCTGTTGGTATGGCTGTTGCCGAAGCTCACCTGGCCGCAGTTTACAATAAAGATGGACATGACATCATTGATCATACGACATATGTTGTTGCCGGAGATGGTGATCTTATGGAAGGTGTAGCGTCAGAAGCAGCCAGTTTTGCCGGGCATCAGAAGCTGGGGAAACTGATCTGCTTTTATGATGACAACAGCATCAGCATTGACGGGTCAACAGAACTGGCTTTCACCGAAGACCGCGGTAAACGCTTTGAGGCATACGGTTGGCAGGTTCTCAAAGTGGATGATGGCAATGACGTGGCCAAGGTTGACAGGGCGATTAAAAAAGCCAAAAAGGACCCGCGACCCACTTTGATTATGTGCAAGACCATTATTGGGTATGGCCTTCCAACAAAACAGGGAACACATAAAGCTCATGGCGAGCCGGCCGGTGAAGAAGAATTAATGTCGGCCAAAGAAAAACTCAACTGGTCAAAAGAATCATTCTACATACCCGATGATGTAGCCCGTGAATTCAAGAAATGTGTATCGCGCGGGAAAAAGATGGAAGCTGAGTGGAATAAGCGCTTTGCTGATTACGCGAACGTTTTCCCGGCAGAGGCAGAGGAATTGAAACGCCGTATCTCTGGAAACTTACCAGAAGGCTGGGAAAAATCCTTGCCGGTGTTTGACGCCGATACCAAGGGAATGGGCAGCCGTGTGGCTTCTGGCAAAGTCATCAACGCGTTAGCCGGTACATTGCCAGAGTTGATCGGTGGTTCAGCCGACCTGGCACCCAGCAACAATACCTGGATCAACGGAAGCCCCGCATTTCAGGTTGGCCATCGTGAAGGGAAGAATTTCCATTTTGGCGTTCGAGAACACGGAATGGCGGCGATTGTGAACGGTATGGCAGTTCATGGCGGCATCCGTCCGTATGGTGCGACTTTCCTGGTTTTTGCAGATTATTGCCGTGGCGCTTTGCGTGTAGGGGCTCTTTCTCACATGCCAGCGACATGGATTTTCACCCATGACAGTATTGGACTTGGTGAAGACGGGCCAACCCATCAGCCGGTGGAAACGATTGCTTCCCTTCGTGTGATTCCAAATCTTCTGGTCATTCGTCCTGCTGATGCGAACGAAACTGCAGAAGCCTGGAAGGTGGCTCTAAAAAATACAAAACGGCCTACCGTACTGGCATTAAGCCGCCAGAACCTACCGACCCTGGATCGCAAGGTTGTTGCTTCAGCATCGGGTGTGGAAAAAGGTGCCTATGTATTGGCTGATCTGGGTGGCAAGAAACCAGAGATCATTCTGATGGCCAGCGGTTCGGAAGTTGGTCTTGTATTGGATGCTGCTCAAAAACTGGCATCTGAAGGACGTGGCGTTCGGGTTGTCTCATTCCCATCATGGGAGCTTTTCAAAGAACAATCTGCGCAATATCGTGAATCGGTCCTGCCGTCTGATATTACAAGGCGCGTTGCCGTCGAAGCCGGAGCAACGTTTGGATGGGAAAAATGGGTTGGTGAAAAAGGTTCTGTGATTGGCATCGATAGATTTGGCGCTTCCGCTCCAGGAAAGATCGTTATGGAAAAATTTGGCTTCTCTGTAGATAATGTGGTTGAAGAAGCCAGGAAAACCTTAGGATAAATAATGCCTCTAGGGGAGGGCGGACTAATTGCCAGCGGGAATGAAAGAAGGGTGTGACGGAAAGATTTTTATCCTGATGCCAGAAAGTTTTCATATCCGGGAGGCGCAATAAATAACCAGATCAAATAAGATTACCCGGACAGCAATGTCCGGGTAATTGAAAGTACGGTACGCAATTTTCATTTTTTGTACAATAGAAATCGTAAGGTTACACGTTTTACGTGGAAACAACAGAAAGAAGGAAGCATATGGCAAAATCCAGTTTGCAGCAATTGGTTGATGCGGGTCAGTCTCCATGGCTTGATAATATTGACCGTCGGCAATTAAAGAATGGTGGTTTGGCACAATTGATCTCCGATGGAGATGTCACGGGGGTAACTTCCAATCCGACCATATTTAATAATGCCATCGGTGGTTCACGGATTTATGATGAAACAATCGAACCCATGGCTCTGGCAGGCAATGATCCTGAATCGATTTTTTTCCAACTGGCGATCGAAGATATCCGAAAAGCGGCTGATCTTTTCCGTCCAACTTATGATCAGACAAACGGGGCGGATGGTTATGTAAGCCTTGAAGTCAGCCCAAAGCTCGCGCGAAGTACAAAAAAGACAGTTGAACAGGCGAAATGGTTATGGAGCCTGTTGGATCGTCCGAATGTGATGATAAAGATCCCTGCTACGATACAGGGTTTACCAGCTATAACTGCGGTAATAGCGGAAGGTATTAATGTAAATGTGACGCTTATTTTCTCTCCTGAACGGTATGTCGAAGTAACCGACGCATACATGAGAGGGTTGGAGAAACGATTAAAGGCCAAAAAGCCCATTGATCACGTTGCGTCAGTCGCATCGTTTTTTGTTTCCCGTATTGATACCAAAGTTGATCCACGATTGAAGGCAATTGTGGAATCCGGAGGTGCGAACGGAAAATTGGCTGGCAGCCTGATGGGTAAATCGGCTGTATCAACATGCAAGAATGTGTATGGAATATTTGAGGAATTATTCTCTTCTGATAGGTTTAAAAAGCTAGCCGCTAAAGGTGCGCGTCCGCAGAGAGCTTTGTGGGCATCTACCAGTATGAAGAATCCGGCGTACAGAGACGTTCTATATGTTGAAGAACTGATCGGCGCAAATACCGTAAATACTATGCCGCCAGCCACGGTAACAGCTTTCAAAGATCATGGTGTTGTGGGCAAAGGAGCTTCAGAAGGGCAGGCTGAGGCGAAGAAAGTCCTATCCGATCTTGCTTCCCTGGGAATCGATATGGCCGTTGTATCTGCCGAATTGGAAGATGAAGGCGTCAAATCCTTTATCAATTCCTATAAGGAATTACTTAAGACAATTGATAAAAGGTCAAAAGAATTCCGGAAGAATATGGGATTGTTGGTTGAACCTGTACAGGCTGCCATTAAGACACTGGAGGATAACGATTTTGTCCGTCGGATGTACGAAAAAGATGCCACCCTTTGGACAACTGACGCGGAAGGACAGAAGGAAATCAAGAACCGGTTGGGATGGCTTCAGGCACCGGAAAAAGGTTTTGGAATTATCGAAGAGATAGAACCGCTTCTGGCACAATGTTTGGAAGAAGGTATGTCCCGGATACTTTTGCTCGGTATGGGTGGATCATCTCTCGGTGTGGAAACAATGGCGAGCATACTTGGAACTGGTGAAAAAGGGATGGAGTTGCGCATTCTCGATATGACCAATCCAGACCAGGTGTTGACTTCTGCCCACTGGGCTTCCCTGAAGAAAACCCTTTTCATTGTCGGTTCCAAATCGGGGGGCACAAGTGAGAGTAATGCTTTCATGGATTATTTCTGGGAAAAGGCACAAAAAACGCTCGGCAAAAAAGCCGGACGGCATTTTGTTGCAATCACAGATCCTTGCACAAGTCTGGTAAAAGTGGCTGAGGAGCGCGGATTCCGCAGGGTATTCCTCAGTGATCCGGAGGTGGGAGGACGTTACTCTGCCCTTACCATGTTTGGACTGGCACCATCGGTGTTGATGGGACACAATACCCGCAGTCTATTGAAGATTGCCAATGAATCCAGTTATCTTTGTTCTCCGATTTCTCCGGTGACCAGGAATCCGGGTGTGATGCTGGGTGCCTTTATGGGGGCTGGTGCATTGAAAGGCAAAGATAAAGTCACTCTGATCGCGGATCCGGAGTTGGCTGCATTTGGCCCGTGGGTTGAACAGTTGATTGCAGAAAGCTCAGGCAAGGACGGCAAAGGAATTATTCCTGTTGATAATGAGCCGAAATTGGATTTCTATTCCACGGACAGAGTTTTTGTCTACCTGCGGTTAAACGGGAAGATGGATCGACTGGCAGCTAAAGTCAAACGAGCTGGCCACCCGTTATTAGTATTACCCTGGGAGTCTTGTTATGAATTGGGTGGCGCATTTGTCCAATGGGAAGTAGCCACTGCAGCAGCGTGCTGTCTGTTGCAGGTCAATCCTTTTGATCAACCCGATGTTCAGGATAGTAAAGTTAGAACAAAACAGCTTACGGAAGCTTATATAAAAGATGGAAAACTCCCCTCAGAAAAGCCCTTGTGGGAAAACGAAGATTCCGTAGTGTATGGTGAAAATCTGGAAACCGCAGCGAACGCGGAAACCCTGGCTGAGGTTGTCAAGGCTTTTCTAGCGAAAACCAGGGTGGGTGATTATGTCGGGATCAATGCCTATGTTCCGCGAAATGATAAAACTCTTAATGAACTGAACAAGCTTCGGAGCGCAATTACCCGGAAAACTGTCACCGCCACTACATTGGGTTACGGACCACGGTTTCAGCATTCAACAGGCCAACTTCATAAAGGAGGCCCAGACACCGGTGTATTTATTGAGATCACGGCTGAAACTGCTGGTGACGCAGATATCCCAGGTTGGGGTATGCCATTCAGTGTACTTGAAGCTGCCCAAGCACTGGGAGATTTTGAAACTTTGAAAGCACGAAAACGTCGGGTTATTCGTATTCACTTCAAGAAACCGTTCAAGCGAGGTTTGTTGGAGTTGAAGTAATAATTATGAAGAGACCGCCTGGGTCAACCGGGCGGTCTCTTTTTTTTCAGGGTATCAGAATTTATTCCTCCGGGACAGGCGAGAAGCCGTCAACTTTTGGAAGGTCGGTATAAAAACCTTCCTTACCTTTAAATCGGAAATACGAAACTGTTCCGGGATTCACTGTAATGTTATAGGCGTATTTCATGTTTTCGTAATCAATATGGATGATGTAATCACCGGCAGGTAAGTCGCCTAATACCAAATTTTCGGCGTAATAAGGATCACCGTGGACATATTTGTCGCCATAGGTTCGAACGATCCAGGCCTTCTTACGATCAGCCCTCTCTATGATGATTTCCTGTGATGTATAGAGGGAGCCTGATGTGTTCATAACCCGACCGGCCAAAACACCCCAACCCTGTGGTGGAGCAAGCCACAACTCTGGATTTAAGGTGCTGTTGAACATATTCCGCTTCCACCGGAGTTCGAAATGCAGATGAGGTCCAGATGTAGCACCTGTATCTCCAACAATCCCCAGAATATCACCGGCGTTGACCATTTGATTGGGTTCGACATAAGCCTCATTCATATGGGCATAAATGGTATATAGCTTTTCACCCATGAATCCGAAATCATGTTCGAGCGTTACGGCAATCCCGTATGGATCTTGAGAATCATGTTTGCCGGCATAGACACCATAACCTGACCAGACAACCCGGCCTGGCGCAGACGCTCTGACGGGTGTTCCAATAGGTGCGTCGATGTCTATCCCTGTGTGGATAACCCCTTCCCACTTTTCATTTATCCCGCCATATCGATAATGCCAAAGGGGCCAATTAATCGTGTTGGCAGAGATTGGTCTTGAGAAATAAAAATGGTCATGTTCATTTATCGCCCAGGGTATCGGGTACAAAGGAGGGCGCCAATCAAGCTCTTCCATAGGTTCTTCAGTTGGGAATGTGATCTCAAGCGGAAGTTCTCTTTGGGTATCTAAGGTTGGCGCCACGGTGGCCATGTTCATAGTGGGCGTAAAGACCGGTGTAAGACTTTGTGTTGCAGTAGGTTCTATTGTGGGCGTGTGTGTGAAGAAAACTGTTGGCGTCGGTGTTTCTGTTGGCCATGCCAGTTCGATTGTGCTTGTGGGGACTGATGTGTCGGTTGGCGGGATAGGTGTGGCAATCACGGCCTTTACTTCCGGGACAGTCAAATAGGTTGAGCAGGAAGAAAAAAGCAGAATAGCAACACCCCCCCATATTGTTCGATTAATGAACCGGCTTATATTTACGTCCATTGCTTTTTAGTATCGTCACTCAATTGTGACAGGAGTAGAGGTCGGGTTTGGTGGTTTGGGGGTGGGAAGTGGTGTTATTGTTGACCGGACGGTTATCCATGAAAAGGGTTCACCCGGATACATTCGTTCCATAGCCGTTTTTAGATCAAGTTCTTCGGTATGCGCAAACATGCCAAATCGTGCGCCCTGATAGTACGTTACCCAATTTGATAGAGCCGGAACCCGATCCCAATTATACCTTCCGGCCCATTCAGTAAAATCAATCCAGTATCCTTCCGGGGCATTCTTCTCTTTACCACCTTTTTCATAAACGGTTGGATCACCGGAATTACGGGCGGTTATGTCCCAAATCCTGTCTGTGATCGGTCGGCCTTGAGAACCATCCTGATTGCGTGTTTTTAATAAGACACGCCAGTATATCTGGTTCCCAAATTCTTCTTTTACCAACACCATCCAGCCAGAATTCAGAGGTAATTCATTGACCGAAATTCCACGGCCTGTGTTCAGCCATGAATATGTCGTACCGGGATCAGAGGGTGTTTCCTTGTCCACAAACGCATTTTCCAGACTGTTTAGGAAGTCCCAGCCTATCTGGTCTCCTATCTGGTAGCGAAGTGTTGAGTAAGAATCATCGATTGAATCCAACAGCATCGGGGAAGGTGCGCTGACTCCATCCAATGATACAAGTCCGTTTGTACCTTCCGGCATAGGATCATTAATCAGAACCGATCTCCAAAGAGGTTCCGGCAAAGGCGATGGGGCTTCTCCCATACGGGTAGAAAGCAAATCAGGAAGGCTGCCTTTCTTCCAATCCAGACCGTGTATCGGACCGGGCATACGAATAAGGGGAATATTTATCAGGCCGTTAATGGTCTCATACGAGGCGATAGCATTGAGATTTGGATGTTTGACATAAGTGAACAATGAAGTACCATCCGGGCTCCAAACAGGCCAATCACCGGTTCCGGCTGGTTTGGGTGGTTCATTTGGATTGTTGATATTCCAGATGACCAATGCATGATCACCCATCGCGTTCTTTGCCCAGGCGATCATTTGTCCGTCAGGTGACCAGACGGGATGCGTATCCTTGCTATCCGCATCCAGACTGATATTGATAAACCGTTCTTTGAAATTATCTAACCGGGCCAGCCATATTTCTGATTCACCGGATCTATCCGAAACAAATGCGATCTGTCGACCGTTTTCTCCCGGCATCCAACATGGAGAATGGTCAGTCGACGGATCATCCGTCAATTGAAGGGGTGGGTTTTCAGGATGCGGTACTTCCAGGAGATAAACATCCATATTGCCATTGACATTGGATTCAAACGCGACCCATTGTCCATCAGGAGACCATGTGGGCGATCCCTCATAATGAGGCGTGGATGTCATTTGGACTATTTGCGATGTTGCCAAATCAAGAATGAATAGATCCCAGTAACCATTCCGTCGAGAGCTGAATGCGATTTTTGTCCCATCAGGACTAATTGCCGGGTGAATGTCGTCGGCCTCGTCATTGGTCAGTCGTAATAAAGGCAGATATTGCGGGTGATAGGCAAATAAATGGAAATAATGACCGTCAGCCAGAGACAAAATAATAATCCCATTCTCCACCATACCCATAAAGTTAGCACTGGGAACTGTTGGGGTCAGCGTGGGGGGAATTTGGGTCGCAGTTGGATTTGGTGTCTCGGTAAATGACTCTGTGGGCAACAATTCAGTAGACGAAGGTGTGATGGTCGGAATTTCTACCGGAATTTCAGTCGCAATTGTTGTGGGAATAACTGTGAAAGAAGCCGTGGAAAAAAATTCCGTTTCAACTACAGGCCATAGAAAATAAGCTGTCACGGCTATGTTAGCCATGATAAAGAGTAGCAATATATAAACGACCAGTCTGGCTTTTGGTTTTGGTTTCATGCTCCGGCGTTCTCAGCTGATTTACTGGTGTCCCAAACGGTCTATTTTGTTTCGAGGACGACCTCGTACAAATCCATCGGATCAAATAATTGGAAAACACCACTTATACGCCAGTTGCAATAATTGTGCCTATCTTCGTCGGTGGTTATAGGATCATAATGTCCCATGTTTGCAAAAGTGGCTCCCGATGGACCGATGCGCATTTCGAGATGAAGGTGTGGTGCGCTGGAATACCCTGAATTTCCTACGTAACCGATGGTCTGGCCTGATTGAATCTGCTCACCACTTATGAAAGGCGCTGGTTGGATCAGATGTCCATACAGTGTATAGAGCGACTTGGAGGTCGAGTTCCATTGATCAAGCGTCAGATCGGGGCAGTTCAATTTATTGTTGATCGTGGCTCCTATCGGTTGAGAGGGTATTTTTATAGCCTGGATCAAATTTGGAGAAAGTGATTCCAGAGGAGTCTCGATCATAATGGCAAATCCATAAGGGGGTTTTTCATCCTGTCCGGACATGGATACTTTTCCGGGAAAAGCGGCCAGTATTGGGACACCTAGAATAGGTTTATTCTCTCGATTCCAAAAAGCAAAATCAACCCCATGGTGTCCGGTGTCTTCTCCAGGCGGTGGAGCTTTGAATTCCTGGGAGATAAGGTCGGGAAGGTCGTTTATAGTAAACCCATCCAGGGGTGAGTGGATCATAATTTCGGTAGGTCTTACCAAAACATTGGATGTGTTGTTCTGAATGTTTGGATCGACCGTCGATGTTGGAATTCTTGTGGGAACTACAAAGACAGTCGGTTCAATAACCGGTGTTTTCGTGAGAGCTCCCCCCCATTCACTATTGGCGAAAATTGCATCTTCTGGAGATACCTCAAGAGGAACAACAACTGGAGTGGGTTGAACCGGTGCGGGTTCAGGAGTTGGGATCACTGAAGGCTGTGGAAAATAAACGCTCGCGAATAGACCAATAATTAAAACAATGACCACAAATAACCTGATGAAGAGCATGGTTATTGTGATAAGTACTAGTGAATCTGAAAATAGGTTTTTGTTCATGAACCCCTGATTTTTTATCGTAAATCGGGTGAATAGAGACTGACAATTTTTTGTCAGCCTCTGTTATATCCCGGAATACTAGTGTTTCCTGGGTGTTGGTTCAGTGAAAAGGTCACCCGGGGTATCCAGGTCATCCACCGGGGGAGGAGGTGTTTCACGTTTGGGTGTTGTAGTTGGTTGAGATGCTACAGGTGCAATCGGTGCAGGAGCTGAGGGCGCGGGAATAACGGATGAGGTTGTATTCGTGGATATTGGAACCCCAAAGACCATAGCACGCATGACTGTACCCAAACCAGGAACGGCATCGCTTTCCGGTGTCCAGGGTTCACCATAAAAAACTGCCCTGACTCTGCTCGAATATAGAAAAACGAGAACAATGATATCCAGGAAAGTCATTAAGGTATAACCACAAATGCTGGCAACGGCAACTCCGGTAACTGCGCCGACATCTGGAAGCAGACTGTTGATGACGGGGATTCCGGCACCAAGAAGTACGAACAATCCACCGATCGCTCCGAATAACGCAAGAAAAACTGCTCCCATTCGGGCGCTGTTTTTGAGACGAATAAGACCCGAACCTATGGATGCATACCAAATGCATAAAACCAAACCAAAGAAGGCTCCAATAACCGGCAAGAAAACCGATTGCGGATTCGTTGAAGCAGCCGTGAGATTGGGGATTATGGCAAACACTATAGTAGCTGCAGCGCCCAAAAGGCAGACAACTGCCATAAGAAAGTGATAAGACGCAACCAGGATTACGCCATCCCAAACTGACTTGTCTTTGTTATTCATACTTCACTCCTTCTCGCAATCTTGATCAAAAATGCATATTAATACTTGATCGGGTTTAATTTTAACCCGAATCGGGAATTATTGGTTTATTCCATAAAAACGAATGGTCCCGTCGGTTGAACCGGCTGCAAGAACTTTACCATCTGATGAGATTGCCAATCGAGACTGGGAGCCGGGTGTTCCCTGGAACTCTGTAAGGAGGTTCCCGCTTGAAACATCAAAGAATTCAATTGTCTCACCACCAACAACTAATACCTGGTTGTCAGTGGAAAAAACCAGATCGTGTGATCCTTTTGAGTTTACTCCACGTACCAATGTCCATCCGTTGGTTTCCCAAATATAGGTATTACCATCTTCGCTCGATGATGCCAACCGGCTCCCATCAAGGCTGAAACCGAGGCTGCGGATTGCCCGCCCGTGTTTCTCTATAGAAGAAATCAACTGGCGGGATTCGTAATTCCACACGCGAATAATTCCGTCACCACCGGCGGAGGCCATCATATCTGTCCCGGCTCGTAAAACAAGTTCAATGTCACCTTTTGTGAAACCGGTGATGTTATATAAGGGAGATCCGGTTGTCATATCCCACATTTTTACGGTAATATCCACCCAACCACCGGCAGATGCCAAACGGCTGCCATTGTTGTTAAAGATTACCGAGCGTACACCACCGCTATGTCCCCGGAGAATATAAACCTTTTGACCACTGCTAATATCCCAGATGATAATGAGGTTATCTGATGATCCTGAGGCGAGAAACCGTCCATCGGCACTGAAATCCAGCGCTGTAACGGCTTCTGTGTGGCCTTCCAGAATGGCAGTTTGTGAACCATCTTTCGGGTTCCAAAGAGATATCCGTCCATCCTGGTTCCCGGCCGCTATGACCGAAGAATCGCGGGAAAAGGCCAGACTAGTAACCGAGGACGTGAATCCATTGAATGGAGCTGCCAGGACATCATCAGAGGGACGCCAAACGTGTAACGTGTTGGCTCCAATCGCCAGCAGGGATCCATCATTGTTAAATGCAACAGAATTTACTTCTCCCGTTACTTTTCCAATTGTTTTGTTCAGTCTGCCTGTTTCGAGGTTCCACAGGGTTACGGTACCGTTTTGTTCACCGGTTATGATAGCAGAACCGTCTTTGGTAAATGCCAGACTTCTAACACCGGATTGTACGGATGTAAGGCGGACCTGTTTACCGTTGGCGGTCTCCCAGAGGATGAAGGTATTATCATCACTGCACGTGGCAACAAGTTTTGAATCAGGGCTGACCGCAACCTGGTTGATGGCTTTGTAATGTGCCGTCAATGAAATAAAACGCACTCCAGACGAGGCAATCCACATGGTCAGAGTTTTGCCTTCCGATCCGGCTACAACAAGCTGACCATCAGGGCTAACCTGAAGAGACCGGATAGGATTTCCATCCCCTTCCAGTTGACGCAGCAGTGAACCATCCACTGTATTCCACACGAATACATAACCATTTACAGCACCACCATACACCTGTGAACCGTCTGGACTGTATGTCAGGCTGGTGATTAAAGTCCCGCCGGAATCCAGGTTTGCTACTATTTCCCTGCTGCCATATTTCCAGATGGTGACAAAACCATCCAGGCTACTTGTGACAATGTTCGTCCCAGTCGGATTAATGGCAACACTCATAAATCCGGTTTTTGCTGTCACAGAAATTGCTTCAGAACCAGTGAAAGGATCCAGATAATATAACCCGCCGGAAGTAGCTGTAATAAGGTTTGCTTTTCCGGCATCAGATGGTGCCCACGAAACCTGGTTAATACGACCCTTACCAAGCTGCCCGAGTAATTTCACAAAAGCCAGGTTATCCAACCGGAAGGTGTCCTGGGGAAGTAGAAATACATCCTTCAGATTTGCTGTGTTCGTAGCCTGTTGAACATTTTCCGGTTGTGGATTGTCCGCAGGAATAGTGGGTTGGACATCTGGAATCGTTGTTGGTGGAATGGGGGTTGGTTCCGTGACTGGAGAAACCGTGGGAATGGAAGTGGGTGATATTAAGACAGTTTCAGGCGTGTTTGTGAATGATGGTGGCGCTGTTGGAACGGCTGTTTTTCCCCAGAATAAGACCATAGGCGTCTTGATATATTTTGTTTTTGTGGGACGGGGTGTTCCCATAGCATCAAGATTGCCAACAGCGAGGTTAGTGGCAAGTAAAAAAATAACGATCGCGAATACTACAACTGTCATTGAAAGGAACAGCTTTATAAGAATGGCGATCGTGAGGGTAAAGTTGGAGAATCCTGGACGCTGTTGCAATGAAAGGGTCCTTTACCTGTTTGAATCAATTGCTTATTGGAGATCAATTCGAATTATTCAGATTATAATATCAGATATTGAATACCGGCAAACACAACCGGAATAGATTGGTCCCGGCAAAGCGATCATCACTCATAGAATTATGTCGGGTAATTTAAGAAATAGAGGCTTGAGTACCATGATCACAACCTTTACGTCCATGAAGGGCGGAACCGGTAAGACCACTATTACGGGGCTGATGGCGAACTATTTGACCCAATTCTATAAGAAACGGGTGATCATCGTTGATATTGATCCTCAGGGTGGGAGCACAACACTTTTCCTGGGATCTGAGATCCGGCCGACTATTGATGGCAAGGCAGGCCCGACGGTTTTCACCGTTTTGGAAACAGTCCGGGAAGGTGGCGATACCCGTCAGGTAATTCAAAAAGCGTTGATTCGGTCAAAATACAATGAGAACGTATTTGTTCTTCCGGCTGATTACAGGGTTACCAGCTTATTAAGCATGGGCGAATCACCGGATATTCTAAAATATGCCATGGAAGAAGCGTCCTTTTCAGATGACCTGATTGTTTTTATTGACACAGGAACTGCGCCATTTCTGGTTTCTATGGCGATTTCTGCTGCGACTGACAAGGTTTTTGTTCCCCTGATGCTTTCCATGCAGAATCGCAAACCCACAGCCGATACCATTCAGCTTGTTCTTCGCCAGAGAAAAGAACTTGCCGGTATTGTCCCGGTGGGGATTGGCAACGCGAAATGGGAAGAAGTCACCATGGAAAGCTGGAACGAAAGTCTGAAGAACAACCCACTGCTTTCAAGTGCGCGCATTCTAAAAGGAATCCCATACTCAAAAACTCTGGTGCGTAGTGAATGGGTGGACCAAGTTTTTCCGGAACGTCTGACACCGGTCTTTGATGAACTGTGCACTGTCCTGCT
The DNA here is from genome assembly GCA_964446955.1 of uncultured Leptolinea sp. GTDB lineage: Bacteria > Chloroflexota > Anaerolineae > Anaerolineales > Anaerolineaceae > Leptolinea. The sequence goes on from CAYUQJ010000001.1 coordinate 158,501, forward strand.
TAATGGCAGAGGACATTCAACAACTGAAACTGATTGATACTTTATTGAGAAAAGCACAGGTTCACGATTAAAGTGAACCTGTGCTTTTTTTAATCAATTATTTTTCTGGCTTCCATGTAGAATCGTTTTTCCTGGGCTTCTCCCATGGAGAAAGTTTTACGTGGTAAAGCTCCATCCAGAATTACTGTTTTGAATAATTCATCTTTGCGCATGGGTGGCAGATAAAAGCCAAAGAAACCGGGTTGCGAACTTAATGAAGCCAACACATCATCTCCATGCACATAGTCAATCTTAACGGAAGAGTTGGTCCTTAACCAGGTATCCAGAAAAGATTGAAGGGTGCCAACCGGAAGGTTACTTTCGGGTTGCATTATCTCCGCCACCATAAATTTACCGGCTGTTAACATCCCAAAGCGTTGTAGAAAATCACCTTGCTTCGCAACACTCTGGATCATGTCATTCATGGAAGCAACATTTTCTGTTCTTACTCTAGCGCCATAATACGATCTTAATCCGCCCAACACCGCTTCCGGATTCGCTCCATTAATTACACGATGAATTGGTTCAAAAACCAGGGCAGGGTCATGCAGGTTTTCCAATTCGACCATCGCATACCGCGAAGGATGATTCATTCCGTATTTGCCTTTATTCATTTCCCATACGGATTTGGCTGTGGCAAGCGAATGATTGCCGTCCCCCATGGCGTATAACAACACACCCTTTTCCGGACCTATGTGATACTTTTTCTGAAAAGCTGCCGGTTCAGCCAAGTTTTCAAGTGATGAGACCATCTTCTTTTCGATTTTTTCGTCCAGAACTTCCCAGCCGCGTAAGTGGCCACTCCCCAGCATCAGTTCAAAATCATATAGCGGTTTGATGTTGGAAACTGATTGGAATACCGGTTCAATTACGGTGTTTTCAGGGTCATCAATCAGAACGAGAATATGCGGCAGTTCTATGGTTGCATTTTTTCTGATATTTATTCGGGGAGGAAGGCGATCGATGATCGTCCCTTCTGTTGCCCGGATCAGAGTCTGGGATCCCCGGTTGAAATCATATTTTTCTAGATCAAGCGCAAGTATAAGTCCTTTGCGTTTGACTGATCCGATCGTTCGTTCAACAGCGATCAATCCCTGATGGATGTTAAAGACATCTTTTTTGCAATAGTCCAACATCGTTTGATTGGTTGCCTGAATTCGGTCTTCTTCATCTTGATTTCCCAGATATACCTCCGGCAGTATCAACCGGAGCGTGGAAGGAGATTGCCCGACAATCTCGTTGACCTGATCCCAATAATCCGGTTGGGAGGTGAACTGATCACAGGCGATTACAGCCCATCTATGAAGATCAATCCCCGATTTCGGTAAGAGAACATCGGGGATTTGAATGCCTACTGATGGATACAGGCGCATAAACTGCCTCCAGGTAAAATAATACCTGGATTGTATCGTATTTACATCCCGGCCATAAAGGCAATCCCTACGGTTCCCGGGCCGGTATGAGTTCCAATGACCGGACTGACATCAGAGATATATGCTTCGCTTACATCTGCCACATTGAAATGGTTCCTTGCTTTCTGCAGAAGCATTTCCGCATTTTCCGGATCGTTGGCATGAATCGTGGCAAGACGTATCGGCGTATTATTCCCCATCCGTTTAATCGCCAATTCCAGCATACGATCCAGCGCTTTCCCTATATTGCGAACCCGTTCGACAGCCTCTACCCGGCCGTCACGAACTTCAAGGATGGGTTTTAGATTGAGAGCTGTGCCAAGGAATTTTGCTCCTCCACCAATTCTTCCTCCCCGATGTAGGAACTCAAGGGTGTTAGCTGTAAAGAGCACCCCGGAGTGGTCTCGAGCTTTTTTCGCCAGTTCTACGCATTCATCCAGCGAAGCCCCCATGGCAGCTGCACGTGCGGCAGCTAGAACGTGAAACCCCATTGCCATGGCTGTCGTTTCCGAATCGAACAATTCAATGCGGGCTCCCGGTAATTGAGCTTTGGCTTGGACGGCTGAGTCAAGAGTTCCGGATAATTTCTGAGAAATGTGAATGCTTAAAATATCATAACCATCACGCAACAATTCTTCATACAGGGATAAGAACGCAGATGGTGTAACCTGTGATGTGGATGGCATGGTTTTTGAAGAGGATAATCTTTGATAAAAATCTCCCGGATGAATATCAATACCATCCAAGAAAACTTTCTCATCCCACAGAACCTGCAAGGGTGCTGTAAATACCGGATATTTTTTCAATAACTCGGCTGGGATATTGGCAGTACTATCAGAGACAATGGCTACTTTCGTCATGTTTTTTCTCCTAGCATGGGCGATCAACGATCGGTGGTCTTTTCACTCTGGTATAACCCTCGGAAGCTATAATAGTTACAAAACCTTCAAATTCCTGAAAAGGGGGTTTTAGGGTATACTAGTCACTCTTTAGATGCCATTTATGAAGTATTTGTTCGATGTTTGAATCGCTTTCTGACCGACTAAACCAGGTTTTTACGCAATTACGCCGCCGGGGAAAACTCTCCGAAGCGGATGTTGACGCTGCCCTTCGGGAAGTTCGCCTTGCCCTGCTGGATGCCGATGTTCATTATTCGGTAGTTAAGAAATTTACAGCCGGTGTTCGTGAACGCGCTGTTGGAGCGGAAGTATCCCGTGCATTAAACCCGGCCCAGCAGGTTATCAAAATTGTTCATGAGGAGTTGATCTCAACTCTTGGAGAGTCAGAGAGGCTCAATCTAACGGGTGAAAAACCCCGTGTGATCATGCTCGTTGGCTTGCAGGGTTCAGGAAAGACAACAGCAGCAGCCAAGCTCGCGCGGATCTTACGATCTCAGGGAGAACGTGTTCTGCTGGCCGCGGCAGACCCTTACCGTCCAGCGGCTGTTCAACAATTGGTTACCCTGGGTGAAAAAGTCGGAGTCGATGTTTTTCATGAGGCTGGATTGAAACCCCCGGATCTCGTAAAGAAAGCATATGAACTGGGTTCCAAGGGCGGTTATTCCGTAATGATTGTGGATACCGCTGGCCGTTCCCAGCTGGATGACCAGTTGATGGAAGAATTGCGGGCTATTTCAAAGAGAGTAACTCCGGCAGACATACTACTTGTAGTTGATTCAATGATAGGCCAAGAGGCGTTGCATATCGCGGAAGGTTTCCGTGATGCAGTTTCATTATCTGGTCTTATTCTTACGAAAATGGATGGCGACGCAAGAGGTGGCGCAGCCATATCCATTCGTAGTGTAACGGGAGTTCCAATAAAATTCCTGGGCGTTGGGGAAGGAATTGAGGCGTTGGAATCCTATGATCCACGCCGTCTGGCATCACGAATACTTGGAATGGGTGATGTCATCGGTTTGATCGAAAAAGCTGAAGCAGCCTTTGATGTGGATGAGGCTCAACAGCAGGCAACAAAGATGATGTCAGGCAGATTCTCCCTAGAGGATTTTGCTTCACAGATGAAGCAAATTCGAAAAATGGGCCCGATATCACAAATATTTGATATGCTGCCAGGGAATCTGGGAAAAGCTGCCCAGCAAGTTTCCCCACAAGATGCAGAAAAGCAATTAAAATTGACAGAAGCGATCATCAGTTCCATGACTCGTGACGAACGCCGGAATCCGGACCTTCTCAATGCCAGCCGGCGCAGGCGGATAGCCCGCGGGTCAGGTGTGGATGTGCAGGATGTTAACCGGGTTATGAAAAATTTCCGGGAGGCACAAAAATTGATGAAAACGCTGCAAAAAACAGGCGGGAGGGGTTTTCCGAAAATGTTTGGATAATACATAGAACCGGCGCGCTCCTTCAGCGCTCTCTCATCCGGTTTCGTGTATTCCCCGAGATCCTGTAATACTTTTTCAGTTCCGAATAAGGAGATTATTTCGATGGTTCGTATTCGTTTGCGCCGTACTGGCCTTAAAGGGCAGGCAAGTTACCGGGTTGTTGTTGCCGATAAAGAATCCCCACGCGATGGGCGGTTTATTGAAATCCTGGGTTCTTACAACCCGCGTACAGAGCCTTTTACTCTGGAAGTAAAAGAAGACCGTGTTTATGACTGGATGTCGAAAGGTGCACAGCCGAGTGAATCTGTTGTTAAACTTTTCACAAGTACCGGTCTGATAGATCGTTTTAATCGATTCAAAGCCGGTGAATCAGTGGAAACACTTTTGGCTGAAGCCAAAGCTGCAGCTGAATCCCGCCACGTCAGCGCCAAGACCCGGAAGGTTGCCTGATTTTTCAGGCAACAAAAACCGGTTATATTCAGCTATTCATGGGGAGACCATGAAAGAACTTATAGAGCACGTTGCCAGATCGCTGGTAGATGATCCTGATCAAGTAAAAGTATCACAGGAGCGGGTAGGTGGGAAAACCCGTCTTGAGCTTCACGTGGCCAAGGATGACATGGGCCGGGTTATTGGAAAAAGCGGCCGTGTTGCCAATGCCATGCGTGTGCTTTTACGCGTGGCTGCTGCCCGTGAAGGCAAACAGGCATCCTTGGATGTGATCGAACCGCGATAACTGGTAATGAAAACCAGACGCATTAATCGCAGTAGAATACCAGGCTCTCCTGATTCAGGTGAGCCTGAGTATGTTTTGATCGGCAGATTACAGCGGACACATGGTGTCAGCGGTGAAATTGTTCTGGGGATCAAGACAGACTTCCCGGAACGGATCAAACCAGGTAAGCTGGTTTACCTGGGAAGAGACTTTGTTCCACATAAGATCAGTGGTGCACGTCCATTTCATAACAACCTTCTGCTCACAATGGATGGGATCCGAAACCGCGAAGAGGCTGCTGAATTGACCAATTTAGAAGTCTTCGTTCAGGTTCACGATCTACCAGAGTTGGATGAAGGTCTTTACTATCACCATCAATTGATCGGCCTTACCGTGAAAAATGAAAGTGGTATCACATTAGGAACTGTTCGGGAGATCATTGAGACAGGTGCCAACGATGTTTATGTTGTAAAGAATTTGGAAGGGGAAGAGATTCTTCTGCCAGCGATTGAGCCGGTAATAATAAAAGTGGACCTGGAATCAGGAACACTCTTGGTAAGACCGCCAGAGTGGGAGTAATATAGACCGGGTATGGATGACCGGCTCTACTGGATTGCTTTTACATATGTACGGGGGATAGGCGCCGTACGGTTTCGGGGATTGCTAAATAATTTTGGGGATATGCAGTCCGCCTGGAATGCATCTACGACTCAACTGATGGAAGCTGGTTTGAGTCAGAAAATCATTGAAAATTTTACCCAGGTCCGTAAACAGATCGATCTGGACCTGATCTGCAAAAATATTGAAAAAGCCGGTATCTCTGTTCTAACCTGGAATGATGAGGTTTATCCCCGCCGTTTGAAGGAAATTGACCAACCGCCACCGGTTCTGTATGTTAAAGGGGATTTGACCATTCAGGATGAATGGGCGGCTGCCATTGTTGGAACGAGACGCATGACTGGATATGGCCGACAGGTAACAGAGGAATTGGTGGAACTGTTAGCCAATCATGGTGTTACAGTCGTTAGCGGCCTTGCCCGTGGTGTAGATGCATGCGCTCATGATACAGTATTGAGGCATGGTGGAAGAACTATTGCTGTTCTGGGTAGTGGTGTTGACCGGATCTACCCGCCGGAACATCGCCGCCTTGCGGACGATATCGCCCAAAATGGAGCGGTCGTCAGCGATTACCCTCCGGGAACACCACCAGAAAGTAGCAACTTCCCACCCCGAAACCGGATCATTTCCGGCCTTTCGCGAGTTGTTGTTGTCATCGAAGCCGGAGTAACGAGCGGTGCCCTGATCACCTCGACCTTCGCCGCCGATCAGGGACGGGATGTGTTTGCTCTGCCAGGAAGTATTTATGCCAATCAATCCAAAGGGACGAACCGTTTGATACAACAGGGCGCGCGGCCATTGATTGATGTGAAAGATGTTCTGGACGCTTTAAATATCGAGCAGGTTCAAGAATACCGTCAGGCTCGTTTGGAGCTGCCTGCTGATCCCCGTGAACAACAGATTCTGGATAACCTGGGTTATGAACCGGTTCATATCGATGATATTGGGAATGTGACAGGTTGGGGTATGGATACGCTTACGGCTACATTAACTATGATGGAATTAAAGGGTATGGTGCGCCAGGTAGGTGGAATGAACTATATACTGGTTAAGGAAAGAAGTATTCTGTATCAAGGGAAAGATCATGATTAAAAATCTGTATGCAGTGATTATGGCCGGTGGGGGTGGAACGCGTTTATGGCCGCTGTCGCGTCGAAGCCGCCCCAAACAAATGTTATCACTCACAGGTGAGGATACTCTTTTTCAGATGGCAGTTGACCGACTGACAGGTTTGCTTCCGCCGGAACAGATCATAATCGTTACAGTCGAAGAACAGGCAAAAGAACTGAGCTTACAGAAACCGGAAATTCCCCGGGAGAATTTTTTGCTGGAACCAATGCCCAGAGGAACTGCATCTGTTGTTGCGCTTGCTGCTCAGGCAATCCATTTGAAGGATCCTGAGGCTGTTATGGTTATATTGACTGCCGATCATTTTATTAAAAATGTGGATCAATTTCATCGTTTGATCCAATGCGGAAAAAGAGTGGCTGAAGATGGTTTCCTCGTAACTCTGGGTATTGAACCACTCTATCCGGCAACAGGTTATGGATATATCCAGCGTGGAATACAATTGGGTGAATGTGACGGTCTGCCTTATTTTCAGGTTCAACAGTTTAAAGAAAAACCGAATGCGGCACTGGCAGAAGAATTCTTACGGGATAAAGACCATGATTGGAATTCGGGAATGTTCTTCTGGAGGGCAGACAGGATTCTGGAAGAGATGAGAAATCTTATGCCTGATCTCTTCAGTAAGATAGCCGTTATTCAAGAAGCATGGAATACGGCTGACCGTGATATGGTCTTAGCTGAAACTTGGGGTACGATAACTCCTGAAACGATCGACTATGGTATTATGGAAAAAGCTTCCCGTGTTGCATGTATTCCCGCAAGCGACCTGGGATGGAATGATGTAGGCAGTTGGGATTCGATTTTCGATGTTCTTCCCGCCGATGAAAACGGGAATATCATTATGGCGGATAACATTGCGCTTGAAAATACAAATGGTACTCTGATCGTTAGCGAAGATAATGGAAAGAAAATGATCGCTGCCATAGGACTTGAGGGTATTGTGGTAGTGGATACGCCAGATGCATTATTGATTTGCAAAAAATCTGAAACACAAAAAGTTAAAAAAATCGTTGATTTCCTGAAAAAAGAAGGAAATCAACAGTTACTATGACCGGAGTTGTAAGCATTGGAAGCATATTGTGTTCGTTGTAAAGAAAAACGTGAAATTCAAAATCCAGAAGCAGGTTTTACTGTTACCGGTACTCCAATAACCAGGGGAACATGTGCGGTCTGCGGCACAAAACTTAATCGCATGGGGGCAACTGAGGCTCATGAGGGATTGGTGAAACCTGATCCCGTTGCCCGTAAACCGCGGACTGTAAAGACCACGACGAAGACTGGAAAACGGGGTGGAAAGAACGCATTACCAGAGGCCACACGCCATGTGGGCAAACTTGTGATCGTTGAGTCTCCTGCCAAAGCCAAAACCATTGGACGTTTCCTGGGGAATGGTTACACTGTTCGCGCTTCGATTGGCCATGTGCGGGATCTCTTAAGGTCCAGCCTGTCAGTTGATGTGGAACACGATTTCGCGCCCAAGTATCGTGTACCGAATGAAAAAAGGCAAATCGTTAAAGAGTTAAAAGCACTGGCGAAAAACGCGGATGAGATTTACCTGGCAACTGACCCTGATCGGGAAGGTGAAGCCATTGCGTGGCATTTGCTCGAGTCTGCTGAAATGATCCCAGAGCGGTCCCGTCGGGTAGTGTTTCATGAAATTACTGAACCAGCCATAGCGGAGGCTTTTGCCCATCCGCGCCAAATTGATACTAGCCTGGTCGATGCGCAGCAAGCGCGGCGAATACTTGACCGTCTGGTGGGATACAGTTTGACACCGCTATTATGGGAAAAGGTTCGTGGGCGTTTATCAGCCGGGCGGGTACAGTCAGTTGCATTACGGCTCGTTGTTGAACGTGAACGTGAAATTGAGGAATTCAAGCCGGAAGAGTACTGGACGATAGGGGCAGAATTCACGCCGGAAGGAACCCGGACGAAATACCTTTCACGTTTTTACCGTATGGATGATCAGGAACCGTATCTTCCTCAAGAAGCTACCGTACGTGAACTATGCTCTGATATTGAGAAGGCTTCCTACGAGATTTCCAAGATCAAAAAGAGCGAAAGACGGCGTAAACCAGCCCCACCATTTACCACTAGCACATTGCAACAAGAGGCGTCGCGAAAGCTGGGGTTCACAGCCCGGCGCACCATGGCTGTCGCTCAGCAGCTTTATGAGGGTATTGCCGTCGATGGTGCTGGTACTGTCGGTTTAATCACGTACATGCGAACTGATTCAACCAATGTTTCCGTAACTGCTCAAACAGAAGTGCGGAAATTCATTGTGGAACAATATGGAGGCGATTTCTTACCGGCGGTTCCACCACAGTACAAGACCCGTGCGATAGGCGCACAGGAAGCGCATGAAGCCGTTCGTCCCACATCCATACTGAGACGTCCGGATGACCTGAAAGATCAACTTTCACCGGAACAATTCAAACTCTACCAATTGATCTGGCTGCGTTTTGTTTCCTCGCAGATGGAAGAAGCTGTATATGATACTGTTGCGGTTGAGGTTTCTGGTAACACCGAAAATCATGCTTACATTTTCCGGTCATCAGGCCAGACAATAAAGTTCCCGGGATTTCTTGTTGTCTATGAAGAATCGAAAAATGAAGACCGGGATAAAGACGAAGAAGAAAATCAAAAGATCCCCTCCGGGTTGCAGGAAGGCCAGAAACAACACCTCAACCGGTTGATCCCTGAACAGCATTTTACCCAGCCGCCTCCACGATATACAGAAGCGTCTCTGGTCGCCGCACTGGAAGAGAATGGAATTGGAAGGCCTTCAACGTACGCTCCAACCATTTCCACAATTCAGCAACGTGGTTATGTCAATCGAGAGAACAAGCGGTTATTCCCCACTGATACTGGCATTCTGGTGACCGATCTTCTTGTGGAACATTTTCCTGATGTGGTTGATGTCCAATTCACGGCAACCATGGAAGCTGATCTCGATAAAATTGCTGCCAATGAGATGGATTGGGTACAGGTAGTACGTGAATTTTACAGCGATTTTGAGGGGGAACTCGAACGTGCCCGGAAGGAGATGCCGGAAGTCAAGGCTGAACCTGAAAAGATTGACAGACCCTGTCCTGTCTGTGGGAGTGACCTTGTCATTCGCTGGGGGCGGTATGGAAAGTTCATTTCTTGCAGCACGTATCCCGCCTGTAAGCATACCGAACCATTTTTGGAAAAGATAGGGGTTAAGTGTCCGGAGGATGGCGGAGACCTTGTTGAAAGAAAGTCTCGTAAGGGGCGATTTTTCTATGGTTGTTCCAACTATCCAAAATGCCAATTTGTTTCATGGAAGAAACCGATTCCGATTCCCTGCCCAAAATGTGGTGGTTTACTTGTAGTCGCCAATAAACGGGAGTTTCAATGCCTGCAATGCCATGAAACTTTCCTGCAAGAGCAGGTGCTAGAGGGTAAAACCGACTAGGCACACTTTTTGCAACCATCCGTATGACATTCTTCCTGTTAGTGGAAATCATCAGAAGGAATGGATAAGCAACTCTCGAAGTAGGAGTGTGAACGGATGGAAAAAATCGTCGAGCGGCTCAAAAACCCTCTTTTCGCTGGTCTTGCCGGATTTGTGGCCGGGTTGATCGTTGGCCTACCCATACTTGGCTGGCTTGTGTGGCCTGTCCAGTGGACAGACGCGGCGCCCCAACATTTACGCACCGATCTACAGGTAGATTATTTGCGTATGATGATCGATTCATTTAATCGGACTGAGGATGAAGGGATGGCCATCAAGAGATGGCAAGATATGGGATCGGCAGGACAATCTGCGTTAAAGGAATTAGCTCAAAATCCTGGAAATACCAACCCGGATGAGATCGAACAAATAGCATTGCTGGTGCAGGCTCCCATCCCGGCTATAAAACAATCAGATGGAGCGGCTGTTCAGAAGGGTGAACCGGAAGTTGCTGTAGAAGAGACAGAGGGAGGCGAAGAACCATCGGAAGGTTTGGTATTGCCCGGTGAAACGCCATCTGCTGTAAAACCTACCAGCTCGCGGACTAATCTGACCATTCTGTTGAGCGTTCTCTGCGGTCTTACATTGGTGGTCGGAGCTTTACTGGCTTTCCTATTGCTTCGACGAAAGAAATCTGCTGAAGGTGATGAAGAAGAAGCAGGAGAAGAATACGAAGGGTATACCGGCGATGAAATGGAGTATGTTTCACAGGGTGAAGCAAATGGCGATGTTCCGGTTAGCGCACCTATGCCGAGAAAAAGCCCGGACATGGAAGAACCTCCTGTTGTTCAGTTTATGACCACCTATATGCTCGGCGATGATCTTTATGATGATTCTTTCAGTATCGACGCGCCGACAGGTGAGTTCCTCGGAGAGTGCGGGGTGGGAATTTCTGAAACAATCGGTGTTGGAGATCCCAAGAAAGTAACTGCTTTTGAAGTCTGGCTTTTTGATAAGAACGATATTCAAACTGTAACAAAAGTGTTAATGTCTCACCATGCGTTCAACGATCCGAATGTCCGGCAACGGTTGCTCGCGAAAGGTGAGCCTCAGTTAGTCGAACCCGGTAAACGAATCTTGCTTGAAACCGCATCGCTTCAAATGGAAGCACGTATTGTTGATGCCAGTTATGGCGGCGGTTCCATGCCAACAAATAGCTATTTCGACCGGCTAACGTTGGAATTGGCCGTCTGGCCGAAAAACGGTTAGACCATCTTTTATAATAAAAAAAAGACCGGCGAAATTATAGCGCCGGTCTTTTTTTTGTTTGTGGATATAACTCATTCTATACTGATGATCTTAAACTGGATCAAGCCACCCGGAGTATCAGCAGTCGCGATATCGCCGACAGCTTTACCTATGACAGCCCGTCCAATAGGTGATTCATGTGAGATCCGGTTATTTCTGGGGTCGGCTTCTTTCGGTCCTACGACCTGATATTTCTCAGCCGGATAATTATCTTCTTGAATTGTAATGTGTGCACCGATATTCACAACAGAACGGGATACAGTGCTTTCATCAATAATCACCACATTACGAAGTGTTTTTTCGAGGTCTTGAATTTTCCCCTCGAGGAAACCCTGCTCCTCTTTTGCGCTGATGTAGTCGGCGTTCTCAGAGAGGTCTCCCATTTGAATGGCGGCGCGTAACCGTGCTGAAAGAGCTTCACGTTCAGGGCCTTTCAGCCGTTCAAGTTCTTCCTGCAACCGCGCCAATCCATCTGCGGTTAAATATGAAACATCATCCATCTTCCTATCTCCTTTAGATTTCAGAAGGATAATTTTACTCTATCAAAAGAGGTTAGGGGAAGAAGAATGGCCTTACAAATCTCTAAGGGAGTGTCTCATTGTCAAAAAGACGCCGGTGTTCATCAACAGCGAACCGATCGGTCATTCCCGCGATATAGTCACATACCGCACGATGTAAGCCCCGTTCTGCTACAAGCTGCTGGATGTGGTTTGGGAGAACGCTGGGTTCGTTGATATACATATTGAAAATGTCTGTTAAAGTGTTCTCTGCTTTTACCTGCATCCTGACAACACGATAATGTTTGTATAGATTGCGGTACAGGAAGTCTTTTAACTGCCTGTTGCGTTGAAGCATCTCCTCGTCGGTCCCAACAACATTGGTTTTCAATGATTGCAGTTCGTGGACGCTCGTAACGGAGCTCTTACGTAAATTGTCGATCGTCTGATTGATCAGAGCTGTTACTTCCATGCCAATAAGCCTTCTTATGATCCGATGGCGGGTGAGATCATCCAGGTGATTGCTCTTAATGCCCAGAGTGCTTAAAAGAATCTCCCATAATTCGATACCGGAAAGCATGTCCACAGTAATCATACCGGACCGTAATCCATCATCCAGGTCATGAGCGGTGTAGGCCATTTCGTCTGCCACATTCGTGATCTGAGCTTCCAATGATCCCCGCAATTCTGGGTTGTAATCGGAAGCATCGGACAGGTCGTACTCCGTTTCGTGTTTTACGATACCTTCGAGCACTTCCCATGTAAGATTAAGTCCTTCAAAATCCGGGTATCTTTTTTCCAATTTGGCAACAATGCGAAGTGAATGCTTGTTGTGATCAAATCCCCCATGGTCTTTCATCAATTTTGATAAGGTGGTTTCACCAGAATGTCCGAATGGAGGATGGCCGAGATCATGCGCCATACATATGGACTCAACCAGATCTTCATTTGCACCCAAAGCGCGAGCGATAGTCCGGCCGATCTGAGTCACCTCCAGTGTGTGGGTCAGTCGGGTTCTGTAATAATCACCCTCAAAGTTGAAAAAAACCTGGGTTTTGTATTCCAGTCTCCGGAATGCCGTCGTATGAAGGATTCTGTCGCGATCGCGTTGAAAGCAAGTCCTGTAAGCAGGTTCTTCTTCGGGAAATTCACGTCCTTTTGAATCTTTGCTTCGGATACCATAAGGAGCCAGGGTTTTATCTTCCTGTTCCTCCAATACTTCTCGTGTAAAAAGCATCATTTCCTCCTTGTAAGCTATCTTTTTAAATATGCTTACTATGAGTGTAGAAGAGTTCCGGTTGGTTTGTCAACCAGGGCATCAAATAATGAGTGACCATCAATACCGCTGGTTATGGTTATGCCTATTTCCGGTTGCTTTTTTAAAATGTCCATCATGATTGATACTTTTTTTGCCATGCCTCCTGTAACATCCATGCCGGCTGATCCTGCAACCGTCTTTCCGAGCGTATGATATTGCTCAACGGATAGATTTGAGGCAAGTTGCGTGCAAGCGGGGAAATCCTGCCAGATTCCGGGTTCACGTGAGCAGAGAACTATGCGGTCTGGCACAAGGTTTTCGGCTAGAAGATTGAAAACTTCTTCAGTTGATAAAATTGTTCCCCCAATGGATTTATCAAAGATCACATCGCCATTGACAACGGGAATAAGATCTTTTTCCAAAGCGCGATGAATTGGTTCGATCTGAGTAAGAATTGGCTCTCGATTGTCTGTGACAATCCAGGCGGATGGTGGAAAAGCGATTACCGGTAGCCCGGCCTCAAGACAGGCGTGGATAACCAGTTCATTTAGTTTACGGGCATCTTCCCATACTTCTGCAAAACCAAGCCAATCAGCGTCAGACCGGACACCATTGCGGGTATTGTACTTTTGTCCGGAAAAATGACCGAAGCTTCCGGATCCGTGACCAAGAAGAAAAGTGATATCAGGTCTTTGACGACGAGCTTCTGCCATCTGATGGCAGAGGCTTTCTATATTTTTAATTATCGGGGTGCGGGGCTTGGTCTTGTCTGTAATGGCGGCTCCGCCGAATTTCACAAACACCAGACGTCTCAATTTCATATCATATCCCCACCCGGGGCGAGAGTGAATGAGAATACTCGAACGGCTCCGGCATTATTTAATGCCTGGCTGACCGTTTTTTCCGTCTCCGGCGTGCAAAGAGCGATCATATTTCCTCCTCCACCGGCTCCGATCAGTTTTGCGGCTAGGGCTCCGGCATTGAAGGCAGTTTTTACCAGCCGGTCAAGCGCAAAAGACGATACCTCGATCTGTTGAAGCAATAAATGGTTTTCATTCATGGATTCTGCCAGTGAAGCGATATTTCCATCCTCAAGGGCTTTTTTTGAACGAGTCACCAGGTCTTCAATTGTCGTAAAAATTTTGGAATACCCGGTTGTGTCCCGGTCATATCGTTTTCTTACTCCCGCAACCATACTACTGGTGGCTGATATGATCCCGGTATCCGCCAATACCAGATGGATTGGTTGTTTGACAGTGATTGATTCCAACGGTTCTCCCCGCCGGAATAGAATGGGTTTCTCATATGTGATCACGGTATTGTCTACACCGGATGGATTCCCATGATGTATCTTCTCAACCTCATAAACTATGTCATTGGTGGTTTCCAACGACAGGGTGTTTGGGCATGCAAAATTGGATAAAGCCCGAACCAGAGCGCAGCTTACTGCCGCACCTGATCCCATACCTCCTCCGATAGGGAGAGCTGAATTGATCCGAATCATTATTCCGGGGATTGAGGGATGTCCGCAGGCATTTAACGTCAGATCAACAGCCATTCGAAGCGGGTTTTCGTATGGCAAATCCTTTACACACTTATATAAGCGAATTACCGGCGAGTCGATCCAGATATCGCCGGTAGGGGCATTGTACGTTTCTACAGTGACTTCAACCCGCAACCTGGAGACTGGAATGGCTATCGCGGGTTTTCCGTATACTACAGCGTGCTCGCCGAGGAGAATGGCTTTCCCCGGTGCACTGGCGGTTGATAAGACTTCAGTCATAAGAATTTCAAAACAGGTAAAAGATCATCAGAACGCTGATACCCCAAAGAGCGATGGCTGCCTGCAGCGGTCGGTCAACCAGAGCAATCTCATCTGGCGGGCTGGTTATTCCATCGATTTGAAGAAGATAGAGGTATCTCAATAATCCGTAAACCACAAATGGGATCGTCAGCATCATTGAATGGTTGGCCGGAAGGTTCGGCGCAGAGAATGTATAGAGGCTGTAGGCTATGATTGTAATTCCGGAAACCATGATGATGATCTGATCCAGGAATGGGATGGTGTAACCATCCAGAACCTTTCGATGACTGCCGGCACCGGTGGTCATCAAAGCCAGTTCTGAACGGCGTTTACTGAATCCAAGATATAGCGCCAAAAGATAGGTAACAACATAGAGCCAGGGGGAGAATCTCTCAACGTCTATAAGGCTTACTCCGGCCCCAACCCGGAATACAAATCCAAGAGAGAGAACTACAACATCAATGAGTACAATGTGTTTGAGTTTAATGGAATATGCCAGATTGGTTGCGAAATACAGCAGGGCTATCACCAGAAAGAATGGTGACAGTAAATAGGAGAGTATGATGGTGATGATAAAAAACACAACAGCCATTCCGATTGCTGTTGGTATTGGTAATTGTCCGGATGCGATTGGCCGGAATTTCTTTTTGGGATGCATCCGGTCCGCTTCCACATCCATGATATCGTTGATAATATAGACGGTACTGGATAGAATGCAAAAAAGGAAGAACCCGGCTACCGTTCGAACGAACGCATCTGGATTTGTCAATTGGCGGTCAAAAACAAGTGCCGCAAATACGATGACATTTTTTGTCCATTGCTTGATTCGTAGTGTCTTAATGATGGCTCGTAGCATAAAAATTATATTATCACAAAAAGAAAGGGTGAATTCATAACAGGTGACAAAGCTCCGATTAGATGTCAGAATGGTTGAACTTGGTCTGGTCGAAACCCGAAATTTAGCCCAGCGATTGATTATGGCTGGTTCTGTAAGAGTGGACGGGCAGATGGTATTAAAACCTTCTCATGTCGTCACGGAGGTTGCCAGGATTGAGCTGGTTGAGCGACAACGTTATGTCTCACGTGGTGGGGAAAAGCTGGAAGGTGCGTTGAACGCGTTTGGTCTTACAGATATCACCGGTTATTCCTGCGCGGATATCGGTTGTTCTACAGGTGGTTTTACCGATTGTCTTTTACAGCATGGAGCTGCGTCTGTTATTTCTGTGGACTCAGGGCATGGTGATTTTCACTGGAAGCTCCGGTCTGATCCACGGGTAACCTTATTGGAACATACGAATGCCAGAAGTCTGCTTGAGTTGCCCGGGCCGGTGAACCTTGTATGTGTTGACGTTTCGTTCATTTCACTCCGCATTCTTTTTCCGGTCATTAAGGGCTGGCTTCAAGAAAACGGTGGGATGGTGATTACCCTGATCAAACCTCAATTTGAGGCAGGCCGGGAGGAAGCGGATAAAGGCAGGGGGGTAATACGCGATCCGGCCATCCATACGCGTGTTCTCAGGGAAGTTTTGAAAGAGGCAGGGAAAGAAGGTTTTTTTGTCTCCGGATTGATCCTTTCCCCGCTTGAGGGTCCAAAAGGGAATCGGGAATTTTTGGCCCATATGGTGTACCCGGGTGAACCAAGGGCCGATCTTGAGGGAATGATCCGACGTGTTGTGTGAAAACGCTGACAAAAAAAGTTTATTACAAGGCGCTTATTTAAAGATTCCCTATATAAAAAACTTATTTCAAGTTTGTCTATTTAACTATCCGCCAAGAAGTGACCGTTTTTTTCCATCTTTGATCACTTGCGAATTCCACGGCGCATAAGAATTAAATACAACCCAAAAATAATAAGACTGATGGATCCGGTGTTGCCGATAAGGGTCATGGCACTTCCACGGTTGCCACCAATCGTCAGTCCCCAGCCTACCATTGTGAGTATCCCGCCTGGGATTAGGGGCCACCATACAAAAACTGAATTCAGCAATCGGGAAGTTAATGTGATTAAAATCCAACCCAATCCGATACAGGTGATGAAAAATCCAACCTGAACAAGCTCATTATTTGCGGCATTGGAAACAAATCCCAGATAAAAACCGGGGCCAATTCCAGTCAAAAGACTGCCAGGGATCAACAATCCAAATACTCTTTCAAAGAAACCCCAGGCCAGAAAAGCAATACCTACCATTGTTAAAATTGATGATAAAAAAATGAAGGCAGAGAGGTGTCCTGAGATGAAAGGATATGCCAGTCCTCCAATTGCGGAAGCAACGAGAAAACTCCACCAGGCGTGATGCTTTCCGTAAACCAGAGAAAAAAACAGTATCATCAGGAAACCTGAGGCGAGGGCAATCAAACTCCATCCCAGACGGGTGAAGAACGCCAAGTAACTGAGAATGTTGCCAAAGAGGATGATGACGGCTGTTCCCAGAGCACCAATCAATACACCTGGGATGATCCAACTCATGCGCCGGTTGTTTAAACCATTTGCGATAAGGATCAATCCGGTCGCGGGAAAAATAGTCAGACTCAACCATTCCGTCCGCAGATATTGATCAAGCAGGATCAAAAAACCGGACATGACCATGAGGATGCCAAAAAATGTCGGAGTGAACCTTGGTTTGTCAGAAGTAATTTGTGTTTCCGGGTTTGGGTTTTCGTGTTCCATAGTCTAAATGATTCCCATTTCTTTACTTTTCAAAACAGCCTGCATACGGTCGCGTGCTTCGAGCTTGTCGAAAATATAGCTCAGGTGATTTTTCACCGTCCCTTCCGCGATCACCAATTCTTCCGCGATCTCTCGATTGCTGGCTCCCAGGGAGACCATCCGCAGTATTTGTTTTTCCCTCTCGGAAAGCAGTGTTTGGTTAGCTGATGATTGTGCAGGCTGGCTGCGTGGAAGCCGTGAGAATTCAGCCATGACACGTGCCGTAACGGAAGGCAACAAAAAGTATTCCCCGCGATTGGCAGCGTATATTGCCTCAAAGAGTTTTTGGGAGGA
The DNA here is from genome assembly GCA_964446955.1 of uncultured Leptolinea sp. Taxonomy (GTDB): domain Bacteria; phylum Chloroflexota; class Anaerolineae; order Anaerolineales; family Anaerolineaceae; genus Leptolinea. The sequence continues at coordinate 176,040 of CAYUQJ010000001.1, forward strand.
GACGTCTTTCAGAAGGTAACCGAAAGCACCGGCTCGAAGACCTTCAAAAATATACTCATCTTCATCGAAGGTGGTTAGAGCGATGACCCGTGTATCCGGATAAAGCTCATGCAATCGCCGGGTTGCGGCGACACCATCAAGGACGGGCATGCGCAAATCCATCAGAACCACATTGGGACGGTGGACGGCAGCCATGCGCAATGCCTCTTCTCCATTGGAAGCTTCCGCCACCACCTCAAAATCGGCCTGTGATGATAGAAGAATACGTAGTCCTTCCCTGAAAAGAGCCTGATCGTCTACCAGAAGAATGCGGATTTTTTGTTTCATCCCGGTACCATGATATGAAGGGTAAACCCTTCCCCTTTCGATGTGAAGATTTCACATTTTCCATTGACCAGATTTAAACGCTCCTGCAATCCGATCAGCCCAAAACCACCTTCGACTGATTCTGCACCAATTCCATCATCATTAATTATCATACGCACAAACTCGGGATCCAAAAAGTCCAGGGTTATTGCAAAATGTCTGGCAGATGCGTGTTTTCGGGTATTGCTAAATGCTTCCTGGGCTGCCCTGAACAAGGTTACGGATTTTTTACTATCCATTTCTCTGTAGTTGCCACGAATATCAAATGAGGTGTCGAGATCGGTCATTGAGCCATCTTCCAGTAGCCGGTCGATGCGGTTCTTCAGGGGAAGGCTTTCTTCTCTAGAAGATCGAAGGGCATTCACTGAGGTTCTTACCTCTTGAAGGGCTTCCTGACTAAGCAACTGGGCTTTTTCGAGCATATGATGGGCGGTTTGGGGATCGCGATCAATAATGGCAAGAGCCGCCTGGATTTGCATATGTATCGTGGTTAAATAATGACCAAGTCCATCATGGATTTCGCGAGCCAGTCGGTTTCGCTCTTTCGTAATGGTAAGATCTTCAATCTGGGTTGCAAACTCACGAAGTCGGGCATTGGCAGCTTCCAGGTCTCCGATCAAACGGTTCACTTCATGGCGGGCTTGTTCTTCACCTACGGCCACCTGGGTAAAAATCATAATGAAGAACACACCGGCGATATACACAGGTAGGTTGTTCATTGCGGTTTGCCAGTTGTGCGCATAGCCATTAATGGCAGCGGCATAAACTGCGGCAGATATAATTGCCGGCACATACATCCAAAGACTTTGCAGTAAAAGAACACTTTGACCAGCCAAAGGCAGAAGTATCAACATGGTCAATCCATGTCCGTGGCTTAGATAAACGATAATCCCACCAAGAAGCATTTGTGTAATGAAATACGCGATGATCAATGAATTGGTGGGCTGCCTGGATACGTAGGTGTAGCCATACACGCCCACGCTGAGATAGGCGATACCGATTAGAGTCAACCAGATAAGAACCTGGATCGATTCCGGCTCAAACGAGGAAAAAATCGACAGATACGAGGCCATAACCACAATGGCAAACGCAAGATTAATGCTTGATCCGGTTTGAATAACAGGACGATTCAATGATTCCACATGTGGGATTATAGCATTCAGGCGGTTGTAGACAATCAACCCAAGGCCTATTTATTAGGTACAGTCACAGACGATAAATATGACTCAGAGTGTGACTTCCGGTCAATACATCATCGAAAAATACGGGATATGGTATTTGAGAACAACATTTCTCTAACACCGAACTTATTTCAGGAGCGATCCATGAGAGTACTTCTCGTATATCCCGAATTCCCAGATACCTTCTGGAGTTTTAAACATGCACTTCAATTTGTGCGGAAGAGTGCATCCAATCCCCCTTTGGGGCTTGTTACGATTGCGGCTATGATCCCGGTAGATTGGGAGAAACGCCTGATCGATATGAATGTCCGTAAATTAACCTATAGCGATATTCAATGGGCTGATATTGTTTTTATCAGCGCCATGACAATCCAAAGAGATTCAACACTTGATGTATCCCGGCGCATAAAAATGGCTGGTAAACAAATTGTCGCTGGTGGGCCGCTTTTCACCGGAGAATGGCAGGATTACCCTGACATTGATTATTTTGTACTGAACGAAGGAGAATTGACTTTTCCGCAATTTCTAAAAGATTTGGAAGCTGGAACCCTGAAAAAGGTTTACAGTACAAGTGAATTTGCCGATCTAAGTCAAACGCCGGTCCCAATGTGGGAACTGGTTGAGATGAAACGGTACGATTCTATGTGCATTCAGTTCTCACGGGGTTGCCCATTTGCCTGTGAATTTTGTAACATCACCGCCATGCTTGGTCATCGACCCAGGTTGAAAAGTGCTTCCCAGATCATAGCGGAACTGGATAAGTTGTACAGTCTTGGCTGGCGCCGGAACGTATTCTTTGTGGATGATAATTTCATTGGAAATAAAAAAGCTCTAAAAGATGAAGTCCTTCCAGCCTTGATCGAATGGCGAAAGGATAAAGTGGGGACCCGGTTTATCACCGAAGCATCCATTAATTTGGCGGATGATCCGGATCTAATGCAAATGATGGCGGATGCCGGTTTTATTTCTGTGTTTGTGGGGATCGAGACACCGGATGAATTGAGTCTCACGGAATGCCACAAGACTCAAAACAAGGGACGTGATTTGATCGAGAGTGTGAGATGTCTGCAACATAACGGGTTACAAGTGATGGGTGGTTTCATTGTCGGTTTTGATTCGGATACCACTTCGATTTTTCAACGGCAGATCGAATTTATCCAAAAAAGCGGAATTGTCACGGCAATGGTTGGACTGCTGCAGGCTCCTTTTGGAACACCGCTTTACGCACGGTTGAAAGCGGAGGGACGGCTGAATGAAGAAATGACCGGGGATAATACGGATGGGTCAACCAACATTATCCCGAAAATGGATATCCACGAGTTAAAACAGGGGTACGAAACCATTCTCAAAACGATCTATTCAGCAGAAGGTTTTTATAAGCGTGTAAAAACCTTCCTCTCCGAGTATCACCCCAAAAAAGCTCCCGTCCATCTTGAATTTCAGGAAGTATTGGCTTTATTCCGAACCGTTTGGAGATTGGGTATTCTCAGTCCAGATCGAGGTTACTACTGGGATTTGATATTCTGGACGATTGTTCATGAGCCGGCCAAGTTGCCACTCGCCATAACTTTCACGGTTTACGGATATCATTTCAAGCGCGTGAGCGAGTTAAACGTCTTGTAACACAGTTTTTCAGGCAATAAAAAAAAGAAAAAGACGCCGGTCAGTTCAGAACAAGCTGTCCGGCGTTTCTTGTCCGTGATAATTCCTAAAGCATCAGGTTGGGCTGCTGTATTTTCAGGTATACTATCGGCGATTATGATAGAGCGAATCCGTAATTTTTGCATTATTGCCCATATTGATCATGGGAAATCAACTCTGGCTGATCGGCTTCTTCAGTTGACCGGGACCATTTCTGAACGTGAAATGACTGCCCAGGTACTAGACAGCATGGATCTAGAAAGAGAAAAGGGCGTTACCATCAAAGCTTCTGCTGTCCGCATGATGTACACAGCCAATGATGGGATTGCTTACGAATACAACCTGATCGATACTCCCGGGCATGTTGATTTTAGTTATGAGGTCAGCCGGGCACTTGCCGCGTGTGAAGGAGCTTTACTGGTAGTTGATGCGACACAGGGTATCGAAGCTCAAACCCTGGCTAATCTTTATCTCGCACTTGAGTCGAACCTGGTAATTATCCCTGTCATCAACAAGATCGACCTGCCATCCGCCAGACCGGATGAAATTGCGCAGGACTTGAGTAATCTGTTGGGTTTTCCTCCGGAAAGAATCCCGCGCATATCGGCGAAAGATGGAACCAATGTTGATCAGGTTCTGGAAATTATTGCGAAAGAAGTTCCCCCGCCAAAAGGACAGGTTGATGCAAAGACCAGGGCGCTGATTTTTGATTCACACTACGATAGTTATAAGGGGGTCGTAGCATATATCCGCGTATTTGAAGGTGCAATCTCATCGCGAGATGAGCTTTACCTGATGATCCATCAAGCTAATGTTAAACCGGTTGAGATTGGTGTTTTCGTTCCAACAATGAAAACGATTGACAAATTGGAGGCAGGCGATGTGGGATACATCGCAACCGGGTTGAAGTCTGTAACTGAATGCCGGGTTGGCGATACTGTGACCCTTTCCAATAACAAGGCTTCCAATCCGCTCCCCGGTTACCGGCATCCGAAACCGATGGTATTTGCCGGGATTTATCCGGTGGAAGGCGAAGATTATCCGGAACTGAAAGACGCATTGGAAAAACTCCAGTTGAATGACGCGTCATTGATCTTTGAGCCTGAGACCAGTCAGGCTCTCAACTTCGGTTTCCGCTGTGGCTTCCTGGGGCTTTTTCACATGGAAATTATCCAGGAGAGGCTGGAACGGGAATATGACCTGGATATTATTGTCACGGCTCCATCGGTTGAGTATGAAGTCCATATGCATGATGGTAAAGTCCAAGTCATCGATTCGCCTGTGCAATTACCGGATGAAGGTCTGATCGAAGAGATACGAGAGCCGTGGATGAATCTGGAGATATTCAGTCCCACCGATTATTATGGGCCGATTATGGAATTGGTCACGAAACGACGCGGGATTTTTAAAGAACAGGATTATCCGGCGCCCAACCGTGTCCAGTTAAAATTTGAGATTCCACTCTCCGAGATCATTGTCAATTTCTTTGATGAGCTGAAATCACGCACGCGTGGATACGCGTCTATGGATTACCATTTTGCCGATTACAGACCCGGGAATCTGGTTAAACTGGAAGTGCTGGTCAATCAGGACCCGGTTGACGCGTTGGCGTCCATTGTTCACAAGGACGAAGCCTATCATCGGGGACAAAGCCTGGTAACCCGCTTGAAAGACATTATTCCCCGTCAGCAGTTTGATGTGCCTGTTCAGGCAGCGGCTGGTGGGCGGGTAATTTCCCGGGCAAATATTAAAGCGATGCGAAAAGATGTATTGTCCAAATGCTATGGCGGTGATATTACCCGGAAAAACAAACTGCTTGACAAGCAGAAAAAAGGCAAAAAACGCATGAAATTGGTCGGCAAAGTGGAGATTCCTCAAGCCGCTTTTATGGCCGTACTACAGCGGGAGGAAGAGTGACGGAAGCAAAATCCAATCGCTGGAATAGCATTAAACGCTGGTTACCGGGTTTTCTTATCAGTGTTGTTGCGCTCTACCTGGTTTTTAATCTGGTAAACGTGAACGACCTGCAAAAATCATTGACCTTGATCAACCCGGTTTTTATTCTGTTCTCGGTTGTCTTGACCATTCTGTTTTGTTTAGTCCGGTCTTTTTCGTGGCGAATCCTGCTGGACCGAAAGCCGGCAATCAAACAAACTTTTTTTGCGATTAATGTGGGTTATTTGTTAAATAACCTTTTTCCATTTCGGGCGGGTGAGATTGGCCGGGCTGTCCTGTTGGGACAGACAACAGGATTGGGAACTTTCCATGTTCTCTCAACAATCATAATCGAACGTGCTTTTGACCTGGCGTTCGCTGCATTACTGCTTCTCAGTTCGCTTCCCCTGGCTTTGGGATTGGACTGGGCAAAACCCGTCGCCTACACCACACTGGTGCTGGTTGTCATTGGAATAACGGCATTATTTCTCATTGCCCGGAACACGGCAACCGTTCACAGCTGGGTGGTCAAAGGTCCGGGAAAGATTTCATTTGTCAAGAAGTATTTGGTTCCATATCTGGACAATCTTCTGGAAGGTCTTGGAGCATTAACAAAACCACAGATGTTTTTAGCTGCAGTCTTCTGGATAGCTGTTTCATGGTTTATTGGAGTCATGAACTACTATATTGTCCTGTTATCCATTGTCCCCAACGCACCATTTTGGTGGGGCGTACTGATAGACTCATTGTTAGCCATGGGAATAGCCATTCCTTCGGCGCCTGCTGCGATCGGTGTATTTGAAGCGTCCCTGGTTGCAGCTCTGGCACTCGTCGATATTGACGCGTCCACGGCTCTGGCATATGCCGTAATCATGCATTTTGTTCAATTTGGTGTGACCGGGATCCTTGGTATGATTGGTCTAATGAAAGAAGGGCGATCTTTGGGTTCAATATTCAAGGCAGCTCAATCTCAAAAAGAATTAGCCTCAACCCCTTCCGAAGACGTATAGGGAAATCGGAGAATACGAACGTGAAAACATATCTTATTACTGGCGGAGCAGGTTTTATTGGATCGAATTATGTAAACCGTTTATTAAAACGGGGAGACAGGGTGATCGTCTATGACAATCTGACCCGTAATGGATCGAAAAGAAATATCGAATGGCTTCGCGACCAATACGGAAGGGATGCGTTTCATCTCATTATCGAAGATGTAAGAAAAGCGGACACAATAACCGAAGCGGCTGCCGAGGCGGATGTCATCATACATTTGGCTGGACAGGTGGCTGTCACAACTTCGGTAAACCGTCCCCGTGATGATTTTGAAGTCAATGCTTTGGGGACTTTCAATACGCTGGAAGCCGCGCGTAGTTCAAAGAAAAAACCGATTTTTATTTACGCGTCAACGAACAAGGTGTACGGTGGTATGGAACAGGTGAGGGTGAGGGAAACTCCTACCCGGTATGAGTATGAAGACTACCCTGAAGGGATATCGGAAGAAATGCCGGTGGATTTCCATTCTCCTTATGGATGCTCAAAAGGCTGCGGTGATCAGTATGTACACGATTATGCCCGGATCTATGGGATGAAGACCGTGGTAATGCGGCAGAGTTGTATCTACGGTACACGGCAATTTGGTGTGGAAGACCAGGGTTGGGTAGCCTGGTTTGTGATTGCGGCTGCTGCGAATCGAAAGATGACCATTTATGGTGATGGCAAGCAGGTGCGTGATCTTCTCTTTGTGGATGATTTATTGAATGTGTATGATCTTGCCATAGCCAATATCAAAACTGCAGCGGGCAAGATATACAACATAGGCGGCGGCAGCAAGAATGTGATGTCTGTATGGGAAGAGTTTGGCCCGATGCTTGAAAAACTGGTAGACCATCCTCTTCCGGTTGAGCGTTCTGATTGGCGCCCCGGTGATCAACGGATCTATGTTTCTGATATTCGGAAGGCTCAAGTTGACCTGGGTTGGAATCCCCAAACTGGTGTGGAGGAAGGAATTCAAAAGTTGTATGATTGGGTGAGATCAAATATCCACCTATTCCAATAATCCCGTTTTGCCTCCATGCGTATACTCATAGCCCTGACGTATTACAGACCGCACACAAGCGGATTGACCATTTATGCCGAACGAATTGCCAGAGCGTTGGTAAAACGTGGGCATGTGGTAACTGTACTTACTTCACATTACCGGAAAGATTTACCATACGAAGAAATCATCGACGGAGTACGGATCATTCGCATTCCGGTACTCGCGCGTATCAGCAAAGGTGTGATAATGCCAACCTTTGGCATAGCTGCCAATAAGCTGGTGGCGGAAAATGATTGGATACAGCTTCATCTACCACAGTTTGATGCTGCGGGTGTTGCTCTGCGCGGTCGAATGCTGCGAAGACCCACGGTTGTTACCTATCACTGCGATCTGCATATGCCTCCCGGTTTACTTGCGTGGTTGGCGAATCAGGGTGTGTTGTTGATGAATGACCTGACGGCACGCTTTACCCACAAAATAGTCACCTATACCCGGGACTATGCCGAGAATTCTCCTTATCTTTCCGGGTATTTGAACAAGATCCAAATAATCTCACCACCGGTAACACTTCCGGCGACAACCGATGCCAGGGTGGAAGACTTTATCCGCGAAAACAATCGGGAAAAGCGTTCGCCTGTTATTGGTATGGCTGCACGGTTGGCGACAGAGAAAGGTGTTGAAATTTTACTGGGAGCATTACCCGGAATATTGAAAGAATTTCCGGATACTCGTGTGTTGTTTGCCGGACCATATCAGAATATTGTTGGCGAAGAAGCTTATGCCCGCCGTCTTACTCCCCGAATTACGGAATTAGAGAAAGCTGGAGTCTGGAAATTTGTTGGCGAACTTGACCCGAGTCATATGGCGGCTTTTTACAGATCGATTGATGTTTTAGTCCTTCCCAGCCTCAATTCGACAGAAGCATTTGGGCTTGTACAGATTGAAGCCATGATGAATGGAGTGCCCTGTGTTGCTTCAAACCTGCCGGGTGTGCGCCAGCCAGTAGAGCGTCACTCGATGGGACGTATTGCTGAAATAGGCAGTGTTGACAGTCTTTCGAACGCCGTCATAGATGTCTTAAAGAATAAAGAAACCATGAAAACCGACATGGAAGAGATCAATTTTGAATATGATCCTGATCGGATCGCTGTATGCTATGAAGAGCTATTCACCGAGATTACGGAAGAAATTAAACCTAATGAAGAATAAAGACACCACGAACTCTAAAGATTACCTCTGGCTACACTTGAAAGAACTACCTTATTTCCGTGCCATCCTGCGCGCGGTGGAAGCCCGCCAGTATCAATCCTTTCATCTGGAACATCCCATTCTTGATCTGGGCTGTGGGGATGGACATTTTGTTACGATTGCCATGGATGAGAAAGTCGATGTGGGGATTGATCCATGGACAGGCCCGGTTCGTCTGGCACAAAAGAATAATGGGTATGAAATGGTAGTTCAGGGAAGTGGTTATACATTACCTTTTCCTGATGATCATTTTTCCAGTGCGTTAAGCAATTCTGTACTTGAGCACATCCCTGATCTGGATACAACCCTTAAAGAGATGTCCCGGGTAATGAAGCCAGGTGCCAAATTTGCATTTTGCGTTCCCAATCATAAATTTCTTGGCAACCTGTCTGTGTCAGGATTTTTTGATCGTATTGGCTTGAAGTTCCTGGGAAATATCTACAGAAGATTTTTTAACAAGGTTTGCCGCCACATACATTGTGATGATCGCATTGTTTGGGAAAAACGGCTCAATACGGCAGGACTTGAAATTGAAAAGACCTGGGATTATTTTTCCCCAAACGCGCTGCATATATTAGAGTGGGGCCATTATTTTGGATTGCCTTCCCTTGTGATGCATTTTCTGACCCGCAGATGGAACCTTGTTGAAAGCAAATGGAACTTCGTTCTGGCTGAAAAGATCGTCAAACCGGTCTATGAAGAGCCAAACGAACAACCTGTTGGAGTCTATTCATTCTATATCGTTCGAAAAAAGGCCATTTGATCGCGCGGTTACCTACAACGAGTGGGGTAAAATTTACATCTGACGCACGGAGATCACGATGACGATTCCAGAAAAACCGGAACCCAGTGTGCTGGATTATCTGAAAGGAAAACTATTCCCCGGGAGAAATCCCGAGGTTATGATACCCGATTCCAATAATGTGACTGTTGTCACCGAAAATTTTGAAGAATCTGCTGCAACGAGCGGAAGGAAGCGAAAGAAACTCGGCTTTTTCTGGCAGTTGGTATTCATTCTGATTGTTATCCTGGTTGGGCAACAATTGCTTGAACCGCCCAGCCCGTCTCCCATTTTCGCGCTTATCTTTTACGGTTGTGCCGTTCTATTGATCATTTTGCATTGGTTTCAAAACCGGTATGACGTTGACCTCTATCCCTATGAAGAGAGCGAACCTACCGGATTAATTATCCATCCTTCTTTCCTCTACGCTTCGATTGGAACGGGAATTCTCGCAACAATTATGTTCACGGGAAACCGGTTTAACAGTTTCAATTTACTGGTGTGGACCGTTTCCATTCTGTTCTTTGTGGCTGCGTTTCTGAAACCTGTTACATGGACCCGGGCAACAGAAATTGTTGCCGACATTTTGAACCCCATAATTCATAAAGGGCTCAATTTCCGAATCAAACCATGGCATCTTTTGTTTGGTTTTGTTTTCCTGATAACTCTGTTTTTCCGGTTTTACCGGCTTGACGAAGTTCCGGGGGAAATGATCAGCGATCACGCGGAAAAGCTGTTGGATGTTTATGATTTATTGAATGGGATGGTGGTTACATATTTCACTCGAAACACCGGGCGGGAAGCATTTCAAATGTACCTTTCCGCCGCAGTAGCACGCATTTTTGATACCGGTATTGCATTCCTTACTTTAAAAATCGGGACAGTCATTCTGGGGGTTTTCACCGCGATATTCATGTATTTTCTGGGCAAAGAATTGGGAAACCGCCGTGTGGGTATGCTCGCATTTTTGCTCTCCGGGATAGGTTATTGGCCAAATGTCATTTCCCGTATCGGGTTGCGATTCACACTCTATCCCGCCTTTACCGCACCCGCTTTATATTTCTTCTTTAAAGGGATTCGCCGCAAGAATATTTTTGACTTTATTCTCTCCGGGATTTTTGTCGGGATTGGTTTGCATGGTTACAGTTCATACCGGGTTGTCCCCGTATTGTTAATCCTGGGGATAATCCTCTATCTGATGCATCATTGGAACAAGCCCAATTTTCGGTTTGCCATTACCGCTCTTGTTGTGACAGGGATTGCCGCACTTATTTTGTTTATCCCTCTGTTGAGATATATCATGGATCAATGGAATATGTTTATCTTCCGGGCCATGACCCGAGTGGGTACGATTGAACAACCTTTGCCCGGTCCGGCGTGGAAAATTTTCTTAAGCAATCTGTGGTGGGCTGTAATTATGCCATTTTGGAATAATGGCACAATCTGGGTACATTCAATTCCTTACCGCCCGGCGCTGGATATATTATCAGCCGCTGCTTACCTTGCGGGACTGGTATTCAGTATTCTGCGTTATATCCGTCACAGGGATTGGCGCATCCCATTTCTGTTACTTTCTATTCCCTTTCTTATGTTGCCTTCCATTATTTCCCTGGCATTTCCAGAAGAAAATCCTTGTTTAAACCGCCCGGCCGGGGCACTGGTCCCAATTTTCATTATTGCCGCACAGGGGTTGGATATCCTTATTCATAACTTGTTCAAGCAGGCAAAGGAATCAGGCGGGCGGGCAAAGGTTGTAATATTGACAGGGATATTGCTCTCGTTAACTATCTGGCAAAACTATGACCTGGTTTTTAATAATTACGCCAAAAACTATAAGGAAAGTGCCTGGAACACGTCTGAACTGGGTGATGTTGCCCGAAATTTCATTGCCGTTTATGGTGACCCTGATTCGGTTTATGTTGTTGGGTTTCCCCATTGGGTGGATACCAGACTGGTCGCGATTGTATCCGGTCATCCTGAAAAAGATTATGCCATTTGGCCCGATCAATTTAGTGATACATTGAGCAATCAACGGGCTAAACTATTCCTGGTAAAACCTGATGATACGGCTTCATTGGATCAGCTCAGGAAGATGTATCCTGAATACTTTGAAACCGTGTATACCAGTGAAATTGACAGTCATAGTTTTGTAATGTTTATGGTTCCTCCTGAAATAAATTCGATAGAAGAGGCTGAAAATCCGGTTCCGTGATATGAATATTGAAACCAATCCCAATTCAGAGACACCAGTATCAAAGATTCCCAAAATAACGAGAATTCCGGATTTGATCTGGGATATATTGTTACTTGTGATCCTGATCGCCGGCGCATATTTTCGTTTCTCCGGTTTGAATTGGGATCAGAATCAACATCTTCACCCCGATGAACGGTTCCTGACCATGGTGGCATCATCCATTGAACCGGTCAAAAGTTTTGGGGAGTATTTCGATACAGCCAATTCAACATTAAATCCGAACAACAGGGGGTATGGTTTTTATGTTTATGGAACTTTGCCTTTGTTTATCGTGCGGATGGTGGGAGATCTAGTCAATCAAACCGGTTATGACGAAATATTTCTGGTCGGAAGAGCAATATCCGGCCTATTCGATCTTTTGACGATTTTGTTCGTATATTTGATCGTCATACGTCTGTATCGAAAACCGCATATGGCATTACTGGCAGCCGCTCTCGCGGCTGGTTCGGTAATGCAGATTCAGCTGTCACATTATTTTGCCGTAGACACCTTCACAACCTTCTTTACAACAGGCGCTGTATATTTTGCCGTCAGGATACTGACAAAAAAGGACAGACTGGCCATTCCGGATTGGATAAGGATGGATGATGATGCCTCGGCGGCTGAAGAAATTCAACATAAGCAGAAGCTTCCGGTATGGTTAACCCGTGATTGGGATGGCATTGGAGATGTCCTCTGGTTTGGTTTCTTTTTGGGTTGTGCCATGGCCTCAAAGATCAATTCCGGTCTTGTGTCGCTCCTGATCCCGGCCGCGTATCTTGTCCGGTATTTGAACCTGAGCCAGGATGAACGGGATCAACGAACAAGTGTCTACATAAGAAACATAGCCATCGCGGCCTTCATCAGCATCCTCACCTTCCGGATTTTTCAACCATACGCGTTTTCCGGCCCCGGTTTCTTTGATGTAATTCCCAGTGAAAAATGGATCGCCACCATGAAGGAGATCAGCGCCCAGAGTACCGGTGACGTTGATTTCCCGCCGGCTTTACAATGGGCCCGCCGCCCAGTCTGGTTTGCCCCTTATAACATGATCTTGTTCGGGATGGGGCTGCCATTCGGTTTGGCTGCGTTTACCGGGTTTATTCTTATGGCCTGGCGGATGCTCACAGCAAACTGGCGGAAGCATATTTTGATCTGGGGATGGACTGCCATCTACTTTACATGGCAGGCGACAAACTGGGTACGAGCGATGCGATACCAGGTTTTGATCTACCCCATGTTTGCCATTATTGCCGCATGGGGCATCATCTCTGTGTGGGATATGGGTAAGTTGATCATACGTCCGAAGCGGGCCAGATTATTGCGGATGTTGGCTATCGCGGCTGGCGTTTTCGCGATCGGCGGAACCATGCTTTACGCTTACGCGTTCTCACGGATCTATACCCGACCGATGACACGCATTGCCGCGAGTGAATGGATCTATCAGAATGTACCTGGTGCGATCAATTTAAAGATAGATGGTGAAGAGGAATCCTTCATCCAACCGATGGCTTTCCGTGGAACACGAACAATCACATTGGAAGATCCGATCGAGCTCAAGTTCTCTGCTTCCAGCAGTGGTATTCTCACCGCGATCAAACTTGAACACATAGTGGATTCGTCCTATTTGCCTCAGGTAAAAACATTGCAGGCACAGGTCACAGACGCAAAAGGCCATCTGCTCTCAACCGGATTATTAATTGGTGATTTTCCAACTGGAAATGATCCCCGGGGTGAGGCAGCGACAATCATTCCAGACATTCCCGTGATTTTCGAAAAAGGGAATGTATATCATTTGCTTTTAACCGTCATTGAGCAGGACGTAAGCCTGCAAACCGCAGGACGAATTAGTCTGGCGCTGGGTGATGGCGAGGCATCCGATGAAATTCTACTGCCTGAATTGGTAGATGGCATCGATCCCAATCACCCGTACAGTCTTCAGTTCAATGCTGCCAGAACCGGTTTGGTTTCAGAGATATCTTTGCCCAAGGTTTTCGATCTTTCTGGAAAAGGCGGGCAGTATTCATTAGGTGTGAGCATATCTTCAACTCCCGGTGGAGAACAGAAGATTGGTTCTGCCGTGGTACATGTTGAAATCCCATCGGATAAGACTGATCTGTCCGTTGAAGCACTGGCACATTTTGAGCCTGCGGTCTCTCTGGAAAAAGGTAAGCCGTACACGCTGATCATTACCGGCAGCGAAGGGGTTGACCTGGCCCTTTATGGAAACAAACTGGCGCTTGAATCTTCCTGGGATGATCCACTGCCGTTGGGTATGAATGGGATCATGCCTTTTGATTACACCAGCGGACCATACAGGACAGACCTGAATTTTGAAATGTACTGGGATGATAGTCAGGACAAACTCACCCGGTTTTTAACCACAATCAACCAGGCTGATTACATTTTTATGACATCCAACCGCCAGTGGGGTACTACCACACGCGTTCCCGAACGTTATCCACTAACAGCAGAGTATTATCGGCAGCTATTAGGCTGCCCTGCAGATAAGGATGTTGTCTGGTGTTACCGGGTGGCGCAACCCGGAATGTTTGAGGGCAATCTCGGGTTTGACCTTGTCAAGGTGTTTCAAAGTGATCCGGCTATTGGGAATTTTCGTGTAAATACTCAATTTGCCGAAGAGGCCTTCACGGTTTATGACCATCCCAAGGTCATGATCTTCAAAAAATCTGATACCTTCAATATGGAAGCAGTTTCAACTATATTACGGTCGGTTGATCTGTCTAACGTTGTTCACTTAACCCCGCGAAAAGCGGGTAATGTTCAACCGGACCTGATGCTTCCAGCTGACCGTTTATTAAGCCAGCGAGAGGGTGGGACATGGGTTGAGTTGTTTGATCCCAATTCGTGGCTTAACAAGTTTCCCGCACTGGGAGCGATAATCTGGTATTTCCTGATCACTGTTCTCGGGTGGATAGCTTATCCTGTTGTGCGTATAGCAACAGGTTCTCTGACGGATAAGGGATATGGTGTTTCCAAAATTGTAGGATTGGTTATCCTGTCATATTTTTCGTGGCTGTTGGGTAGTTCCGGTGTCGCTTATGACCGGTTAACCATATTGTTCGTTCTGGTTGGATTTATCGTAATTTCCGGATTGTTGGCTTACGCTCAACACCAGAAGATACGGGATGAAATCTGCCAAATGAAGAAATTGTTTATCTGCATGGAGATACTCAGTCTCACGCTATTCCTGGTGTTTTTGGGAATACGATTGGGTAACCCTGATCTTTGGCATCCCTATAAGGGTGGGGAAAAGCCAATGGACTTTTCATATTTCAATGCTGTATTGAAAAGTACCAGCTTCCCACCTTATGATCCCTGGTTTGCCGGTGGCTACATAAATTATTATTATTACGGATTTGTAATCGTAGGTACACCGGTCAAATTACTGGGGATAACTCCCTCTGTGGCTTACAATCTGATTTTGCCCACATTATTTAGTCTTGTTGGAACAGCCGCGTTTTCTTTGGGGTACTCGCTGGTTTATACGCTCAACAATCCGGCTGTTCATAGTCTATCAGACCGAATACGCCGGCGTATTTTTAACACACGCCTGGCTTCAGAGGACCCAACAGTCGTTTTACCATCTGATAGTCATGACGATGAATACGCGTCAGAAAGAATCGTGATTGAACCTGTCCTTCCGCGGAATGAGGAAAAGTTAGATGAGTTAACGATTTCCCGAAGAAAAAGCAGTCTTGATCCGGCCGCGATACTGGGCGGGTTGGCTTCAACCATGCTTCTCCTTGTTCTTGGAAATCTTGGATCGATTCGTATGATCTGGCATGGTCTGATCCGAATAGCCTCACCAACTGGATCTTTAGAGAACTCCTCCTATATTGACCGTATACTATGGTCAATCCAGGGATTGATTAAGATGTTCCAGGGGGGACAATTCCCATATCCTGTGGGGGATTGGTATTGGATACCAAGCCGGACGATCCCCGGGGAGCCGATCACCGAATTTCCCTTCTTCACTTTCCTTTATGCTGATTTACATGCTCATATGATCGCGTTACCACTAACACTGGCCGCGCTGGCATGGACGTTGTCCTTACTTCTTCGCCAATGGGTTTGGCATGAGGATGATGACCGGATTTCCGGATGGGGACAGTTTGTTATAACCCTGTTTATGGGAGCACTGATTGTAGGTGCATTGAGACCAACAAATACCTGGGATTTGCCAACATACCTTTTGATAGGTGGTCTGGGCGTACTGGTCAGCGGATTAACGCTGACGTCCAATTACACACTGATCAAGAAACCATGGAGCCTTCAAACAAAACGGTGGATTGAGGTTCTTTTGGGAACGGGTATTTTTGTTTTACTCGCTTTTTACCTGTACCACCCGTTCTCTGTGTGGTTTGGTCAGGGATACAACGCAATCGATCTTTGGAAGGGTGCTCGAACTCCTTCCTGGAGTTATTTCACACACTGGGGAGTATTCCTGGTGTTGATCGTCTCATGGCTCGCTCAGGAAACCTATGATTGGATGGCTTCAACCCCGGTATCCGCGTTGAGTAAGTTCATACCATATCGGGGCATGCTCATCACTTTAACCGTTTTGCTTATTTTGATCCCGATTGGCCTGGTGTTTGGCGGTATTTGGATTGCCTGGTTGGCATTCCCGGTTGCCCTCTGGTCCGGGATCCTCCTGCTCCGAAATAATCTGCCTCCGTCCAAACGATTTATTCTGTTCCTTGTTGGTTCGTCAATGGTCTTGACCCTTGCTGTCGAACTGATTGTGCTTGTTGGCGATATCGGCAGGATGAACACAGTTTTCAAGTTTTACCTGCAGGCATGGACGATGCTTTCAATTAGCGCCGCGTTCTCTTTTATAATGGTTTTTCCACGGCGCAACGAATGGACGGAATGGCTTAACATCGTCTGGAAGATAGGCGTCACAATCCTGATCTTTAGTGCGGCTCTTTTCCCATTGCTTGCCGGTACCGATAAGATCCGGGATCGTATTAGCCCTGCCGCACCGCATACATTGGATGGAGCGGCATTCATGTCCACTGCGTCTTACAATGATAATGGTGAGATCATAGACCTTAGTCAGGATTATGAAGGTATCCGATGGATGCAGTTGAATGTAACCGGCTCTCCCGTGATCGTAGAAGCCAACACGGTTGAATATCGATGGGGAAGCCGGTACACCATATACACCGGGTTGCCTGGTGTGGTGGGATGGAACTGGCATCAACGCCAGCAGAGAGCCATCATCCCTTCGACAAAGATCACAGACCGGGTGGAAGAGATAAAACAGTTCTATTTGGAACTAGATATTGAAGAAAAGATAAAATTCCTGGAAAAATATCAGGTTGCGTATATCATCGTCGGGCAGTTGGAAAATTTCTATTATCCGGGTGAGGGTCTGGAAAAATTCCGTGAATACAACGGTGTTTATTGGGACGCTGTCTTTCAGAATGAAACGATTACAATTTATGAGGTCAGGAGAAAAGAATGACCATGGCAGACGTTACCACGATCTATCACATTACCGATACGCAGCAATGGAAAGAGGCTCTTGCCCATGGACAATATGTGAGTGAGACTTTTTCCGAAGAGGGTTTTATCCATTTTTCGATGGATTCACAAGTCTTATCAACGGCCAACCGTTATTATTCCGGTGTTTCCGGGTTGATCCTCATAAAAGTCAATGTGTCTAAGCTGGCTTCTGAATTGAAATTTGAACTTTCACCATCGGGAGATGTTTTTCCTCATTTATATGGGCCGCTTAACCTGGATGCGGTGGAAGCTGTCTATGAATTAACTGTTTCGCCAAATGGTAAATTTATATCCTTGCCTTTTGAAAACGTATGATCTCGTTCATTTTTTGGTTTATTCTTGTGATTGTTTTGGGATGGGCTGCGTTACCTATCCTATTTATGTTGTTCCCAAATTTGTCTGACAGGGGCTACGCGTTTATTAAACCCGCCGGACTGCTTCTTTTTGGTTATCTTTACTGGATTCTGGTTACCTTCCAAATTCTCCCGAACACATGGACGGGAATTGCTTCGGTATATCTGGCCGTTGTGCTTTCCGGGGGACTGATTGCCTGGAAGACCGGTTTTATTAAATTAAAAAAGTGGGTCATTCATAACAAGTGGTACATCCTTTTCACCGAAAGTGGGTTTCTCTTATTATTTAGTTTCTTCGCCATAATGCGGGCTGCCTATCCGGATATCATTGGGACAGAAAAACCCATGGAATTGGCTTTCATCAATTCCATTCTCCGGTCTGAATTCTTTCCGCCGGCGGATCCCTGGCTTTCGGGTTATGCGATTTCCTATTATTACTTTGGGTATGTCATGGTGGCTGGTCTCATCCGGTTAACATTTACCCTCTCTGGAGTCGGCTTCAACCTGGCGATCTCTTTATGGTTTGCCATGGCCTGCCTTGGTGCTTTTGGCCTAGCCTATAATATTCTGTCTGTTATTTCAAATCCGGGTGATAAACCCGAAACAAAAAACCGACCGGGATTTGGATGGGCGCTTTTTGCCCCTCTGTTTCTTGTTTTTACCGCCAATTGGGAGGGGTTGTTTGAGTCTTTACATGCCCGAGGTTTATTCTGGGATGCCAACGGGCAATCCGCTTTCTGGAAATGGCTGGATATTGAAGAATTGACTGTCCCTCCGGCGACACCGTTGACCTGGCTGGCAAACCGTCCGGCAGGGATCTGGTGGTGGCGTGCTTCCCGTGTAATTCAGGATTATGATCTTGCCGGAAAATCGGGCGGGGTGATTGATGAATTCCCGTTCTTCTCGTTATATCTGGCTGATCTCCATCCGCATATTCTCTCCATGCCATTTGTCTTACTGGCATGTGCGGTTGCTCTTGAGTTTTATTTCAAAGCCCGATCGGGCAACCAGTATCGGATTGGATGGTATTCCATTTTGAGAAATTGGTTCACCGGGGAGACAAACCAGACGATTACCGGATCAGAGATACTGATGTCGGGGCCTGTCTTCTGGAGCAGCGCGTTGTTGTTCGGTGGATTGGCTTTTCTGAATATGTGGGATTTCCCCATATATGTCGGGTTGAGCAGCGCGGCAATTGTGCTGGGCCGGTACTTGTCCAGGGGATGGAGTAGGAAGCGGATCGTTGAGTTTTTTGAAACCGGATTGGGGTTTGGGGTTGTCGGCGCGATTCTGTATTTGCCTTTTTATGCCGGGTTCGCGTCTCAGGCGGGCGGATTGTTACCAAGCCTGGCTTTCTTTACACGGGGGACTCATTTATGGCTGATGTTCGGCGTGTTTCTCGTTCCGATATTTGCAGGAATTCTATCCATTGTTGGAATGGAAAATATTGGAAAGCTCTTCCGCTATGCGTTTAAAAATTCTTTGATTATTGTCGCTGTCCTTTGGATCTCCATGTCCGTATTGGGTTTAGCCTTTGCTATCATCCCGGGCTTACTCGCACGAGTGAACCCTGTGATGGGTGCAACGCTCTCTTCCGCGGCAAACCAGTTCTTCAGTATTCAGGGAAGCGGATTCTTGCGGGATATTCTGGTAAACACATCCCTCCTCCGTATTATGTCTCCGGGAGGCTGGGTTACGCTTGTTTTTCTTCTCACTCTGGTCTGGGGTGGATTGATCTGGCTGAGGGATAAATACCGAGAAAATACACTGGACATATTACCGGATGAGAGTCAGGGATCGACTTCACGGACAATCAATTCACTCCCCTTTGTTTTCTTATTGCTTGCTGGAGGGGTGGCTCTGGTTCTATTTCCAGAATTCTTCTATTTACGGGACCAGTTTGGTACCCGGATGAATACGATATTCAAGTTTTATTATCAGGCTTGGATCCTGTGGTCTGTAGCCGCCGCGATTTTTGTGTATTTCCTCTGGTTGAAAACTCAATCATGGAAAAAGTGGACTGTTCGACTTGTATTTGTTTTAAGCCTAACGGCTGGATTGATGTACCCGTTCTTCGGGTTTTATTATCGATTTGACAATCTTTTCACACGTGACCTAACTATTGATGGTAATTCGTATTTTTACGCGGCATATCCGGATGAAACGGCCGCGATCGCTTTTTTGCAGCTGGCACCCAAAGGTACCATCGCGGAAGCTATTGGAGGAAGTTATACCGGATATGCCCGTGTTTCCACACAGACTGGAATGCCCACAGTTCTGGGTTGGCCCGGCCATGAATCACAATGGCGTGGAGGTGCTCAAGAAATCGGTTCCAGGGAGCCAGACATTAAATTGCTATATCAGACCAATAATTGGTCCGAGGCGCTCTCAATTATTCAAAAATATCAGATACGTTATGTGTATATTGGCATGTTGGAACAGAGTACATATAACGTTAATGAGGCAAAATTCAAGAACAACTTGCGAACGGTTTTTGAGAACAATTCAGTGATTATCTATGAAGTACCGTCGCAATTACTGACAGCAATTACCGTGAATTGACAGGAAATTACGGATATGATTACAAGAACTAAGATCTGGTACGGTTATGGCTTTTTTCTGCTATTAGCCATTATTTTGCGTTTCCATCAACTGAATCTACCATTCCTGAGTGAACAGGAAGCGGCCTTCGCGCTCCAGGCGATTGATGGTTCTGGAACATCCGGTATGAGCGCGTGGCTGCAAATTGTTTTCTTTCTATTTGGTGAAAATGAAATCAGCGCGCGAATCATTCCAGCCATTTTTGGGCTAATTCTTGTACTTGCTCCATTATTTTTCTCCAGAGTGATAGGGAGCGAGACAGCTATTGTTTTCAGCATATTCATGATGTTAGACCCCGGATTGATCGCTTTTTCCAGGCAGACAAATGGGGCCATCATCACTATTGCCGGTCTCGTCATAGCCTTCTTTGGTGTCATTCAAAAAAAGGGTATTCAAACCGGTATTGCCGTTGGACTGGCTGCGCTTGCGAGCCCAATTTTTTGGCCCGGATTAATCGCTATTATCTTTGCGCTCTGGCCATCTTCTATAAAACACGGCAACCCCGATCGGGAAACAGATTTACTGCCGGTGTGGAATAAGACAGAAATGAGACGGGGAATTTTTTCTCTGATTCTTACTGTGCTGCTGGCAGGAAGTGGTTTTGGTGTACATCCAGCCGGTGTCATGGCTCCGGCTATGAATTTGATGGAATACCTGGCTGGTTGGACAATTGGTGGTGGAATATCACCATTTCTGATGCTGTTTTCATTTCTCCTATATCAACCTCTATTATTGATCATTGGACTCGTGGAAGGAATTCGGTCTATCAGAGAAGGGAATCCCCTCATCGCATTTCTGATGCGATTGCTCGGTTATTCCCTCCTTCTCGCTATCTTGTATCCATCAAGGGGAATGGATGAATTATTGATTGCATATCTACCATTGCTATACTTCACAGCGCGATTTGTGATCCGAATAATTCCATCTCTTGTCAAACCAGATCTAACAAGTTTTGGTCAAATGCTGCTACTGGTTCTACTTGTCCCCTTTATTTGGATGAACCTTATTGTGTTGCCATTTCCGATCGAGGGACAGGATTCGATGCTTCGCCTGGCTGCATTGATCGGTGCCCTTGTTTTGTTGATTATTGCCAGTATATTGATCCGACTTGGCTGGCCTCCAGCTCAGGCTTCCACCGGGTTGTGGATGGGTTCGGTTGTCCTTCTTTCCGTATTCATGTTTTCAACTGCCTGGCGGGCAGCTGGATTAGGTGCGTTTCCCGAAGCGGAATTATGGAATTATGACGGTGTAACGGATGAAGTGGATCTATTACAGGATACAGCCGCTGATCTAAGCGAGTGGAATATTATGAGTCGTGACGGCATTAATATTGTTTTGCTTAACAATTCCTCGGCAGCATTGAAATGGGCTTTGCGTGATTTCACCAGTGTCAATTTTGATACCTCATTACCTGATCTTTCAAATCCAGCGATAGTGATAACGGAAAATGAAGAGATCCCATCTCTCGCGCAGGCTTACCGAGGACAGGATTTTGTCATCACCAAACGCATTGCGTGGTCTTTGATCCTTCCGGAAGAATGGATCCAATGGTACGCGTTTCGCTCCTTGCCGGGAGAAAAACTTGAAAAAGTTCTCTGGGCACGGACAGATCTCTTCCCCGGAGCTGCGAATACCGCTCCTGAAACAATTAATCCCATCCAATGAGGTTCTTTTGAAAAACAAAATCACTATAGCTATCGATGGACCGGCTGCTTCCGGGAAATCCACTGTTGGCGAAAATGTCGCGAAAAAACTGGGGTATCTTTTTTTTGATACAGGGATCATGTATCGTGCAGTCACACTGGCGGTATTGAAGAAAGGCATTGATCCCACGAAAGAGGATGAAGTATCAGGCCTTGCGAAAAAAATCCAGATAGATATCCTGCCTCCCAGCAAACAGGATGGCCGGAAAGCGGATGTGTTGATTGACGGTGACGATGTCACGTGGGATGTGCGCAGCAAGGCCGTTGAGGCGAATGTATCGCAGGTTTCCACATACAAGGGCGTACGAGACGCTATGACAGACCAGCAGCGCCGGATAGGTAACCGAGGCAACGTGGTGATGGTTGGACGTGATATTGGAACAGTAGTCTTTCCGGATGCCGACCTTAAGGTTTATCTGGAGGCTACCGCGGAAGAAAGAGCCCGAAGGCGGCATGCGGAACTGTTGGAGCGCGGATTAGACAGTAATTACAATGAAATCTTAAGCTCGACAAAAAAGCGCGACGAAATTGACAAAAATAGAGAAATCGCACCTCTCAAACCGGCCGAGGACGCGGCGATTATCAATACGGATGATCTATCGATTGACATTGTTGTTGATGCCATTCTAGAGCTTGTCAGAGAAAATGGATTGACTGTAAACAGGAGATAACCTAATGTGCGACACATTTGTTTTTCGTTCTGAAAAGAATAACCGGAACCCTTTCGTTTGGTTTGGTAAAAATTCAGACCGGGAACCAAATGAGGCGCATGAAGTCATATTCCTAAAAGGACGGACATACGAACCGGGTACGACCGTAAAATGTACCTATATCGAAATTCCACAGGTGGAATCCACCCACAACGTAGTTTTATGCAAACCGGCATGGATGTGGGGCGCAGAAATGGGGGTCAATTCCCATGGTGTTGTTATAGGTAACGAAGCTCTTTTCACCAGAGGTGGTGCGCCCAGGGAAGAAGCCCTGACTGGCATGGATCTGCTCAGACTCGCACTTGAACGATCAGATACGGCTCATGCTTCAATGGATTGCATCATCGGGTTGTTGAGCCGGCACGGGCAGGGTGGGAATTGCGGGTTCAGTCATCCTTTTTTTTACAACAATAGCTTCTTAATCGCCGATCGAAATGAATCATGGGTTTTAGAGACTATTGGAAAAGAATGGGCAGCCCGAAGATTCTCTACAACCACAGCCATATCGAATGGATTAACAATAACCAGCGAATGGGATGAATCCAGCGCAGGTTTTGCAGGAATTAAAAACCTGGCCGCTGAGAAAAGCGATTGGATTTACACTACTTTCAGCCAGTCCGTAAAACGAAGAGGATGTGTATTGTCATCCCTCCACGGAATGCCGGAAAGTGCGGATATCTCATTCGCTTTCCGGGTATTGCGTTCCCATCATGGGCAGGAAGATATCCCGATGAATTCATTAACGGACAACACGGTTTGTATGCATGCCGGGTTTGGTCCTATCCGCTTGAATCAGACTACCGGTTCACTTATAGTTGATCTTTCTGATGAAAGTCCTGTTCTGTGGATCACCGGGACAGCTGCTCCATGCCTGAGTATTTTTCATCCGATCCTGATGTCTGACCTCAAAAATGATGTTTGCCTCTCATCGGAAAGTGAATGGTGGGAAAATGAAATCTTCCATCGCAATATGCTTTTTTGTGAAGCGTCAGAAAGAAGCGCTTTTCGAGAGGGGAGAGATAAATTGGAAAAGGATTTCATCAAGACACTGCGTGAGTCCAGGGACTCAGTTTCATTAGAGTCGATGCGAGCAAAGAAATGGAATTATCTGCAAGGTTGGCGTGAAAGAGCCATCTCCGGCAAGAAGGTTACCGGGAATTTCCTTTTCAGAAAGAGCTGGGAAGGATTCAATTCTTCGGCTAATTTGAAAATCGAGTACTAAAACTGTGTCGCCCATACTTGGCGATGCTATAATTTATTAATATTGGATTTAATTGGGCATTGTGATACTTTCGCTTCTGGAAACCCCCACGAAGATTATTTTTCCTGATTCCATCGCAGGTTGGGTGGGATTGGGTTTGTATTGCTTGTTATTCGTCATCTGCTTGACCCACTGGTGGGATGTACCATTAACCATGTTACAGCGGCGATGGCAATTGCTGGTATTTTTGTTTGTAAGTATTGTCCCCGCAAATCTTTTTATTGGTTTTGGTGGTAATTCTTTAGAAGATCCTTCCTTTTTGCAGGGGCAGGTTACCGGTATGGTTTTATCCGCCATTCCGATGTTTCTTGTAAGCGCATTTTTTGGCCCTGTTCTTGGAGGCCTGGTCGGTTTTCTAGGGGGGCTAATTCAAGCGTTACTATCCACAAATTCACCTTTTACTCCTTTTATTCTGGGAATCAGTGGTGTTCTTCTGGGTGTTTGCCTTCGGCAGAGGTATCGTGGAGGGGTGTACGCGGCTGTCCGCAGACCGATAGGCGCGGCTTTTGTGAATATCGTCATTACATATATGTTATCTTCTGGAGCCGCATTCTTTGACGCTGAAGGTCCTTTGGCTGGAATGATCGACGCCGGTTTGTCAAACTGGCGGAGTGATCTTTTCTTTTGTGTTTTACCTATGGCACTAACCGGTATTCTTGCTGAACTGTTGCAAAATCAACATGTTGGTCCCTGGAGAAAACCATCCTATATGTTGCCCTCTCCTGACGAAGGATTCGCTGAGGGAAAATTCTGGCGTATCTCATTACCGGTTACCTTCCTCTTCATATTCTTTTTTACTCAGGTTTCCTGGTCCATTCAGACTGGTCAGATCAATGAAATGCTGCAGAGCAGTATTTCGAGCCATGCCGGATTGGCAGCAAATTATTGGCTGCTTGAAATGGATGAACTTGTGGAAAAGGGGAACGTTGTGGCCACGCCTGTGGTTTTACAACAGTCTTCGATGGATTTCTATGTGTTAATGCAGAAAACATTCGATAAAGCAAAGACACGGGTGTCTGTCATTAACGCGAAAGCACAGGTCATACACCAATTTCCGGACAACTCGATGGCATCAGAATTTACCCCGGATATCGTAGCTGCTGTAAAGATGATCCTTTCCGGTGATGAAGGTCGGTTGATAAGCAAGCATTCCACTAATTCACCTTTGTGGATGACCATCGACTTGATTAATCCAATCAAGAATTCAGACGGGAAAACAGTGGGAGCTATGATCATTCAACAAGGGGATCTTCCACGCCCGGTTGATTCATCTTTCTGGTCGGAAATTACCCGGATTGAAGAAGCTGGTGGTGAGGTCTGGGTGGTTCCAGCTGATGGTAAGACATCCATGTTGGATAACATTCCTGCGCCTGATGTGGAATCACAGGTTTTTCCGGGTGAATTTCTTGTGCACCGGGGGTGGAACACAACCGCCGCGTATGCCTATTGGCCTGCCTCGCCTGATTGGAATATTTTTGTCAGAATTCCGACCACTGCAGCTGGTGCAAACATCCTGCTCAATTTTGGACGACAAATCCTGCTTTTGGTTTTTGGGTTTGTTTTTCTATTGTTCTTGTTGGATATGTACTGGGTAAACCTTTTCAAAGACGAACAAAAGTTGCTTCAAGCAACCAAACAGATATCCAGGGGAGAGTATTCTCCGGTTTTGGGTTTGCAAGACGTGATCGAACTGACAGATCTGGCACAGGCAGTAGAACAGATCAGAGTCAACGTAAAAGCTCAAATGGATGAAGCGCGTAGATTGATTTCCATCGGGCGTGGAGTTGCGGTGCGGGAAGATTTTGGTACCGCGGTGGAACCGATTTTGCGCGCGGCATTAAGAGGTGATGCCTCCAGCGCGAGGGTTATTCTCGTCCCACCGCAGGTGGAAAGTGTGATTCAATCTCCCATGCGGCGTTACGGACTGGGGGAACGCAGTAACGCATATGCCGTACTGGACAACCAGGTATTAGAGATCTGTCAACGCGAAGGAATTTTTGTAATACGGAATACTGCACGCAGCCGGCGCATCGATTTCAATAGTGCCGTAACTGTTCCTGCATCTTTGGTCTGCCTGCCGGTGTATTTGGAGAAAGATGATTTCCTGGGGGTATTCTGGATCGGGTATGAGAAGCAACAGGTATTCCCCGAAGAGGAAATTGCTTTATTAAAAACTCTGGCATCAGAGATTGCCGTTGCGGCTGCTGGCGAAAGACGCCTTTCCGAAACTGAACTGGGCAGGAAACAGTTTGAAGCCCTTGTCACTTCCATACAGGATCCATTACTTCTGTTGGATATGTCCGGAGAGGTAATCTTTGCAAATGATGCTGCATTATCGTTGGAAGGGTTGATCACGCGCGACGAAGACGGGAACCGTTTTGCCTCATTGCCCTCTTTACAGGATTCCGTTCCTGGAATATACACTGAAGTCGCCAGTGAAGGGTTGGTTCGGGAGATCCAATTGCCCAATGGGCGCTCGTACTCAGCACGGTTTACACCTTTTCAATCAGAAGGGAAATTTGGTGGCTCTTTGTGCCTGCTGCGTGATGTGAATTCGTATACAGAATTGCTTTCCCGTAAGGGAGAATTTGTTGAAACAGTCAGTCATGACCTGCGTCAACCACTGACAATGATCAGCGGTTACGCAACAATGATACAGATGGTTGGGGATATTAATGATCAGCAGCGTTCTTACCTCCAAAAAATCACCAATGGTCTAGAGACGATGAACCGCATGGTGAATAATATTCTGGATCTGGGACGGATTGAGGCGGGAACCCGTTTGAAATTGGAAAAGGTTGATGCGGGAAAAATGATAGCGCAGGTTGTGGAAGAGTTCTCTCCCCAGGCTTTCCAGAAAAAGATCAAATTGTCCAATACTACGGCACCCGGCGTTTCGCCTACAATTGATGCGGATTCTGAATTGCTGCATCAGGCAGTGTTTAATATTGTCGAGAATGCAATCAAATTTACGGGAATCGATGGCAAAGTGAACGTATGGGTTGAAACAACTCCGGATGCCTGTGTATTTGGGATACAGGATACCGGAATTGGGATTTCACCTATAGATTTGCCCGGTCTGTTTGACCGGAACAATCGCGGGAGTGTGCGAGAGACGGGGCAGCGGGCTTCAAAATTGGGATTGTCCATTGTCAAGTCAATTGTGGAGTTGCACAGGGGGGAAGTTTTGGTGGAAAGTCAACTGGGAAAAGGAAGTACATTTCGCATTGAAATTCCAATTTAAAGACGCAAAAATCTTGTATTTATCGAATTCTTTGTTATAATAATTGATTGCATTAACCGGGATTATCTAAGCTTGCTACCGGGTGTACGCAAACAAAATTTGCAAACACCTTGACGTTTTTGCCATAACCCAGATTCACGAGGAGGTAGATTAGTGGAAACCAAGGGATTAACGGCGCTGCGAATCAGCCTTGCTTCCCCTGAGACCATTCGAAGTTGGTCGTATGGTGAAGTACTTAAACCGGAGACGATTAATTACCGGCGCCTCCGTCCGGAAAAGGACGGATTGTTTTGTGAAGCGATTTTTGGACCGACCCGTGACTGGCAGTGCTACTGCGGAAAGTACAAGAATCCACGATACAAAGGGATTATTTGTGACAAATGCGGTGTAGAAGTCACCCGGTCATCTGTCCGGCGCGAGCGCATGGGCCATATTGAACTGGCTACTCCTGTAGCTCATATATGGTACACCCGAAGAATTCCATCCTATCTCGGTCTACTGCTGGATATTTCCCGTAGAAATCTGGACCGAGTTTTGTATTTTGCCCAATATATCGTGACATATGTTGACGAAGAAGCCCGCCAGAAAGCCTTGAAACGGCTGGAAGATGAAATCAGTATTTCTGAACGCGAACAGGCGCAGGAGATCAATGCGAAGATCATTGAGGTCAAGCAGGCGCGCGATCGGAAGATGGCTGAAATCAACCAGCAGAAGGTAGACATTGAAAGCCGCAAAGACGAACAGATTGCCACTCGTTTGGAGCCAATCATTCAAGAAGGCCAGCGCCTCGAACAGGATCTCCAGGAAAATCTGGGAAATCCGGCAAAAGGGATAATAGTATTTGCTGCCACCAATGTAAAGATTGCCGATAAGGGTGATATCGTTGGAGCCCAGCATATTTCTGCTGTGCAAAAAGCCGTAAAGGAACGTTTGGATGAAATTGACTCCGAATTCCATGAACAGCTTGAGCGTGATATTGCTGCTTTGAAATTGGAATTGGAAAAGGTCAAAGCGGAAGCGGATCTCAATATGGAGAACCTCCGCAACCAGCTGGATGACCAATCCACTGAATCGGCTGATCAGAATTCACATTTGCGCGATGAACTGCAGGAACTGCGTCCATTTACCTTCCTGAGCGAACAACGCTATCGCGAACTCAAACAGCGCTGGGGTCAGGTATTTAAAGCTGACATGGGTGCTGAAGCTTTCTATGATATTTTGAAACGCCTTGATCTGGATAAACTGGCTGAAGATCTGTGGCATGAAGTGCGCACATCAAAGTCCAAGCAAAAACGGAAGAAAGCTACATCTCGTTTGAAAGTTGTGGAAGATTTCAAGCGTTCAGGCAACAGGCCTGAGTGGATGATCCTAACAGTTCTCCCGGTTATCCCGCCTGACCTTCGTCCCATGGTCCAGTTGGATGGTGGACGTTTTGCCACTTCTGACCTGAACGATCTTTATCGCCGGGTAATTAACCGCAACAACCGCCTGAAACGGTTGTTGGAATTGGGCGCGCCGGATGTTATTGTTCGCAATGAAAAACGTATGCTCCAGGAAGCTGTCGATTCGCTGATCGATAACTCGCAGCGGGGTAAAGCCCTGTCGCGTCGCGGACGGCGTGAATTGAAATCCCTGAGCGATATGCTCAAGGGAAAGAAAGGCCGTTTCCGCCGTAACTTGTTGGGAAAACGTGTGGACTATTCAGGCCGTTCTGTTATTGTCGTTGGCCCAAGTCTGAAACTGTACCAGTGTGGTCTCCCAAAGACCATGGCATTGGAACTTTACCGTCCGTTTGTCATCGCCCGTCTTGTTAAGCACAATTACGCTGCTAATGTAAAAGGCGCCCGCCGGTTCATCGAACGTAATCGGCCTGAGGTTTGGGAAGTTCTTGAAGAGGTTATTAAAGACCGGCCGGTACTGGTAAACCGTGCTCCCACGCTGCATCGTCTTGGTATTCAAGCATTCGAGCCGATGTTGATCGAAGGGAGCGCGATTCAATTGCACCCGCTGGTGACAACAGCTTTCAACGCGGACTTTGACGGCGATCAAATGGCTGTTCATGTTCCGTTGTCTGAAAAAGCTGTGAATGAAGCACGTCGTCTCATGCTTGCCTCACGTAACCTGCTTAAACCGGCTGATGGTGAGCCGATCATCAGTCCATCCAAGGATATGGTACTGGGCGTGTACTACCTCACGATTAAAGATGAACTTTCACATAAGGGTGATGGTCACATCTTTGCGAATTGTGACGAGGTTGAGCTTGCCTACGGTCTTGGGCATCTGGATATTCATTCCAATATCAAGGTGCGCGTACGGACCTGGTATGATGACAATGGCGATAAATTACCAGAGCTGACCGAAAAGATGCTCGATACCACTACGGGACGTGTCATCTTCAATCGTATCCTCCCGATGGATGTCCAATTTGTAAATAGTGAGCTGGACAAGGGTGGTGTGAAGGATCTTATTGCCCAGATTTATGAAGTTTGCGGGCAGGAAGTTACTACAGAAGTGGCTGACCGGATCAAGGATATTGGATTTGAATACGCCATGCGCTCCGGTTCAACTATCGCTGTATCCGATATTACCGTCCCCGAATTGAAACGTGAGATCCTGGCACAATCGCAGAAAGACGTAGATACCCTTCAGCGCGAATACCGCCGTGGTCTGTTGACTGAACAGGAACGGAATGAGCGCACGATCGAAGTCTGGCAGCAAACTACAAAAGATGTGGCAGATGCTGTGAAGAAAGCTATGGATCCAAGCGGCAACCTGTCAACCATGGCGAATTCCGGAGCTACAAAAGGTGGTTTCGGCCCGATTGCCCAGCTGGCTGGTATGCGCGGCCTTATGGCTGATCCGGCGGGTCGTATTATCCGCCTTCCTATCAAATCTAACTTCCGTGAAGGGTTAACCGCACTGGAATACTTTATCTCCACGCATGGTGCCCGTAAAGGTCTGGCTGATACTGCTCTGCGTACGGCTGATGCCGGTTATCTCACCCGCCGTCTGGTTGATGTGGCTCAGGATATGATCATCAATGAATATGACTGCGGAACGCATGAAGGTATTGTTATCCGGAAATCTGATGATATTGCCGGTCAATCGATGGGAACACGCTTATACGGACGTACAGTCAATGAACGTGTAGTTGATCCCAAGACTGGTGAAGTGCTTGTAGAACGTGGTGACTTACTGGATCACGAAGCTATCCGGAAGATCGTAGACGCGAGTATTGAAGAAGTGAACGTGCGTTCACCAATGACCTGTGAATTGACACATGGTATCTGCCAAAAATGTTATGGCATGGATCTGGGTAGGGGAACCGTTGTGGAATTGGGTTCGGCTGTTGGTATTGTGGCTGCCCAGTCCATTGGTGAACCTGGTACCCAGTTGACCCTGCGTACCTTCCATACCGGTGGTGTTGCCGCTGGTGGCGATATCACGACGGGTCTTCCTCGTGTGGAAGAGCTATTTGAGGCACGCCGCCTGCCTAAAGGTGAAGCGGTCATTTCGCAGATATCCGGTGTCGTAAAAATTATTCAATCTGATAAATACAGTGATCAGCGTGTGGTACGCCTTGAGAACAGTGAAATGATCAGTGATGAATATGAGATCCCGGAAGGATGGGAAGTTGTCGTAAAGGATGAGGATCAGGTTTCGGTTGCTGATACACTCGCTAAGATGGGTGAAGCTGAGATAAAAGCCGAACATGCCGGTCGCATCCGGATCGAAGGCACCCGCGTGATCAATTCATACGAACAGCGTGAATCTGAAGAGTATGAAATTCCGAGCACAGCCCGCCTGTTGGTAAAAGAAGGTGACCATATTGGTGCCGGCGAGCCGTTGACGGAAGGATCACTAAACCCGCATATCATTCTACGCATCAAAGGCCGTGATGAATGTATGAAATACCTGCTGGTGGAGATCCAGAAGGTTTACCGCTCACAGGGCCAGAATATCAATGACAAGCATTTTGAGGTTATTATCCGCAAGATGCTTGGCAAAGTCCAGGTTATCCGTCCGGGCGATTCCAAATATCTTCCGCAGGATCTGGTTGACAGGCTTGAGATTTATAAGACAAATGAAAAGATGTTAGCCGAATCAAAACAGCCTGCCAAGTATGTTGAGATGCTGCTCGGTGTCACAAAGGCATCACTCAGCACAGACTCGTTCCTTTCCGCTTCTTCGTTCCAACACACGATCAAAGTTCTTGCCGGGGCGGCTATTGCCTCTACTGAAGATCCATTATTTGGTCTGAAAGAGAACGTAATTATCGGAAAACTAATTCCTGCAGGAACAGGTTTTATTCATGGCCGCTTTACAGAGGAACATGGTTTAGCCGAACCTGATGTTCAGGATGATGTTCTCCCAACAGCTGAATAAAATCATTTGAGTTAGACAAAAAAGCATTGAACGAGTGCCTGTCAATTCCTGACAGGCACTTGTCTTATATAAAAGGTTTCGTCAGGAAAGAATGTTAGATAATACTGGAATAGTGATATGAAATAAGACCATCGATAATTCCGAGTGTGTCGGTTCCTTTTCGGTTATTCGTGCCAAAAGAGGAAGTCCACCCAAAATTTCGTGAAGGCTCTTTCCCTGAAATGGATGTTAGTTCGAATTTCACCCCTTGCTGTCGTTTTGTAAATAGCTCTGTATAAAAGGCTTTAATCTCTTCGTGACCTTGCAGTGTCTTTTCAGAGGTAATATGTACAGCATCGGCGGCATAGAGAGTAGCAACTGCTTCCACATCATTCGTGTTAAGGGCGTGTATTAATTTTTCGATCAACCCAACAGGTTTATTGGTGGGATAAGGGAAGGCTGCAATACTATCCCATAGGGCAGGCAGGTATTTCCGACAATAATCCCAGCTATAGAAGTTGACAGCCGGTATATTAAGTGAAACGGCTGTATTGAGGAACTCTGTGATGTCATTGGTTGAAGGAGACCATCCCTGATTGCTGTACGCTGAACCTGTTGCAATATAGGGCCTGTAGGGTGAGAGGGCTTGAAATTCACGAAATGAACGTTGAAGCTGGGCGCCCGCGTTGTGTGCCTGTTCCCAGTAGACCTGCGGCATATTGAAATCTGCCTTATTTAGAAAATCAGTCCAGGGGAAGGTCATGTGGTATGAGGGAAAACGGAAGGAGCTTAATGCAACGGGCATTTTCCCGACGTATCCACGCAGATCAGACGCATAACGCCTTGCGGCTGCATCCATCCCAGCAGCCTTGTATTCTGTTTCAGAGTCTATGACATAACCATCAAGTCCCAATTGGCGGGCGCGTCGTCCACCGATCCATGCCTCACCATCTGGATCGCCTCCGTATATGTAATGCCACCCCCAGCATTCAATACCTAACCTGTGCAAGGCGGTAATCAGAGGAGGAACAAGATCCTCTCCGGTTGAGGCATTTATGTTGTAATGATTTACACCATCCGCAATTTTTACCAGAACGTGCGTTAATCCGGCTGACTGGGCAACGGATGCGATCGCGGTGGGGTTTCCCCCTTCGCAATCACGTATTTTCCAGATGAAAAACCCTTTTCCGGTGAGTGTCATACATTCTTATGCCGGTGTGCCATCGGGTTTGAGTGAGCCTTCAAGATCCAACTCAGGCGCTATCTTCCGCATGGCAAGGATAACATTGTCAACATGGGTCCAGAGGTCAACACCAAATGTTTCTGTATTGGCTGCAATTTCTTCCCGATCAATTGCTGCCGCGAATGCCCGATCCTTCCATTTTTTCTTGACCGAAGAAGCGGTAAGATCGTATAAGGATCTTGAAGGACGGACTAAAGCAACGGCTGTTATTAAACCGGTCAATTCATCTACAGCTGCCAGACATTTTTCCATCAAATTTACACGTTCTACGCCAATGCCGTGACTTAACACAGCATGAACGATTTCTTCGGGTACATTTAGATCGCGTAAGATTGGCGCACCGGCAGATGGATGCTCTTCCATGGTTGGATGGATCTCCCAATCAAAATCGTGCAATAAACCTGCCAGTCCCCAGATTTCAACATCACTGTTGTATTTTTCAGCATAGAAACGCATGGCGGCCTCAACGGAAAGCATGTGATTGACCAGGCCTGAATTTTTTACATACTGGGTGACAATTTTTAAACCTTCATCACGTGTGGTCATGATAAACCTTCCTCAATATCCTGTTCAATGTAGTCCCCATCGGGAGGGTAGATTGGTTCCGGGTCTCCTAAAATGGGTTCCGGTTTTCGTATGTAGAGATCAATAAATGCGGTAAATGTTGCCGGGATTTCGCGCAACCGCCAGTAGATATATGATCCTAGCCGGTAATTGCGACGATCCGCGCTCACCCCGAGCGTTTTCAGCCCAATCGTATCGCAGATATATAAGGCACGAGGAAGGTGATAATCCTGAGTGACCAGCAATGCTTCTTTAACACCAAAGATCGTCAGTGCCCGATAGCATGTGTCATAGGTGCGGCGGCCGGCATAATCCAACACAATATCTTCCTCTGGAACCCCAAGCTGCATGGCGTATTTTTGCATGGCGCCCGGTTCGTTGTAGTGTATTGTGCTATTATCGCCGCTCATCAGGAGTTTTTTTACTTTTCCGGCTTTGTAAAGTTCCACTGCTGTTTGAACCCTGTCACGCAACACTGCGGACGGCGATCCATCGCGATAAAGACCCGCCCCAAATACTACAGCAGTTTTTCCCTCAGGTGCGATACCAAGAGGAAATCTCTTTCCCGCCGAAGCAAAATACGCGATTATTGCGGGAAGAAAGCATACTGCAACAAGAATAGTTAGCCCTAACAATATGATTTTTCTAAGTTTTTGTTTTTTCACTATGAAAATTGATTCTACCATGCCGTTAAGTATCAGGTCAGATTACAACCATTGGTCTTGAATAGCGTAAAATATTATACAAGGTAAAGGATTCAACAATTATGAAAACTCATCAATTCTTTGGTTTATTACTGTTCATTCTGGTGATAATCGTGTTAGCCGGTGGTGGAATGTTATTTATGATCGGTCGACAGATCGAAGCGATAGAAGACCGGACGGTTGGACCTATCCAACAGATCAATCATGATATGGCAACCCGGATTGCGCGTTTTATGGAGCCAACCCCGACTATTATTGCAGATCCGGTAACCATCATTCATGAAGTTCGTTCACTGGCAAGACTGGAAACGATCCAATATTCGGTGGAAAAAGTCATACTTGCCGATTCCGGGCGAGAGGAAGTAAAAGCTCTATTTGGAGACAAACTTCTATTTGTAGCTCATGGCGAAGTAATTGCCGGTGTTGATTTGACTAAGCTTAAAGTCGAAGATGTGATATTGGAAGGTGATGTGGTTTCCATTCGATTGCCTGAAGCTGAGATACTTGTAACAAAGTTGGATAATGATCGGTCTTATGT
Organism: uncultured Leptolinea sp.; assembly: GCA_964446955.1. Classification (GTDB taxonomy): domain Bacteria; phylum Chloroflexota; class Anaerolineae; order Anaerolineales; family Anaerolineaceae; genus Leptolinea. The sequence continues at coordinate 210,281 of CAYUQJ010000001.1, forward strand.
TTACGATCGCCAGACTGGGCTCCTCGTCAGACCGGACACCCAACTGGAAACTCTGGCCCGGCAGACAGCGGAAGATGAGATTTATCAGGCTGCTTTAAAGGACGGGATACTAGAGCAGGCTAAAACGAACGCCGAAAATTTTATTGACAGACTTATTCGGTCTCTGGGATATGAAGAGGTCATTTTTCTTCAGTCCTGATCGTTTCCCCGAGGACTTGCGGCAATCAGGATATATGCAGCGGGGTGTACTCACCGTGCAAATATCATTTATGCTAGAATGAAACTCCTATGGAAAATTCAAATTTCTATTTAACAAAACCTCAACCTTCTGTCGAGGTCTATTTACATGATGGAAGGGTAATCCGTGGCGATCGTGGAAAAGAGGTTGTGCATTTCCTACGCGCTCTTCCGGAATGGGATAATCCGCCTGTTGTGGGGGCGATCATCAACGGCGAATTAAGGGAATTAACCTATCCGATAGATATCGATTCCCGTGTGCGGCCCATCACCATGGCCGATTCCGATGGCGCGCGAATCTACAGGCGATCTCTCACTTTTCTTCTGGAATCGGCTTTCGAAGACATCCATCCTGAATGGCGATTGACGATAGACCATTCAGTTTCTTCCGGTGGTTTCTTTTGCCAGGTGTTAGAAAATGGCGTTCCTATGAAGGTTGATCTGAAGAGTCTCAAGGATCATATGTGGGAGCTTGTAAGGAAAGATATCCCTCTTACACGGGAACAGGTTCCAATCTCGGAGGCCATTCAATACTTCAAAGATCATGGGAATGAAGACAAAGTCCGCTTATTAAAATATCGGCAAAAAGATCGTCTTGTTCTCTATAACCTTGAAAGCCACAGGGATTATCACCACGGTTATATGGTTCCTTCAACCGGGTTTCTGCGCTGGTTCGACATCACTTCTCTTGGAGATGGTTTTATCCTTCAATTTCCGCAGCGCAAGGCACCGACGAAACTGCTTCCCATGCCGGCTTATCCCAAACTATTGACCACTTTTCAGCGTTATGGCAGGTGGCTGAGCCGGCTTGGGATTGAATCTGTGGGTGCATTGAATGATTCGATTAATTCCGGCCGAATTCGGGAAGTCATTCTGGTTTCCGAAGCATTGCATGAGCAGCAGATTGCGGAATTAGCTGAATCTATCGTCAACCATTCCAACCAGATACGCATAGTTATGATAGCCGGGCCATCATCTTCGGGAAAGACTACTTTTTCAAAGAGATTGTCAATCCAATTGCTGGCACATGGGATCCTGCCATTCCCGGTAGAAATCGATAATTATTTCGTTGACCGTGACAAGACACCTAAAGATAAGAATGGTGAATTTGACTTTGAGGCGCTAGGAGCGGTTAACACAGAGCTTTTCAGTGATAATCTTCGTAAGCTTATAGCCGGTGAGGAAGTTCAAATGCCCCGCTATAACTTCAAAACCGGGTTATCTGAACAGGGTGAAATTGCCCGTTTGAATAAAGACCAGATCATTATTCTGGAAGGGATCCATGGGCTAAACCCGGGGCTTCTCCCCAATTTGCCGCAAGACCAGACTTATCGGATTTATGTATCCTGCCTGACCCAATTGAATCTTGACAGGCATAACCGGATTTCCACTACAGATTCCCGCATGTTAAGGCGTATCGTCCGTGACTCGGCGGAAAGGGGATACACGGCACAACAGACTATTAAACGCTGGGAATCGGTACGCCGGGGTGAAAAACTACACATCTTTCCGTATCAGGAAAATGCTGATGATATGTTCAATTCTGCCCTGGCTTACGAACTCTCTGCATTGAAACCGCTGGCAGAACCTTTGCTTCGCCAGGTTCCATTCGGTGTACCGGAATACATAGAAGCTAAACGACTGCTGGCTTTCCTTGATTGGTTCCTGCCGGTTGATTCGAGCCTTATTCCGGACAACTCCCTACTTCGTGAGTTTATTGGCGGATCGATCTTGAAGAATTTTAAACTCTGGGAAAATCCATCACAGGATGAGTTGAATTACTAAGAAAAAGAGGTTGTCCCTCAAAAAGACAACCTCTTCTTTTTTTTTGTATGGATTGTTGATTACTTCAGGTGTGTTCGGAATACTTTTCCCAGCCGGCCAATACCCTCATTAATCGTTTCGGGTTTGGAGAATGAGAAATTCAGACGCATTGTATTTTCACCACCACCAACCGGATGGAATGAACCACCGGGAACATAGGCCACATTTTCCTTCAGGGCTTCCTTCATCAATACGGCGGCATCGTTACCTGCGGGTAGAGTAACCCAGAGGAAGAGTCCACCTTCCGGATGTGTCCACTTGATGGTTTTCGGGCAATGCTCTTCCAGAGCGTCAAGCATGACATCACGGCGTTCGTTGTAAACGCGGCGAATAACTTTGACATGCTCATCAATAAAACCATCTTTTCCCACTTCGTAGGCGATCATCTGGTTTAATGTGGATGTGTTTAAGTCTACACCCTGTTTAGCCTGTGCCAGTTTGGCGATCACATCAACCGGTCCAATGACCCATGCCAGGCGAATACCCGGGGCGAGAATTTTTGAGAATGTGCTCAAATACACGACATTTCCGTTGTACTGCCCTTTTTCCTGACCGCGCATTTCGGAATCTAGCTGCGCCAATGTTGGCAGGTCAACGCCTTCATAACGCAATTTGCCATAAGGGTCATCTTCAACAATCGGGATACCATATTTGTCAGCCATTTCAACAACCATTTTCCGGCGTTCCAGTGTGAATGAGATGCCGGTTGGATTCTGGAAATTGGGAAGAGCGTAAAGGAACTTCGGATTCTTTTTTAATCCTTCTTCCAGGCTGTCGGGCAGCATTCCGTGTTCATCTGATTGTACGGGAATGTATTCGCACTCATAGGCATTCCAGGCCTGTAATGCCCCCAGGTACGTTGGATTCTCTACCAGTATCTTGTCGCCAGGATCAATGAATACTTTCCCAAGCAAATCCAATGCCTGTTGTGATCCTGATGTGATCAGGAGATTGTCTCTGTCACAGGATAGACCGTTCTTAATGGCATCCGCTGCCAGCATATCCCGAAGAGGGTTATAGCCATCGGTTGTTCCGTATTGCAGGGCTTTTTCACTTAGATTTTTTAAGATCCGATCACAAGCCTTGTTCACCTGTTCCACGGGAAAGATTTCAGGCGCCGGCATACCGCCACCAAATGAAATTACTTCAGGCTGTTCAGTAAGTTTCAATAATTCGCGAATGGCAGAACCTTTCATCCGCTGAGTTCGTTGAGCCAGACGGCTATTCCATGTGGGTTGCATTCCTACTCCTTTGGTATTAATGTTTTAGACAGTTATTTTTGGAAAACGGCTGACAACGATTGCGGCAGAAGGCAGTGCGATCTTGTCACCTGTTTTGATGGAGCCAATATTCTGCGCACCAATGCTATGGGCAGACTGATAAATAAATATAGGAGTGTTCTCCTCGGCTGATTTTAATTCAATAAATGCCTGACCGGTATAGAAACCATCACTATCGACCGCACAACTGGTTACTTCTCCGATCACGCGACCTTTCTTGTCCACTACCGGATCTCCATTATGAGCCACCCGAATCCCTTTTTCCAGGAACCGGAAGCGGACAACCACTCCTGACCGATCCTTTTCTTTTCTGGCGAATTCATCCCGGCCAATGAACCAGGGTTTATAGAGTTTAACATAAGATCCAAAACCGGCTTCACTGACAGAAAAATTGCGGTCACCGCCCATTTCGTGTCCATAAAGAGGCAGACCTGCTTCGGTGCGGAGAGAATCTCTGGCTCCCAAACCGCATGGTTTGATACCCATTAACTGGCCGGCCTCCAATAGTTTGTTCCAAAGTTCCACGGATTTATCCGGGTGAACGAATAATTCAAAGGCCATTTTCTCACCAGTGTAACCCGTACGGGAAACAACAAGATCAAAACCACCCAGAACCGCTTCACATAATTGTGTGCGCTTGAGCGATTTTATCCGTTTTTCCGTTTCCTTATCTGTTCCCAGCATCAGCAGGATGTCACGGGATTTAGGCCCTTGCAGAGCTATATCCACACGCATATCCTTGCCTTCTCTGGGATCACGTAGATTACGCAATATAACATTCCGCCCGATTACCTTTACCCACGGACGGGACTTATCTACAGCCACTTTCCCTTCGCGGACCGCATTCAGCCAGGCCCAATCTTTGTCATCGTTGGATGCGTTGACAACAACCAGGTACTTGTCCGCTGAGCGGCGGTAAACCAGTGTGTCATCAATCACATTGGATTGGGGATCGAGGAAATGGGTATAACATGATTCGCCAACTTCCAGACCGCTGATGTCATTGCCACACACACAATCCAGAAACAGCGGGGCATCCGGACCTTCCGCCTGGTAAACACCCATGTGCGAAACGTCAAACAATCCGGCGGCCTGGCGGGTGGCGAGATGCTCTTCGATCACACCCGTATACCAGACAGGCATATCCCAACCGGCGAATGGGACCATCTTCGCTCCCATCTTGCGGTGCGTCTCATTTAGTGCTGTTTTCTTTGTGGGGCCATCGGTTGGCTCCAGCCATACGAATTCAGGTAATGGAGATTTTGTATCTGTTTTCAGTCCCGGGGCGTATGGTTTAGCTGACCAGACTTCTTCTCCGGAAGCGGATGTGACTGGCGGCATGGAAGAAAACCGGACGGTCACCGGTCCCGGAAGCCTGCGGGTCACATCTGAATCGAAGGCGATATAACCATCTGATAATGCCCTTAACCAGGCAGCACACTTAGCCGCAAAAGTCGAAGGTATACTCAGTAACAAATGAGTTTCCGTTATACGTGTCAGATTGCCACTGACCATTTCCCCGTCAACCTGGAATTGACATTTTGAGGATTCTCCATCTTTAAGGGAATCAAGGTCACAAGTGAATACAAAGTGCGCAAATGCCAGGAGTTTATCACTGACAAGATCAAGTGCGGTCCAGCCATCTTTGTTTGGAACCGGATCATCCAGATAATAGAAATGTGGATAACCCGATTTCCCGACTTCCATATCCGCTCCCGCAGATGCCGCGAGCTCGCGCACTTTGATCTTCGCATTTTCCAATACTTTGAAGTCAACTTTTGCCCTGGATTGAAGCCCTTTACGGGTTTCCACTGAGTAAGGAACCGTGGCCTGTAGAATATCTGCCATAATGTCGGCAACCTTGACCATTTCCGTTTCTTTTAAGCCGCGTTGTGTCATCCAGGGAGTGCCAAACCGAACCCCGGAAGAATTATTGGCAGTCTTATCACCGGGTATGGTGTTGCGGTTACAGACAAGGCCGGCAATATCCAGTATGCGAGCGGCCATATCGCCGGAAAGGGTGGTTCCATCAGGGCCAACAAACGTTTTGCAATCCAGGTTGCCAAGATGCGTTTCGGTACCACCGAAAGGAATTCGGATACCACGGTCATGGAGGCGTTTCGTAAGAACGGAACAATTCTTGACAATTTGAGCCTGAAGGTCTTTGAACTCTTTTGTTTTGGCTAATTTGAATGTAATGGCCAACGCAGCCATAACATTGATATGTGGTCCTCCCTGTTCACCGGGAAAAACAGCCCTGTCAATTTTGCGAGCCAGAAGGATATCGGAGGTTAGAATACAAGCGCCGCGCGGGCCGCATAACGTCTTATGGGTGGTGAATGTAATGATATGCGCGTAGCCAACAGGGGAAGCAATAACACCGGCAGCCGTCAAACCTGCGATATGAGAGATATCCGCAAGGAAATAAGCGCCAACGCTATCAGCAATGCGGCGAAACTCGGCATAATCTGGAACCCAGGGATAGGAACTGTACCCGGCGATGATGATCTTTGGTTTATGCTCGGCAGCCAGCGCAGCCACTTTGCTGTAATCGATCTTTTCTGTTTGCGGATCGACGTTGTAATGCACAACCTTATAAAGTTTACCGGATCGGTTGACTGAAGATCCATGAGAAAGATGCCCACCATGCAGCAGGTTCATCCCCATTATGGTATCACCCGGGTTGATCAGGGCAGTGTAAACCGCGTTATTAGCCGGAGCCCCGGACAATGGTTGGATATTGGCATAAAGACTGTCAGCCGCAACTCTTTCGTTGGCAAAAAGCTCCGCGCAACGCCGGCGGGTCAATGATTCAACGAAATCGGCGTACTCGACACCCTTGTAATACCGTGGGTCTGCATATCGCCTGAAATAATTGAGTCGGGTTTCATAATCTAAGATCTCATTTTCTTTCATCCAACGGGTTTCTTCGTCCGGATATCCTTCAGCGTAAATATTCTGGAAGGATGATGAAAGTGCCTCTCTAACAGCTATCGGGGCTGTGCTCTCACTTGGGATCAAAATGAGTTTTTTTATCTGACGTTCTGATTCATAACGGATCAATTGGTCTACATCAGGATCCAGATCTGATATTGTTCCACGGAAAAGAAAGTCACTCATTATGTCTCCTTGTTCTATTATTTTTGTGTAAATACCGTCATTAAATTCAACTTCCCCCACCATACAATCACATGACTGAAAGATGGGGGAACGATTGCGAATTGTGTTTGATGTACAACAACAAATGATCGTTTTTCAGTTTCATTCGTCGCGTCCATATTAATAGTATATTCTCTGTTACTTAAGGTCAAGTGAAATTACTCCTGACCAACAATTAATTGTTAACAATGTTTCTTACCCATTCAAGAATTGTGGTTAAAACTTCCAGCTTGAATGGTTCGTTGTGCAATTCGTGGTATCCACCTTCCCAGACTTTGAGGGTGGTTTTTGCTCCCGCCTGTTTACCAAACTCTTTTACAGCTTCAGGGTTGACCACGTAATCCTTTTCTCCAACCATAAGAAGAAGTGGAAGAGGAAAATCACCTTTTCTCTTAGATAACTCCTGGCCATTGCGAATCAGGTCCATACCCATGCGGGCGGATATTTGGGGATGATTTAAAGGATCGGCTTTGTAGGCGGCTATCACACTCTTGTCATGCGACAGTCCCTCGACAGGTAGACCATTGTTCATGGAAAAACGGGGGGCCAATTTATAAAGGAGATTGCCCAATGTCATTTTCCAGGCGGGAACAGGAAAACCGGTGGCAAGGCCCGGGGAGGAACTGATCACACCCTTGATGTTCGTTGGTTTATTTATTAATACATGATACAGCGAGATTAAGCCCCCCATGCTATGCCCATAAAGGAAAACCGGAATCCCCGGGTATTTGTCCTGTAATTCCTTCAGAAAAAAATCCACTTGAAGACAGTATTCATCATACGATTCTGCGTGACCACGCTGTCCATCAGATTTTCCATGCCCAAGAAGATCAAACCCGGTGACACAGATTTTCTCTTTGGCAAAAAAATCACCAACATGCTCGTATCGGCTGGAATGTTCTCCAAGCCCATGAATGAGCAGTATACAGGCTTCAGGTTTGATTGTAGGTGTCCATTGCTGAAAATACACATTACGCCCGTCGATTTTTGTGACCCCGTCTGTCCAGTTCAAAGCCCCTCCATGTTGTTATTAGATAGAGATGCGCTATAATGCCTTGACTATTATATCCATTCTATCGAGGATTCTGCATGGAATCAGAACAAAATACTCAAGTATCAACACTGAAAGCACACCCATCTTCCAGTGGATGTTCCGGTGTGGCGGCAATCATTGTCATATCTCTCTGGATAGTATTCATCACGTTGGTTTTTCAGCTTACCCAGTGGACTGTTGTTCAAATGATCTTTGAAGGATCAGTTAAGATCCCCAACATTCGGTGGGCCCTTCTTCTCGTTTATGGGATATTGCTGCTGGTTCCGTTATTTATAGCCAGCAGAATTGTGAAAGAGCCTGTTTCCCGGGGGAGATTATTGGCACTGACTTATGTATCTATCACCGCCATAATATTATCTCCCTCCCGAATACCAGATATAGATGAATGGCAATTAACGGTGTTGATCCAGATGGGAGTTTTGCTACTTTTTCTGATTTTTGCCAAGGTTCTTAACCGCAAAGGAAGTAGTACAGACACAGCATCCGAAGTACCCGTATTACCGTTTTTCCTGTTAGCCGGTACAGCCGGGGCTTTGATGGGTATTCCGTGGGTTATGGGTGGAACACAGGGGGCGGTCACCGACACGTTGCTTGCCATCGGGTTATCAACCATCCTGGGCGCGGTTGTTGCTTTTACTCTTCTTGCCTCCAATAGAGCGCCAATGGCTGATGTATCCGACAGTGATTTCCACCGCGGTATAACAGGCGCCGGTTGGATAATAACCCTGTGCTTGCTCATACTTGCATCAGCAATTGACCAGAACGGTAATGGTTGGATGTTCCTGGGTGCTACTCTTCCGATCGGGTATGCCCTGGCTGCATTGGCATATAGGTTGGATGGAGGTATTTCCTCTGCCGGTCGTATTGCTGTGGGCTTGTTTTCAGCATTGGCGTTTTTCTGGCCGATGAGTTTGTTCGATCCTGACGAGCTTTCTATTGTTATTTCGAGCAGTGCTGGCGAACTATTTGGATATGCTTTGAATGCTTCTTTTGCGGCATTCGGGATGGGATTGTTGATTCTGGTTTTCTTCCTTATTTTCTGGAAAAAGATCCAGAACAGCCGCATCCCTGGTTGGGTTGTTGGAAGCTTATTCGTTATTAGTTGGTGCTGCTTATTCCTTATTTCGTATTTCGCAGGAACTCCCGGGTTTCATGGGGAAAAATCATTTGTCATTCTGAAAGATCAGGCAGATCTTACGAGTGTCAGCCAAATTCAGGATCCCGTAGACCGCCGTACTGCCGTGTATTCCTCATTGGTCGCGCACGCAGAGAAAAGTCAGGGGGATATTCGCGCCTGGCTTGAAAATCAGGGTGTGGACTATACCCCTTATTACCTGGTAAATGCCATTGAATTGGAGGCAGACCCTGTTCTTCTATATAAGCTATCCCAGCGCGATGATGTTGACCGTGTTCTTGCTAGTCCTGAATTGCGCCCCCTGCGCAATGAAATCCCTGTAACTACAGGTACTGTTAATAGCCCCGACCCAGACCCATGGAATCTGAGCCTGATTGGTGCAGATAGAGTTCAGAGTGAACTTGATATCTATGGAGACGGCATAATCATTGGTCAGTCTGACAGCGGGGTCGATGGCTCCCACCCGGAGATTTTTAACCAGTACCGCGGAAAGGTGGAAGGCACGGATGAATACAACTGGTTGGATCCCTGGTTCGGGTCAAAAATGCCAGTTGATATTGGCGGGCATGGCACACATACGCTTGGTTCGATCCTCGGTCAAAACACCGGTGTCGCGCCTCAGGCGCAATGGATCGCTTGTGTTAATCTTGGAAGGAATCTGGGAAATCCGGCATATTACCTTGATTGCATGCAATTTATGCTGGCACCGTTCCCGCAGGATGGAGACCCATTTAAGGATGGAAAACCGGAAAAGGGAGCAAATGTATTGAACAATTCCTGGGGCTGCCCGGCGGTTGAAGGCTGCGACCCGGAGACGTTTATACCGGCAGTTAAAGCGTTGAAAACGGCAGGAGTGTTTGTAGTAGCGTCTGCCGGGAATACCGGAATGGGCGGATGTTCCAGTGTACAAGATCCATTAGCCATTTATGATGATGTCTATACAGTAGGGGCTGTGGATGGAAACCGTAATATCGCTGGTTTTAGCAGTGTAGGCCCGGTGACCGTCGATGGAAGCGGCCGCACAAAGCCTGATATTGGTGCGCCTGGAGTAAATGTTGTGTCTTCATTTCCCGGCTCCACATATGAAACCGCCAGTGGCACATCAATGGCAGGTCCGCATGTTGTAGGCGTTGTGGCGTTGATGTGGTCTGCCAATCCTGAGCTAATCGGTAATATTGAATTGACTACACAAATCCTGAATGAAACCGCTGACACCTATACGGGAGTTTTCCCCGGGTGTACCCTGGATGGTGAACGTCCAAATAACGCTGTAGGATTTGGAATTGTCAACGCGTACGAGGCTGTTCAAAAAGCATTGGAGGCGAAGTGATAGAAACCGCAACCTCCCCGTTTTTCGGGTGTTATAGATACCAAAGAAACCACTAGGACCTTTTCATGGCTGACCTGACCGAAGATGAGGCTCTGCAGCGCGCCATCCAAGGAGACCAGGATGCGTTCAGTTTCCTGTATGAAACGTATGTAAACCGAATATTCAGTTACATCTATTACCGCACAGGGAACGTTTCTGATGCAGAGGACTTGACGGCCAGGGTCTTTCAGAGGGCCATGGGACGGATTGACCGATACACGGACAAGGGAGTTCCCTTCTCCGCCTGGTTATACCGGATTGCCCACAACCTTGTGGCCAACTGGCATCGCGACAACAGCCGACGGAAAGAGGTTTCAATCGATGATCAGCCGAACCTTGAAATGGGATTGGAACATCCTGAACGGCAGCTTGTTCGCGATCAGGATGTTGAGCGATTGATAGAAATGATCAAGCGATTATCTCCTGAACGGCAACAATTAATCGTCTTGAAATTCGTTCAACAACTGTCCAACGCGGAAATTGCTGTTATTATGTCAAAAAGTGAAGGCGCGATCAAAAGTCTATACCACCGCACGTTGCTGGAATTACGAACTCTGATCAAAGGGATTGGTGAACAAGAATGATACAAATTGTGACAGACGGATCCGTTGATATGCCAGAAGGTTGGGCGGAAAAATACCATATACACATTCTGCCGCTGATGGTTCGCTTTGGTGAAAAGGTTTACACATCGGGTGTTGATATATCAAGCAAGAATTTTTACCGTCTTGTTAAAGAAACCAAAGTTATACCCAAGACATCCCTCCCATCTCCCGGTGAGATCGGAAATTTCTACCGATCCATCGCAAAGAATGGCGAACGGATATTATCCATGCATGTTTCCAGTAAGCTGTCTGGAACATACTCGGCTGTCCAACTGGCAGCCAGAGAAGTGGAAAATGAGTTCAAAATAGCCACATTTGATTCCGAGGCGGGTTCAGCTGCTTTAGGGTTAATGTGCCGGGAAGCCCGTATTTTAGAGAACGCCGGTTACAATGTGCAGGCGATAATCAACCGCCTGGAAACGCTTAAGAAGAATTTGACGGTTATTTTTACTCTGGATACGCTTGATTTTGCCTACCTTAACGGCAGGGTAACTGCTGTAAAAAGTATTTTTGGATCATTTCTGAAGATCAAACCAATTATTGAGTTAAGAGACGGCTTGCTTGAAATGGTTGACAAAGTCCGCACGCGAGAGGCATCTCTGGAACGGATATTGGAAATTGTGGAAAGACGAGTGGCAAAAAAACCGGTGCATCTTGCAGTGGTTCATGCCAGTGATCCTGGAACGGCACAGGATCTGGTCAATCAGGTAAAATTGCGGTTTTCCTGCCGCGAAGTCTTTGTAACCGAGTTATCCATACCGGTTGCTGCCAATCTGGGACCCGGATCGGTAGGAATTGTGGCATATCCGGATTATGAGGGATAAAAAGAATGGGCTTACCAGGAAAAAGAATTTTTCTGCGTGACAATGATATTAATAATCTTGAAAATCAATTGGGGAAGTTGTTAAGTCTTAAACAGGCAAACCCTGAATTTGTTCAGCACTTGCGGTATCGTCTAACAACAGAACCCTTAGTTCAATTGGAAAAACGGAATAAATATAAAGCTTTCTTGATACTGGCGGTTGCGATGTTTTCAGGTGGTTTGATCATATTTATCGCATCGCTTCTTTACGGGAAAACCGGCCGGCCTTTGGCTTAGAAAAAAGGATCCGGAGGGGTGATCCCCAGCTTTTTCGCCAATTCCTCATCTGATGGTTCCACCAATTTTGAGCCATCCGGGAAGATGATGGTTGGTACACTTCGATAGCCATTGTTGATCTTTTCAACAAAAGACTGTGATTCTTTATCATTATCAATATCGATCCATTGGTAAGGAATATTATCATTATCGAGCATTCGTTTTGCCCGGCGGGACCCTCCACACCAGGAAGTTCCATAAACGGTAATTGTCTCATCCATGATAGTCCTCGAGAATTTGAGATAAAAAAACCGGATCCTGTAATTTGTGAATCAGATATTTAACATCCTCCAGAAGATCAGACCCGATGTTTAGATTATGGTTTTGATCTACAGACAACATCAGATTTGCGCATATAGATGTCACATCTTCCGGAAGTTTATGCGCCGTTAAGGCCTGCCTTATTCCAGCAAGGGTAGGTGTACTACTCAAACCGGATGCAAGGAACACCTTCCCGGCGGCACGGCGAGCGCAAACACGTGCTTTCCCTTCAAAACCGGCTTCCCTGGCTTTGAAGGCATTATTCAACTCTTCCTGCGCGTCATTCCAAAATGATTTTTGCGGCTTCGATGTAGAGGGTTTATTCATTATGAATGTTCCATCACTTTCAATGATACATTGAAATCAGTCATTGATACATCCGTCAGGAGTTGATCTGAAAATCTAAACATATTCCATTTAGATGGATCAATACAGTAATGAATTCCATTGCAAAAATCGGGTTGTGTATTTGTATAACACATAACGGATAACCCTCAGATCAGGACAACCAAGAAGACCAATGTGATGAATCAACCGATAAAGGAAAGCCATTTTGTATAGGTATGATCTGAGAATACTTATTTAGAAAGTAAGATGATCCGTTAAATAATCCAAGATGGTTGTGTTGTTTTAGATTGTCAGGAATTTGATTATCGGGTTATCGATATCGTTAAAAAGAAAATGGCCTGAGTTTTCCCAGGCCATAATTCTACTAAGTTAGATCAGGAAAGCCAGCCCTGATTTTTGCAGAAATCTGTTACCAGGGGGATAACTGACCACTCGCCCTGATAGGCTTTGATTGCCAGATAGATGGCATAAATACCGAGCAATCCGGCTAAACAACCCGGGATTACCAGGAAGGATAGGAGCGCCATGATAAGAATCAATATACCAATGGCTAGTCCCTGAACAGCGCAGTATTTAACGAAAGGACGTGCTTTCTTGTCTTCCATCAATAACACGATGATGGGAACGATCGGGGTTAATAGATAGGAAAGTAATCCCCATAATTTATCGTCACTGGTCACATCGCTACCGGGCACATATGTCTGATTTGCCATGTTTGTATCTCCTTCATTTAATTTAATGTTAGTTTAATTTTACAACAGATCGCCCATAATGCAATACGCGGGGACATCCTATTTGAAAACCCAGATGGAAAAAATCAGGGATAACCTTTCGATTATGTTAAAATCGTCAGAATGACTCCGAAAATTGTTTTCATGGGTTCACCGGAATTAGCCCGGACGATACTTGCGCAAGTTGCATCGCGCTTTGATGTCTATGGAGTGGTCACACAGCCTGACAGGCCGGCAGGGCGGGGAAAACATTTGACACCACCTCCAGTCAAAGTACTGGCAGAGGAATTGGGTTGCCGCATCATGCAACCAGAAAAGCTTCGACTGCCGGAAAACTTCGCATTATTGCAAGAATGGGCTCCGGATATTATCCTTGTGGCTGCGTACGGGCAGATACTCCGGCAGAATGTGCTGGAACTTCCACCTCTGGGTTGTGTGAATGTTCACGCTTCATTATTGCCTCGCTGGCGGGGAGCGGCGCCCATTCAAGCTGCCATTATGAACGGCGATACAGTTACCGGTGTATGTATCATGAAGATGGACACGGGAATTGACACCGGACCGGTTTATGCCTCCCGCGAGGTATCCATTGAGCCGGTGGATAATTCCCTGACCCTTTCGGAAAAATTAGCCGAAACCGGAGGACAATTGTTACTGGAAACACTCCCATCCATCATTTCTGGAACTGCCATAGCCAAACCACAGCAAGAAACTGGAGCTACATACGCGTCGATGCTAAAAAAGGAAGATGGATATTTGGATTTTTCTATATCAGCCCGCGATCTGTTTAACAAAGTCCGGGCATTGTATCCCTGGCCGGGTACCTATATGCTTCTCGAAGGTCTACCTTTGAAAGTCCATCGGGCTGGGTTGGTAAAGGGAATCAATAAACCAGTTGGAACACGATTTGTCCATGACAATCGGCCTGCTGTCATGTGCAGGGATGGCGCCCTATTGCTGGAAGAAGTTCAACCAGCCGGCAAGAAGCCCATGGATGGCCGGCTGTTTCTGAACGGCGCAAGAAATTGGGAAGGAGTCTGACAGCATGCGTATTCTGATGTTCGGCGCGGGAGCGATAGGTTCCTATATTGGCGGAAGTCTTGCCCTGGCGGGAGAGGATGTCGTTTTCTTCGAACGTGAAGATGTTGCCGTACAGTTGAGAAGAACGGGGATTATCCTGGGACTTCCGGATGGCGAAAAAAAACTACAAAACCCTGTGATCTTTTCAACCCTATCGGAAGTTTTTCAGAGTGGGAATTTTGACCTGTCCATTCTGGCGGTGAAAGGATTTGACACAGCCGGTGTTCTATCTCTTTTGCAACAATTTAAAGAAAAAATGCCACCTGTTCTATGTCTGCAAAATGGCGTGGAGAATGAAGATGCTATTGCATCTCTTCTGGGGAGTGATCGTGTTATCCGCGGGACGGTTACAACGGCTATTGGCAGGCGAGGGCCTGGGAATATCATCGTTGAGAAATTCAGAGGCACGGGAATTGAAATCTCACATCCAATCTCTCCCAGGGTATTAAATGCTTGCAATATAGCCGGGTTGGGAATGCGTGGTTACAAAAATGGCCTGGCCATGAAATGGTCGAAAATGTTGACAAACCTTATGGCAAATGCCACTTCGGCCATATTGAACTGGCCGGCCGGGAAAGTTTATGCCCATCCGGGGGTATTTGACCTGGAACAAAGACAGCTTAAGGAAATATTATCGGTTATGGATGGGAAAAAGATACCAGTTGTAGATCTTCCGGGAACACCGGTAAGACTGCTGGCGTTTGGGATTCGCTACCTTCCGGCAGCCATTATTAAGCCATTGCTGGTAAAAGCGGTAGGTGGCGGCCGTGGGGCAAAGATGCCAAGCTTCCATATCGACCTCTATCAGGGCCGCGGTCAGAGTGAGGTGGACTGGTTGAATGGCGCTGTGGTACGTGCCGGGCGGGAAGTAAACGTCAAAACGCCTGTCAACGAAATGCTAACCACTACACTTCTAAAACTGACATCCGGAGAATGGAAAAAGGAAGAGTTTGACGGGAACCCGGAAAAGCTGCTTGCCCTTCTCAAGTAGGTTTTGCTGACTTTCCATTGTCAGCATATTTTTTCTGCCACTCAAAGAGTTTATTCAGCGCTTCAAGCGGTGAAATGGTAACAAGGTCCAATATACGAAGTTCATCCACCAGCGGATTGGTTTCAGGAAACAGCGCCATTTGTTGAGATGTGGACCCGCTGATATTGACGGCTTTTCCGGATGATGCTTCAAGTTCGCCCAGTATTTCATTGGCGCGTTGAATGACCGGTTTGGGTAAACCGGCCAGTTGACCTACGTGAATGCCATATGAGCGGTCAGTCCCACCGGGGACGATTTTGTGGAGGAAGACAACCGAGTTTTCCACCTCTGTCACGGCCACGTTGAAGTTTTGTATGCCGGGCAACAAATCGGCAAGCTGGGTTAGTTCGTGATAATGGGTGGCGAAAAGGGTGCGTGACCGCAACTCTGGATGATTGTGAATATGTTCAACTACAGCCCATGCGATGGATAATCCATCGTAGGTACTGGTTCCCCGACCGATCTCATCCAGAACCAGCAGGCTTTTTGTTGTGGCATGATGGAGGATATTGGCCGTTTCCACCATCTCAACCATGAAGGTTGATTGACCGGCGTGGATCTCGTCCTGCGCGCCAATGCGTGTAAAAATGCGATCCACCAGACCAATTCGAGCAGATGAGGCAGGGACAAAAGAACCCATTTGCGCCATTAGAACGATCAACGCAACCTGACGCAGGAATGTGCTTTTACCGCTCATATTTGGCCCGGTGATTACGCGAACGATCTCATCAGAACCGAATACAGTATCGTTGGGAATAAACCGGTCGCCTGATAATGTGTGCTCCACAACGGGGTGACGGCCGTCGATGATCTCGAGTGTAGTATCAGGTAATAATTCCGGGCAAACATACTGATTGGTTACAGCTATTTCCGCCAGTGAAGCTGTAACATCAAGAATGCCAATCGCCTGGGCTGTTTTGAGCAGTTTAATTGAATTGGAGGCAAGGTTGCGACATACCTCGCGGAATAACCTTCCTTCAACTTCCCGTATTCGTTCCTCCGCATTCAGAACAAGGGTTTCATACTCTTTCATCTCCGGAGTGATGTAACGTTCCGCGTTTACCAGTGTTTGCTTACGGATGTATTCCGGTGGAACGCCGCCGGTATTGCTGTGCGTGATCTCTATGTAATACCCGAAGACCTTGTTGTAACCTACTTTCAGAGTTTTAATTCCTGTCCGTTCACGTTCCACCTGTTCCAGGTTGGCGATCCATTCGCGGGCATCACGTGACGAGTGGATAATGTTATCCAGCTCGGCGGAGTATCCGGCCCGGATAATGCCGGTGTTTTGCAACGTGGCCGGGGGATCATCGCTGATGGCTTCCTCCAACAGCACGAGTTCATAGGGACAGGGATCCAGATCTTTCAGAATGGACTGAATTGAGTCATTCACATTGGATAGAACGTTTCGCAATTCAGGTATGGAACGCAGATTAGCTCTGATTGCCGTGAGATCGCGTGGCTGGGCTGACCCGGCTGAAACCCGGTTTACCAGCCTTTCAAGGTCAGATATGCTGTGTAAAGCCTGCCGGAATTCTTTGCGGACCAGTCCATTCTCAACGAACCATTTGACGCATGACTGTCTGACTTGAATCGCAGGAATATCCAGAAGGGGCTTACTCACCCATGAGCGGATGAGACGATGCCCCATAGGGGTTATGGTATCGTCTAACACCGAAAGAAGTGAGCCTTCTACAATTCCACCGCGGATGGTTTCTGTCAATTCAAGGTTGCGGCGGGTTGATACATCCAGCAGCATGGATGAATCAAGCTGGTAGGTGTGTATGGAAGTAAGTAACTGAAGAGCGGCCGGTTGCGTATCCTGCAGGTATTGAAGCAATGCTCCGGCCGCCTGTATCGCGAGAGACATGCCCCTTAACCCAAAACCATCCAGAGTCGTTGCTTGAAATTGCTTTTTCAGAGCTTCCTGTGTACGGCCGGTCTCAAAGCGCCATGCCGGCAATGTTGTTTGATGAAACGCTATCTGGTTGGAGTAGGTGCAATCAGTGGGAAGGATGACTTCCGAAGGCTGGAGACGGGCCAATTCAGCCCGGATGCGGGTTAGATGGTCGAACCCAGTCCATTCTGTTGTGGCAAATTCTCCGGTGGAGATATCAGCGTATGACAGACCGGCTCCATTCTCTGATATGAACAGGGATGCCAGATAGTTATTACGGTCCCCTTTTAATAAGGATGGTTCCAGTAAAGTACCCGGAGTCACCACCCGGGTAACCTCGCGGGGGAAAAGCCCTTTTACCGGCTGGTCTCCCACCTGTTCGCAGATGGCTACGTGGTAGCCGCGTTCAATGAGTCGTGAAAGATAATTCTCAGCAGCATGATAGGGAATACCGGCCATGGGAATTCTCATCCCCTTGGCGACATTGCGCGAGGTAAGGACAATGTCCAATTCACGCGATGTGGTCTCAGCATCCGAGTCAAATGTTTCGTAAAAATCCCCGAGCCGGAAAAACAGGATGGCATCGGGGTATTTTTTCTTTATATCCAGATATTGTTGGCGGATTGGAGTTACATCTTCAGACATTCAATGATCTATTCGACTTTGGCGCCACATTCTCCACAGAACTTCGCGTTTGGCTGTAATAAAGCTCCGCATTGTGTACAATGGGCTGTTTTTTTCAACGGTTCCCCGCAATTCGGGCAGAATTTGGCATTAGTGGCCAGCGGTGCATTGCATTTGGGACAGGTGGCTCTTATGGTTTCTCGCCAGTTGCCTTCTGAAAGTTTTTTATCTTCGGCACTCATGGCTGCATGAGCCCATACTTCTTCTACAGAGCGTGATGCCTGCGCGGCAGACATTTCCACACCCAGATCCGGAGCGCAATTCTTGCACAGACCTCTTTTTTCATTCCAACATTGTTTGCGGCATACCCATGCCTGACAACGGGGGCATTGGATAAACGATGGACGGATCTGTTCAACTGCTTTTTTGAAAGCTGCATCGCGGGCTGTTTGCCAATTCGCGCTTCTTACCTCTTCGCTGATATCCGCTGCCTGACCGAGTATTCCACCAAAAATATTGCTGGCTGTGTTCAATGCACTGGCTATTGTTCCAGTCGCGGAGGCTTGAAATGGTGTTCGATATCCGGTTCCACAGCGATCACAAATAAACTCAAACTGAAAACCGGTGTCTGTACTGAGATCATTGTAATTACTTGTAAATTCTATCAATTCACTCACAAATACCCCTCCACACTGTGATGATGCATGACATAATCAAACATATATTTAATTATAACATCGCACCATTGCGATGTTATTCCCCGAATTCAGATATAGATTCCTCATCTATGGTCAATTCAAGGGGGCGAAGAGCAATGTCTGAAAAGAGAGCGCCCTGTTCTGCCTCAATTACATGCCTCTTTACCAATTCAAGCATGGCCAGAAATGTCACAACCACTGACAATCGCGATGAATTGTCGCGAACCAATTCAAAGAAAGACGTTCGATCTTTTTCTTTAAAAATCGACAATATTCTGTGGATCCGTTCGCGGATCGTGATCTTCGGCGCGGCGACAACATCGGTAAGGGGAAGACTGGTCTTTCCAGAGAAGATATCCCGGGCCGCTTCCATCAACTTTTCCAGGGTAAGGTCAGAGAGATCAAGGCGTGGTTCAATTTTTGGCACCTGGGCGATATGCAGGTAAGTGTGAAATCCATGCTCTTCACGGTCAGCCAGGTAAAGTGATGCCAACTTGAATTTCTTGTAGGCAATCAACTGTCGGGCCAGTGCTTCACCCGGATCTTCCTCTTCCGGTTCGATAACCGGTGGTTTGGGAAGAAGAGCGGCCGATTTTATTTGAATTAATTTCGCGGCAATCACCAGGAATTCAGAAATATCTGCGGCGCGGACGCCTTCCATTTTTTGAATATATGATAGGTATTGATCTGTGACCTGGGCTAACGCGAGACGGGTGATATCCAGTTCCGCTTTTTCGATTAAGGAAAGGAGGAGGTCCAGGGGACCTTCATAAACGGGAGTCGTTACCCTGTAAGAAGTCTGGTTGGAAAGATCAGAAGGCATGAACGAATTATAGCAAAAGGTGATCAAACCGGCGGAAACATGCGTATAGGCAGAATGGAGTAAGTGTATTTTGCAGAATTATCCACAGACGAAACACGTATAATTAGAGACAGGAGAAATTCCGATGGCAGACATTCGTTGCACGACTTGTGGAAATCCATATCCGGAAAACCATATTGTCCATGTTTGTGAGAAATGTCGGGGGATTTTTGATTTCGATACGGCTCCTTTCTTTGAAGATTCCAGAATCGATCGGAAACTACCCGGCATGTGGAAATACTGGCATAGTTTTTCACTTGATCCATCATCGCCGGTAATAACCCTGGGAGAAGGGGATACACCGTTGATTTGGGAGAATTCCGCCACAAAGGAGGTCGGTTTTAAATTGGAGAGTTTGAACCCAACCGGCTCATACAAGGATCGTGGTACGGCAGTTCTGCTAAGTCAAATGGTTTTCCGAGGCGTGAAAACGTCTGTAGAGGATTCCAGTGGTAACGCAGGGGCTTCATTTGCCGCGTATTGCGCGCGGGCCGGTATAAAGGCCAGAGTGTTTGTACCGGAAGGTGCCTCCGGTCCAAAAACACGCCAGATCAAAGAATATGGCGCGGACCTGATCCGTGTTCCCGGTCCCCGATCAGAGGCTGCCAGGGCGGTTTTGAAATCTTTAGACAAAGACAGTGTTTATGGAAGTCACGCATACCTTCCATTTGGAATTCCAGGTATTGCCACAATAGCATACGAGCTTTTTGAGCAAACCGGTGGGCAGGTCGGATCTGTTATTGCGCCTGCGGGACATGGGGCTTTATTACTGGGAATGATCAGAGGGTTTCAGGCAATCAAGAATGCGGGAAAGTGTTCCCGGTTACCATACTTCGTTGGTGTTCAGGCAGAGAATTGTTCACCCATGGCAATGCTTTACAACAGGCAGATCACAGACTACGCGGATGCGCCGGAAGGTATCACCCTGGCTGAAGGTGTTCGCGTCTCACGTCCTGTTCGAGGTTATGCCATAATAAAGGAGATGGGAGATGATGCGGGAGAAATAATCTCTATTGAAGAGGAAAAGATTATCACTGATATGAAAGAACTGTCAGAGATAGGGATCTATTCTGAGCCAACATCCGCATTGGTCTGGTCAGCGTGTAAGAAACTTGAACAGAAATTGCCCCGGCCCATTATTCTCATAATTTCCGGGAACGGGTTAAAATACTATCCTACTTAATACAGAACTGATGGGCCGCAATCTACCTGACACGATTTTGTGAGGTGGCTTGCGCTCCAATAGTTCGGGAGGCCATTTTTGGAAAATTTGACGACCCCGAAGCAAACAGAGACTCCGCAGGAATTATCAGAGCGTTTAAATCTGCCATTTAAAAACTGGTTGTTGCTAAGCCGGGCGCTCACACACCGGTCCTATTTGAACGAACACACCGATGCGTTGGAGGATAACGAGCGGTTGGAATTCCTGGGTGATGCCGTGATGGATTTTATCGTCGGGGCGTGGTTATATAACCGCTATCCTGAAATGGCTGAAGGAGATTTGACACGTATGCGTTCCGCTCTGGTACACACGGAACGATTTGCAGAATTTGCGCGCCAGCTTCAACTTGGAAATGCCATGCGTTTGGGGCGTGGTGAGTACCAGGGTGGAGGTCGTGAAAGAGACGGATTGCTGTGCGATACTTTTGAGGCGCTGATCGGTGCCCTATATCTGGATTGCGGCATCGATGCGGTCAAGGAGTTCACCGCACCCTTGCTGGATACAGCGGCAGAGGACATTTTGTTACATCACAAAAATGAGGATCCGAAGAGCCTTTTCCAGGAATGGGCCCAATCCCAGGGATATCAGGCTCCCATATATGTGACACGAAATTCCAGCGGACCAGATCATTCCAAGGTTTTCGAAGTGGATGTAGTTGTAAACGGGGAAATCTACGGTTCTGGAAGTGGCCATAGCAAACAGGCTGCGGCAAAAGCTGCTGCAGCGAAAGCTCTGGATCAGATCGGACTGGTAGACCGTATTCAAATTAATGAAGGATGACAGTGATACATGCCGCCTAGATTAAAATCTCTGGAATTGCATGGGTACAAAACCTTTGCAAGCCAGGTTCTTTTCGAATTTCCCGGTGTCGTAACGGCCATTGTAGGCCCGAATGGATCTGGAAAATCCAACATTGCCGACTCACTACGATGGGTTTTGGGGGAGCAGGCGTTCAGCTTGCTTCGAGGCCGAAAAACAGAGGATATGATCTTCTCCGGATCGGAACAGCGATCGCGGGCAGGGATGGCTTCGGCGACGATTACCTTCAATAATGAGGATAATTGGCTTCCCATAGATTTTTCTGAAGTATCGATCACACGACGCGCCTATCGTGATGGGCAAAACGAATATCTTCTGAATGGTCAACGGGTCCGTTTGAAGGAGATATCTGAACTTCTTGCATTGTCAGGGTTGGCTGAGCGTACGTATACGATCATCGGTCAGGGATTGGTTGATGCGGCTCTTTCCTTGAAACCGGAAGAACGCCGTCGTTTTTTTGAGGAAGCAGCCGGGATAGGATTGTATCGAAGCCGCCGCGAAGAATCACTCAACCGGTTGGAAGCAACTCGCCGTAATATGATACGCGTGCAGGATATTGTGGCAGAGCTTGAACCCCGACTGGTTTCATTGGAAAGACAAGCCCGGCGGGCCATTGAATACGAACAGATCAAATCAGACTTGCGCTTGCTCTTACGGGACTGGTACGGTTACCACTGGAATATTTTGCAGGACAACGTCCGGCGTGATCATGAAATCCTTCGAGGTTTTGAATTAAATCTGGATACCACGCGGGATGGACTAAATGAAACTGACATTGTTCTAAATCAGAAAAAAAACCGGTTATCTGATGTCCGGCGGCAACTATCCGAGTGGCATAATCAGCTATCCGGTTTACACAGCCGGCAGGAAACCCTCTTACGTGATATGGCGGTCAAACAGGAACGGAAACGCTCCTTAATGGAACGCGAACTGGCGTTACAGAATGATCTGGCAAAACGGGAAGAAGAAACCGCTGCCCGTAAACGCAGTCTGGATGAGATAGCGGAAGAAGTTGACCGGCTTCAAAAAGAGGTTGATGACGCACAGGCGCAGGCCGATGAAGTTTCCTCGCAATTGGAAAAATTACAATCTGAACGCCAGAAATGTGAGGAAGATGTCAGGGCAACCCGCCGCAAGATGGTTGAGATAGAAACGGCAAATGTCAAATTGCAGGCTCATCGAAATGAGATCATTTCGCGAAGTGATTCGCTCCAGAACAGTCTCGGATCGCTGGAATTGGGTGTTGTTGAAGAAGAAAAAAATCTGGTGGATATTCAGCACCAGGAAGAAACGGTAAGGCTGGAACGGGAAGAAGCGGAAGAAGAGCTTCAAACCCTTTCTGAAAAACTAAGCGAAACCCGTAAACAAATTACAGAATCTGAGGCAAACCGCCGAGATTTACTGGATACCCGTAACAAATTGGAAAGTAGAAAAGCCCAATTAAACGGTCAATTAAAGGCTTTGATCGATGCGGAAAATGCATTCAGTGGACTGGCGGGGGGGGCTAAAGCAGTCTTACAACAGGCAAAGAGCGGGAACCTCAAAGGGAAGTATTCTGCCTTAACCAGTCTTCTGGAAGTACCGAAAGAATATGAACAGGCTGTCGCGGCAGTTCTCGGTGAATTCCTGGATGCCATATACCTGGCGGAAGACACGGATGAAGACCAGGCGGTATCCTGGCTGGGCGCGAATGATCAGGGACGGGCAGCTTTGTTCCCTGCCTCCTCGCTTGTTGAGAATGGCTCAAAAAGCCCTGTTCCGGGCATTCAAGGAGTAATTGGCAGGGCAAGTGACCTGATTACGGTACCTGACGAGTTGACCAGGGTGGTATCAGCCGCGTTGGGAAATGCCTGGATCGTTAAAGATCGCGATACTGCCAGAAAGGTCGCACGAGGAAAAGGGGTTGCAAAAGCGGTCACTCTTAATGGAGAGGTTTTCCTTCCCAATGGAGCCGTAATTGCCGGACGGGAAACGCGTGGAAGTCTGATCAGCCGTCCGCGGGAGCGGAAAGAACTGGAAGGGCTTCTGGCAGGAATTGAAAATGACTTAAATTCCAGTGATGATGAGATCAATTCAGCGGATTCTGCGATTCATTCCCTGCATGTTGAGGAAACACGAGTACAGCAATCCCGGCAGCAGGTAGAAGAAAATGTACGCCGTCTATCGCAAAAAGCCCAGAAAGCGTCCCTGGATCTCAACCAATTGACCCAGCAGGTTAATTGGAAAAAACAGCAAATTGAACAGCAAAAGAAACAACTTGAAGATGCCGATACCGAACTGAAAACATTGGACGAATCGATCAATCAGAATCAGAATTCGATCCAAGAAATCAGTGCGCAACTAAAAGAGAAGAACATTGCCTTAGCCCGTCTTAGCCTGGATGAGATACAAAGCCAGGTGTTCCATTGGAATACAACAGTGGCTGTTTCTCGCAATGCCAGACAAGAGGCAGAAAAACGGCGATTGGATTTAGTGTCCACGATTGAGCGGATGGAACAACAGGTGGAAGATCTGAAAATGCAGGTGGAAACCATACTGACTGAACGCTCACAGTTGGATGTCGAAATTGGAAAACAGGGTGGGTTAATTGAATCGATCACAGTCGAAACTGAAGCCCTGGATGAAAAGATCTCTCCGGCTGAAAAAGATCTTAACAGGCTTGACGCTGAATACAATGACCTGCAATCTGGATTAGTCTCTTCTCAGCAAAAAGTCACCGCCGCGGAACGGGCTGTCACCCAGGCGAAACTGGAATATGCCCGCAGCAAGGACGCGGTTGATAATCTCCGGAAGAAGATCGAAGAAGATATGGGACTGGTCATACTGGAATATACAGAAGATATGGCTGCCCAGTCTCCGCTGCCTTTGGACGGTTGGGTGGAACAGCTTCCCAACATCAAAGAAATCCCACCCGATATGGAAGACAGTATTAACCGACAGAAAGCGCATCTGCGCCGTATGGGGGCTGTAAATCCTGAGGCACAGGTAGAATATCAGTCAGTATCTGAGCGGTATGAATACCTGAAGACACAGGTCGATGACCTGAAGAAAGCCGATGAAGACCTGTGTCAGATCATCCGTGAACTGGATGAAGTCATGGAACGGGATTTCAAATCCACTTTCAAGAAAGTAGCTGTGGAATTTGAAAAAATGTTCACCCGGTTGTTTGGAGGTGGAAGCGCGAAACTTGTTCTGACCGATGAAGACAACTTCACCGAGACCGGTATTGATATTGAAGCCAGATTGCCCGGAAGACGCGAGCAGGGTCTATCGCTTCTTTCCGGTGGGGAACGCAGTCTTACCGCAGTTGCTCTCATCTTTGCCTTACTGAAAGTATCTCCGACTCCATTCTGCGTGTTGGACGAAGTGGATGCCATGCTGGATGAGGCCAATGTGGGACGGTACCGTGATCTATTGCGGGAGTTGGCCAATCAGACGCAGTTCATCGTTATTACCCATAACCGGAACACTGTTCAAGCTGCGGATGTGATATATGGTGTTACCATGGGCCGGGATTCTGCCAGCCAGATCATCAGTCTGCGTTTGGATGATATTCCAAATGATATGATCAAATGACAAATTCCCCGCATTGATCTTTATGTGATACCAAAAGACGACCGCTTTTCGAATGCGGTCGTCTTTTTTATTATGGCTTAAATAATTCTGGATCTATTTACTGTTGCATTGCGGATAGGTCAAGTTTGGGTTCTTCCGGTGTGATGTTGGTTAGGTCATTCTTCGTAACACCCAATTCGGCCTGTGCTTTTGCGAGGTATTCTTCAAAGGCGTTCGTCTGTTTTTCCGCAAGCCCTGCCTGATCCAGCGGGCGCTCTTCATGGCCTAACACCTGGATTATGTGATATCCAAATGTTGTTTTTACGGGTTCACTGATCTCACCGATATTCAGAGCAAACGCAGCTTCTGAGAACTCTGCCACCATTTTGGCTTTTCCAAACCAACCCAGGTCTCCACCAAAGTCTTTATTGCTGGTGTCCTGGGAGAGTTCTTTCGCGAGTGCGTCCCAGGTTTCGCCTTTTTCCAGACGGGAGAGAACATCTTTAGCAGCCTGTTCATCGGTCACAAGAATATGGCGAGCCCAGACCTGTTCATCAGTTTTTGCAACATCCGATGTTATCTTCTCTTCCAGTTTCTGACGTAAAACACTGAGGCGGAAGGCTTTGCGGAATTCGGTTTCAGAGAATTCCACATCTTTGAGATTCGTCATGTAATCCTGGAACTGCTTCTGATAACCCTCAAATGTATATGGAGTGGAGGTTGGATATGGCGTTGATGTGGGTTCGGCTGTACCGGAAATTTCCGTGGGACTTACCTCTGTGGCGGTCGGAGCGCGTTCTTCGGTCGCCGTAGGAGCCATTGTAGCCGTTGGAGTCAGGGTAATGATCGCCA
Source organism: uncultured Leptolinea sp. (assembly GCA_964446955.1). GTDB lineage: Bacteria > Chloroflexota > Anaerolineae > Anaerolineales > Anaerolineaceae > Leptolinea. The sequence goes on from CAYUQJ010000001.1 coordinate 236,061, forward strand.
ATTGTTCGGAGGAGAGTGTGGATGTGGGAGCGATAACCATGGTTGATTGAGGAGTGGGTGTGCCGCCGGCATAAAAACCGAAAGCCTCTTCCATGGCTTTTTCAATCTCTTTGTCATCAACGGTAATTCCCAGTTTTGTCGCTTCCTGCTCTACAACACGTTCATCAATCATCGCTTCAAGAACGCTATTGCCGAGTATGGTGGGATAATCCAGTTGTTGCTGAATCTGCTGGAGTGAAGTGGTGAAGTAGCTTTCATTCTCGGTGCTCAATCCACCAAACATCTGTGCCATTTGTAACGTGCTTTGATAGCGTTCGATCAGCTGGTAGCGGGCATACCGCACCCGCGCCTGGTATTCTCCCTGAGTAATCTTTTCTTTTCCAACTGTGGCAACAGTTCTTTGTGCCTGGAAGAAAAGCTGATCCAGAATACCAAACAGGATCAATCCGACGACCAGGATAAGTGCAATGGAAACACCCATAAGCAGATTCCGGCGTTGGATCTGTTCACGTTCCATTCGAGCCAGATGTTTCTTGGTTATTACTTTTTTGGTTTCTTCATTAGGCATAGCGACCTCGAGTAATTAAAAAAATGGGGCACAGGCAAAGGGAGTCCCGTGCCTGTGCCCCTTTACCGACTGCGGAGGCTATTGACTAGTCTGTGGGACGGTCAGACACGAACGGCAGCAAAGCTATATGGCGGGCGCGTTTGACGGCGCGGGCCAGCTCACGTTGATGTCGGGCGCATGTGCCTGTCTGACGACGGGGGCGAATCTTGCCCTCTTCTGTCACAAACCGGCGCAACATATCGCTTGCTTTGTAGTCAATAGTGATATTTTTGTCAGCACAAAATTGGCAAATTTTGGGCCTTGCAACATAACGACGTCCACCGTAACCACCTGTGGGTTGTTCGTTTTCTTGTACTTGTTCTTCAGCCATTGTTTTTCTCCATCAATATGGAAACTCATCTTCCATTTCTTCTGAGGGTAGGAAATCGTTGTTCATGGTTGAGGCGGCTTCGCGCCTATCTCCCAGAAGCATCATTTCGTTTGCGACAATTTCGACACTTGTGTGCCGGGTATTTTCCGAGTCTTCCCATCGTCTGGTCTGTAATCGACCCTCGATGTAAACCTGTTGACCTTTGGTCAAATGCTGTTTGCAAATCTCTGCAAGACTGCCCCACGTTACCACGTTGAACCATTCGGTTTCCGCGTGGTGTTCACCGTCAGCGCTGTTCCATGACCGGTTGGTTGCTACGGAAAAAGTCGTTACCGGTCGACCTGAAGGAGTGTAGCGCATTTCAGGGTCGCGTCCAACGTGACCAATGATCATGACTTTGTTCAGACCTCGACTCATGTCCTTTTCCTCAGCAGATTTCTTTTGTGTAACTGCTTACACAAAAGGAAAATCAGTCAACCAGGGTGATCATAAACCGCATCAATGGCTCATGGAAGCGCATATTGCGTTCCAATGTGCTGGTAAATGCGGGTTCCATCTGGGCATAGATAACAGCGTATTGGCCTTCGCGAGTCTTGCGGATCATATAGGCCATACGTCGTTTACCCCAAACGTCCACTTTGCTGATTGTTCCACCAGCTTCAGTGATCCAACCTTTTACCTTATCAATCGCAGCTGTTAACGCTGCTTCATCCAGGTCTGGCTGGAAGATGGTTACTACCTCATAATTACGCATATCAGGAATTGCCTCCTTTCCACGGGATTGCCCCCGGAGAGCACCGTTGGTGAACCCGGAAGCGGAAAGTTGCAGTGATGACTGCAATCGAACAGCAAGTTTACTATAAATCTCCTTATTATGGAAGATGACATTCACCAAATGACCGGAATGGAGTCATAACAGATTATTCAACAATTCGACAGGGAGTTCGGCCAGGTATTTCTGGAACGAGCTTATTTCATCCAATTGGTAACGCAACATTTCTAAAAGTTTTTCCTTTTTTTCTTTCTCTCCGGTTTCTTGCTTTATTTCAAGACGGTAAAGATCATTTTCATTACTTCCTATAATAACTTTTCCATCTGCCACGAACCATTCCAATCCGGTTCTCACTACATTTTCTGTGGAATTCATCGCTTGAGCCAGATCCTTCAAACTGGCCAATCCTTCGCGGTTGACCACGGCATATTTTATATGCCCGGCCAAGCGATTTAGAAAAGCCTCAACAGACAGTTTTCCTCTGTATTGAAAAAGGACAATAATTTTTTCCGGTCTGGATTTAGAGAGAATTTCTGTAAGAACTTGTTGCTCCGGGGGAATGGATTCCATAATCAATGTTTTTACCCGTCGAATCCCATATCTTCCGGATGTAAATGGATCATCCTTTGTAAGTGGCTCCTGAAATATAATGTATGGCTGTTGCGTATAGGTATTTATGGACGGCGATTCACCAGCAGGGTTTCCCCGAAGATCGATTATTCGATCGGTATCTGGTACAGATATAATCTTTTCCGGCTCTTGTATGGGGTGCGAATCAATCCAGACGGCTTCCAGAGTAGTAATGCCTTTATAAGTATTCAAGTTGAGGGAATAAGCAAAGTCGAACTTACCTTCCGGAATCCGGCTTTCTTCTGCATTCCACCATTTGGCTGGAATCGAGTGGCCGGCTTCGTCTTCCAATAAAAGCTGAAAATGATCACGGTCGCGTCCCAGCGGCTTTAAGGAAGAGATAGATAAATTTTTTGAACAAAACACGAGCGGGGGATTTTGATTTCCGAATGGAGCAAGTTGCTCGATTTCTTCATAGAAACCGATTTTAATGTCACTTAATGACAATTCACTATCGATTTCCATCTCGGGCGTTCTTTCCGGCCTGAAACCCTGGTCGAGAATGCTTTTATTTATCGATTGCCTGACGTTATCCGTAAGATTTGACCGGAAAGAAAGCCCGGCAGCCATTGGGTGGCCGCCATATCCAAGCAGAAATTCAGACGCGGATGAGATCGCCTCTGTTATGTTAACCCCTTCAACAGACCGGGCGGATCCTTTCATCAATCCATCAGGAGTCTCTGTCAATACTATGGCAGGACGGTTGAAATCGCGAGCCAGTTTGCCGGCAGCAAGACCCAGGACGCCGCCGGTCCATGTGGGGTGGGAGAGCATGATAACCGGCTGAATCGCGGTGTCTTTTTGTCTCAGAAGTTGATCATGAGCAGCCTGGTATACCTGATCACATAACCATTTTCTGTTGGCATTTATGGTCTCAATTCGTTCAACCAGATCCTCCATATCAGATTGTGGCAGAGAATCCATCAAGAATTCCACAATCGGATTGGCATTTTCGAGCCGGCCCACAGCATTAAGCCTTGGCGCAATCGTATAACCAATGAATTGTTCATCCATAGATTGCCCAGTTGAATTGGCGGATTCTGCCAGAACCCGGATGCAGTGCCTCGGCTCTTCTTTCAGACGGGTCAACCCCAATTGTGCCAGAAGACGTGAATCCCCGATCAACGGCGCGATATCCGCGATGAGACCGATTGCTGCCAGGTCGATACTTTCGAAAGCTATATCTTCCTTACCCATTAGTCGACATACAGCCAACATTAATTCAAATGCCGCTCCGCTTCCAGAAAGGGAGCCAAGAGGATGATTTTCCGAAACGCGGCGTGGGTTGACACATGCCAGTGCCGGAGGCAATACCTCGGGCAGGGTGTGATGATCTGTGATGATAACATCGACACCGGACTGAGTGGCGTACTCAATGGATTTAAATTCCGCTATTCCAGTATCACAGGTAATCAAAAGTTGAATGTCTTGCTGAAGAAATTGTTGGAGTGATGTTATGTTGATGCCATGTGATTCTATCCGTCGATCCGGGAGATAGAAAACTGTATTCGTTCCCAGTTTTCTCAAGCATTCCACCAGTATGGCAGTTGACGTTTGTCCGTCAACATCAAAATCTCCCCATATACCAATCTTTTCTTTTGTATTTATGGCTTTCACAACCCGGTTTGCGGCTTTTGTCATATCCGGGAGTTGATTTGGATCTGTCAGGTTATCACGTGACGGTATCAGGTAATGATCTGCTGCCTCAGGTGTTGTGATTCCCCGGCGTATCAGGTAGGAAGCCACTGTTCTGTTTTGATGCAGGTGGTCCAGTAAACCGGGTGGCACATTAACATAAGGACGGATGATCCATTTATGTTCCATTGAAATTAAAAAGCGATCCCTTCAATCTCATCAAAATTGATATTGATTTCACCATTGATCTCAACTTCATCTTCTTCCAGATCATTCAGATTCCCGGCGGATGCTCCACGTTCACAAAGGGATCTGTAACGGCAAAACTGGCATTTCTTTTCATCGGTTGTCAATGGGAATATCTCTAAATCAAGATGGATGATTTCATTCGCCAGATTTTCAAGAATGTGGCGTGTCTTTTCCATCCAATCAGCGGTAAAAGAAAGAACTACTGGTTTTTCCGGGAAAGCTGGATACCAGTACAACATATTTACTTGATCGGGTGAGAATGGTCGGTAATCGTTCAGAATACTACCCGTGGAGATAACCAGGTACGGGTACACCAATGATTGGATCCGGGCATTGAAAAAGGCCGGTTTGGGAGGCCTGTGAGTTGTTTTCCAATCAACGATCACAGCTCTAACCCCCTTTTCCACTGCCAGAAGATCAATCTTCGCGGAGAGACGGAACCCGTGGAACGGCATGCCTATTTCAATCTCCGGGATCTGTTTGGAAGGCAAATCAACCGGCAATTGTGTCAAAAAGGTGTTCCACCAGGTTAATAGATCATCATCGTTACATCGGGCGGTAATTTTCTCCTGCGGAATTCCCAGGAAAAACTGGTGCACCATTTGATGAAATTTTGAGCCAAGCCGGATTTGACGGTCGTTCTCTTCAATTGGTTCACTGACAGGAGCGGGCCAGGCTATCCTTAGCAGGTGCTTTAACTGGAACCGCCGCGGACAATCCACGAAATCCTGAAGATTATTCTGGGTAAAAATGAAATCAGGAGGTATGGTCATTCATTTCCTTTTTTATGAAATCAGCAAGTTCTGCCACAGGAAGTGACAGTACCAGGTCGTCACGTTTGCCAGTATTCCATGTGATGATCAGTTCCCGTCTGGCGCGGGTGATGCCCACGAATAACAAGCGCAAGCGTTCCGCGCAAAATTTCCGGCGGGCTTCAACTGTTGCCAGCCCGGGTGTGGAGATAAACGCAAGCGGGTCTCCGCTGGCAAAACGTTTAAGGCTGTCTACTACCTCGGCTGGCAGGTTGATTTGATCACGAACGAACCATTTCTCTGATGTGTACTGGTCATAGGGTTGGAGTGAGGGAAAATCGTAGTTGTTCGCTGAGAGAAGATAAACACGATCCCATTCCAATCCTTTGGCTTTATGAATGGTTGTCACAAGAACCTTCCCCTTATATACATCGGGATCAAAACCCAGGTCTTCGTCACTGAATCCTGAAATCTTGGACTGGTTTCTGGAAACCGATTCCAATTCGGAGGAAAATTCACCCAGTCCCCAATCAGGGTTGATATGTGACATTCGCTCGAGTATGGCAGCGATTTTTTGTGAAAGAGCCAGATCGGAAGGTTCCGTGAACAGGTCCTGAGCTATGGTCAACACCAATTGGTCAATGGGAAGAAGGGTCGCCTTCATCCAGCGATCCATCCATATTTGGAACCTGTCAAGCTCGCTGACAAGCTCTGTGGACAGGTTTAATCCAAAAGCAATGCGGTGCCAGTCCTGGGCAGGGGTTGGCGATAAGAATAACTCCAACGGCTCGCACTTCAATAGCACGCGCGACAGGGCTTTTATTCGTGAGTCATCCTCCTCTTCCGGGTGAGTGAATTTGAAAGTCAGTTCAAATAGGTCTGTAAGAGATCGCCGGTTAGGTTTGTTCAGGAACTTAAGACAAAGCGATAACAACTCGGCTGTCTTCCTTGTAGAGCGGCTGACTTTAAGAAGCTCTACAGGTTGAATACCCAAAGAGCGCAACTGGTCTGCCACGGCTCCGCCACGTTCATTGCTGCCGACGAGTATCGCGGCAGTTTCATCATGGTGGTTTGACAACCAGTTCTTTACATTGTTGCAGATCCTACGTATCTCTTCTTCTGAGTCATGGCGTTGGGAATCGATGTAGATATTATTCTGCCTGTCCGGCGGATTGGGCTGTGGATCGTTCGCATCTGTTGGACGGATTAGTGGTCTGACGAGGGAATCACGCAACTCCTCGGCGGGATGTTTTATCTGTACCCATTCAATAAGGTGATTGGCCAGTTTGATAATGCGCCGGGCTGATCGGCCAGAATTTGGGAGTTCTTTTGATGTCACATCCGGTTCATTCAGGAAATCAATGAGGAATTTGGGATCAGCGGTTGTGAACGTTTCATAAATTGCCTGGTTGGGATCGCCAACTCTTACCCAATTTCCTGATCTGGAAGAAAGCAGCCGAAGAATTGATTCCTGCATACGGCTGCTATCTTGCGCTTCATCTTCCAAAATATAAGGCCATCTGTATTGCAGCCGGCCAAGATAATCCGCATCCGCTTCCAGGCAGCGTAATGCCAAACGGATGAGGTCATCAAAATCAACGGCACCCCGCATATTCAACGCGAGTTGATAATCTGAATAGATATCGGAAGTCATCTGCAGCAGTTGAGAACCAGACCCGCTGGCATGGTCCGCTATGGTTTGCGGAGTCATCCCAAGATCTTTTGCCTGCCGGATGAAGTCGTTAGCGATAGCCACAAATAACCTGGACCAACCAAGCGATGCTTTATGCGGGTCAGCATCTGACCTGGTCCAGATCTCCTCAAAGTCGGAATGCCCCCTGCGCCATGAATCCACTTTATCCTGCAAAATCCGAACAGATTCATTTTCATCCAATATGCGAAAATCGGCTGGCAATCTGGCTAATTCAGGCCTATCGCGAACAATATCATTCGCCAGTCCATGGAGGGTGCGAACGCGATAGCCATAATTACGTGGAAGTCCAAGATTCGATGTAAATTCACTAATACGACGGGAAAAGTTATCCACGGCACTGTTGACTAAAGTGACGATCAAAATCTCCTGGTTATCCTTCAGAATATTACGTTCAAGAAGGGCCGCCGCGAGACGCGATAGCGTATATGTTTTTCCACTTCCGGGTACTGCGGAAACCCCCATTTTCCCGGAGGAATACGAGACTACATCCGATTGGGCCGGGCGAAGATCAGGCAGCATAGTCTGTCAATCCTCCCGGGTTGTATCGCAAAAAACGGTTTATGGCCTGAAGTAATGGGCCACGGGGTTCGTTCCCCTGTTCATCCACTTGCAGTAGACACATATGGATAGTAGCGGAGCATCGGTTGAGCAACCCCGAGGTATGCGAAACCAGAGTGTTCTGGTTATGAGCCAGTTCCTCGGCGTCTGTCCACTTTTTGTTGGATGGCCAGTTCCGGCTTAGGATAACCGGATGGGTTAGCGGCTGATTTAAACGTTCCCACCAGCCGGTGTTCCCCGGGTCGATCCAGAACTGGTGTTTACAGGTACGATTGCGCATGAGAAACGTGAATGCCGGAGAAAGAAGTATGGCATCCAGTCGATCATCCTGCCACGAGGGAAGATGTTGGGCGCCGGTGATACCAGATTCCATTATTTTTAAAAATTCTGCCCCAATTTTTTCATTCGATACCGATGATGGTGCGACTGAAATGAATTCGCGGGCTGATTCAATCAGACGGTCAGTGGCATCGGCCATATCATAAACGTGATGAAATCCAAATCCTTTTTGTGATAACAATTCTCCAAAACACCGGCTGAAGAATTCGGGTAAAGCCTGTTGTTCTGCCTGTCGCGCGTCTGTCAGCCAGTTACGGATAGTTTCGTATTTTTCTCCGAATTGGTACGTAATTCGTTCAGCCATTTCGGGATTCAATTGTGAAAATGGATATAGCGGCTCGCTCTCCTTTTTCCGGGAAAGCATGGTCCCGGCGAGAAGATCTGCCCGGATAAGGTCCATATTCTCTATAGCGGACATAAGGGCTGCGCGAAATTCCATTGGGCTTATTTTTAAATTCCATTGTGGGTATGCCAGTTTGGCCATTGTAAACAGGCAACGAACAGCTGGCTCAACGCGTAATTCACGTCCCGGGCGATGTGAGGTTAACTGGATTCCTTTTCTTTGAAGACGTATCTCCAGCGAGAATCGCAATGAATCTGACACAAAAGGAGATAGGACGGCGATATCACCGGGTTGTGAGCCCTTTTCCAGTAAGATTTCAATTCTATTTGTGATTGAATCCAGCATTTGGGGAAAGAAACGGCTTTGTATGAGTTCAATATCTGGTAGTTGAACAGGGGCTTCTGTCTCTCTTACAGCTTCCATCCGGATATGCTTCGTGAGATGATGTTTGAAATCGCGTAACGATTCAGGAACCCGCAATGGTTCATCAAAGCGGATTGTTTTCTCCATCAGTTCGGTAAGCGTGGAGCTTGATGTTGGATCGGCACCCAGAAATGAGCGATAACCGGCTGATTCATCCTGTATGATTAATGTACTGTCAAATGCAGGGATCCACTCACGGATCAGATCATGGGCAACAGGGTAGTCTTCTTCCACATTGTCATAGATCAGGTGGTGGTATCTTTGATGAAGATATTCCTGTACGATGTCTTGCGGCCAGAGATATTTTCGAAAAATCTCAATTTGAAGAGAAAAATCCAGTAATGAATGTTCTAAACAATATTGCCGGAATTTGATCGCACAATCCTGTGCCTGGTCAAAAAACCGGGCATCAGACTGATTTCCGCTCCATGCCGCTCGCAGACGTGATGCAATCTCTTCCATCGGAAACCCGACTACGGCGGTTTTGTTCAAATTGTCGAGTATCTGGCTGTAAAGACGCAAAGGTTCAATGGCTATTCCGTCGAAAAAGCCCTGTTCCCTGAGAGGATCAATAATCAGACTCAAGTAATACTGGGTGGTTTCTACTGTAAGGAATTTCGGTTCCAGCTCTGCTTGTGTGAAACCGGCAGCCTCCTGAATTAGTGGCCAGAATAACTCGTCCAATCTACGGGCAATACCACCAATGGTTAACACCGGCAACCGTCCGCCATGGGGCAGACTGGGTGCAGATGCTACCACGGAATACGGCTTACCTAAAGGACGTTGTGGAATGAGCACCAAAATGGATTCGGCCGGGACACCACTTAAAATCATTTTTTCCAACCGGGCTACAGCCGCGGTTGTTTTCCCTGTTCCGGCCTCACCGCGGAGAGTTATTTGGGATCTCAGCGGGGCATTGCAAATGTTGGATTGTTGCGGGGTTAGTTCCATGGGTAAGATCCGTGTTGAGAGATATCTGTGTGCCGAATAAATATGGATATACCGCAACACAAGGCAAAATTGGTAATGGTTACTGGTTCCAGAAAGCGATCTCTTCCACCCTAACAGTAAAGTTGGCGGTTGTCGAGCTGGCTATATAGGAACCGAATAAACCTTCTTTCACAAATGTATCATCAAACGTTTCCTGTAACAATTTCCCGTTTGCATATAAAGCGTACCGATTATTTTGTACAAGAACACCTACGCGGTTTACCTGATTTGACCCGGTATTGATTGCCGGATGGTTTGTCCATGTTATTAACTCACCTTTTTGGGAAAATATCTTCAGCGCAAATCGTCCATCACAGGTTATACCGTAAAAGTATCCGTCTTCATAATTTGGAGCGCGGAAAACCAAACCATATCGATCTGCACCGGAGCAATCTCCTACTTTGAATGTAGCTTCAAGGTAATAATTACGAGGTTTGTGGTATGACATACTCCAACTGGTCCAGTTGGGATTTTTGGTTGTTAGAGCCAGGTCACCGGATTCATACGCAAACCGAATATTTTCATTATCATCCTGATAAAAGTTCTGGTTGGGTTTATCAAAAGATTCTTTCCAGGTTGGATTTCCAAGTCGGGACCGGGGATCATCAGGTGAAAGTGTTGCGGTTGTGGTGATCGTGGGTATTGCAGTTTCCGTTTCTGTCGGTAATGGTGTGACTGTTGCAGTGAAGTTAACAGGCGATGAAGTATCTGTTGCAATGATGATGGGTGAGGCTGTCAATTGCTCGCTAACGTGAGTGGCGACGGTATCCACCTTGTGTACATCCATCGCATTGATGAAATTGCATGCGGCCAAAAAGAACACCAATCCTGTTAATGCCAGTCCTTTTTTCATTCGAGGTTTTTCCTATTTGTTCATATAATTATGGGAGGTCTGGTTTTTCTTGAATTGCCAGTATAGTACCTAACCAGATAGTTGAACACGTAATCCATTGTAGTATCCCCAATAGTGCGATTTTCATATTGGGAACTATACCGAATTTTCAACTGAAAGTCACATATGATTTATGGTTATTCTACCCAATTTTAATCTTGCCCTGCTCATTTTTCTCCGATTGGATTTTGGGAATTCATTCCTTGGGGGTTGGAAGAGTCAATGAAAACCCTGGTCATTCAATTGGACCGTTTGGAGGATACGGGCTCCATACGGGATAAAGTAACATGGGGAAAATCCAGTCGTGTTTTGCTGGTTTGGCCAGTGAATTACACCGTTTTCACCAGAAAAGTGGACTTGATCTCAATCAAACGCATTTGCGCTTCACAGGGATCACGACTCGGAATTGTATGTGATGATCCAGAGGTGATTGCGGAAGCCGGGGAATTACAAATCCCTGTCTTCAACTCTGTTAATCAAGCGATGAGAAAGGGGTGGGATAGACGAAAACGCAAAAAAACAGATGCGCTTGATCTTCCACCGCTGGAACACTGGGAAGGGATTGAAGATATTCGGCAAAGGAAAGGAATGGCCCGAACCTTGAGAATTTTTCCATTCTCAATACGGCTGATTTTATTAATTGCCGGATTAGCTGCCGTGATCATCACTGGAATAATGATCCTTCCCGCGGCTACGATCCGAATTTACCCATTGGGGCAATCCGGAGAGATGAATGTCTGGTTTACTGTCCGAGATTCTGATGCTGTGACTACCGGCCCGGATGCTTTAACTGCGAAACGGGTTGAAATGTCGGTGGAAACCTCTACGGAACGTACAACGACAGGGGAATTGCCCCTCGCAGATAAAAAAGCCAGCGGGCTTTTGACCATAACCAATCTCACCGAAGATGCAATCACGGTTCCTGCCGGTACTGTGGTCATGGATAAAACTAATCCCCCGGTCCGATACCAAATAATAAGGGACGCGCAAATCCAACCCGGATTCAGTACGACTGAAGTGCCTGTAGAAGCAGTTTACGGGGGAGAAAGTGGAAATGCAGAAGCAGGCGAAATTACCCGGATTGAGGGAGAATTCGGACTAAAACTTGAGTTAACCAATCCTTCTCCCATTACCGGGGGAACGGATAGGAATATCCCGGCGCCATCACAGGATGATATAGCCGCTTTAAAAAATGAAATACAGATATTATTGATAAAGGAAGCTGAACAAAAGATTTCCACCGGATTGCAGGATGATGAAATTCTTCTTTCATCTACCATTAAATCCGGGAATATTTTAAGGGAGAAAACTCAGCCGGAAATTGGGCAGGCTGGAAATTCGGTACGGATAACTCGCGAGGTTGAAGTCTCTGCATTGATCATCAATCGAAAAGACCTGACTGAGAAAGCAAGAGCAATATTTGGAGCAAACAAAGTTCTACCAGGCTGGAAAATATCAGAGAATGAGCCTGTAGATGTGCGTATCTTATCCCAGGAATTTGATGCCATAAATGGTCTTGCAAGAGTTAATACAATAATTAAATGCAGAATGATACCCATCATAGACGAAGAACAAATTCGCCGCGGTTTGGCTGGTAAACGGTTGGATGCAGCCGCGGCAAATATTGCTTCACAAGTTTTGATCGAACGACCGACGGAGTTTGAAACCTGGCCGATGCGACTCCTAATGCTGCCATTTCTTGAATCACGAATAAGGATTGCTTTACCGTGACCAATGTATTGGGAATTGATCTTGGAGAAAAGAACATTGGACTGGCGATAGGAAGCAACGAGTCGAAGTTAAGTCGTCCACTTGAGGTTTTTACCCATAAATCACGCCGAATTGATATTGACCACATAATCCGTGTTATAAAAAGCCATCAGATTTCAAGAATTGTTATCGGGATAAGTTTTCAGGAGGATGGTTTACCCAACTCCATGGGCAAACACGCATTGAGTTTCGGAAGGGAACTTGAACAAAGCTCCGGCCTACCGATTGAATACTGTGATGAAGCTCTCTCAACGCAAGATGCCAAATCTCAGGCCATAAGGTTAGGTGCGTCCACTAAACAAAGACGTGGTCACCTGGACGCGGCAGCGGCCGCCTTCATTCTACAATCCTATTTTGACCGTTATTCGAATGGTTCTCAATAAATGAAAGCTACCTCGCGAAAATCAGATCGGAACAAACTACTGCGCCTGGTAGTCATTTTTTTTATTATTTGTCTTGTCGGGATGATATTTCTTATACAAACATTGGTACGTGAACAGTCTTTCGAACTTGTGGGTAAACCAGACCCCAACCTGAATAATGGCCGAAAAACATACCTTGAGCTTCTTTTCTTTTTTAAACAGGATGAAATACAGAAACCGAATGACCTGGCAACGGATTATGTACTGGCAATTCAAAGTGGAGAGCCACTTGATGAAATTATTCATGATCTGAACGGGAACAATGTAACCCGGGACCCGTCAATTCTTCGGGATATGCTGATCTATACCGGAGCCGATCAAAGGATTCTGCCGGGGAAATACTTAATACCTGCCAGAAGCTCGGATCGTGATGTGGTTAAAATCCTTCAAGATATTAACGCCAGTTTAGTCGATTTCACTATCCTTCCCGGGTGGCGAAAAGAAGAAATTGCGCAGGCTTTACCAACTTCGGGTCTTTCCATATCGATTGAGGAGTTTCTGGAATGGGTTAATCAACCGGTTGATCAGCCTGATCTGGCTGATCCTGCCATTATCTCTCATGAAGGTTTTTTAATTCCCGGACAATATTCTTTCAAGCGTGATATTACCGTGGATGGATTTGTCAACACGTTTGTTTACCGATTCAGGCAAAACCTTACGGGTGATTTGATGGATGCATATACAAATCAGGGTTTGACCACATACCAGGCGGTAACCCTGGCGTCTATAATTCAACGGGAAGCTGTGTTAGATGAAGAAAAGCCTCTCATTGCTTCCGTTTTTCTAAACAGATTACGAAACGGAATGCAACTTCAGACCGATCCGACTGTTCAATATGCGCTGGGTTATTCACAGGAGCATGGCTGGTGGAAGAGTCCATTAAATCTTAACGATCTTCAAGTCGATTCTGTCTATAATACATATATCATCTTTGGTTTGCCACCTGCTCCAATCTGTAATCCGGACCTTACATCGCTAGAGGCAGTCGCTTACCCGGAAGAATCAGAATATTTTTACTTCAGAGCGGCATGCGATGGTTCAGGCAGGCATGTTTTTTCTAAGACTATGGAAGAGCATTCAATGAATGGATGTGTGAATTCGGAATCCTGATAATTTTTGGAGGAAAAATGGATGTATTGGGCCTGGATATAGGTGGTTCGGGAATTAAAGGAGCTCTCATTGATGTCGCCACCGGTTCATTATCAAGTGAGCGGTATCGATTGCCGACCCCCGACGAAGCTCGCCCGAATGATGTGGCAGATGTCATTAATAAAATAGTCAAACATTTTTCCTATAACGGGGTTTTGGGTGTCGGGTTTCCGGCCGTGGTTCATCATGGCGTGGCATATTCTGCCGCGAATGTGGATGAATCCTGGATTGGGATGGATGTAAGCAAATTGTTGACAAAAGAGACAGGCTGCAAATCCTATGTGCTTAATGATGCTGATGCAGCTGGATTGGCCGAAATGGAATTCGGAGTAGGGAAAAAGTATAAAAAAGGCGTGGTGATCTTGCTTACTATTGGAACCGGCATCGGTTCTGCTGTGTTTATCGATGGTAAGTTATTTCCCAATACGGAATTAGGACATCTGGAAATCCGGGGCAAAGACGCGGAAAGACGTGCCTCTGATGCGACTCGCAGCAGAAAAAAATGGACCTGGGAAGAATGGTCAATGCGTTTTCAGGAACTGATCAGTACGTATGAACGGTTGTTCTCTCCGGATGTCTTCATTTTAGGTGGTGGGGCAAGTAAGTGTTTTAGTGAATACGGGAAATTCCTACGGTCGCGGGCTGAGATCATACCGGCGCAATTGCTGAATCAAGCCGGATTGGTAGGCGCGGCTGTATATGCCTATCGGAGCGATATGTTGTTGAAATCATCACGCAACCCGAAAAAATAAGACGAAACTTTTTTATTGCTGGAACATAATTCCGCCCCGGGTCATGGCATCGACTGAGCTGAGGGCGGTTTTTATTTCTTCCAGAGTTATGGGATTGCCATCTAATTTTTTAAGTGTCCCATTTTCAATTTGTCTTGCTGCAATTTTTACTATTGATGTGTCTTCCCGGCGGGCCTCTTGCGCGAGTTTTGCACCAGCCTGGTATCCGATCAGGGGATTCAACGCGGTTACCAGGATGGTATTTCGCTCTAACCAGTAGCGACAGCGTTCTGAATTAGATTGAATGCCGGAAACACATCGGTCTGTAAAGGCCGTTATACCTGTGATCATGATGTGCATCATTTCAAACAGGTTATAACCGATCAAAGGCATCATAACATTCAATTCCAGCTGGCCGGCGGCAGTAGCCATAGCGACCGCCTGGTCCATGGCAACAACCTGGATCATCACCATATTCAGCATCTCAGCCATAACGGGGTTGACTTTTCCGGGCATAATGCTTGACCCCGGTTGGACAGCTGGTAGGTGTATTTCATCCAATCCGCTGGCTGGACCAGATGAGAGTAAACGGAAATCATTTGCGATACGGGTAAAGGTCAATGCGCATGTGCGAAGCGCACTGCTAAACGCGGACAGATCAGCCATGGATTGCATCGATTCAAAAAGGTTCTCAGAAAGCACAAGCGGTTTTCCGGTAATTGCGGAAAGCTCGGCGACCATCCGAAAGGCATATTCAGGATGAGCGTTTAATCCGGTTCCGGCAGCTGTTCCACCGATACCCAAACGATATAAGCCTTCTGATGCTTGCTGAATCCGGATCCGGTCTCGTGACACTGCGGAAGCGTACGCGCCGAATTCCTGTCCAAGCCGGACCGGGACCGCATCCTGCAAGTGTGTTCGTCCTGATTTCACAATTACATCAAATTCAACAGACTTTTCAAGAAGAGCATCCACAACCTTTTGGAGAGCATTGTCCAGTTCTTCCATCCGCCAGAGACAACCCAATCGTATGGCTGTCGGAACGACATCATTTGTTGATTGTGCCATATTTACATGATCATTGGGGTCTACCCGTAGTTTTGAATGAGCCCTATCCAGTATCTGGTTTGAAAGGCGGGCTGTCACCTCATTGATGTTCATGTGATGGCTTGTTCCTGCCCCGGCTTGATACGGATCGACAACAAAATGGTCATTCCACTTCCCGCTCATTACTTCAAGGGAAGCTTCCTGGATTGCTGCTGAAATTGGTTCAGGCAAAAGACCTAATGCGGCGTTTACCCGGGCAGCAGCCAGTTTAATGGCAGCCATAGGCCAGATGAATGCCGGGCGGGGACATAGACCGCTAATGGGAAAATTCTCTACTGCCCTTTGTGTTTGTGCGCCATAGAGTTTGTCTATCGGGACGTTAATCTCGCCCAGAGAATCTTTTTCCCGCCTGAATGTTTTCTTTCCGTCCATTGTGCCATCCTGAATTAAAGATCCTTTTAGTATTCTACCTTTAAGTTCTCCCTTAATCGAAAAGCAGACCCATTCAGGTCTGCTTTTTTTTTGGAAAAAATTATGACTCAGGCTGCTTCGTATCCCGGTCCTTCCCTGAAGTAGGCAGCATTTTCCGCAATGGCAGGGGTAAGGTCTACCACTTCTCCAGCGGCGAGTTTTCTGGTGGCTTTCAAATGAACGGGTTCTCCATCATGGTTCTTACCATTGAACTCTTCGGAATATCCCGGAGTACCTTCCGGCATGGAAAGAACTTCGCCACCTTTTGCAGTATATGCTGATGGCACATCTTCTTCCGCGAAAATGGCAAAAAAGGGGCATTCAGGAACACAGGCGTCACAGTCTATACAGGTATCCGCGTCGATATAAAAACCGGGATATTTGTCCTGGGGTTTACCGGGAACAATACATTCCACCGGGCAGACAATCGCGCATCCACCCTCCCTAACGCATAAACTTGTGATTACATGAGCCATTTTCCCTCCGTTTGAGAAGTCTTATGAACCAAGGAATCGTTGTTCTACTACATCCCAGTCTACCACATTCCAAAACGAAGAAAGATAATCTGCGCGTCGGTTTTGATACTTTAGATAATAAGCATGTTCCCAAACGTCAACTGTCAAAAGCGGCTTCAGTCCCTCAGTTAATGGGGTATCTTGATTGGGGGTTGAGCTGATAACCAGAGATCCATCTTTTTTCTGGCTTAGCCAGGCAAAACCGGATCCGAAACGACCCAGACCGGCCTTTTCCATTTCCTGTTTGAATGTGTCAAAACTTCCAAAAGCTTTATTGATTGCTTCTGCCAGTTTTCCTTTGGGGGTTCCACCACCGGGTTTCATGGCATCGAAATAAAAATTGTGGTTATATACACCACCACCATTGTTGCGAACAGCTGTACGGATATCTTCCGGTACTTTATCCAAGTCTGCCAGAAGCGTCTCAAGCGGTTTTTCGAACAATTCCGGATGTTTTTCAACAGCGGCATTCAGATTGTTCAGATACGTCAAATGGTGCTTGGTATAATGCACTTCCATGGTTTTTGCATCAATGTGCGGTTCAAAAGCGTTGAAATCATATCTTAAGGTTGTTTGTTTATATGGCATGGTGATCCTCCTGTGTTTTTGCCAAGTGTAATTGTTTGATAAATAAGACATTATCAATCTTATTAAAAATTCTAGCCAGAGGAATGACCATTGTCAAGCAAAATACAACCTGTGTCCTTGAAATTATTCTCCGGCGTTATTCGATCTCCGGGATTTATTCTTGTAGTGGGTATACTGGCCGTTTCATCAGCTTCATTGTTTATCCGTTATGCCCAACGAGAGATGCCTTCCCTTGTTATCGCAGCGTACCGCCTGGGCCTGGCATCCATTATTATGACTCCCTGGGTATGGCGGAAACATAAAGTGGATATCTTATCAATTTCAAAAGGCGATTGGGCACGAATTGCCACAGCGGGTTTGCTTTTGGCTTTTCATTTTGCCTCATGGATCACATCGTTGGAGTTTACCAGTGTATCGAGTTCTGTCGTACTGGTTACCACCACGCCAATCTGGGTTGCTCTCTTCTCTCCCTTTATTCTTAAGGAAAAACCCAACCGGATGACATTGATCGGTCTTGCGGTTGCCATTTTGGGTGGAATTATCGTAAGTCTGTCAAATGATTGTGAATTGGGATTGAGCGGATTTCGGTGCAATATGCCTCAGGCCAATTCCAATACTTCTGCAATATATGGAAACGCGCTTGCACTTCTGGGTGCTGTCTGTGCTGCATTTTACTTGATCATTGGAAGAATTCTTCGGAAGACTGTTAACCTTTCCGTATATGTTTATTGCATTTTCTTCTCAGCAGCCGTATTTCTGGTCCTTTTTGCTATTCTTACAGGTAATTCATTTTTTCCTTATTCCACCACCACACTATTATTTTGTCTTGCACTGGCAGTCTTCCCGCAGATTGTAGGGCATACCAGTCTTAATTGGGCATTGGGTTACTTACCAGTAGGGCTTGTGGCAATCGTTCTTCTGGGAGAACCCGTTGGTTCAACCATCCTGGCAGCTATATTTTTAAAAGAAATTCCCGCCAGCCTTGAGTTGGCGGGCGGGATAATTATTCTAACCGGGATATTTCTGGCTTCCCGAAAGTGAACTGATCATTTTTCTTTTTGCTTTTTTTCCTGTAATTCTGGAAGCCTGTTGTATAACCAGTTTATCTCTTTGATACGGTTGATCAAATCATCTGGTAATCCATGGAATGTCATCCGCCATGTCCAATTGCCTCCAGGGCGTCCAGGGTAATTCATGCGGGCTGATGTATCCAGATTCAGGAAATCCTGCAGTGGTGATATGACAACACGGGCAGGTGACTGCCATAACGCACGGATCATCTTCCAGGTAATCCCTTCAGAATCACTTGCCAGATAACGACGGCAAAAGTCCCTCTCAACTTCGGGCGCGCTGTTGTACCAACCCATGGTGGTGTCGTTGTCATGTGTACCGGTATAGGCAACACAATTAACCGGATAATTGTGGGGCAGAAATGGATCGGTCGGGTCGCTGGCAAAGGCAAACTGGAAGATCTTCATACCCGGTAGTTTGAAGTGATCACGAAGTTCAACCACATCCGGAGTGATCAGTCCGAGATCTTCCGCGATTATTGGAAGACTACCCAAAACAGACGAAACCTGTTTGAGAAAGTCTGTGCCAGGAGCCTTTACCCAGCGTCCCTTTTCAGCAGTAGGCATACCAGCAGGAATCTCCCAATAGCCGGCAAATCCACGAAAATGGTCCAGGCGGATAAAGTCGAACATTGACAATGTTGATTTTATTCGGGCAATCCACCAGGCATAATCGCTTTCTTTGTGGAAATCCCATTTATATAACGGATTTCCCCACAGTTGTCCGGTTGTGGAAAAGTAATCTGGTGGTACTCCGGCGACGAATTGTGGAGCTCCTTCGCTGTCAAGGAAGAAGAGATCAGGATTGGCCCATACATCCGCAGAATCATACGCGACGAAAAGTGGAATGTCCCCAATGATCTTAATGCCCAACTCGTTCACATAGGAATGCAATTGTGCCCATTGACGGAAGAATAGGAATTGCCTGAATTGATGATATTGAATCTCATCTGAGTAGAATTGGGAAAACTCTTTCAGAGATTTTTTATTTCGTTTACGTAATTCTTTAGGCCACTCGTTCCAGGCATTCCCGCCCATGTTTTCTTTTATGGCCATAAACAGACTGAAATCATTCAGCCAGTCTTTTTCTTCTTCCTGAAATTCGTTGAATTCATCTGTTAGTAACGGTGGGTTTACTTTTTTAAACCGGTTATATGATCTTTGTAAAAGTGTGTTTTTCCAGGTTATTGCTCTACCATAATCCACCATGTTATCGGGAAGTGTGGGACGATCATCGAGGTCGGACGTGTGCAATAACCCTTCGTCCAGTAGCAATGCCGGACTAACAAGGTATGGATTACCGGCAAAAGCAGAAAAACATTGGTACGGTGAGTCGCCATAACCAGTTGGTCCCAATGGAAGAACCTGCCAGAGGGAGAATCCTGCTTGCTTAATAGAATCAACCCACTGGTACGCGGCCGGTCCGAGATCACCTATACCATCCGGTCCGGAAAGACTGGTTGGATGAAGTAATACGCCTGCCTGTCGTTCATAATTCATGGGAAGAACTCCAAAGAAGAATTTGTACAGATTAAATCACAATCCTAAAATACGTGCTTTCATGCTTACATCATTAAATTTCTATCTCATTATTATCGAAATGCTGTTTGCGTAAAAAAGCAGGAGATTTACTCCTGCCCGGTTCAGATGGTTATTGTGTTGAAGGCTTATGCCAGAGAGATAAGAATTCTCTGGCATATTTTTCGGCTGAATGTTTCCATGAAAAATCGATTTTCATGCCATTCTTTTGAATTCTTTGCCAGCCGGGTTGATTGATGAAGGTGTTCAAAGCTCGTTCAATGCATGATCCGCAGGATTCGGCTGATGCCATGTCAAATAAAAACCCTGTCTGTCCATTCTCAGGTGATGTATCAAAAATGGTGTCACCGAGACCACCTGTATTGCGTGCTACTGGCACACACCCATACCGCATAGCGATCATCTGGGTCAATCCACAGGGTTCGTAGCGTGAAGGGATCAGAATTATATCCCCCGCGCTGTATAACTGATGGGATAAAGTCTGGTCAAATCGTTGCAGAAAACGGGCTCTATCCGGAATGGTTTCTTCCAACAATTTGCAGGCATCTTCCAAAGCGGGATCTCCGACCCCAAGAATGATGATCTGGAACTTACGCTCGGTCAAATTGTTGATCGCTTCCAGTGCCAGATCTATGCCTTTCTGTTGATCTATCCTGGAAATCATGATGATCAGTGGAGTGCGGGCATCATACTCAAGTCCCAATCGGGATAGGATTTCCTGTTTGTTTTTGGCCCTTTTTTGCAATGAGATTTTTGTGTATGTCTCAACAATCAATGGATCTCTTGCTGGATTCCATGTATTGGTATCCAACCCGTTTAGTATCCCGGTCACTTTTGATTGGCATGTGTATAGAAAACCATCCAATCCGCAGCCGAATTCGGGGGTAAGTATCTCGCGGGCGTAACCTGGCGACACTGCGATAATCCGATCTGTCGCATCCAGTCCCAATGGAAGAGGCATGTGGCGCGCCCATTTTGGTAAATGAAAATCCTGGCTGGGTTTTATTCCCATTTGTTTCAAGCCTGCCTGTGTTCCACCGCCCATAAACGGTAGATTATGCACACCTAAAATTGTCCTGGTATTTTCAAAAAACTGACGAAATTCTTCCCTTTCCTTCACCAGGTAGGGAATTAAGGCTGTGTGCCAATCATTGGCGAAAATTATGTCAGGAACCCAATCCAACGAGCGACATAATTCCAGGGATGCAAGTGAGAAGAAAGCAAACTTCTTTCCATCAACCACCGGATTCGAGTCGTAGACAGGTCCATCATCCGGAATTGGATCGCCGGCAATCAAATAAACCGGATGTTTTAGGGATTCATAGACATAGGCGTCAGCAATGATCGATTCCGAAGCCCCATCAATTGAATAAGATAGGATCTTCTTCAATTCAAACTTGGAAGTTGGAATCCGACTATGAAAGGGGATGACTGTGCGGATATCCAAAGCCGGTAGATTGGGGGTTTCTTTGAAGTAATCCATCAGGGCAGACGGTAATGAACCGGCAACGTCACCCAATCCACCAACTTTTATAAATGGTTCAGCTTCTGAAGCGGCAAATAGTATTTTTAGTGTCTCAGATGGAACAGTTTTCACCTGATAACCCTCCGGTCACTTGGATGATAATTATGCAGCTCCAGCCATTTCAATGTAGTCTTTAAGGATCACTTCCTTTTGATTTCCGCTGAGGAGTTTCAGCAGGTCTTCGGCCAGGGAAGCTTTTCTTTCCGCATCCTGCTGGCTCCAAGTGCTGCTTTTTACCTCAAGGAAACAACCCAATTTGGGTGTTTCAAAGGAATCCACATTGATGAAGAATTCGGTCTCTTTGTAATTAATGAGATAGCGCTTTCGGGTTTTCTCTATTTCGGTCGTGTGGATGGGTTTAAAGTACTCCTTGTAGAAGCGCAGACTTTGTGTTGCCGGTGCCAGGAAGCGGCTTCTTGATAGAAGAACGTTTTGTTGGAAGGGATGCTCTCTACTTTGCCCGATCAGAGTCAGGCGGCTGCGAACACCGGTAATTTCTTTGTTATCCCCAATGGAATGGTCTTCACGATAACGAACATATCCCTGAGACGCATCTTCAAATTCCATATACGTATCGAACTGTCTGTAATGGCGAGTCCTGATAATCGAAATGTTTGGATTTGTTTCAACAGCTTTAAGTACAGGATCAATAGATGGTACGGCCATCTTGGCCTGGACTTCAAAGCTCTCTCCTTCTTCCGCTCCACCTATCGCGATCAACTTGGAAAGAACAGACTGTTCCCGTTCAATCAGGAAGCTGTCAATTTTCCGGGCATATTCATTTCCAGCCTTTAAGAGTTCTTCCTCATTTAATGTGGTCAATTCCTTATCCAACATGACCCATTTCCCATTGACCATCACATCTGTAACGTCACTGGCTTTTCCCGCGTAAACTAGCTGGGCATACACACCCTGTGGATCGCGTTTGAATTTTGGAGAATTATGTAACGGAGAGATATCAACTATCGTTATGTCCGCTCGTTTACCAGGTTCCAATGAACCCGTGATGTGTTCAATGTGAAGCGCTTCCGCTCCCATTCGGGTAGCCATCAGAAGGGTTGTGCGAGCCGGTAAAGCTGTCGGATCACCGGTGTCCACTTTTGCCAGAAATGATGCCAGGCGCATTTCTTCAAACATATCCAGATCATTATTGGAGGCCGGACCGTCTGTTCCAATACCCACTTTGACACCGAGATCTATCATTCGTTTGATCGGCGCGATACCTGAAGCCAGTTTGGTGTTTGAGGACGGGTTATGTGCGACACCCGCATTTCCGTGCTGCAACGTGCGGATCTCACCTTCATCGACGTGTACACAATGTGCCGCAATAACTTTTGCGTCAAACAGGTTATTCTTTTTCATATAGGGAACGACCGGCATACCATATTCTTTCCGTATGTTCTCTACTTCGCTGGCAGTTTCTGAGAGATGGGTATGCAGGAGAACATCAAATTCTCTTGCCAGTTTTACCGATGCACCCAATATCTCTGATGTGCAAGTATAAGGTGCGTGAGGGGCTATAGCAGGAATGATGAGATCGTGATCTTTCCATTTGATTATGAAATCACGCGCGAGGGCAAGTGATTCTTCGTACGATTTTGCGTCTGGAGCCGGGAATTTCATAACCGACTGACCGCATACACCACGCAACCCAGCTTCTTCAGTAGCTTTGGCAACGTCATCTTCAAAATAGTACATATCCGCAAAACAGGTTACACCTGACTGGATCATTTCCGCACAGGCGATCTTCGTCCCTAACTGTACGAAATCAGGTGAAACAAACTCACGTTCAACTGGCATCATGTAACCCATCAACCATACATCAAGTCGCAGATCGTCAGCCAGTCCTCGTAAGAGGGTCATTGGAACATGTGTATGCACGTTCACAAGACCAGGCATTAACACCTTTTGTTTGCAATCAAAAACCTGTGATGCGGAGTAATTTGATAGGATTTCTGTTTCCAGACCAACGGATTCAATTGAATTACCTAAAACGGCTACAGCGCCGGGTTCATAAATATTAAATTCCTGGTCCATCGTTAAGACGATGGCATTTTTCAGAATGAAATCAACTTTTTTCATTTTTACCTTTCTCTAAAATTATTGGATGTTTTTATTGTATAGGTATCGACGGATAAAATCCAGTAAAACATTCTCGGCCCACTGTTGAGCCAATCCAGGATGGCCTCCATGAGAGCGTGTAGTGGATATCTCTTCGTCAGGTGAAATGAACGTAAATGCCAGATTTGTCTGGTTTTCGCCGGGAAAAAGATCTGCCCGAATTACGATCTGGTATCCGGAGGTACGGGCTATATTTAGCTCGGGTGAAGATGGATTATCATCTGGAGAATTGTATATATATATTTGGGAGGGATTAAGATTCGTTATTCGGTTATCAAAACCCTTTTCAAAGCCATGCAATAATACGAATACTCTCCAATCACGCTCCAATAGCAATTTGTTGACTGCCATTTCAAGGGTTGTGTCGTCGTCTCCGAAATACGAATCGCCTATTCTGGTCAATATTTTCGAATGGAGATCGTCGATCATTCGGGAAGCTTCTTTGTCAGAATCTGCTCTGGCTGTGATACGAATATCCGTTATTCCAGGATGTGCCAACAGGCCAACAGTTGGATTGACTCCTTTTTCAAAATCGGAAACCCATTCGTCAATCTGTGACTCTCCCACGCCTGCTGCGTGAATGACAACTGATTTTAGGACTGACTTAAGTTGGTACCGGTGCTGAATGGTTGGGATGACGCTATCATTAAGCAACGTCTCCAATTCTCTGGGAACACCGGGCAGCGAAAAAACAATGCAGCTTCCGATCTCAATAAAGAACGCCGGAGCCGTTCCTACGGGATTTATGATCGCAGTGGCTCCTTTGGGTATATATGCCTGTCTACGGTTGTTTTCTGTGGGTGTTCTTCCGTATCTGTTGAAACGTTCTTTGATTTGTTCCCAAAGTTCATCTCTGAATTCCAGATCTACCCCGGCTGCCAAGGCTACCGCCTCACGGGTTGGATCATCTACTGTTGGTCCTAAACCACCTGATGTGATTACAACATCAGAGCGTGAGGCTGCTTCTTTCACAACCTGTGATATTCTGTTCGGATTATCACCAATAATTGTTGCCCTGTAATAATCAATACCAGACTGGCGCAATTGAAGCGCAATGTATTGGGTATTGGTGTCCTGGATTTCACCCAGTAAAAGTTCTGTACCGATGGCTATAGTTTCTGCGTTTGGCATATTTTTGTTCGAATATATATTGTTTACGGTAGAATTGAAAGCTAGTGTAGCATGATTTGTAAAAATGTCCAAAAATAGGTTGATTCTATGAACGGACCGGGACGTGTTCTGATCTTGTATCTCTCAATTGGAAGCGGGCATTTGTCCGCTGCTAATGCTTTGAAGAAATCCATCCGGCAGTTAGATCCTTGCTGTCGAGTTTTCTGCGAAGATCTGTTCACGCCTGGTATTCGGGAATCCATTTTCCCGGAATTCCTTTCTCTTGGAGCCGCACTTTTTTTCCCGAAAGCCTATGATACTGCCTGGAAGACTGGTTCCATGTCACAGGGTTATGACTGGCTGCAATCGATTCCAATTCTAAAGGACAGATTAATTGAACTGATCCATTACCGTAAACCAGACATGGTAGTATGCACCCATTCACTGCCATGTTCCATCCTGGCAGGAATGCGGTTCGAAAACCCTATGCTTCCCCCGGTTCTGGCGGTCGCAACAGACTTTATGGTGCATCCTTACTGGCCGGTCACGGGAGTGGAGGGATTTGTGGTTGCATCACAGGAAGCTGCGACCCGATTAATCGATAGGGGTGCAAGTAAAGAAAGAATCCGGGTTTATGGAATTCCCATTGATCCTTTAGCGGAAAATATTCTCCGTAATGATCTAAGAAACCAAACTGATGGAAAGAGTCCAATCGAGTTACTGGTACTTGCCGGCGGAAAACGTTTGGCCCCCTATGTAACGACATGGCCGAAAACCGTAAACTTATTGCATGAATCCTCCAAATTGGAAAATGATAGTATCAAATGGAATGTGGTCTGCGGGAAGCCATCTGCGTTTAGTCGATTGTTGCGTGAATCTGTTGAAGGCCGTTCCGATGTAAAGTTCTATGAGTTTGTGTCTGACTTTTTGGAATTGTTGAGCCGAATGGATTTTGTTATCACAAAACCTGGCGGATTGATCCTGGCGGAATCTATGGCATTGGGTGTTCCAGCTATTCTGGTAAATCGGGGAAGTGGACAGGAAGCGGCAAATTGTGAGTTTATTGTTTCACACGGGGGGGGCACATTCTTAAATAACGAAAAATTGATACTGAAATTTCTGGAGGTAGCTGCGGCTGATCCTTCCATTACGCAGAAGTTTAAGAGAGCGGCTATTCAGATTGGAAAACCTGACTCAGCCCGTAGAACATCTGAATGGATTCTTTCAGGACTTACAAAAAATGAAGCATAACCAGGCAATTGGGAAATGGGGGGAGCAAGCTGCCTCAGAATACCTGGAGAAGAATGGTTATTCAATCCTATTCAGAAATTGGCATTGTGAATATGGGGAATTGGATATCATTGGAATTAAGAAAGATTCTCTGGTTTTTTTCGAGGTTAAAACCAGGACAGGAAGTCAATATGGATGGCCTGAGGAAGCAATCACACCGGTCAAACAGGAGCATTTAATGAATTGTGCTGAAATGTTTCTCGATGGATTTCCTGAGTTTTCAGACTTTCAGTGGCAAATTGATGTTATTGCAATTGTCGTAGACCCAAAAGATGAACGGAATTTTAAAATTACTCATTATGAGAACGCGATAACAGAATGAAGAACAAGAATAGCGTTGTAGTTATTATTGGTCCTACAGCAAGTGGAAAAACGGAGGTTTCCATTGATCTCGCGCGGCAATTTAATGGCGAGATCATTTCCGCAGATTCACGCCAGTTTTATAAGCGGATGGATATAGGGACAGCCAAACCAACAAGTTGGGACCTGACACAGATCAAGCATTATTTGGTGGATGTATCTCAACCTGATGAGGTCTGGTCGCTGGCGAAGTTCTGTTCGGTTGCCAGGGAATGCATTGATGAGATTCACTGTAAAGGAAAACTACCGTTTGTTGTTGGAGGAACCGGTCAGTATATTTGGGGTTTGCTGGAAGGCTGGTCTGTGCCATCTGAGGCGATCAACATGGAATTGCGCAGTCTTCTGGAAAATTGGAGCCGGGAACTTGGTTCAGATGGTATTCACGCTGTCCTTTCCAGGATTGATCCCGCCGCTGGTAGTTTTATTCAACCAACGAATGTCAGGCGGACTATCCGCGCATTGGAGGTAATCTTTTCCACTGGAAGATTGTTTTCAGAACAACGCACCAAAAACCCGCCAGACGATCTGGAATTTATTATCCTCGGAATAGAATGGGAGCGACAAGAGCTTTACAAACGCGTAGATCTACGCATCGAGGCGATGCTAAATTCGGGGCTTCTGGAAGAAGTACGGCATTTGCTGAATTCCGGGTTTGATCCTAATTCATCAGCTCTTTCGGCGATTGGATACCGGGAGATCACCGGTTACTTAATGGGAAAACACTCCCTGGACGATGCCGTGATGCTGATCAAGCGCAATACCCGTCAGTATATTCATCGGCAGGCAAACTGGTTTAAGAAAGATGATCCGCGCATTCACTGGTTTAATGCCGGTGATGACATGGCAGAGAAAATGGCGGAGTATGTGCGGAAGGCTCTTCATTTCCCATCGTAGTGAACTATTAGCAATAACCAACCCGCATAAATTGTCCGGCATTTTCCTCCCATAAAAAAAAGAGGCGTCCAAATTTTGTTGGACAACCTCTTATTTAATCTTATTGACGAATTGATCAGGAAGCGTAAGTCGGTGTTCCGCTTCGTTTGGGTTGCGGTGGCGGGAATATCTTTTCGAATTCTTCCCTTGAAATCGTTTCAACTTCCAATAATTTATTGGCAACGGCATCCAACTGTTCACGATACTGCTTTAGGATGGTCTTTGCTTTTTCGTAAGACTGGCTTACCAGTATTCTTACTTCGCTGTCGATTTGTTCGGCAACCTGTTCGGAGTAATCGCGTTGCTCAGATATTTCACGGCCGAGAAAAATCAATTCCTCTTTTTGACCGTAAACCATCGGTCCAAGTTTTTCACTCATGCCCAGGCGGGTGATCATGGTACGCGCTATGTGTGTAACGCGTTCAATATCATTGGACGCCCCAGATGTGATATCGTCGAATACTATTTCTTCTGCCGCGCGGCCGCCCAAAAGTCCGATCATTTCTGCCTGCATTTTCTTTTTCGCGGTCAATGTACGGTCTTCAGCGGGTAATGCCAGTGTGTAACCGGCAGCCATTCCACGGGCAATTATGGAAACTTTCTGAACAGGGTCGGCTTCCGGAAGCGCATTCATTACAACCGCGTGACCGGCTTCGTGATACGCAACAATCCGCTTTTCTTCTTCGCTTATCAGACGGCTCTTGCGTTCAGGTCCGGCGATAACACGTTCAATGGATTCTTCAAATTCAGATTGTCCCACCGTCGTCTTATTCCGGCGGGCAGCAAGAATAGCTGATTCATTGACAAGGTTTTCGAGATCGGCACCTACAAAACCGGGTGTTGCCCGGGCAATAATGCTCAAGTCAACTGCCGGTTCCAATGGTTTGCCTTTGGCATGTACCTTCAAAATGGCTTCACGACCGCGGACGTCCGGACGGTCTAGAACTACCCGGCGGTCAAAGCGACCGGGTCGTAAAAGAGCCGGATCGAGAATGTCGGGACGATTGGTGGCAGCCATAATGATGATGTTCGTATCCGTGTCAAAACCGTCCATCTCAACCAACATCTGGTTGAGGGTCTGTTCGCGTTCGTCATGGCTGCCCCCCAGGCCGGCGCCACGCTGTCGGCCGACAGCATCGATCTCATCAACGAAAACGATGCAGGGCGAGTGACGTTTGGCTTGATCGAACAGGTCGCGAACACGACTTGCTCCAACACCCACGAACATTTCAACAAATTCAGAGCCTGAAATCGAGAAGAAAGGCACACCAGCTTCACCAGACACAGCTTTTGCCAGTAATGTTTTTCCGGTCCCGGGAGGGCCAACCAAAAGAACACCTTTTGGAATGCGCGCTCCCAGTTGAATGAATTTCTGCGGTTCACGCAAGAATTCAACAACTTCCTGTAATTCTTCTTTTGATTCATCCACACCGGCAACGTCCTGAAAGGTAACCGTGGGTTGATCACCGGTAAACATGCGAGCACGGGATTTCCCAAAGGACATGGCCGCGTTGTTACTTCCTTGAGCCTGGCGGAATATGAAAAAGAACGCTCCGGCCAAAAGCAGGAAAGGAAGAATGTATCCGAGGGCGGTAGCCACTCCCAACCAGGCGCTGGGTGGTTTGATCTCAATTTGCACGTTCTCGGGTGACATCTGGGAAGATGTCACACCAAGCGCTGTCAACTGCTCAACGAGAGTAGCTCCGGTCTCCTTGGTAGAGGTGGCGGTTTTTTGAGATCCGTCTTTATAAGTAACAGTGAGTTTGTTTTCATCTGTCACTATTCGGGCGACGGTACCATTCTGTACTTCTGATGCGAGTTGATTGATGGTGAGTACACCCGATTGAGTGGAACTCTGACTGAAGCTATAGATCACCATGATGATGATGGCTATAAACAACAGCACATAGACCACATAGGATTGATTGCGAGAATTCACGTATATGCCTCCAAAGCTGGAAGAAAATCTTTATCCAGAGAGGATTATACCAATCTCCATCCCTTGTTGATAGCGGATGGAGATGGATTGTCTAATATTTTGTATATGAATTGTATTAATTTTGCCCAAAAATCCACTCGTCTGAGCAACGATTCCAATCTACCAATTCGGAAGGGGAAAACCAGAGTGATATTTCAGCAGAGGCATTTTCTACTGAATCAGAACCGTGCGTTAGATTTCGCCCAACCTCAATGGCAAAATCGTGCCTCAAACTGCCGGGGGCGGCTTCCCACGGACGTGTGGCGCCCATCATCTGGCGGGCAACAGCAACAGCATTTGTACCTTCCCACACCATGGCCATAACCGGGGCGGATGTAATATATTTGATTAATCCATCATAAAAAGGTTTTCCCTTATGAATGGCATAATGCTTCTCTGCCAGTTCCTTCGAAACGGCCATGAATTTGGCTGCAGCCAGTTTTAAGCCGCGTTTTTCAAAACGCGATATCACTTCACCAACCAGACCCCGTTGAACGCCGTCCGGTTTTACAAGAATAAAAGTACGTTCCATGATTACTCCAAAGAATCGAGATTAAAAGCCAGATTATTTTAGCAGGTCCGCTGCTTTCGCATAGGCATCAAGAGCTTCCTGTATCCGGTTATCTCTCAAACGGGCGTCTCCATAGGTTTGCCAAACGAGGTATTCTTTGGGATTTTTTCGAACGAGTTCTTTCAGATCAGCAGATACTTCATCAATTGCCTTATTGGCATTGATTAATTTTATGTAACGGCGCAGAGCGGCGTTCAAATCACCTTTTTTCGCAAATTCCCGTGCGCGGTTTAGATCAGCAAGTCCAACTTTCTTAGGTGTTGAGACTGGTCTCTCACTCTCGCGGCGAACCGGTTTGGCTTCGGCTGGTTTAACCGGGCGGGTTACACGCGGCTCTTTTGCTGGTACTTTCACTGTGGGTTTTGGTTCTATCGGTTTCACCTGTGTTGTTACCGCCACTGGTTGAGGTGGTGGCGCTTCAGCTTTTACAGGAGGTTGAGGTGCCGGTTCTTCTTTCGCAACAGGTAGAACTACTTTGGGTTCTTCAGCTACAGGCTGTGGGGAAATAACCGGTTCCACAACAATGGGTGGGGGTATTTCTGGAGGTTTTTCGACTTTTGGCTGTGGTGGAGAAACAGGTTCCACGCTTGTCTGTGAAGGAGGTGTTGCAGGTGGCTCTACAGCCGCTGTTGGAGGCTGAGACTGGCTAATTTCTTCTTTGAGAGAGGGTGGTAATGAAGAAACTGGAACTGTTTTTTCATCGATTGGTCTTCTGGCAACAGGTTCAACAACTGCCTCTTCCAACGGTTGTGCAGCAGTCTCTTTTGGTGTCACAGCTTCGATAATTTCTTCAATTGTTGGAACATCGCCGGATAATTTCTTGACCTCTTCAACCTTTTCTTCTTGAACCGGGCTGACGAAAAAGTCCAGGGCAGGAAGATCTTCCGGGTTTGTCGTTTCGAAGATTGGTTGCTCAATAACAGGTTTTTCAATCTCTGGGATTGAGGTTGATTCAGGCTCAGTGAAAATTTCTTCGGGAACAGAAGGTTCAATTTTTGCCTGTGGTATTTCTTCAACAATTGGTTTGACCTCATTTTGGTCAAATACGACGGAAGGAGTGAGTTCCAGCTCTTCTTTTTCCGGCTCTTTCCCGGGTGTGGTTTCTAATTGAGGTGTTTCGACCTCCGGTTCCAATGTGCGGAACTCATCAAATGATACCGGTTGAGAAAGCCCTGGAATTTGATCAGGGGTTAATTGTGGCGTAGCTTCTGTGGCCAGTGGATTGGTGGTAAAAGGACTTTCTGCTTCTTCCCGCAGCATGGCAGCAAGATCAGCTGGCAGGCTTTCAGGTGCGTTTGATTTTAATAAATCGGTGTCGGTAGTTTCTTCAGATAATTCTTCCGGCATTACAAGGTTGTCCGTCAATGGCGCTCTGTCAACCTTCATGAAATCTACCGGTTGTGAATCCAGAAAGCTTAAGTCTGGCTTTTCGCCAGGTGTTGGTTCAACTTCCGCTTGACTGGATTTGATGACGGGTGCTTCCCCGAGGTTGGCCATGGAATCCAATCGTGATGATTCGTCATACGCATCACCAGAAATTGTGGATTCTGCCTTTTCTGACCCTACGGAAAGGTTATCCTGGGCGAAAACATCGGGCCGGGCTGCAGCGAGCCAATCGGGCGGGGGTTGATGTGTAACCGGTGTCTCAGACTGGATCGGTGCCGTGTCTCCACCTGAATCTTCTGAAGTGAATAGCCAGTCAGGTACGTTCGGAACAGACATTGGTGTGGTCGATGAAGCCGGTTCGGGATGAGCCTCGTTCTCTTCTCTGAGTTGTGCCATCCAGTCCGGTGTACCTTCAGGTTCTGAAATTTCTTCTGATGGTTTGGCCGTCTGGTCAAACAGCGCTTCAATGTCGCTTCCAAGGTTTTCGTGTTTTAACCAATCTGGTTGTTCCCCGGGTGCTGTATCCTTACGCAGTTGCTCAAGGTATTGTTCAATTTCAGGAGTGGGTACTTCGGGCTGTGCCGTTTCAACCGGTTCACCGAATTCAGGTTGTGGGGGTTGATACTGGTTTTCTAACGCTGAAGATTCACCAAAAGAAGCTGGCTGGGCCGGTTTCTCGCTGATAAAATCTTCACGAAGGTCTTCAGCTGGTTGTTGCATTTTTTCAGGCACAACAGGAGGAGTTTCAGCCGCGGTTTTCATCCAATCGGGCATTTCTTTGGAAATTGTGGACTGGGGAGGGGCACCGACATCTTCGATCGGTACCGGTTGGGTAGTCTCTCCTGTCTGAACAAAAGGACTGTCAGGATGAATTCCGGGCAATGATTCCAACAGCTCCTGTTGAGGCGCAGATTCTATGGTGGGAGATTCCTCTGGAATAAGTGGAGCGGGCCCTTCACCTTGAAGATTTCTTAAGAATTCAAGGTTTTCTTCACCGGTTTGTAAAACTCCTGTTTCTCCCGGTACCCGTAACGGGGCAGTAATGGCATCTGATGACGCGGCTGGTGGTTCTGAAGCTAGCGCTTTCAACCATTCTGGGATGTCTCCCGGTTCCGCGGCGGGAATGGAATCACCAGGGACGCCCAAAAAGGGATTCGGCGCTGAAGAATCATCCTGTCCAGAGAATTGGGGGTTATTATCGCCTGTTGGGTTTTCATTGGGGGAGTAATTATCGTTTGTTGTCATAAGGTTTCCAGAAGTGAATCCAGGTTTTGGAGTGGCTGGCGTGTTGCCAGAGGTTTTTCCTGCGAGAAATTCTGATTGTGCCATCGGTGTTTGCAGGGTATCCATCCATGATGGTTTCTGTTCTTCAAACTTCTCTCCTGTTATATCATTTTCCGTTTGCCATCCTGCGGATTGCAATGAGGTGGGTATCTGCTTCTCAGTTGCCTGTCTGAAAGTATTCTGAGGCATGGAGGAAAGATTGAAATCTGATTGCTTAGTTGCAGTTTTCAGGCCTAAACCTTCTGGAATTTCAATCAATACTTCATCCTCTTTAACGATATCAGGATCCGGTTGGGTGGGTCCGGTATATTCATAATACGGATCAAGCTCCCTCAATTGCTGCTGAAGAGACTCTACATCTTCAATTCTTGTCGTTGACGGCCGATTCTCGAATAAAATCCGGATGACCGGATAGCAATAAGGTAATTCCTTAAGAATTTGGTCGCAAATTTCCAGCGCTTCATCTTTTCTGTTGGCTAATAATAAGGCTTCCGCCTGTAGTACTTTTATGTCCATCCTGGAAGGATCTTCTTCCAGAAACGATTGAATCTCATTGAGCGCCTGAGGGACCATGTCGCCACGCATATACATACGTATCAGTCCGCCCCTGGTTAAATTTGCCCGATTGGTTTCCACACCATCTCGTTGTTTGTAAAGACGTCTAAGCTCATTCTGAATGGCTGTATTGGTGGGCTGTGTTTCAAAAGCCCTTTCCATATGCCAGATCGTGCCTTCAAGGTTGGTCTGCTTTTCCCTTAAAAGACTCATTCCAAGATTGGCAATGAAATCATCAGGGACATAGGAAAGAACTTGTTTGAAAGTGTTTTCCGCTTTGTCGTAAAGACGCAATTCGAGAAAAGCTTTGCCAAGTAAACGGTGAGTTTCGAGGCAGCGGGGGTAATTATCAAGGATACGCTGGCAATGCTCAAGCGCCTCTTCTGAACGATCATTATCTATGAGCCGTTCAATCTCCCGGTTATATGCCCGGAGTGGGATTTTCTCCATAAAAGACATATCCTCCCAATAGCCTAGTATGCATCAAAGGATTACTTAATGCAAGAAAAATACCATAAAAAAAAGGAACACAGTTAAGAACTGTGTCCCTTTCAAAAAGCTGCTTTCTCAAAAATGAAAACGATACTTTTTCTTTGATTATTCTCCGAGATAATCTCGTAACCGGCGACGAATTGTTGGATGGCGAAGGCGGCTTAATGCCTGGGCTTCAATTTGCCTTACTCGTTCACGGGTAACACCCATTTTTCGGCCAACTTCTTCCAGTGTGTAAGCCTGTCCATCCAGAAGACCATATCGCAATTGCAGAATCCGAACCTCGCGGGGAGGGAGAGAATTAAGAACGTCTTCCAGGTGTTCTTTTAAGAGGTTGTAGGTTGCGGTATCATCGGGCGGAGGTGCTTCGTCATCCTCAATGAAATCACCCAGTACCGAGTCTTCTTCATCATCGGTAGGTGTTTCAAGCGACAACGGACGGCGGGCAACCTGGATCATGTTTTCCACTTTTTTGGGTGGCACTTCCAACGCATCAGCCAACTCTTCCACCGATGGCTCGCGGCCCAGCCTCTGGGTCAATTGATGCTGAACGCGCAATAGTTTGTTGATTTGATCACCCATGTGAACTGGGACACGAATCGTTCTTCCCTGATCGGCAATGGCGCGTGTAACCGCCTGGCGTATCCACCATGTTGCATAGGTACTGAATTTGTGACCCCGGCGGTAATCGAATTTTTTGGTCGCGCGGATTAATCCAATATTTCCTTCCTGTATCAAATCCAGGAAGGGCACTCCGCGCCCCATGTATTTCTTGGCGACAGATATTACCAGTCTCGAGTTTGCTGTGATCAAATGTTCACGTGCTGCCCATCCATCTTCGATAAGATGGCGTAGTTCAGTGCGTCGACGTGTGCTTACATTCCCGCGCGCAAGTTCTTCACGTGCCATGCGGCCGCGCTCGATGCGTTGTGCCAATTCGACTTCTTCCTCAGCTGTCAACAATGGCACACGACTGACTTCTTTTAAGTAAAGGCCGATCGTGTCATCTGTGTCGATATTCGCCAGATCATCCAGAAAGGCGGATTGTGCCTGTTCTTCTTCGCCGGCATCTTCTTCCAGCGATAGTTCATCATCTGCCGGTTCTTCAATAGCTGATGGTTCTTCTATGTAGTTGATACCGGCGCTTAATAACGCGGCAAACGCTTCTTCCAGTTGCTCTACATCTTGTTCAGCTTCCGGGAAGAAATGAAGAATATCATCTATAGTGACAAAAGATTTCTGGCGGCCAAGTTCAATCAATCTTGCGATTGCTGAATACTCTTCATCTTCATCAACTACATGCAAAATTGCATCATCCATAAAAATTTTTCGGTTACCTTATCCTCTTAGTGTCATACAATAATTCTTTGTGCTGAAATAGCCAGTATTCAGAATACACTTTTTCCCAGGGCTTTTCAATACCCTGAGAAATGTCATGGCTGTGGTGTTTGTGTGTCTAAAACAGGTGTTTCAGTGGCTTTAACAATTCCGTCCAGCGTCAGCAGGCCGGTAACGTTATCGATAACAGGTATATTAATAATATAGTATTTTTCACCTGCTTTAATGTAGCTGCCGCTACTTATTGGTGTTTGGTTGCCCAGAATGATCTGAATTTCATTATCACTTTTATCAACCAACTTGATTGTTCTCGCTCCAGAATCGAGCCCCATTGCTTCTTTTGATGAAATGGAGATCAACTCTTGAAGAGGTTGCATACCTTTCAATTCGGAAAGGAGTTGCATTACTTTTCCGGCGTCTGCTTTAACGCCAGAAATCTCATCGATGCTCCAGTCAGTGAAATCTTTGCCCAGACGCAGAGTAAGAGTACCGGATGCCGGGTCAACATATTGGATCATCCGGGTACCGGCAATATCCCAATTTGCCAGTGGGCTGGGAATTGATGTCGGTGTAGCCGTGCCAGATTGCGGAAGTACGGATGGGTTCTGTTCAATCCACCATGCAAGCGCTCCCAAAAGCACGAACGCGATAAGAAGGAAAGCGGTAGGTCGTTTGATCATATCTCTTATCCCCGTTTCCTCCGCTGCGCCCAGGAGATAATTCCCGCGGCGAGAACGCCTCCGGGGATTAGAAAGACGGTAACTAGCATGATCAACCCATTGCTAAAGATGGTGGGTGGGACCAACATTCTCTGTGTTTCTTCACGTGGAGTAAGGTTAATTAAATCTTCCTGGCCTGCTGCCCAATCGATAGCGTTAATCAACAAGATACCATTACCGTACTGGATAAAATTGTTATCCGTGGCGAATTCGGCGTCTCCTATAATTACCAACCGACCATTGGTATCAATATTTTTTGCCGCAACAGCTATTTCTACCGGACCAATTCTATCCACATCCATATCCGGTGAAACTTTCTGGCTGGAAATACTCTGTTGATCCATCTCACCCCATGAAGCAGCCGAGGATGAAACCAGAGGGTAGCCAACTATCTTTTCACGGCTTTCATCATATTGAACAGAGCGCGCTCCAGGGAATAGTGTTACCAACCCCTGAAGTTTATTGGTAATGGAATGATTTCCATATTTATCTGCCACCAAAATGGTTGGAGGATTGACATTTGTATCGATCATCAGATCGTTATCAACCGTTATGCCCCATTCTGCTGAAAGATAGTCCGAAAAACGGTCATTCTCAACTTTAATTCCGCTTTCAGCGGAAGGGTTGACAAGCCAGACAACCGCTTTGCCTTTTTTCAGAAATTCTTTGAGCAAGTCTACTTCTTCTTCGTTCAACGCGGTTTTCCCACCGGCAATAACAATGGCAAGCGCGTCATCTGGAATAGAAGGATTTATTAGCAAATTAAGTGATTGTACAGTGTAGTTTTTGGCTTCAAGTTCTGATTTTGCCAGACCATATTTTTCGGTTTCTGTGCCTTGAAGCTGATATTCGCCATGACCGGTCAGAAAGTAGATATTTCGTTTTTCTGGATTGGCAAGCCGAACAAGTGCACCGGAGATCTCTTTCTCGTCCGCATAGGTTATCTGTTCCTTGCGCCCATCCAGAGATATGACCAATGTCCCATCTCGAGTAATGCCGGCAGCCGCTATGGGGTTTGCTACCGGATCAATATATTCGTAGTCAAATTTATCGGGTGCAGCCGCTTTGTAGTTTTCAAGCAACTGGGTGGTATACGACTTTGACATTTGGGCGGAATAGAATCCGGTGATTGAGACTTTTGATGGTAAAGAATTTAGGATTTCCAACGTTTCCGGAGTGAGGGAGTTTACTTTGTCTTCTGTTAGATCCCATCTAACCGAGTGATTGTTGCCCAGATAATTCAATACCACAAGAATACCGAGAACCGCCGTGGTCATAATCAGTATATTTGAGGTATTTTTGCCCTGCCGGCCCGTCGCCATTTCTCTGGCTCTTTCGGGATCTAGCAAAATAAAGAGGGCGAGTCCCAGCACTATGAATGCAAGGGAGACTTGCAGGGGTACCGTCATTTGACGATGAAGGATATAAATACCAATGGATACGGCTGCCGCTATCAATGACAAATAGAGGCCTACCGGTGCGAATTTTTTGAGTTTGTTATCCATTACCGCCACCTTCTTGATTCAATGGAAGCGCTGCCCAGGAAAAGAGCAAAAAATGTCAGGCTGGTGAAATAAACCACATCTTTTAATTCAATGAGACCGATAAAAAATGAGTTGGCAAAATGTCCTGCAAGTCCCAGGTAATCCAAAACACTACCCGCAGCTCCGCCAACAGCCTGTCCAAGATACCCGACGATCCAGAAGAAAAGCAGGATACCCAGGGTTGTGAAAAAAACCGCGATCTGATTGGCAAACAATGCGGACGCGAAAACTCCGATTGCAAGGAATGCGCTGAGCATTAACAGCAATCCAAGATACCCGGTTATGACACTACCAGTCTCTAAACCCGGCTTGATCATGAGATTAAGAATGAACGGGAAAATAAAGGTGATAGTCAACACCACCATATAAAACAACAGAGCACCTAACCATTTTCCAACTACCAGTTCCCAATCACGTATTGGTTTTGTCATCAACACTTCAAGTGTGCCAGTCTTCTGCTCATCTGCAATAAGACGCATTGTGATGGCCGGAGTACTGAAAAGAAAAATGGATACCAATGGTGAGAGAACAATTTGGATATTGGGAACAACCTGTTGCAGAGAGTAAAAATAGAAATCTCCGTAAAAACTTAACCCTAGTATTAGTAGTATTAGAAACATAACAGCATAAGCTATTGGGCTGCTGAAATATTGTTTTAATTCACGTTTGGCAATGATCCATATATTTCTCATGTGGTTACTCTCCCGTCTGGACAGGTTCCACCGTATCATCCAGGGAAGGACGTGTCGGTTCATCCTGAGTAAGCTGCAGGAAAATTTCTTCAAGGCTCAGGTTCGCTGCTTGCATTTCAAGCAAGTCATACCCGTTTTTGACGATCTGCCGCGCAATTTCCGGTCGCGAGTCTTGACCGGCTGCCATGGTAATTGTCACCTCATTGTCTTTTACCAGATCAGCTTTAATTACTCCAGGCAATGGTGTGATTAACGGCAAAAGTTCGCTGGCTTCGCCATTAATTTTTACGTTTACACGGTCTGCTCCAGAAAGCCGGGATTGAAGTCCTGCCGGGGTGTCTTCCGCAACAATGTTTCCTTTGTTGATGATAATGACACGGTTGCAAACCTGCTGAACTTCGGTCAGAATGTGAGTGGACAACATCACTGTGTGATCTTTCCCGATCTCCCGGATCAGGTTCCTGACCTCAATGATCTGTGCAGGATCCAAACCGATTGTGGGTTCATCCAGAATTAGTACTTCGGGCTGGTGAAGAATGGCCTGTGCCAGACCCAACCGCTGCCGCATTCCTTTCGATAAGTTGGAGATATAACCACCTGCTCGATCATTAAGGTGAACTTTTTCAAGAACTTCATCTACCCGGTCATCCAGATCAGGGATTTTGTGGAATTCTCCCATGTAGGTTAGATATTCCATAACAGTCATATCATTGTAAAGTGGTACTGATTCTGGCATATATCCAACAAGTTTGCGTACATCTAAGGAATTCTCAAGAACATCGTATCCGCAAATTTCCGCCGTACCACTGGTAGGAGGCATGTAACCGGTTAGCATGCGCATGGTTGTTGTTTTACCTGCACCGTTTGGCCCAAGAAAACCAAGGATCTCTCCTTTTTCGGCGGAGAAAGTTAATTCATTAACTGCCCGGCGT
Source organism: uncultured Leptolinea sp. (assembly GCA_964446955.1). GTDB lineage: Bacteria > Chloroflexota > Anaerolineae > Anaerolineales > Anaerolineaceae > Leptolinea. The sequence goes on from CAYUQJ010000001.1 coordinate 274,428, forward strand.
GAACCATAGTCTTTGCTAAGACTTTTGACACGAATCATCCTCTACTCCTTATAAATGAAACATATCCTACAAATAAGACAGCCTGGAGGGGCTGCCGTTCGTATAAATAAAAATGGTGATATAGAATGCATAAGGTGAAATGAATTTCACACTTACCGCATTATTTTATACATCAGTGGGGTGGTGAAAGTCAATCGTTTCAACCTGTTTCTAATCAAATCCTAATCTATGTATATCATTGACGTATTTGCGATTATTAAGATAAAATTAAATAATGCGCATTTTTTGTGTTATCACAGGGAAGCGTTTACAGTGGTATCTTTTTTTTTAATCCCATCAGTTGGAGGAATGCATGAATATCTTTGATTTAGCTCGACATGGCCTAAATGGTTTCGAGCAGATAGCTGTTTGGTCTGTTATGGCGATAGCGTTCCTTAGTCTGGCTTATGCCTGGCTACTGCGCGGTGCTGTCATGAAGAAAGACAAAGGCACTTCCCAAATGCAGGAAGTTTGGGACGCCATCCGCATTGGTGCCGATAGTTACTTAACCCGCCAGTTTAAGACCATTTTGCCCGCGGTTGGTTTGTTGACTATCGCTATGTTCCTCAGCATTTACATTGCTGAACCTACAAAGGAAGCTGTTGCTGAATTCCCCGAGAACACCAGAATCATTATTGCCATTGGCCGTACACTGGCTTTCATTATGGGTTCTACGTTCTCCTTGTTGGTTGGACAGCTCGGCATGCGAATGGCCATCCAGGCGAATGTTCGCGTTGCCGCTGCTTCCCGCCGCGGTTTCAACGAAGCCCTGACCATTGCCTACTATGCTGGCACAATCACCGGTATGCTGACAGATGGACTAGGCCTGATGGGTGGTACGCTGATCTTTATCATTTTCGGCACGGCTGCTCCAGATGTGCTTCTAGGCTTTGGTTTCGGCGGTACGCTGCTGGCGATGTTTATGCGTGTTGGCGGTGGAATTTATACCAAAGCCGCTGATGTTGGCGCTGATCTGGTGGGTAAAGTTGAAAGGGATATCCCCGAAGACGATCCCCGTAACGCAGCCGTTATTGCCGACCTGGTTGGCGATAATGTTGGTGACTGCGCTGGTATGGCTGCCGACATCTTCGAGTCATATGAAGTGACCATTGTTTCTGCTTTGATCCTGGGTATCTCTCTTATGGCTGTGGATCCTACCCACAGTTTGAAATGGATCGTCTACCCGTTGATCATTCGCGGAATCGGCGTGATCTCCTCCATGATTGGTACTTTCACCGTTCCGATCTGGGAAAACATTCCGATCAAATTCCTGCAGGCACATGACGCAGAAGAATCCATGTTCCGCTCTTACGAAGTCTCCAGTGTCATCACCGTCATCGTTTCATATTTTGTTGCTACGATGTATGCTAATGACTGGCGACTTTCTGCCCTGACCGCCATTGGTGTAGGATTGGCTGTGGCATTCAACCCGTTGACCTCCTATTTCACCTCAACCAAGAAATCCCCGGTTAAAGAGATAGTCAAGTCCACATCAACTGGTCCGGCCACTACCATTCTTTCCGGTCTTTCTTTTGGTATGGAATCCAGCGTCTGGGCTTTGTTGGTCATTGCCATTTCCTTCATCTTTGGTCTGACCATGTATGCTGCTGATGGGCCAATTTATGTTCTGTACGCGATCGCTATCATCGGTATAGGCATGCTCTCTCACACCGGTAACAATGTGGCCATGGATTCATATGGTCCCATTTCTGACAATGCCAATGGCATTGGTGAGATGGCCTGGCATGACATGGAAGATGAAGATACGCTCAAAGCCCGCCAGATCATGGCTGACCTGGATGCAGTGGGTAACACCACAAAAGCCATCACCAAAGGTGTTGCCATTGCTTCCGCTGTGATTGCTGCTGTATCACTCTTCGGTTCGTTCATTACTGATGTCGCTAAAGTTCAGGCACAGCTTGGTTTTCCTATTATGGATTCCATTCGTGTTTCTGAAACCAAGGTCTTCATCGGCTTGCTGTTGGGTGGCGCGCTGCCCTGGTTGATCAGTTCTCTGTCCATTCGGTCCGTCTCCCGTGCGGCTGGTCAGATCGTGGAAGAAGTTCGTAAACAGTTCCGCATTCCTGGCATCATGGAAGGCACTGTTAAACCGGATTATGCTCGTGTTGTTGAGATCTCTACCCGCTCTTCCCAGAAAGAATTGATCCCGATGGTAACCATTTCCATCGCCATGCCATTACTTGTTGGTCTAATCCTGCAGGTAGAGGCTCTTGGTGGTTTCCTGGCCGGTGTTATCCTTTCCGGTCAACTGCTCGCGGTATTCATGTCGAATGCCGGTGGTGCCTGGGACAACGCCAAGAAGGCCATTGAAGATGAACCCCGTGATCTGGTTGCCAATACCGGTAAGGGCTCTGAACGCCACAAAGCCGGCGTTGTCGGCGATACTGTCGGTGATCCTTTGAAAGATACCGCTGGTCCTGCCCTTAACCCGATGATCAAGGTCGTCAACATGGTCAGCTTACTGGCTGCACCGATCATTGTCAAGATCACCGATCTGGGTGTCGGTGGTTGGATCGCTGTGATCATTTTGACAGCTGGGTTGGTCTGGAGCATTATGGAAAGCAAGAGACCCACTATTGAGATTAAGTAGACTGGCTTATGCCTGAATGAAAGCGGAATTGAGAGATCAATTCCGTTTTTTTTATTATTCCCCTCTGATAGAATGACTGTATTCATCAGGAAGGAGATGGCAATGCATATCATTCATGTTCAGGTACATGTAAAAAAAGAGAGTGTTGAACCATTTATCACGGCTACACTCCTCAACGCGAGAAATAGTGTAAAAGAACCGGGTGTTGCCCGTTTTGATGTGATCCAGGATGCCAATGATCCGACGAGATTCGTGCTGGTTGAGGTGTACAAAACACCGGATGCCGCGCTGAAACATAAAGAGACGTCTCATTACCTTACCTGGCGTGATACTGTCATGGATATGATGGAAGAACCGCGCACCGGTATTCCATACAGAAATATCTTTCCTGATGAGACGGGTTGGATCTAATGCTACCATTCGAATTTGTAACTTCATCGTGCATCATATTCGGAAATGGTAGATTGCAGGATGGAATTATTTCCGCAAGTTCGATGGGAAAAAGACCGCTGGTCGTTCATTCCGCTGGTGGAGTCCCGGTTGACAACGTTCTCCGACCGCTTAGAGAGACAGGTATTACTGCCAGTATTTATTCGGTTGACCATGAGCCTTCAGTGGATTTGATTCAAATGATGGTGAGCTTTGCCAGGGAAAAATCCTGTGATTTCGTTATTGCTTTTGGCGGCGGAAGTGTAATTGACGCGGGAAAAGCCACATCGGCCATGCTCACAAATGATGGTGATTTACTGGATTACCTTGAAGTGGTTGGTAAAAACAAGCCAATTTTGAATCCTGCTGCGCCCTGTGTGACTATCCCGACAACAGCTGGCACCGGGGCAGAGGTGACCAGAAATGCGGTTCTGGCTGTTCCGGAAAGGAAGGTAAAAGTAAGTCTCCGGTCAAACTACCTCATACCAAAATTGGCGATTGTTGATCCAGAACAAACCATTACACTCCCGGCAAGTATTACTGCATTTACGGGGATGGATGCATTAACTCAGGTAATAGAACCTTATGTTTCGGCAAAACATAATCCATTTATGGATCAGATTTGTCTGGATGGAATGACCCGCAGCGCAAGATCTCTGATAAAAGCGTATGAAAATGGTTCCGATCTTGAGGCAAGGTATGACCTTGGTTTGACAAGCCTGTATGGCGGGATGGCATTGACGAATGCGGGGTTGGGTGCGGTACATGGCTTTGCGGGTCCGATAGGTGGCATGTACGACATACCACATGGAGCGGTGTGCGGTATTTTATTGCCATATGTGTTTCGTGCGAATATCAACGCATTGAAAGAGCGCAACCCTGATAGTGAGATCATTCAACGGTTTTCTACTGTTGTCAGAAAGATCACTGGAATGGAGAATCCTACAATGGAACAGGGTATCCAATGGCTGATTGAGTTGGTGGAAAAGATAAAAATCCCAAGGTTATCTGAATACGGATTATCACGTACTGATTTTCCAACAATCGTGGAAAAAGCGCGTGTTGCCAGCAGCATGAAAGCCAATCCGATCATCTTAACAGAAACAGAATTACTGCACATTCTTGAAGAAGCATACTAGAAGTAAAAAAAACAAGAGCCTGAGAATATCCAGGCTCTAATTTTTCCGATGTTGTTCGATTATTCCTTAATAAAACTGACCGCAATTGCACCGGGACCAGCGTGTGTCAGAATGGCGGGGGGCAAACCATACAGGGGGATGTTTGAAATACCCAGATTTTTCTTAAAACTCTCCACGAGAAAATCGATGTCCTCTTTTGGAGCACCTTGTTGCGAAATACATAAATGTCCTTCATCAGATTTTGGGCACTCTGCAGTTACAAGCTCAACAATCCGGTCAAGAGCCTTTTTCTTGGTTCGTTGCTTTTCGAAAGGCTCAGTTTTTCCATCAACGAACGTAAGTATGGGTTTTACCTGCAAAATGGAACCGAAAAGAGCAGATGCTCCACCAATCCGCCCACCTTTATACAGAAATTCAAGTGTGTCAACCAGGAAGTACGTATGGCTCCGGGCAGAGAGATTATTGATCAATTCGACTATTGTGTCTGCGTTCTTTCCCGATTTTGCCGCCTGATCCGCGATCAACACGATCTCACCGAGACCACCGGCAATTGACTTTGTATCCACAACTCTGATATCTGCGCCGTTGAAATCCATAGCAGCCACTTCGGCACTGCGTACCGTACCGCTCAATGCAGCTGATGGAGCCACCACAACAACAGGTTGATTCTTCGCGATCAACTTCTCATAGATGGGCTTATAGAGCTCAGGTGGGGGGGCGGCTGTTTTCGGAAGCTGTGAGGATGTTTTCAGCTTTTGCAGAAAAAGGTCCGAATCCATTTCGGAATCATCACGATAGGATTCATTTCCGAATATAACAATCTGGGGAAGAAATGGGATGCCCAGTTCTTTTGCCCGGGGTACCGGGATACTTGATAGGGTATCAGCTACTATCTGTACCATTGGACATTCCTTTCGAACCGATTAATAAAAAGCGATTGTTTATTGAAAATCATTATACTGGAAATTTAACTTATTTTAATGTACTGCCAACATTTAAACCCGGTAATCCACCGGCGGAACTGGCTGAATGGACTGCGTCCAAAACAGCCTGTGCCATTACTTCCACAGCACAGGCTCCGATTATGTTGACATCTGCCTTGTGTTTTCCGGTTGATATGGCAAATATTGTGTCGCCATCGAACATGGTATGGGCGGGGCGTATGGTCAAGGCCAGTCCATTGTGGCTCATCTGGGCTAATTTATTCGTTTCATCTTTTGTAAGTACGGCATTGGTGGCAATTACGCCGATCACTGTATTTGAGGAGCCAGAGGCAAAACTCATAATTGTGCGGCCTGCGAGACTTTTCATCACATTCAACGTGTCTGCAAATTGTCCTTTTCCACCAAGATTAATGGGACCAGCTTGAAGTGGGCGGGCGCCGGCGATTATCCGTCGGTTTTGGGGATCGACAATATCGCCAAATGCGTTGACAGCTACCAGTGCGCTTACAATCACACCTCCCCCAATATCCATACTGGCAGAACCAATACCCGATTTCATAGCCTGTTTCATGCCGAAAATTTTCCCGATTGTGGCTCCTGTTCCTGCGCCAACATTACCACGGTCAAAAGTACCATTTGTTGCTGACAGACAGGCCTTATATCCCATATCTGAATCAGGTCTTACGGTTGAGTCTCCTATGCCCAGGTCAAATAAAACGGCAGCTGGCACGATAGGGACTTTCACGACACCTGAATTAAATCCAATTCCTTTCTCCTCCAGATATTTCATTACACCGGTTGCTGCGTCCAACCCAAAGGCAGATCCGCCGGTAAGAACAATGCCGTGAACTTTGTCGACCATATGCATGGGACGAAGAAGATCCGTCTCACGCGTACCCGGGGCACCTCCGCGTTGATCCACACCACCGACCGCGCCTTTTTCGATCAAAACAACTGTGCATCCTGTTAATGCCAGCTCGTTTTGGGCATGCCCAACTTTTACACCTTCAATATCTGTCAATAGGTTGTGCAAATTAGCCATAACCGGCTCCAATCTTTGTTATAAGAATTATGAAGATTATATAATCTTCTTATAGGAATTTTTTGTGACTATTTAACCGGCAGGAGAAAGATCAAAATGAAAGTATTCATGATCGGTCTGGGAAAAATGGGCGGGAATATGGCGAGGCGGTGGCTTCGGGCCGGCCACACAGTGATTGGCTATGATAACAACCCTGAAGCGGCAAAAGACCTACAGAGAGAAGATGGGCTTATCCCGGTATCTGACATAAAAGAGGGAATTTCTTTGTTAGATAAACCTGGAGTTGTATGGATCATGGTTCCCTCCGGGGAGATAACTTCAAATACTGTAACGCAAGTTGCCGGACATATGATGCCTGGTGATATTGTTATTGACGGCGGTAATAGTAATTTTCATGACAGTGTTAAAGCTGCAAACGAACTAAATGGAAAGGGAATATACTTTCTGGATGCAGGCGTATCGGGTGGAGTATGGGGATTAAATGAGGGTTACTCCATAATGGTTGGTGGAGACAAGCAGGCTTTTGCCACCATTGAACCACTGATCAAATCACTTGCCCCCGGTGAGAAAGAGGGTTGGGGATGGGTTGGCCCAAGTGGTGCCGGGCATTATGTCAAGATGATCCACAACGGCATTGAGTACGGCATGATGGAAGCTTATGCAGAAGGGTACGAACTGATGAGATCGCGAAAAGACTTCAACCTTGATCTTCATCAGATCAGCCGTATATGGCAGCATAGTTCCGTTGTACGCTCCTGGTTGTTGGATCTTATAGCCCTCGCGTTGGAGACTGACCAATCTTTGGACAAGATTCAACCCTGGGTCTCTGATTCCGGAGAAGGGCGCTGGACAATAAAAGAAGCTATTGATCAGGATGTTCCGGTTCCGGTTATGACAGCCGCCTTATTCCGGCGATTTGAGAGCCGTGAGAAAAACAGCTATGCATTGCGTTTATTATCTGCCATACGCAACCAGTTTGGCGGACATTCCATGAAAATGGTGGAATAACATCATGTTCAATGAATCAAATTTAGATTCCGCGTGCGAATCTACCACGTTCATCATATTTGGAGTTACCGGAGATCTGACCCGGCGTAAGCTTCTTCCCGCGATCTATGAATTGGCTCTGAATGAACGACTTCCTGCGAATTTTAATATCATAGGTTTTGCCCGAAGAGATTGGACCAATGACAAATTGATGGAAGTAATGCGTGAAGGTATAGAGCAATTTGCGCATAGTCAACCAACTGATCCCGACATTGTTAACAAGATAATAAACAATGCCAGGTATGTTAAGTCTGATTTCTCCGAACAAAAAGGTTATCTTGAATTACGAAATCTACTGGAAGAACAATGTGCGCGAAATGTGATTTTCTATCTTGCAACACCACCAGAAGCTTACAGCGCCATCATTGAACAGATAGGTCAAACGCACCTGAACCGATTTGAAAATGGATGGGCACGAATCGTAATTGAAAAACCATACGGTAGGGATCTTGAATCCGCTTCTGAATTGGACAAAATCGTTCACCGGGTATTTGATGAAAACCAGGTTTTCCGGATTGATCATTACCTGGGTAAGGAGACCGTACAAAACATACTGGTGTTCCGTTTCGCGAACGGGATTTTTGAGCCATTATGGAATAATCATTATGTAGATCATGTACAAATAACTGTGGCCGAAAAGAATGGGGTGGGGACAAGGGCGGGTTATTATGAATCTGCCGGTGTAATCCGGGACATGTTCCAAAACCATTTGCTTCAGCTATTGAGTCTGACAGCCATGGAAGCACCAGTGGCCTTCAATGATAAGAGTGTGCGAGATGAGAAGGGGAAAGTGCTGCGCTCGCTGCGTCCCTGGAAGAAAAGCGAAGCACTTGAAAACACCTATCGAGCGCAGTATGCATCAGGATATATTGATGAACAGCGGGTAGCTGGATACAAAGATGAGCCCGGCGTGGCTGCAAATTCCACAACAGAAACGTACATGGCTGCGCGTCTCTTTGTGGATAACTGGCGGTGGGCTGGAGTGCCTTTTTACGTGAGGTCTGGAAAAAGACTACCGGCTTTTCTGACAGAAATAGCCATTCAATTCAAGCAAGTGCCATTACCTTTGTTCAACTGGCACAATATGGCTGGGGACGCTCCCAATGTACTGGTTTTGAACCTTCAACCGAATGAAGGAATCACTCTGACATTTGGAGCAAAACTTCCGGGTCCAGTCAACCAAATTGCTCCAGCCAGAATGGAATTTAATTATCAACAGGCATTTGGCGCGAACCCACCCGAAGCATATGTTCGTCTGTTGCAGGACTGCATGGCGGGAGATGCCACGCTTTTTACACGATCTGACGAAGTTTCAGCGGCATGGTCTTTTACCACTTCAATTTTGGAAGCCTGGAAAGAAAACCCGGTAAGGAACCTTCCAGTTTATGAAGCAGGTACCTGGGGACCTCCGGGGGCTGATGATTTTATTAAGTTGAATGGCCGGAGATGGCGTGAACCGGTGACTCTGATTCAGGAAGGGTCGTAAAGAGAGTATCCGCAATTCGGACAGACGGTTTCATTGGGCTTAAACACATATCCACATTTGGGGCAGGTTTTCGGCTGCTGACTTCCCAGAGGAGCCCCGCAGGCTATACAGTTTGAAGCACCAACAACATTGGCGGTTCCGCAATAATCACATTCCAGACGGCGCAATCTTTCAGAGAGCTGTTGGGAGGCTCCAACTGTTCGTGCATAAGAATCAACACAATCCCAGACCTGTTGTGTAAGCTGGAGGGACTCGATATCCACGGCGATATCATCCAAACGGCCGAGCAAATTCCACGGATTCTTAAGTGCGGTAAATAAGGAATATCCCAGGCTGGCTGCCACGCCAAACAATGCCTGTTGCCCAATTTTCATAGAAATGCCATCTTCAACTTTTTGTACAACAACTGTTAAGGCTGTCTGACCGCCTGTGGTGGTATCGTTGTTGGCAATCTGAATGGCTAATTGATCTCCCTTGCCACGTTTATACACGCGATAAGCACCCCGATTGAATTGGGAAATGAGGACAGTCGCCACGTCTTCTGGTTCTATCGATCCGTAATAATTTTTGTGTTCCATCTTTAGGTTATAATCAGCCAGGTTATCAGGATGTGAGTACTTCAAGTGATCTCTTATTATATACGCAGGTTTCATTTTTTTGTTGTGAGTATGCATGAAAAATAAGTATCGTCGATGTTTTTTTCTGACAGGATGCCTTGTTAGTTTATTATTCACCCTTTTGGGATTTCAAATGCAATCTGTGGAGGCGAGTGGATTTCCACAGCTTCCAACGGTTAGTATCCCTACCGTTACCGGTACACCCATAGGAGCTGCCGTCACGGTGAAATTGGACCAGGAACAGATCAATGTACGATCCGGTCCGGGAACCCTATATCCCAAAGTTGGAGTTTTACTGGCCGGCCAGGTTATTCCAGCTAAAGGGAAATCACCCGGCGGTGATTGGATTCTTGTGGATTATCCTGGTGCAGAGGGTGGAACAGCCTGGTTGTATGCTCCACTGGTTGATTTGGTTCCGGGTAGTGTATTAAACGTTGTAGAGCCACCCCCGACACCCACACCACAGATTACAGCGACAATCGACCCGACACTGGCGGCCCAGTTTATTGTGACCTCTGTTCCAACACGCCTGCCGACATTCACCCCACCGGGTCCGCTGGTTATCCCTACTTTTCAGGGCGCAGAAAATTCTGGCAATAATACCGGCGTTCCTCCCGGTTTGATCATCATCTCATTATTGACAATTGGTGGTCTATTGGGTGTAGTTTCCATTATTCAGCGTCGATAAGTTAATCGCCCAGGAAATTATCAAGAGCATTGAAACACGCGGTGCTTACTTTATGCCCGCCTGAGCTTTCACAGTATTGAACATCCGCCCCTTTGGAGGATAATAAATTCACAGCAAGGCGGGATTCGTCAACTGGAACAATACTATCATCCGTATTATGGGCAATAAAGAAGTTTACGGAAGATAGACTTCGATTTTCGAGACTATCTGCCAACCCGGGTGGGATATATCCACCTAATGGGGCAACTTTTACGGGGTTCGTGGCAACGCACATGGCGTATGCCATGGCAGCACCCTGACTGAATCCGATTACGTCTAACCTGAAGTCAGTCAAGACTTCAGGTATCCAGTTTTTAAGCCGGTGAAGCAAATTTTCACAATGATTAAGATAAATCTCAATTCCAGGCCTGTGATCATTCTCTGGAATTGCCCATGCGTATCCACCATCGGGACAAAACAAAGGAGCTCTGGGTGCGATGACGTAACAATCTTGCGGCAGCTTTCGCGCAAATATCCACATGATATTTTCGTCACCTGTCCAACCGTGGAGTAAAAGCACAACTCTTTTATTCCATGGTTGTGTAAAAGGTGGTCTGATTCGGGCCGTCCATCCGAATGATACATCCACATGGGAATGATTCAAGAAATTATTTTGCACGCTTGACGATCCAATCCATCAACCAGATAACAAGGATGATAAGTCCCATGGGCAGCAGTCCAACGCCGAGGCATAATAGCCCCATACCGGCTGCTTCTTTTCCGTAAATGCGGTAGATCAACCCGTCGCCGACTATAAAAAGAAGGAGAATGCCGCCAATAATGAGACGGGTTATCGTTTGATTATCATACTTTTTGAGGTCTGTCATACGCTGGCTTTTGTGGTTTCAGATTGATCAGGGATCACCATTTTTGATGGCATTTCAACTTTCCTGAAATAACGAGATATGGCCTGTGGCCAATTCAAAGCCCGCCGAATATCATCACATACCTCTTCAACAGAGTTCTCTCCGATCTGGATCAGTTCAGCGGCATCTACTTCATCCAGGATATTGAATTTGTCTACAGCCGGTCGGATGATAACTTCCGGTTTATCAATATGCAATCGTAACTCTGTCAACATTCTGGCGCTGATGTCCATGGAGCTTGTGTATATGCTCATGGCCTGTGTGATCTTTAATTTTGAAAATGTTTCGAGAATCGGTTTAGGAAGTTTCGCGACACCTTCGATCCCGGGTGAGGGCACATGCGCCCATCCTTCCATGGCCGGTGTTAGTACGACGGCAACAACGGGCAGAGTTGGGGCAAGCCATCTTGCCAGGTTCACGGGAACCGGATCCAGAACCGCACCGTCAACAAGCAAATGGTTGCCCATTTCCTTTGGTGGAAAAACACCGGGTATTGCAATGGTAGCGAGGACGGCATCCAGTACTTTCCCTTTGCTAATGATGACTTCCTGGTTAGATTTTATATCCACTGCTGTGCAGGCAAATGGTATGGGGAGCTCTTCAAAGGAACAATCCCCCGGCATTCCTACCAGCACGTTGGCAAATCCAGAGAAATCCAACAGGGCTGGTGAGTTGGAGAAACTGAGCTTAAAAAACTCACTCTGGTCCATATTGCTTATGTGATCGGCGATCTCGTCAGGTGTAAAACCCTTGGCCGAGACGGCGCCAATAATCCCACCGGCACTGGTACCAGCGATCGCCTTTACATTCAAGCCATTTTTCTGGAGACCACGAAGAACTCCAACATGGGCTATCCCCTTGACACCACCTCCGCCCAGCGCAAGTGTTACATCGGGCATTAATTTATCCCTCCAACTATGTAATCCTGTTTATGCAATTATAATCAATCGTGTTATTCATTCATTAATTCCTTTCAGGGGTGTATACTTCGGGGTCGTTTGATAAAGGTATTAATGAAATATAAATTTAATCAAATCTTGCGTTTAGAACAAAACACATTATCAACCAATAGCATTCATTTATATTTCGACATGCTGTGGTTTGGCGTGTTAACTGGCAGCACGCTATCTTTCATTTCGATCTATGCCGCTCGTATTGGGGCTACGAGTTTCCAGGTAGGTATGATCAATGGCGCTCAGGCTGTTGTCAATTTGATCGTTGCCCTGCCTGCGGGCCACTTCCTGGCCAGAAAGGCGGTAGATCGAACGGTTTTTCTCTCCGCCATTCTTCAGCGCGTATTCTACGGTGTTCTGATCCTGCTTCCAGTGTGGTTCGCAACATCAGAACAAATGGTGTCAATACTGGTAATAACATTCATTATGTCCATACCAGGAACCTCATTGGCCATCGGCCAGAACGCACTTTTCGCCGATTCAATTCCACCGGAAAACCGGGGACGGGTTGCGGGAATCAGAAATGCTGTGCTTTCCATATCAACCATCATATCTACATTGATATGCGGTCAGGTCCTGGTGTCAACTGGTTTCCCGGCAAACTACCAGATCGTTTTTGGCATCGGATTTCTCGGCGCTGTTATGAGTACATTACATTTGAAATTCGTAAAGCCTGCCTTTAGCGAAAATAACTTTCCAGAGCTGGTGGCGGCCGGTAATGGTCGGCGTAAGACTGTATCTGATCTTTTGCGATTTGATGTGCTTCGTGGAAAATACGGTATCAAGATTGGGCTGCTCCTTTTTTTTCACATTGTTCAATATCTCGGAATTGCCATTTTCCCCATTTACCAGGTCAATGAGATACATCTTTCAGACTCGGTGATTAGTATCGGGAATGGTTTATTCTATGTTCTAATGTTCCTGGTTTCCATTCGCCTCGAAGGATTTACGCGCCGTTTTGGTTATAAACGCAACCTGGGATTGGGTATATGTCTGTTATCCATTTATCCGATTTTTCTGGCCCTCAGTACCGGTCCGTTTCTTTATTATGTCGCATCAATATTTGGGGGTATCGCGTGGGGTTTTGTCGGTGGAACCCTGTATAACTACATTCTTGAAGCCGCACCAATGGGTGGAAGGGCCGGGTATCTTGCCTGGTATAACCTAGTGTTCAATGCGGGTATCTTGCTTGGATCCCTGGGTGGGCCATACCTGGGAGATTTAACCAATCTACATATTGCCCTGTGGATCATTGCTATCGGTAGGGTGATTGCCGGCATAATGCTTTTTGTTTGGGGTTAGTATGTTAAAATTGGCACATGAGCAACAAAGTAGTCGCCAATAATCGTAAGGCTCACTTCGAATATTTCTTACTGGATCGTTTTGAAGCTGGGATTTCTCTTGCGGGAACTGAGATAAAATCGGTTCGGGCCGGTCAGATTAGCCTGGCAGAAGCCTATGTGGAAGTGACTGAAAGAGATGCCTGGCTAGTCAATTCGCATATCGCGCCTTATGAAGCAGCCAGTCGTTATAACCACGATCCCAAACGCCCGAGGCGTTTATTATTACATCGAAAAGAGATTCGACAATTGTTTGATTCTGTGAGGCAGAAAGGTGTGACCATTGTTCCAACACAGGTCTATCTCAAAGAAGGTCGGGCAAAAGTCGAAATAGCAATTGCAAAAGGGAAGAAACTTTATGACAAACGCGATGTGATGGCCAAGCGGGACGCTGAAAGGGAGATCCGTCGCGAGCGTTCAGGAAAGAACGATTAGAGGTAAATAATTCAATGCTCAATATTTGGCTGGCCATGTTAGTCACGCTGATTCTTGCTGTCAGCTGGTTACGCTTGAATGATCATTTCGCTCACAAAGGCTGGATAAGCGGCCCTACCAGCCGAAAAATCATCCACATTGGCACTGGTCCAATCTTCGTCCTCTGTTGGCTTCTTTTTCCGAATGAAACGTCCGCAAGGTATTTAGCGGCGATAATCCCCTTGATGATCTCCATACAATTCTTCCTGGTTGGAATAGGGGTTATGAAAGATCAGGCTGCGGTGGACGCGATGACCCGTCGTGGTGATCGCAGAGAAATCTTACGTGGACCTTTAATCTACGGAATTGCTTTTGTCATTCTCACAGTGGTCTACTGGAAGGATTCTTCCATTGGAATCACGGCGTTAATGATGTTAAGTGGCGGGGATGGTCTGGCAGATATTATCGGTAAGCGCTTCGGCAAACACAGGCTTCCCTGGTCTGGTAATAAATCGTGGGCTGGTTCAACGGCCATGTTTTTGGGTGGCACGGGATTCGCAATTGTCGTTTTGTTACTCTTTAAAACATATGGCGTGTTTTCTGAACAAATGGGGGATTATTTTCTCCCCGTTATACTGGTTGGTCTGGTATGTACGGCTATTGAATCCATGCCACTTGAAGAGTACGATAATATAACTGTTCCTGTTGCTGCTGTTCTTCTTGGGCACTGGTTACTCCCGAAAGGATGATCTTTGCATGGAAATAAATGGACATGAACTAACGCTTGATCAGATCGAAGAGGTGGCACGAAAAAGAGAAAAAGCGTTTCTTTCACCTTCAGCTGAGGCTATGATCATACAATCTCGATCCTGGGTTGATGAGATCGTAAATTCTGAGAAGCCAGTTTATGGCATAAATACCGGTTTCGGAATTTTTTCTGACAGGCGTATAGATAAACATGATGCCAGAAAGCTGGCGAGGAATCTGGTCTTAAGCCATTCCGTAGGGACAGGAGACCCGTTTCCTGAAGATGTGGTAAGGGCAGCCATTGTTATACGCGCGAACACACTATCAAAAGGTCATTCAGGTGTTAGACCAGTATTGATAGAACGGCTCTTGGATTTGATTAATCATGATGTCTATCCACTGATTCCCCAAAAGGGGTCATTGGGATCTTCCGGTGATCTTGCGCCTCTCTGCCATCTTGGGTTGCTATTTACACGAGATGAGGAGGATTTGGATAAGCTATCTGGTGATGCGATTTTCCAAAACCGAAAAATGAGCGGGAAAGCCGCAATGAAAGAGGCCGGACTGGAACGAATTATTCTACAGCCCAAGGAAGGTCTTGCCCTAAGCAATGGAGCAACATTTTCCGCGGCAATTGCTGCCTTATGTGTAATTGATCTGGAATACTACATCAAGCTCGCAGATCTGGCGGCTGCAATGACGCTTGAGGCATTGAAGGGGTGTTCGTCGGCTTTTGACAGCAGACTTCATGAAGCAAGAGGACATGCCGGGCAAATTTTATCTGCGGGACGAATCCGTCAAAATATCAAGGGTAGCCATCTCGTGGATGCCGCAGGGCGAGTTCAAGACGCCTATACCCTGCGATGCGCACCTCAAGTGCATGGTGCCAGTATTGACGCGTTGGCTTATGTCCGGAAAGTTATTGAGATAGAAGTAAACGCAGTAACAGATAATCCTCTCTTGTTCGAAGCCGGTGATGCCATATCCGGTGGAAATTTCCACGGAGAACCGGTTGCCCAGGCTTTGGACACGCTAAAGATTGCCGCCGCAGAGGTTGGGGCTATCTCCGAAAGGCGGATTTTCCGGTTACTGGATGGTAATCTCAACGGCGGACTTCCATCAATGCTGGTTGATACTCAGCTTGATGCGGGATTGAACTCAGGCTTGATGATGCTGCAATACACCGCAGCTTCGTTAGCGTTGGAAAATCAAGCTCTGGCATCCTCTGATTCTGTATTATCCCTGCCAACTTCGGCCAATCAGGAAGACCATAACGCGAACTCCATGAACGCTGCTCTACACGCTCAAACTATCTTGTCTAACCTCAAACATATGCTGGCAACGGAACTATTCACAGCGGCACGCGCCCTCACACATCGTTTACGTGAAGACCCCGGAATTCGTTTTGGTGAGGGGACAGGGTATAATTACAATCTCATTCGTAAATATATACCGTATGAAGCCGGTGATACCTACAGGGGACCGGCTCTAATAACCATAAAATCAATGATCGACAGAAGAGAATTTGCCGGATAAACCCGGCCTGATACCTGGTAGACTCATGACTAATTCAATAAATCGACGGGATTTTTTAAAATACTCTCTGGCAGGGTTCGGGCTTGTTGCTGTTAAACCTAAACTGGAATGGCTTCAACCTGTACAGGAGGTCTCACAAGAAGAACGACTGGGCCGAATATGCGTTGGTATGGTAAATCTGCGGGCGCGTCCATCTGCGGATGCCGTGTCTGTGGGGAAGCTGTATCAGGATCAACTGGTTCAATGGAATAGAGATATCATCGGAGAGCTCCCTGCAGGATTAATGAACCGCAACTGGGTGGAAACACCGAATGGGTACATATTTGCCGGTAGTGTGCAACCGGTTAGAAATGTTCCCAATCAACCGATATCTGAATTACCGGCAAATGAGACAGAAAAGGGAATGTGGTTTGAAGTCACAGTTCCCTATGTAGACCTGACTCTGGATAATCCTCCTTCACGGGGTAATTGGCTTGAAGCTATTCAACTACCACGGTTGTACTTTAGTCAGGTTCTCTGGGTTGACAATATGCGTACAACCGCCGATGGCAAAGTCCAATATCGGGTTAATGAGAAATATGGGAATCCGGGAGATATTTTCTGGGCAGCAGCTGAAGCATTTCGCCCTGTGACACCGGAAGAAATCTCGCCTATAAGTCCGGATGTTGTAGATAAGCGCATTGAAGTGAGTGTGGAACAGCAGACGCTTTCCTGTTATGAGGGCAACAGGGAAGTATATTTTTGCCGGGTTTCAACCGGAGCAAAATATGACGCGGATGGAACACTGGTTGATGATTGGGCTACTCCCCCGGGTCCGCACCCGATATGGCGAAAACTTGTTTCCCTTCATATGGCTGGAGGGCAAACGGGTGCAGGCTGGGACACACCGGGAATTGCCTGGACAAGCTTGTTCTCAGGAGATGGTGTGGCTATTCATTCCACATTCTGGCACAATAACTACGGAATGCCTGTATCTCACGGGTGCGTGAATACCAAGCCCGAAGACGCAAAGTGGATCTTCCGTTGGACTACTCCTACAGTGCCGTATTACCCGGGAGATCTTACTGTTTCCATGCCCGGCGGCACAGTCGTGAATGTTACGGATGGATAAGTTAGGGTGACTGTATCAATTGGCTTAGCCTTTTTGGCTGGGCTTGCATCGTTTCTATCACCCTGTGTCCTTCCTTTATTGCCTGCGTTTATTGGATACTTTGGGGGACGGACTCTTGCTGATAATGTAAATCCATCTAATTCCAGACGGTTGAAAACACTGGCGCATGGGTTGATCTTTGTTGCAGGTTTCAGTCTGGTTTTTATTGGGCTGGGTTCAACTTTTTCCTTTTTAGGCAGCGTGATTTACTTATCCAGAGATTGGTTGTCAAAGATAGGCGGTATTGTAGTAATTCTATTCGGTCTTCATATCGCAGGTATTATTCACATAAGCTGGTTTGATCATGACCTTAGGCCAAGGCACCAAATTGACCAGAAAAGAGGTTTTTTTTCCTCATTTTTGATGGGTGTAATCTTTTCCGCAGGCTGGTCCCCCTGCATAGGCCCGGTTCTGGGTGCTATTCTGACACTTGCAATGAATAAACAATCTGTAAGCGAGGGTACCGGTCTCCTTGTGGCATACTCTGCCGGTATGGCAGTGCCTTTCATGTTATCCGTACTTGTTTTGGATTGGATCTCTGCCCGTATGCAGTCACTGGCGCGGATTACGGTTATTGTCCAAAAGATATTGGGTGTTTTTCTGGCTCTGGTCGGACTGATGCTGCTTCTTGGTTTATTTGAGCAGATCGCGCGAGTTGGATATAATCCGAAAATCGGATTTTAAAAAAAGCCAGAGGATTTCAAAGAAAGGTTTTCTTTCCTTAATCGGAATAAGAAAAAACATTTTCCATTACTTGTGTGAAGATTTTTACTTAACAGTAATAAAACCCAATTTCATTTACTCATTTATTCGTTAAAAAGGGTATCATTATTTTTCAAAGTACCGGTCAGCAGGATCAACAGACTCTGACGGAATAACTACGTACGATCGGAATAACAAATGGTGACTGTTACGATATTCAGAAAAGCAATATGTGATGAATGTGACGGAATTATTCATATGTTGGAGGAATTACAACCGACACATCCACATCAACTGGCAGTCGTTAATGTGGAGGATTTGGAACTTTCTGAATCAACTGCAACACGAGTAAACTATCCTTACGTAAAAATTGGTCCCTATGTACTTCATTTGCCTTTATCAAGGGCTGATTTGCAAATTGCTCTGGGCGCATCCATTGACAGAGCAAGACATTTGACGGCTGTCGGTGATAAGACTTATGAACGCCGGATAACGCGCGGGCGGGAATTTACAAAAACAGACCGATTATCCTTGTGGTTAAGTAAGAATCTTATCCATATGGTTAATGTTTTTCTACTGCTCTATGCCGGATTGCCTTTTCTGGCGCCGGTTTTTATGAAAGCAAACCTTGCTTTCCCTGCGAAGGTAATATATACGATTTATTCTCCTCTTTGTCATCAGTTGGGATTCCGATCATGGTTCCTTTTTGGTGAGCAATTCTTTTATCCGCGAGACCTCGCAGGAATTCCCGGTGTTAAAACATTTGAAGAGGCTACCGGGATCAAATCAACTGATGTTCTTGCAGCACGCTCTTACGTAGGTAATGAAACTGTCGGATACAAAGTCGCTCTCTGTGAACGCGATACCGCGATATATGGAAGCATGTTCATATTTGGGATTCTATTTGTTCTGACAGGGAAACGGATGAGGAGTTTACCGTGGTACATCTGGATCGCTGTAGGTTTGGTCCCAATTGGTTTGGATGGTTTTTCTCAATTACCCGGCCTGGCAGGCGGGTTGCCGGGATGGGTTCCAATGAGAGAAAGCACTCCAATACTGAGAGTGATCACAGGGGTTCTATTTGGCATTTCAACTGCCGCTTACTTATTCCCGTTATTGGAAGAATCGATGCGAGAAACAAGAACTTTTCTGAACTCCAAGCTGGTCATTACGGGTCAAATATCTCATACGGATGAGAATGCTCTATGATCCGCAAGGAATCACAAGGGTTATCGTTTTATCAATTTGAGGTAATGTCACGATTTCAAATCCATCAGGGAATATTTTGCCGGAATGGCGGTGTGAGTCCGGCCCCATGGAATTCATTAAACCTGGGCGGCCTCAGTGGTGATACCAGAGAAAATATTATTGAAAACCGGAAACGGATTTTTTCCTGTTTCAATCTTTCCGTTGATACCATTTTCGATGTATGGCAGGTACATGGTAACAAAGCGATTTGCACAGACAGGCCCCGTCCATTAACAGAAGAGCATGAAAAGGCTGATGCCATTTTTACCAACAAACAGGGAATAACATTATTCATGCGATTCGCTGATTGTGTCCCTCTATTTTTCTATGACCCCAAAAATATCGTGATAGGTATAGCTCACGCGGGGCGAATTGGAACGTTGAACCGGATTGCCGAAGATTGCGTTAAGACAATGAAAGAAGTGTATGGGAGTGACCCAGGTGAAATAATTGCTGGAATTGGTCCTTCCATCGGGTCGGATCATTATGAGGTGAAACAGGATGTCATTGAACAGGCCGAGATCTGTTTTGAAAACCTTGATGAGGTATTGATCCAACGAGATGGAAAACACTATCTTGATCTATGGGAAGCAAATCGATTGGTCTTGGAGCAGAGTGGCGTAAAGATGATTGAGGTAGCTGGAATCTGTACGGCTTGTCACACAGAGGATTGGTTTTCTCATCGAGCGGAGAATGGTCTGACCGGTCGGTTTGGGGCGTTGCTGGCAATTAAAGAAAGGGGAAATGGATGATGGAGCATTCTGAACCCATAGTCGATAATTACAATCGTATTATGGATCGGATAAATACCTGCGTTTTAAAATGCGGCAGGATCGAACAATCGGTCAAGTTGCTGGTAGTTACAAAAGGCCAACCGGTTGAAAAGATGGTTAAAGCGTATGAAGCTGGTGCCCGGTTGTTTGGTG
Organism: uncultured Leptolinea sp.; assembly: GCA_964446955.1. Lineage (GTDB taxonomy): Bacteria > Chloroflexota > Anaerolineae > Anaerolineales > Anaerolineaceae > Leptolinea. The sequence continues at coordinate 294,391 of CAYUQJ010000001.1, forward strand.
AGAACTATCCCGAAGAGACGGCCGGGAAACTTGAAAAACTTAAAACCCTTCCGGATATTGAGCTGCATATGATTGGTCATCTGCAAAGCAGAAAGGCAAAGATCGTTGCCAGTTCGTTTCAATGCATGCATTCCATAGACAGGATCTCGATTGCGGAGAAATTAAACCGTGAATTAGAAGAAACAAACAGAAAACTACCTGTTCTATTGGAAATGAATGTAAGCGGTGAAAAAACAAAGGGTGGATTTCCCGCCTGGGACATCGATAAATGGAACGATCTGCTTCCAGTTGTAGAGCAAATTAACTCTTTTCAATCATTGAGCATACAGGGTTTGATGACCATGCCGCCATTATCCCTGGATAGTGAAAGTGTGCGGCCTTTCTTTTCGAAATTGCACAATTTACGGGAATACTTTGAAGTACAATTTCCAAAGCAAACATGGAAAGAACTTTCCATGGGAACCAGTGGTGATTTTGAGACCGCTATAGAAGAAGGCGCGACCTACATCCGGATTGGAACCGCGATCATGGGTATGCGACCAAAGAGAATATGAATTGAGGAACAATGGGACTTATACTAGCTAGATCTTTCCAGATTTTTTTCGAGGTTCTTTCTTTTATTGTAATTATTGATGTTTTTATGTCGTATTTCTTGTCACCTAATAACTCTATCCGGGCATTCTTTGACCGTTTGGTGGAGCCGTTGCTTTCCCCGATTCGACGAGTCATGCCAACTTTAGCGGGTCTTGATTTCTCTCCGCTTGTTCTGATCATCCTTCTATCTGTGTTGGAATCAGTTCTGGTTTCACTGGTGTCGGGCCTTTAGCCCGACAAGATCCACACTGATTAACTTATTTATTGTTAAATTTATAGCTACAGTGGCAGGTTAATTTATACTCGCGGCTGTAGTTTATATATAGACTCTTTACCCTGCGTATAAGATACGTCCGCACGAAGTACAGGTTACCAATTTCTGTGGCGAACGGGCAGCCTGCCAGTCTGCCGGTGTCAATGTGGCACCGCAGGCGGAGCATGCTTGATCAACTACAACGGCTACTGCCAGTCCTCGTTTCGTTTTTCGTAAGTTCTCATATCTTTCCAGCGTAGGCGCATCCACATTCTGAACTGCAGCGCTTCTCTCAGCCAGAAGATTATCTTTTTTCTTTTTCAATGATGATAATTCGCCTCTTAATCCGGCAACCCGAGTCGCAAATTCTGATTCGGCATCCGAAAGTTCTTTTTGAATACCCGTTTTCTCGTTTTCAAGATTCTCAACTACCATCATTGTATTGAACTGATCTTCATCTTGTGTGGATATTTGATTTTTTAATGAGGCGATTTCGTTTTGAAGATCTTGTAATTCACGCGGCAGTTTTATCTTGCCACCATACAGTGCGTGTTCATCTTCCTTCAGTTTTATTTGAAGCTGGTTATTCTTCTCTTCAATACTTTTCAGGAATTTTTGGCTTTTTTCCAATTCTCTCTGTTTTTCTGATAACCTGTCTTTCACTTCGTTTACAATAGTCTCATCCTGGATCGTTCGGGAAATTTCTTTTTCTCGTGCAGAGATTTGATCCAATTCCGTGTCCATTTTTTGTAGTCTGGATAGTTGAAAGGCAAGATTCATAAGTGCAAGTATCCTGTGCGTATAGGATTATCCGAGAAGCAATAATTACGAGTTGGAGATAGAATTATCTTACCATGAAGAACACCAACTTTTCCCTACTCATCGTACTTCTAATCATGGCTTGCTCTCTCCCTTCAATTACCGGTTTTCTAAACCAGGATACTTCACTGTCATACAGCGGTGTAGTTTTCAATCCGATTGATGGATATACCTACCTTGCGAAAATGCAGATTGGGATTAGCGGTGATTGGTTGTTTTCCCTGCCATTCACGCATCAGGCAGGTGATGGACGGTTTTTGTATCCATTCTATATAGCTGCCGGGCATGGAATGCGATTAATCAATACCACTCCGGCGGTAGGATTTACGCTTCTCAGAATACTTTCATATATTTTATTGATTCTTTCTCTTGTCAAGGTTGCGAAATCTATTTTCCCAGAAAATAGGACAGCCATGAGACTGGGGGTTGTGCTCTCCGGATTTGGAGGAGGCCTGGGTTGGATTCTGCTTCCATTTGGGAATTTCGGGGCGGATTTCTGGGTTTCAGAAGCTTTTCCGTTCCTTTCAGGGCTGGCAAATCCACACTTCCCATTGGCGCTTAGTTTGATGGTTGTTTCAATACTATTGCCAGGTCAAATTTTACGGGGACGGAATCTGGTATTCTTTCTTCTGTCGGGTTTGGTGTTGTCTATTCTTTCACCCTTTGGCTTTGTCCTGTCTGCCGGTGTACTACTTGCAAGCTGGTTATGGGAACGGTTGGAAGGAACGAATTCTCAAGTGTGGCAGATCATCCTCTACATATTTGCTGGAAGTCCATATTGTATTTATCAATTCTGGGCTGTACATTCAACGCCTCAATTTGCGGCATGGACAGCACAGAATATTACACCTGCACCGGCTGCATGGGATGTTCTTCTTACGTTCTCTCCCTGGGTAATTCTGATTGTTTTCTGTTGGAATGAAATTATCCGGATGCGGAAATCGCGGATTATCCGCAATTTGATCACCTGGATCGTTATCGGGCTGGTTTTTACACTGATCCCCATTGGTTTACAGCGGAGATTTATGATCGGGTTATCTATTCCTTTCACACTGTTAGGTCTGCTTTCACTTCCAATTGTTGCGCACAAGTTACATTTTCCCATTGGAAAAATCCAGACTATATGCACATCTCTTGTTCTTATCACTCCAATCTTATTAGTTGTGATGACAACCATGGCTATCGCAACTCACAATCCTTTGTATTATTACAAAAAAGGTGAGATGGAAGCCATATCATGGTTATCACGCCAGGGTGATGGGAGACAGGTTGTACTGGCTTCCCCAGAAACAGGATTGATGATCCCATCGATCAGTCAACTGCGCGTGGTTTATGGACACCCTTTTGAATCGATTGATGCGGAAAACGCAAAAAAACTCGTTGAGACTTTTTTTTCTGAAAGCAAGCTTGACGGGGTCAATAATGCCCAGTCTATGTTAAATAAATACCAGGTAGATTGGATATTTTATGGACCCCGTGAAAAAGAACTAGGTTCTCCAGCGTACTTGATGGATAAGAAGCCTGCTTTTGAATTTGGTGGGGTGACACTATATAACGTTCGTGGACAAACCCCATGATTCGAAGGTATTACAAATGGCTGCTTCTAATTATTCCGGGACTTCCGGTAATTATCGCTTGGGATGGCTTCATTGTCCCGGCCGGAACAAATTCATCCGATATATTGATCAGTCATTTTCCCAACCTTTTGTTACTCCAACGGTCACTGGGAACAGGTGAGGGTATCCCACTCTGGTCGCCAGCAATCTTGAGCGGATTCCCTTTAGCAGCCAATCCATTGTCTTCTTTGTGGTATCCCCCGGCGTGGATATCCCTTTTCTTCCCGATCTCCCTTGGCATCAATCTTGTTATGGCATTACATATTATCCTTGGTTGCGCGGGGTTTTATTATTTTTTGCGGCAGTATGGGCTCGAGAAAGAGACGGCTTTGTTGGGCTGTTTATTCTTTGGTCTTCTTCCGGCTGGTTATTCCCATGTTATTGCCGGACATTTTACGTGGGTATGCGCTTCGGCCTGGTTTCCCTGGCTGCTGGCTCTCTCTATAAGTATTGATGGTAATTGCTGGAAAAGGACCATATTAACAGCCATTTTTCTGGGTCTAATGCTGCTTGCCGATCTCCGCTTTTCAGTATATGCAGTTGTCATCTGGATAGTTTTCGTTGGTTTTTCTTGTTTAAAAAGGCACATTAATGCTGAACGGCTGTATGGATTACGGCAAATAACTTTTGTCTTGGTGTCTGGTTTGCTGGCTCTTGGTTTGAGCGCGGCTGTTTGGGTGCCTTTATTGGAATACACAAAATTGAGTACGCGAAGTCTGATGAAGGCCACAGATTCCTTCTACCTTTCCCTGCCGCCAGTTCAGTTGACAGGGTTGGTGGTTCCGGGGCATCCTTCGACAGTCGAATGGATAATGTATCCGGGTTCGGTTATCTTCCTCTTGTTTATTGTCGCCTTTTCATTCCTTCGGAAAAATGACAATCTAAAGTTATGGTTTCTTATTGCATTATGCAGTCTATTTTGGGCTTTGGGTGAAAACATCACTTGGAATAAAAATCTCATATCTTTTCCGATGCTTGACATGCTCCGTGTTCCCTCCAGAGGGGTGTATTTCCTTTCAATCGCGTTGCTTATGATGGCTCTACTCACCATGGATTGGTTGCTGCGATCAAATCCGAAAAAGGCTGTGTTTTTACGCCTTGGAACCATTGGTATGGCAGCCCTGGCGTTGTTGATACAGGGATTTGTGGCTCTTGCGAACCCGGAAAAGAACCTCTTTATCATTATTCACATGGCTTGCTGGGTAGTCACGGCAGTTATTGTTCTGTTATATTCATATAAAAAGGTCACAACAGTAATATTTCTATCCGCCCTGGGAATTTTTGGAGTGTTGGATATCGGGTTTGCTGACCTGCGATTATTGGACACCCGTCCATATAAAGACGCGTTATCTGACGAAAAATTGTTTGGTGATGTTCTACTTCAAAAGGGCGGAGATTTCCGTGTATTTTCGCCATCTTATTCCATTCCTCAACACACTGCGGCTTATAACAAACTGGAATTGGCGGATGGTATTGACCCGATGCAATTGATCTCCTATAGCAATTTCATACGTGAATCCATTTCCTCCCCGATGGGTGGGTATTCGGTCACACTGCCAGAATTCAAAAATGGGAAACCGGAAACGGACAACAAAGGAATAACACCATCTGCTTCGAAGCTGGCTTTACTGAATGTACAGTATATGGCTTCCGCTTTTCCCATCGATGAAGCGGGGTGGGTTATAGAAGAATTTTCAGGAGGCGGTTTTCTTTATCGAAATGAACTGGCCCTGGGATGGGCGTGGATGGAGCCTGCTCCTGGAAGTGGAATAAAGGATTACGTTTCAGTAAATCAGGTGAACCGACGAAATAACCAGATTCAAATCCAAGCCAATGGCCCCGGTTTTCTTCATCTGGCTGAAATTGATTATCCGGGCTGGGAGGCTACAGTGGATGGTGTACCAGTCAGTATCCATACCGCATATGGAATTCTACGTGCTGTTGAGTTGACTGAGGGACCACATCTCGTGACCATATCCTTTCGACCGATTCGGGTTTATTCGGGAATTCTGATCAGTCTTGTGACTATAGCAATCTGTTTTTTTGCATGGAATAACAAGAGGCTTTATGGTTGAAGAAAAAGAACATCGCTTGGTCTTCCTTGCGATGGCTGTAATCCTTGGAATTACATTTACCCCGTATTTAACCGGATTTGTATTACAGGGAACCGACTGGCGATTCACTGGTTTTCTTTTTGGTGTTGAAGATGGAAACTCTTATATCGCGAAGATGCTTTCAGGGACGTATGGCAACTGGCTGTTTCGTTCTCCATACTCCACAATGCCGCAAACCGGAGTTCTGGCTTTCTTTCCCTATATTCTCCTGGGCAAACTGGCTTATCCCCCGGGATTACATGAACAACTTGTGGCATTGTTTCAGATTTTTCGGCTCGTTAGTGGTGGACTTCTAATTTGGGCAACCTATTCTTTTGTTGCCGTCTTTATTCATAAACCAGAAATCAGATTATTAACTTCACTGGTGATTCTTACCGGTGGGGGACTAGGCTGGTTTGGTTGGATGTTAATCCCGGATGATGGTACCTGGAGATTGCCGTTAGAAGCCTATTCACCGGAAGCCTTTGGATTGCTTTCCATAATTGGTCTTCCACACCTTGCTGCAGCACGTGCTTTTTTATTGATGGGTTTGACAGGTTTCCTGAAACTTAGTACCACACAATTCAAATTCTCTTCTGTATTGGTCTTTGGTTTGTACTGGTTCATAGCCGGATTTTTTCAACCATTGATTCTTGCGGTTGGTTGCGCTATTTTGGCGGTCTATGCCTTATTCGTGTGGATATTTTCGGGTTCGTTAAAAAACGAAAGACCCATGCCATACATAAAGAACACGTTTGTTATGGCGATCTGCGCCTCTCCATGGATACTATACAATCTATTCTTCTTTTCTTCCGATGGGTATTTAAAAATTTGGTATTCCCAAAATATCATCAGCTCGCCTCCACTGTATGATTATCTGTGGTCTTTTGGAATTTATCTGATAGCAGCGGTACCTGCTGTAAAGCATATTTTCAAACAGAAAGACAATCGTGCCATTATCTTACCCGTATGGATCCTGTGCGCGGCAGTATTGGCTTATATTCCTTACAATTTACAACGGCGGTTCATTGACGGTGTGTGGGTGGCGATTGTTATTTTGATCTTCATGAACTATGAGATTATTGCAAATCGGAAATGGAAGGTAACATACAAAGCAATAATCGCATCCACTTTCATTTCACCTATTCTGGTTATGATGACATTGACATTTGGGATTTTGAAAATTGCTAAGCCGGTATATAGACCAGAAGCAGAGGTAAAAATGTTTGAATCCCTGTCAAAGATGGTTGAGCCGGGAGATACGGTTCTCAGCAGTTATGATACCGGTAATGCTCTTCCTGCCTGGGTTCCTGTGTATGTGCTGGCCGGTCATGGGCCAGAGAGCGCGAATTTGAAATATGTACTGAGCGAGATAGAATCCTTCTATTCTGGCGATATCATGGATGAATCGCATGAAGAATTTCTTACCCGAAACAGTGTAGATTTCATCATATGGGGACCTGGAGAAATACAGAATAACGCAACCGAAATCAAATTTGATGAACAGTTTCAGTCCGTTTATGATAATGACTCCTATAAGGTGTTTCAGGTAACAACAGAAAAGAATGAATAAATTGTTTGGTGGTCCCGTTCTCGAAAAGTGTTGGATAGATCTGCCATTAGTTGTATCTCCTGTTATTTTATTCATCAACGCGCTAATACCCGGAAAAACCCTATACTGGGGAATTATTTCGTTACAGTTTATTCCCTGGCACTGGGAAGCACTGCGATTATTACAGACTGGTGAATTACCTTTATGGAATCTCTGGAATGGTATGGGCGCACCTCTTTTGGCAAACTATCAATCGGCTTTGCTTTATCCTCCAACGTGGTTGGTGCTTCTGGCCGGATGGATAGGCGGAATTGCGTGGATGGCCTGGTCGCATGGATTGTTAATTGTGCTGCATCTGGTATGGGCCGGTTTAGGAATGCGCCGGCTGGCTGGCTTTATGGGGATGAAGCCGTTTCCCCAAATTCTGTGCGGACTGGCTTATGGGTTATGTGGCTATCTGGTCGCAAGGGGGAGTTTTCTTACCATGGTTCAGTCTGCCTCCTGGGTTCCATGGATATTGCTGGCTGCGAGCCGTTTTTCCATCCCTGTTAAAGGAATCGGACATACCGACCGGGGAATTGATTACAAAGGGATACTGTATCTCACACTGGCGTTCACCGGACAATGGTTAAGTGGCCATGCACAACTGGCCTGGTATACACTTCTTTTTTGTCTTATATGGTTGGCTGCAGGGGCATTAATTAATGGTGGTCTCCCATTGCTTAAGAAGATCGTACTGCCTGTGGGCGTATCCGGATTATTGGGATTCCTGTTAAGCTCCCTGCAATTGATACCGACTATTGAATACTTTCTTCAATCACAACGCGCTGGCGAAATTGATTACGAGACTGCGTTGTCATATTCTTTTTGGCCCTGGCGGTTTTTCACGTTCTTGCTTCCCGACTTTTTTGGTAATCCCGGGAATGGTGATTATTGGGGTTATGGAAGTTATTGGGAGGATGCCATTTATATCGGTTTGCTCCCCGTTATTTTTTCTTTTTTTATAGTCTTCAAAACCATATTACATCCATCTGAGGGAAAAATACCGGTAATTCGATCATATGTATGGTTTTCTCTTATTGCCATCATTTTCATAACCATCCTTGGACTTGGATGGAACACACCTGTATTCCCGTGGCTTTTTGAAAACATACCCACCTTTGGCTCATTTAATGGACCCGCTCGCTGGATGTTATTGGTTGATGTATGTCTGATACTGCTTGCCGGTTACGGCGCCAATGAATGGATGGATAGCCGGTTATTTACTAAAAAGTGGGTAAATCTGGGGATTGCCGGCATGTCAGGAATGATCGTATGTATAGCTTTCGCCTGGTATACGCAGCCTGATATCACCCGGTCCCTCATGTATTCCATGTTATCAAGTGGCATACTGGCCCTGGGTTATTTCATTTTTGCGCGGTTTAAACCAGAAGTGAAAAAAAGATCAAAATGGCTTGCCTTAATCCTTATCTGGTTTTATGTGGACCTTTTCTCGGCTGGCTATCGGTTAAACCCGGTAGTGGACGCGGATGTGCTTTTCCCTGTTAAACAGCCTGCTGATCTGACTTCCACGGTAAAAACCCGTTCCTATATTTCAACCGCAGATGAACGCGCTTTAAGATTTGATCGTTTCTTCCTTTTTGACAATATCCTGCCATCCGATGACCTAAGGAATCTACCGTCAGTGATGTTGCCTAATAGCAATCTGTTTTATTCAGCCAACTTTTTGAATAATTTTGACCCTATGCTTCCATCACGATTTCAAGGCTTTATGGAAGAAGTGGATATTGCGTCTCCAGATATACGTGACAGATATCTGTCATTCGCGGGAGTTGATCAGAGAGGAAAAATTAATCCTTTCAATCCAAATGATTTCAAATGGGAAAAAATTGTTCCTTATTCCCAATATAGAGTTTTGTATTGCCCTGACTATGTAAAAGATGGTAATCAGGCATTGCTACAATTGCGTAAGGCGGCTGCTGAAAACAAACTGGACGATCTTTTCTTATTGGAAGTCGACCAATCATTCGATCTGGATTGTGTTCCACCTATAAATCAGGAGCCGGGGATTTCTAACGAAGTTTATCAATCCACGCGTAAGGTCTATGAAGTTACAGATAATCCTGCAAATGGATGGTTGGTGGTTTCCGATATCTGGTATCCGGGATGGCAGGCGGAGGTGGACGGTAGACCGGTGGATATAGATATAAGTAATTACGTCTTTCAGGCAATTGCCGTTCCTGAAGGAAGCCATCGGATAGAATTGCACTATGCGCCATCATCTGCAAAAATTGGAGTCGCATCGACAATAATGGGTATTATTGTTATTCTTGGTTCGTGGGTTTATCTCAAAAAAGACCCCGGAGGTCATATTGAAAGGCAAAGTTGATATTCGAATTGCTCACGAGCTGGCTATCCGGCTTGTGGACAACATGGAGCGGGTGATATTTGGAAAACGATCTGTATTGGAACAGATAGTCACGGGTTTCTTCTCTGATGGTCATATACTGGTAGAGGACGTTCCCGGTGTAGGAAAGACGATGCTGGCACGCAGTCTTGCCATTTCCACCGGATGTCGATTTTCACGGATTCAGTTCACACCGGATCTTCTTCCGAGCGATATTACAGGCGTATCAGTATTTAACCAACAGAATTCAATGTTTGAATTTCGACCGGGGCCCGTTTTTTCGCAGATTCTACTGGCCGATGAAATTAACAGAGCCACACCGAAAGCTCAATCAGCGTTGCTTGAAGCTATGGGCGAAAGCCAGGTTAGTGTGGATAATGTGACGCGCGAACTACCAAGACCATTCTTTGTCATCGCTACCCAGAACCCGGTTGAGTATGAAGGTGTATTTCCTTTACCCGAATCTCAAATGGACCGTTTTTTGTTGAGGATTTCGATCGGATATCCGGCAAAAGAGGTTGAAGATCAAATACTGGAAAAAATGCGGGTGGACCATCCGATACATATTTTGTCACCAGTAGCTTCAGCCGAAGAGATCAAGCAGGCACAGGAGACGGTACGACAGGTTTTTGTGTCGCAGAGCGTGCGCTCTTATCTGCTGGAGATCATTCAATCGACTCGTCAACATAATGATCTGCTATTGGGTGCCAGTCCGCGGGCCAGCCTGGGTTTGATTCGAACCGGCCAGGCTTTTGCTGTTCTGCAGGGACGGGATTTTGTCGTTCCAGATGATATACGTCACTTTGCTGTTAGTGTTCTTGCACATCGTCTTGTTTTAACACCGGAAGCACGGATGAATAATGTGTCTCGAGAGATGATCATAGGGGAAATTCTGGAATCTGTCAGAGCGCCATTGAGCAATGAAGTTAAAGCCTACTAAATCTGATCGGAAAATCTATCCCCAAATCCAATTCTGGAGTCTACTTTTCATCTCCGGGTTTTTGTTGTTCACCCGATGGCTGTTTGATGAGGTATTCTTCTTAAGTGCTTTGTATTTTTTGGCTATATACCTCTTACTGGCTGTTATTTATTCCTTCCTGTCTCTGAATGGATTGACCATAATCCGGAAATCGCGATATCACCGACATCAGGTTGGTGATTTATATGAAGAGAGCCTGGTAATATCAAACCTTTCACTAATTCCTGTATTCTGGATCCAAATCAATGACCGGTCAGCCGTTAGTCAGTATCATGCCAAACAGGTGATCGGTTATCTCGGAGGACAACAGACAAGGCTTATTCGAATTAATAGCTTTCTTCAGAAACGGGGAAATGTGGCATTAACGCCAATTGAAATAGTGACTTCAGATCCCATTGGCTGTTTTACGATATCCAGGACCATCCAGACAGAAGGGTCTTTGATTATACTTCCTTACACAGTTGATCTCTCGCTTGTTAAGACACAGGAACGCCAATCAGAAGAAGGGCGGTCATCCCGTGTAATGCCCCATCAGGGTGACCGAATAAGTGGCTCAGTTCGGGAATACTCTGCCGGTGATCCATATAATCGGATTCACTGGCCTACAACAGCCAGGAAAGGCGACCTTTACACAAAACTTCCTGATCAGACCATGCAACGCGTTGTCTGGATATGTATGGATTGTCAAAAAGCGATACACACGAGTCGGATGCTAAGTGCTGACCAACAGCAAATTGATTATCTTGATAAGGTCCGACTTCTTCCAAAATATGCATTACCTCCTGATACGATGGAAACAGCCGTTTCCATAACCAGTTCACTTGCTGTTTCATGGTTGAAAAAAGGAATCGACGTAGGACTTGCATTAAACGAACAACCTAATTACTTTATATTGCCGGGTCATGGTTCACGTCAGCAAATGGATATTTTGAACACCCTCACATATGTACAAGCGGATTCGAAAACATCGTTAGCCAGCATGATAATTCCATTCACTTCGCATTTACGACCGGGAAATATCTGCTTTTTGATAACACCTGATGATTCGTCAGAACTAGTCTCTGCTGCCCAATTCATAACAAGAAAAGGTATAGATCTACGTGTGATCCACATATTCCGTGAAAGTTTTCGTTCAGGTTACACGGGGGCCTCATACACACGTGATTGGTCTTTTATTCGGACTGTGCATTTCAAATATGGTGACAGGATAATGGATATTTCAACAGTTCTTTAACTCTCGGCTGATTTCTGTTGCCCATGGTCTTCTTTTAGAAGCACAAATTCGAAGCCAATATACGATCCTTATCGCAACTTTTTGGTTAGCGGGATTACATCCATTTTTTCATATCCGTGTTTGCTATAGTATTCACAAAGCTCAGAATTTTCAGAGACAACAAAAAGATAAATCTTTGTACAACCGGCTTTTCGCAGGGCGTCTTCAACACAGGATAGAAGAGTTGCGCCTATTCGTAGATTCCGGAATTGTGGAAGAACCGCCAGATGGTAAATGAAACCTCTTCTGCCATCAAAGCCTCCCATAACAGTACCTACAACTTTTTTGTCAATTTCTGCAAGAAAGAACAATCCCGGGCTTTTTGTGACCAGTTTGTTGATTTCCTCCTCTTCATCAGAAGGAGAAATGTGTATACCTTTCCCCGCAGATTTCCAAACATAATACACAGCTTTATAATCGTTGGGGTGGTGATATGGTCTAATTTTGATCTTTAGGTTTGATGTGGTGTTTGTCATTACCGTATTCAGGAATTATCCAGGGGTACTTCATCTTCTTCTGTGATCGATTTCCAGAATCCATGAACGCCATTGGGTGTTACACCAAAGAAAAAGCGGAATCCATCTGGAAGTCTATGGACCAAATCAAATGCCGGTGATTTGCCCTGCTGATAACGTTTCATCATCCCGAAGTCGCCATTCCAGGATGCAGTTTGTGGGTCAAAATCCTTTTCCAATTCCAGGTATCGGCTTATGGCGTAATGCCAGAGCCTTCGGGCAGATCTTCGGGTTACATTCTTAACCATAGATCCGTTGCGCAGATCGCGCATGGTGAAATATCGGGTTCCCTGGCGCTCTTCGACGCTGGCTATTTCCACGCCAGTTCTGGGTGTTAATTCGTCGTCCCGGGTATGGATATCTGGTGAAATGGAAGGAGCCTCCGCCATTGTTTCTACACCTGTTTCAGCGGGGGGGGTAATTATCTGTCCCGGTCCTTTGCCTCGATTAACCAGCCCTACAATCTCATCGCGTACCGCTAAACCAGTTTCAGCTTCGCTTCTTACATAGATCTTATTATCTTCTACTGCGTACGGCGGGTCGTCTCCACGCGGGATGATCACCCGGATGATTTTTTTCGATCGGGTTTCCTGAACGTCAAGACTACAAGTGAGAGCCGGGCTGATCCGCTTTGATATTTCTTTTTCAAGCAGGGTAATGCTCTGTTCAGGATCCGTGATTCCAACGGGCGGTTTATGCGGATCAGATGCTGTTCCGATATAAAGTGTCCCACCATTGGTATTGGCGAATGCGCAAATGTCTGCGATGATGGCGTAAAGCTTTCCACCCCGGACAGTCATGCTCTCGTGAAAATCCTGAATAATATTCGCGCCCTCTTCCTGGGAAGCCTGGATAAAATCGTACGCAGGTTCTTCCTCTAGGCGGTGTGGTCGGGTTCGCGAAAAATCGTTGGATTGAAAGAGGTCTCTTAACGCGGTAAAACTGACCTCAGGCAATAAAACGTCTGTAGCGCGATCGCCAATACCCAGGTTCTTTTTGCGTAGTGGGTCAGCCGTCAACCTGTGCGCATCTGACCCTTGAATACAGTGCATTCGGCGAGGATATTCGGGTTTGGTGCCATTAAAAAATGTTGCGGTTGATCGGTTGTTTTTAGTGTCAAAATCAGTAACTTCGAGTGCGTGCAACGCATCATCTTGCGTATAGGCAATTTTGGTCTGGCCACCAAAATTGAAACCTCTCATTGCCACACCATTACTGGAATTTGCATGGGCAGCGATCACAATTCCACCGGCATTCCGGATCTTTTGATAGGCGGTCAGAACATCAACGGTTGCGCCTACCGTTGCAGAGCCCTCATCCAATAAATTCCCTGGAATTCTTAAATCAAGTAACAAATGTTCGATGTCCCTAACGGGTGTTTCGGGAGAAAAGATTCCCAGAATATGAAAACCAAAAGTTGCTGTGAATTCAATACCCGGTAAAACAAGTATCTTTTTCAGCAATCTTCGATATTCATAAAGACGATTTTTTTCCTCTGGAAGAAGGCGGTTCAGCCTTTCCAATAATTCAAATTGTTCAATTTCATCGCGCATTACCCGGTAGCCGGCTATTGTGTTGTGATCTGTGATGGCAACAATATCCAATCCTCGTTGCTCTGCGCGTTGAATGATGTCAAGATATGAAACTTCAGGCTGTTGGTAATCAGATGAAGCCGGTGTATGGACATGAAGATCTACCGTACACCATATGTTGGCACTTTCAGTTTTTTTCCCCGTTCGATTTTGTTTTGTCAAAAGGATTTTCTCCTCAATTCATATTCTTAATCAGTTGTATCAATTCGTCCGGCATATAGGGTTTCATAAGAAAATAGTCAGCCCCAGCCTCAATACTTTCCGTCTTGCGGTCTGAACCGGAGATAATGATAACTTTTGTACTCTTAATCGTTTCGGAACTTCGGATTTCTTTGAGAATTTCCAATCCGTTTTGTCCTGGTAAATGTATGTCCATCAACACAACATCAGGTCTTGCATCCTGTATTTCCCGGATGATGTCACACAGTGGAAACGAAGGGCAGGTGACAACAAAGCCTTCCAACTCTAGAAGGGTTTTAAGTAGATTGCACATCATTGAATTATCTTCCAGAATTAGAATGTTCTTCATATCTGCCATGATTTTTATTTCCCGGCTTTCTTCTTGGGAATGGCGATCTTAATAACTTCGTCCAAAGTCTCAACGGGGAAAAATTTCATCTCATTGCGAATTTCCTCAGGAATATCATCCAGATCCATTTCGTTTTGTTTCGGAAGTATGATGGATTTTAATCCTGATCTGTGGGCTGCAAGAACTTTCTCTTTAATTCCACCAACTGGCATGATCTGTCCGCGTAACGTTATCTCTCCGGTCATACCAAGGTCAGATCGGGTTGGAAGTTCTTTCATCAATGATACAAGAGCAGTCGTCATTGTCACACCCGCAGATGGCCCATCTTTTGGTGTGGCGCCTGCCGGAACGTGTAGGTGAATATCCTCGTTCTGAAAGAACTGTGGATCTATTCCAAGTTCTTTTGCGTGTGAGCGTACATATGTAAGGGCGGCGTGAGCCGATTCTTGCATAACATTTCCCACCGAACCAGTTATCTGAAACCCTTTCGATCCGGGCATCCGAGAGGCTTCTATGAACAATACATCGCCACCGCTCGGAGTCCAAGCCAGACCGGTGACAACTCCCGGTACCGAAGTGCGACGCGCGATCTCCTCATTTGCAAGAAATTTTGGACGTCCCAGGTAGTTATGAACCTCTTTGATGGCGATCTTGCTCTTGCGTTTTTTCCCTTCTGATATTTTCGTAACAATTTTTCGGCAGATTGCTCCAATCTCCCTTTCAAGGTTACGGACCCCTGCTTCACGCGTATATTGACGAATGATCGTTAGTATAGACTCGTCAATCAGATTTACTTCCTTTTCCAAAAGGCCATTTTCTTTGATCTGACGGGGGATCAGGTAATTCTTCGCGATCATCAATTTTTCCCGCTCAGTGTAACCGGCAATCTGAATGACTTCCATACGATCAAGTAATGGAGCAGGTATGGTCTCTAATTGATTGGCTGTTGTTATGAACATTACCTGAGAGAGATCGAAAGCGACTTCTAGATAATGATCGCGGAATTCTGAGTTTTGTTCAGGGTCAAGCACTTCAAGAAGCGCAGAAGCTGGATCGCCATGAAAGTCAAAGCTTAATTTGTCTATCTCATCCAGCATGAATACCGGGTTCTTTGATTCAGCCCGACGTATAGCCTGCAATATTCTTCCGGGGAGGGCACCGATATAGGTTCTTCTATGTCCTCTAATTTCAGCTTCATCTCTCATTCCACCGAGAGAGATCCGGATAAATTTGCGGCCAAGCGCCCGGGCTATGGATTGTCCAAGTGATGTTTTGCCTACCCCTGGTGGACCGACAAAACATAGAATGACACCTTCTCTTTCACGTCGTATCAGGTCTGTTTTGGTAACGGCTTCGAGTTTGTCTTTTCTTTCCAGGCGTAATTTTCGGACGGCAAGATATTCCAAAATTCGTTCTTTGACATCTTTTAACCCATAATGATCCTGGTCAAGAACGTTACGGGCATTAATGATATCCAGGTTATCCTGTGTTGAGTTACCCCAGGGTAAAGTAGAGAGCCACTCAATATAAGATCTGATAACACCGTATTCGGCCGAGGCAGTAGGTACTCTGGAGAGACGTTCCAGTTCCCTTGTTGCCTGTTTCATGGCTTCTTCTGATAATTTGGCTTGCTCAAGATTCTTGCGAAGTTCGTTGATATCTTCGGTCAGTTCATCACCATCACCAAGTTCTTTTTGTATGGCTTTCAACTGTTCGCGAAGGAAATACTCGCGTTGTACTTTTTCTATCTCTGACCGGGCTTCGTTCTGAATTTTTTGTCCAAGATCCAGTACCTCGCTTTCGCGAGCCAGGATCGAAACCAATTTCCTTAGTTTTTCCTCTACTGAATCCAACTCGAGGATAGCCTGGGCATCGGCCAGTTCCATACGTTCAAAGTTCGCAATGGAATAAGCTGTTTGTAATGGATTTGTAATACCGGCGATGGATTCTACCAATTCGCGAGGTATGGAGGGAATCATCTTCGCGATGTGTTCAAATTGATCCCGGGCATTTCTTGCCAGAGCTTCGACTTCCAGATTTTCATCTTCTATCTCCGGCGCGGGGCTGATCCTGGCCATAAGATAGGGTTCCAGTGATGAAAACTCTTTCACACGAAAACGGCTTAATCCTTGGATTAATATGCGTATTGTTCCATCCGGTGTTCGAAATAGACGATGTATGATTGCGATTGTCCCTACAGAGTACAGGTCTTGCGGGGTGGGGTTTTCGAGTTCCGGGTTTTTTGATGCTATCAACCCGATTATTCGATTACCGGATACTACATCATCAATTAAACGGATGGATCTGGGTTGTCCAATCGTAAGCGGAACAGCTGTTTGTGGATAAACGACCAGTCCACGCAATGGCAATATTGGCAATTCCTCGGGAATTGTAAGCTCTCCCTCATTTCCATTCTCTTCGTTGTTAATTAACGCTTTATTTTCTTCAATGTTTATCACATTTGCAGTGTCTGAAAGAGACAGTCCTATTAGTAAGTCTCCCAGGTTGGGGGTAATGCTATCATCAGCAAACCAGTTAAGTATTTCTCGTAAATTGGCATTCCAGCGTGATGCAACCATTCTCTGTTTAAGAATCCTTATCGATAATATGAATTTCTCTCGGAATCGCTTTTGTTATCGTTACTTCCAAAAAACCATTTTGATATTCTGCTTTGATTGAATCTCTGTCAACCGGTTGGCTGATGCGAACTTCAACCAAAAATTCCCCGTAGTGAATTTCCATCTGGTGAAACGAATGATTTTTCATATGATCGTTTCTAACACCAGAGATGATCAGAGTTGATTGTTCGAAGCGAATATTGAAGTCTTTTTCTTTTACACCGGCTATTTCAACCCTGATAAGAAATCTATCATTGGTTTCAATTACGTCCACCGGAGGGTGGTAGATATTAGAATGGATCGATACTTTCAGGTTGTACATTCCGGACCGCGGATAATCAAACATAATTGTCTTATTCTCGTCATGAATAGTAACTCAAGGAAGCCTGGTTAAACGGCATTCCTGGCTGCATCAAGAACAGCCTTGTAATCTGGTTCATCTGAAAGGGCTTTCATGTAATCAACATACACAATTTTGTATTTCTTATCAACAACGAACATTGCACGTCTTAATAGTCTCTGGTCTTTAAGAAGACAGGCGTATTTTTTCCCAAAATTAGCTTTTAGATGATCAGACACGACCATGACCTGATCAATTCCCGCAGCGCCACACCATCTTTTTTGAGCAAATGGCAGGTCCATGCTGATTACGATAATTGATATGTCCCTTGACAAATTTGCTGCTGATTCATTGAACTTCCTAATTTCCCGGTCACAAACGTCTGTATCAAGCGAGGGTACTGCAGCAATTATGCGGACTTTTCCCCTTGTCAGTTTAAGCAGGTCGATGTATGACCAATCTTGAAGATGTGCCTTAAATGATGGAGCCTGATGGCCGATTTTCAAATCTTCCCCGACGACTGTCGCGTCTTTTCCACCGAACTGGATAAGACCTTTGCGTTCAAGCATATTGACCTCCATATGTAAACGTTCGACAAGGCGCCCCCGGTGGGAGTCGAACCCACAACCAACAGCTTAGAAGGCTGGTGCTCTGTCCATTGCGCTACAGGGGCAAGCTATCGCTATATATGGGATTTTTTTCAAAGATGTCCGCCAGATATACCGATACAAATTGCATAATTGTTGTAAAAAAAACGGAAGTATGTTGGTTCTGTTTTCACCTCCTCTCCTCTGATTATATCGCAATTGGTAACAAAAAAGCCCCGAAGGGCTTTTAGTTACTCTATTTGCTGAGAAAGAAGAAGCTCTCTTGGCTTCTTCTTTTTATTTCCACCTTATCGATATTCAAAAAAATTCGGTTGTTTATGAAACAGCGAGAAAAAATTGATCAAGCGAAATCCGAATGTCAAATTGACTTGAACGATTTCGTACTATATATTTAGTTATACAAGAAGGAGCTTTATGTTACCAAGTTTGCTTGCCAGCAAGATAAAAGAACGCAGCCTTAGCAACAGAGGTGCTGCCAAAGAAATTGGGATAGCCCATACGACGCTTCAAAGGTTCCTGGCCGGTCACGCGTTCGATATGGACACCGTGCTCAAGATCTGCCAATATCTCGAGATTTCTCCAGATGCTGCCTTGAACTCCTTACCGAAAAAAAGCCAGCCATTGAATGATCTGGTAATGATCCTGGATAGCGAGCCTGAATTGGCGAATGCTTTTTTTGACGCAATTGGGGAGATGAAGAAGAATAGGTTGAGCAAGGAGGATGTTCTGGATATCGTTGAATATGTCATATTCAAGATCCAATCAAAGAAAAGAAGGCGATAAGCGGGAGGACATAGTTCAGACATCTGAATTACTTATATGGTATTACGAATAAGAGATATTGACAGAATTGGTGCGGGATTTTCCTGCACCAATTCAATTTCTTCCCTAATGACTTTCCAACCCACGTGAGTGGGGAATACAGATCGCGCCGTGGATTGTCACCGGAATAACACGGTTCACCCCCACGCGTGTGGGGAATACGTTGACCCTGAAATACTGGCAGACTATCAGGACGGTTCACCCCCACGCGTGTGGGGAATACCGGTACGACTCGCTTTCGGCTTCATCCCGGTTCGGTTCACCCCCACGCGTGTGGGGAATACCCCGCGATTCTCGGTCGCAAATTCCGGTTTGACGGTTCACCCCCACGCGTGTGGGGAATACGAATGACGGGCAAATGTCAATCTCATACATTGCGGTTCACCCCCACGCGTGTGGGGAATACGAGATAACCAGCTACCTTGCCCTCGCCAACTGCCGGTTCACCCCCACGCGTGTGGGGAATACGTGAACGGATTTAAACCCAGACTTTCACATACCGGTTCACCCCCACGCGTGTGGGGAATACGCTTGTTCCCTAAATTACCAGGCACGTCTGATACGGTTCACCCCCACGCGTGTGGGGAATACTGCCAGTTCAAGTATTGCATAATCGTTCTTGACGGTTCACCCCCACGCGTGTGGGGAATACGATCGTGGCTGGAGAGTTTTTCAGGGGAGAAGTCGGTTCACCCCCACGCGTGTGGGGAATACTTTCAATGCTACGCCGGTTATACAACGGTCACACGGTTCACCCCCACGCGTGTGGGGAATACGATAGTCTTTGGTGACCATCTATCACGTTGAATGGTTCACCCCCACGCGTGTGGGGAATACCCGCCTCACATTCCCCAGCGCGTCGTATGTAGCGGTTCACCCCCACGCGTGTGGGGAATACTTATCCATAACACGGCGGACTGACTGCTTTACCGGTTCACCCCCACGCGTGTGGGGAATACTGTTATTTTATTATTTTGGGACGTCCACCCAACGGTTCACCCCCACGCGTGTGGGGAATACTTATATAAAGCAGTTACATCAGGACACAAATACGGTTCACCCCCACGCGTGTGGGGAATACGAATCCAATCAAGGCATTTTTCCGCAGGCACACGGTTCACCCCCACGCGTGTGGGGAATACTCCCGCCCCGTCCATGTTGACTTGACCATCCATGCGGTTCACCCCCACGCGTGTGGGGAATACTCAACATCGTAACCGGCTTTGACTTCCGGCTCTGGTTCACCCCCACGCGTGTGGGGAATACATGGCGCCCTGTTCAAAATAGTACGACGCAAACGGTTCACCCCCACGCGTGTGGGGAATACCCGGTCCATCATTCCTCCTCAAAAAGAGTGAACGGTTCACCCCCACGCGTGTGGGGAATACATCATCTCCGGGTATCCACAAACACAATTCATCGGTTCACCCCCACGCGTGTGGGGAATACGGTACAGATGCGGCTGCAAATTTCACCAGGAACGGTTCACCCCCACGCGTGTGGGGAATACTCTTCGATAACATAAAAAATCAATTCTTTTCCAACCTCCTTTTCTGAATTGGAGTTAGGTATTCACCGACTTGTTGTAAAAATTGAAGGCCTTCGAAATCTAAGACCCGGTATCTATCACTTCCTGAGATGCGCATGGCAAAATGCTGTTCATTATTTGTTGACCAGGCTTGAAACACACTTCCAGCTGATTTACTTGACGCACATTTTTCCCATAAACGGTCCCTGACTAATGCAGAAACATGACCGATAAATACCCCTGGTGCCGCTTCGAATAACCATCGGCTCAATTCTCCCTTTGCACTTGATGGTGTTTTCTGCAAGATCATTATGACCATCATTCAACTCCTATCCATGTCCGGCTGCCATAATGCATTATCCAGAGGAATATCTTCTCCTGCAAGATCACTATCACTGTAATCTGGAGTTTGAAGTAGCCGGTCTATATCAGGCAGTATCTTTTTGAGCAACTTCTGTTCATGGAAACGTTCTCTGCATTTTTGTCGGGTACGGCTGTCAACCATGGAAGGATTTTCAGCAACAATCTCAAAAGCGATAGGGATTGTCAACCAAGTTTTATATAGATCTGCTATATCATAAACAAATGAGAGCTGTTTGCCTGTATGTAAGAAACCTAACGCAGGGGAGTATCCGCCGGAAACGATCGCCGCATGGCAAACTCCATTCAAAACAGAATTTGCGACAGAAAGAGCTCTGTTTATTGGGTCTCCCCTGCTCCAATTTTTGGGGTCATAGTTTCTTCCGTTCCACTCCACCCCGTATTGTTTGCTTGCACTGGCATATGCAATTCGCATTCTCGCGCCTTCCATACCCCTGAGCTGTTCAATTGAGACGCATGGTTCAAGCGACTGTCCAAACCGCATCTCATACATCCGAAGAACAACCCCTAATCGTTTCTGCGGATCACATAACATTTCTGCCTGGTGTAATATGTGATACGCCCGGTGGGTTTCCCCCGTTCCAAAAGCATAGAACAAAAATCCATCCTGGCCTGTCCATACAATACTGCAACCGTGGCTTGACAAAATATCAACAGCCGCATGTGTTAGAGATGTCCCCGGCCCAAGTAATAGAACGCACAGATTGGCAATTGGTACCACTGTTCGTCCTGTCTCCTGCAGTACAAGAATTGAACTGTCTTTTCGTTCGATCACCGCATGTTCAATATACAGGTAGCTAAGGCTGTCACGGAGTTTCGGTAAATCATGAAAATCCATTATCCCCTCCATTCATCGTAAAAGATATTCAGTTGGTAAGGTTCAAAATGTTTTCAAGAATTTCAATAACGACCGAGAGAGAGCAATCCGAACCCAAAACCTTTGGCTGAACCGATCCCTTTTTCCAGTGTGGTGGCCAACTTTGCTGGATCTTCCACAAAAAGCACACCATCGAATTGAATTGCTTTGTGCGTGGCCTGCCATCCATTTCCTTGCGACAGCCGTTCGCTTTTTTGAAAACCCCTGTCAATGGTGATACATCCTTCCAGCCTGGCGCCGGCGCTATCCAGCTTGCGTTGCAGCCAGGCTTGCTGGCTTGCTTCATCGATCAAACCAAGCCGTACACCGTTCTTCTTTATGGTGGGGTTGGCCAGCAACCGGAAACGGTACCGGCCGGTTACCAGATAAGTTTCGAACTCTTTGATCTCTGGATCATTGATCAGAAATGAGTTTGTGCCAAAGGCGGCTTTCCAATCAGGTTTTTGATGCGATTGTGCAAGAATGGTCATATCTTTCAATCCGGATATCTTGGGATCATTTTCGATCCGGAAAAGTAGTCTTTTGTCACCATCGAACGCTTTCATCAAGGTTTGGTGAACAAAATAGGGGTTATTCAGCCAGGAGATGGCTGGGCGAGTGGGTGATATTGTAAACCGGGTGAGAAACAATTTCATACGACCTCGCTTTCCGGCATGTATTCAAATGCGAGATCCCTGGTATATCGGGGAAGAAATGTCCGATAACAATTGGACAAAATCTCATCACGCCTCATAACTCCCTCACCCGGCCGGCATTCAACTATGGCCCTGATTATCATTGGACCATTGGTATTATGTGGAACCCGGGAGAGATCCTCAGGTCTAAATCTCCAGCTCTTCAATGCAAGCTCCAGCGAAGGAAAAACACCTTCTCCTTCATAAATGGGGGAGGACGGGGGACAGGATTTTCGACCCAGGTATGCTGGCCATACCGGATCTTTCACAGCCTTGGACAGTATTTTGATCCATTCCGGCTCTGATTGAATTGCGGCGAGAAAAGAAGCGTCTGAGAGATAGAACCGTGATGATACAACTGTTTCTGGAAAGTGTGTATTCGTGTTTACTTTTATTTTCCCCTCGGCTGACAGAACGCCCCCCGATACTGTATGGTAATCGCTCAGGAAAGTACCGGGATTATCACACCGGATGCCCAACCGCATATTTCGCGAAAGTCCGGCGAGTTCATCATCCTTCTTTATTCCTAGCGCACAACCCAATAAACCAACAATTCCTGACTTTGTTGGTTCGGGCGCTGTATCCCGGACGTCCCAACGCGCTCGTTCACCCCATGATTGCAGGGGTCCTTCCAAACGAAGGAATAGCGTATTAGGCATAGTCTATTTCTCCATGGGAAGTTTTTCTACAAGCCAATTCTTCAATGCATCCAGGTCTGGCTTCGTCTCTGTTCCGGGCATCTGGCATTCCACGAGCGCCAGCGCGGCCCGTTCCGCTTCTATATTGTAGGCATTAGAAACCTTCTCAATATAATCAGACAGATTTTTCGCAGACATTTCGATAAGCGATTGTGTATTCGTTCCACGCAGTGGTTTGATAAACGCGTTGGCATAATTGATGGGCAGGTTACGTTTCGTAACCTCTACGAGTACCAGATCGGGCAAATTATGTGCGGCGAAAGTGTTTTGCTTCCCGCTGGGCTGAGCCAAACAAGCGGCTTCAACAAAAGCAGCCACGGCTTGTGTGGCTACTGACCTGTCACCACCCAGGTTTTCCACCAGTTGTTCCCAGTGAATATTGAAATATTTATAATATGTGCTGCTGTTGAACTCAACATCCCCGATCATCCCCGCGCCCGCGTCGCTGGTTAGATCGTCAACGGCAGTAAAGTAATCAAATTCCTGGTTCAGAGCATTGGTGGATATCGCATGTGCGACCTGGACTGAAGCAGAGACGTTTTCAAAAGCGGCGCTTGTCGTCATCCGGCCGAACATGGCAATATCAACCGACCGGGGAACCAGGTTGCCAAGGTCTTTGGTGATCACATCAATCTTGGCTTTGTTCCATTCTTTTGAACCCATGGCCGTGTAGATGGATTTGAGTTTTTGGGCCAGGAACGGAAGCTCTTCCTGTCCTATGAAGATCAGTTGCTTCACTTGATCTTCGCCTTCTTTTTCTTCCGCATTCTCCGCTGCATCTTTGACGTCTTCGTCAGTTCTTTCCCTTTTACTGGACTCGCGCCCAATTTCTGACAATCTGGCGGATATCTCTTTTATCCCAGTCTCGTTATTGGAGATCTTATTCAATTCAGCAGTGATCAGCCTTGGAAGTTGGCGGGTTCTGACACCAAGAAGGTTGTTTTTCGAAAAAGCTTCCTCAAATGTTTCAGAGCGACGAATGGAACGCTTCAAACACTGGCTCGATATCCGGCCACGGCGAACTCCGCCAAAGACCGCATCTTTCGGAGCTCCTGTGTCGTCGCGGTTGAGATTGGCTGGCGCGTAATTCTGTAGTATATGGATCTGGATTAGCATAGAATTCTCCTTTGAAAGTTATTCAGACGATATCATTTGACAAAATAGGAACGGGCCCAACGCTGCTGGACTTTTCGATCAGGGTGTGACCACCAGAGGAGGTCATCCAGTAAACCAACCCAATTCACACGAACGCGTTGTGAATGAAGGAATTGGATGGACCTACGCAACCGGAAGGGTAGCTGACCCATATCGGCGTCCAAAAGATTTTCAACCCGTTTATCAAGACCTTTTGCGTATTTTTCATCTCCCCGGGCGCGATGAAGTGATGCCCCAAAATCTCCTGATGAGCATTCATCGGCCAATGGATACAATGTGGCAACAAGAAAATAGATTTCCTCCTGGATACCTGGCACTCCATAAGGAAGAAGACGATAGAACAGGCTCAAAGCCTGTCTTGAACTTTCCAGTGTTTCGCCGGCGTTGCGTTTCAGCCGGGCTAGGTCGCCGCGATCAAGTTGCCTGAGCTTGCTAATAAAGATCGAAGTGTTTGAAACTTGTGTTTGATCACTCATTGAAGGTCCTCCCTTTTTCCAAGAGCTTTGAGATCAAAATATTGCATAACCTTTCTCCTTCCACCCTTTGCCGTAGACGTAAAGCATCGTCCCCTACTGAATTTGCGGCATTATGGAACTCGGATTTTGCCGTGCCTACCACGTCACTTTGCCAGGTTTTTTGCGCGGCGGCTGGTGCTTCCGGATCAAGTGAAAGTGTGAAATGACGAAATGGCAAGGCTAATTTCTGCCAGTATCTGTCCAACATTCCAGCCCTTATCCGGTTGTACCTTTCCGATTTTGATGACCTATCAAAGCTGATACGAAATGCTTTGTTGATAGCATTTCCGATGTCTGAACTCAATCGGAGGGCATTTTCCACTTCCAATCCGCCTTTTACCGATACCAGCAACCTGTCAGGAACTTGAAAGCCGGTATCAATCCATTCGAATATCTTGGCTTTCATATCAGTACGCATTCCGATACAACGGAAGCTGCAAGTTGATTGATGTGCGTCATCCCTCAGAAAGAGATCAGCCATCTGGTCGATCACAGATGGTCTGATTGTGATTTCTTTCGCCCCGTCTTGTTCAGGCGTCTTCAAAAAAAGTGATCCGAACTCCCGCCACGTGGCGTGCCTGGAACTGGGTCGGATTGGGATAACCTTTCCGCCTCTTATCCGATAAGCGGCAAATGGATCGAACCACGGAGGACTTTCCTTGGGCCGGCTTTCTCCCATTTCAAAAACCATTGTCTTCACCCCAATGGAACAGAAGCTTCCACAGCGTGAACATTGGGTATTGACGATTTCGGGATGCAGCCGGATCCGGCGGGCTTGAAATGTCAGACTATGGAGATATCCGACACGCGAGATTTCACTGCATTTTTGAACAATGGAAGGTTTTCGCCACCAGGCATCCTGATCTAACGGATTTGCCACCCTGGGTTGATAATCGCTTGAGACTAGCGAAAGTACAAGACTTTCAAACAGGTTTGATCCCAATGGGATTATATAAATAGGTGGCACCCCATTGATAGAAGGCTTTATGCCGGCGCCTCCGGATGTGGCGAATGCAGGTACTGCGATCAATCCGCTGGCTGCGCAGGATGGACATAAAACATGGTCCGATTGTTCACCATGCGCAAAATGGACAATGTTGGTACCACTTGGCGTTTCCGGTATCAGGTACGCTGAAGTCTTCGCTTCGCTTCTCTTTTCTGGTGTGAGTGGAAGATCTCCTGACTGGAAAAAGGGATCGCTTTCGCTGAAGATATCAAATTTGTGCAAATACTTTTTCGAAAAATCATCGACCTTATCTTTCGAAAACCTTCCCTCCTTCCATAACGCCTCCAGATCCGCATTGCTTTCCGGTTTTATCGCATCCTGCAATATCGCCGTAAGAAGGCGATGAATGCCAACGATAAAAAGTGGTGAAGGTTCATAAATTGTCCGTAACGTATGAGCTTCTAAAAGTGCCTCCTGGATATTCATCCGCAAAAACTGACCGTCCGCTGTTTCCATCTGGATCCAAGGCTCAAGCCAGAGGTTGAATGATGGAGCCCCCATTTTTGTTGGAAGTTGCATTGATCCTCCTTTTCTGCAGGTACCGGGGTTCATTTCATTTGTGTATTAGCAATCCCAATTCATGGTCAAGAACCAGCTCGACTACTTTTTTCCCATCATGAAGTTCCGCTTTCCCCTCTTCCAACCATAAAGGAAATGTACTTTTCAGTAATAACGATTTTGAGAAAAGACCAGGTAAATTATTACGGGTACTTTTCATAATCCGGACAATATCTCTATCTTCTATTCTGAGACTATGGCGCAGTAGTTCAAGTTGGATTGATCTTTCAACTGGTTGGTCAATCTTGATGGGCTCTTGGATCCCTGGCAACTTGATCACACCCTGTGATATTTCTAGAGGTATGACGGTAATACCCTCCTGACCCAATCTTGTTTGTGCGGCGATCTTCATGGAGTTTTCTTCGTTTTCTTCAAAAACCAGATTGTTGAAGCCTTTGGTGAAAGTATCGTCTCTTCTAGGAAGTGGTATAAGTTGGAATAAAGCTTTTTCAATACTCACATCCAGATTTTTTTTGAAATGCACCCAGGGTTCGTAGAATTTTTCGTTTCTCGTGATACTCCTGTCATCATAGACGCTCTCGATCAATTTCCTGTAGTCGCCAGGGAGTGTAATACTGGTAGTACTCTGAAGGACTTCCCATGTCCTTTTCAGGAGAAATTCTGCGTAGATCAGTTTATCTATTGAAAGGTCAACCTCTCCCCGGTCGTTTTTATTTGAATAGATAAACAATCTGGGATATTTATGTCTCTCAGGCCTCGTATGGTGCAAGTGACGATGAAGCCTTCCCGCTCGTTGCAGAAGAAGGTCAATTGGTGCCAGGTCAGTCACCATCACATCAAAATCAATATCAAGGCTTTGTTCCAATACCTGGGTCCCAACCACGATACTCTTCTGTGGGCGTTTGTTTCCCGGCCCATAACTATCACGAAGTATTTTTTCGATCATCTGCCGGTCATCCAGGGGGAAACGTGAATGCAGGAGCATACATTGGATTTCACTCGGTGCGATATTGCGTAAAACCTCAAATATTTGCTGAGACCTGTTGACCGTATTTGTGATCCAACAGGCGCATCCCCCGTATTCCACTTCCTTCAAAAGCCAGGCCGCTTTATCTTGAGGGGCATCATCTGCCAAATGGAGTGGTTCAATGGAAATTTTGCGATCCTGTTGAGCGGCAGGTGGCGAAACTTGCCAATTATCAGATTGATTGAAGACAGCCAGAGATGGATACGATGAGGTAAGCTTTGATTCATCAACAACATCTCCAATGTATGCTTCAATGAGTTCTTTTCGGCGGGTCAATGGCAATGTCGCCGAAAGAAGAATGACCGACGTGCCCATAGCAGAAAGCCATGAAAGTGTATGCTGTATGATGGTTGACATATAAGCATCGTATGCGTGGACTTCATCAATAATCACGATCTTTCCAGCTAGGCCTATCATTCTCAACGCATTATGTCGGACATTCATGGCCGCCAGTTCCAGCTGATCAATAGTTCCTACGCCGAAAGACGCCAGAAGGGCTTTCTTCTTTGGGCCAAACCAGGCCATGAGGTCGTTGTAGTTTTCTTCGTTCCCATTGGATAAGGGATTGATGGTCAAATCATCTTTGACTAAGAAAGCCTGTCCATGAACAAGGTTCACTCCTGTTGCTAGTTTGAGGTTTTTTTCAAAGTATTGTTGAAGCCGGATGAACATCTGGTTGCTCGTGGCCGTTGTCGGGAGAGCAAAGTAAAGGTCATCACTTCCGACAACTCTATCTAGCGTTGCCATTCGATGTGCAATAGCCAATGCTGCTTCGGTTTTACCCTCTCCGGTGGGTGCCTCGATAATAACAAGGCAAGGGTTACTGAGAATTTCATCTGGAATAATTTCAATCGCCTCTTGCAGAGGCCTCATTGAATGAAGTTCGGGAAAGATATGAGAAAAACCGGGTTGGATTTGGCTAACTGCTGGAAGACAAAATCCTGAATTTGATACTGCTAATTTCGCCTGTTTTTTGCTATATGGAAGGTATTCTTCTATTTGCATTCCAGGGTGGGGTTGAAAATACGTCTTATCTGATCCAAGCCAATCACAGAGGATAGTGAAACCTGTCAACACCATAACTGCGGCAGAATAATTTGGTAATTCCGGGTATCGGAATTCTGCTTCTTGGATAAATATATTTCTCAGTAATATCGCCACCTGTTTCCGGTATCCTGCCCAGGCTGCGTTTTCGTACGAACTCAATCTGTTATAGGCTTCTTTTGCCCTCCCAGGAGACACGAAATTTCCATGATGCCCTCCCACCGTATCTGTTATTGCCAAGCGAAATGAATATGATGGTAGTAATTCTTTCAGCTCGTACAAAATGGAGATTTGACCAATAGTCGTATGCTTCAATCCAGACGGTTTTCCAAATGGAAAACCAGATGAACGAAGCTCATTTGCTAAAACTGAATTTTGCATTTGAAAATCGGAAGATATCTTTCCGATATCATGAAGACTTGACAGCCAAGAAATAAAACCAGGATTGTCGTCAATAGATATTCCCAGGGAAGAAGTGATAACTCTTTTCCATCTCGGAGAAGTTTTATTGCTCAATAAAACGGATGCAACGTTACCAACATCGATCATATGGAAAATGGCTGGATGATATGCAAACCCAGCTGGGTCGGCTTCTGATGTTTTTCCCCAAAGACGACACAGATTTATCGTTTCCAGATTTTCCTGTACGGCAAAATCTTTGGACATATGCTTTCGTCCGTTACTAATATTTCGATGAAATCTAGGGTATGTACCAAAAACTTAGGAAATTCATTTCTATGTGTATATGATTTCTATACAAATTCCCCTCAAATTATTATAGTCCAATCGATTGGCAAAACATTTCTTTCTGTATGCAAAAGGTCGCACTCGCGACCATAGTAACTTCTCAAAAGTGAACAGGCCACCCCCCTCATAGTCCTCTCGTCCGCTGTGTCAATAAAAGGCGTGACAGGGGGAAGGGTGGGGATGGACAGGCATGGAAAGATCGCGCCCCGAACCCCCTGTCACTCTCGCGAACAGAAACCTCTCGACGCGCCAATTCGATAATGCCTTACGGCGGTTTGGCTTTGTGCGGTCGGGTTTATTTCGCATGAACGGACAACCGCGTGGATCGACATTCGCCATTGTTGAATGCGTTCCACGGATTTTTTTTATCCATCGTAACGCGACGAATGCGTGCGGAGCCTATTGCGATTTTGCTCATACCCCCTCCAGGTGACGCGACGCATACGTGCGTGGTACGTGCGATTTCAGTTACACCTCCTCCCATGATTTCCCAGGAGGAAAGTGATTTGGTTTGTTGGCGTTCATGTGCCTCAATTGCATAGAGAGAGAGAATGCGTGGATGCTACTGGAAAATGCCTTACGGCAATTTGAAAATACACTTGACAATTCAAAGTAACAGTGCTATTATATAGGGGACAATCCGGGTGGTTGGGCGTGGCGTAGGTCGAGCAAAAGCCTATGGCACGAACAAACAGCGCCCGGGGCGAAGCCCCGGACCACAGAATGCTACAGGATGCAACAATAACGGTTCTTTGCAACGTTCTACCGGTCTTACGCAGGATTTCGCGTTATTAAGAGGGACTTGCGGGTGGAAAAGGGCGTGTAAAAGCGGTCGCACCCCAAAACGCGCATATTGCGTACGCACGCAAAGAAGATTTTGAAGCTATGGGTGTGTGAACACACTATCCCAGGTTCAAATGCGCCTTTTTACCCTGTTTTCTTATGCCGTAAGGCATTCTTCATAGGCATTATAGAACGTTATCAGGATCAAAACTATTGACAAATTGCTCTTCGAGCCTGCTTCGCAGGCGCTACTTATGAGTGACCCAGGAGGCATTCGCACCACTACGCAAAGCGCATCTCTTCCTCTCTCTCCTAATACATTCTCATTCTCCAAGAGAAGTATGCGATTATGGCCGGCGAAATATCAGATGTACTGATGATGACCACGGCTGTAGGCGCGGCCACAAAACCTATCCACTCCTGGCGTTTTTTGAAAAGGTTATCTCAAAGGGCTATCTTATATGCCTTTCGGCGTATTGGATAAACAGGAGGTGGATAAATGACAATGTCACTGTTGCTTGTTGAGCATGCCCAGGAGGATCTCGAAAAGGTCAGAGATACAAGCGGCGCCGTACGGGACGGGATCATTGATAGGATGCAGTCAGTCCTCGAATGCTTGTTGCCGGCTGCAATCGAGAATGATCTCGTCAAAGCGCGGGAGCAGGGGCGCCTGGACGCCTTGCTTGAAATGTCAAAAGACATCCATGAAAAAACGGATGCCATTTTCAACGAGCGCCGCTCTAAATTCGATAGGCCGTTAGAAGTCCCCGAAATCGTGCCTTCGAAAAAGGTAGCCAGAATACAAATTTAGTTGGAATGGGAAGAGGCTCTCCCAATAGCGGAGGGCCTCTTCCAACCGTCCGCGCTCTCGAGCTGGGAGTTGCTCACTGACGCGGTTTGTTTGTACGGGAAATAATCAATCGCTCCCTGGGCATACAGGTAATGCACAAATCGTTTTACTTCCAAAAAGTAATGGATGATCTCATCGACATTTGTAATTCCCGTCCGGCTGGACCGGATATATTGACTGGCGATCCATTCACTGATGGTCTGCTTGCTCAAATAGCAGATGTCAAATTCGCCGACAAAATCTACCAACGAAGTCAGAGCGTCTACGTCGGGCGGCTCATTGGCCGCAATGCTGAATACGATGTACTCTTTGGCCGCTTTTCTGATGTTCATAAAGTCCCTCCAAAGATATTATAGCACAAAAGTTCTCTAAATGTGCGCAATGCGGAAAACAGGAAATCGTCCTGGTCCAGCTGGCTCCCAAAAAGCAACTTCAGACGCCTGAAGTTACCTTGCCCGAACCTGAACTATTGTCGAAATCCAAATAGAGCCAACAGTCAAAACGGCTCTTGGTTGGTATAAAAAACGCGAAGCCCTCCGAAAGGAGGGCTTCATTAGTGATTATCTCCGGTTGTCCATCGGGTTTGTTCTTGAATGAGCCTCGTAGAGATCATCGGTGACCAAGGCGAGATAGCGGCTTATCACCTTCAGGCTGTAGTGTCCGAGTATCCGCTGAATTGAGCAAGACAGCCTAACTTCAGACGCCTGAAGAACAAAGCCTGGTCTTTATGGCCGGGCTTTTGCTTACAAATATGTCAACAAAAAGAACCATATATTTATTGATATTTTATCCACGATTGTCTATAATGAGCACAGGAGAATAGTCAAGCGGAGGCCACTATGCTATCAACATTATCTGTAGCCGAATTGGTCAGCACTTTCGTACCAATCTCACGGTTCAACAGAGGCGAAGCCAAGAAAATTTTTGACGAAGTCAGGGAGACCGGTTTCAAAATTGTGCTAAAAAACGACGTGCCGGAGTGTGTTTTGCTCGCACCTGAACGATATGACCAGATCATTGAAATACTGGAAAACTGCGAATTACAGGCTCTAGCTGAAAAACGCATAGCCCACGAAGAACCCGGAAAGAATTTGACCCAGGAAGAGGTAATGCGGAAGTACGGAATTACACAGGAAGATCTCAACAATACGGAGGTGAACATAGGTTGAGTGAGCGGGAAGTCACGTAAAAAAACTGAAGCATTGCTGGATTTAGATGGATTAGATGGATCACAGAAAACGCCGGTTTTGAAAGCCATAGAGAAGGTGTCCGCAAATCCTCTCCCTAATACGGAGGGCGGCCTGGGGAAACCGCTTGGTAATCATCAAAACTCAAAACTGGCTAAATGCTGCAAGATTGCGCTAATTGATTTGGGATTGCGCGTGGTGTACCTGACAGAAAGGGAAAGTAATACCATTGAAGTTTTCGCTATTTCCCACAGGCAAGATAGTATTATTTACCGAATGGCGCATAAGAGACTGACCTAGTAGTTCCGTAATTTATGAGCCCGCTTCATTGTGCGGGCTCATTTCATTGCGCTATCTATTTTCCACCAAAAAAGTATCCGGCTGTTGCCGTTAGCCTGGCTACGATAAGCCAGGCATATACCTTTCGCTCGTCATTATCTCCGATTGTCCATCGGGTTTGTTCTTGAATGAGCTTCGTAGAGATCGTCTGTGACCAATGCCAGATAGCGGCTTATGACTTTGAGGCTGGAATGGCCAAGAATTCGTTGCAGACTGATCACGTCCATCCCATTCCTCAGACTGTTGATCGCGAACGCCCGGCGAAAGGAATGAATGGGTGGGGTGCTTATTCCCGCTTGTTCGGAGCGGCGGCGAACGACCTGGCGAAGCCCTGCGTATGTCAGGCGCGTCCCGTCCTTCGTGATGAACAAGGCAGGCTCTTTGTCTTCTCCGCGCAGCTTCAAATACGCTCTCACATTCGCTCTGGTTTTCTTCCCGACAAATACAGTCCGCATCTTTCCCATTTTCCCGCGTTTCACCAATCCCGATTGTGTACTCAAATCCAAATCTTCTATGTTCAATGACAACAATTCTTGCGCCCGGCATCCGGTATCCAGGAGCATTGAGAACAATGCCTGATCGCGTGCTCCCATAAGTGTCGCCTTATCGCAAATATCTATCAGCTTATCGATGTCCTCCAATGGGACAGGTGTAAGAGGCTCGATATCTATGTGCGGCGCCTTTACTTTCAGATACGGGTTTCTGCCTTCCGGTTCGGCTTCGTCCCAATACCACTTGAGGAATGTCCGCAGCGTTCTGTATGCGATATGCCGTCCGCCCGGATTGTGGCCTTCGGCTTCGAGCTGGAGCATATATTCGCGGATGTCGTCCGGCGCGATCTGGCTGATCTGTTCGATCATTCGGCCAGCGCAAAAGCTGTTGAACCTCGCCAGGTTCTCTTTGTAATACTGGATTGTTCCCTTGACAGCGCCATTTGAGCGACGGCTGATGAGGAACCGATCGATCCAAATTGGTATCAAATCACGCTTCTCAGGCCTGTTTTCTTTAGACAAATAAATGGAAGTATGTTGGTCTAAATCTAGGCGTTTTTCCATCATATAAGGTCCTTTCTCTTGGTAGACCCTATATCTGGCGGTGAATTGGCTTCGATGCCCCCATATATTCTGATTTTTGCTTGGCACTTCTGTCATCCAATTGGAACCCACAACCAACAGCTTAGAAGGCTGGTGCTCTGTCCATTGCGCTACAGGGGCAAGCTATCGGAAAAACAATCCGTTACTATTATTGATAACCTTTCTAAGAATAATTATAGTCGATTTGATTTTGTTGCGAATAGTTTAATCAAAATCTTTGTACAAGAATTCTATAAGAATTTTGAATTTATTCTTTTCCCTCCGTTAATTGTTACTCTAAGGAGGAATGCCTAAACTAATTCATGACCTTTCAGTTTTGTAAATGTTTATCCCCAGAAAACTAACGATAATTAATGTATATAAAAACAATATCCTTTATCAAAGGGTGGTAAATATTATATGGAAAATAGCCAGTCAGATTTTATTGATAGCGAGAGGCAGGGTAATCAGGACCAGAATATATCAGGCGATCATTACTGGAAGGCATTTTATTCTCATTCTTTTACAGCTCTATTTAACTGTGAAAACTGTAACCATGAGTTTGAGATAGATGGTTGGTTTTATAAGTTTGATACGGTTACCTGTCCCAAGTGCCAGACTTCTTATACTGGATTCTTTGGACGGGTGCTACCTACAAATCAATCCGATTGCATCGACATGGAGACTTTTGATGGGCAAAAAGTTCAAATCTCCTTAAAGTCTCATGGAAAGAGTTTTCCAGGGTTGGTGAACCATATAATTCTTGTACTCTCTTCAAAAGTTCACGATCAACAGGGAAAACTTTGGGGGATTATTGATTATTCGGTTGCTAAACCTCATATTCAATTGCTGGCGCAGATGTCTACTGATACTGTGAACCGATCGGAAAAGAGAGAACCTGCCAAATCGAAGTCATTGTTATCAATGCTTTTTGGTTGATATTTGAAAGACTAATGTGAAAAACGATCGCGTATGCGATCGTTTTTTTATGTTATTGGCCGAAGACCTTTATACACCTGGATTCCACCTATGGTTCGCAAGATTGTCTCCGCAGGTTTTCCAATTTCTTCTGAGAGCTGTTTCGGAGACATGGCCGTATTTCCACGCGAGATGAGAACCCGGAATACAGCGTCTACCAGGGTGGTGTGATTGGTTAGAAAATCGGGTTGTTTGGCACAGTGAGTCATTAATGTGTCCTGAAGACCATCAACTATCTTTACTTCTGCTGTGATTGGATCCACCCAATCAATACTGGAACTCTCTTCCAGGTTTTCAAATAATGCTTGATGTTCCGGGCAGAGACAGCTATGTAGATAAATCCGCCAGTTGCCATCATGAGTTTTCCACCAATCAAAATCGATATGGAATGGGGTATCAACGGTTGGTTTTACCAGACTGAATTTCTTTGTTTCCGTCATCATTAATTCTCCTCATCCATATCCGCCATTCTAAAATACAGATCTCCCAGGTGGTTTGCCCATGACCGACTGTGTAATATGGATAAGATCAATTGAGGCGGACAGCGGCGGATAAGATTAACAGCAGAATACAGCTCCTGTACATGTACATGTCCCTGTGGATTCAATTTTGCCTGTTCTCTCATTATCTTTTTTACCGTATTATCCATCGACTGCCTGGAATATTGACCCGTTTCCCATATTTTATCCAAAGCATCTGTGTCAGGAACAACAACTGCCATCCGTTCGTCGAATGATCCGCTTACAAGCTGTTTTAACATTGCGAAGACAATCCCGCCATCCGCTCCGATAAGCGCAGTTCTTACCCATTCGCGGTTTGCCTTCTTTTTTCCGGCAGATATTCGAACTTCCCCCGGTTTTTCACCTCTTGAAATGGTTACAAAATTACCGGGGATAAGTTGAAGAGATTCATACCAATCACGTAAACCGAATACATATTTGTGAGTTCTAACAACCCATCCTGAAATCTCTTCATTGCTATTGCTATCAATAAATTTAAATTGAACTCTTGGCGCCTCGTATGCTGAGGGGAACAATTTTCGGATAGCTTTTGTCATCGGCAATGTGCCGGCTCGCCAGTGTGGATAAATTAAACTTATCGTGACTTCATTCGGAGTTTCAACTTTACCGGAATCGGGTTCCAGTTCGTCCAGAACAGATGAGAGAAGCTGTGTGGTTAATTCCTCATCAACAGGTGCTGTATCAATTGACGGTGTTTGATACCGAAGTGTGACAGGTGGTTGCCTCACACCTTCCGGTTCCTGTCTATGGAGGAACCAAAGGGTCTCTCCTGCAGGGCCCACCTCGTCAAAACGTTCATCCTCTTCAAGTGCCAGGTTTAATGAAAACTCGGATAATTTGGAGTTGACGTCTGTCGGTAATTCGATTTGTTCCATAAGAGTTCGGGTAGGTAAAGGACCCCCGTTAGCCATATCAAGTACCGCTTCTACCAGATTCAAATGCCCAATGTTGACATCAACAAGCAGTGCCCGGGGGAACCACCGTCCGGCTATTCTGACAAGATCATCTGCATTTTCCAGGTTTGTCGTAACTTCCTGGTTAATCACGTCGCCATATTCTTGTAAAATGGCATCAGGGTTAAAATCCGGATCGCTCTCATCAATCTTAAGTGGTTCATTAAGTACATGCTCATTCAAGTTTGACGCAAATAGATGTATTCTGTCATCATCGAATTTCACTGTAAGAACATCAAAATCTGGAAGATTCGGATTATTGGATTTTCTGACGTCTGTTACCGTCCCTTTTTTCCATGATAAAGCGGGGAAGATCAGTACATCTTCGATTTTGTAGATATCACCCGGCCGATATTGTTTTCCATTAGCCGGTTTCCGATTTATTAATGTCTCAATTGCCAGTTTTACCCGATTCGTTATGAGAGCTTTTGTTAATTCTTCGGCTGTTTGAGGAATTTCAATTTCCAGTAAGTGGTTATACAGGAATTCAAGATCCTGGTCAGTGAATGTGAAATTTTTCCAGTAATCATCCTGCAGGGTTAGACTATTTTGTCCCATTGGCTATTTCTATTCTCCTGCTTCAAGAAAATTCAGGCAAATTATTATACCGTAGCTTGATTAATCTCATGGGTAGGTGTTCTCGAGCCATTGAACCGGATTGACACGAACCCCATTCGCCCATATTTCCCAGTGGAGGTGCGGTCCCGTTACACGTCCTGTTGCGCCGATAATACCAATCAATTGCCCGGGTTCAACATGATCGCCAACCTTGACCTTGATTTCTGCCTGATGACCGTATCCAGAATAAATTCCCAGGCCATGGTCAATATAAGTCGCATTTCCCAGCGCGGTCAGCGGACCGGTAAAAACGACGGTTCCGGCGGCTGGAGCATAAATATTTAAGTTGGCACAAACGCCATAATCGAGACCGCCGTGGTAATTGATATATGCTCCACCATTATAAATTCTACGAACACCAAATACCGATTTATAGCAGGGATCATCAACAGGATCGCGAAATTGTCCCGTCCAAAGTTGTTGAGGGGTAACTGGTGACGTAATCTGTTTTACAGTTTGCTCTTCTGGCTCTGTATATGCCGGATCGATGGTTTGGGGATCAACCGATAATGGGGGATCTTCAGGATAAAACCCAGATTGGACAAGTACTTTTTGCGATACTTCAAACTTCGATGAATCCGTATCAGAAACAGAGATAGAAAAATCTACCAATCCAGGTTCCGTCATCGCGCTGATTCCTTGTAATGCCACGTATCTTCCGTCAGCAGTCGGGAAGAAATGTAATTCCCTTCCGGAAAGGTTTCCGGTTAACTGAAGTCCCGGTTTGCCCGTTGCTGACACTTTGACAGTTTGCCCCTGAATGATCGGGAGTTTATCTAATTCAAGACTGGTTAAAAAAGGTAGAGCTCCAGTTTGTTGTTCAAGTTCGACATTGTTGCCGGAAAACAACAATGGGTGCGATTCGTTTGTCAGCCAGGATTGCTCTAGGTTATTTTGAAATATAAGCATCCAGGGATTTTGATTTGCCCTGGCAGCAGCTTCAATTAATGTTTCGCCTGGTTTCATGACGATGGTTTGATTTAAGGTGGTTTGTTCTGAAACCGGGAGGATCAAGCTTGAACCGGCGTAGATCTCTTCTGGACTTGTTATTTTGTTTAACTTTGTCAACATTGAAACTGGAAATTGATATTTGACGCTTAAGCTGGATAGACTAGCTCCCAGTGGGATCGTTTCTGCTGTCAGATTGCCGGAGATGCCTTCGAGACCGGGAATAATAATTTGTTGTCCGGCGGATAATATGTTGGGATTTTCGATATTATTCGTGGTGATTATGTCGTCAATCGACACACCAAATTTGGACGCTATGACACCCAGAGTGTCCCCCGATTGAATTATGTAAGTTGGACCATTCTGAACATCTTGCGCGAAAACAGGAGCAATGGACATGTAAAACAGTGAAAAGCTCAAAGAAATAAAAAGAATAAAAAGTCTATTCATACTTGATTTCCAAAATGTCACCATAATTATATTCATCAATTCTATCTGGATGAGTTTCAAGAATATAAGTTGCTCCTTCATTGGGAGCAGCAATAGTTTTCCACCGGCGGGCGTGTATTTTATCAATCACTTTTCCGGCAGAATTTAACCAAAATATGGACAGATCCATATTCATAAAGAACATGTGGATGGCAGAATTGATCCTATCTTCAGATGGATTGATAAAAAAAAGACCGCCATTGGTGGGAATGTTCCTGGTGAACATTAACCCACGAAGCCTGGAAAAAAAATCTTTACAAATACCAAGTTCCAATGGTAAGGATTTATTGTTGGAAAGGTTTGTTATTTTTACCGACCGCATTGATAATCATTGTGCCTAAAGTTCAATTTTGCCAGCGACTCGCTCGATGCTTGAAATTAGTTCATTCGGACTGAAGGGTTTACAAATATAATCATCCACCTTGGCAATGCGTAATCCCAGAACACGGTCAATCGCTTGAGCTTTTGCTGTAATAACTATAACAGGAATATTCCTGGTTTTCGCATGGGCTTTCATCTGTTGGTAGACATCCCACCCATCCAGATCAGGCATCATCAGATCAAGAAGTACCAGATCAGGTTGCTCAGCCATAACCAGTTCCAGTCCTTTTACACCACCATCTGCGCCTGTAACTGAGTATCCGCGACGGCTCAAAATAAGTGTAACCAGATCGATCATATCAGGGTCGTCTTCGATATAAATGATCCTGTTTATCGTCGCAGGCATACGCTCTCCTCTTCTCCTATATTAAGTTTATCATAAGGTTATAAATGCGTTTTTGCTATATTAAATAGTATCTTTATTACGACTTTTTCACAATCGGGTATACTCATAACAGTTAATCAGGAGAGATTATGGAGAAACAAAGAATATTAATAGTTGATGACCATGAGGTAGTCCGAATAGGATTGCGGTCATTGCTACAACATCATCCGCAATTTGAAGTGGTGGGAGAAGCAGGGACTGCAAAGGAAGCAGTTGAAAGAGTCTCCCAATTACTGCCTGATGCTGTTTTAATGGATATTCGTTTACCGGGGACATCAGGTATTGAGGCCTGTGAAGAGATAACGCACACCTTTCCTAATACAAAGGTGATTATGCTCACCTCTTATGCAGAAGATGAAATGCTTTTTTCTGCCATACGGGCGGGTGCGTCTGGGTATGTTCTGAAGCAGATTGGTGGAGATGATCTGGTAAAAGCACTTGAAGCCGTTGGACGCGGGGAAGCTCCTTTGGATCCGGCTATGACCAAACGGATATTCCAGGAAGTAAAGCGGGTTGTAAAACAAGAAGAAGCCTCGGCGTTTTCTCATTTATCGGACAATGAAAAGAAAGTCTTATTAAAAGTATCCGAAGGGAAAACCAACAGGGAGATCTCTAAGGAGTTATTCCTGGGTGAGGGAACGATCCGTAATTATGTTTCAAGTATTCTCTCAAAATTGGGTGTAAGCAATAGAGCCGAAGCTGCTGCTTTTGCTGTTGAGCATAATTTACGGGAATATATGCCGAAAGATTCTCTGGAGAAAACTGATTCGCGATCACACAATATTTGAATTAGATCTTTTCAAGAGTCTCCTGAATATACAATGCGTCTTCTTCCATAATAGGGCTCTCGCATAGTATTCGTCCGGAACAATCTTGAGAAACCAGAACTTCAAGTAATTCAATAAGATTAAAATCTGATTCTTTCAATGGTAAGTGATTCTTTTCACCTTTAGCTGTATACTCAATTCCCGAAAGGTGAATATGCAATGATTTTAAAGAGTCACGGCCAAGTGCTGTTACTACTTTTTCAATTTGTTTCAGCCATTCCTCACGGCTGTTTTCTTTTCCAGCAGCCCTGGCGTGAAGATGGGCAAAATCAAGACAGGGAAGAACCCCGGGAATTTGTTTGCTCATCTCCAATGTATCTTCAAGAGAGCCCAACATGGCTGATTTTCCCATTGTCTCCGGTCTGAGAATTACGGGGTTATTAGCATCGCGCAATTCACTAACACAATCTTTCAAACGGGGAATAGCAATAGAAAGAACTTCATCGGGTGTCTTTTCGAAATAGGATCCTGGGTGAAAAATGATATCTGTGGCACCTGCCAGATTTCCATAATAGGCGGCATCCATTAGACGTTTCCGCGATTTAGGCCATTCTTCTTCATTGGCATTTAAATTAATGAAATATGGCGCGTGGACACTTATTGCGACATCTTTGTCTTGTGATTCGGATTTAATCGCTGCGCAGGTTTCTTCTGACACTCTGACACTCTGTACCCATCCTAATTCAAGCGCGTCAAGACCGAGTGATCTAAGTTGTTGTATGGCACCGATGCTGCCACCCGGTTTCTTTGGAGTGGATATGGGTGAACCAACTGTGCCGATGCGGAAACGAGATGTCATAATGGTCCTCTCTAAAAGCCGGCTTTCTCTAAAAGCGCTGGGCCAAGAATGATCAAGCCTATGATGATTGATGATAGTGCCGCGATCAACACAGCGGCTGCGCCAACGTCCTTGCCAACTTTTGCCAGTGGATGTTTTTCAGGGCTGGCAAGATCAACAACTGCTTCAAGTGATGTGTTGATGAATTCTGCTGTCCAAACAGTACCGATGGTAATTATTAATATGGCAAAATCGGTTGAGGTTGTTTTTAACCAGATTGCTGTGCATATGACTGATACCGTTGCGATGGTATGTATCCAGGCGTTTTTTTGGGTTCGTAATACATATAACAATCCAGCGAACGCATGTTTGAAAGATCTGCATCGACTCAGAAAAAAAACCTTCATTCTAATCCTCAGGCCACGATGGATTTTTTATTCCAAGATCAGAAAGAATACCCTCCTGATATTTCCGCATTTCATCCTTTTCCAGTACAGTCGAGTGGTCCAGACCAGACAGGTGTAAACAACCATGAACAATAAGCATGGATATTTCATCAATCACATCTCTAGAATTTTGTTGAGCCTGGCTTTTCGCTTTTTCAAAAGAAATTATGACATCTCCCAGGTATCGCGCATTTGTGAGGGGATCTATCTCTTCTGATGGAAAGGACAGTACATCTGTTGCGGAATCGATTCCCCGAAAGGTTTTATTTAAATGTTGGATTTCATCATTATCCGTAAAAACAATAGTCATATCACCAACAAGCGCCCGAGTTTTAAGGGTAGCTTTTGCCATATGACGTATTCGGGAAATGGAGAGCTCGACAGGTAGTGATATTTTCCGGGTAACATGGATCATTTTTGATCACTATCTGCCTGTATCTCTTCTGGTTTTGATATGAAGATGACAGGTTCCGAAGGGCTGTTCAGAGTTTTTATTTCCGGGTATAAAATTCTGGGATGATAACTGTTCCGCAATGTGTGGGTGAATGATTCTGCGGCTATGCTAAGATCGCTTAATGTTAAAGAGGTGTGATCCAATTGCCCTTCCTGTTGAAGGAAATCAAATACCTTTTTGACAAGTGAGCGTAACTCTTCATCTGTTCTGGGTAATTCAGCTCTCGCACGGGCTTCGCAACCATCTGCTAGCATCAAAAGGGCGGTTTCCCTGGATCGGGGACTGGGTCCGGGATACCGGAAGTTTTCAATGTTAACCTGTTCTATCTGTCCGGCTGAAGCCTGTATAGCTCGGGCATACTGGTACCGGGTCAGTAAAGTACCATGGTGCTCTTTTATGAAATCGATAATCCGCGGAGGCAGATGATATTTCTTGGCAATTTGGATTCCATCGACCACGTGTTTAATAATAATCGCGGAAGAAACTTCAGGGATGAGATCATCATGAGGATTTGATTTACCAGATACCTGGTTTTCGATAAAGAACTGAGGATTTGCCGCTTTACCAATATCATGGTAAATCGCACCCACCCGGGTCAACAATACGTCCGCGCCGATTGCTTCTGCTGCCTGTTCCGCCAGGTTGGCTACCTGCAGACTATGTTGGTAACTTCCCGGGGCATTTCTAAGCATGTATTGCATCAATGGGTGATCAGGCCTTGCAAGGTCCAATAATTGTAAGGCTGTGGTTGTGCCCAGAAATTGTGCGAGGATGAATTGAAATAGAAGGGCGATACTGGCGGAAGCAAGCCCATTAATGAAAGCGCTTCCCATTAATGTCGCTATTCCGAACAGATCCAATGAGGAAGTTGCCAGACGGTAGGCAATGATAATGGCGCTTCCGGTCAGGCCGATACCGGCGCCGGCACTAAAGAAACTGGATACTCTCATTCCCTTTCCAAGAATTAGTATTCCTATGAGAGAGGGAAGTATGTAGTAAAGTGTTAGATCTGGACCGGATGATAATCCAAAAGTGGCAACGATTGAAAGTGCCAAAGACAGCACCATTCCAATTTCTATACTGAAAAGAGAAGAGATCGTTAATCCAAATGCCGCGATGGGAAACAGGTAGGGGAAGACTGTGCGATTCGGGATGATAAATCTGGCAAGAAATAGGTAGCCAAGGAATAACAGCGTGATCAGAATCAGGCTTCGCCAATTGCTCAATGAAGGCTTTCGCCGTCTAAAAAAGTAAAGACTTAGAAACGTCGCTACTGTGGATATGAGCGCTGCCGGTGTGATGTAATTCGTATAGTTCGTCTTTGGTTTTACAAGGTCGTATTTCTCGAGAGTCTCAAAAATCAACGGTGTAACAATTTGGCCTCTACGAACAATGATCTCTCCGGACAATAATGAACGGGATACCGGTTGAACCGCCTGTTTTGCCTCTTCAATGGCAGCCCT
Source organism: uncultured Leptolinea sp. (assembly GCA_964446955.1). Taxonomy (GTDB): domain Bacteria; phylum Chloroflexota; class Anaerolineae; order Anaerolineales; family Anaerolineaceae; genus Leptolinea. Next base: position 336,645 of record CAYUQJ010000001.1, read on the forward strand.
GGTTTGTTCTTCGCTAAAAGTAGAATTTGCTTCGATATGGGGTTCAATAAGTTTGGTGATTAATGAGCTTGATGATGTTGGAAACGATAATGAAATTCTGCTGGGTATCGATGAACGGGATTCATAGAGTTGGTCTGAACGTATGGTAGTTCGCATGATCTCCTCTAAAACGCGAAGAGATTCTTGCTGAATCGATTCCCATCTTTCTTCTGACATATCCAGAATCAGGGAAATTTTTTCCTCATCCATGCTCATGACTTTAATGGCTTGAAGATCAATTGCCTTTTGCTCTCTGTTCGCATATTGATCCAAGCGGACAGACGAAATATACCCAAGCGTGATTCTTAAATCATCCAATTTCTGGCGGGCAACAGCAGGGTCTGCTGGTAAATAAATGGGCGAGACAATTCGCTCCGCTTCAATTCTGGCCGCATCGGTTTGAATGCTGCTTTCATACGTAAGAGAGTAAGGAGCTTGAATATCCTGTGGGGCTACATTTCCGATTGTTATGGGAAGGTATGATGGACGAAGCGCCAATGGAAAGACCAATGCCGCATAAGACACGATAGCCGCAATGACCAGGAGAATCAGTTCACCGAATCCCCGGCTCTTTATAAACTCTTTAAATCCCAATAGGGAAAAGGAAGCCATGAATTTTTATAGTGCGAGTAGTTCGCGAACTGTCCTTGAGATCGTATCGCCACTGGCACGCCCTTGGACTTGCGACATTACGATTTTCATAACTTTTCCCATATCTGCCTGCGATGTGGCGCCGGTTTCGGTGATAGCTTTCCTGACAATAACTTTCAATTCCTCCGTGTCCATTTCTTTTGGAAGGAATGTCTCCAGAATGGAAATCTCTTTTTCTACCTGGGTAATTGTTTCAGGCCGGCCGGCTTTTTCGGCATCCAGAATAGTCTCACGACGGTTCTTTACCTCTTTTTGGAGGATAGGAATGATTCCGGTGTCATCCAGCTTTACCCTCTTGTCAATTTCTACCTGCTTGATCGCGGCAAGAGCTAACCGGATGGTTGTTTTTCTTGTTTCATCACCGCTTTTAAGTGATTCCTTGAGGGCATTATCCAATTCATCTCGAATAGTCATAGTCAAATTATACTCCCTGGCTTCTGTGGTTTTTATTCAAACACCAAAAAAGGCCTAATTTGCTCAATAATTTTTGAAGTAATACCGGGTACATTGGCAAGTTCATCCAGCGAAAGGAATTTACCTCGAATTTCTCTTTCGATAATAATAGCTTTAGCTTTTTCTTCTCCAATGCCTGGTAATTTTTCCAGCTCTTTCTGCGTTGCTGTGTTGATTGAAACAATCAGGGCATTTTCCGGGTTGTTTTCTGTACTCATGGTTTGGGCAGGATCGGTTATCTCGCCAAGAAATGGAATCTGGATTTTCTGCCCATCAACGACATAGGCGGCTAGATTGATCCGGGAAACATCAGCTTCCATTTCCAATCCACCCGCTGCCTGAATAGCGTCTTTCACCCGGCTTTTTGGGGGAAGTTGAATTACTCCGTCCTGATTTACTGCTCCTGAAATATGTACGGTTAACGGCTCAGGTGAAAGTGTTGGAAGTATCGTTAGTGGCGTTTTCCGATTCGGGAGAGATATCAGTAAAGAGGCGGCCATGATAACGCCACCAATCAGAATCCCCAGGGAAAGCGATTGCCAGGTTTTAAGATCAGGCTGTTTCATGGGCAAGCGTTACAGTCTCGCTAATTTCCTTCTTTTCCAATTCCAGCATGGATTTGAATGCCGCGATTGATACTTCCAGCATCTCGAGGGTTGGTTCGCGGGTTGTCAGATGCTGTAGTGCCAGGTTCGGTTTGATGATCATCTTTACCAGTACATTATTTTGATGCCTATTGCTCCACCGAATTAATTCGTAAGCCAATGAAGCTAGCGGGAAGATCAGTATCAGGCGTGATAAATACCGCCATATCCCTTCGAGAGGTCCCAGCAACGCGAAAACAAAAATGGAGAGCACGATCAATGTCAAAAGAAAGGCCGTTCCACATTGGGGATGTTCGATGGAATACTGGCTGACTGTCTCAGGGGTAAGTTCAGCTCCATTGTTGAACGCGTTAATAGTCTTGTGTTCAGCCCCGTGGTATGCAAAAACGCGGGCAATATCGGGCATTTTTCCAACCGCCCATATATAACCGATGACTATTAGAAGCCGCATTACACCCTCAAGGACGTTGCTCCACCAAACAGAGAAGTTCAAGAAACTGATGGAAAGATGACCGATTCCAGCCGGGACTAAAAAGAACAATCCAATACCCATAGCCAGAGAAAGTGTCAGAGTCAAATATAACGCCGGTCCCTCCAGTTTTTCATCTTCCCCGGTTTGCATATTTGCTGAAACGGTCAGGTATTTCATTCCCAAGCCAAGCGCGTCCCATAGAAGAAGCAGACCGCGTAGAAATGGAGTTTTCGCCCATGAATTTGTGTATATTCCGGTAAGTTGTTCGGATTCGATAACAATTTCACCGTCGGGTTTACGCATAGCAGCAGAAAGAGCTTTACTGCCGCGCATTAGAACACCTTCGATTAACGCTTGTCCGCCGTATGAGGGTAATTGCTTATTCATTTATGCCAGCCTTGTTTTCTAAAAGGTTATAAATGAAATGGATGATAGATTCAACACCTCTGTGGAAGGTTGGCATGTGTTGTGATTCGTTGGGAGAATGGATGGCGTCTTCCGGCATTCCAAAGCCTGTCAGTACGGATTCAACACCCAGAATATTCTGCATATCTGCCACCACTGGGATAGAACCACCCTCGCGTTTTAAAACCGGGGTTACGCCCCAAACAGTCTCCATCGCTTTCAACATCGCTTTTGCTTCTGGAAGATTAGGGTTGGTCCGGCATGGCGGTCCGCCAGCCATTTTTTGTAGCTCCCAATTAATCGTTGAAGGCACATTCTTTTCAAGAAACTGATTGAGCTGCGTATATACATCCTCGGGATCCTGATCAGGAACAAGCCGGCAAGATATTTTCGCCATAGCATAAGCTGGAAGAACAGTTTTTGATCCCGTTCCGGTAAACCCACTTATCAGACCGTTCACTTCTAAAGTTGGTCTGGCGCCAATACGTTCAGCTACTGAAAACTCTTTTTCGCCCCATAATTCCTTTACTCCGGCTGTTTCTTTGAAGTATTCATCGGTTATGGGTAATCGGGCAAATTCTTTTCGTTCCTCATCTGATAAAGGCACAACATTGTCATAGAAACCCGGCAAGGTGATTGCTCCATTGTTGTCATGCATTTTCGCAATAATCTCACAAATCGCCTGAGCCGGATTGTGGATGGCTCCACCAAAACCTCCGGAATGTAAATCATGGTCCGGTCCAAAGAATCGGAGTTCGAAATAAGCCAATCCACGAAGACCGTATGTTATGGCAGGAAGATCTGCGGAAACAAGACCGGCATCCGGGTTGAGAATATAGTCACAGGCCAGCAGTTCTTTGTGCGACTGAATAAAGGACGCGAGATTTGGAGAACCGATCTCTTCTTCACCTTCAAAGATGACTTTGATATTCAGTGGGATTTCTCCCTGTTTGAGAATTGACTCAACCGCAGCCAGGCTGATCACGATTTGACCTTTCATGTCGGAAGCACCCCGTCCGTACATTCGGTCGCCAACAATAGTCGGTTCAAATGGTTTTGTTTTCCACAATTCCAATGGATCAGGCGGCTGGACATCGTAATGGCCGTAAATCAAAAGAGTGGGGATGCCAATCTTTCCGGGATATGTCTGGCCAACAACAACGGGATGGCCCGCGGTTTCGTAGACCTTAGCTTCAGAAAATCCAATTTCTTTTAAAAGCAGGACAATTCTTTCGGCTGCCTTTAGCATTGACCCCTTCATGGAAGGGTCAGTAGAAACCGATGGTATTTTTACAAGCTCACGCAAATTCTGTACAAATCGTTCACTATTGTTCCTGGCAAATTCAATTGCCTTATCTCGAATTGTTGTCATGACTCATCCCTCGTTTTGCAATGATATTACAGGATTATATGCCATTTCAGGAGGGGAATAAGAGTAATAAACAATAATGACAGATGTCTTACATCTTCACACCTTCGTTGTGCTACAATTTTTTTACTTCCATATATGAAAAAGGAGTGAACATGCTAATTACCAATGGTAATCTGGTAACCTGGGATGATGAGAACCGCATCCTGAATGGTTGGGCGCTTCGAGTGGAAGGGGGAAAAATTACCCATGTGGAACCTCAAAAAAAACTTTTGGAACTATTTCCGAACGAGGAGACACTGGATGCGCATGGGCAGTTGGTAATGCCGGGAAATATTTGCGCCCACACACATTTTTATGGCGCATATTCGCGTGGAATGGCAATTCCGGCAACTGCTCCATCAGGATTTGTTGAAATACTTGAAAAATTGTGGTGGCCATTGGACAGAGCGTTGGATCAAAAATCAGTCGCCGCTTCAGCCGCTGTATGTATTGCGGATGCTATTCGGCACGGCACAACAACCCTTTTTGACCATCACGCTTCACCTGCGTTTATTGAAGGTTCATTGGATGAAATATTTAGCATTGTGGAAAAATCAGGCATTCGGGCCAGTCTTTGTTATGAAGTCACAGACCGAAATGGACTTGAGCAGGCTGATGAAGGAATCCGAGAAAATGTGAGGTTTGCTGAATTTGTTAAAAAGAATCGCCCCTTAAATGGTAGGGTGGCTGCAACATTTGGTTTGCATGCCAGCCTCACTCTTTCCGATTCCACTCTGGAAAAAGCCCGCAAGTCCATCCCTGAAGATATTGGTTTTCATATCCATGTAGCTGAATCCGAGGCGGATGAATATGACAGTCTGACAAAATCCGGCACGCGGGTTGTAGATCGGCTGGACAGGCTTGGTATATTGGGACCAAAAGCCATAGTAGCCCACGCTGTTCATGTTGACGATGCTGAATTACAGATCCTTGCAGAGACCGGTACATGGGTTACACATCAACCTCGCAGCAACATGAACAATGCTGTCGGCATGGCACAGGTCGAATCCATGGACCGGATGGGTATTAAGATGTGTCTGGGGAATGATGGATTTTCGAATACCATGTGGGATGAGTGGAAAGCAGCTTATCTTTCCCACAAATTGTGGCATCGTGATCCGCGACGAATGAATGGAAGTTTAGTCGCCAAAATGGCGATCCAACGAAATCGCGAATTGGTATCCAATCAATTCAATGGGGTTGAGGTAGGGGTTATCAAACCAGGCACGTGCGCAGATTTGATACTGGTTGATTATCATCCTTACACCCCAATGACATCCGGAAATATTCCATGGCATATATTGTTCGGTTTTAATGAAAGCATGATAACGACCACAATAGTCGATGGAAGAATACTGATGCGAGACAGAAAAATTTTAAGCATGGATGAAGAAAAAATCTATGCTGATGCCATGCAATTGGCGCCTGAGGTATGGGCCCGCTATAACGCGCAGTTTTCATCCTGATAAAACCTGGTTCATGAAAGGGAGGCATAATGGTTGCGAATAATCCAAAAACTATTGCAATCCTGGGGGGAACAGGAAAAGAAGGTAAAGGACTGGCTTATCGCTGGGCATTAGCCGGTCATAAGATTATCATTGGTTCGCGAAATCTCGACAAGGCTTTGTTGGCCGTTGATGAGGTTATTGAGTTGGCCGGAAAACAGGTTCCGATCTCTGGTATGGAAAATACCGACGCGGCAAAAGCAGCGGATATTATTGTTTTGACAGTACCTTATTCCTTCCATGTTGAAATGTTGACCTTTATTAAACCTTTTGTGAAGGAGAAAATTTTTATTGATGTTACAGTTCCTATTGTTCCTCCAAAAGTTACCCGTGTGCAAATGCCGCCAGAAGGTTCTGCGGCACAGCAAGCACAATCCATTCTTGGGGAAGATGTAAAGGTTTTTTCTGCTTTTCAAAACATTTCTTATGAAAATCTCTTATCCGGTGAACCGGTTGATTGTGATGTTCTGGTAACGGGTGGAGATAAAGAAACACGAAAAACGGTCATTGAGTTGGTGAACGATACGGGTTTGTTCGGTATAGACGCTGGTCCAATTGAGAATTCGGTTGTTGTTGAAGGCTTAACCTCCATTTTGATTGGAATAAACAAGCAATTTGGTGTACATGCCTCGGGGATACGGATCACTGGTATTCAACGTTGACAGGAGCGTCGATGTCATTATCCCTGATGCCTGTTGCGGGTATTCCATTGATCAAACCCGGAGATGACCTGGCGAGTATTATTATTCAGACGGTCCGGAACACTGACATTGTCCCGCAAGACGGAGATATATGGGTTCTTGCGCAGAAAATTGTCAGCAAAGCGGAAAATCGACTTGTCAGGATTAGTCAAGTTATTCCCTCGGCAAGAGCATTTGAGATTGCCAATAGAACCAAGAAGGACCCGCGTTTTGTGGAATTGGTTCTGCGGGAAAGCAGGGAAGTTCTCCGTCAAAAACCCGGAACTTTGATTGTGGAGCATATAAAAGGATTTATTTGCGCAAATGCCGGTATTGATCATTCCAATGTTGAACCGGTTGATGAAAATGCCGATGATTGGTATTTGTTATTACCTGAAGAGCCGGACCAATCAGCGGCGGTCATCCGGAATAGATTGGAAAAAGAGTTTACCCTCCGATTTGGTGTTTTGATCATTGACTCTCATGGGCGCGCATGGCGTAATGGCACAGCTGGCGTGGCGATTGGCATATCCGGTTTACCGGGATTGGTTGATTTGCGGGGAGAGTCGGACATCTTTGGCTACAAACTTCAGATTACGCAAGTGGGAGTGGCTGATGAACTTGCTGCAGCTGCTTCCCTGGTTATGGGGCAGGCAAGTGAGCGTAAACCGGTCGTAATCGCGCGAGGATTTCCGTACCCGTTACGTGAGGCAAGTATGTCGGAAATTATCCGTCCAAAAGAAGAAGACCTTTTCAGGTAGAGTATGTTTTATTCTCTGGCGACCTTGCTGGATGAAAAAACCTGGCATGAAATTTTGGACCAAATGCCGGAAGGAAGGGATATTATTCTTTCCAGAAAACCGGATTTGGAATTGGTACATCTTTCCTGGATCGTCTCAAAAGGGGTTCTTCTTGAATCGCTGTCGGATGAGATGAGATATGTAGCCACATCAACAGACGAGTTTGATGCCTTCAATGGTGGGATTGGAGTTTTTCCTGGTATGGAACCCGTGCTCACTTTATTACTGGCGAGAAGCAAACAAATGTGTGAGCTTCAATCCATCCTATGGAATAAATGTCGGCCATATATGACTGGAATTATCAACCACTACTCACCCGATCTATGGATTCCACATATAACACTTTTTTATCAACAAAAAAAGCCAGATGAATTATGTGATCTCATGGGGAAGATTGTTAGTAACGAGATTACCTTTAATTTAAGAATTAATAATCTGTCACTCATCTATCTCGATAATGACAACGCTGGTCTTTTGAATCAGTATGATCTTCGATCACCGGATGGAAATAGGTGAGACAAATGACGGGAGATTCATAACATTAATGAAAAACAAGGTAAAGATAACTGCCCTGGCAGGTGGCGTTGGTGGCGCAAAACTGGCTGTCGGCCTTCAAGATTTCTTGGGTGATGATGAATTATCAATTATTGTAAACACTGCGGATGACTTTGAACATTTCGGTCTAAGAATATCTCCTGATATTGATACTGTTTGTTACACCCTGGCTGGATTGGCCAATGCGAAAACAGGATGGGGGAGAAAAGATGAAACATGGGAGGTGTATAAAACACTTAAAGAGCTGGACGCCCCGCACTGGTTCAAACTCGGGGATCATGATCTTGGTCTTCACATGGAGCGTACACGGTTGTTACAAGACGGGAAAACGTTGACAGAAATTACTCGAATTATTTGCTCACGATTGGGAATCAGGGTTCCTGTTCTTCCCATGTCTGATCAACCTGTTCGGACTACTGTAAAAACAGTTAGTGGTAAAACAATGGGATTCCAGGAGTACTTCGTAAAAGAACAGTGTGAACCTCAGGTCGCGGGGTTTTCATTTATCGGTTCTGAAAACGCGGAACCGACAGAAAGTGTAATGAGAGCAATCCGTCAGTCAGATCTTGTTGTAATTTGTCCGTCTAATCCATGGGTGAGCATTGATCCAATATTGGGAATAAGAGGAGTAAGAGAGAGCTTAAGAGAAAAGCATGTTGTTGCTGTGTCTCCGATTATTGGTGGAAAAACGATCAAAGGCCCCGCGGCAAAAATGTATTCAGAGTTGGGTATCACACCATGCGCGAAAGCCGTCGCAAATCACTATCGTGATTTACTATCCGGTTTTGTGCTTGACACACTTGATGAGGCCGAAGCAAATGACATATCTGCCTGGGGTATAATGCCGTTGGTTACAGAAACGATCATGCGGTCTCAGGAAGACCGAATTGAACTGGCAAAAAAGACCGTTGAGTTTGGAATAAGCTTGCCCCCTAAAGGTTGATCATTATGAGTTTATGGGCTATTGTTCCTGTTAAATCATTACGACGTGGTAAGACACGATTGGCCGGAGTTTTATCTGAAGATGAGAGGGAATTGTTAAACCTCTCTCTATTAGGACATACATTAAAAGTTTTAAATCAGGTAAAGAGAATTGATCAGATTCTGGTAGTGAGTAGTGATACCGCGGTACTGTCACTTGCGAGGGAGCAGGGAGCCAGAACTGTCATGGAAGATGGCAATCCTGGGTTGAACACCGCATTAATAAGAGCGACGATGGTTGCTCAGATGTACTCGGCGCAAGGTGTCCTGGTCTTACCATCAGATCTACCTTTATTGTCAAGACAAGATGTTGAGGAATTGATAGATCGATCCTCCGAGTCTCCTGTTGTTGTTATTGCTCCTGACAGGCGCAGGGAAGGAACCAATGCCTTGCTGATAAAACCTATTGGTTTGATCTCCTATCAATTTGGGATGGATTCATTCCAAAAACACTGTCAACAGGCAGAAAAATTCAACCTGAATCTTCAAGTAGTAATCCGAGATTCGTTGGGATTGGATCTCGACTTTCCGGAAGATCTTGAATTATTTAAGGAATACGAACAGAAAGAAGTTATTCTATAATGTAGTTGTCATACAACCCCATATCTACCCTGGAGGAAAAATGGCTGAACGAGTTGCTTTATACTTGCAGGATGCCCATGATCTAAGGGACGGCCTGGATTACGTGCGCTATGCAGAAAAACGGGGGTTTGAAGCAGTTTGGCAGGCGGAGAGTCGTCTGGTTCGTGACGCAATTGTACCCATGGCTGCTTATGCGGCCGTAACTGAAAAGATTAAAGTTGGTTCCGGGGTAATCAACAACTGGACGAGGAATATTGGTTTATTGGCTGCCACATATCTCACACTGGATGATCTGGCACCTGACCGGATTATTTGTGGAATAGGTGCGTGGTGGGATCCTCTCGCCAAAAATGTGGGTATTGAAAGAAAGAAACCTTTACTGGCCATGAAGGAAACTGTGACTGTTATGAGACGGTTGTTGAATATGGAGAAAGTAACCTTTCATGGTGAGTTTGTTCATGTAGATGGTATTGAATTGGATGTGGTTCATGGCCGTAGAGAGCCGCGAAATGTTCCCATAATGATTGGCGCGACCGGTGATCAGATGATGGAAATGACCGGGGAAATCGCTGATGGTGTGGTTCTTAATTATTGTGTTGCTCCCAGATACAACGAAAAAGCGATGAGCTTGCTGCAGGCCGGCTTGAAAAAAGCCAATAAGACTCTTGATGATTTTGACAGGCCTCAACTGGTCGTTTGTTCAGTAGATCATGACCATGATAAAGCTTTGGAAACTACCCGTGGTCTATTGACTCAGTATCTTGCCCAGCAACCTCATATCGCAAAAGCTTCCGGTGTGTCTGATGATGTAGTAAAGAAAATCCAGTCTATTCTTGGTTGGCCAGCCACAAAAGAGCAGATTGACAAGGCCAAACACCTTGTTCCCGAAGAATTAATTCTCGATATCACTGCGTCTGGTACACCTGATGAAGCACGTGCAAAGGTGGCTGAATACCGTAAGTATGGTTGCACCTGTCCTATTCTTTATCCGGTTGGCGGCGACATAAAATTATTGATTGACACTTTTGCTCAAAACTAAACCGGATTTGTCTGATCCATGCTTGATTAGACATAATTAATGTGAGGGATCATGATCATTGAATATCACAGGCCTGAGAGTTTGGAACAGGCCAGACGATTGCTTAACCGGAAATCACCTGTCACCATTCCATTGGCAGGGGGAACCGCAGTAAGTCGTTTTTCCGATAAACCAGTAGCTGTTGTCGATTTACAGGCATTGGGATTAAACAAGATCGTTATTGATTCGGACCGATGTAAGATCGGTGCAATGGCACGGATACAGGATTTAGTTGAACATCCTGGGATTCCATCTGGTTTGTCAAAAGCCGCCAGACGGGAAACAACTATAAATATACGAAGGGTGGCTACTATTGGGGGAGTCCTGATGACTTCCGATGGCAGATCGCCTCTTCTTGGATCCTTGCTTGCGTGTGATGCGAAGCTATTCTGGGATAACGATTCAAAACCGCTATCTCTTGATGACTGGCTGAAAAACGACCGACAAAAAAATACCGGAAAATTGTTAAAAGGGATTGAATTTCTTCTTATGGAAGAATCCGATTATGAAGATGTAGCCAGATCTCCAGAAGATAATCCTTTACTCTTTGTTACATATTCGAAGTGGAATGATGGTGGGTTACGTATTGTATATGGTGGAGCCGGGACCAGCCCTGTTCTCCATACAGGAAGTTCCAAGAATCTCTTGAATGAGATCATTGAAAAAATTACCCGTTCATCTAACCCCGAATTGTTACAAGAATACACCCCGTATCAGAAAGCTGCCATAAAAATCCTTATTGATAGATTGGTTCCCGGAAATGGGAAAATGAACGGGAAGGATTAGATATGATTAGCAAATTCACAATTAATGGAAAACAATTTGATTTTGAATATAACCCGGGAACGACCCTGCTGGAGCTGTTGAGAAAAGAAGGCTATTTTGGCGCCAAGTACGGCGGATGTGAGAATGGTGAATGTGGAGCATGTGCCATATTATTGGATGGGGTTCCAGTTAATTCATGCCGGATTCTTGCTGCTCAGACTGTGGGGCATCTCATTGAGACGATTGAAGGAATTGGTCAACATCCTGACCAGGGCTGGAAAAAAACGGAAGGATTGCACCCCATACAACAGGCGTTTGTTGAGACGGGTGCGATACAGTGCGGGTATTGCACACCCGCGCAAGTACTGGCGGCGAAATCACTATTGGAGAGGAACATCAATCCGAGTGAATCTGAAATAAGAGAGGAATTATCCGGCGTATTATGCCGTTGTACCGGTTATCTTAAACCCGTCCAGGCGGTTATGCGTGCGGCAGCAGTATTACGTGGTGAACCAGTACCAGATATTGGAAGCGGAACAGATTCTGGAGAAGCCTGGGATTTCTCTTCGAACGGTGAGAAAGAAAAACTCGAGCCTATAGGACCCTCTGGTGTAAGTCCTGTATCTACAAAAGTTACCCCAAAAGTGAAGGTCACATCAAAAACAAAAGGTTACCGCTCGGTTGGAAAATCCGAACCAAAGTTGGATGCGATCAAACTGGTACAGGGAAAGCCGGCATTCACCTCGGATATTGAGTTGCGCGGGATGCTGGTTGGAAAAATTCTTCACAGCCCTCTTGCTCACGCAAAGATCAAACGGATTGACACCAGTAAAGCACGTGCTTTAAAAGGTGTTGCGGCGGTATTAACCTGGAAAGATATTCCAAGGGTGGTGTATTCAAGCGCGGGTCAATCAGATCCGATTCCCGGTCCACTGGACATGTTCTCGCTCGATAGCCGTGTGCGCTTTGTGGGAGATCGTGTTGCTCTTGTTGCTGCAGAATCTGCGGAAATCGCGGATGAAGCGCTTAAATTGATCGATGTGGAATATGAAGAGTTGCCGGTCATACTTGATCCGCGCACGGCTATGAACAATGACGCTGTCCGGATTCACGAGGAACCGGAATATGTGAATTTTGCTGATTCAGATCCAACCAAGAATCTGGCGGCTATGATTCGTATAGATATAGGCGACGTGGAAAAAGGTTTTGCTGAAGCAGATCTGATTATTGAGGAAGATTATGAGGTTCAAAAAGTTCAACAGGCACATATTGAACCGCATGTTGTGGTTTCCTATTGGGATGAGGATGATCGCCTGGTGCTTCGTACTTCCACGCAAGTTCCTTTCCATGCGCGAAGAATCCTTGCTCCGGTATTGGGACTGCCAATGAAGCGCATCCGGATAATTAAACCCAGGGTAGGTGGTGGTTTTGGCGGCAAACAAGAAATATTGATCGAAGATGTAGCCGCGCATTTAACCATTGCGACAGGGCGACCGGTGATCGTTGAATACACTCGCGAGGAAGAATTCACCGCGTCACGTTCTCGGCACCCGATGATGATCCATATGAAAACGGGTGTAAAGCGGGATGGGACAATTACGGCAAATGAGATGTACGCGCTTACAGACACCGGTGCTTATGGTTGTCATGCGCTGACTGTTACCGGAAATACCGGTCAAAAATCCATGGCTCTATATGTGGGTGACGATGAATATCGGAAGAACCCGAACATCCGTTTCTACGCGGATATAGTTTATACCAATCATCCACCCGCTGGTGCTTTTCGAGGATACGGTGTTCCCCAGGGTTTCTGGCCTGTAGAACGACAAATGGAAAAGATCGCGCGAGCAATAAATATGGACCCCATAGAATTCAGATTAAAAAATGCTGTCCGATCAGGCGAATTGCATCCATTCAGCACATCATGGAGTGAAGGACGTGAACCCAGACCGGAAATAATTCACACGGTTGGTTTGGAAGATTGTATCAGACAGGGAAAGGCTGTTATCGGATGGGATCAAAAGTTCAATAACCCATCTTGGCATATAGTAGAAGGAAAACCTCATCTAAAACGAGGTATTGGAATTGCTACAGTGATGCAGGGGACCGCAATCCCGTATCTTGATATGGGTGGTGCAAGTATAAAACTAAATGACGACGGTTCTTTCAATCTATTGGTCGGGGCCACGGATCTTGGAACAGGGTCGGATACTGTGTTGGCTCAAATGGCGGCTGAAGTTGTTGGTGTTCCTACGGAAGACATTATTTGCTATTCTTCTGACACGGATATGACACCGTTTGATGTTGGCGCGTACGCCTCAAGTACAACCTATATCTCTGGAACAGCAGTAGTAAAAGCAGCCGAAATCGTTGCTGCAAAATTGAAAGAGCGTGCGGCGAGAATGCTTTCTGGAAGTGAAAATGCCCAGCCTGTTATGGCAGAACAAATCACCCTTGCTGACCGAAGAGCTTTTTCACCGGATGGTAGAAGTGTGACTATTTCAGAGATTGCGTATAACTCACTTCATCACACAGATCAGGAACAGATCATGGGTGTAGCGTCATATGTCTCACCCACATCTCCACCTCCATTTGCCGCCCAGTTTGCTGAAGTTACTGTAGATATTGAGACGGGCAGAGTTGTTGTTGACAACCTGGTAATGGCGGTTGATTCTGGTGTTATTGTAAATCCGGTTGCGGCAACCGGGCAGATTGAAGGTGGTATGGCGCAGGCTTTGGGATATGCCGTGTGTGAAGAAATGCGATATGACGCAGAGGGGCGCTCTTTAGATAAAGATCTGGATGACTATCACATTTTTAGGTCAAACGAGATGCCGGGACTTGAGGCATTATTTGTGGAGACGTATGAGCCAACGCATCCATTTGGCGTAAAGGCAGTTGCAGAAATTCCATTGGACGGGGTCGCTCCTGCCGTTGGGAATGCCATATTGGATGCATGCGGTGCTGATGTTCTAAGCATCCCGGCTACTCCAGAAAAGGTTTTCAATGCGTTAAACGTGGCACAAAATCTACAGGAGACATAAAAACAGGAATACCGGTATGGTGCAAAAAATTCATGTTATTGGACATGTAAATCCTGATACAGATTCAATCGCATCCGCAATTGGGTACGCCTGGTTGTTGCGAGAAAGAGATGGATTGGAAGCCATTGCTGCCCGGGCTGGCGCAACGAATCCACAAACATCCTGGGTACTGCGCTTTACCGGGATTGATACCCCTGTTTTAATACCTGACGCTTCACCAAACTTCGAATCTGTTGTAAAGCGTCTGGACACGACCAGTCTGGAACAACCGCTTAGTGATGCGTGGGCCATTGCATCTCGGACGGGTGGTGTTGCTCCGGTCATTAATCAGGACGGAACACCTTACGGTTTGATTACCGGCCGCAGCCTGTTCAATTATCTGGCCAAACTGGTAAGCCCTCACCGCGTCAGGCAGGAAATGAAACTTGGAGAGTTGCTTGAACTCCCGGCGAAGGAGGCAGCTGATGCTTCCGTTCCTCATTTTCAATCATCCTGGCGTATTCGCGATAAGCTAAACAGGATATTACGTGAAGAAGGGGATGACTATCTGGTTGTTGATGAGAATAACAAATACCTGGGTGTGTGCCGGCAACGAGATCTTTTAAATCCTCCGAGAATGAAATTAATCCTTGTGGATCACAATGAACCGCAACAGGCTCTAGGGTCGTTGCAGGAAGCTGACCTTCTCGAAATACTTGATCATCACCGTCTGGGAAATTCCCAGACACATGTTCCTATCCGGTTTACCGTTGATGTTGTGGGTAGTACCAGTACTCTGGTATCTGAACGAATAGAAGATTCAGGATTAAGTGCTCCACCTGATATTGCCGCATTACTATTGGCGGGGTTGCTTTCTGACACTCTAATTCTGAAGTCACCAACAACAACTGACCGCGATCAACTGGCGGGAGAACGTCTGGCGCGATGGGCGTTCAATGGTGGATCACCTTTTGTTAATGAAACACTTGAATCTTATGGCAAGAAGATACTTTCGGCGGGGTCCGGTCTTTCAACGCGCCCGGCGGAAGATGTAGTCCTTTCGGATATGAAAATGTACCAAATGGAACCGTTCCACTTTGCAGTTTCCCAGGCGGAAGTAAGTGACATGGTCGAAGTAACAGATCACATACCCGCACTTCAACAAGCACTTATTGATATGCAAAGAAGCAGGGGACTTGATTTTGCCATGCTAATGGTAACTGATGTAGTGGAAGGTTCAAGCCGTCTGCTGATGGCAAATCCACCACCAGCGTTAACTGGATTGCCATATAAACCTCTTTATGATGGAACCTGGTTGGCGGAAGGTATCGTGTCCCGAAAAAAACAATTGTTGCCGGTTATCCTTGGAATGCTTGAACAATGAATGAGATCATTTATCAAAAGATCCATGAACTTTTGAAAAAAGGAGAATCTGCCGCTTTATGCACGATTATCAACAGTACAGGTTCTGCTCCACGGCATGAAGGCACAAAAATGCTCGTTATGCGGGATGGTATGATAATTGGTACTGTGGGTGGCGGAGAAATGGAAGAAAGGGTCAGTAGTGAGGCTTTGTCCTCTTTAGATGACCTAAAAGTAAAGATATTGAAATACTCTTTGATTGATCCAAATGCCGGGGATCCCGGTGTGTGTGGAGGAACTGTTGAGGTCCTCATAGAGCCGATAACACCAAATGCCCACATGATTATTATCGGTGGTGGTCATGTAGGCAAGGCGGTTATAAAACTTGCCAAGTTTCTTGGTTTTAGAGTGGGAATTTCGGATGATCGTAAAGAGTTGTGTACGAAGGATGAGCATCCGGATGCCGATGAGTTTTATCCTGTTCCCATGCAGGAATTGCCCAATGTAACTACAATAACACCCACGACCTACATAATCCTCACAACCCGGGGTTCAGATATAGATGTGGAAGGGTTAGCGCCACTGTTGAATACGCAGGCTGCCTTTATTGGAGTGTTAGGATCGAAACGACGTTGGTTGTCAACTGAGAAAGCGTTATTGGAAAATGGTGTTGACCCTGCGAAACTGGCAAAAGTTCATTCACCTCTGGGACTGGAGCTTAACGCAGAAACACCGGAGGAGATTGCGGTATCCATCATGTCAGAAATCATAATGATAAGAAATAATGGTACTGGCCAGTCTATGAAGTTAAAGTAAAAGGAGCTCCCATGTGGAAAACATATATCAATGCTAGTTCAATCGAAAACGTAACGGAAGTATTGGCAAGTCAAGGCGAACGGGCAAGAATAGTTGCTGGAGCGACAGATCTGATTTTGGAAATGGAAAAAGGAGTTCGAAAGGGTATTGAGACCCTGGTTGATGTCAGTCGAATACCGGAATTGGACAAGATTTACGAAGATGACCATGGAATTATTCATCTGGGGCCGATGGTGACACACAATGACTGCGTCAGTTCTAAATTATTGCGTGAAAAAGCCCTTCCGCTTGTATTGGCCTGTTGGCAGGTGGGATCACCGCAGATCAGGAATAGAGGTACCGTAGCAGGGAACCTGGTGACAGCTTCTCCTGCGAATGATACGATTTCCCCCCTGATGGGTTTGGATGCCAGTGTTACTCTGGTAAGCACAGCCGGTAAGCGGACTATTTCTCTACACGATTTTTATATCGGTGTTCGTAAAACGATCCTTCGATCGGACGAAATGATTATCGATATTTCATTCCCGGCTTTAAAATCAAATGAAACTGGCGTGTATATCAAGAACGCGTTGAGAAAAGCCCAGGCAATTTCTATTGTAAATGCAACAGTTATCCTTGCGTTAAAGGATAATCTAATTGAAAGAGCAATCATTACCCTGGGCGCAGTTGCTCCGGTGATCATCCACGCGAATGAGGCAGAAGATTACCTAAAGGGTAAAGAGCTGACTGGTGATGTAATAAAGAGAGCCGCAGAGCTAACTACCAACGCGGCGAAGCCTATAACAGATATAAGAGGATCGGCTGATTTTCGATCTTACATTGTCGGAGTACTGGTTAAACAAGGGCTGGAAAAGATTCAAGGTGGGACACAATCGGAATTACTTCTGGAAAAACCTCCCATACTTCGAACAAAGAAAGAAAGATTATCTTCGGCAACCAGTGAAATTACGTTGGAAACTCCCATAGTTACAACGATCAATGGGCAAAAGTTTATTTTTAAGAATGGTCAGGATAAGACACTTTTAAGGTTGATTCGAGAAGATGCCGGTTTAGTAGGAACAAAAGAAGGTTGTGCTGAAGGGGAATGTGGTGCCTGTACAGTGTATTTGGATGGGGCTGCTGTTATGTCCTGCCTGGTGCCAGCTCCACGGGCGCATGGGGCAGAGATCACAACAATTGAGGGAATGGCTGTCAATAATGTGCTACATCCTGTGCAAACGGCATTCATCGAACAGGGCGCTGTTCAATGTGGCTACTGCACACCGGGTTTCGTAATGTCTTCTGCCAAGCTGCTTGAAGAAAATCCATCGCCCAATGAAAACGAGATAAAACAGGCTCTTACGGGGAATATTTGCCGATGTACAGGTTATTACAAGATAATCCAGGCGGTTGATCAGGCCGCAAAAATCATGAGGGTATCATGAGCAAATATGATTCTTATCAAACAAAAAAGGCAAAACCACGGAAAAGGGAAATTCACCCAATTTGGCGGGGTGTGGGTTTTGGGATGATTGTGCTTATACCGTTTCTTTCATACATCGGCACATTGATCATCTTGGAAGAGAATGCTAAGCAGGGATGGTTTGCCATTCCAAGAGACTTAATTTCGCCGGTGATTGAACCGTATTTTTACGCAAAAATCATCATAACTGTGGTTCTTATGTTTATATTCTATGTAATTTTTTTGTTCATCACGGCCATTCTGACACGTATCTTTTCCCCACCCAGATATGGTGTCTATGATGTGCCTCCTCAGGCGTTCCGCGGAAAGAAGAAATCGAGATAAAACTACTTAGCTCCATTCAGGAGGAATCAATGACTGATAATGTTGGAAAATCTGTTATTCGTATTGACGCGGCTGGAAAAGTCAAAGGTGAGGCTTTATACCCTGGAGATGTCAACCTGGATAACCAGGCTTATATGAAGGTGTTCTATTCTGGCCGGCCGCATGCTTTAATAAAAAAGCTTAATGTTGAAAAAGCAGAAAAATATCCAGGTGTTATTGCTGTTCTGACGGCGAAAGACGTACCGGTTAATGAATATGGCCTCATTGTAAAAGATCAACCAGTTCTCTGTGGATTTGGTTCAGCAAAGCCACATGCGGATCATGTCCGATATGCTGCCGAACAACTCGCCCTTGTTATTGCTGATTCAGAGAAGATCGCAGAAGAAGCAATAAAGCTCATTGAGGTCGAATTTGAAGATCTCCCTATCATTGGGACAATTGAAGAAGCTCTTGAGTCCAACTCATTTAAAATAAATCCGGATTCCAATACGAACGTTTTTCATCACATACAAATTCGAAAAGGTGATGTCGATTTGGCATTCAAAAAGGCAGATGTGATCGTTGAAGCCGATTATAAAACCCCTGTCCAGGAGCATATTTTTCTACAACCGGAATCGGGGATCGCTTACATTGATGAAGAAGGAAGAGTCACGGTTGTTTCTGCCGGACAATCGGCCCATGAAGATCTTGAACAGGTAGCGCATGCGCTTGGACTTCCCGAGGAAAGAGTTCGAATCATTTACCCGGCCATTGGTGGTGCGTTTGGCGGACGGGAAGATATCTCTGTTCAGATAATTCTGGGTGTTGGAGCGTACTGTCTTGAGAAACGTGGTATTCATAGACCGGTAAAGATAATCTGGTCCAGGGAAGAGTCCATTATTGGGCATTACAAGCGGCATCCATATTTCATGCATTCAAAATGGGGTGCCACAAAAGACGGCAAAGTGATTGCCGCGGAGGTAGTTCTTAATACGGATGGTGGTGCTTATATAGGTAAAAGTTCGAAAGTTATGGGTAATGCAACCCTAATGTGCACAGGCCCATATGAGATACCGAATGTAAAAGTTGATTCAAACGCAATCTTTACCAACAATGTTCCAAATGGTGCGTTTCGTGGTTTTGGCGGCCCACAGGGCGCGTATGAAGCTGAATGCCAGATGAACAAATTGGCTGAAGCACTTGGCATGGACCCGGTTGAAATTCGAGCCAAGAATGTTCTCAGGGAAGGTTCTTTACTCTCTGTTGATACACCAATAAATCCGGGTGTAAGCATTGATAAGGTTGTGCAAGAAACAGCACTGGCTTCTGGCTGGAAAAATGAGAACAATAAATGGGAACAAGATCCCCAGAAGAAAATTGCACCTTCAGGGAAAGAGAATATTAAACGTGGTAGAGGATTTGCCTGCGGGTTTAAGAATGTAGGGTATTCTTTCGGGGCGCCGGAATTATGCGTTGCAACCATAGAATTGCATGGAAAAACTGAAATCGAGAAAGTCATTTTGCATCATGCAGGTGCAGAAGTCGGGCAGGGTGCTCATACTGCATTTATCCAAATGACTGCTGACGCATTAGGCGTACCATTTGAAAAGATTGAACTGATTGCCACGGATACTGCTTATTCCGGATGGGCTGGGAGTGTTTCTGCGTCCAGAATGACTTTTATGGCCGGTAATTCCATTAAAGGGGCTGCAAAAGCAGCCATGGAGAAATGGAAAAACGAAGAACGTCCAGCTATTGCCACGTATACTTATTATCCGCCCAAGACAACACCATTTGATCCTGAGACGGGAAAATGCATAGCCAACTTCTCATACGGATATGTGGCCGAAGTAGTCGATGTGGAAGTGAATACTGACACCGGAGAAGTTACATTGCTGAATGTGGTTTGTGGTAACGATGTTGGTAAAGCTGTAAATCCGCAACAGATTGTCGGACAGGTTGAAGGAGCTGTCGTTCAGGCGACCGGCTATGGAATAATGGAGAATTTTCTCCAGAAGAATGGACAGGTACAAACCAGGTACATGTCCACCTATCTCATACCGACTATACTTGATATTCCCAACAAAGTGTCAACGCTCATACTTGAATATCCGGACCCGATAGGCCCCTTTGGAGCCCGTGGTATGGGAGAGATGCCATTTATTCCGCTTGTGCCGGCCATAACGGCTGCAGTACATGACGCGACTGGTGTGTGGTTCGATGATTTTCCTCTGACACCTGAGCGAATTTTGAGAGGATTGGGAAAAATATAAAGAAGGATTTATGTTATCTGTCATCATCCGAGGTGGAGGCGATCTGGCCAGTGGGATTGCGGTCAGGTTGCATCGAGTTGGCGTAAGGGTTTTGATCACCGAAATCGCAAAGCCTTTAGCTGTTCGTCGCTATGTTTCATTTGCTGAAGCCGTTTATACAAAACAAGTGGAAATTGAAGATATTACAGGCGTGCTGGTGAATACCAGTATGGAAATCTTTGAATGCCAGAAAGCTGGAAAAATCCCGGTTGTTATTGATGAGGATTTGACCAGGTTCCCGGAAATACCAGTGTCCATAGTGGTCGATGCCCGAATGTTGAAGATGAACATTCGCGAACCCAAAAGAAGTGGTGTCCTAAGAATTGGTATAGGTCCGGGTTTCATGCCGGGTGAGAATTGTGATTGTGTAATTGAATCAAAGCGAGGCCCATATCTCGGAAGGGTATACTGGCACAATGCGGCAGAAGCTGATAGTGGTGCACCGGAACAGGTTGGAGAATTCATCCAGGAAAGAGTATTAAGATCTCCCCGAGACGGGGTTTTTCGGGCAAATACCCGAATTGGTGAATCGATACGTAAAGGGGAGGCTATTGCCTCTATTGCAGATGAAGCGATTTTGGCGCCTTTTGATGGTATTGTTAGGGGGCTTATTCACGATGGTGTTGAAGTTTTCAAGGGTTTGAAGGTGGGTGATATTGATCCCCGTAACGACCCACTATTATGCAGTATTGTATCTGACAAAGCTCTTTGTATCGGAGGCGCAGTATTAGAGGCGATACTTTCCCAAAAGGAGTATCGGGCGAGGCTGGCTGAAATGGAACAAGAGAAATGAACCTGATACAGGCATTACGTATAGACCCGGATTCAAGGGTGTCCATCGTGGGATCCGGAGGTAAAACAAGTGCTTTGACCAGACTAAGCATGGAATGGCCAACCATATCTCTTATTGCAGCAACCACGCATCTGGAATTAAAGCAAACATCATTATTTCCCAGACATATCACTTGGGCACCAGGGAAATGGCTCGATAATCAAATTCCTGTTACAACTTTGATTACGGGAGAGGAAATTATTGAAGAAACAAGAATCGGGGGAGTCCACTCTGAATTGTGGCCTGCTATTGAAAAAATAGCTTCCCAAAACAGAATACCTGTTTTTATCGAATCGGATGGATCAAAAAAAAGACCCCTAAAGGCTCCAGCAGATCATGAACCGGCCATCCCTTCATGGGTGAATCAGGTTGTTGTTAGTGTAGGATTGTCTGTTGTGGGGGCAAAATTGGATGAAGCCAATGTTCACAGGCCCGAGTTATTCTCTAAACTTACAGGCCTGGCTATGGGAGAATCTATTTCGTTTGCCGCTATCGAAAAAATGCTGACGCATCCTCACGGAGGATTGAAAAATGTCCCTGACAACGCCAGACGAACAGTGTTATTGAATCAGATCGATACCCTGAATGACAAAACAGGAATTATTTCTCTAGAAAAACAATTATTAAAAAAATTTGATGCAGTTGTAACATCTTCTTTTTTGAACTCAAAGGAAGAGGATTTTCGTGATGAAGTAGTTCGGGTTGGGGAACATATTGCCGGGATAATACTGGCAGCAGGTCAATCACACCGGATGGGAAAACCAAAAGCTTTAATGAACTGGCAGGGAATTCCCTTTGTTAGAGCCTGTGCATTAACGGCGCTATCTGCCGGACTGAACCCGATCTACATAATAGCCGGGAAAGAAAAAGATCGAATATCTGCGGTATTGCAAGATCTACCTGTCGTTGTGGTTGAAAACTTGGACTGGGATAATGGTCAGTCCACGTCTGTTCATACTGGAATAAAAGCACTACCTGATTGGATAGGCGGTGCAATTTTCCTTTTGGTCGATCAACCGCAAATCCCTGTAACGCTGGTACGAAAATTAGTATCAGAACACTCTACAAACATGGCTTCCATAATATATCCGGAATCAGGGGGAAGACGCGCAAACCCCGTTTTGTTTGATCGAAGAACATTTGAAGCGTTATTGGAAGTACAGGGGGATGTCGGGGGTAGGGCGGTTTTTTCAAAATTCCCAGTACATTCGGTTCCGTGGTTTGAGGAATCCATCCTTATTGATGTTGACACTCCAGAGGATTACCAGAGGTTGATTGACGAAACATGACCGAGAAAATTCCAACAAGTTCATATGGAGCTCTAATCCTGGCAGCTGGTAAATCAACAAGGATGGGGACGTATAAATTAAACTTGCCCTGGTACGATACAACCGTATTCGGAAATGTGATCAGGAATTTGAGGGATGGCGGTATCTCCCGGTTTTTTATTGTGTGCAGCTCGAATAGAAAACCTGTAGAGCCTTCAGATTTATCCGGGGTGAAACTGGACTGGATTGAGAATCCAAAGGCGGATACGGAAGAAATGCTTGTTTCAATACAAGCCGGGCTTAATGCAATTCCATCAGATGTGGAATATGTCTTTATTTGCCTGGGAGATCAACCAACAATTAATCCTCAAGTGATCGGGGCTCTAATAGACGAGTTGTCACCTGAAAGGCTGCTTATCATACCCAGCTACAGAATGAGAAGAGGACATCCATGGGTGGTAAAACGAGATTTATGGCCCGAGATTACCAGGCTGGATAAAAACAATACGGTCAGAACGTTCATTGATTCGTGTGCTGATAAAATTCATTATGTGTGTTTTGACATGAAACGGCCTGATGATATGGATACCCCGGATGATTACCAGAAACTTCTAAAAGAGACAGGATACAAAAAAGAAGATGTCAGTTAGTGTATGGGTACTAAAATTTGACGATGTGAAATATGATCTGTCATATCTTGGAAAATCAGTAAATCTTGATGAAGCCAGTGGGAAACTACAACAGGGCGTTTACACAACATTCCGTACATATCAACATTCAAAAGTGTTGAGATTCGAAGAGCATATAAACCGATTGGAATCCTCTGCCGCCCTTCAAGGGAAGCAACTCTCTCTTAACCGATTAATCCTAAAGAATGCAATAAAAGAGGTTTTGCAAGTTTTTTCCGGCACGGATGCTCGGATAAGGATACATTGTGCTTATGCGGCAGAAAATTTCCAGCATTATCTTATGGGTGAGGCATTCTTACCGTATCCGGAAGAAATGTATAAAAATGGCGTTTCAGTTAAGTCAATGAAGCTCCATCGTGAAAATCCGGTTTCTAAGGCTACGTCATTTATCACTCAAACGAAAGAAATTAGATCAGGCAAGCCACGGGAAATCCATGAATACATTATGTTTGATGAAAACGATGGAATTCTGGAAGGGTTTACCAGTAATATATTTATTGTGCGAGATGGGATCATCTGGACTGCGGAGGAGGGCGTTTTGCCCGGTATCACCAGGAAGATCATGCTTGACGCAGTTACATACGCTGGGATTGCTGTCAAACTTCAATGCTATCCTATAGATGAAATACCTTGTGCTGAAGAAGTATTTATTACCAGTGCCAGCCGGGGAGTAATGCCTGTGACGGAATTCGATGGGAAGATGATTGGTTCTGGTAAACCAGGCAATCTAACTCTGCGAATAAGAAGTTTGTTTGAAGAGAAGCTTGCTGGCGAACTTCAAGACTTATAGGGATTCGGAATCGGACCCGGTAGCTATTGACTCGTCTCCGGTTTCGAATTTTCCTTCTTCCATTTGACGGATAAGAGCTTCCGCCGCTTCCTTTTGTTCGATTGGAACGAAGATCTTTGCCTCTCCTAATGGTCCAACTGTCAGGCCATAGGTTGTTCCAAGACTCTCTTGAATAGATGTGGCTTCTATTTCATTGGCTAATAAGAAATCCACCATCATAGCGGCATCCAGCTGTCCGTAAGCCGAATATATCTGAATCCATTGCTTTTTCATGAAATCATTATACAGATTATTAGGGTTTTCTGGCTATTAATTGTGCTACGGCTTTTTGTTTCCCGTGATCCGAATCAATCCAACCCTCGAAGTAATAAAGGGGATCATAACCAGAGAATGCATTCGCTAATTCGCCCGGTTGTAATAATCGTTCTGGTGAAAAATCTGGTTTTATCGTAAGCATATCAATTGTCAAAGTTTCAAAAAATAATAATCCTCCCGGAGCGAGGAACTCGTCAATGATTGGGAAAACTCTCCTGTCTAAAAAGTAGAAATTGCATATGATGTCAAATTTCTGATGGGAAAGAGGAATATACGGTACATCTGCCACTATATAGAGTGGGGATGGATTCGCTTCTTGAGCGTGCTTCAATGCTCTATGTGAAATGTCGAGTTCAACGACATCCAATCCGATTTGTTGTAAAAAATTCGCTGTTTTCCCCATCCCGCCTGCTATTTCGAGCACCCGACCGGATTTTGGTAGAAGCGCAGTGTTTGATCTTACAAGATTTCTGGCCGGCGCATCAACGAATTTAGTGTCGGTAGCATAACGTTCATTCCATTTAGATGCGGTATTCAAATAGCTGTCAAATTCAGTCATTATTTTTTCCAATTTTGCATAAAAGACGATTTCGTCTTCTCAATAAGTCTAATTTTAATCGCTGTTTTATTATAGAATGGTCATCCTGTACCGAATCATCCAACTGGGATATCGCAATTTCTGTCCATTTTAGAGCGGACGTGATATCTCTCTGTTGGTGTTCAAGGACTTTTGCAAGCTGGATTATTCGATGAATGTCCATATTTTGTTCGCTCGAGTCCAATATGACTTGTGCCTTGAGAAAGTCTCCATTACGCTTCATTATTCTTGCGTATCGTAACCGTAATTCAGTGTCATATTGTTTCGGTAATTCGTTTTCCAGCAATCGCTCATATAACGATATTGCTTTTTCAATCTGGCCAGTCGATTCGTGCTGTATTGCAAGGCTTAAGAGATCAATTGGCAATATGTTGTGGTCTCTATCTAATTCAGATATCATCCGGTTCATGTAAAGAAATAAGGCGGCCAGTGATTGGATGTCTATCGCGTTGTGATAGAAAACACCTTTCATTGGTTCGGGATTCCCGCTTCGTAGATAATCAAAATAGAGAAGAGGGACTTCCCATCCTGGCACTTCCATTTGACTCCGGTGGAATCCAAGGATTTCTACTTCTATATCTTTAAGGGATCGGTTTTCCAGTCGCCGTTTCCACATTCTCCTGGAAAGTGGCAGTAGATCAAAATGAGCCAGGTTATCAAAGGGAGAGGGACGGTTATTTAGGGTATATCTTGATTTGAGTATTGGGATATCAAACCCCTTACCATTATAAGTAGCGATGGATTTGCTGCCGGCAAGGAATTCATCCAGCAATTCTAGCTGGGCGCGCTCTTCAGCCGGATTTCGAAGAAATGTCTGACAGGTTGTAAAAACATCGCCTGAAAAACGCCCAACACCAACCATAAATGGGATCGTTCCTGTGCCGCCGGACAACCCTGTTGTCTCTGTATCAAGGAAAAGAATAGAATCCAGATTGAGCTCTTTGTCTGAAAATAATGGATCTGCCCATTGGATTATTTGAGGGTTTATGGGTTCTGAAAAAAAATGAACAGAACCATGCGTATAGCCATTGCATGTCGATAATTCGGAGCAAAAAATATATCCATGGGTGGTTTCTTTGAATATTCCATTGACAACATTTTCTATTCCAGGAATATGGCTTTTTGTTTGTAGCTTTTTCCCAGAGCCGGTTTGAACTCCAAGCGAACGCAATTTTTCAGATAGGGATTCAGAAATATCAGACATAGAAATTATTCACAGATCTGGTCAAGAATGGCAATCGTTTCCTTTTTCCCACCGGCTCCGTTGACACCGCCTGGTCCTACACAGGATGGACAGCCGTCAACGCAACCGCAATTGGTTACAAGGTCTCGTGCTGCAGCGAGGATTTTTATGTGCATATCAAAACACTTACGGCTTAAACCAATTCCAGCGTTGACCTGATCGTACAGGATAACAGTGGGTTTCCCTTCTGCAATAGGGCAGGCTGGATCAGACATTGAACCAATATCCGATGCGTCGCACATTAAAAACAAAGGAGTTAATTGTCCCATGGCATAACCAAGACCTGCAAGGCCACTGCGTATCTTTACATTACTTTCAGCCAATTGATGACAATTGGGACATAAAGTGATCAAATTCTCCATTCTATTGGCTTCTTCAAGGCTGGAGTAATTCCGTAATGGATTCTTGTGATGTACATGGTGAGCTTTTCCGGTTTCCGGCAAACCACATACCTGGCACCGAAATTGATCTCTTTGTCTGACTGAAAGCCGTATTTTTTCCCAGTTCTTTCCATAATCGTTGGGGTCATTTTTCCATAACATCAAGTTCCGTAAAGCGGCTACGGTAGAATCGCTGATGGATAACCAGTAGGCGGTTGTCCGCATAGTATTCTGTGGAAGAGTTAAAGGCTCATTGGATAATACTTCGCGTGTACTCCAAAGTATCTTTCTATATCCGGTGATCTCGGTTGTTACATTTATTTCTCCATACGTGGTCTTTGACCCCGGATAATACTCAGATTCCTTCTCATTGATTTTTGAAAGAGTGACCTTACGAACGGGTTCAGTGAAATAGTCTTCCTCAACCGGGTTAAGAGAAGCTGTTGACCTTTCGAGGTCCAGATTTTTGACAAAAAAAGTATTTCCTTCGTGCAAATAGATGGCTCCTGGGTGAACCATCCAGAGAGCGCTTTGATAATCTGTTTCTCCAATTATTTTCCTGCTTGGCCCTTTCTCTTCAACCAGAGTGACAGAGCGCGAATCTGAACTTCTAAGAGAAAGCAAACTGGCCGGATATGCTGAATCTGTCCAGTAATACCGGTTACCTGAGTAATTCACTTGTCCACATTCATTTAAGAAATTCAAATATGACTTTAGAGTTTCTTTATCCAGTGAACCAAACTTATCATCATCTAAAAAAGGTAATTCGAAAGCGGCACACCTGAGATGCCCAAGTAAAATAATGGGATGGTCGGGGTCTATGAGGGCGGATTCGGGGGACTGATTCGTTAAATAATCTGGATGATGCATCAAGAACTGATCTATAGGACTACCGGTAGCGACCAGCACCGCTAAGGATGGTGCTTGTTTTCTTCCAGCTCGTCCTGCTTGTTGGCGAAGTGCAGATATGCTTCCGGGATAACCAGTCATAAGAACCGCATCAACACCACCGATATCAATTCCCAATTCCAATGCGCTGGTGGCGGCAACTGCGCGAAGTTTCCCGGATCGTAGATCGGACTCAATCCGACGTCGATCTGCCGGAAGGTAGCCGGATCGGTATGCGTGATAACGAGATTCGTCATCATTTTGTTGAAAACGAAGTTGGCGCAACAACATTTCTACTCCCCGGCGAGATCGGCCAAAAATCAGAACTTGAATATTCTTTTCAAGTAACTTTCCGGCAAGACGAATGACCTCTGCTGAAGCACTTTTCCGAATACCAGTCTCTTCATGGATTATTGGCGGGTTGTAAAAGATCGTGGTTTTTTGACCATGTGGAGAGCCATCGATGTTTACAATGTCTATTGATTCCCCAATAATTGCCGAACCATGTTCCAAAGGATTGGCGATGGTAGCCGATGTCAGTATAAATTGTGGCCTGGTGCCATAAAAACCTGATATACGCTTAAGTCTGCGAATGACATTTGCGAGGTGGGACCCAAAAACTCCGCGATAGGCGTGAATTTCATCTATGATCACAAAATCCAGCTGACGAAAGAAATCTGACCATATTGTGTGGTGTGGAAGTATTGCCGTGTGTAACATATCCGGATTGGTAAGAAGACAGCGAACAGTTTGACGTATAGCCTGACGTGTGTGATTGGGAGTATCGCCATCGTAAACACAAACAGGAACCACCAGATCCGTACTGTCAGGGGGAAATGTCGATAACTCTCTAAGTTTCTCGTTTTGATCGTATGTGAGCGCTTTGGTTGGAAACAAAAACAGGGCACGTGAGCCAGGTTTTTTGATCATATGGTCGAGAACAGGAAGATTGTAGCAAAGAGTTTTTCCACTGGCTGTCCCAGTTGTAATAGCGATATTCTTTTGGGCTTTTACAGCATGATAACTTATGTTTTGGTGAGAATACAGGCGTTTTATTCCAAGCGTGATCAATTTGTTAGCCAGGATAGGAGACAAATCTGCAGGTAAATCAGAAAAGCAACCACTGGAGGGTGGTTCGGTTGAGGAAAATTGAATATTTTCCGACAATTCTTGGCTATGTAGCCAATTCCGGACGATGGAATCGAGATTTGATATACTTTTATTGTCTGTCATTTTTATATATTCGGAAATATTTTCTATTATGATACTACAAGGAATACATTAATGCCCGTCCAATTTTTTCTTGCCTTGCTATCAGGTTTGTTTTCCGGTCTTTTCGTAAATTATCTCGCTGATGTTTTACCTAGAAACAGACGGCTTACCAGGCCTGTATGTTTGGGTTGTGGCCAGAACAGAGAATGGATAGATTTTCTAACCGGAAAGCATTGCAAGTTTTGCGGAAGAAATAACTCAATCCGTTTTTGGACAGTCATCGTAATTGCGATCATTCTTGCCGGACTTGTATGGTTTTTTCCAGTGGGTGATTTGCCATTTTGGGCCAGCATGGTACTTCTGATCATTTTTTCCGTTATGATCGTAACCGATATAGAATTTCGGGTCATATTGGAGCAGGTTAGTGTAGCCGGATATATACTCGCCTTTTTGGGCGGTTGGTTTTTACATGGGTTGAATAAAACAATCCTGGGGGGGATATCTGGGTTTCTCCTGTTTCTTGCCCTGTATTATTTTGGTCGGTTATTCGCCCGACGGCTCTCCCGCAATCGTGAAGAACCCGTTGATGAAGAAGCTTTAGGTTTTGGTGATGTTCACCTTGCCGGGGTGGTAGGGTTCTTAACCGGTTTTCCATTCAACCTTACTGCCATGTTGCTAGCGATTATTCTGGGTGGTATTGTGTCGATGATTTTTATACTGGTCACATTGGTAAGGAAGAATTATCAGGCTTTTATGGCAATACCATATGGACCTTTTATCATTATCGGGGGAATTGCGGCTCTTTACTACTATATTTAATGTTCATCAACTTTTTTTATTCGGGGACCGGCGGAATAAACATCTGGAGAAACTGATGACCGGTATTTTTGGAAATTATCATCAAACTTTTTTATCAAAAGAGTCACAGTCTCGCGAAATGCCTGCCGGTCTTTCCATGTCTCTTCCGGAATAAGGAGATTGTCTGGTACTCCTGGGCAGGAAATGGGGGTATCAAGCGAGAACCACTCGTCTTTGCGCATAGCCACTTGCGCCAAGCTGCCAGACAATGCCGCATTGATCATTGAACGGGTGTTTGCCAGTGGGATACGTGTTCCATAGCCATATTTCCCGCCAGTCCAACCGGTGTTAATAAGCCAAACTGATGAGCCGTTTTTTATGAGAAGCGAAGCAAGTTTTTCCGCATAAATGTTGGGATTCAATGGAAGAAAGGGAGCCGCAAAGCAGGTGGAAAAAGTGGCTGACGGTTCTTTGGATAAGCCTGTTTCTGTTCCTGCGATTTTGGCTGTATATCCTGACAGAAAATAATAAGCAGCCTGATTAAGATCAAGGCGAGAAATTGGGGGTAAAACGCCAAAGGCATCGGCACATAAGAAAAAAATATGTCTGGGGGAATCGGCACAACCGGAAGGCACAAAATTTTCAACAAATTCAATCGGGTAGGCGGCCCTTGTGTTTTCTGTGTATTGGGAATTATCAAAATCAACAGTTCGACTTATTGGGTCTATGACGACATTCTCTAGAACTGTACCAAATCGGTGAGATGCCTTCCAAATTACTGGTTCGAGCTCTTTCCTTAAACGGATTGTTTTTGCGTAGCAGCCGCCCTCGTAATTAAAAATACCATGGTTAGACCAACCATGTTCGTCATCACCAACAAGTTTCCGTTCGAGATCAGAAGAAAGTGTTGTCTTCCCTGTGCCTGATAGACCAAAAAACAGCGCAGTATCTCCTTTTATTCCCACGTTCGCGGCACAGTGCATGGGAAGAATATCCTTTTGTGGAAGGATAAAATTTAAATACGTAAACACAGATTTCTTGATCTCACCGGCGTAGCCCGTACCCCCTATGAGAACCATCTTTCGCTCAAGGTCTATGGCTATGAATGTTGATGAATTTAGACCATCTTCTTTGGGGTCAGCCTGAAACCCGGGAGCTGCAATCACTGTGAATGCCGGGGTGAAATTAGCGAGTTTCTCACCGCTAAGGCGTAGTAAAAGATTCTGGGAAACAAGACTATGCCAGGCTCTTTCTGTGATCAGGCGGACATAAGTCTCAGATTCTGGATCGGCACCAACCGCCATATCCTGAAGAAAGATATCACGGCCTTGAAAATATGCCTGCAATTTCATCAACAGGCGGCTGAATGTGGCCGGGTCAATACCACGATTGACATCACCCCAGTCAATGATTTTTTCTGTAAATTCAGAACGTACGAAGAATTTGTCATTGGGCGATCGGCCTGTGTGTGGGACGGTATTTACAACAATAGCGCCGGTACGTGAGATCATACCTTCGCGCCGTTGAATGATCTGTTCGACCAACTCTGCCGCGGATAGATTCCAGAAAACAGTACGTAGATTTCGGAATCCAAGGTAATCCAATCCAAACAGATTTGACGCTCCTGAAAAACTGTTCAGATCCATTGTGATCTCCCGTCTTTTATTGTGTAGGTATACCCATCATTGTTGAGAACCAGTACCAGACAACATCAGCAGCCGGTTTGCCGCGAATAGATGATGATTGATCTTGATAATTTCCCTGAATAGAATATCGCCTTGTTACAACACCTGTTATCCACGCGCGACGGTTTTCCTCTGGGAGAGAAGCGTTATATAGAGTTGCCTGTTGATTTAGTGAAGGTACAAGTTCCGGTTGAGCCGGTGCGGGGAAATTGAGGACAGATGACACACGGCATTGCCCGGAAAGTTCTACACAACCAGTATAAGCCGATTCGATCGAAGGAAAATCCAATCCTATCCAGACCAATTTACCGGTCTCCAATAGATTGGGAGCGAGAACATCGTCCAGTTTTCTGGCGATACCCTCGGAGTATGTCTGAATGTCTCCCGTTGAATCAGAAACACGTCCCAGGCTGAGCAGGTATATACCATCAACCGGGTCTAACAGAGCCTTGTCGAGAGATTGGAAATCATCGTAATGTATGGCCAGAAGTGTTTTCTTGCCAAAAGTACTCTTAGTGGAACGGAGAATATCATTCCAGATCACAGAGGCATCGTTGGGGTAGGAGTTTTCCAATCCATTTGGAATATGACTATTTGCGAGGATTGAAGAAACATCTTCATCGCCAAGTATCAGACCATCCGCGTTAACAGAATTTGCCAGTATGGCAACAGAATGATAAAAATCCTGGATGCTGTCAAACCATTCTTTCCAACCGACAGGGTTTGATGACATCTGAGGCCAGGAATCTTGAGATATAGTTTTATGCCTCAAAGAAGCCATAAGATAAACACTCAGGTTTCTTTCCTTTGCGAGTGAGACCATTTTCTGGATATCTTTTATGGAAGGATCACGGCCGGGGTCTGTATTAAGCCAGACCGGATTACCAGTTCTGAATGTCTGGGTCACAGGGATGATCAGTGTGTTGGCATTTAATCCTGTAATTGAATCCAACGCCGAAGGGAGATATGACATCCATTCAGGTCGGAATGTGTCTGTAATTTCCACAACGGAATTAAAACCGGGATGCTTCGCGTCTGTTTCCTCCGTTGTTACAACGGTTGGCTCTTCAACAGGTTGCCACCCGGCCCAGTTATGTTCCGATGCGATTGAATGTATATCCGGATTCCCGGACTCAAAGGAAGATGCAATTATGGCATTTGTTTCTTTTTCCTGCAAACCGCACATGTGAGAACGACAAAAACGGTAATCAACTGGAGCGGAAAAATTTAAGGGGTTAAAAAGCGTGTACTTGTACGATCCATCAATTTGGGGCCACATGTCAATCGGCTCCATCCACCCATATACATTAAATTGGATTTGAACAACATCTGTGGGCAAAGTGGATTCGGGTGGGATAAACCAAAAATTCACAGGACCGAAATTTGACAGGTCCCATGAGGCAATACTATTTTCAATTTCCTGGTCATCATTGCCGATAAAAACCTTTCGGTAAAAACGACCATCTTTTTCATCCAGCTCCCGATTCCAGAACGTATCTCCAAGTGAATACAGGTAATGCAATTCTGAGCCTGATGGAATTTGAATTACACCCATAAATGTATTGTTTGCTTGTCGTGTTAGAACAGGGGCCATACTGGAAACAATATTTGACCCGCCGAATAAGCTGGCATAACTATTTCCGAGTTGTGATAGGTTGCCAATAATTCTTATTGGGGCGGAGGGTGGGGTGTTTCCGGGAACCCTGACAAGAAAGGTCACATTAACCATTTCTCTATTGAATAGACCAACATTTACCGGTGTAATGATGTTCTCATCAACCACAGCCTGTTGCTGAAGGGGCTCGACAGAACCATCTGGGCTGAAAATTGTGATATTTTGTATTCCAGTTGGAATACCAACCAGCCGGAATTTGCCATCCGCGTTTGTTGTTGCTGAAAGGCCAGCCGATGAGACGATCAATCCCTGTGCAGCAAGCCCCGTAGATTTATTACTGACAATTCCCTCAATAATCCCGGTGGGGGAGTTGATATCTGAAGTTGAAAAACCAAGGACAGTATCCTTGATCTGCGAGTGATCTGTGATGTAGAAGAAACGCGATGGAAGAGGATACCCATCACTGGATAATTCTTCTATTTTATTATCGCCGTTTGCTACGTATCGATACTGAAGAATTTGCCCTTTTTTAACAGGAACATCAAGATTGAAGTGCCTGTTGTCCACCTCGGTCATGGGCACAATTTCTGGTGAAAGATTGAAATCTGAAAGAGGATCAATCCATTCCAGAGCCAGTTGCGTTCCTTCAGGGAGAGAAGTATTTAACTCGACTTGAAAACTTGCCAAAATATCCGGGTGATCTTGCATGATCAATTCAACCCGTTTGGCTGTGCTTGTTGGGAGACAGGAGGACAGAAAAAAGCAACCGACTAGAACGGTGGAAACAATCCAGCGCGTTGGAAAGTGCGAAATAAAAAAGGGCATTCGAGTGTGAAAGTTATCCGGTTTTGGCTTTTATTATGGACGCGAATGCCTGGTGGATCTCATTGGATCGGTTCGCCAACGCGCCCAACACTCCATTAACAAATCGGGGGGTTGA
Source organism: uncultured Leptolinea sp. (assembly GCA_964446955.1). Lineage (GTDB taxonomy): Bacteria > Chloroflexota > Anaerolineae > Anaerolineales > Anaerolineaceae > Leptolinea. Next base: position 370,158 of record CAYUQJ010000001.1, read on the forward strand.
ATCTGACCCGTAATGTTTGGCCAATTCAATGGCCTCATTTATGGCAACTTTTACCGGGGTACACTGTTGAACAGCAAATTCCCACATGGCAATACGGATGATGTTGCGATCAATCACTGCAACCTGGTCCAATGGCCATTCAGGTGCATGCTGGGCAATGTAATCGTCCAGCTCTTTTGTTATCGGTAATACACCAAAAATGATCTGACGGGAAAATTCCGTCAGAGTTTCATCCAAAGGCTCATCAGCCAGGCGTTCCATAAAAACTGTGCCTGGGAGATGTGTTGTCATATCCTGTTCGTAAAGAACTTGCAAGGCGATGCTACGGGCCTTGGTGCGTGATTTCATAGGTTCAAGACTCGCTTACAGGGCTAAAATCGATATCCTCAATATGAATATTTACTTTTCCAACTTCCATGCCAACCATTTCAGAGAAGGCGCGCGCAACCTGTGTTTGGATAATCCGACTTACGTCACGGACGTTGACATCCCGATTAAGGACAACATGGATATCGGCGTAGACCGTATCATCTTGAACTTTTATCACCACACCTTCGTTCTCACCACGGTGCAAGATACGGTTAATGTCATTATGCGCCAGTGAAAGCCTTCTGACACCAGGTACGCTCAAAGCCGTCAGGCGGGCTATTGAGACCAATACCTCGGGTGCTATTGTTGTTTTTCCGGGGGGACGAGTTCCCTGTGTCATGAATTCTCCTTGTCAGGATGATATATAGATTATAACCCCGAACAATTAAAGGGTTTTCAAAAAATTGCCATCAATTTCTTATCTCATCAATAAACTTAATTGTTTTTGTGTATACGGCATCACGTTGTGCATCCAGAAGAACGCAATGTTGCCCTTTATCAACTTCTACTAATTCTTTCACATTAGATCGAATGGAATTGATAACAATCCGGCTGCTCCGAATATCAATTGTTTCATCATCCAATCCCTGAAAAACCAGAACCGGCTGGGTAATCTTCGATAAACGATCTTTTATAAAAGATTGTAGTTTGCCAAGTTGAGCTACTGCCCTCAAAGGGTTTACTTTGTATCCCTGCCATGGCAGATATCCAGGTGCAGCAGGTCTGATTTTCTTCTTTGTACTGAAAACAAAGTGTTGCATGAAATTGACAAGCCACATATTGGGAATTATGAGGGCAGGGGCGAATATTATGGCAGCCGTACTTTCTGCGTATTGGGAGAGAAGATAGAGAGAAAGCAATCCCCCCATAGATTCACCACCCAGAATCACTTCAGAATACCGGGAGCGTAAGTCTTCATATTCATTATCTGCGGCATGAAGCCAGTTAGAAAAATCTGTTTGGGAAAGATCTATTGGAGTTGTCCCATGACCGGGGAGTAATGGGGCGTGAACAGTGAATCCGCGTTGGGAATGGATCATTTCCGCGAAGTTTCGTACTTCATGGGTTGTTGCCGTAAACCCGTGGAACAACAACAGGCACGTTGAAGAACCGGGAAGGGTGAAAGTTGCGCCATCGAATTCCGAGTTGACAAAAATGGAAGAATCCATAAGATCAAACAAGTGGAATTGTGTTGGTTGCTTTAGGCATCACTGCAATGCGAGGTATTTCAGGCAACTTGTTTATTGCCATCATGAAGGCCTCTTGTAATCCCGGGGCTGGCTCCAGGAGAAGCCGTCTCAATCGCTTTTCTTCAATAGAAGAGACTACGATGATCCGTATCCGGCTTTGTTCCCGGGCGAATTGCAGTGCTTTATGAGGTCCGACTTTGAACCCTTCCAGCTGCAATTTTTCATATACATCGTCAATTGTTTTAATACCTTCCATGAATGCTTCATAACTATGGCTTCCAACACCTTCGATACATTGAGCAGTCAGAATGACACATCCTCCATCTCGGGTGATACTGGCCGCATGAGATAGCGCTTTCTGGGATTGATAGAGATTAATGTCTTTCGGATAGCCGCCAGGTGATGCGATTACCAGATCAAAGCCGGCTTTCTCTATTTTGGTCTGGCAAATTTCCCTTGACAAGGGAATGCCGGCGGACATGACTTCGCGAACCGTACCAAAAACTGCGTGCATGATCTGTTTCGATGAGTTCATCACAACATTTAAGGCCGCGTGGGCATGGATCATGTCTCCCATCTCCTCCACATCTTCTCGGGTTGAGTTGCCATCATAAACACCAAATGTAGATGTAGGCTCAACAAGCATGGCATGGTTGATATTAATAGTCTGTCGGCCCGTAAGACCGATTGACGCAGTTTTTGCACCACCAGAATAACCCATAAAATGATGGGGTTCAATATTGCCAATAAGAATTTTCAGATCAGAATGGAAAAACTCTGAGTTAACCCACACTGGAGTATGTCTCGAAGTTTCCCCGAGGTAATGAAGGTTGTTTTCATCATCGCAATCATGGGAAACAATTCGATAATTTGACACGATGTCAGGGGGAAGGAGCAGGTGAAATTCATCACTTCCCATAGGGGTGTGGGTACCGGTAGCTATGTAGAACGTGATTTGTTCGGGTTTGAAACCTGCTGAAGCCAGTTTTTTTAAGACAGGGGGGACCATTACAGAATTGGGAACCGGCCGTGTTTTGTCATTTATCGCAATGGCGACACGGCCAAAATGTGGGATGGTATTCCATGAAAATGCGCCAATCGGATTGTCTATGGCATTCAGAACAATGAATCTCTCATCTACAGATGGAAGATTAATTGGCGGCATGATCATTTCTACTGGATACATTTCCGGTATGGTGAGTGTAAGTTGCTCTTTTCCATAGGGGATGGAAAGTACTGTCATTTTTCACTCCTCAAGTAGAAAAAAGCATGCCCTGCGCATACAATTGCCGGCTTTAAATCCATTAATCTCGTAAATGTTTTCTTCGCGGTCACAGTATCATTGGTTCTGGCATCGGTAATCGCATCTGGGTGTTTGTTTACAATGGTGACCGCATCACCAGCAAATAAGATTCTATCTTTGGGCAGGTAGAATGCTATATGACCGGGAGTGTGGCCGGGTGCGGAAATTACATGTAATCCTCCATTTATGGGAAGCACATCGCCGTCTTTAACAATCTTGTCCACGGGTGTGGGTGTTGTGACAAGAAATCTTTGTAACAACGGGAAGATAATGGCGATAAAACCCTTTGGTTTTATTTCTCGGCTGGAGGAACCAGATTCCATAGCATCGGCTTCGATTTGTGAAGTCCAGATAGATGCACCGGTGTGTTGTCTGATCTCATTAGCAGCACCGTAATGATCTGGATCAGCGTGTGTGATGAGAATGTTTTTCAAGTTCTCCGGCTTGAACCCTAAGTTTTCTATATACTTCAGGATGGCTTTAGCATTGGAGCTCATACCGGTATCAATAAGTGACACTGATTCGCCATCAATCAACAAATATTGATTGACGAAGTTACCTATCTTGTGTACCTGGGGTGTGATCTGCATAATTCGCTCCTCTGGAAAATGCCTGGTTTCTTCCTAAACATTCTACCCGTAAAATTGAAACGGTGAATGAGGGTAGGGGAGTTTTGGAAGCTCAGTTGCATATCATATAAAGATATATATGTATATCAAAATATGAAGAAATAAGAAATCTGTATCAATCAATTCAATTTCCACAAATTAACGCCATCTCTATTAGGTTAGATTTGTATGAACGGTAGAAATCCAATGGTCTTTTCCATGATTGTTTGGTCCAGAGATTGCACTGAAGTCACGGGTAATTACAGATGGTGAAATGCACACAAAGGGAACAAATGGATGCGGGTTAGCATATCCAGGCGTGATGAATATGCAATATGGATTGAACAAAACAACACGCAGGCAGCAAATGAAATGTTTGCATTATTACAACCAGGGTAGGCTAGTCGGGATAAAGAGTGTAAAATAAGTTTATGGTTTCGATAAGTTACATTATCGCAATCAAGAAGCAAGAAAGGAAGACCCCTTCCAGATGCCTGAAATGACTATTTTTGAGGCCGTAGAACGCTTCCTGCTGACTGTTTCCCAGGCCCGCAGTGAAAATACAGCGCTAACGTACGGAAATGCTATGGCGTTGTTTTTCGAAGTGCTGGAGAAAAACCAACTTCCTCCCAGGGAGAGCCCTTCCACAAGCCTCTCAGAAAATGCTGTCGCGTGGATGATCTCAAGGCTGAAAGATCATGCTCCGGCTACAGAGCGTTTATACCTCACGGCTGTTACACGGTTCTATGAATTTCTTGCGGCAGAAAATCTTTCATCCATCAATCTGCCCCGTGTTCAAATGCTGATCCATCAACGTGCCCGTCGGCCTGGAATTAGATTACCCATATTTCCCAGGGATAATATCGATATTGTTGTAGATCATATGCTCTATAAAAAATACCCGTCTTCTGATGTCCCAGAAGGAAATTTACGCAATTTACGTGACAGAGCCTTTCTCGTTACCCTGGCAGACACGGGTTTGCGTGTTCATGAAGCCTGTGGTTTACGGCGCGGTGATATCGACTGGTTGGAGGGAAAAGCTGTTGTCATTGGCAAAGGAAACCGTCAGGCTGTTGTGCGATTTAGCTCAAGGTCAATGCAATGTGTAAAGGATTATCTGGCAGCCCGCTCTACTATTGATGGAGGGTCCGGCAAACCATTGGCTTCACTGCCTGTATTTGCTAGACATGATAAGGGTGCGGGAAAAAAAGTAAAACCGATCACAACTACAACAGGAAGAGAAATTGTTTCTGATTGGGTTAAGAGCATTCTTGGACCCGATGCCGTAGGAACGATCACCCCTCACTCTTTCCGGCATTATTTTGTGACAAAAGTACTGCATAGCACGGGGAATTTAAAACTGGCCCAAGAGTTGGCAAGGCATAAAAGTATAGCTGTAACACAACGGTATGCTCATTTGAATGATGATGAATTGGATCGCGGCTATTTCAATGTATTTGAAGATAGAAAAGACTTGAACAACTAAAACGATAATACTATGCGCAAATGATGGAAATATTTACCACTCTACTTGCGTTTCTTACGAGTTTTGAAATGCTTAGATGAATACAATTGATTTATTATATCCTCAACCACTGTGTCATTTTGAGGTGCGAAAATATTATCGAGATGAATAACACCCTCGGGACGGCTTTTATCTTGCTGAAACGAAGTCTTCTCATTATTCCCGAGTTTGTGGTTAAAAAGATATTTCGCGGATTTACTGATTAATTCTTTTTTTGCTGGATTATTTGATAGGTTATCACCTAACAATTTTTGGGCTTTTTCTTCTGACGGCATCAAAGAACAATCGGTAACCGTTTCCACCTGAATCTGCGGACGATTATTCCTAACCGTAATCAATCCACGAACACGTATCCACTGGCCTACCCACTCATCAATGGCTGCGTCCAAATTCAAAAATTCAGTTAACACAGTTCCCCAGAGCACACAGGTAAAGCATCCTTGCCGCCAATTACCAAAATTGATAAATATGTGATCTTCACCATCGGGTGTGCGTCCATGAAAAACCTCGGTTACGTTGCCGACGATTGTGGCAACCTGCCCGGCCATCTTACGAATCTTTTCTGAATTCTCGGCCGAAACTATGCCAGAATCGCTTCTCCCCATTTTTTCAAAGTCCCATAGCTGAGGGATGTCAACCCGAATTGGTTTGTGCCCAAAAATTATTTCTTCTAATGCGGGCACTTCTTCTACCGATGAAAGACAGATCTGTCTGAAACGGGGAATAAAACGCGATGTGTGAGAGTTCTTCTCCAGAACATTTAATAGGAGCGATTCTGAAGGCTTTTGGAAATCTGATTTCTGAAAAATAAGGCCCTCGCCACCTGATTGAAACCTATTCCATAAGGAGGAATCACTGCCAAGTGCAAGCAATGCGAGATAGATCACGATTGATGAAAACCTGTCAAGGCGGCTATCGAAGAAGGTTTTGGTACGGCCAGGATGTTGAAAGTGAATATTACCCAGCTCACTACTCTTCCTACCCGATAAGCCTGGTACATACATCCCGTCATAATCGATCAAATATAGATCGCCTGATCTAACAATGATATTGCGATGTGAAAGATCACCGTGAGCAATGCCATGGTCTTCTAAATCACGGCACATCACTCGAAATCTTTCGGCTAATTGGAGGAGCTTTTCTTTTTCACCCAAATTATAGAAAGCAAATGATTCTAGAGATTCCCCTTCCACCCATTCAAGCACAGAGATCGGAAAGTGTTTTCCCTGAACAAGTATTCCATGGGGGATATAACGTGTTGAAACAAAATACGCGAGTTTTTTTGCCTCAAGTTCAGCGCAAATTCTCGCATACCGAATCGACCTGTCACGAACAGCCCTGTGAAAGCACCTGGCAGCGTACGTTGTTTCCTTTACCGCAACCTTGTAAGTGAGTGCAAATCCACCTGATCTTACCCTGGGAAATCCCCAAAGATCAATCTCAACCTCACCACGCCGAAGAAAATTAGCAGAGAATGCTCTTTCAGGATTTTGGAGGGCGCTCTGATAATCTGCGAAAGAAGGGTACGATTTCTCATTCATAGCCCAATTTCACCTAAATCAATGAATATGAGCGAGGTGTCATCGTTTTTAATCTTGTTATTTCTTCGAAGGGTGTGGATGAATCTGGTAAGTTTTTCAAGGTCTTTTTGGAATAACACTTCCCTTAAAAATTTTATGAACGATATCTGTTCTTCAATCGGTTGGTTTAATAACCAGGCAGATAGTGCATCAGATGAGAGGAGAACGTGGTCTCCATTCTTCAACGCACCTCTGGCCATTTGAGTCTTCCCTTTTATGGTTCCAATTTTCTCGTCTTTTGAAGGGATTAACACAGGAGAATTGTTGAACTCAGAAGAGTATTGTATTGGCAGGGAAAGAAAAATGGAATGGGCGCGGGATATGAACAAACAACAGTCACCCACGGCTAACGCGCGCCAGGTATATGCGGATGATGGATGCATAGGGTCGTATCTGATCTCTAGCCAATTAAGGGCAGAAAATGCTCCTTGTCGAAGTTTTTCCTGAGCGTGCCAGGGCAAATCAATATTTTGGAGAGATCTCTGCCATTCTTTCTGCGCCTTCTTTACCCCTTGCAGAAATGCGAACTCGGAAAGATGGGTATCAGGAAATGCGTTTACCAAACAGCGTGCCCACAGACCGGAAAAACTTGTCTGAGTAGCCCCGTCTGCTACAAGAAATGATACCGAATCCCGTTTCCCATCCTGTCCAAACCCCTGTTCAGGAAAGACTGCATCCTCATTTTCAGCAGCCGAGTTACCTGCCTTGGATATGGAAAATGATAACCAGGATACTGAGCTCAATACAATTAGACCAGGTTCGCGGGTCGGGTGCCTATCTCCAGCCCCTGTACAATGCCGGAAATGTCTGAATTATAGACAATGCTCCTGGAGCCTTCCTGTACTTCTACTCCCAGGATTTCTTCCGCGGAGCGGCGAAGATTTTCTGGCAGCAGGCTTGACATATTGAACATAGCTCGAGAGGCAAAATCGGGCATCTCTTCAACGCTTATCGGATAATAGACAGGAAGATCGTAAGGATTAGATGACGTATGCAAAGTAATTAAAAGAACGTTACCATCACTGGTGGATAGTGAGCACAAATTTTCAGCAGCAGCGGACACTTTACCATCATTAGATTGTCCGTCGGTCAAATTGATTACGGTAGGCGGATATGATTCAGGATGTTCCTCGACCCACCCTTCCAGGATCCGATATGCTTCTTCAAATACCTGCCGCATTGGTGTATGCCCGCGGGCATATGGTTCAACCCATACCGGGAATTTAAATTTTATATCAATAAACTCACCGTTTTCATCAGGTTCTTGGCGTACACGTTCCTCTATGCGAAGAGGATTTTGATAGACATCATTAATCCATGCGAGGTTTGTTTGCGGATCAGTTACCGGTAAGATGGAACGAATTTCAGAACCATACCCGATTACACCAACCTGGTAATATGGACGAATATCCAGGTCTTTTGACGCAGAAACAATCAGACTTTGCAAAACACGATTCAATGCTTCAGCGACAAATTCCGATTTTTTGGGATTCCCCTCAGTACCCATTACCGGTTCATTCATTGATGTGGAATGATCAACAAGAAATAGAAAACACGTGGGGTTTGCCCGACTGATTTCAGCCTGATATGCCATGGTCTTCTCCAACGGTTATTAATATTTGGATTTTAATAAATATAACACTCGAATACTACCTTCAACCGGTTGTTTCCTAACAATTTCGAAAGTACTTGAGAAAGCCTTTTCGAAACCTTCCAGAGTGTAATTCGGAAATATATCTTTACGCGTACTTAAGAGTACTTTTACCTGCGAATCATCTTTCGGAACAAACTCGATCACGAGATGCTTTCCCAATTTTGAGAGATAGGAAGCGAAATTCTCAAGTGGGACATTATTGGATATGCAAATGTGATGGATCAATGCCAGAGCCAGAATGACATCAGCCGGTCCGCGACTTTCAACCGAATCGCGCTCTGAATTAGCCCATCCGATGGATGCGCTGGGGTTCGTAAGGTCGAGTACCAACGGTAAAATACCCGTTTCTTTGTTAGCTTTTACCTGCCGATAGTTTTTTTCTACAGCAGCCGGATCGATATCAAAAGATACTACAGATCCATATTCCACTACTGATCGACTGAATTCGCCTGTATTGGCGCCGATATCCCAAATCTTTCCGCCACCTGCAGATTTCACAAATTCCCGAACCAGGTTTTTCTTTTGATCAAAGGCTGAGGAGGAATAATTGGTAATGTCATAGTATTCCGCCCATTCCGTTCCTTTGGGAGTCCAATCCAACCCTTTTATCGTACTTTGGAGGCTGTCGATTAGTCCAAGCATTCCCATTTTTGAAACTGTGGCAGACGGCCCGGTTTTTCCCTGTGATTCAGAATAACGTTTTTGTGCGTTGGCATGGAGGTGAATATGTGTCGCTAGCCCCAGATTGAGCCTGGTGCTCCAGGGGAGCAGTTTTGAAGCGAGATCAAGTGGTATTCCATCGATAAAAACACGCATCAACTGGTTTAGACGGATATCCTTACGAGCCATGAGCGCCAGAGGTGCCATGAAATGCTGACAAAATTGACGATAAGCATCCCACGGCTTCCCTTCTGTATAGTCATCGAAAGAGAGCGTATCGATCAGTGTGGCTTTTCCATTGCAAAACTGAATATTATACGCACTGGCATCTTTCAGGATGAGCTCCTTTTCCAATGCAATTTTTTGAATTTTCAGGGTAAGTAGAGCCGCATCTTTTAATTGGCTGAATGACCATTCATACGGGTAGGAAATGAAGTTGATCATTTCAGGTTTGATCACTTTATGGGCAATATCCGCGTTGATTGGCGCAATATTCGTCGTTTCCTCATGCGGAATCAACCAACCTTTTTTTGTTAGTTGGTCATATAAACCACCTGACATGAATTTCTCATAGATTGCCGCATACTCTTTATTAATTTGCCTGTAAAGGGTTTTGTCTCTGGTGAACAGGAATCCACTTGGATCACGAAAAGAAGATGAAACAGTAGATGTGTTTGTCATAATTGGAATCACCCAATACTTCTTTCTTTTACAAGGTAAATGAATGGAAGGCTAATCACTGTCACAAGCATCTTGATTATTACATTTGCCCAGAAGATACCCCAGACTGACTCAACTGGCATTGTCCCATAGAAAGCCATAAAAGAGAATGCCAGGGAATCCAGCGGGACACTGATCGAATTGCTGACAAGAACTCGCATCCATTGATATCTTCGCGTGATGCGGTCAACCCAAACCCGGTAAACCTCAGTATCCGTAAGCTCAGCGATCAACTGGGATAATATACTGGCAACGGTGATCCGCCAAACTGGTGATAGGACCTTACCCCATATCTCACTGCTTCCAGCCGCCGTGTCTGGTTGAAGTGTGGAGACAAACCAGAAAAAAACAGCCATAAAGAGATTGATCGCGACTGCTGTAACGATCAAAACCCTCACACCTTTGAGACCGAGGACTTTATGTGCCAGGTCTCTCAGAGTGAATGTGATGGGGTAAATGAATGTTCCCGCATCAAATGATAATCCGGCAAACAGCACAATCTGCAAACTGGCAATGTTTGCCAACAGTTGTGCGGATACATAAATGGCACAGACAATAATTGAAGATATCAAATTACATCCTTGATTCAGAACTTGGAAGGTATCAGACGACCTTCTCCCGCATCCTGGAGCTCAAATAATCCATCGAAGCCACAACTATGGCTATGGCGATCATTTGAGCGGACGCGGCTCTGTAGTTTAACAGATTAATGTTCTGAATGAGAAGGAATCCGATACCTCCACCACCGGCAAAGCCGATAATGGTTGACATACGGACGTTAATATCCCAGCGGTACATCGTGAAGGATATATAGGGTGGAATGATCTGAGGGATTACAGCATACACGACTGTTTGCATCCAGTTAGCGCCAGTGGCTTTGATAGCTTCGACAGGTCCAGATAGAATACTTTCCACCTGTTCCGAATATAGTTTCGCCAACGCGGCTACGGTATGCAATGAAAGCGCGAGCACTCCGGCGAAGGGACCAATGCCAACCCACACGACAAATACGATCACCATGATCAAAGATTCAATGGATCTTAACGCGTTAAGAATGGTACGGGTAACATAATAAACAATCATGCCTATCGGAAGTAGATCAGATTTCCTGGTCAGTATCCCAACAAACAATCCTGCAATGGCTCCAACTATTCCTGGTATTATTGCCCAATAAACTGGATTTTCGATCTGATATAACCAGTTGACTGCCCCACCCATAATGATGAAAATGAGTGCTCCAGCAATCATGGCGAGAATTGTTCCAACAATTTTTGTTTGCGAAGTGGATAGCTTTCTTTGAAGATTTACGCCCAGTTTGCCGGCATAACTGCTCAATACACCGGCGGCTGAAATGGCAGCGGTTATCGCTATCAGCATTCGTAAAACTTGGCCGATATTCTTTAGGAATAATCCGAGGAATCCAAAACCTCCCAATGCTGTTTCAAGGTATAGACCACTCTTATCCATCAATCCCGCGAGAACAGAAATGGAGATCAACGCAATTAACATGGCAAACACAAGACTGGTAAAACGCAAGAAGCGAATTTTCTGACTTGGTTGGATTTCTTCTTCCTGGGGCATTGCCCATTTGAAGATCTGAATCACTATTATTGGAATAGCTATAACTAAAACCAGAGCAACCCAGATGGTCTTTACGATCTCATCACCGATCAAACTCATCCAATTAGCCACATATTGTCCTATGGCAAACCCGATAGGGATGGCAATGATTTGCGCCGATAACCCGATCAAATTCGATTCGATTTCTTTCATCAGATTGCGGGCGGCAAAGAAACTTATGGGGATGGATAGGATGGTACCTATGGTTGTTGCCAGCAGCGCAAGGAAAATGGTCTCAATGATCTTATCCCAGGTATCGTACGCAGTTTGGGTAAAATGAGGCATACCAACATTCCGACGGATGATGGCTTCAATTTTTTGCTCGGCATCGTTTGGCCGATTGGGAAGTTTTACCGTTGTCTTGAAATAACCATTTTCGTCAGTTTCAACGTCCGCCATTTCCAAAGTGACATTACTGGGAGGGATAAAATTTACCGGTCCAAGTGCATTCGGAGGCAGGTTAAATCCTTCAATTGTGGCCTGTCCGCCCGGTTCTACACACTGGGGTGTCATGACCAGATAACCTTTGGATTTATCGATATCAGGGCTTACTTCTGTGCCTTTACAGGGCAGTTGTACAAGGATGCTAACCCGAAACTCTTCCCTTTCATATTTAAGCAAATCTGGTTTTGCCAGTGCTCTTATGATGCGGAGGAGTTGTTCCTGCCTGCGTGGTGATTTTGTCTCTTCAAGATTTACTTTTGTAACCTCAAATCCATACGCGTAAATGATCACAGCAGCGACTATGGCCGCGAATATTCCAAGTGAACGCCAGATGGAGGCTTTCTTATCATTTTGTGTCTTCATTTAGCCCACCCGTTCGGCATCTTTGCCGTAGATTTCTTTGAATTTTATATCGTCAATATCTTTGGGCAATCCATCAAAAACCATTTGACCGTTGTTCAACGCGATTACCCTGTCAGAGTAGCGATGAACAAGATCCAGAAAATGCAAACTACATAATACGGTGACACCATCTTTTTTGTTAATTTCTTCAAGATACTGCATAATACTATGCGCAAGAACTGGGTCAAGAGAAGCCACCGGTTCATCCGCAAGGATCATTTCAGGGTCTTGCATCAGTGCGCGGGCCACACCTACGCGCTGCTGCTGCCCACCGGACAACTCGTCTGCCCGATAACCGGCTTTATCAGCTATCCCTACTCTATCCAATTGTTTTATCGCTGATTCAATGTCATCTTTGGAAAAACGATTTAGCAAGCTCCAGGCCGGATTTGCATATCCCAATCGACCGGCAAGTACATTGGTCAAAACACTTGATCGGCTGACAAGGTTGAAATGTTGAAATACCATGCCAATCTTACGACGAATGTGACGCAATTCATCGTCCGTTGCTCCGGTTACATCCATACCACTGAAGAATACAGTTCCCGCAGTAGGGTCAATCAGACGATTGATACATCTTAATAGTGTCGATTTGCCTGATCCACTTAATCCGATTATCGCGAGAAATTCACCTTTCTTCACCTTGAATGAAACATCGGTCAGGGCTTGAACTCCCCCATCATACACCTTTGTTAAATTTGTTACTTCAAGTTGGTAGGATTGATCAGGTTGTTCCATGATTTTTATTACCTATCTTGAGATTTGGATTAATTGTATTCTAATCTACTTCTATGCTGCCTACAAATAAAAAGAACCGGAGTCCACGAAACGTGAACTCCGGTTGGTGAGCGGTAGGATTACTCGCCCAGACTTTCCATGGTGATTCCGGCTGCTTCAACCATAATGCGGACAAAATCAAATTCTGCATCATTGGTTTCAGCAATACCGTCCCACGCGTAGAAGTCTTGCTTGCCGATTGATTCTTTCCAATCTTCAGTCTTTGAGAATTCAACCAGGGCTGTGCTTATATTCTCGCGAATATCCGCGGGGAAATCAGGACCAAACGACAGAGTGTCGTTGGGGATGGAGGGAGAAACGGCCAATATCTTTACTTTCTCGATCACATCCGGTGCTTCCTCACGTATGTTGGCGCGGGCATCGTTGACTTTATAACCACCACACAAAATCTTTTTCTTATCTTCTGTTACCTGGCATTCGCTGATCAGATCATCTGGAATGTCGGGTTCCATTCCTTCTTTCCAGGGATCAACGCCTTCAGGAACGGAAGGAGGTGTGTAGAAAACTGTACCGAAATCAACCTCTCCGTTGTAAACAGCTTTCACTGTCTGCGGGTGACCACCAGTGGCGACTTTTTCGCCTGGTTCAATACCGGCATCTTTGAACATGGCCAGAGGTACAAGGTAACCGGAGGTTGAGCCGACATCACCGTAACCCCATTTTTTACCAGCCAGATCGGCCAGTTCGTTCAAATCGCTATCACGTTTGACAATGAACTCTGCCCAGTAGACAGATGATCCATAGCGAACGGCTTTGAAGGCGGCGTCAACACCACAGAGCTTATTGGCCAGAACATATCCCAGTCCGGGGATGAAGCCAATGGTATCAGCCGGTGAAGCACACATTTCTTCAATTGTCGCAGCGTAGGATGTTGGGACAGAGACTTCGAACTCATACCCGGTGGCTTTCTTCAAAGCGTCTGCCATGATCTGTCCTCCACTCACAATGACGTTGGCATCAGTGGATGGGACAAACAGAACTTTGATGGGATGTTCAGCGGAGCCAATTTCCGGTTCTTTTGGTTCTTCTGTCGGTTCCGGAGCTTTTGTCGGCTCAGGGGCTGCAGTGGGTTCTTCCACAACGGGTTCAGCAGGTGGTTCTGTCGGCGCAGGCGTTGGTGCGGGTTGGCAGGCAGTCAATAACATGGATGCTATTGTCAGCAGCGCAACCAAAACAAGAACAATGCTACTCTTCTTTTGCATATTGCACTCCTTCGGTAAGATTAGAATGAATTAATAATAGTCCGGATTTATTCTTGAAGCAAGCAGGTATCCGTTATAACTTTGTTAACGTATTGTACAAGAAGAAAAAATACCAGGATCGGCTTGAATTGACATCCCTCCTTGCGGGAAGTAGAATCAACGGAGGAGAACAATATGCCTATATATGAATTTGAATGTACCGATTGCCGGCAGACTTTTGAAGTCCGCCGTTGTTTTTCGGAAGCAGATTTGCCGGTAGAATGCAATAATTGTAAAAGTCAGAATACACATAAAGTATTATCAAAATTCTATACAAATCAAACAGGTAGCCGGTCTTCATCTTCTTCCGGTCATTCGGGTTGTGGCAATTGCCAAGGTGGATCATGCGGTTCCTGCCATCATTAATTTAATATAAGGAGATTTTTATGAAGAAGGACTTTATTTCCATTGCTGATTTTTCTCCAGATGAATTACAGAAAATCCTGGATCTGGCTGTTGAATTGAAAAAAGAAAGATCAGAAAATGGAGAAAATAAACCTATCCTCAAGAATAAGGTTCTTGGGATGGTCTTTCAGAAACCGAGTTTACGCACCAGGGTGAGTTTTGATATGGCCATGCGCCATCTCGGTGGAGATGCTCTTTACCTTTCTCCCAATGAAATTGGTTTGGGGCAACGCGAATCCATTGCCGATGTCGCACGGGTGTTAGCCGGGTATGTAGATGTAGTCATGGCGCGTGTGTTTGCCCATCAACATGTTCTTGATCTTGCGAAATGGTCTGATGTGCCGGTAATCAATGGTCTGAGTGATTACGATCATCCCTGCCAGGGTATGGCTGACGCTCTTACTATTCTAGAGAAATTTGGCCGGATTAAAGGGCTCAATGTGACTTTTGTCGGCGATGGAAATAATGTTGCAGTTTCTTTGCTTCATATATGTTCAAAACTGGGTGCGAATTTCACATTGGCTGCACCGGAAGGTTACGATATTACCGAAAAGGCGTTAAAAGAGAGCCAGGCTTTCGCCGAAAAATCGGGGGCTTCCATACGTACTGTGCGTGACCCGCAGGATGCTGTGAGGAATGCCGATGTTGTGTATACAGATACCTGGACAAGCATGGGACAGGAAGAGGAAACTGAGAAACGGAAAAAGGTTTTCCCACCCTATCAGGTTAATGACAAATTATTAGCAAATGCATCAAAAGATGTCATAGTCATGCACTGTCTTCCGGCTCACCGTGGGCAGGAGATAACCGATGACGTTGCAGATGGACCTCATTCTGTACTATTCCCACAGGCCCATAATCGGATGCATGCTCAAAAGGCAATTTTAGTCAGTCTTTTCCGATAAGGAGAGTGAATGAAAAGCCAGGAGTTCATCGACCTCGAAGAACGAATTGGAGCACACAACTACCATCCTTTGGATGTGGTTCTAACTCGTGGACAGGGAGTCTGGGTCTACGATGTTGATGGAAACAAATATCTGGATTGTCTGAGTTCGTATTCTGCCATAAACCAGGGGCATGTTCATCCACGAATTTTGAAAGCGTTGGTCGAGCAAGCCGGCAAACTAACACTTACATCGCGAGCCTTCCGCAGCGATCAATTGGCTTTATTTTATAAAGAGTTGACCGAACTTACTGGTTACGAAATGGCTCTGCCAATGAATAGCGGCGCAGAGGCTGTGGAAACGGCGCTAAAGGTGGCTCGTAAGTGGGGTTATGTCTCAAAAAAGGTTCCCCGTAATCAAGCTGAGATCATTGTAGCGGATGGAAATTTCCATGGACGAACGATCACGATCATTTCGTTTTCCTCAGAACCTGCATACAAAGATGATTTTGGTCCACATACACCGGGTTTTATTACAATTCCATACGGTGATTCTTCGGCACTGGAAAAAGCTATCACGCCCCGCACTGTAGCCGTTCTATTGGAACCCATACAGGGAGAATCTGGTGTAAATATCCCGCCTGCTGGATATCTAAAACAGGTAAGAGAGATCTGTACCCAAAATAATGTCCTTTTCATGGCAGATGAGATCCAAACAGGGTTGGGACGAACCGGCAAATTACTGGCAACAATGCACGAAGACGTAAGAGCGGATGTTGTCATACTCGGCAAAGCTCTCAGTGGTGGTTTCTACCCTGTATCTGCTGTCCTGGCGGACCAGGAAATACTGGGCATATTTGGTCCTGGTGATCATGGATCAACCTTTGGTGGTAATCCTCTTGCTGCGGCTGTTTCGCGGGAAGCTCTAAAAGTGTTGGTAGAAGAAAAAATGATTGAGAATGCCGCTTTAATGGGAGAATACTTTACCGATCAACTTTTAGAGATAAATAGTCCCAAAATTAAGGAAGTGCGTGGAAGAGGTTTGCTAATTGGCGTTGAGATTAAAGAGGAAGCCGGAGGGGCAAGGGAATACTGCGAAGCCCTGAAAGAAGAAGGTATTCTTGCCAAGGAAACGCATAAACAGATCATCCGGTTTGCTCCTCCCCTGATAATTGACCGTTCCACTATTGATTGGGCTCTTGATAAGGTTCGCAAAGTCTTATTAAAGTCTTAAACCGGGATAAATATGGATTGGAAAACTGAGTACGTTAGCAAAATAGTCTCAGCTGATGATGCAGTCCGTGTCGTTAAATCCGGGATGCGGGTATTCCTCACCGGGAATTGCTCAGTTCCTCGAGATTTGTTAGCCGCGCTGGTTCGATTTGCTCCTCAATTGACGGATGTGGAAATCTGCCAGGCATTAACAATCATTGGCTCTGAATATGTAGATCCTTCCATGGAAGGCCATTTGCGAATCAATTCTCTATTCGCAAGTCCTAATGTTCGGAAGGCTATTCATGAGGGAAGAGCAGATTTTACTCCTGTACATCTTTCCGAATTTCCACTGCTTTTTATGAGGGGCATATTGCCTGTTGATGTGGCATTTGTGCAACTATCTCCACCCGATGCTCATGGGTATTGCACATACGGTGTGGAAAGTGGCCTGACAATTGGACCGGCTGAATCGTCCAAAGTAGTTATTGCTGAGATCAATGATCAAATGCCCCGTATGCTCGGTGATACGTTGGTGCACATCAGCAAACCGGATCTGCTTGTTCCGGTGAATTACCCATTAGCTGAGATCCCAATGGCAGAAAACAGCCTGGATCCTGTTATGCAGCGGATTGGTCAGACGATTGCTGAACGGATACCTGATGAAGCGACCCTGCAATTAGGTATTGGCGACATTCCCAATGCCGTATTGCGATTTCTGACACATAAGAAAGATCTGGGAATTCACTCCGAACTGATCTCCGATGGTGTAATTGATCTGGTTGAAAAAGGGGTAATCAATAATTCAAAGAAGACAATACATAAGGGGAAGATAACCACCGGGTTCTTACTGGGAAGTAGGACATTACATAAATGGTGTGATAACAACCCGATTGTGGAGATCCAACGAACAGAATATGTCAACCACCCTTTTACCATCGCTAAAAACAGGCGAATGGTTGCCATCAACTCTGCCATAGAGGTTGATTTTACGGGCCAGGTATGTTCAGATTCGATAGGCCATAAAATTTACAGCGGAACGGGTGGCCAGATGGATTTCATTTACGGTTCCTCTCTGGCAGATGAGGGTATGCCAATTATTGCCCTGCCCAGTACATCGAAGGGATCAAATGGTGAGATACACAACAAAATAGTCCCAATACTAAAACCTGGAGCCGGGGTTGTAACTACCCGAAATCATGTTCGCTATGTTGTTACAGAATATGGTATGGTAGACCTTTATGGGAAATCATTCAGGCAGAGGGCATTGGCTTTGATATCCATTGCTCATCCGGATTTCAGGCAAGAATTATTACTCGAAGCAAAAAAACTACATAATATAGAATGAAAAATGAATAAAAGAAAATCCAAAATTGTAGCTACCGTAGGTCCAGCATGCGATACGCTGGAAAAACTAAGAGAACTCATCTTATCGGGCGTGGATGTAGTTCGATTGAACTTTTCTCATGGTACACATGAAGATCATCGAAGAAGGATCGGAATGGTACGACAGATCTCAGAAGAGATCAAAAAACCTATCTCAATTCTTCAAGATCTTCAGGGTCCCAAGATGCGTGTCGGAAACCTTCCAGAATCCGGTCTGTTATTGGAATCCGGGGATGATGTTGTCTTGTCTTCAGCCAGTCACTCCAGCGAAACAGGGATTGAACATGCCATTCCAATGGAAGTTCCTGAACTTGCCAGGACTGTTCGAAAAGGAAGCCGCGTATTAATGGATGATGGCAGACTGGAACTTGAAGTAACGGGAGTAAAAGCGGATGCTGTTGAAGCCAGGGTTGTTATTGGCGGAAAATTGACATCTCACAAAGGTGTAAACCTCCCGGGAACAGAAATCTTGATACCCGGATTCACCGAGAAAGATCGTGAAGATCTGGCATTTGGATTGGAACAAGAAGTTGATTACATTGCCATATCTTTCGTGCGATCAGCGGAAGATATTCGGACAGTACGGAAAGCGATTACTGAGATAGATCCAGAAAGAATGGATACCCGTCTCATTGCTAAACTGGAACGGCCGGAAGCTATTGCGGATTTGGATGCCATATTGGATGTGGCTGATGGTGTTATGGTGGCAAGGGGAGACTTGGGAGTCGAAACATCCCCGCAAATTGTCCCAATCATGCAAAAATTGATCATTGAGGCGGCTAATAAAAGATCAAAACAGGTAATAACCGCAACACAGATGCTGGAATCGATGATGCAAAATCCACGACCGACGCGTGCAGAAGCATCTGATGTTGCTAACGCAATTTTTGACGGAACGGACGCTGTGATGCTTTCCGGCGAAACAGCCAGCGGAGCTTATCCAATTGAAGCGGTAAAGATGATGGATGCCATTGTTCAGGAAGCTGAAGCCCACACCCAGGAATGGGGGCACTATCACCCTACTCCCGATGCGCTGGGACTTCAGGATGATTCATATTCACTGGCAAGAGCTGCCAGAGAGATCGCCCATGACACAGATGTGGCCTGCATTGCCGTTTTCACGCGCGGAGGTCATACTGCCAGGGTAATGTCCATGGTTCGACCGAATGTTCCCGTACTGGCCTTTACGCCAGACAGGCGTACTTATCAACGGCTTGGATTGTATTGGGGAATCACCCCTTTCCTGGTGCCATTTGCTTCCACGGTTGAATCGATGATACGAACCGTAGAAGAAGCGATCATTGAATCGTCTTTGATGAAAGTTGGGCAACAGGTTGTATTGATTTCCGGCTTTCCTGTTGGTGGAAATAGACCACCGAATTTTGTGCTATTACATACACTTGGAGAATACGGATAAACTATGCGAAAAGACAGGCTGCAAAGAGCCTGTCTTTTTTAAAATGATTCACGCATAATCTTGTTTAGAGTTTCCTTCGATGGACGTAGTTCGGATTCGACCAAACGATTTAAAGGTTTATCAACAAGATTATAAAGGTCATACATGGAAGGTTGATCCGGATCGACATAGATAAGACCCGTGATTAACCAATCATTGATATAAGCTTCTTCAAGTGTGCGCATGGCATCCCAGCGATTGGTGGGATCATACTCTTTGTCCAATTTCTTAAGTACCACTGTCGAGCCATCGTGCAATTCAATCTCACGCACAGTATTTTCTTCAAAGTCTTCAATCATAATTTCCTCCCGTGGAGGAACGAATGAGAGTTCGTGTAAATGAGACTCGTGTTCTTTGCCCCAGGAGTAAGAATGCAGGGATGATTCTTGATTGTAAAAAGTTACACAAGGGCTGATAATATCCAAAACACAAATTCCCCGGTGACTTAGCGCCGCCTTTATCAATTCTTTTACCTGTTTGGGGTCACCGGCGAATGAACGGGCAACAAAGGAAGCATTAGAGATCAGTGCTTCCATGCAAATGTCAACCGGTAAATATCGGCTGGTTCCCTGCTTTTTTAATGTTTTTCCCCGTTCAGCAGTGGCTGAAAATTGACCTTTGGTAAGACCATAGACCCCATTGTTCTCGACAATATATGTCATTGGAATATTCCGCCGCACAAGATGTTTAAATTGCCCCATGCCGATACTGGCAGTGTCACCATCACCGCTCACCCCAATGATCCGCATACTGGTATCGCCAAAACCTGCCCCCTGTGCGAGAGAGGGCATTCTTCCGTGAAGTCCATTGAAGCCAAAAGAACGTCCAAGGAAATATGTCGGGCTTTTACTCGAGCATCCGATTCCTGAAAACTTCATGGTTTTTTCCGGTCGTATGTTCAATTCATAACAGGCGGCAATAATCTGGTTAGTAATTGAATTATGGCCGCATCCCTGACACAGGGTACTAACTGCACCCTTATAGTCAGCTCTGGTTAATCCAATTGCATTAACCGGAGTAGTTGTTGTTTGAGGATTCTCAGACATCTTTCTTCTCCCGGATGGTAAGAATGTTTTCTACAATCCAATTTGCGGTAAGAGCCAGACCATCTATATGGCAAACCTTCGTAAGATTTGATGCAAATTCCGGGTATGTCATCTGCAATAGCTGGCACATTTGACCATCACGATTAATCTCTATAACATATACGGGTTCGTTGGTATTAAGAAAATCTTTCACCTCATCCGTGAATGGGATGCTTCTAACCCGGCAATAATTCACATTAATTCCTTTTTCATGAAATTGGTCAATGGCTTCTTTTACAGCCGGATCAGTTGAGCCGAACGATAGTATGTTTATTCCCGCGTTTTTCTCAAATGAAATAACTGGTTTAGGAACAAAATGCCTAGCGGTCTGGTATTTCTTCCCTAGCCTTTTTAATCCCTTTTCCCAGGTGATGTTATCTTCTGAATATTTGGCGTATTCATCATGCCCTGTTCCCCTCGAGAAAAAAGCGCCCTTGGGATGCATATTCCCGATAACAGTTCGGTATGGAATACCGTCACCATCAATATCCAGATACCTACCCCAGTCACCGCTTCTCTCTTTTAACAATTTTTCCAGGTCGTCTTCCCATAGAATCTTTCCCCGATCCATGGGACTATCTGGATATTCAAATTTTCGGGTCATCCACTGATTCATTCCAAGATCAAGGTCCGAAAGAACGATCACAGGCATCTGCATACGCTCTGCCAGATCAAACGCCTTCCAACCGAATTCAAAGCATTCTGATACGCTTCCAGGCATTAGAATAATAAACTGTGTATCGCCATGACTAATAAAATACGATTGGGTTAAGTCACCCTGGGCTGTTCGGGTTGGCAGACCTGTTGATGGTCCCACACGTTGAACGTCCCACACAACCACTGGCACTTCTGCGTAATACGCAAGGCCTAGGTATTCCGACATTAATGAAAGTCCGGGGCCGGATGTGGATGTCATGGCGCGAAGACCGGCATACCCTGCACCTATCGCCATACCGATAGCCGAAAGTTCGTCTTCAGCCTGAACAACAACATATGTCTCTTTTCCCGTATTGGGATCTCGTCGTAATTGGGGTAAATACTCGTTCAGTGATTCAGAAACACTGGTTGCCGGTGTAATTGGATACCAGGCATTGAACTGTACGCCACCATAGATTGCTCCCAATGCGGCTGCCGTATTGCCGTCAGCCAGAATGTAATCAGTAAGTGGAGGTAGTTTCTCTACCCGATATGCGTCCTTTTTGGTAATGTTGGACTCAGCCCAGGCTGCCGCGTTCTTGACCACTCTCCAGTTTACGTTAATCGCCGATTCTCGTCCTTTAAAATGAAAATCTAGTGCCTTGTAAATCATGTCCATATCCATGCCAAGTACCTGGGCTAAAAATCCCACATAAACCATATTGGCGACATAATCTCGAACCGAACTATTGACTTCAGAATCAAGAACGATCTTTTTGACAGGCATTGAATAGATGTGAATATCAGATCTTTCGATCGGCAGCTGAATGTGATCCGCGTATATCAGAATACCCCCGGGACAAACAGAATCGATCTCTTTTTGAATTGTGACCGGGTTCATGGCAATGACAATGTCGTCTTTTTCCTGGCGTGCCAGATACCCTGCCTGGCTGATCCTCATCGTAAACCACGTGGGTTGTCCCTGAATATTGGATGGGAATATATTCAAACCGGATACAGGGATGCCCATTTTGAATAATGCCCGCAGGATCGTAACATTGGCTGTCGCGCTTCCGGAGCCATTAACCGTACTGATTGTCAGATTAAATTCGTTTGTTTTATATTCCATAAGACCCCTGGGATCATTCAAATTCATGTTTTGGTTTTTTTATGGGTGTTCTTTGTTTTAAAAGAATCATGTGTTCCAGTAAGGCTTTTTTGCTACTGGATATTTCACCCTGCTGGATAGCTTCAACAATCTTCTCGTGGTAATTCCATACCCGCATTTGATATTCCAAATCGGTATAACGATTAAGACCAGTTTCTTCGTACATAAGCCAGTAGGCTTCGAGCAATCCGGTAACAAACGGGTTGTCCAACCGACTGTACATAAGCATGTGGAAATCGCGATGTTCAAAAAAAGGAATTTCAAGAGGCCTGTAAGTCAACTTGTTCCTTGCTTCAACAATCAACTCTTTCAAACGGTTGATATCATCTTCTTCCAAAAGCGCGGCTGCTTCTTCGAAATAGGCTGATTCAATATGCTTCCGAAGATCTGCGTATTTATCAAACATACGCGAATCTTCCTTAACAGCGTATGAGAGACTGGCCGTCACAGCCGGGGAAAAGCGATAGCGATTCTTTCGTATTCCGGTTTTGGTTTTGACTTCCACAAATCCAAAAGCACGTGCGACTTCCAATTGTTCCCGTAAAGTCGGATTACTCGTCTTTGTTATTTTGCAAATCTCACTCAACGGTGGAAGACGTGAATCTCCCCGTTTTTGATGTCTTGACAAGTATTCAAGAAATGCATTGAGATAAATCTCTGACATTGAAACCTGTTTTAATAATCTTATTAATAAGATAAATACTATAAAAGAGTATATCTCCGAACTTGATCGCCGTCAATCGTCAATAAGATAAATTGCTGTCAGGAGTGTTATTTCCGTAGAATGAAACGTCTGAATCCCTCTTCGTACCGGGGGGATTCATCTGTGCTATCATTTGTGTGCCGCGTTGATCGCATTCGTATGTCAAATTTTTCTGGGTCGCCTATCTGGCTTTTGTGCTCGTGAAGGGCTTTCAACTTAATTTCAAAGGTGTCTGAAATATCGATATTAATATCCGGTTGTGAAGTCAATGAGAGCCAAACTTCTTCTACCGAGTGAGGTGGCAGGTTTTCTTCCGTGATCAATTCAGGGAAAAACATGCGGTTTCCACTAGCCGGAAAAACGGCTTCAAGTGCAATCTGCCCGGCTGTTCGATGGTCTGGATGATTGATATACCCTTCGTGGGGAAAGAAATTTGTGGGATCGCATGAAACCAGAATATCTGGTTTGATTTTTCGAATTACACGAACGATATCTTTGCGGGCATTCAAATCCGCCACCAAAGTGCCATCGTCATAGCCAAGATTCTCGATATGGTTTATTCCAAGAATTTCGGCTGCTTTTCTTTGTTCAATTTCACGAATCTGAGCCAGTTCTGAGGGCGTTATATTGGGATCATCCGATCCTTTATTGCCGTTGGTGATAAGGCAATAATGCACTTCATGCCCTTTTTTGACCCAGCGGGCAAGTGTTCCGCCACAAAAAAACTCAGGATCATCCGGATGAGCCAAAACAACAAGGATTTTCTTTTTTGTGTGCCAACCCTCGTCGTTGGTACTCTCTATCACGGTTTCTTAACCTCTTGAGGAGAGAAATTCAGTTCTGTGATGTGGAATTCCCTGTAACCAACATCAGGTATATCGACTAAGACCATTTCCTGCAAAGGTCGGACATCAACCACTTTTCCCGTACCGGCAGGAGTTTTTATCTCCTTATTCCGTTTGGGCAGATGAGAGCGCGCTTCAGCGTATTGCTCATATTCATACGACAGGCAACAGCGAAGGCGGCCACACATACCAGTGATCTCTCCAGGGGTAAGGGAAATGCCCTGTTCTTTTGCCATTCGAATGGAAATCGAACTGAATTCTGATAGGAATTGGCAACAGCATCGCTTTTCGAGACCACAGGCGCCAATCCCACAGAGATTTTTCGCGACATCACGAGGACCAATTTGCCGCAAATCTACTTGAGATGGGCTGAATCTACGTTGAATATCCTGGCGAAGTGATTTAAGATCAGCTTTTTCTTCCGTTTCAGTGCTAAAGAAAACAGTTAATCGGCTTCCATCGAAGCTGAATTCGGATGAAATGATCTTCACCCCAACCAGTCGTAATTCTTTGGCCCGGTTACGTGCAAAATCAACTACATCCGTTTCTTTATTTTCCCAGCTTTGACGGGTAACAAGATCACGAGGTGTAGCGCGACGTTCGATTGATTTCCATCCACCATCAGGTTGGGCTTCCGGTTCCGTGATAAGTTGGGCAACCTGTCCAAGTTGTTTACCACGGCTGGTTTCCACAACAACAAAATCGCCGACAGTCAGGTCGGTTGTATTTCCCGAATCAAAATGGTAGATTTTGCCGATCGGGTTAAACCGAACACCCACGATCGTTGGTGTCATACAATTACTCCTATCCGACCATCTTGATGGTCACGCCGGAATCCTTGCTCGCGGCGGCAACACTCAGGCCAGCTGCAATTCTTTCCGCGATTGCTGTTAACGCTTTGGCTGATGCGGAATCAGGAATTGCGTGAACTACCGGTGATCCCGAATCTCCACCTTTGCGAACATCCGGATCCATGGGGATGGTACCAAGGAATGGAACTTCGGTAGCTTTTGCCATTGATTCTCCACCACCGCTGCCAAATACATCCATTCTGGTTCCATCTGGCAACTCCAGATAACTCATGTTTTCAATGACCCCAAGAATGGGGACATTCAAAACTTTGAACATTTGTAAACCACGAGTGGCATCTTCAAGAGAAACGGCCTGCGGCAGGGTCACAATGACTGCCCCGCTCAAAGGTATGGATTGTGCCAGGCTGAGCTGGGCGTCTCCCGTTCCAGGAGGAAGGTCGATCACAAGGTAATCCAAATCACCCCAATCCACATCGGAAAGGAACTGGCGAATGGCAGAATGAAGCATTGGTCCACGCCAGATTAGAGGCTGTCCTGGCTTAACAAGGAAACCAATTGACATTAGTTTGACCCCATAAACTTCAGCAGGGATCATTTTCTCGCCCGGAGTTGGGGGTAATTGATCCACGCCCATCATTGTGGGAACGTTAGGCCCATAAATATCAGCATCCAAAAGACCTACTTTTGCTCCAGCTTTTGCAAGAGCGATGGCAAGGTTTACCGCAACGGTGGTTTTTCCAACCCCACCTTTACCCGATGCCACGGCTACGGCATTCCGTATGGATAATCCCTGAATACCACGATCGCGTCCATCGTCCCGTACTCTGGCACTCATGTTGACTACGACACTTTTAACTCCAGGAATATTTTCCACGGCAGTCTTCGCATCTGATTGAATTTGGTTGCGCAATGGGCAGGCTGGTGTGGTCAGTTCAACAGTAAAACTCACGTTGTCATTTTCAACAGCAACGTCTTTGATCATATTCAATGTGACCAGGTCTTTATGCAATTCTGGATCCTGGACATTGCCCAGTGCTTTTAAAACTTGTTCCTTAGTAATTGAAGTCATTATTATTTACCTCTATGAGTCTTTGAAAAAAAGTTCGTTGTATCCTTCAAGGCCTGTTGGTATTGAAGAATAAGGTCGTCATCAGTTCCTTTATACCGTCTGATGTTTAATTGAGCGCAAGATGGACATCCCCGCATCGCCCTGAATGAATCCACATTACAGGTGATGCAACCATTGATCTTGATCATCATTAACAAAAAGGCTGCCTGTTCAGGGGAATCCGCCTGTTTTTCTTTTACCAGATCGATCAGGTCTTGCCATGTCTTTCCACGCAGGGTTGACAGGCTACCTATTGCTTTGCTTGGAAATACAATTTCAGTTTCAGGATTATACATCGAAGTTCCCTTAAATCTATGTTTCTTTTGGAGATTCAGTGCTTCTTAATGCTTTTGCCGCTGCTTTTTCAGCTTTTTCGGCTTCTTCTCGGGAATAATTTAATGGACGGATTTCTGCATAATACGATGCCGGTTTCAACAGTCGATCCAAATTCCAGATGTTGTTGGTCTCACGGTTGGTATTTGCCAGTTCATAATCATGGTCCATTCGAATCGCGTCAAATGGACAGAATTCCGCGCAAAAGCCACAATTCATACAGAGATCAATGTCAATTACATATTCCTTGGGTTGTGATATTGGTTTACCTGTTTCTGGATCGGTTTTTCGATCTATCCATATGCATTGCGGGGGACAGACTTTTGAGCAAATACCGCAGGCTGTGCAACGAATCACTCGTGAACCATCCGGTGCTTCGTCATAAACCAGAAATGGAATAAACCGAAACTCTTCCGGTACGGGCAGTTTCTCTTCGGGATATTGCACACTGAATATCCCTTTTTGGTCCGCTGATGAGCGCCGGGCAATTCCTTCAGGGTTGTAATACTTTTTCCCCAACCATTTAAGATCATCCAGGTAGGTTTCAAAGAAATGCTTAAGCGGGACAAGTAATCCGCGTAATATGCCAGAGCCATTCATTGTCATACCTCCGCTTACCGGTCCACTTCGCCTAAAATAATGTCCATGGAGCCAAGAATAGCCACGGCATCAGCCACTTTATAACCCCGGCACATTTCAGATAAGGAAGTAATGTTGATGAAAGATGGCGCCCGGACGTGATAACGTTGGGGATTGGGTTGCCCATTCGAGATGACATAGAAACCAAGTTCCCCTTTCGGACCTTCCACCCTGCCATATGCTTCTCCCACTGGTACCCGAGGTTGATATTGCGGTTTCCCGTTGGTTATAGGTCCATCTGGAAGTTCTGAAAGAGCTTGCTCGAGAATACGTATACTCTGCCTCATCTCATCCATGCGAACGAGATACCTGTCATAAATATCACCATGGTAACGAACCGCTACATCGAATTTAAAACGATCGTAGATGGAATATGGATCTGCTCTGCGGACATCATACGGAACTCCAGATGCACGAAGTTGTGGCCCGGATGCTGAATATGCTGCTGCTTGATCGGCAGTGAGAATTCCCACACCTTCCGTACGCATTCTCACGATTTCGTTGTGAGTCAGGTAGATGTCCAGATCATCAATTTTGCGGGGAAGACGGTCATAAACAAGATTGCGGATCTTTTTGAGGGATGACTCACCGACATCACGCGATAAACCGCCAAACCGAAAATAATTGCACATCATTCGGGATCCGGATACCTCCTCAAAAATATCCAGAATTAATTCACGTTCTTCAAGTGTATATAAAGCCGGAGTAAAAAATGCTCCAAGATCATTGAGGAGGAACCCCGTAGTCATGATATGGCTGCTGATGCGGGTTAATTCTGCCATAATGACCCTGATATACTCCGCTCGTACAGGAGGGGAAATTCCCATCAATTTTTCTACAGCCAGCGCGTAACCGAAGTTGTTGCTCATGGATGAAATGTAATCCAGCCTGTCGGTGTATGGCATAATCTGCAAGAACGTACTGCGTTCAGCAATCTTCTCGTGGTTTCGATGAAGATAACCCAGTACAGGTTTCAATTCCACTATCGTCTCTCCTTCAAGGAGAGCGGCCATCCGGAAAACACCATGGGTTGAAGGATGTTGTGGTCCGAGATTGACAATTAGCTGATCTGTTTTTAGGCTGCCGGTCAGGTTATTGGCGCTTTTTCGCAGGCTGTCATACAGCATTTCATCGTCTTTGCCATCAATTGTTTCTGGCTCAAAACCTGCCGGGTAATCTACGTTATCCCTATAAGGATTCTTCTCTTCAATCCGCGCAAATTCCCCTTGGGGCCATCGGCTCTTGTATGGTTTTACATCATCCTCAAAAAAAGGTTCTTTCCAGTCTTTTCTGAGCGGATAACCGGCGAATCCTTCCCACATCAGTATTCGTCTGAGGTCTGGGTGACCCTCAAAGGTAATACCGTACAGGTCAAAAACCTCGCGTTCCTGCAATTCGGCACCCGGGAAGATGGAACATAAACTCGGAACTCGAGGTTCCAACCTGGTCACTTGAACTTTATACAAAATACCCGGTCCTCCTGTAGTACGGTAAACCAGGTAGACAACTTCCATACAGTCATCAGGAAAATAGTCGACAGCCGTGACCATGGAGAGGTAGTCAAACCCAAGTTCATCGCGGATTGCTCTGGAGAACCGGAGCAGATCGCTTCCGTCAACTAGGAATCCGGAATAACCGCTTCTCGTATCCGGTTTTATTAAATGCGGGTAACGTGTGACAAGATCCATATCGAGTGAAACACCTGTTTGGTCGCTCATTCGTTCATCTCATCAGGGGTGCTTGATGCTATGCGAGAGCCATCTGATAGGTCTGCAGATTGCGGATGTTCGGCGGTTTTTTGACGACTTATACGGGAGATCGTATCATATTGACGGGGGTCCATAAGATCCGGCCCCAGTACAGGAATGGGAATAGCATCCACGGGTTCTTTTCGATACCAACGGACGGATTTGATCGATTCCCCATCAATCTTTTTTTGCAATGTGATTAACCCATTGAGTAAAGCCTGAGGTGTTGGGGGGCAACCGGGAATATAGACATCTACTGGAAGAAAACGATCCACTCCGGGGACAACGTTGTATCCTTCTTTAAATGGGCCGCCTCCGTTCGCACAAGCACCCATTGAAACAACATATTTGGGTTCGGCCATTTGGTTGTACAACCGGACTATTTGAGGAACCATTTTCTTTGTAACTGTACCGGAAACGATCATAAAATCTGCTTGACGCGGACTTGGGCGCATAACTTCCATTCCGAAGCGGGAAAGGTCATACCTGCTGGCCGCGGCGCAGATCATTTCAATGGCACAACATGCAAGACCGAACATCATGGGCCATAACGAATTTTTTCTGCTCCAATTGTAAATTCTATCCAGAGTAGTAATAGACACGTTTCCCTGAAGGTCTGGAGGAATTTCCACTCCCGGTGAGTTAAGAGTCTCTTTGTCCATTTCGTGCCTTCCTCTCAGAATTAGGAAAACCAGATGAAGTAATTCTATCATTCAGGAAAGGCATGTCAAGTTATAATTGCGTAAAGGATAATTTACGTAATTATGGATGGAAAAACAACTCAGCAAAAAATTCTTGATTCCATAATCGAATCCGGGAGAACCACTTCGCGTGATCTAAGCAAAAAATGTGGAATTGATGAGCCGACAGTTCGATACCACTTACGCAAATTAAGAAATTTGGGGTTGGTTGAAGTCATTCCTGGAAAAACCAATAATCCACAGGCTGGCAGAAGGGCTTCGATAGTTCTCCCTGTTGCGCCAGATGACGATTCAATTATTAAAGAATTGTTTTTCGTTTTGTTGAGTGACTGGGCAAAAGAACGACCATCTCCGGCGATACATCTGGCCGATCTTTTTTTGAATGATGAACATCAGATCGTTAACAACTCTGTTGAAAAGAAGATCAGAATTCGAGAATTGATCATCTGGCTAAATGAACATCATTACAACGCCATATGGGAAGCCGGGAAACACGGACCCGAAATTGTTATTAAGAGATGCCCGTACAGAACCCTTCATAATGGTTTAGATGTGTTTTGTGAAATGGATATGTGGATTATGCGAAAACTGGGCGGATTGCCATGGATCCTGAAAGAACAAATGGATCAGGAATCCATGACAGGAATCTGCCGGTTTGTTGTGAATGAAACTACTAGACGGTAAAATTGTGTAACTATGATAAAACTGAGCAGCATTCCTTACTACATTAAATCAATCCGTCTACTGGCGACCGGAATAGAAAAGCCGATAAAGATTTTTCAACTAATTGGGGGGAAGCACAAGGAAAAAACGATCTGCCTGAAAAAAACGGGGTTATGTTTTTTTGTTCGAAATTTTCTGGATATTTGGTCAATCAAAGAAACATTTCTGGATGATTTTTACCATTTCGAAAATGAGGAAAAACCGCAACGAGGTTTCATTATAGATATAGGTGCGGGAATTGGAGAGTATGCCATTCAGGCAGCAGCCGCCTGCCCCCGCTGTCAGATCTATGGATTTGAACCGTTTCCGGAATCGGTGGATTTTTTTGATCGAAACATTCACAAGAATTCCTTACCAAATGTCACAGCAATATCGGCAGCCGTTTCTTCAATTCCCGGTGAATTGGTAATCAATACGTCATCAGGGAATCCCCTTCAATTTCGAACACAAACAGATGACACATCTGGCGATCCTGTTCACACCATACAGCTAATGGATTTTTTACACACTCACGTGATAGATGAGATAGAAATTGCGAAAATAGATTGTGAAGGAGGAGAATATGACATCCTCCTTCCCCTGTCAAAGGACGAATTGCGTAAGTTCAAGCGAATTGTCATGGAATACCACAATCATCTGACCACGCATCGCCACGTGGAGATCGTGGAAAGGCTAAAGGAAGCCGGTTTTCGTGTTCAAGAGGAGCAGAACGCCGTTCACCCCTATATTGGATACATCTATGCGCAACGTACGGATATTTCTACTGGCAAGAATTGACAACCCGCCATATATGGGGGTTATTGAAGTGGAAATTGTGAAAAGTATTCACCTACGCTGCTGGATTTAAGTTCAATATTTCCATTGATTAGTTTGCCTTTGTACTCTTTCTCGCCATTAATTGCGATCCATCCGCCAAGGTTGAAGGGAATTGGTCCGCCGGTTGGGACCCATTCGCCGTTGTAGAGGCGGGCAATGTGAACGTGTCGACCCGACGAGTTCCCGCCAGCGCAGGAAGGGTGTCCAAATTGTTCACCTTTTCTTAACATGGTTCCAACCGGTAATTGTTTGGGTAAAGATAGGTGAAGGTATTGAATAACCCATCCGGTTTGGGAAAAACCATCACCATCCAAATCTTGTAAAAGAATCCCTTCATCAGAACGTGTTATCACGCCATCAGCTACGGCATTCACCCAGTATGGTGACGGTTCGCAACCAGGAGCAGCTGCCGGGGGCGCAAAATCAACGGCTGCGAAAGGATAACCCGTACCCCACGGCGAATGAGGGCCACCTGTGTAAGCCCACTTCAATCCTGGTTGAAGTGGGAAAACCAATTCTGGTTGCACCAAATTTTCTGGGAAAATAGGATTTTCCCGATCAATATTCCAGTTGATTTCACCAAATAGTGATTTGTAAACATGTAAATAGCCAGTTTCGGAAATTGCAGAAGTCAGTTCTTCACCTGAAAGAAAACGCGAAAAGTAGTAATAAAAAGCAACTGACCCGGCATTGGACTGAGGATTGGGATCAATCCGGTTTCCGTTTGTATCTGTAAAGGTTACTTGCGAACCTTCACGCCATCCGTAATAACCGTTATTAAGTACATTTGCTGCCCAGGAAAGATGTTTTACCAGAGTCTTTCGGGTTGGTTCGGTGCATCCAAGTGAGAATGACGATGGAACTGTTGGATCTGAAAGAGCCTTTAATTGAAATTCCAATAACGCTAATAAAACCCTTGGAGAAATGGAATAATTTCTAGCTGTACTAATCAGAATTTCTGAGCCTGTTATACGTCTGCCGTTGGATGTTTCGACAAAATGAGACAGCCAACCGGGATATTGGGAAATAAACGATTCCGAATCAAAATCCGCCTGTGTCAGACCGAAAATGTAATAATTATCCGGGACAATCTGTATCAGGGGTGACCAATCAGGTTGTTTTCCCAGGTTTAATATGATTAAGGCGCCCGGTTGTAATGTCGACGAGTAGTCAACTTCCAACATCTGTAAATCCTGGGAGAGAATTTCACTGGTTGAAATGTTGAAACGGGAGGCTAGCGCTGAAACTGTGTCTCCCGATTGTACAGAATATGGAAAGTGGTTTTCAGGAATGGATAGATTTACTATGGCCACTTCCGGTTCGATGTTAACAACCTGCTGCCGCGCCGCGGCGGTCGCTGTTAAAATCGGCGCAATGCCTGTGTATGGTTTACTCAAGGGAAAATTGCAAGCTGCAGACAAAAAGAATACTACTGTACCAAGGATTGCAATCCTATTTTTTCGAAGAGTCTTATGGTTATTCATTTGGATAGCCTCATTATTAGTACCCATTATATATATTGTCGTAACGCGGCAGTGTGTAATGAGTAAAGACCGTCGCCCAATGGCAACGGTCTTTTTTTAACATTCTTGTAAAACACTGATTAGACTTTTTATTCAACTGTGACGGATTTTGCCAGGTTCCTGGGTTGATCGACATCAAGGCCACGAATGGCGGCAATGTGATAAGCCAGTATTTGCAATGGTATAACCGATAGAACCGGACTCAACATCCAGGGAATAGCCGGGATCCATAGGCAATAATCCGCATGCTTTTCGACATTTTTATCCCCTTCTGTGGCTACCGCGATCACCTTCCCGCCCCGGGCTTTTGCCTGTTCGATCTGGCTTGCCATCTTCTCGTACCAGGGATCATTGGGCGCCAACGCGATCACCGGCATTTCCTTGTCAATTAACGCGATAGGTCCATGTTTCATCTCGCCGGCAGGATAACCTTCGGCGTGTATGTAGGAAATTTCTTTCAACTTAAGCGCACCTTCATAGGCTATGGGCATGTTTATGCCACGTCCGAGATAGAGCGCGTTTTTGGAATCCTTCATTTCATTAGCCAATTCAGCCACTTCATGTTCACGTTCCAGGCACCTTCCGGCAAGGTCGGGAACCAGCCGAAGATCATTGACTAATTTCTTCCTCTGGTCAACAGGTAACGTTCCGCGCAGATCGGCCAATAGTATGGCCAACATATAAAGATCGACAAGTGGCGCTGTAAATGCTTTTGTGGAAGCCACACCAATCTCTGGGCCAACCTGCATGGATATATATCCATCTGCAACCCTCATCGCCTGGGAACCAATTGCGTTAACGATAGACCAGGTAGTTGCGCCTTTTAAGCGGCCTTCTTCCATCGCGGCCAGTGTATCGGCAGTCTCGCCGGATTGACTGATTGCCAATACAACCGTTCCGGGTTGAATAATGGGATCGCGGTATCGGAATTCTGAAGCTATATCCACATCAACTGGAATACGGGCAATTCGTTCAATTAAAATCTTACCCACCATTCCAGCGTGAGCGGCAGTACCACAAGCCGTAATGATGATCTTACTGATCTTGCGAGCTGATTCAGCCGTGAGGTTTAACTGGGGTAATTGAATGATACCTTTTTCAAAGTCCACCCGGCCTGCCAGAGTATCTGTCAAGCTGCGGACCTGTTCATGAATCTCTTTTTGCATAAAATGACGGTATTCGCCTTTTTCCGCTGCGACTGGATCCCAATTGATGGTCTGTATGGATGGAGTTACGGGTTTTCCATCAATGGTTTTGATGGTAACCCCCTGCCGGGATATGACAGCCATCTGGCGGGATTCAAGGAAGGTCATCCGGTGAGTCTGGTCGAGTATCGCGGGGATATCTGACGCGACAAACATTTCATTTTCACCATACCCGATGACCACACCACCGGCATTCCCGATGCGCGCGGCAATGATTTTGTCCGGCTCTTCCGCGGAAAGGACAACGATCCCATGTGCACCGCGAATCTGCTGTAACGTTTTCAGCACAGCTTCTTCAAGATTACCGGTCTTTGAGATATAGCGTTCGATAAGATGAACGATGGTCTCAGTGTCTGTGTCTGAGTTAAACTTAACGCCTTCAGAGGCCAGTTCTTCATGTAATTCCTGGTAGTTCTCTACAATCCCATTATGAACGATGACAACTCGACCGGTAGCGCCGGTGTGTGGATGAGCATTCCGGGCGTTTGGTTCTCCATGCGTAGCCCAACGGGTATGACCGATGCCAATTGACCCGGTAAGCGGTTCGCGTGAAACCAGATTGCACAGATTATCCAGTTTTCCAGCATCCCGCCGGACTTCGATTTTTTTATCATTGTCTAATATGGCGATTCCAGCGGAATCGTAGCCCCGATATTCCAATTTTCGTAAACCGTTCAGAATAATCGGTGTGGCATCTTTACCACCGATGTAACCAACAATACCGCACATAGTTTTCCTCCAAATGAGAATCGTATGGTGTTAGGGCAGCATCGTCTCATCTGATAGATGTGACAGCTTTGCTGCGGACGGATAATAAAATTTTATATAAGGGAAATCAGAATTTCTTCTGGAGGGCATCCGCTGATCTGTCGATTTTCCCGGTTTTACCGGTTAACTTCATCTCGCGATGAAGAACCCTCATCCTCGTCACCTGCCAGTTATTGTTTCCCCGAATCCGTAGGCAGGCCATGCGCTTGTTATTTCCCGAATGATTATGTTTTATCTATCTTATAGGCACCTCCATTCATCCGCATTATACCTGAATAATTGGAAAATTCTTTATAATTATAAATGGAGGTAATTATGATATTAGTTGCCGAAATAAAAACTGGTGATGGAACTGTAGTAAACCTGTTGACTTTACCGCCGAAGGAATTTAAGACCGGATCCAAAGGGTTTTATGCAAACGGGAAAATGGAATTGGAGGGAAAACGGTATCAAATCCAGATCCAGATGGTTGAAATCGGAAGTAAGAAACAGACTGAGGAAGAAGAAAAAGTGTAGTAGAAAAAAACCGGGGCTAACCCGGTTTTTCTTTACATAATCTCTTCTTTTGCTCTCTTAGTCTGTTTGCCACGGTCATCCGTGTTCAAAATCCGCTTGCGGATCCGGAAGGCAACCGGGGTTACCTCTAGTAATTCGTCTTCTTCCAGATATTCAATCGCTTCATCAATACTCATATTGCGTGGTGGAGTCAGCCGGATTTCGATATCTTTATTTGCAGAGCGCATGTTGGTCAGGTGTTTCTTTTTGCATACATTGACAGTTAGATCACCGGGTTGAGCGCGTTCACCAACCACCATTCCTTCATACACATCGAGCCCGGGGCCGACAAACAATGTTCCGCGTTCCTCCGCATTTTTGAGGCCATATGTTGTGGTCAAACCAGAATCCCAGGCAACTATGGATCCCGTGGCGCGTGTTGAAAGAACACCAGTGAAAGGTCCGTACCCGTGGAATAGTGTGTTCATAATTCCGTTACCCCGTGTCGCTGTTAGAAATTGGTAGCGGAAGCCTAGTAATCCACGCGTGGGAATAATATAAGTCAGCCGGACGGTGTTTTCATTGGTGTTAATCATATCCAACATTTTTCCACGGCGTGTTCCAAGCATTTCAACAACAATACCAACGGTTTCCGGGGTGGTTTCGATATGAAGTTCCTCATATGGTTCCAATTGTCTGCCATCAGGGCCTTCTTTAAGAATGACTTCTGGTTTGGAAACCTGGAATTCATATCCTTCACGACGCATTGTTTCAATCAAAATGGCCAGATGAAGTTCACCTCTACCAGAGACAACAAATGTATCTGCGCTGTCAGTTTCATCTACCCTTAAGGCTACATTATTTCGTAATTCATTCACCAACCGCTCTCTAAGATTACGGCTGGTACTCCATTTGCCTTCTTTTCCTTTGAATGGAGAATTGTTAACCGCGAAAGTCATTTTTACGGTTGGTTCTTCCACAAGAATTGGAGGTAACGCAATAGGGTTCAGGGCGTCTGCCAGAGTCTCGCCAATACCAATACCTTCTAGTCCGGCAATGGATATGATTTCGCCGGCACTGGCTTCTTCTATGGCAACTTTTTCCAATCCCTGGTGTGTGTAAAGATATTTAATCTTTTCTGGAACAACTTCACCATTAACCTTAATACGTGCTACTTCTTGACCGGCACGGACTTTTCCGGCAAATATACGTCCAACAGCCGTAACTCCTCGGTAATCGTCATAACCCAGGTTTGTCACCAACATTTGGAAGGGCGAGTCAATATCAACTTCGGGCGCGGGTATATGTTTGAGAATGGCTTCAAAAAGTGGTTGGAGGTCGTTTTTCAGATCCTGTGATTCACCTGCCTGCTGGGTAATGGCATTGGCATATATAACAGGAAAATCAGCCTGTTCTTCGTTGGCACCAAGCTCGATGAAGAGATCAAATGTCGCGTTCAAAGTGCGGTCTGGTTCTGCATCTTTACGATCCATTTTGTTGATGACCACAATGGCTTTATGTCCCATTTCAAGGGCTTTTTTCAAGACAAAGCGGGTTTGCGGCATGGGTCCTTCCGCCGCATCAACCAGAAGTAAAACCCCATCGACCATGTTCATCACGCGTTCCACCTCACCACCGAAATCGGCATGTCCGGGGGTATCAACGATATTGATTTTTACAGGTTTACCGGTGTTAGGATCTGCAATGACAACAGATGTGTTCTTTGCAAGGATGGTAATTCCCCGTTCCCGTTCCAGGTCATTCGAATCCATGATCCGTTCAATCACCTGTTGGTTCTCGCGGAAAACTCTAGCCTGTTTTAAAAGACCATCTACTAAAGTGGTTTTTCCATGATCAACGTGAGCGATGATAGCTACGTTGCGTAAATCTTCCCTTTTAAACAGCATGTTTCTCTCTTTCCTGATTACTTGCAGACAAAATAAATCGCGCCTTTGGCGCGACCGACAATTATATCGCTTTTCGATTAAAAAATTTGATGAAATCAATTAAGAAGTTTGTGAACTTTCTTTCTTCTTTTTTATCTTTGTTATAATGAAACAAATAAGCGGGAGCTGAGGGGGAGTACAATAGAATAATGGATGCTGTTGGGAAGAGACCGGTTTTTTGGCACCGAAGGGGCAAACCAATGCTTCAGGAACATTGGCGAATCTCTCAGGTAAAAAGGACCCTACAGTAATCTCCTCTGGAAAGGGAATGTTCACCGAAGGGGCAAGTTGATCAAAAATGAACAACGAATCTCTCAGGTATGCGACAGAGATTAACTGGAAGTACCTGTAGTACGTTAAAACCCAATTTTTTTAGGAGAATGACCATGAATATCCCCAATGATTGTAAATATGCAGCTTCAGATGAATGGGTAAAATTAGAAGGCAATACTGCCACGATCGGAGTTAGCGATTTCGCCCAGGAACAATTATCTGATGTAGTCTTTGTTGAAGTAATTGTTTCTGTTGGTGACTCTGTTTCAAAAGGTACAACCTGTGCCACGATAGAATCTGTCAAGGCTGCGGCTGATGTAAATCTTCCGGTTTCCGGAAAAGTTGTTGCCATTAATGAAGACTTGCCCAACACACCGGAATTGGTAAATAGTGATCCTTACGGTAAAGCCTGGATGATAAAACTTGAAATGTCAGATCCATCTGAAATGGATGGATTAATGAGTGCTTCTGATTATGAGAAATTCCTGCAAGATCGGAGTCATTAATGTTCACTCCGCATACCAACTCTGAACGGGATGAAATGCTCCGGGCAGTTGGTGTAAATGCGATTGATGATCTCTTCAAGGCTGTTCCAGAAAAATTCCGATATCCAAGCTTAGATCTCCCTGCCAAACGAACAGAAATGGAGATTGTGGCTGAACTTAACGACCTTTCCAGTGGAAATGGCTCAGTTAAGGAGATGATGTGTTTTCTTGGAGCTGGAGCATACAACCACTACATCCCAACAGCCGTTGATTCCATCATCAGCCGCGGAGAGTTCTTTACGGCATATACACCCTACCAGCCGGAGATTTCTCAAGGTACTTTACAGGCGATATTTGAATATCAATCTTTGATCGCGAATTTGACAGGAATGGATGCCTGTAACGCATCGC
The DNA here is from genome assembly GCA_964446955.1 of uncultured Leptolinea sp. Classification (GTDB taxonomy): domain Bacteria; phylum Chloroflexota; class Anaerolineae; order Anaerolineales; family Anaerolineaceae; genus Leptolinea. The sequence goes on from CAYUQJ010000001.1 coordinate 408,037, forward strand.
ATTACGATGGCGCAACCTCAACAGCGGAAGCTGTCATTTTGGCCCATTCGCATTTCCGTGGAAAACGACCCAAGATCGTATTATCACCCAGCCTGCATCCTCATTACAGAGAAACGGTCCGCACTTATACACAGGGTTACACCGATCTCAGTATTGTTGGAGATGATGGTAATGATGATGTTCTGCAAAACCCGGAAAAGTTGATTTCGCTGATTGATTATGAGACAGCCATTGTTATTGTTCAATACCCTGATTTTTTCGGTCGAATTTATGACTACACAAAAGTAGGAGAGGCTGCCCATCAAAACGGTGCGTTGTTTGCTGTAAGTGTCAACCCTACAGCGCTCGGTTTGCTGAAACCACCTTCTGAGTTTGGTGCGGATATTGTCATTGGTGAAGGACAACCGCTCGGTATTCCTCTTTCACTTGGAGGTCCGTATCTTGGGCTTTTTGCAACAAAAAAGGACTTGATTCGAAAGATCTCCGGCCGTCTGGTTGGAGAGACAGTCGATCAGGATGGAAAACGGGGTTTTGTGCTAACCCTAACGGCACGTGAACAGCATATTCGTCGAGAAAAAGCGACTTCCAATATTTGTTCCAATCAGGGACTGATAGCACTTGCATCATGTGTTTATCTTTCTCTTCTGGGGAAAAATGGATTGCGGCAAGTAGCCGAGTTGTGTTATCAAAAAGCGCATTATGCCGCTAAAGAGATCGCGTCCGTTCCAGGTTTTTCGGTTAACACAGATGCTCCATTTTTCCATGAGTTTATGGTTAAGTGCTCTGCTCCGGTTGACGAGATAAATGCTCATCTAATGGAACATGGAATTCTTGGTGGTTTCAATCTTGAGAGCGAATATCCCGCGTTGAAAAATACAATGTTGGTTGCCGTAACGGAAGTCTTAACTAAGGAAGAAATCGACATCTTTGTTGACGTTCTCAAGGAGATGTCCCATGACTGAAAAGACGATTTACGAACTGTCTTCGAATGGCAGGACGGGCGTGCAATTCCCGGATTTAGATGTTCCATCAACTCCCTTACCCGATAATTTCTTGCGTGAGTCGCTTCCACTTCCTGAAATGGCAGAGGTGGATGTTATCCGACATTTCACGCATCTCTCTCACTTGAATTACTGCGTAGATGAAGGTTTCTACCCACTGGGTTCCTGCACAATGAAATACAACCCACGTGTAAATGAAGCTATGGCTCGTCTACCCGGATTTGCCTTTTGCCACCCGCTTCAGCCAATTGACACTATCCAGGGAAGTCTGGTGGTTATGTATAATCTGCAGGAGTTGTTGAAGGAAATTGCGGGTTTCGCAGAAATCACCCTTCAGCCGGCTGCCGGCGCGCATGGTGAGTTTGTCGGGGTAATGATCATGCGGGCTTATCATCAATCGCGTGGTGATACGAAACGTACGCGAATGTTGATTCCCGACTCTGCCCATGGAACCAATCCTGCCAGTTCAGGCATGACTGGATTCGAAGTGGTTGGTGTTCCCACTGACGCGCGTGGAAATGTTGACCTAAAGGCTTTAGAAGCGTTATGTGATGATACTGTTGCTGGAATAATGATCACTAATCCAAATACTCTCGGGCTATTTGACGAGAATATTGTTGAAGTGGTAGAAACCGTGCACAAAGCAGGCGGTTTAGTGTATGGCGATGGTGCCAACATGAACGCTTTACTGGGAATCGTTCGCCCCGGTGATCTTGGGATAGACGTTATGCATTTCAATCTGCATAAAACTTTCTCCACTCCGCATGGCGGTGGCGGACCTGGATCTGGACCTGTCGGAGTTTGCAACCGATTGAAAGAATTTCTTCCAGGCCCACTTGTGACCATTGTTGAGGAAGGTAATGATGATTTACCTCCGTTATATGGATTTAAGTTTCCTGAGAAATCGATAGGGCGTTGTAAATCATTCCATGGTCACTTTGGAATGCATGTACGGGCTTATACCTACATCATGATGCAAGGAGCAGATGGTCTTAGAAAAATCGCGGAATTGGCAGTATTGAATGCCAATTACCTTCTTGCAAAGTTGAAGGGAACTTACACATTACCGTACGATCGAATTTGCATGCATGAGTTTGTTCTGGAAGGTGTCTTACCTGGTGCACCGGATGTTCATGCGTTGGATATAGCCAAGAGGCTAATGGATTACAATTTCCATCCGCCAACGAACTATTTCCCGTTAATCGTGCATGAAGCATTAATGATTGAACCAACAGAAACAGAAAATATTCAGACCCTGGACGCATTCGCAGAAGCCATGTTGAAGATTGCTCAGGAGGCACATGAATCTCCCGAGTTGCTTAAATCCGCTCCTCATAACACACCAATCCGCAGGCTGGATGAGGTGAAAGCGGCAAAAGATCTTGTGTTATGTTGCTGGATACCTGAAAAAGCAGAGTAGAATCAAGGGAGGCTGTAGAAACAGCCTCCCTTTGAAAACTACATAAGGAGCAATCATGGAATTGGAAGGTCTGCATATCCTCTTTCTTGTCGGACCAGGTTTTGAAGATCTGGAATTCTGGGTGCCTCTGATGCGGCTTCAGGAAGCAGGAGCAGATGTGGTTGTTGCGGGTATTGCAGGTGGTGAAACATACCGTGGAAAACGCCATTTATCAGCAACGGCTGATATAGGCTTTGATGATGTAAATCCGCTGGAATTTGATGGTGTGGTCATTCCCGGTGGCTGGGCTCCGGATAGGATACGACGGTATGAATCGGTAAAACGCTTTGTGGCAGATTTTTATCATCAGGATAAGATCATTGGCATGATATGCCATGCAGGACTGGTAGGAATAAGCGCGGGAATCGTGAGTGGACTGGAAGCTACGGGGAGCGAAGGAATTCATGATGACCTGGTAAATGCCGGGGCAATTTGGAAAAACTTGCCCGCCCTTCGATGCCGGAATGTCGTTTGGGGTCGGGTATCGGCAGATATACCAGACTTTTGTAGGGAAATTGTCCGTGCGTTCAAGGAAAAGAAAAAGAATTTAAAAGAGAAAACGATCAGTCAGTGATAGAAGCTAAAGATTTTTCAGATCGGGAGAAGTTCCCCGGGCTTACAGGTAACATCTTTGATGTAATACTGCATCGGTCGATGGAAATAGAAAAGATTCCATCTTTTCTATTTTTCATATGCTTAATTGCCATTGCCCTTCTGGGTCAACCAGTCAACGGATCGAAAAGCCTCGGTTTGCTAGCTTTCTTCTGTTTCGATTGGGTGTCAATCGCATATTTAGAACGCAGAAGAAGGTCTTTTGGCCCAATAAAACCTCAGGTATTACTGCTTGCAATGTGCCGGTCCATACCGTTATTATTGTGGGAACCGCCTATCTGGATTCCACTGCAATTAATTGGGTGTTTTCTTCAGGTATATGCGTTTTGGATCGAGCCATACAAGATTCAAATATCCCGTGAAATACTGGAATCAGAGAAATTATCGCCAGGAACGAGATTACGCCTTCTTCATATTGGGGATTTGCACCTCGAAAGAATATCGATCCGCGAAGAAATACTAAATCGATTGATATCTGATCTTAAACCAGATCTTATCCTTTTTTCAGGAGATTTCCTTTCTCTCTCATCCATTCGAGACAGAAATGCCTGGGAGGAGCTAAAGAATGTACTCAATCAATGGGATGCACCATTGGGAGTTTTTGCTGTTACAGGTTCCCCCGCTGTTGACCTACCGGAAAACTTTCCCGCCCTTCTGCAAGACACGCGGGTAAAGTTATTGGATGATAAGGTTGCAGAGATAAAAATCAACAATGACACATTGCAAATCATAGGATTAAGCTGTTCCCATAAACCGCATCAGGATTTTCCGACGTTAAAGAACCTCGTTAATGGAATTGAAACTGGTTTTAGAATTCTGTTGCATCATTCTCCAGATATTGCGCCCAACGCACGCGATCTGGATATTGATATGCAGTTATCAGGCCACACACACGGAGGACAGGTTTGTTTTCCACTGATTGGACCTATCTTCACGGGTTCTCTCTACGGATTAGCATTCAAATCTGGTCGCTATTTCATGAATGGGATGACACTATACATCACCCGGGGCTTGGGTTTGGAAGGATTGTCTGCTCCACGAGTACGATTTTTATGTCCACCTGAGATTGTTTTGTGGGAAATTACCGGTGTCCCGGAATAATTTTTCAATATAGAGAGGTAAAGTATGAATATCAATGAAATAAAACCAACAAAAAATATCGAATTTAAACTAATAAATGCTCTTTCAGAAAGAGAACCCGAATTATCATTTTTCTTCCCTGAAGATTCAAATTTTTCTTTCCCAATTGTCAAGAAAACTGGTTCGGTTACAGTTATTCAAGAAAAATCAGGTAAAAATACGTATTTTGTGTCACTGGGTGAGAGAAAAAAAGCCTCAAGCGCAGTTTTTCGTAAGGCGGCGGCTGCATTTTCACGCTGGTGTGCGTCAAAATCAGATGTTATTGTCGAATTGGATTTGGATCAACCCGTGTTTGGAGAAAGCAGTGAGGTGAGAAACGCCGTACTAGAAGGTTTATGTATTGGAGGGTATCAACCTTACCGTCACAAAAAACGTGAGAATAAGATAAGCCACGTGCTTCAGGTAAACATAAAAACGACTGCTTCTGGTACATCCACAGATGCCATTAAGAAAGCTGAAATAGTTGGTGAAGCTGTAGATCTTGCAAAAGATTGGATAAGGGAACCGGCCAATATAATAAACCCCGAAGTATTGGAAGCTAGGGCGAAAACTCTTGCAGACGCATACGGTTTTTCATTTAGTTCCATTCAATATGATGAATTGATCAAAATGGGAGCCGGTGGTATTACTGCTGTAGGCAAAGGCAGCCAAACCAAACCGCGATTGATTGTTCTGAATTACAACGGGAACGGTTCAGCCGCCCCCATCGTTCTGGTTGGCAAGGCTGTAACATTTGACACCGGGGGATATTCGTTGAAAGGTGTGGAATTTATCCAGGGGATGAAGTATGACAAAGCAGGCGGGATATCGGTAATGTCAGTTGTCATGGCCGCTGCCCGACTGAAGTTGAAAGTGAACCTGGTGGGGATTGTTCCTACTGTGGAAAATATGATTTCTGGTGAAGCCTATCGGCCGGATGACATTCTGACCCTGCTTTCCGGCCAAACAGTGGAAATTGTATCTACCGATGCGGAAGGACGTCTTATTCTGGCAGACGCATTATCCTATGCGCAAAGCGAGTTTAAACCAAAGGCAATAATAGATATTGCTACTCTTACTGGAGGTGTTAAGATCGCTCTGGGTAAGGAAAGAGCCGGATTGCTTTCCAACTCTGATGATCTTGCTGAAATTATTTTCTCTGCTGGAGAGGAAATAGATGAAAAGGTATGGCGATTGCCTTTGGATGAGGAGTATTTCGACCTGATCAAAAGCGACGACGCCGATATGAAGAACTCAGGTCCGCGAGAGGCTCACACAATTATTGGCGCTATGTTTCTGAAACAGGCTGTTGCGGATGAAGTTCAGTGGGCACACCTTGATATTGCGGCGACCGGCAGTTCTGAAAACGAAACCCCGTGGGCTGGAAAAGGTCCCAATGGTTTTGGGGTTAGGCTTATGTTGCGTACTGTGGAAAAATTAATCAATTTGAAGTAAAAAAAATGTCCGGATTTTATCCGGACATTTTTCTTACGATAGTTTGGTTTTTACGAGAGGTAAAACCAGTTCCAAAGCACTCTTAATCCCTGCCGGGTTCTTGCCACCAGCTTGCGCAAGATTTGGCCTGCCACCGCCACTGCCATCAATCTCTTTACTTATCGAGCGGACAATTTCGCCTGCATTGATGCCGCGTTTGACCAGATCATCCGTAACTGAAACGATCAATAGTGGCCGTCCGTCAATGACGCTACCCAGAACGATAATACCGGATGTGTATCTTTCTCTGAATTTGTCTGTAATTCCTCGTAGAGTGTCAGCATCCGCAGCCGGTATTTCTGTGGTAAGGACAGCCGTCTCACCCACCCTGGTTACCCCGTCCATTTGATTGGAAAAAGAAATGGAAGCCATTTCTTGACGGACCTGGGTGGTCTCTTTTCGAGTGGTTTCTAATTCATCAAGCAAGGATTTTATTCGAGCTGGCACATCATCGGTGGAAGAATTTAACATGGATGCCGCATTCTTAATATCGCGGAATCGCTTTTGAATTAATTCAAAAGCTTTGCGTCCTGTAACGGCTTCTATGCGACGGATGCCTGCAGCAGCGCTTCCTTCACTTGCGATCAGGAAGGTGCCCAGATCACCAGTTTCTGTCACATGCGTTCCTCCGCACAGCTCATAAGAAAATGGTGTATCATCGCCAATCGCTATGGTGCGAACAACATCACCGTATTTTTCACCAAAAAGTGCTGTGGCACCTTCCGCGATGGCATCATTCAAATTTTTCGTGGAAGTCTTTAGCCGGTAGTTTTCAAGAATTTCTTCATTTACCAGGCGCTCGATAGTTTCCAATTGTTGCGAGTTAACTGCTTCTGGATGGGTAAAATCAAAACGAAGCCGATCCGGTGAGACAAGGGAGCCGGCCTGGCGGGCATGATCACCCAAAACCTGCTGCAGTTTCGCATGCAGTAAATGAGTGGCCGTATGATTACGCATAATATCCCACCGGCGTTCAACATCAACTTTTGCGGATGCTGAGTCGCCAACCTGTGGTTTGCCATGTTTAACGACACCGTATTGGGTGATAACACCGGCAGCAGGTTTACGCGTGTCAGTAATATTTATCTCCCATACCGAGTCCGTGTCTGATGATGCTATCACGCCAGTATCAGAAACCTGTCCGCCGGATTCTACATAGAAACATGTCCGCGGAAGGATGATCTCTACCTTGTCGCCTTCAACCGCCGAAGTAACTGATTCTCCATTATGGATAATTGCCAGAATCTTTCCCTCCACCTCAAAGGTGGAATATGGATCATAGGCAACACCCTGAGGGCCAAGTTGTTTCGTTGATTGGAGGTTTTCCAGGATTTCGCGATAAATATCGACATCCTCACCACCCATCTTGCCAAACGCTTTCCCGGCACCAGAAGCGATCCTGTGGCCATCCATGGCTTTCTGGAAGCCTTTATCATCTACGTCAAATCCCTGTTCACGAACAATGTCTCGTGTAATCTCAAGTGGAACACCGTGTGTAGCATATAGATCAAAGGCAACGGCTCCATCCAACTTGTCTTTCCCGGAAGACCGCATTTCCAAAAGATGTTCTTCCAGAACACTAAGACCGGATTCGACCGTTCGCTGAAATCTCTCTTCTTCACGTGTTAAATTTGTCAGTATGGTCTGCCGGTTCTTCTGCAGGTCAGGATAGGCGGATTTGTAATTATCGATCACCTTTTCTGCGATAGTAGCTAGGAAAGGTTCGTTTAACCCTACCTTGTTTCCAAAACGTGATGCGCGGCGAATAATCATGCGACAGACATAATTTCTACCTGTGTTACCCGGAACTACTCCATCCGAAATCAGGAATGTGGCAGCGCGAGCATGATCAGATATTACCCTATACGGCGTAATGTTTTCTTTTCGTTGGTCGTTTGAATGACCTGTCAGTCTCTGAACCTCATCCATCATGGGGGATATGAGGTCGGTTTTATAATTTGAATCAACTCCCTGAATTACGGAGACTATCCGTTCGAAACCCATTCCGGTGTCAACGTGACAGGCAGGCAGAGGCTCCAATTTTTGCGCGTTGATACGATTGTATTGAATAAAAACCAGGTTCCATAGTTCCATGAAGCGCTTGCAGTCGCCATTGACGGAACAGACATGCCCCGGCACATCTTTTTTGTCGCAATAGTCTGGGCCGAGATCGATATGAATCTCACTGCAAGGTCCACATGGGCCGTTTTCCGCCATTTCCCAAAAATTCTCTTTTCGTCCGAAATAGAGAATATGATCTGGATTGATACCAGGTTGTTTCCGCCATATCTCGGCAGCTTCTTCATCTGTTGGGATTTCACCTTTTTCGTCTTTGAAGCAAGTTGTCCAAAGGACTGATTTATCCAGACCCCATTTCTCAGTCAATAATTCCCAGGCCCAACTAATCGCTTCTGGTTTGTAGTAATCACCGAAAGACCAATTACCAAGCATTTCGAAAAATGTATGATGAGTATCATCTCGGCCTACATCGTCGAGATCATTATGCTTCCCCGCAACACGCATACATTTTTGTGAATTTGTTGCACGGTTATAAGGACGTTTATCTGTCCCTAAAAAAACATCCTTGAATTGAACCATCCCGGCATTGGTAAAAAGCAAAGTTTGATCTCCCCCGGGTACAAGGGATGAAGATGGTACAAATGAGTGTCCTTTTTCAACAAAGAAATCTATGAATGATTGGCGAATTTCAGCGCCGGTCATCTTCTTTACCATGCGAATAATCCTCAGTTGTGTGGAATGGTTACAGGTAGTTGATTATAAGCGATGAACCCCCCGGTTTCAATAAACGGGGGGTTCAATACTAGTTTATGCCTGTCTAGCGAGATACGGACAACTTAACCATTTTGCCTTTTCCATCTATGGTAACGCGGGCAAAGTGTGGGTGTGTCCTGTTGGCACTATTGATCGATTTACTTATTGAAACAACCATTTTTCCAGAACGGGCTCCGGGTTTGGATTTCAGGTGTATCTCTGAAGTAGGACAAGTATGATCTTTTCCACTACATTCCATGTGTATTCGGCTGTAATGCATCTGTGCGGTACTCAAACCCGGTAGATAGGGTTCTACTGTCTGTTTGATCTTGGCAAGTGTTTCCTCGCCCATACGTTTGGGAAGCTCAATCTCATGGTCCTTTGTGCAAACAGGGCAAACCTGTGAGGGCAATATTTCTCTGTGGATTGATTTCGCTTTGGGTGTGCCGGTACGTACTGTGGCAAAGGGATTCCCATACATTACAAAGGAGATCAATGTTTTTTGATCTTCGCCATCAAGATAGCCCTGTCGTTTTTGCATCTCCTGGATAAAGTCGATCCGTGCATGATAGAGAGCTTCACCGGTGGCCATACCCGCGTCAAGGTGTTGTAGGAAATGGTAGCCAAGTAGATCGGCGCCAATTAATGGCGCCATTACCGACCCATACGATGTGCAAGTAGATCCAACAACACAGGCCGATCCTGTTGCGAGGAATTTGAGGGCAATCGAATCCTCTTCACCCTTACCGGAAATATGACCGCCATAACATGCTTCTGTATAAATGATGCTATTTTCCTGAGCGGTTCGGTAGAGATCATCCGGTTTAATAGCCACCGGGTAATCTGGACCCTGTGTGGTAATAGCCATATCCCGCTGTCCATACCATTCAGAAGAATCGATCAGCCCATGAAGATTAAAATAACTCACAGGTGCCGCGACAGCCTGTACTCCGGGGACAGAATCTGCGTCCATAGGTGGTGATGAATGCAATGAACGGGTTTTACTGATCTGGAAGAAGACTTCTTCTGAAGATTTCCTCCAGATTTCTGCGGTATACCCAAACATCTGGGCATTTCCTAGGATTTGATATTGATTAAATAAATTTTGCAGTCCACTAAGGAAAGGAAAAGAAGGAAGTCTAAAACTGAACCATGGTTTCGTCTTTTTTTCCATGACAGATTGTGTCAGGCGGCGTATCTGTTCCAACAGTAAGCCCGAGTCAGGTCCTTTTCCACCTGGAAGGCGTGAAACAGGCCATTCAGGAACAAAGTAATTGGAATCTGTTGTGGAATAAGGGCTGTCTGACAGAACTTCGTCATCAAGGTCATCGGTCGGGTTGGGCAGGCGGTGAAATGGAACCACTTCAGGTCCGCCGATCAGAAGTAGAGATCCGATCATCTCACCTTTTTTCGAGAGAACCCTGTCAAGATCAGCAAGGAAAAGTTTGATTTTCCACGGATCGGTGGATTCGATTGGCGATAGTCCGGTCATCCCTGTGCTGTCTGCATCATCCACATAGACAACACGCGAACTCCAATCAGGAAGGCGGCTTATGGATATGCTTAGATTTTTCAATTCAGAATCAATAACAGATAGTGTTTGACGACCAAATTGTTTCTCCAACCCGGCCCGTAGTGACAAAATGACCATAACAGGAAACCGGTGGTCTGCGTTGGCAATGGAAGGTTTATCAAGATTAATTGCAACCCTTGCCAGTTCCTCCTTTACTTTTGCAATGGGAACATTCGGGATTTGCTCAGGAGTACGGGAAGTCTGTATCAATTCAGATATTGTAGAAAAGGATTCGACTGCTTTTGCTGCTGCTACACGGAGCGGCTGCATATCAACTGCAATCTTTATAGGTTGAAAGTTGAATTTAAATCTTGGAATTCTACTTTCGACAGGATTGGGCGGAGCTGGATTACCTGCCGGAGGTGATGCCGTTTTGCGTGGCGTTGATTTTACAGTCTCCGGCTTTGTGAATACAGGTAAAGGATTGGTCGGTGGAGGAACAGGTCTTGCCGGACGACGAATGGTTGTCGGTTGTTGAACTGGAGCCTGTGTAGTAGCACCCGATCCGAGTTGATTCCATCCCATGGCTGCAGCTACGGCAGATGGAACTGGCAAGTTGAATTCAAAATTGGTGATATCGGGCCAAAGTGTTTTATATGGTGACTCTTTTCCCCAGATACGTTTGGGAACCATTCCTCCGGCATCTTTGGATGCACATTCGTGAAGGACATTAACGGCAAGCACTTCGCTGCCCATTTCCATTTGGGCTTCAGCCAGATAAAGAGAAAACAGAACACACTCCGGCCAACGTTGGGAATATAAACTGGCCAGGTTATGAACTACCTGATTATCGGATGTGGCACGAGTGATTTGTAAGTGCAATATTGCGCAAAGAACATTGTCCTTTGCCGGAGCCAGTGCTTTTTGGATATATTTTTCCGCCGTGCTAACCTGCTGATTATTGAACGAAAGGCGTGCAGCGCGAAGATTCTGCACCCAGTCTGGTTGATCTGCGGCATTTGTGATCTTCCCGCCAAGTATGTAAATATTTGTGAGTAGAACATCTCTTGAAGGAGAATTTTCCGGTAGACAGCGAAGCAGTACCTCATACCCCTCGCGATATTCGGGATCAATTTTCAAAACTTTCTGGATGATCTCTGCAGCTTGTTCTTTTTTACCTTCAAAAACCTGCGCAGCTGCCATGTACCCCTGGATTTGTAAATCTCCAGGGTAAACACCCAGCCATGCCGCAGCCGCCTGGCGGACAAACCGGGGTTGAGGTACTTTTATTGCGGTGTCCAGTAATTGGCAGAATTGGTCACGGGACAAAACTTTTTGTGCGGCGAATGATTCGGGTTTAAGGTTCATGCGAGGGTTTTAACCTCCTGCGAGGAATGTACCAGATTTAAGGCTACGACCGCTCCCAACTGCCGGCGAATGGTCAGATTTGTTGGATCAATTTCCGCTGCACGCCGCAGCATCTCTTCTGCTTTTTCATAATCTTTGCTTTCGCGATAGATCGAAGCTGCACCGATATAGGCATTAACATCTCTAGGAGCAATTTGAATGGCTAATTGATAAGCCTCAAGCGATTTTGAGAACTCGCGCTGGTCCTGGAATGTATGGGCCAGTTCAAGTACTGCTTCAAGATTCGTTCTGGATTGTTCAACTGCCTGACCGAAATGGTGAGCGGCTTTGTCTAGTTGTCCGGATTTTCGTAATATCTTTCCGACAAAAACGTTTAGATCGGGTTGATTGGGAAACCATTTCAGACTTTCAAGGGCAGTTCGTTCTGCATTCTGTAAATCACCCAGCTCTGCCTGAACTTTTGCCAGCATTCCAAGTATTTCTCCATTACGTGGATAATCTTCGGCCAATTTTTGGAGAAATTTGATGACATCATTGGCACCACGAAAAGAATGCAATATCTTCGCTTTTTCAATCAGCAAATCTATATTATTTCCTAGTGAAGTTAAAGCCTGATCGATAGTTTGCATGGCATCGTTAGCTTTACCGGCAATTCGTTGGATCTGCGCAAGGAATAGGCTGGAATCCACGTTTGCCGGGTTCAGGTTGACAGCTTTTTGCGAGAATTCAATTGCGTCATTCAGATTACCCATATCACGAGAAATTTCGGCCTTCAATAACAACGCTTTTTCAGGTTTCACGTTGTTGTTTATGGCTTCTTCTATACAATCAAAGGCGTCTTGAATGTTCCCAGATGCGCGATAGGCAGAAGCAAGCGATAAAAGAGTATCAGGATTCTGTGGCGATAATTCAACAGCTTTAGAGAACGCATGGATTGCCTGCTCATTCTGTTTGCTCTTGGAATATAGTTTCCCTAGAGTTTCCCAATTTTCAGCAGAATCAGGATCCATTGCGACTGCTTCTTCCATGTGCATTGCTGCAGTGTCGAAATCTTTCTGTTGGGAAAGAAGTCTGGCTAACCAGGAGCGCCAGGCCGGCTCATCTGGATAGAGTTGAAGAGCATCATTCAGGTGATCAATTGCCAATCCCAATTCGCCGCTCAGTTCAGCCAATTTTGCGGAAGCAGCAAATTGAATTGCTGAAGATGGGGATGTATCCAACATTTGCTGGCAGAGATCAAGTCCCACGCGAGGATTTTCTTCCGCATAGGCCAATGCCATCTGCAATAAAATCTGGGGTGTTTCTTCAAATCTTTCACCGACCTCAATCGCTTCAACATTCCGTTTGGCTAAACGCAATGCCTGTAAATAGGCAGATTGTTCTCCGTGGAGTGATAGTTCTTCCGGAGAAATCTTTTCTAATGACGACTTTCCACCAAAAACTAAAAGTCCACGCCTTTGCCAGCTTGTAACATCCCGGGAGTTTGTCTGTTTGGCTGTAGACAAGATTTCGACCTCAAAACGGTCCTGCCAGGTTTGAGCAAAAATCTCATCTGAGGGAAGATGTTTTTGAATCCCCAGGTCTTTCCGTAATTGAAGATCTTCCGCGGAGCGCACCAACGCTCTACAAAATGCGAGATGAGCTGCGGGTTCCAATGGGAATTCGATAACAATTTGATTGGCAAGTTTCATTGCCAGATCCCAACGTTCAACGGCGAGGGCTGCATCCATGGCTGCAATGGAGATACCGCTGAGTAAATAGGATGGTTTTAATTTCTTGCTGTTCAATAAATGTTTGACAACATGATTATCTACGCTATCTTTGACATCCAGTAGACTTCCGCTCATAGCCGAGAGAAGAATATCGATGTTTTCTCTGTAGAAACTGGAAGGTGATAGTCTATTGATGTGCTGAAACAGAGCTTCTGCTTCAGGCAATTTTTGTTCAGTAATCAGTTTTGTTGCTTTAATCGCGAGTAATTCTGCCATGGAATCTTTTTCGAGATCAGAGAGATCTTCTTCTGCCTCAATAGTTGACGGGAATTGGTCCGCCGGAATGGTCGCGAGGGTTAGAGTGCGATCATTGAGCAGCAATGATTCAGCCAATCTGGCAGCCTGTACGCGAAGATCCAGATTTTGAGGGTCAATCTCAAGAGCCTGTTCCGCATGCACCAGCGCACCAGTAAGATTCCCTATTTGGTACATTAATCTGGAAAACCGGGAATGTATATCTGATACGGATATGTTTCGGTAACTGTCAAATACCGGATTGCGGAGCCCTTTTTCACTGACCGATTCGGAGGGGCTTTTAGTGCTCATCAACGAAAGAGCTTTTTCAAGACTTTCAAGAGCGCTTTGATGTCTTCCTTGTTCATCGAAAAGATCAGCCTGCAACAACCAGCTTTCCGCTGACAGTGGATCACTGGAAATTGTTTGACGGATAGAATCTTGTGATGCTGCCACGTCACCCATGGATTTCTGTAAACAGGCCAACTCAAATAACCAATCTGGATTTACCGGTTCACTTGTTTTGATAGCCTGGGTTAGGCTGTCGCTGGCTGAAGCGAGATCGCCCAGCATCATTTGAATTTCTGCTGCCTTTGCAAAGTCGCAACCTCCAACATTGGGTAATGTACTAAGGTCATATAATGCTTTGCGGGCGGCGGGGTGTTCATTCAATTCCATTCCCAAAGCGGCAAGGTTGATGAGGCTTTTGGGCGTGGCATTCATTCCATCTGACGCTTTGCGGATTGTCTTGATCGCCTCGTCCTTATTGCCTGTTTCCAACATGGTTTGGGCATACCACACAAGGTTGTCAACATCTTCTGGAGCCAATTCAAGCGCATGTTTGGCTGTGATCAGCGCTTCCTGGGGAAGATTCGCTTTTAGGTATGTTGGCACCAATAGCCGTTGGATTGTCACATTATCTGGCTGTTCGTGTGCCGCTTCATCCAGCACAGCAAGGGCAACTTCTGGACGGTTCAACGCAAGAGCCGTTTTCCCAAGACCTCCCTGGGCAACCCAATGGGCTTCGGAATCTTTACCTGCCGAGTAGTCTGCTGCTGCTTTGAATTCATCAAAGGCATCGTCCAGATTCCCCATGGCATATTGCAGCGCGCCAAGAATCAAATGCCCTGGGATGGATTCTGGTTTTCTGGTTAACAAAGTTGAAATAATTTGCGCTGTTTCTGCAAGGTTGATATTTGGTTTTATCTTCCCGTCGATTACCAGGGCGTCAAGTGAGGATTCCAATAATGAAAGGCAGAGATTCACTGCAGCGTCTTCATCACTGGAATCTTTCCGGGCGACAATTGTGAGCGGTTGAACGGCTTCCTGAAATTTTCCGGCTTCCTGCAGCAATATTCCATGTGAGCGGGCTAGATTTACATCTTCTGGCCAGTTTTTCCGAATCTTTGCCAAAAACTCGCGCGCTTCGTCCTTGTGACCCAGGACCGTCAACGCGTTGACAAGCATGGTTGCCACTTCAAGATTCTCGGGTTGAAGACCTGCTGCCAGGCGCAAATGCGGTAATGCTTCAGATGGCCTGCCTATTTCCATACTCATGAGTGCTAATTCGAGGTTTATTTCCGATGAATCTGGCAACGAAAAAGATGCTGAGCGTAATGTTTCGTATGCCTTTTGTATGTCGCCAGTGATTTTTTGATGGCGTGCCAAAGCAAGCCATCCATCTGCGAAGTCAGGCGAAAGTAATGTAGCTTTGTGAAGTTGTTCTCCTGCCTCTTCCAATTTTCCCAGGGATCCGGCGGCCTGCCCAAAATAGCAGGCAGATTCTCCGTTAAAAGGATCCTCTTCTAAAATGGATTTGCAGGTATTGTACGTGTCTTCAAATTGACCGGCCCGAAGAGCGGCTTTTGCCATTTGTATACGGTCTTCCACAGGAGGTTCTTGAGATAACCGTAGTACCTGTTTCCACTCATCAACCGCATCAGAGAAACGGCCATTCGTTTCATGTAGACGGGCCAGCAGGCGGCGGTTTTGGGGATTCACTGGATCCAGTGTAACGGCGAGCGATAGCGACTTTGCCGCTTTTTCCGGCTGGTCGCTTTTTCTGAAAAGGTCCCCAAATAGTCCAAACAAACTGGCATTGGTGGGTTGGAATTGCAGGAACCATTCAGCTGCCAAACTGGCTTCTTTAAGGTAATCCAGGGTCATCAAAAGTTCAATGAATTCCTCAGGCTGCCAGCTGACTAGAAATTTTGGACTGTAATCGGGACGGTTGCTTTGAATGAAGCGGATAAATGCGTCAATGGATGGTTTTGCCAGTTCGCGGGCTTTATCCAATTCACCGGAGGAGACAAGGCGGGCAGCCGTTCGCAGATCCTGGTATGCTCGACCAAAGTTTCCTGGTAGATTTTTCGTGGAACCTTTGATGCCATTGGTTGCTGCAGCGAGTAACAACTCACCTTGTAAACCTGAGTGTTCGTTTATCTGGTCGTCAACTGATTCGTTGGAACTGGTAGACTGAATACAGGATTGTTGGAGGCGTATTCCAGTGTTGAGATATGCCAACGTCTCGGCTGCGGAATTCAGATATCGATCCGCTTCTACATCTTTTCCTGCCAATTGAAATAGCGTTGCCGCGTGTTGAAGACGAACCGCCTTGGCTGCTACCTGGGGAAGATCGAGAGTGGATAACTCGGTTGAGAGAAATCCATTTAAAAGATTGGTTGTAGTGTTGGAGATAATCAATTTTGCAAGTTGCTGGCTTAGGAAGAGTTCCCCTCTCAACGCCAGCGATTGAAGCCAATCAATCTGGGCGGACAGGTCTAATCCGAATAGCAAATTTGCCAGCAAAACAACTTTCTCTTTTCCCGGTGAGGGATTCGAGAGAATACTATGATTAACAAGGTCGCGTCCAATTTTCCCGGGAAGGTTTAATAATTCCCCATAAAGAGCTTCCTTATCTGGGACGATATCGGATAGTATGGCAATCAGTGTTTTCCAGCGATCTAAAATACTGGAAACGGCCCCATAATTTTCATTCTGAATTTCATCTGAAAGGAGATCCCAACTTTTTACAAGCTTTCTCCTCTCGCGCAACGCGATAGCGGCGAAGCCAGCCTCCTGAATATTCTGGGGAACGTTTCCACTGCGTCCAATTTTTTCATAAAGGTCAATGGATTTTTGACGAGTTACTCCATCAACGCCCAGGCTTAGATTTTGCAGATCTGATGGTACCGGCAAAGACTGAACAAGGCAAAAGATGGCGGCGGGAGTCCATGAAGTGAGACTTTTTTCGGTATTTTGCAACAGCTTCATTGACAGACTGGTATCCTGCAAGGCATTCCATACCAAATCATCCTGGCGTAGAGCCGAAATGAGGATGGTCGCATCATGTTCGCTAAATACCTGCTTAATGGATGTGACAAAATCTACAGGTTGCATGTCTTTCTCCGGGATACCTTACTTATTAACCCAACTGGGTGAGAATTCCCATGGCAAAACCAATGGCAACAATTCCGACGATGATCAGAAAAATCCCTATGCCAGAAGTTGTCTTTACAAGATCATTAACCGCAGCAATCAAAGCGGTTGCGTTTCCCACCAAACCACTGATCTCTTCCGTTAATCCCTTTTGAGCAAGTGCTGTGGTCTGACGTGCGATTGTACGCAGGTCTCCACCGGCCACTTTGGCTACCAGGATGAAGATACCAGATGCAATGGAAAATATGCCGATAATAAAAAGGAATACCGACATTCCCATAAAAATATCTGAAACAGAGAATATGGACATAAAACATCCTCCAGAAGTACTATCTCTGGAAGATGTTGCAATTAATATGCCACGGGTTATTTTTTCGTCTTTACAATATCCAGAGGCAGATGATTGATATCAAGAACAGGGTCATCGCAGAATAACATGGCTCTTTCGATGTCATGGTTTAATTCCCGTATATTCCCCGGCCAGTTATAGTCCATTAAAGCCTGCAACGCCCGTGGTGAGATGTCTGTAATATTTAAACCCTGCCGTGCATTCTGCTCGCGCATGAAAAATCCAACCAGTTCAGGAATGTCTTCTTTGCGTTCTCTCAATGGTGGCAGGTCGAGATCGACCACTTTTAGACGGTAATACAGGTCCTCCCTGAACTCGCCATCCTTCATCATTTTCTGAAGATCCCGGTTTGATGCTGATATCAGTTGAATATCGACCTTAATCGTAGTTGTTCCGCCAACACGACGGAATGCTTTCTCTTCAACAGCACGAAGAAGTTTGGACTGAATCTCCAGGGGCATTTTGGATATCTCATCCAAAAAAAGAACTCCCCCGTCGGCTATTTCCATCAGACCGTGTTTCCTTGTATCTGCGCTGGTGAAAGCACCTTTTTCATAACCAAATAATTCAGATTCCAAAACAGTGGGCTGTATTGCCGCACAGTTTATGGCAACAAATTGTTTGTTTGATCTGGGACCGGATTTATGAATGAATTGGGCCAGAACCTCTTTTCCGGTTCCGGTTTCTCCGGTAATCAAAACTGAGACAGATGCCTGTGCCGCTCTGTGAGCGTATTCAACCATTTTCTTCATCTTTTCGCTTTTGCCGACGATGAAATCGATGTTCTTCTGTTTCTGACGAAGATATGCCAGTTCACGGCGCATGGAAACGATTTCCTGAGCCCGTTCAATTGATTGTTCAAGCTGCGGCATTTTTACCGGCTTTGTCAGGAAGTCGTGGGCTCCATTTTTCATGGCATCAACCGCTGTCTCAATATCACCATAGCCGGTAATAACAATAATGGGAGGCCGTGCCGGTAAAGAATCCACCTCATATAAAAGATTTGGGCCATAGCCATCCGGAAGTTGGACATCCAGCAGGATAACATCTCCCACCCCGTTCATGATCAACTCACGGGCTTCTTTCAAAGTCCCGGCGCCGGTTACTTCATATCCCTTGGCCGTCAGGTACTCCCCAATATTCCGCCGGGCATTCTCTTCATCATCAACAATCAAAACATTTGTACCCATATTTATTCTCCATTGCACGCTGGAAGATAGACGTGGAAGATCGTTCCCCCAGGAAAAGATTTTACCGTGATATTCCCCTGATGGGCAGTTACAATTCTCTTTGTTATTGCCAACCCCAACCCTGTGCCGTGCGACTTTGTCGTTACAAATGGTTCAAACATTCGTTCTCTGATCTCATCGGGGATCCCCGGGCCGTTGTCTGATATCCGTATTTCCACTTGCGGTCGGTTTGGAAGGGTGTGATCAGGATTTACATGAATTGCCAGTGTCCCACCGGTTTGGCTCATGGCATCAATTGCATTGGATATCAAATTCGTAAATACCTGTTCAAGTGCCCGTGGATCACCATTGATTTGAGGAATGTTTTGGGCTGCGGAAAAGAATGGTTGAACATTCACCCGAGCCAACCGTGGACGCCAGCGGTCAAGAATTCGTTGGAGGATTTGATCAATATTTAATTTCTCGAGACGTAATTCTTGCGGTTTAGAAAAAGCAAGTATGGACTCCATCAGATGGTCCAGGCGGGTACAATCACCCAGCATTCGATTCAACACATCCACATTTACGTCCTCTTCCGGCAGGCGTGCGGATATTAATTGCAATCCGGTGGATATGTTATTGATCGGATTACGGACTTCATGTGCGAAAATTGCTGTGAATTCGCCTAGCAACGCGCGTTGTTCAAGCTGTTGGCTGCGGAGGCGGATCTGTTCATGCTCGCTGATATCACGAATAAACATGACGATGCCCATTACTTCTTTGTCTTTTAGAACCGGTAACACTTGCACATGCGCTGGGAAGGATTGTCCATTTCTTCTGTGAACAGAGACATTTCCCATGTTGTGTGTGGGTATGCCCTGTAGACAGGATTCGAGGACAGTCATCAAACGGTCTGGCCCAATGATGACATTTGATACCGGTTGGTTTTTAACCTCCCAGGCTGCGTATTGGAGCATCCATTCCGCTGCAGGATTGATCTCTACGATCTGCAGATCTGATGATATGTAAAGCAATCCTTCCTGGCTGTGTTCGAAAATGGTTCCTCGAATATCCGCTGTTAATTTCTGGTGCTGCACTTCTTTCCGCAGGTTATCGATAAGGATGTAATGCTGAAGAGCGGCTGTCAGGTGGGAAGAAAGGACCATCATTACATTTTCAAGGCGATCCGGGGGCGAGGCGTCCTGGTCACCCACGACCAATAAACCAAACAGCGCATTCTTTTGTCCCAGCGGTATGGTGGAAATGTAACTCATATTGGATACCAGAGCTGCACGCTGCAACTCCGCAATTACCTTTTTGCCGGGTATCCAGGTGGATGGAGAAGAAAGCTGAACCAGATCACTGGATGGTAATATCTCAGGAAACATTTCTGATTGTTTATCGAAAGCAATGCGGATTAATCTCGGCTGCTGACTATCTGCCTTATACATGCAGATCTTTCGTGCGCGTGTGATTAACCGGGTGATCTCAAATCCTCGTAACAAAGATCTTTCCAGGCTGGGTTCTTCCCGTATCGTCGCGAGGTCGGTAAAACCAAGAAACAGGTCTGATTGCCATGCTCCTTGATTTTCCGCGTGCTTGGCTTCTGGCACAAAGGTAAGAAGTCCCCATGATTGATCAGGGCTTAAAAGCGTTCCCTGCACAATGACAGGCATGGGATTTCGTTTTCTACGGGACAAATTGGCAGTTAGTGGCTCTCCTGACGAGAAGAAATCCATGGAAAAATCAGGCAACACGTCAATGATTGACATGCCGGCCAGTTCGATTTGTGAATAGGCTGTCAATTGAATGAAAGCTGGGTTGGACTGGTATATATAAAGAGTTTTTAAATCCAAAACAACCGCTGCATCCGGAAAGGCGTTCAGAAGGAAGGAGAACTCCTGATTCCCCGGATTTTTGGGGCGGCTGATCGAATTATTGAGCTGATTTATCGTATTGGCTTCGTTCATCCAACTCCGGGTGTCGGTCTCCGCAGATGTGCGGGCAGAATACCTTCCATTGCACGATATTTTGCCACAGTTCTGCGGGCAACCTGATACCCCTGCTTTGATAATAATTCAGAAATCTCGGTATCGCTTAAGGAACGCCCCTCTTTTTCAATTATTTCTTTAAGGACTTTCCGCACATTAAGTGAACGGTCAAAAAACATGGCAAGCGGAACGATGCGCCCATTGGGAAGCTGGACAGCTTTGTTTGCTACAGCTCTTGAAATGGTTGATTCATGCACGCCCAATTCAACTGATAGCTGGGCACGGGTAACCGGTTTTAAATATTTCTCACCTCGACAAATAAAGCTTCTTTGCAATGAGGCAACCCGTTGCATTAGACGAGTAATCGTGTGATTTCGTTGTTGTAAGCATTTTACGAAGAGGGAAGCTCGTTCAAGATCGTTCTTCCAATCTTCCTTCTTTTCCTGGTCTGCTTCATGGATGGCAGAACGGAACATCGGATTTACCCGTAAAGTCCCGTTCAATGGCATGATAATTTCAATAACCAGCGGTTTGGCCGGGTCTTCATTCAGATAGCTCATCATAATATCTGGACGATGGTATACCTGGGGAGGTGTTTCCGTAGCCTGCCGTACATCACCCCAATGCGAACGCGCGGGAAATGGGTTCAAATTCTCGCTGATAAATGTAACGGTTTGGTGAACTGTGCGAAGACTAACTTTAAACGCACGAGCCAGCTCGGCATATTGATGACGGGAGAGTAATGCCATTTCTTTTTCGATCATCGGGCGCGCCAGAACGGGAATTTCTTTTGTCTCGGCGAGAAAATCCAACTGAACAAGCAACGCTTCCTGGGGTGAGCAGGAACCGACACCATATGGTTCGGCGCGTTGGATTTTTTTCTGAATTACCTCAATCTTGGAAACTGGAACATGGAAATATCGTGCAATTTCAATCAATGGAATTGACAGAAGACCATCGTCATCCAGATGGGTGAGAAAGTATGCAGCTATGGTTCGTTCAGAGTTATCCAGTTCCGATGCAATTTGACGAAGGACAAATGTTGGCAGATCTTCAACCGTTGAGGAATAATTGTCTTCTGGCATATCTTCGCCAGATGTTCCGCTGCTAAAATTGAAATCTTCACGTGGTGACACAAAAACAATGGGTTCTTCAATCGCCTCTGATTTTGGCGAGCTGCATGTTGGGCAGGTTCCGTGAGGAGGCAATAATCTGTGACACATGGGGCAGCGCCGCTCTTCAACAAGTTCAAGGGCGGGATTTGATGCCAGTTCGGATTCGATTTGTTCCCGCAATTCATCTGCCGTAAGACTTAATAATGTCATTGTCTGCGCCAGATGAGCTGTGGTCAATGGTCTAAGCGATTGTTGATGAGTTTGAAACATAGCAACCCTTACCTTCCAAACAGTATATCCGTATGAGTTAAGGATTGCAAGTTCTGTGCCATGCCGTTTCGTGTAAAATCAAGAACAACAAGGATCGCGATGAAAGAATTAGTTGTAATCGGTGGAGGTTTGGCGGGCTGTGAAGCGGCTTATCAGGCGGCGGAACGCGGTATTCATATAAACCTATACGAAATGCGTCCATTTCTGATGACACCTGCTCATACTACCGAAAATCTGGCTGAATTGGTTTGTTCAAATTCGCTTGGTTCATACCTGATAGATAGAGCCTCCGGGCTGTTGATCAGCGAGATGGAAAAGTTGGGTTCAAAACTGTTGCAAATTGCCCGTGAAGCAACCGTGCCTTCCGGTGGATCGTTATCTGTTGATCGTGATCTGTTCAGTAGAAAGGTAACTTCCGTTATCGTAAATCACCCCAACATTGAATTAATACGAAAAGAGGTAAAAGAAATTCCAGAAATGCCGGCCGTAATATCCAGTGGTCCCCTTACATCACCTGATCTTGCAATGGCGCTCACAAATTTTACCGGCCAGTCGAATCTATTCTTTTTCGATGCCATTGCCCCTATAATTTTTAGCGATTCAATAAATTATTCTATTGCTTTCAAAGGTTCCAGGTTCGCTAGAGAAAAAGGTCAGACAGATGATTATGTGAATTGCCCTTTTACAAAAGATGAATTTGAGATATTCGTAAATGCGTTGATGTCAGCAGATCGTGTTCCTCTTAAAGAATTTGAGTCTGATATAGCCAGTGGTGTGCGATCTGGAAAAGGTAAGTTTTTTGAAGCTTGTTTACCGGTAGAGGTTATTGCTTCACGGGGAAAAGAGTCATTAACATTTGGGCCAATGCGCCCAATTGGCTTGTTTGATCCGCGCACAGGTCAACGACCGTATGCTGTTTTACAACTCCGTCAGGAAAATTTGAACGCATCACTTTATAATATGGTCGGTTTTCAGACAAACCTGACGTTCTCTGAACAAAAACGAGTTTTTCGCTTAATCCCCGGATTGGAAAAAGCAGAATTCGCTCGATTCGGACAAATGCATAGAAATACGTATCTGTGCGCGCCGGCAATTCTCGGACCTACCCTGCAAACCCAAAAACGCCCCGACCTTTTTATCGCCGGGCAGTTGGCAGGAGTTGAAGGTTATCTCGGGAATATTTCGTCAGGTCTTATCTCAGGTCTCAACGCGGCAAACTTCCTCCAAGGATTGCCATTATGTGTCATGCCGGCCTCCACTATGATAGGCGCGATCTGCCGCTACTTAACTGAAAGTCCCGAAAAATCATTTCAGCCTATGAAAGCTAACTTTGGACTGCTGCCTGACCTTGAAGACGGTTTTGTTCCAAGACCGGAAAGGGCCTCTCGTCATGTTTATTCAGCTTCACGCGCAATGGATGAGTTTATTGAATCAAATAGAGATATTTTGAGGTTGAGATGAAAGAAAAAAAGCCGTTTTTTCTTCGTTCTTTATGTTTGTTTTTTACCACCTGTTTTGTCCTTTTTTCTATCTGGCTTTTTCCGGTAGCTCGAAATGGTTTCTGTTCATTACGGACTTTTACTCACTTATCCACCTTGCAAGCTGAAGGAGCCAGGACGCCGGGTTCGGTTGCTCACGCGATTGCCATTGAGTACATAACCAGGAAATTAAGTGAGTACGGATGGACTGCCGAAATCCAGTCAGGGATAATAAATGGCCATGAGTATCACAATATCCTTGCTCGCAGGGATACCGGTCCCCTTCGATTGCTGCTGGGAAGTCACTTTGATTCAAGGCTTGTCGCAGATCGGGATCCGGATTTACGTAAGCAGCTTCTTCCGGTTCCGGGAGCAAACGATGGGGGTTCAAGTACAGCCATTCTTCTGGAGCTTGCCCGGATAATACCACCTGATCGTTCCGAGGGAATGGCGATTGCTTTCTTCGATATTGAAGATCAGGGAAATATTGATGGATGGGATTGGATTCTGGGAAGCCGTGAGTTTGTTCGGAACAATCAGGAAACACCGGAAACTATGGTTCTGGTTGATATGGTTGGTGGGCATATTCAAACGATTCAACCTCCATACAACTCAGACCCTGAAATATACAGCGAAATTCAGAAAACTGCGCAAGGATTGGGTTATGGTGAAAGCTTTCTTGACCCTTCAAAACACGGGATAATTGACGATCATGTCCCGTTTTATGAAGCAGGTTCCCGTTCCGTGGATTTAATTGATATTATTGATCCTGACTGGCACACAACGTCAGATGATCTTGAAAATGTAAGCCTGTCAAGTTTGCAAAAAGCCGGGGAAACGCTTTTTGTCTGGATTTTGACTCAATAAGCAAAAAATGGCGCTTGACAATCCGATTCCATTTTCATAGAATAATTGCAGTATGGCGATTGTGTACTTAGATCAAAGAAGAGGGAACCGGTCTGTTAAACCGTACCGCAGGCCGGGGTTTTTGTTTTAAGCCTGCCGGCATCCTTAATTTGTCGTAGACACAGAGGCCAATCATCCATCCGTTTTAGTTCCAGGAGTGAATTCCAATGAGCGATAGTGAAACCGGCACAGTAAAGTGGTTCAACACGAGCAAGGGTTATGGGTTTATCCAGCGTAATGGAGCTCCCGATGTGTTTGTCCACTACTCGGCAATTGATGCCGAGGGTTTTAAGAATCTTGAGGAAGGCCAGAAGGTTGAGTTTTCCATTGAAAAAAGCCCTAAAGGGTTGCAGGCCGTTCATGTGAAATTGATCTAATCATATTTCATAATATAAAAATTGGAGGGACTTCTAAATTAGAGGTCCCTTTATTTTTTAACCGGTTGTTCTTCCTGGAAGAGCCAGTAACCCAGAGAAAGAAATATGATCGCTCCAACTATGGCAGAGCCAAGCCGTAGTGGACCGAGAGTTCCTATAGCCAGTCCGGCGGAAACCCCGGCAAAATGACCAAGCCAAAATCCGAGCCAGCTCACAAAAAGATCCGTTACGAGCATGGAGAAACCGCCCCCTTTCCAAAGGTGAAAAGAGGCTCCCATAAACGTTGATATGAGTACTCCAAACAAAAAGGCCGGTAGGGTCATTGATCCATCATCTGCGAGATCAATCCTCCTCCCAGGCAAATATCATCCTGATAAAAAACAGCCTGTTGCCCTGGAGTGATATCCCGCAATTTTTTACTAAAATTTACAAGAACTGTGCCATCCTTTTGAAGAAATATATCTGCTTTTACCGGTGGAGATTTATACCGGATCTTAATTTCAACACTTGAAGGGATCTCACCTGAATGGTCGAGTAACCAGTTCATCTTACTGATCACACATGTATCTGCCCCGAGTTCCTCTAGCTTCCCGACAATGATCGCATTTTTTTCTACATCTTTTCTGATTACATAATATGGTTGCTGAATTGCTCCCAGACCTTTGCGTTGGCCAATGGTGTAATCAGGCAATCCGGTATGTTCGCCTAATAACTGTCCTCTGGTATCCAGAATCGGGCCGGGATTGCTGATATCTGGCGCATAACGGCGAAGAAACTGGCGATAATCATCACCTGCCAGAAAACAAAGATCCTGGCTATCCTCTTTTTCCGCAGTAGGCAGATTGTTTTTTCTCGCGATTTCCCTGACTTCTGATTTATGCAATTCTCCGATTGGCAACAGTGTAGTCGATAACTGGTCAGGAGTTAGTCCAGATAGCACATAAGATTGATCTTTGGAATTGTCGATACCTTTGAGAAGTCGTATCGCGCCGTCAGGAGATGTGTGCAATCTTGCGTAATGACCGGTTGCGAGGAATGATGCGCCAAGATTTTTGGCTTCATTCTGTAGGAAACCCCACCGAATCAACTGATTGCATCGTACACACGGATTTGGGGTGATCCCATTTCGGTATCCATTAACAAAATCATCAACGATTTCTTGTCGAAAAAGCTCTTTTATATCGATGACATAAAATGGAATTCCCAGAATGGCCGATACTTGACGGGCCACATTAACTGACTCTGGTGTACAACAGGCGTTTTCGCATTCCTTCTCCGGTTCAGTCCATAACCGCAACATTACACCGGTTACATCATACTGTTGTTGAGTCAGTAAAAATGCTGCTACTGAGCTATCTACACCGCCGCTCATAGCAACCACAATTTTGTTTTTTTTATCAGTAGTCATCTTCGCAATTGGTGTACGGATGAAATGATTGCATGGATTAGGTCATCGATCTGTTCTTCAGTAGTATCTTTGCCAAGACTTATCCGCAAACTGCCCAATGCGAGTTCCGGCGTAATTCCCATGGCAATAAGCACATCTGAGGGTTTGGGAGAGCCGACTTTACAGGCAGAACCAGATGAACAGGCGAAACCTTTCGAATCCAGATACATCAACAATCGGTTGCCATCTACTCCGGCAAAAACAAAACTGGCATGATTTGGAAGTCTTCTGTCCGGGTGCCCTGTCAGGAATGTGTCTGGTATTGAGGATAGCACTCCGGATATCACCTTATTTCGCAGTTTCGACAGATTTGTATTGCGTATCTCCAAATTACTCTGTGATAGTTTGAAGGCAGTCGCCAGACCGACGATCAAAGGTATGTTTTGAGTGCCAGCTCTCAGATTAAACTCCTGCCCCCCTCCTGTTTGTACTGGCACCAAATTTATGTTTTGGTTGATACCTAAAAGACCAATGCCTTTTGGTCCATACATCTTATGGGCCCCGATCGAGATCAGGTTTAAATAATCCCGGGTCATGTCCATACGAAGATGTGCTGCTGCCTGTACGGCATCACTATGAAATGGAACACCAAATTCCTTGCAAATTGATCCAATCTCACCGATTGGGTTGATGGTCCCGACTTCATTGTTCGCATAAATTATGGATACAATGGCTGTTTTCTTGGACAGCCTTTTTTTAACATCAGACGGGTCTACCATCCCATATTTGTCCACAGGAAGCAAAATTAGTTTGAAACCAAACTCATCTTGCAGTTGATGGGCTGTGTGGATAACTGCCTGATGTTCAACAGGCGTTACCAAAATCTCATCGGCTCCGTAATTATTTCTTTGATATAAAGCACACCCACGAAGTGCGAGATTATCGCTTTCTGTACCACATGATGTGAATATTGTTTTTTCGGGTGGAATATTCAACAAGCTGGCGCATGTTGACCTGGCTTTTTCAAGTGCGGATTCCGCTGTTTGCCCCCAACCGTGGATGGATGATGGATTACCAAACTCCTCACTGAAATAAGGAAGCATGGCTTGCAGTACAGTTTGATCAACAGGAGTAGTTGCGGCAAAGTCAAAATAGGTCGATTTCATCATTTTTTCCACCAGAAAAAGATTATAGCATGGGACATGTGACGTCAACTTTCGTTGAATGCGCCTGACTGATATAATGAAAACACCCTATCTTAGAAGTTAAGAGGTCAAGATGGCTTATAAAATTCATTTTGGAACAGATGGATGGCGCGGAGTAATTGCAGAAGAGTATACATTTGATAATGTCCGCCGTTGCTCACAGGGATTCGCTGAATATATGATTGAAACCGGAAACAAAGGTAAATGGTTCATCATTGGCCACGACAAGCGATTTGGTTCCGAGAATTTTGCTCTCGCTGCTGCTGAAGTTCTGGCAGGAAATGGATTGAACGTTTATTTGACTGATGACGCCACTCCAACTCCAGTTATTGCGTATTCTGTTGTTCACAAAAAAGCAGCAGGTGCCATAAATATAACGGCTTCACACAATCCCCCAACGGATAATGGCTTCAAGGTGCGGAATTTTACAGGCGGTGCAATTGATCCAGAAGGGTTAATAAAAATCGAGGAAAACATTCCTGACTCGATTGATGATGTTAAGCGAATTCCGGCGGCAGAAGCTTTTGAAAAAGGAATGATTGTAAAATTTGACCCGGCTCCGGATTATCTTGAACATATAAAAGACCTGATTGATGTTGAACCGATCAAACAGGCTGGATTAAAGATCATTGTTGATTGCATGTGGGGAAATGGTGCCGGATGGTTTTCTCACATTCTGTCTGGTGGAAAGACACAGGTTACAGAAATTCATGACAGCCGAAATCCATCATTTCCCGAAATGAAACGACCTGAACCCATTCCGCCAAATATTAATGTCGGTTTGCAAACCACGGTAAACAAAAATGCGGATGTCTTGATCATCACAGATGGTGATGCAGACCGTGTCGGTATTGGCGATGAGAATGGAAGCTTTGTGAACCAATTGCAAGTCTACGCCCTACTGGCATATTACCTTTTGGAAATTCGCAAACAACATGGAGCAATCGTAAGGACATTATCAACTACCTGCATGCTTGATAAGCTGGGAAAGATCTATGATGTTCCTGTATATGAAACGGGAGTGGGTTTTAAATACGTTGCTCCAAAGATGACTGAGACTGACGCATTGATGGGTGGTGAAGAATCTGGCGGTTTTGCTTTTAGAGGAAACGTACCAGAGAGAGATGGTATTCTGGCGGGTCTTTACTTTTTGGACTTGATGGTTAAAACCGGAAAAAAACCTTCCGAATTGATTGAAATGCTTTACTCCATCGTTGGACCCCATTATTACGATCGTGTAGATCGTGGTTTTTCCGGAGATCGAAAATCGCGCGAAGAACGCATTATTAACGCGAAACCGGAAACAATCGGTGGTCTAAAAGTGATGAAATTGGACACCACAGACGGATTCAAGTTTGTTCTTGAGGATGGCGGTTGGATGCTCATACGCTTCTCGGGCACCGAACCAATCATGCGAGTTTATACAGAGACCACCCATAAAGATAAGGTACAGGCCATATTACAGGATGGGCTAAAAGTCGCCGGGTTATCGTAGGTTTGTGTGCTAGTTGATACGCATTGTCACCTGAACTTTCACTCGTTCACAATTGACCTGGATGACGTATTAGAACGTGCCAGGATAGCCGGAATAATCCGAATGGTTGTTCCGGCTATTGATGTGCCAACAAGCGTGGAAGTAATAGAGTTAAGCCGGAAGATACCAGAGATATATCCGGCTGTTGGAATACATCCGAATGAGTCCATCACCTTTTCCATGAATGATCTTGACAGGCTCCACACAATGATCATGGAAGAAAAAGTTGTGGCGATTGGTGAAATTGGACTGGATGCCTATCACCAGGACGTTGATATGAAGCATCAGATTATCGCGTTTGAAGCACAGCTTGATCTTGCTGACGAATTGGAACTTCCTGTTATTATTCATAATCGTGAAGCGGATAAAATGATCCTGGAAGTTTTACAAAGATGGCTTATCAGAAAAAAAACTCCAATCATCAATGAAAACGTAACAGGTATCATGCATTCATTTAGTTCCCCGCTTGATTTTGCGAAAGAAGTAATCGAAATGGGTTTTTATGTGGGGGCATCTGGTCCGGTTACGTTTAAAAATACCCGGGACAGAAGGGAAGTTTTTGGACATATCCCCAGAGAAAAGGTCGTATTGGAAACTGATGCCCCTTTCCTTACTCCCCATCCCTTCCGTGGCAAGCGTAATGAACCATCATATTTACAATATATAGCAGAAGAATTTGCCAGGATATGGCAACTTCCGGTAGAAGAAGTTAAGGAAATTACAACACGTAATGCTGCCAGGATTTTTAAATGGAACGATCTCATTCATCAAAATTGACTAACCCGTTTGAATATGTAAAACCTTATTTATCTGAAATGGAGACGCTGATCCGTTTTCAAGTGGAAGGAAGCCATATAGATCTGGCAAAAGCCCTGGAGCACCTTCTTTCCTCGGGAGGGAAGCGGATCAGACCTACAATAACAATTCTGGCGGGAAAATCTTTGCAAGCGGATACCCAAAGCACCATAACGATGGCGGCTGCGATTGAGTTGCTTCACACAGCTACATTGGTTCATGATGATCTTATAGATGGATCACTTCTCCGAAGGGGAGCTCCTACATTGAATTCGCACTGGTCGGCTGGAGCAACTGTTCTCACTGGTGATTTCCTGTTTGCCTCTGCGGCCAAATTGGCTTCTGCTACCCGCTCTGATGATGTGATGATCCTGTTTTCTGATACTCTCCGCACCATAGTGAATGGTGAAATAAGCCAGATGTTCACACCACGATGCAAACCCGGATTAGATGAATACTACAAACGAATCTATGCGAAGACCGCTTCTCTATTTGAAACATCTGCGCAATCTGCCGCTATATTAAGCGATGCAAACAATTCCATTCGGGAAGCTCTGGCATGTTTTGGACGTGAGATCGGTATGGCGTTTCAAATTGAAGATGACATATTGGATTTCACCGGTGACGAAGCCGTGATGGGTAAACCAAAAGGAAGCGACATCCGCCAGGGATTAATCACCTTGCCAGCTCAATTATTCTTTGAAAAAAATCCTGGAGAACCTTTGGTCCGAAAGATCCTTAAGAATGGGTGTCTCGAAGACGAGAATGAGAAGAACTCATTGATCAACATGATCCTCTCAAGTGAGGTAATCGAAACGTCGTTCTCTATTGCGAGATCCTTTGTGGATCGTGGAGTCGAAGCCCTATCCGCTTTGCCTGAAACTGATGAGAGGAAAATGCTGGCTGATCTGGCTTTATCGCAAACACGACGAAAACGCTGATCATATAGGATTCATTCACAAAAGTACAGGCAACTTTTTTGAATAATACCCATTCGGTCAAAAGTATCTCGGTTTAAATTACAAAAGACTCTGTAAATGGAAAGGTTTAGATCTTTCCATTTCTTTTTGGGTTAATAAACTTGCGAGGAATTGATAGCCTCAATGCGGCATTATTACAACTTCAAACGAATATCGGGATGACAAATTGGCGTATGGAAAAACACAGAACACTTCATAAATTACGTGAACAAGCATTTTTGGGTGGTGGATTAGCCCAAATTGAAAAACAGCATTCAAAAGGGAAATTAACAGCCCGGGAGAGAATTGAAAAGTTATTAGATCCCGAAACATTTGTGGAAACGGGTCTCTTTGTTACTCACAGGGCAACTGGTTTTGGTATTGAATCATCGCACCCGGCAACTGACGGTGTGATCACCGGCTGGGGAAAAATTGATGGAAAACAGGTTTATGTATTTGCTCAAGACTTTACAATTCTTGGCGGCTCGCTAGGTGAGGCTCATGGATTAAAGATTGCCCGAATCATGGATCTTGCCTATCAGAATGGAGCTCCGATAATCGGATTGAATGATTCCGGTGGAGCCCGAATACAGGAAGGCGTTGACTCTCTTGCATCCTATGGCGAGATATTTTTCCGGAACACACGCGCATCTGGTGTGATTCCACAGATATCAGTAATTCTTGGGCCTTGTGCTGGCGGAGCTGTTTACTCTCCCGGGATCAATGATTTTGTATACATGACTGACCACAATGCCTATATGTTCATAACCGGACCGGAAGTCATTAAAGCAGTGACCCATGAAGAGGTAGATTTTGACGCTCTTGGCGGAGCTGGTGTGCATACTGAGAAAAGCGGTGTTGCTCATTTTTCTTTGCCTGATGAAGACACATTATTTCAACACATTCGCTGGCTTCTGTCTTACTTGCCATCAAATAATCTATCATCCCCACCATATCATGAATCCACAGATGATCCGAACCGGATAGTTTCGGAAGTTGAATCACTGGTTCCGGACGATTCCAAACAGGCATACGATATCAGAATGGTCATTAAAACCATTGTAGATAGTGAAGAATTTCTGGAAGTCCAATCCGATTATGCCCGTAATATTGTCATCGGGTTTGGCCGTCTTGATGGGTATCCTGTTGGATTTGTAGCCAATCAACCGGAATATCTGGCCGGTGTCTTGGATATAAACGCTTCAGACAAAGCTGCTCGATTTATACGGTTTTGCGATGCTTTTCATATTCCATTGGTAACACTGGTGGATACACCGGGTTTTCTACCAGGAAGCGAACAAGAACATGAGGGGATCATTCGCCACGGGGCAAAAATGATCTATGCGTATTCCGAGGCAACTGTTCCAAAAGTCGCGATTATTTTACGAAAAGCGTATGGCGGAGCATATATTGTTATGTCGTCCAAACACCTTCGCAGCGATTACAACCTTGCCTGGCCCAATGCGGAAATAGCGGTTATGGGCCCGGATGGCGCTGTTCGAATTATGCATCGTAAAGAGATCGATGGAGCGAAAAAAAAGGATGAAGTAATCGAAAAATATGCCAACGAGTATAGAAACGAATTTGCTAATCCTTATCTGGCTGCTTCACGGGGTTATATTGATGATGTGATTGCTCCTGGTGAAAGCCGGATAAGAATAATCCAGGCTTTGGAGAGTCTGCGTGACAAGCGTCAAGAGACTCCTCACCGTAAACATGGGAATATCCCATTATGAGGTGTCGTTGATGAAAGTATTGATAGCCAACCGTGGTGAGATCGCAGTGAGAATCATGCGCTGCTGCCGCGAATTGGGGCATGAAAGCGTGGCTGTTTATTCAACGGCGGATAAGGAAGCATTCCATACCCGATACGCAGACAGCTCTATTCCTTTGGGTGATACACCCCCAAAGGATAGTTACCTGAACGCGGAGAAATTACTCCGTGCCGCCATTGATTCACAATCCACTGCCATTCATCCGGGTTATGGTTTTTTGTCAGAGAATGCAGCTTTTGCGAGAGCTGTTGAAGATGCCGGCTTGAAATTTATAGGACCTACACCCGAAACGCTGGCTTTAACTGGTGACAAACTGGCCGCACGACGCATAGCCCGGGAAGCTGGTTTACCGGTATTGCCCGGTCCGGATGAAGCGATCATTGATGAGTTGCCCTCAACACTTTTTGATAAAGTCTCATACCCTGTTCTCATAAAAGCTGTATCCGGAGGTGGAGGACGGGGAATACGCCTTGCAAACAATGAAAAAGAACTGGAAGCTATGATTCAAGACGCTCGCCGGGAGGCGAAATCGTCTTTTGGAGATGACAATGTCTATTTGGAGCCTCTCATTCAACAAGCGCGACATATTGAGGTTCAGATTCTGGGAGATGGTTCCGGAAACGTTATCTGTATGGGGGAAAGAGAATGTTCCATCCAGCGTCGACGCCAAAAGCTGATTGAAGAAGCCCCTGCTCCAAATCTTTCAACAGATACAAGGAATAAACTATACGCAGCTGCGATCAATCTTGGAAAAAAATTGAATTATCGCAGTCTGGGAACAATTGAATTTCTCCTGGATGAGAAGGGTGAGTTCTACTTTATTGAGGTTAACCCGAGAATACAGGTTGAACATCCAGTTACGGAAATGGTTACCGGTATTGATCTGATCGCCGCACAAATAAATCTGGCGGACGGTTTGCCGCTAAGGACTTCACAGGAAGATATCGCCTTGCGCGGTTCGGCAATTGAGGTTCGTGTTATCGCAGAGGATCCTGAAAATGGTTTCTTGCCATCTACCGGAGAGATCACATTTTTGAAGGAACCAGCCGGACCGGGAGTACGGATTGATTCGTCCATATATACTGGTTGGGTTATCACTGCGGATTATGATTCATTGCTTTCAAAAGTTATTGTTTGGGCAGAGGATCGTCCCAGAGCTATCCTCCGTATGAAAAGAGCCTTGCACGAATATCAGATTGGCGGGATTCCAACGGATATCGAATTCTTGCGGCAGATCATTGAATCAAATGGCTTTGTTCAGGGGAGTCATAACACGAACTACCTTGATACGTTACAACCGCTGCCTCACATGGATGAAAACGAAGTCATGGAGATGGCTCTAGCGGCAGCACTTTTGGAACACCAGAATTCTCGACTATCAATAAAAAAAACGTCCCCCGAGGTTGTTGAATTATGGAAATATCAATCGTGGAAGGAACAAATGCGGTAACCAACCCGTAGCGCAAAGGGAGAAGCGATGAGTCTTTATAATGTATCCATCGGATCAAAAGAATATAAAGTTGAAATCACGGATCATCAATCAAAGGTCAATGGTAAAGATGTTAAGGCTGTGTTGACGAAATTGGGTGAGCGGGGATTGTATTCACTAAATCATGGATCTCGAAAGAGGGAATTGCATGTACATTCGCAGGGTAAGAATCAATATATAGTCAACACAAATGGTCGATTTGCTCTGGCACTTGTAGAAAAGACCAATGGGTTCAATAAACACCGTGTATCAAAAAATGAGGCAGGGAATATAACAGCTCCCATCTCCGGCCTCATAAGTAATGTGAATGTGAAAGTTGGCGACATGGTTTCCAGGGGGGATGTCCTTGTAATCATGGAGTCTATGAAAATGCAGATGTTGATAAAAGCTCCCCTGGATGGAAGAGTGGAAAAAGTCTCTGTAGAGCCAGGTTCTCAACCGTTAAAGGGAGATCCATTGATAAAGGTTATTTAAGTAAGACATTTCAAAAAAGCTTACCTAAATCTCAATAACTTCACCCACATGAGTCATATCGTATCCACTGAGAGATTCGATTTTTTCCTTAAATCGAGGTGATAGAAGAGTTTCAACAAATAATTGCATATGGGGAGATGAATAAACACTTTTTGGCATAACTAGATCATACCGTTCCGTGAAAAGATATAGAAAATCCAATCACATTGGTATGCCGTGGCAGCTAATCCCAATCCGGCATCCGCTTTTCCATCGAGAATACATTTACCGACTTCATTATGTGTTTCCACCTCATTTTTATACCCGATTAGGTCGTGCATATTTATTCGAACCTGATTTAACAATAAGTCCAAACGCAGTCGGGTTCCAGAACCTAAAGGGCGATTAACAAAAATGCATTTCTTTTTTACGATTTCAGGGAATCCCGTTATATTTTCGGGTTTCACGGAGGTAATAATAATCCCTGGTCCCGGTATCCAACGGAGTATGTTTAATCGGATCGGTTCTTCCAAAATGGGAAATACTTCTTCTTCTTGGCTGTGAATTATGTTTTGCATAGTTATCAATCACAATTGGAAAATATTCGTCAAGGTTTTACTGGTTTTATATATATAACGTCTATTACATTTGTTACTCAATCATTGAGTAAATTGACTTAAAAAATCCGCACGTTAAAATTATTAATAACGTGAACAGGAAGTCTGTTTAACGACTTCTATCCTTGCTCTTAGTGCTCCACATACGAGGGAAAAAATATGGAAAAAAAGACACTGGTAATAAATGGAGTCAGAAAGGTTGTGATCGCAGATCCCAAGAGTACTCTCTTGGAAGTTCTTCGCGAACAACTCCTCATGACCGAAGTAAAAAATGGTTGTGAGGAGGGGCATTGCGGTGCCTGTTCCGTAATTTTGAATGGGAAATTGACCCTTTCCTGTCTAATGAAAATGGAAAAGGTCAAGGACGAATCAACAATTGTAACTGTTTCAGGAATTGGAACACCTGATAAGTTGCATGCTATTCAACAGGCATTCGTATTCCACGGAGCCGCTCAATGCGGTATGTGTACGCCGGGATTTGTGGTTTCCTCAAAAGCATTGCTGGATGAGAACCCCAACCCCACGCGGCAGGAAGTTCGTGATTGGTTCACAAAGCACCACAATGTTTGCCGCTGCAATGGATACATCCCTTATGTTGATGGTGTAATGGATGCTGCCGCGGTTCTTCGTGGTGAAAAGAAGATGTCAGATATCACATTCCAGATGCCAAAAGATGGGAAGATTTGGGGAAGCAAATATCCACGTCCGTCAGCTGTGCCGAAAGTTACCGGTACATTGGACTTTGGTGGAGATCTTGGTCTAAAACTACCGCCGAACGCTTTGTATCTTGCTCTTGTTCAGGCAAAAGTATCCCACGCGAATATTCTTGACATTGATACCAAAGAAGCAGAAAAAATGCCCGGGGTATTCAAGGTCGTTACCCACAAAGATGTCAAAGGTAAGAATCGCATCACTGGCCTGATCACCTTCCCGACAAATAAAGGTGATGGTTGGGATCGCCCAATTCTCTGCGACAAAAAAGTCTTCCAGTATGGCGATGCCATTGCGATAGTCTGTGCTGATACAAAGAAGAATGCTGAAGCAGCAGCCGAAGCAGTCAAAGTCAAGTTGGAAGTGCTCCCTGCCTATATGAGCGCTCCAGCTGCCATGGCAGATGACGCTATCGAAATTCATCCTGGCACACCGAATGTTTACTTTGAACAACAGACCAACAAAGGCGAGCCTACCGGCCCGATCATGGACAAGGTTCCTTACACGGCTGAAGGTGAGTATTATCTGCAGCGCCAACCTCACCTTACTGTTGAGCCGGATGTTGGATTTGCCTATTTTGATGATGAAGGCCGACTGACCATCCACTCAAAATCAATCGGTATTCACCTGCACCATGCCATGATCGCACCAGGTGTGGGTATTGAGCCAGAAAAACTTCGCCTGGTTCAGAACGCCGCGGGCGGTACTTTTGGGTACAAATTCAGCCCGACCATGGAAGCTTTGCTTGGTGTTGCCTGTATGGCTACCGGACGGCCGGTATTCCTTCGGTACAACTATGCACAACACATGACATACACAGGCAAACGCTCACCGTTCTGGTTGAAACTCAAAATGGGAGCTGACAAGGACGGAAAGATTGTTGCCATGGAAGGCGATTGGTCAGTTGATCATGGACCATACTCAGAATTTGGCGATTTGTTGACACTCCGTGGAAATCAGTATGTTGGTGCCGGGTATGATATCCCCAATATCCACAACGTTGGTCGAACAGTCTGTACAAATCATGCCTGGGGTTCGGCATTCCGTGCTTACGGATCTCCTCAAAGCTTCCTGGCATCAGAAAGCCTGATTGATGAATTGGCCGAAAAGATGGGAATGGATCCCTTCGAATTGCGGTACAAAAATGTCTACCGCAAAGGATCAACATCTCCCACTGGTCAGGAACCAGAAGTGACCACCTTTGTAGAGATGTTTGATG
The DNA here is from genome assembly GCA_964446955.1 of uncultured Leptolinea sp. Classification (GTDB taxonomy): domain Bacteria; phylum Chloroflexota; class Anaerolineae; order Anaerolineales; family Anaerolineaceae; genus Leptolinea. The sequence continues at coordinate 444,618 of CAYUQJ010000001.1, forward strand.
CTCTCCGCCCGAAATATGAAGCCGCCAAAGCCAAAGCCAAGAAAGAATCAACTCCGGAATTCAAAAAAGGTGTTGGGATTTCAATTGGTATTTATGGATGCGGTCTGGATGGAGCCGATTCCTCTGAGGTCTACATCGAATTGACAAAAGAAGGAGTCACAGCTTACGCAAGTTGGGAAGATCATGGACAGGGTGCGGATATGGGATTGTTGGGAACAGTCCACACAGCACTTCTTCCTTTGGAACTTGATCCAGCCAACATTAAACTTGTCATGAATGACACTGCAATCACACCGAATTCCGGTCCTTCGGGCGGATCACGCCAGCAGGTTGTCACCGGAAATGCCATTAAGGCAGGATGCGATTTGTTGCTGGCTGCGATGCGGAAGAAGGATGGTTCATATCGCACATACGACGAGATGGTTGCTGAGAAGATTCCGTTGCGGTACTCCGGAAAATGGACGGCATCCATGTGCTCTAACTGCGATGCAAATGGTCAGGGAAAACCCTTCTCCAACTATATGTACGGTGTGTTCATGTCTGAAGTGACTGTTAACACCAAGACCGGTAAAACAAAAGTTGACAAGATGACATTGATGGCCGACATCGGCAAGATCAATAACCGGCTGGTTGTTGATGGGCAGATCTATGGCGGTATCGCACAGGGTATTGGTCTGGCACTTTCTGAAGACTTTGAAGATATCGAGAAACACAACAATATGCTGGGTGCCGGTATTCCTTATGCTAATGACATCCCGGATGATATTGAGATTAAGTACTTTGAAACAGCACGTCCGAATGGCCCATTTGGCGCGTCGGGTGTTGGTGAGTTGCCTCTAACCTCACCGCATGTGGCTGTGATTAATGCGATCTACAATGCTACGGGTGTCCGTATCCGCCACCTGCCTGCCTATCCTGAAAAAGTACTGGCAGGTCTAAAAGCAAAAGGATAGAATAGACTGGATGGTTAATACCATCCGTCCATAAAATACAAAATCCGGTGGACGATCGATATTAGGTCGTCCACCGGAAAAATCTTGCATATACTCATCCATTCCATTTGTTCCTTTTCTTTTTTTGCCATTTTTGAATATATTCAAATAATTACAGAAAATCGAGGCATTACAGATGGATCAAGATGATCTGCATCAGTTAGAAGAGCTATGTATTCAAGAACATAATCCAGCCTGCATGGCAACGTGTCCGGCGCGGGTTGATGTTCGCGGTATTTGTTCTGAATTGCAAAAAGGTAATTTCCCTGCTGCTTTAAAACTGTTGAGGAAAACCATACCTTTTCCGGGGATCATCAGTCGCATATGTGATCAGCCTTGCAGAAGTGCCTGTATACGTAAAGATGCGGGTGAAGCCATATCGATTGCTCTGCTGGAACAATCCTGTGTCGAACATGGCGGTTCTCCAGGAGCTATCCCATTTATTCCTAAGCGTAATTACCATCTTGGGGTAATTGGCGGTAGCTTGTTCGGTTTGACAGCTGCTTGCGACATGGCAAAGAAAGGTTATCAGGTCACTGTCTTTGAAAAACGTGATTTGATAGGAGGAGCAATTCGTTTTCTACCGAGATCCATTTTGCCAGATGAAATTATTGAAACTGATTTTAAATTCCTGATTGACCTTGGGGTTCATATCCTTGTAAATAAACCGGTGGAGGAAATTGTTCAACTTGAAGATGGCGGATTCAAGCTAAATGGGCAGCTATTCAATGCTGTTTTAATTGCTACAGGCTCTTCCTCAGATCTAAAGACCAATCTGGATATGGGTAAATCCGGAGTATTAATTGATCCTGTCTCATACGAAACAAGTCTTCCAGGTGTTTTTTCAGGCGGTCGGTCTGCGGAATGCCGAAGTTTGAACAACCATGGGGATAGTGATTCTCCTATTGCCAATGTTGCGGATGGACATCGTGTAACAACGTCAATAGACCGTTTTTCTCAAAACGTATCTCTTACTGCATCCCGTTTGATCGAAGGTAGTTACGAAACAAAGCTTTTCACATCTCTTGATGGAGTGATTCCTTCAAAGGCTAATAAACCTAACAGAAAAAGCTATACGAAAGAAGAGGCAATAGAAGAAGCACAACGTTGCCTCAAATGTGAGTGTTTGGAATGTGTAAAGGTTTGCGAGTACTTGAATGATTATGGAAGTTATCCCAAACGATACATACGTGAGATTTACAATAATCTCTCAATTGTAAAAGGCGAACGGAAAAAGAACCAATTCATAAACTCCTGCAGTTTATGCGGTTTATGTGGGGTTGTCTGCCCCACTAATCTGGATATGGGCAAAGTGTGTCTAGAAGCCAGAAAAACAATGGTAGAACAAGGCCGTATGCCACCATCTGCGCATGATTTCGCGTTACGGGATATGAAATTTTCAAACAGCGAAAACATAGCACTGATCAAAAATGAACCGGGAAAAACAAATTGTGGATATCTGTTTTTCCCTGGCTGCCAGATGACAGCTTCAAATCCGGAATATGTTGAAAAAATTTACTCCCTTTTGCGAGAATTACCCGAGCTGGCTCGAGAAGAAGGGATAGGGCTGGCACTAAGGTGTTGTGGCGCTCCTGCCCGATGGGCTGGTAGAACAGATCTATTTGACCAAACGAAAGCGGAATTTCTTAAAGAGTATGAAAAACTCGGCAATCCAAAAGTGATTGTTGCTTGTTCCAGTTGTTATCAAATATTTAAAGAAGAATTTCCACAAATTCCATTAGTTTCTCTGTGGAATCTACTTGCCAATACCAGCACACCGTTGCCATTTGCCGAAAAAGGTAATGAATCTGTTATTTCGATCCATGATCCTTGCACAACAAGGATGGAATCAGATATTCAAGATAGTGTTCGAAGCCTTGTCGATAAAGCCGGGTATCAGATTGAAGAGTTACCGTTAAGTCGTGAAAAAACTGAGTGTTGCAGCTATGGGGGATTGATGTGGTTGGCAAATCCAACCCTGGCAAAGAAAACAATCGAACGCCGTATTGGTGAAAGTCAGAATGCTTTTGTCACATATTGCGTTATGTGCCGGGATTTTTTCACAAAACAGGGTAAGACAACGTATCATGTTCTTGATATGCTATTTAATCCTTCCCTGTTGAATTTTGAATTTATTCCACCTGATTTTTCTCAAAGGCATAGAAACAGAGAAGAATTAAAAATCCGTATGTCAAAAAAAATCTGGGGAGAAGATATGGCAACCTCAAGGGATAGATCATTCAAATTGCGAATCTCGCAGGAGGTTCGCAAAATCCTGGAAGAAAGATTAATTCTTGAAGAAGATATCAATAAAGTTCTGGATCATGTTAAAAAAACCGGTCTTTTCCTGGAAAACCCCGATAACCATCACAACCTGGCCTATTTTTGTCCGGCTTACGTTACGTACTGGGTGGAATTCACGAAATCAGGAGACGAATACACCATCTATAACGCGTATAGTCACCGTATGACAATTGATGAGGGAACAAAAAAATGAGCGAATATGTCAGTGCTTCAGAAGCAGAAAGCTGGCAATGCGGTCATTGCCATGTTCTACTAGTCATAAAACCGGTACAGGTCGAATACTTGGGGAGTGCATTTCCTGTAGACCTTCCTGTATGTCCGCGTTGTGGGCAAGTTTTTGTTCCTGAAAGCCTTGCGCTGGGGAAAATGGCTGAAGTTGAAAAAAGTCTGGAAGATAAATGAAAGCAATCCAGATATGACCGACCAGTCAATCATAAAACCTTATGAAACTTGCGTCATGAATTCCGTGACTGGAGAAACTCTCCGTCCGGGTGGAATTACATTAACAAAACGCAGCCTTGAATTCTGTGAATTTGCGCCTGATAGTATCCTTCTTGATATAGGCTGTGGTTATGGTGCCACGGTACGGTTTTTACGTGCAAATGGATTTGTTGCGTATGGATTGGATAGGTCTCTTAAACTTCTGACTGGTCCATCGAACACTTCAGTCAGGTTTCTGGCAGATGGGCAGACAGTTCCATTCCCCTCCGGGTCAATAGACGGCATCTTTTTGGAATGTTCTTTGTCAGTAATGGATGATCCCGAAAAAGTACTCACGGAGATATCCAGATTACTGAAACCCGGTGGAATATTGATTGTTTCTGACATGTACGCACGAAATCCGGCCGGTATTGGGCCATTGCGGGCGACTCTCACAGGAGGTTGTTTCAGGTCAATATGTACAGAAACAGAGATAACAGCAATGATCAAATCCAAAAATTTTGAGAAGGTTCTTTGGGAAGATCATAGTGAAACGATCCGAAATATGATGGGTAGAATCATTTTTGAGTATGGTTCTATGGACAAATTCTGGTGTACTCTGTTTGAACGAACCAAAAATCCTTATGGAAGTCCGCTTAACTTCCAATTATTGCTTTCAAGGGCACGGGTTGGATACTTTTTGATGATTGCTCATAAACCATAAGACGGTGGGCAATGGGTGAAAAATATGAATGAATTGGAACGAATGAAGGAATTACGACAGCAGGGTTTTTTTTGTAGTCAGATACTAATGATTCTCGGGTTGGAAATGCAGGGGAAATCAAATCCTGACCTTATTGGATCGATGCATGGTCTGGCAGGAGGATTGGGCTTTTCTGGAGAAGTATGTGGTGGATTGACAGGAGGTGCCTGTTTGCTTGGTCTGTATGCCGGCAAGCGTGAGCCAACAGATCAAGAGGATCCGCGCCTAGATTTTATGGTCGGAGACCTGGTGAAGTGGTTTAAGGATAATTTCGGTGAAAGATATGGTGGTATTCGTTGTGATGAAATTGTTGGCAATCAAACCGGAAACCTGTCAACTCGGTGTCCGGTCATTGTCGCTGAAACGTTACAAAAGGTAAAAGAGTTGTTGATTGAAAATGGCTTTGAGCTTACAGGTTCCAATGACTTCTAATGGAATTGTTATTTCCCATACGAAAAGTGTTTGTCCTGTATGCCTAAAAAGAATTGATGCTCAACGGATACTAAGAAATGAGACCATCTATCTGAAAAAAAAATGTCCTGAACATGGACAATTTGAAACACCCGTATGGAGAGGCGAATTGGAGCGATTGGCAAATGCACCATTTAGAATTCCTGCATTTCCCGAAAATCCAATTACACAAGTGGTAGATGGCTGTCCCTATGATTGTGGGTTATGTCCTGATCATCGGCAGAGGCCATGTTGTGTTTTACTGGAAGTGACACAGAGATGTGATCTAACTTGCCCATTCTGTTTCGCGTCAGCCGGGGGAAAGGCTAACTTAAACAAAGAACTTGACCCAAATCTTGATGAGATAAGAGATTGGTATAAATTATTGTTGGACCACGGAGGCCCTTACAATATTCAGCTGTCGGGTGGAGAACCTTGTGTAAGGGATGATCTACCTGAAATCATTACCATTGGGAAAGAAATGGGGTTCACTTATTTTCAGGTCAATACCAATGGAAGAAGGATATCAAAAGACATTGATTTTCTTGCCCGATTAAAATCTGCAGGACTTTCATCGGTATATTTGCAATTCGATGGTGTGAGTGATTCTGTTTACAGAGAAATGCGCGGCATCGATCTTCTGGAAGAAAAGATACAAGCAATCAATAATTGCAAAGAGTTGAATATCGGGTGTGTTCTTGTTCCAACCATAAAACCCGGAGTAAATGATCACGAGATAGGAAAGATAGTTGAGTTTGCGTTAAAACAACATCCAACTGTTAGGGGTGTTCATTATCAACCAGTTTCATATTTTGGGCGGTACCCCAAACCACCTTTGGATTCGGATCGTATCACATTGCCTGAAATTATCACATCGTTATGCTCACAGACCAATGGACTTGTGGAGGGGGCTGCTTTCAAACCTTCAGGTGGTCCCAATCGTTGGTGTTCTTTCAATGGTGTATTCGTAGTTCTTGAAAATGGATCATTGAGGGCGTTTGTAAAAAAAGAACAATCCTGTTCCAGTGCTATTCAAGACGCCAATACAGAGAGGTTGAGGTTGCAGTCTTTTGTGGCACGCAACTGGTCAGCTCCTACCAGAGAAAACACTCAAGCAGGAAGTAGTCAAAAGCCACGCTTGGGTGGATGGGATTCGTTCTTAACTCGCACGAAGACACATCTATTCGCCATTACTGGTATGGCTTTTCAGGATGCGTGGACATTTGATCTTGAGCGGGTTCACGATTGTTGCATTATGGTTCTCTCACCGGATAAACGAATGATCCCGTTTTGTGCTTACAATCTGACTAGTCAGTCAGGAAAGTCTTTATACCGACATGTAAATCACCAGGAAAGTGAATGAGAATCACTCCTCTTGAATCCTGGATATGTAAAAAGATATCAGTCTCTTCGGGGGGATTGACCGATAAAGCTTTAGCACAGTACCAATTGGAAAAACTGAATTGGACTATTCATTATGCCAGGAAAAACAGCCAGTACTACAAAAATCATTTAAATAAGATGCCGGCAAACCTGAGATCATTAAAAGATATTGAAAGGTTTCCATTCCTGACTGCGAATGATTTGCAGGCACACTCAAAGGATATAGTCTGTGTTTCACAGGGAGAAATATCACGCATTGTAACCCTGGATACCTCTGGAACAACGGGGTCACCAAAGCGTATCTATTTCACAACTGAAGATCAAGAGTTGACGATAGATTTTTTGGGTGTTGGGATGTCCACCCTTGTAGATGAAACGGACCGCGTCTTGATATTGCTTCCGGATTCCACACCGGGAAGTGTTGGTGACCTTCTATTTAGTGGTCTGCAAAGAATTGGGGCAAAACCAGTCAAGCATGGTCCAATAATTGATTTACAGGAAACGTTATCTGTAATAAACAAAGAGAAAATAACCAGTCTGGTTGGTGCCCCTACTCAGGTACTGGCACTTAGCCGTTATTGTGATCAAAAATTTAAAGATAATCCTCCTTCCCTAAAAAGTATATTACTTTCAACAGACCACGTTCCAGATTCACTTGCCCGAACGCTACAAAGAACCTGGAACTGCCGGGTATTTAATCATTACGGTATGACAGAAATGGGACTTGGTGGTGGTGTTTTTTGTGAAGCTGATTATGGCTATCACCTACGCGAAGCCGATATGTATTTCGAAATTATTGATCCGATAAGTGGGATTGTCCAGCCAGACGGCGTATATGGCGAGTTGGTATTTAGCACATTGACTCGAACTGGAATGCCCCTGATTCGTTACCGCACAGGAGACCTGACAAGATTTCTTCCTCTTCCCTGCCCATGTTCATCAAAACTAAGGACTTTGGAAAAAATCACAAAACGTGTTGAACAATCATTTAGTATTGGAAGTGAGAAATTATTCTTGTCCGACTTTGATGAAATCTTATTTTCATTTGAAAATCTGATCAATTTCAAAATGGAAATACATCACATGGGGAACAAAGACATAATTGGTATTTGTCTTTATAGTCTTCAAAAACTGAATGATTATTCCATGTTTTATGATGCAGTTGTGTCATTGCTAAACAGAAAACGGGTTAATTCTGGTTTATATCAACTACAATTTTCAAGCATATTAGGTTATCAAAAAGAGTTGACTAGTTTGCGAAAAAGAAAAGTGATTGAAAAATTCCAGCAGCAATTTTAAAAATACTATTGACACATTTTCGGATTAATGTATACTATCGCTAATATGTTTAACAAATCCATGTTCTTCACCCCGCTCAAGAAGCGAAGCCAATTTTTTGAACCCCTCGGGAGAGAGGTAATTTTTGGTTAAAGTGAAGTAAGAAAATCAGTAAACGTATGAAAACCAAAATCCCTCCGAGCCCGGAGGGATTTTTTTTATACCAATTGCCAAACAGGAGAATTGAAATGTCCACAGTACTAACCGCTAATTGCCCAGAATGTGACGCAGAACTTACCCTCAGTGATGTTATGGAAGGTGAAATTGTTGTTTGCTCAGATTGTGGTGTAGATCTCGAAGTAGTCAGCCTGGATCCATTGACACTTGAGCTCGCACCAATGGAACAGGAAGATTGGGGAGAGTAATCATGTCAGCGATCAAGTTATCAAAGTCAAAGAAAATTGGGGTTTTGCTTTCACGTATCCGGGTTGAGGAGAAATGGCTATTAACCAGTCTGGAAAAACGCGGAATTGACTTTGATCGAATCGAGGACGGAAATCTCCAAATGGACATCACCGATCCAGGTGATTGGATGAAATACGATGTGGTATTGGAACGTTCCCTTTCATTCACCCGCGGTTTGTACACAACATCCATTCTGAACTCATGGGGTATCCCCACGGTAAATATGGCGTCTGTAGCCCAGATCTGCGGTGACAAATTGGCCACAACGGCTGCCCTGGCAAAAGCCGGTATCCCTCAACCTAAAGTAAAAGTTGCATTCACACCGGAATCCGCATTGGATGCCATTGAAGAACTTGGTTATCCTGTGGTGTTGAAACCGGTTGTAGGATCCTGGGGGCGCTTGCTTTCCAAAATAAATGACCGTGATGCAGCGGAGGCTGTACTGGAACACAAGGAAACTCTTGGATCATTTCAACACTCCGTATTCTATATTCAGGAATACATTAAAAAACCCGGCCGCGATATTCGGGCGATGGTCGTTGGGGACGAAACCGTCTGCGCTATTTACCGTACTTCCTCACACTGGATCACAAACACTGCCCGTGGTGGACAGGGCGAAGTTTGCCCTGTGACTCCCGAACTTCACGAGATATGTCAGGCTGCAGCTAAAGCGGTTGGTGGTGGAGTTCTTGCCGTTGATGTTCTGGAAGACGAAAACAATGGCCTTCTGGTCAATGAGGTCAACCACACAATGGAGTTTCATACACTGGCTCCTGTAACGGGGATTGACATAGCTGGAGTGATCATAGACCATACATTAAGAATGGCTGGGCAGCCGGAAAAACCGGTTCTTACACCAGCACCAATGCCTGTCCATTTGACAGCTTATCCCATCCACACAGTAGGTGCCTGATAATGAAAGTATCCATCATCGGTGGTTCCGGTTATGCCGGAGGTGAATTACTCCGGTTGCTGCTCAACCACCCCAACGTTGAAGTTCATCAAACAACATCTGAAAGCCATTTGGGTGAGTTTGTTTACCAGCAACATCCCAATCTGCGTAAACAGACGAAATTGAAATTCACCTCGCGCCAAGTTATGGAACCTTGTGATGTTCTATTCCTGGCCCTTCCTCATGGAGAGGTACAGAAAAACATAGACACATATGCTGAACTGGCTCCAAAAATTGTGGACCTATCAGCGGATTTCCGTCTACATGATCTTTCCCTATACAAAAAGTTTTATGAAACCGATCATCTGACTCCTCAATGGGTAGAAAAATTTGTTTATGGGCTTCCCGAATTGCATCGTGAAGCAATGACTTCCGCTTCTTATATAAGTGGTGTAGGTTGCAACGCAACGGCATCCATACTTTCTTTATTTGTCGGTGTGAAATATGGCTTTATAGATACCGGGAAACCGATTTTTGTGGATATAAAAGTAGGTTCATCTGAAGGTGGAGCCTCTCCCAACCCGGGATCGCACCACCCTGAACGCAGCAATGTGATTCGTACTTTTGCTCCTTATGGTCACAGACATACGGCTGAAGTAATCCAGGAATTGGGTCTTAAGGATGTTCACCTTACTATGACGTCAGTCGATCTGGTAAGAGGAGCACTGGCTGCCTCTCATAGTTTTGTGAAACCGGGAGTAACTGAGAAAGATTTATGGAAGGCATATCGTGATTGGGCTGAATCGGAGCCATTCATCCGTTTGGTAAAAGATAGACGCGGCATATACCGTGTTCCAGAACCAAAGATACTGGCGGGGACGAACTATGCGGATGTAGGTTTTGATCTGGATCCTGAAACCGGTCACCTGGTAACCATTGCGGCGATAGATAACCTGATGAAGGGTGCTTCGGGTTCGGCTGTACAAGCTATGAACATAATTTGTGGTTTCGATGAAACTGCCGGCCTTGATTTCTGTGGCCTTCATCCCATTTAATACGGAGATTTCATAATCATGCTTGTTGTAAAAATTGGAGGTTCACAGGGTGTAGTATTGGACGCTGTATGCCAGGATATCGTCAGTCTGGTCAAAGATGGGAAACCTGTCATAGTGGTTCACGGAGGTTCTGCGGAGACCAATGAAATATCAGAGAAACTTGGTTTTCCGCCACGGTTTGTTACTAATCAATCTGGATTCACAAGCCGCTATACTGACCGTAATACGCTAGAAATCTTTGCCATGGTCACCAACGGTCGGATCAATACACTAATCGTTGAACAACTTCAAAAATCCGGTGTAAACGCCATAGGATTATCAGGATTGGACGCGCGTGTGATGGTGGCCAAACGGAAAGATGCCATACGGATTGTTGAAAACGGCCGTCAGCGTATGTTGAGGGATGATTACACAGGAAAAATCGAGTCTGTGAATGGTGACTTCCTCACCCAGCTTGTGAGCGCGGGTTTGACACCAGTGATCTCCCCACTGGCGATGTCTCATGAAGGAATTGCACTTAATGTGGACGCGGATCGTGCGGCAGCTATGGTTTCCGGAGCAGTACACGCGGATGAATTGATCATTTTGACAAATGTACCTGGACTGATGCGGGAATTTCCCGATGAAAGTACGGTTATCCCTCATATTCCCAAAAATGGGATTGAAGCCGCCCTAACATTGGCTGAAGGCCGGATGAAGAAAAAGGTACTGGGCGCAAGCGAGGCACTCAACCTTGGTGTCTCACGCATTATCTTTGCAGATGGCAGGATTGAAAACCCACTGATGAAAGCCCTTGCAGGAGCAGGGACTGTCATCTCCTAAATTGGAGGCTATTGTGATTCAAACCGGAACTATCATGTCGGAGTTGGACCAGGAACTGAGTGGTTTCTCTTCCGATCAGATAAAAGAAAAAGAATCAAACCATACCTCGGGCGTTTATAGCAAGCGTCAGGTGACGATTGTCCGTGGAAAAGGAGCCCATTTATGGGACGCTGACGGAAAAGAATATATAGATTGCGTTGGAGGACAGGGAGCGGCAAATATCGGGCATGCGAATCCTGTTATCGCGGAAGCAATCTATCGGCAGGCACAGACGCTTGTTAGTTGCCCAGAAATGTTTTACAACGATAAACGTGCCATGCTTGGCGAAAAACTGTGTTCCATCACCGGAATGTCACGGGTTTTTCTGTGCAATTCGGGAGCTGAAGCAGTTGAGGCCGGAATCAAATTCGCCCGTCAATTGACAGGGCGAATCGAAATTATTGCCGCTATGCGTGGATTTCATGGAAGAACGTTTGGTGCCTTGTCGGCTACCTGGGAGAAGAAATACCGCACCCCTTTTGAACCTCTTGTTCCCGGATACAAACATATTCCATATAACGATCTTGATGCCCTAAGGAATGCAATAACTGATCAGACTGCGGCAGTTATTCTTGAAGTTGTACAGGGTGAAGGTGGTGTAAACCCCGGGAAAGAAGAATTCCTTTTGGGCGCTCGCGAAATCACTCGTGAAAAAGGCTGCCTTCTAATCCTTGATGAAGTTCAAACCGGTTTTGGCCGTACTGGGAAAATGTTTGCTTTTCAACACTACGGAATCACCCCTGATATTTTATGTTTGGCAAAATCAATTGCCGGAGGCATCCCGATGGGAGCGTGTTTGCTTTCAGCTGAGATGACCGCATTGGCTCCCCAGACCCACGGTTCAACATTTGGTGGAAACCCCCTCTCTGCCGCTGCCGCTCTCGCGTCCATTCAATTCGTTGAAGAGAATAATCTTCCTTCACGTGCGGTAGATCTTGGATCCTGGTTTGTCCAGCAACTTGCAGCTATTCAATCACCTTTGATTCGTGAAGTCAGAGGAAAAGGGTTGATGGTAGGTGTGGAGCTGAAACAAAAAGTAACACCATATTTACAAAAACTAATGGATAAAGGCGTAATGGCTTTACCGGCAGGTTTGACAGTTATGCGTTTCTTGCCTCCGTTGGTAATTGAAAAATCTGATCTTGAATTGGTCGTCGCGGCAGTACGTGACGTGCTCACTGATTCTATAGAAAGTAGCGATTGATGGTTGAACCGGTATCCTTATTGACTGGACTCCTTGAGTGTTACAGCCCTACTCTTTCAGAGAGTCAGGCTGTGGCGTATCTTGTTGAGTCAATGCGTCAATTGGGATTTCAATCGTATGCGGATCCGGCCGGTAATGCTGTTGGTACTATTGGATCCGGTTCTAAAGAAATCCTTCTTTTGGGACACATAGATACTGTTGATGGTGTTATCAAGATCAGGCAGGAAGATGGCAATTTGTATGGCCGTGGATCAGTTGACGCGAAAGGTCCATTAGCTTCATTCGTATGTGCCGCTTCCTCAGTTAGAGTTTCTTCTGATTGGCGGATTACGGTAATAGGAGCAGTCGGAGAAGAAGGTGATTCCCGTGGGGCGAAATATCTTTGTAAACACTATAAAGCCCCTGATGCGGTGATTATTGGAGAACCGAGCGGGTGGAGTAGTATAACGCTTGGGTACAAAGGCAGTTTTTGGACAACTTTAACCTTTCGCCAGGCCGCGGCACACACTGCTTCGGGAAAAATCAGTGCTTGTGATCAGGCTGTTCATTTTTGGACGACATTCATGGAATTGGTAAATACGCTAAACAATAAACATGAACGCGTATTTGACCAATTATCGCCGTCAATCCGAAAGTTTGCGTCAGAGTCAAATGGATTTGAGGATCAGGCAACCTTACATGTCAATATGCGTTTACCGCGGTTGATCAATCTTGACAATCTAAAAGAGTTAATCAGGCAGGCATCTGACCAAACCGGTAATACCCCTGAAATGAAAGTGATTGATTTCTTGCCGGCTTATTTATCCGAAAAGAATAATTTTCTCGTTCGATCGTTCCTCTCAGGAATTCGTCAAACAGGAGGAAATCCTTCATTCAAATTGAAATCCGGAACAGCTGATATGAATCTTGTTGGACCTGCCTGGGATTGCCCGATTGTGGCTTATGGGCCGGGCGATTCCAATTTGGATCATACTGCCAATGAACACATTGAGATTAGCGAATTCCTGAAAGGGATTGATGTTCTTAAAGCAACATTACAAAAAATTCAGGAATCCCCATTAGACCGGGAGGTTATGCCAAAAATTCCGCCTGAACAAGATCAAAATAATACCAAGAAGCTCGCTAAGGATAAGAAGCCGGACAAAGTCTGGTAATTCGCGATATATCCAGTGAGGTTGAAACCGGAGCGGATTTACCAGAAAAAGGTAAAACCGCTCTTTTTTATAACAATAGAAGGAAAAGGAGAAGAAAATGAGCCTTGAAAAATTCGCAATCATCGATTCAACACTAAGGGAGGGTGAGCAATTTGTAAATGCGTTTTTCACCACGGAACAAAAGATCCGGATTGCATCGCTACTGGATGCATTTGGTGTGGAATACATCGAATTGACCACACCCTGTGCATCACCGCAAAGTCAACGAGATTGTGCTGCCATTGCCAAATTGGGATTGAAAACCAAAACCCTGACTCACACACGGTGTAATCTGGATGATGTAAAACTGGCAGTTGACACAGGCGTAAATGGCGTTGATGTGGTGATTGGTACATCTTCAAAACTGCGTGATTTCTCACATGGAAAAAGCATTGGTGAGATCATTGATCTTGCGCAGACTGTGTTCGATTTTCTAAAAAAACAAAATGTCGAAATGCGTTTTAGCACTGAAGACACACTGCGAAGTGACCCGGAAGACCTATTCCAGGTTTATGAAGCCGTCGACAAAATTGGAGTGCATCGGGTTGGTATTGCTGATACAGTGGGCATTGGAAATCCACGCCAGATTTACGAACTGGTTTCCGAACTTCGCAGACGGGTGAAAGCGGATATCGAATTTCACGGACACAATGACACTGGTTGTGCCATTGCCAACGGGTTTGCCGCTCTTGAAGCAGGTGCGACACATATTGACACAACCGTTCTTGGAATTGGTGAACGAAATGGAATTACTTCGTTGGGAGGATTGGTCGCACGCATTTATTCCATCAACCCGGAATATGTAAAAAAATACCAACTTCCCCTTCTTATGCATCTTGATCAGGTTATTGCCAGTCTGGTTAATGTGGATATTCCTTTCAACAACTACATAACTGGATTTTCAGCTTTCACCCATAAAGCCGGTATTCATACAAAAGCTGTTCTCAATAACCCGTCTACATACGAAGTTCTTAAACCGGAAGATTTTGGGCTCACCCGTTACATCCATATTGCTCATCGTTTGACCGGCTGGAATGCAATCCGCTATCGTGCGGACCAACTAGGATTGGAATTGACTGATGCTGAAGTGCGAAATATTACAGAAGAGGTCAAAGCCCTTGCAGATCTCCACCCGTTAACACTGGATGAGGTGGACAGTCTTTTGCATGCTATGCGCAATAAACCGGCGGTAGCAGAGAATGAAGAAGCAACATCCGAAGAATCAAATTCAGAGCCTGCTGTAGTCTAAATAGAGATCATTTTTAAATAGGAATAAGCCATGGGACAGACATTATCAGAGCAGATCTTATCGCAAAAAGCTGGACGCACTGTAAGTGCCGGTGATTTTGTGGTGGTCGAACCGGACGCGGTAATGAGCCACGATTCATTAACGCCATCCATTATAAAAATATTAAATGAAGAACTGGGGACTAAACAAATCAAGTATCCAGACAGGTTGGTATTTGTGTTTGATCACGTTTCCCCTGCTTCGACAGTCGGAACGGCGGACCTTCAAAACGTCGTCCGGAGATTTGCAAGGGAAAACAATATTCGATTGTTTGATGTGGGACGTGGCATATGCCACCAGGTGATGGTAGAAGAAGGTATTGCGCAACCCGGTATGGTGGTTGTCGGCGCGGATTCTCATTCTACAAGTTATGGCGCGGTGGGGGCATTTGGAACCGGAATGGGATCAACTGACGTCGCGTTGATATGGGCTACGGGAAAGACCTGGTTACGTGTCCCAGAGACTATTCGGGTGGATTTTTCAGGTGCGCTGCCTGAATTTGTGGAACACAAAGATATGGCGTTGAAACTGGGGAAAATACTGACCATAGCGGGCGCGAATTATATGACAGTGGAATACCATGGTTTGGACTGGATGCCACTGACCGGCCGTCAGACGCTTGCTAGCATGGCGGTAGAAATGGGTGGAAAAGCAGGGATTATTCCACCGACTGGAAATCTTCCGGATAACTTTGTTGTTCCCGAATGGTTAAAAGTGGACGATTCCGCGAATTACAGCAAGAGACTCGGTTTTGATCTTAATTCATTATGCCCACAGGTATCCATACCTCATGCCGTAGATAATGTGGCAGATGTCTCTGAGTTGACAGGAACAAAAGTTGATGTTGTCTTTTTGGGAACCTGTACGAATGGTCGTCATGTCGATATGGTGCAAGCCGCGAGCATCATGAAAGGAAAGCGTGTTGCTGATGGTGTTCGGATGATCGTCACCCCGGCTTCAAGCCGTGAAATGGCAAAAGCGGCTTCGGATGGTAGTCTTGCTACATTAATCGAGGCCGGTGCGCTGGTTACCTCACCCGGTTGTGGAATGTGCATGGGGCGCCACAATGGAACTCTAGGGGATGGTGATGTATGTCTCTCGACGGCAAATCGTAACTTTAAAGGACGCATGGGAGCTCCCACATCAAAGATATATCTTGCGTCTCCTTCTGTTGCTGCTGCTACCGCTTTGCGGGGTTCTATTACCGATCCACGGGAAATATAGGAGTTAATACAATGGCAAAAATTTGGAAATTTGGATCCGATGTTGATACCGATCAAATCGTACCCGGTCGGTATGCCCCTTATATGCGTCCCGATGCTGATGTGGCAGAGGCAGCTTTTATCGAAGCCCGGCCGGAGTTTGCGAAATCTGCGGCTCCCGGAGATTTGATCGTAGCTTTGGACAATTTTGGTTGTGGTTCATCGCGTGAATACGCTGTTGAAGCGCTACGCCGGAGGAAGGTTGGAGCCATTATTGCCCGCAGTTTCGCCCGGATTTTTTACCGCAATGCCATTAACCTTGGCATTCCATTGTTCGAATCTAATGAGATCGTTAATGCGCTTTCTGATGGCGTCGATGTGAAACTTGATCTTAAAAACGGAAGTATCTCGGTTGGGGAGCAGTTGTTTGAGCTTCCTGCTATGCCAGAATTTGCCCGCCAGATCGTTGATGCGGGCGGTGTCGTGTCTTATGTACGACTGAACGGCCGCTTTCCTGGAGAAGACTGATGGATTGTCGGCTGTGTGTTATTGAAGGTGATGGTATAGGCAAAGAGGTTGTTCCCGCTGCAGTTCAGGTATTAAAAGGGGTGTTACCTCACCTTGTGGTGGAATCGGCAGAAGCCGGTTGGGAAACCTTTTTAACGCACGGAGTATCTGTCCCCGTCACTACCCTGGAAGCAATCCGCAAGTGTGGAGCTGCCTTGTTTGGCGCTGTTTCATCTCCATCCAAGAAAGTTGATGGGTACCGCAGTGCGATCATAACTATGCGCCAGGAACTCGATCTATATGCCAACATCCGTCCGGTACAATCTCTTCCCCGTCTCTCGCCCCGCCAGGATGTAAACATACTAATTGTGCGCGAGAACACAGAAGGAATGTATTCCGGACGGGAACGCATGGAAAATGACATGGCAGTTGCGGAAAGAGTCATAACCCGAAAGGCTTCCACCCGCATAGGAGAAAAAGCTGTCGAGCTGTTAAAGGCTGGAAAACGAACAAAAATCGCTATTGTTCATAAAGCCAATATTATGCCGGTGACTGATGGATTGTTTCGTGATAGTGTTCGCGAAGTTATCGAGCGGATGAAACTTCCTGGTGAGACATGGAATATAGAAGAGGTGTTGGTTGACACAGCGGCTAATCGAGTAATCAGTCAACCGGAAAAACTGGACGTGATCGTAACAACGAATCTCTTCGGTGATATTCTGTCAGATGAGGCGGCACATTGGGCTGGAGGAATGGGATTGGCTCCTTCCATAAACCTGGGTGAAGCAGTGGCGGTTGCTGAACCTGTACATGGGTCAGCGCCAGATATTGCCGGAAAAGGTATTGCCAACCCTATTGCAGCTATCCTGAGTGCTGCTTTATTGCTGCGGTATCACTGGAAGATGGATCCGCTTGCTATCAAAGTGGAAAATGCTGTCAGACAAGCTCTTATGAATGATTTGCCTGTTGTTGATGGAAAAATAGTTGAAGGTACTCGTACGGAGACTATAACCCGGGCGATTTTTTCCCGATTAAATTGATTGGAGAACTTGAATGAATATTGCGGTTTTATGTTCACGCATACGAGTTGAAGAACGATGGATCTTCGAAGCATTGGAGAAACGTGGAATTCCCTACACAAAAGTCGATGACCGGCAAGCGGTTCTTCAAGTAAATGATCCAACAGGTTGGAGTGATTATGATGTCGTGATTGAACGCTGTCTATCGTATAAAAATGGGTTATATATCACGCAGGTACTAAACTCCTGGGGGATCCCAACTGTAAATATGGCAAATGTTGCTGCAACATGTGGTGATAAACTGACAACAACCGTAGCATTAAACACTGCTGGTGTCATGCAGCCGAAGGTCTGGGTTGCTTTTAATGCGGAATCCGCGCTAAAAATTATGGAACAAATAGGTTACCCTGTGGTTTTAAAACCGGTTGTTGGCTCGTGGGGACGTTTACTGGCAAAGATAAACGATCGAGATGCAGCAGAAGCGATTCTGGAACACAAAGAACAATTAGGGTCATTCCAGCACTCTGTTTTCTATATCCAGGAATTTATTAAGAAACCTGGACGCGACATCAGATCTTTTGTTATAGGAGATGAAACTATTTGTGCCATTTACCGAAATTCCGGTCACTGGATAACAAATACGGCGCGCGGTGGACAGGCAGAAATCTGCCCGGTTACTCCTGAAATACACGAAATCAGCCAGGCTGCCGCTAAAGCTGTTGGAGGAGGCGCCATTGCTATTGATCTACTTGAAGATCCAGACCGTGGATACCTTGTAAATGAGGTCAATCATACAATGGAGTTTCATTCTACTGTTCCACTGACGGGTATTGACATCCCCGGCTTGATTGTGGAGTATGCGGTTAAACAGGGAGCGAAACAAAAAGAACCAGTTCTTAACCCTGTGAACTAATACCAAAGTCTGATCAAATAAGGTATGAAATAGTAATTCTTTATATAATTAATGGGAGTGTGAGAAAAATAACCTATTAATCAAATCCTGCTGGAGTGTTTGATGACAAAACCGAATATCCATGTTGTTCACCGCAGCTGGGATCGAGATTACCCAACCATTGTGAAGGGCGATGGTATTTATTTGTATGATTCAACCGGGAAGAAATATATCGATGGCTCCGGGGGGTCATCCGTTGTTATGTCAGTTGGACATGGAAATAAAGATGTGATTTCCGCGATAACCGATCAAATGGATAAATTCTCTCTGATACCGGCACATGCATTCACCAATCAACCACAACTGGATCTTGGAGACTTGATTGTAAGTCATGCGCCGGGAGATCTTAAGGATCATTCAAAGGGATGGTTTTCCTGTACAGGGTCTGATGCTAATGATGATGCTTTAAGATTGGCACGGCAGTATTTTGTCGAATCACGGAAAGGTTCAAAATATCAGATTATCGGGCGGTGGCGTGGGTTTCATGGAAATACGATCTCAGCAGCCGGGATATCCGGTATATCCGGCCGGCGAAGTACTTTTCAACCCATGTTTGTAGAATCGCCTCACCTTCCTCCAGCTTTTTGTTATCGTTGCAGTTATGAACAGACATACCCATCCTGCAAACTTTTATGCGCAAGAGCACTTGAATCGTTAATTCGGCAACAGGGTCCTGAAAATGTTGCGGCATTTATCGCTGAACCGGTTGTAGGAGCAGCACTTGGGTGTGTTCCAGCCCCGGATGGGTATTTCCAAAAGATACGCGAAATTTGCACAAAATATGATGTATTACTCATCGTTGATGAAGTGATGACTGGCTGGGGACGTACGGGTAAACTCTGGGGAATAGAACATTGGGGCATTACACCAGATATCATTACTTCCGCGAAGGGAATATCTGCAGGTTACTCGCCAATATCAGCCATGATAGCCAGGGATTCAATCTGGCAGGTGTTGGAACAGAATCACTCTCCTTTCAAAGCCGGTCATACATTAAATGCGAATGCCGTAGGTTGTTCAGCTGCTTTGGCTGTTATCAACTACATCGAAGAGCATGATATTGTTGAAAACTCAAGAATACAAGGTGAGCATTTAAAAGAGAAATTGTTGATTCTCATGGATGAACACCCCATAATCGGGGATGTACGGGGATTAGGGCTAATGGTCGGGTTCGAATTTGTAAGCGATCACAAAACCCGGGAACCATTCCCGTCTAAATTGAAAGTCTCTTCTTTATTTGAAAAAGCCGCTTTGAGCAATGGCTTGATTACGTATCCATGCACAGGTTCATTGGATGGTGTAATGGGCGATATGGTTCTACTTGCACCGCCCTTATCCATAACACAAGAACAAGTTGATGAGATGGTCGAAATAATCGAGATTGCTGTGAAAGAGATCGAAGAACTGGTTTTAGACTGAATAGTTTACTGTTTCTTCGTCGATCGTACTATCATTGACATGCCATTCGACTGACATGGTAAAATTTCGCGCTTATATCTCACTAAAGAATGAAAACGAACATGACATACTCTGAAACTATAGCGTCTATTCTGAAAGTCAAATCTTCGCAGGTCGAAGCAACGATAAAATTGCTCGATGAAGGGAATACAGTTCCATTTATCGCTCGATACCGTAAGGAAATGACCGGTACCCTGGACGATGAACAGGTTCGTATTATTGCCGATGAAGTTACCCGACTGCGTGCCATTGATGAAAGACGCGCAACAATAATAAAATCGATTGACGAACAGGGAAAACTGACAGAGGAATTAAAAGCAAGTATAGAATCCGCTGAGACAATAACAGCGTTGGAAGATCTCTATGCCCCCTACAAACCAAAACGTCGAACACGTGCCATGGTCGCACGGGAAAAAGGATTGCAGGGACTGGCGGACGTCATTCTGGAGCAATTAAATACTGACCGCACCATTGAAGAAATTGTCTCTGAATCATATATTAATGAACAGGTATCAACTGTAGAGGATGCTCTTCAAGGCGCACGTGATATTGTGGCAGAGGCCATTAGTGATAACGCGAATGTCCGGCAAAGCACCCGGGAAAAAGCCTTAAAATTCGCCCGAATCACTGCAGAAAAAATAGATGAGGCTATCGACGATAAGCGCGTCTATGAATCATATTACAACTTTGAGGGACGGGTAGACAAGCTTCAACCGCATCAGATTCTGGCATTGAATCGAGGTGAGAAGGAAGGTGTACTAAAGGTAAAGATTACGGTTGATGAACGTGATTGGCGTACATCCATCTATGATGAATACCAGGAAGATCTTTTTTCGCCATTCTCTGACCAACTTAGTCTGTCAATAATGGATTCGGCTGAACGTCTTCTACTCCCGGCAATTGAACGGGATGTAAGGCGTGAGTTAAGCGAAAAAGCAGATGGACATGCCATTAATGTTTTTGCTACCAATTTACGGGCTCTTCTTTCCTTGCCACCGCTTGCCGGCCAGACAGTTCTGGGTATAGACCCGGGTGTTAGAACAGGCTGCAAGGTAGCGGTTGTAGACCCTACTGGAAAACTGCTGGATACCGGTACGATTTACCCGCATCAACCCAAAAATGATTGGGAAGGTTCGCTAACGTTATTGGAAGATATGGTGAATCGGCATCATGTCACATTAATTACCATTGGTAATGGAACAGCATCTCGTGAAACGGAAAAGCTGGTTGCAGATTTGACCCGCGGCAAACCAAGTGTTAAGTACTTGATAGTAAATGAAGCTGGCGCTTCTGTTTATTCCGCATCACCTATTGCGCGTCAGGAATTCCCGGATCTTGATGTGTCCATCCGTGGCGCAGTATCAATCGCCCGGCGTGCCCAGGATCCTCTTGCTGAACTGGTTAAGATTGATCCAAAATCGATAGGAGTAGGCTTGTACCAACACGATGTCGATCAGGCTGCGTTAAGCCACTCTTTGGATGGTGTTGTCGAATCAGTGGTCAATAATGTTGGAGTAGATGTGAATACGGCATCGGCCGCACTTCTCACACATGTTGCCGGTGTTGGACCAAAACTGGCTTCAAGTATTGTTACTTACCGTGATAACAATGGCGAGTTCAAATCGCGTGAGGAATTCCATAAGGTTTCCGGGCTTGGGCCAAAGGCTTACGAGCAATCAGCGGGTTTCTTGCGAATACGTGAAGGAATCAACCCATTGGACAGATCAGCAATTCATCCGGAATCGTATCCAGTGGCTGAAGCTGTACTGAAACGAGCCGGTTTGAACGCATCATCATCTTTAGATGAAAGAAAAACAGCGTTAGCATCATTAACTGAATCTGTTTCTATCGAAAACCTGGCAAAGGAATTGGGGTGTGGTGTACCTACATTAAAAGACATTTTGGAACAACTGGTTCGTCCTGGGCGTGATCCTCGAACGGATGCCCCCACCCCTATTCTCAGAACGGATGTTTTGAAAATGGAAGATCTGATGTCAGGCATGACCCTGATGGGAACTGTACGAAACGTGGTTGATTTTGGTGCGTTTGTGGATATTGGTGTGAAGCAAGATGGACTACTTCATAAAACACAGATACCATTCGGGACTGTGTTGAAAGTAGGTGACATAATAAATGTGGAAATTCTGCGGATTGAAACCGAACGGGGACGCATCAGTCTTGGTTGGGTAAAAGAATAGAATAAGCGATTTGCTTTCTGAAATACGAAATGATGAACAGCCTTTGTATCTGCTAGATTATGCGATTGGCAAAAAGACACAAGATTTTGAAAAAATTTGGAAATCAAACGGGATGGTTCTTTTACACCATCCCGTTTGATTTGTTGGATGAAACAGGTGAAATTTGATCAGTCGATTTCTTCTATGTGAACTCTCACGGTGAACTGACCATAGAAGTTATGCTCTTCCAGAGTGAATTCAGCAGGCAAAGGTTCTGCCGAACTGATTGTCCTTGATTGGTTGAACAGTCTTTCGTCACCGCCGATGAGTTCTTCGTCTCTAATAGTTGCGCCGAAAGTCAGATCATCACCCTCATCGAGAGAAATTAGCACGAAATCCAGACCTGGCGCTCTTGCATCGATACAACCAAGACCAATACAGGAACCGGCTTCAGTATTGATGCTATGGAAGACATCGATAATGCTGTAACTTCCGTTGTGGATCTGAAATCCTTCACATCCGAGCCAGGGGAACCATGAACACTCACCGCCATCGAAATCCAGAGATTCCATGTCTATTCCATTGGCCCAGAATGAACCATAGATTGGTCCACGGCCTTCCATGTCGCTGTCAAAAGTCCTTAGGCTATTCACTCCAAATTCCTCAAATGAAACTCTGATCTGACGAGGACATTCTTCCCCTTCAAAATAAGCCGGATTGCTGTGTGGTGATTCACGGTAAGTTAATCCTTCGCGTTGGTAAGCAACTAATGTGTATTCATTACGCTCACCACAATCTGGCATGTAACTGTGCAGATTGAGTCTATGCGCATGTGGATTATGGATCGTTTCACGGTAATGACCATTAACATACAACTTGAAACCGGTTATATCATCCCTGTCGCCTGTCCAATCCCAACCGAGATAATTTACGGTGTGGAAGAAAAGGTCCTCATCATATTGGCGCAGGATAGGTGGGGGAAAAGCGGCATCATCGCATGTTCGGTGGCAAAGCCGGAAGGAGGCATTAAATGTATGGCCCGGATCTCCACGCTCAGGCTCGGTTGCGCCTGATAATTCTTCGATCACATGTCCATCCCACTGGGATTCATTGTAAGTCCGAGTAAAGGAACCAAGGTTGTATGATTCTGCAATGCCTCTTGTCCCGACACACTCCACACGCAATTCGAGAGGGTCACCCAGTACAACTCCCAAAGTGAGGCTGTTATCTCCACCCATGTATTCACCAATGTCCCACGCATGTATGCCGATGCTGTTAAACGGACCGTAGCGTCGCATATCTCTTCCTACTACTCCGGCATAGCAATAGATCTCATCGTAATCTTGCGTGACAGAAAAACTAAGTGCCTCGAGACGAACAAGGTCTACTGCTTCATCACTGCCCATATCGCCAAAGACAGAATCGTCACCGGGTACCCCTTCATCATCGTCCCCACCTTCTTCAGGAGGTTCAACATCACTTCCACCCGCATCAGGGCAGCCATCAATGGTACCAGGTTCGGCTGGACATACATCTTCAGAGTCAATGAAGCCGTCTCCATCAACATCAGGGCAACCGCCGCTTTCCGGCAAACCCCATTCATGAGGACAGGCATCATCAGGGTCAAGAACGGTATCGCCATCCGCATCACCCGCAATGGGACATCCATCCTCCCCAAATCCCGGTTCTTCGGGACAGGCATCGGTAATATCAGGCAACCGGTCGCCATCGGTATCAATACATCCATCCGCGAGGGGAGATCCGGGTTCGTCCGGACAGGCGTCTGCTACATCGCTTGTCCCATCCCCGTCCCGATCATCTTCCGATGGTGCCGGACAACCATCCTCCGGTAAGCCGGCTTCATCCGGGCAAACATCAACTGTATCGGCAATACCATCCGAATCTCTATCCGGGCAGCCATTCGCCGCAGCGCTCCCCGCCTCATTCGGACAGGCATCTGTTGTGTCAGAGACTCCATCGCCATCTGCGTCATCCAGTGAACGTGCTTCGATTGTGATCGATATCTGCGAAGAAGTATTTTGACTGTTCACGGCCCGGGCGATTAAAGTATGCGATCCTGCAGGTGGATTAATGTTTGTCAACATGGGAAATGGATTGCTTCCGCCAGGCAGAGTGCTGGACTGAGTTTCAATGAGTTGCCCATCCATCCAGAGTTCTAGTCGGGAAATTTTGTGTTCATCTTTGGCTAGAATTCTGACATCCAAAGGTTCGCCGGCATTTACCCTTTCACCATCCATAGGGGTTCGAAAGTAGATTTCGGACTGGGAAGCAGCGTTGCCGTTGATATATACATATCCTCCAAGGATAGCGATCACGACAAAGAGTACAAGGACTCCCATACAACCCAGGGCGATAATTCCTTTACCCAATCCTCCCTGAGTGAGATTTTTCATGAATGATTGTGAATCAGATCTTGCGTTCATTTTTATCTCTCCTGTGTAAACCGTTCAGCGGGTTCAATCAATATTTATCGAGAATGTGGACGGCGAAGACCAGGCGCTATAATTACCAGCCTCATCTTTCGCACGAACCATCCAGCGGTAAATTCCACCGCATTGAACATTCGCGTTCACCTGTTTGCCATTGATTGGACCGTACCCACTGGCCGACTGCCAAATGCCTTTCTTGACCATGATTTCCAGCTTCACGTAGTACACGATACTTCCGCCGGAATTATCTTTTGAGGGTGCCCAAGCTAGCGTTTGAGAGGAACGGCATGACAAGGTGGATCCGCTCTTCGGAACACCTGGAACAGGAACTGAAGGAGGTGTCTGATCCACAACAGGCTCTGGTTCTTCTATAGGTTCCTGTACAGGTTCTTCTGGAGGAACATCCGTGGTGCAACTACCCGATACGCCGATTTCCACAGTGTGTGTTTTATCAGTACCGTCAAGATCAATAACACGCAGACTAAACCGTTGTGTTGAACACAGACAATCCTGATATGAGCCTACAAACGGTTGATCAATTCCACCAAAGATAACCCGCTGCGCATTTTGAACAGCCCAGTATATAGTTGTGCATTCTCCTGCTTTAATCTGGTTGGGTTTTGCATAAAAACTGACAATGCTGCCGGGTGGTATTGTTGGTGTTCTGGTGTATTCAGGCGTCACAGAAATGAACAGGGTTGGTGTTAACGTTATTACAGGCGTTGGACTTATTTCCGGTGTCTGGCTGATGATCGGGGCTACAGCAACCAATTGGGTTTTTCCAAGAACGTTCACCCTTACTGTTGCCGGTTGCGCTGGTACACCCTGGGCATCATATCCTTGCACTTGAATCGTATAAACTCCCGGATTATCCGGGATCCAATCCTGATCCATGGCTACAAATTCTGAGCTTGCAGCTTCAGGAATGTCCCGCCTGTAAGGTTCTCCGTTGACAGATAGTACCACTTCAGCGACTCCACCTCTGGCAAACACATGCGACCTTATTTGAATAGTGTCTCCAGGTTGTAATATGGCTCCATTCCCCGGGCTGTCTATCCATGTGTTGGGTCCGGTGGTACTTTCCACTGAACACGCGGACGTTGCCAGAATAAACAGGAACAACATTGTGTAGACCGATCTTTTTACTATTTCTGAAATTTGAATTTTCATTTCTTCCTCCGATCATTGGCGATTATTTATCCAGCCATTTACTAACAAAACCAAGATCCAAATCCTCCTTTGCGATAAACGCTTCCGCTCCGGTTTCTTGAGCCAGGTGACTGAAGAGGTCTGCACTGTCCTTGTGTGCGCTTACCAGAAATACCCGGATATTACCGGTTATGTCCTTAATTTTCTTTGCACCTGAAATTCCGTTTTCGCCCGGTAACATCACATCTATCACAGCGATGTCCGGTTTGAGCTTGGCTGTTATCTGTAATCCCGTATTGATATCTTTCGCCTCTCCGACGATGGTAAATCCGGCATATATAAGGAGCTTTCGAAGATATCGGCGGAAAACAGGTTGGTCATCAATTATCAAGACACTTGTCATAGGATCTTATCCTGCTAGAGATGCTTGGATATCCACTGACATGGTAACAAGCGAAACAAAGTGGTACATCGTAGTGCAGTACTGATCTGGTACCAGTTGTTTAAATAAAAACAGGTACCGTAGTACCGGTTTTTCAGTCAGATTTAATGACTATTTCGGGAGGTCAGATAGCAAAATGACCGCCTCGTTTGCATCCAATTCGACAAATGAGGTTTGCTTGAAATCTAGTGCCCAATCGGAAATATCTACGTCGTCTGGTATAGTTCCTCCACCATACGGAATTACCTGGAAATAGTCCTGAAACAGCTCAATGGATTGGCCCTTATTGGAAGGATTGACTATGACCATACCGTTGCTGTAGTTTCGAACATAAACGTTCCAATCAGAACGGAAAAGGTCACTGATTGACTTGGGTATATCATCTACCGGTTCCCCAATGGAAATTTCATATTCCGGGAACCATTCCGGAGGGGAAGAATACTCCATATTAATAAAGGTATATTTTCCCTTGATAAGCAGATAATTGCCGAGTATAAAAACCCGGTCTGATATATTCCGTGGATCGATGTATTGTTGAAGAATTATGATCTTGTTTTGGCTTGTTTGACCAAGGATTCTGTTCATTTGTAAATGCCAATCCTGTTCAGTAAAGTCAAAATACTGTCCTTCAGGCCAGCGAGCAAACCCTTCGACAAAAATTCCATCAGCTCCAGAATAATCTGTATTATCGCGACTGGTGATCCAGGCACCTACGTTAACAATGACATGAAAATCTTCCAGTTCGCCAGATTGAATGTGTGAAAGAAAATCTTCGATCTTTTTTGACCATTCTTTTTCAAAAGAAGAGTCAATATCCGGAAGTGGCGGAGAGTATGCACTTCCACCCATATAATTTGGAGGGAAGAGGCTGTCCACAAAAACGCCGTCAGCTTTGTTTGAAATCAATTGGCGGAGGACCTCGTTAGTCCAATACCCGCGCCATTCAGGATTTGAGATATCCACCAGGTACCAACCCCAATCACAGCTGAACACACGCTCTCCGTTAATTCTGTAAAACCATTCATCCAATGGATTATCCGGATATTCCCTGACCCATTTTTCCCCGTCAATCAACTCTATCCAATTTCCATTTGGATCACAGTTGTTCCCAACTGTCTGGTACCCCAAACCAAGACCGAGACGGTAATTCAATACTACAAATTCAGGGTTGTACGCCCGGAATCTTCGGGCATCAGAAGCGAAGACTTTTTGTGTTCCAGCGTAATGTGTCGCGGAAAATTTGAATTGTTCTTCACTCATATCCCAAGTGGCCAGTTGATCATTGAAAACGTGTATTCCATTCGTAGTGTCAGGAAACCTGTTTATGGAGGATTTCTCATCATCCAGGATTTGTCTGCGATTAGAAGCGGAGAACGGAAAACCGGATGCTGCCGTCGATCCTAGTTCGGAGAAAAGATATGTGAGAGAGCTAAAAGTTAGGACAAAAACAAGAAAAAAAACAGAACCAAGAAGTATAGCGTTTCTGTATGAAAAGTTTTCTGTCAACGGGTTGTGGTCGATGATATATTCGCCCCGAGGAATTTGTTTATCTTTCATTGGTTTCACCATTCATTTCCCAGACTACACGCACTATGGTTCCTTTTTCTGGCGTTGATTCGACTGACCACTCGCCACCGATCAGATTGATCCTTTCCCGCATTCCAGCCAATCCAAAATGGCTTTGAGCGGTTAACCCTTGAAGCGTGTCTGGCGGCCTGAACCCGATGCCATCGTCCTCAATACCAAGTATCAATTTGTCGTGAAGAATATTCAGACTGATTTTTGCACTCTTTGCTCTGGAATGTTTGGCGATGTTGGAAAGGGCTTCCTGAGAAACACGATACAGGTTGACTGTAACTTCGCCGGGTAATTCTTTAATTTGTAAATCATCGCACAAATCAAGTTCTATATTTATTCCGGATTGTTTTGACCATTCAATGGCAAGCGAATGAAGAGCCGAACTTAATCCCAACGCATCGAGCATGGGCGGTCGCAAATCCGCACATATTTGCCGTAATTCATTGGATACCTGACGGATTTCGCTCCGCATCTCACTGAGCGCCTGGGTTGTAGAAGAATCAAGATTTTTTTGAGTTAATAGCAAACCAGCCTGAATATTTACCCCAATTAATGATTGGATGGGACTGTCGTGAAGATCTCTGGCGACACGAGACCTTTCCTCTTCCCTTGAACGTAACAACTGGTGTTGCGTCCGGGAAAGGATCTCTCGACTGGCTCGAATTTCATCCAGTTGATTTTGAAGTCGCTCTATAGCAAAAGCATTGTTCAGGGCGATTTCGGCTTGTTGCGCCAGTGTATTCAAAATCCGGTGATCCATATCGGAAAGGTCGTCGCCGTCAGAGTGTGCGATTACACTCCAGCTTGCAGGGATATCTGTTTTAAATAGATATCGGAAAGAAGAATCCAAGTTCGTTGCGTATGATTCTTTTTCTTCCTCACCCCCGATAAATAATAATGAACCTGACAATCGCATTAACCGCGTTAGCTGCATGGTTAATACATTCTGTATCTGGTTTCTTGTGGTAGATCGGGATAGCGCATTACTGATTGTTTCAACAACATTGGGAAAATCGTACCAACCGCCATAAACATTTCGATCGACGATTTTTTGGGCTCGTGATCTGAGCCAATCAAACGTCCACCCAATCCATATGGTATAAGAAAAAACAACGATAAGTTGTAAGTATGGATTAGTTGGCAGGTAGCGGAAAAGAAACCCATACGGTACCAGATAGATAATAAAAATACCAAGAGAAAGTAAACCATATACCAAAGTCCGATTAATAAAACGATCAATTCCATATAAATTGAAATACAGGGTCGCAAACAGATACCCTACCGGTGTGACAATCAAAAACAGGCAGGCAATCCAGATGGGAAGATAGACCGTGGCTCCTAGTATTCTTGGAATGATGTTAAAAAACATAAGAGGTATAACCGATGCCATAAGACACGAAAACGCCACTCGAATTTTTCGTCTCGATTCTGTCTGCGCCCGGTAGAGATACGAATATGTTAGAAAAACTACAGCCAATGAAAAGACGATACTAATATAGGAAATAATGGAATACTGCCCCCAGCTTTTTTCTGCAATCCAACCCCATAGAAGAAAGAGCATGGATCCAAAGACAATGATTTGGATGGCGATACGCTGTTTGATGTTTCCTAAACGGTAGGGATGTGCTATTGTGAAGCTCAAAAAAACCGGTGCAATCATACCGGTTGCTGACTTCGTGATGCCCTGGATAATGGGAGGAAACACCCAGGGTATTTGGAACGATAATGGAAAAATAATCGCTGCCGGAAATAATTGAAAAAGAAGAAAGATCAATTGCACCTCTTCATTCCGAAATTTCCGGATAAGCAAATAAACACCTATCGCCCAAAAGACCAAGGCGATAGTCACAGTTCCCGCAAAGGAGAAAATGTTCATTTGCAATAATCGAATAGATTGAACGGGTATATTCTGTGATATTCCCCTTCGTTCTATCGAAAAAATGTGAATCTTCCCCAATTGTGGACCATACCATCTTGAAAGAGGCACGTTATCCACGGTCAAAATAACATCACCCGATTGAAGCCCCGATCTTTCGGCTAAACCGCCACGCACAACACTGGAGATTGTAGATGAACCCTGGTGATCCAGGAGAAAATCCATTGTTGGTGTTGACCATTGATACAGGAGGTCATAAGTAAGCAAACCTGGTACAAGAAAGAAGAAAAGGATTAGGACTATCCCTGATATTCTTTTTCTAACACCTCTACCGGTTTTCATGCCAGATTTTTCGCTCAGGTTTTTCTGGAAATTCTGTGATTCAGTGCATATAACATGGCTTCTGTGCGAGTCTTCAACCCCAGCTTACCGTAGATCGTGCTGATGTGGTTCTGGACTGTCCGCTTGGTTAGGGTAAGTCTTTCTGCGATATCCTTATTGTCAAGCCCTTCAGCCAGTAGTTTCAGGATATCCCGCTCTCGCGGAGTCAACTCCTCTTCATATTGGATATCGGTTGTAAGGGTTTTTATGGGTACCACTTCATTAATGGCTTTTTGGATGACCTGCCCCGCAACGGAAGGACTGAGAAAGCTCTTTCCAGAGGCGGCAGAACGGATGGCACCTGCCAGTGTTTCAAGTGCTTCATCTTTAAGAACATAGCCAATGGCTCCGTTTCGTAAGAGGTTGAAAATGAGCTGTGGGTCATTGTGAGCGGTCAGAATAAGTACAGATGTGGAACTATCCTTTTCATTTTTTAATGTGGTGGCAACGTCAAGTCCACTTCCATCAGGAAGCTCAACATCCAAAACAAGGACGTCCGGATGAAAGCGGGATACAAGATCAAGGGCTTCAACCTGGTTGGAGCCTTCTCCCACAATTTCAATATCGTTCGTACAAGCCAGTATGGCGCGCATACCGGCTCGAACTATGGGGTGGTCATCGATTAGCACTACTTTGATCATATTTCTTCAGGTAATTTATTCATGAAATGAAATCTATTCTATTGTAGCGAAATATTTCAGTATTGTTTCTTGAATAGTGTCAAAGGGCAAACTGTTGATTCTTTGTGCATCTTTGAAACTTGTGAAACAAACCCTCGTATATATAGCTGTACACGGGAAATTGGAAGGCGTTCATTATGGATCACACTTTGGTTAATAAGCAACAGGAATATCCAAATACAATATCAGAAGGTTGCCTCAAGAACTTGATTGGTTCTTTTCTGCAGAATTATCAAAAAGTCTGGTGGGATTGTCATGAGAGCAGGCCGATTTTTGATCATACGTTTTCCAACCAGGTTCAAAAAAACAATGATGGTTCTCTTGAAAAAATAACCGATATTTTGCTCCGACACTGTCAAAACATTCCCGAAAGTGAGAGCAAAAGGCGCCTTTGGAAACAACAATTGCTTGGCGCAGTTAAAAAACCTGCGGTTGAGGTGTTCAACCTCAAACCGGAACATATTGAGTTCATTGAAACCAGTGGGATTCTTGAGGCAATCGAAGATTTTTGTCGGAAAGCCCGGAATTTTGATGCGGGGATTACCGAGGAGGATTTATTCCAGGCAGGCCGAAATATCGTAACAGCCAATCTTATCCAGGTGTTACTCGGGGAACCTGTTCGGGTCACACCGTCTTTGTTTGCTTATTCCATGCTTTATCCCTACACTGATAACTACCTGGATGATCCTACTATTACTGATGAAGAGCGGAACAGTTTCAATAAGCGGTTCTTAAGGCGATTGGAGGGAGAAACCATAAACGCTTTTGGGCAAAATGAAGATGCCATATCTGACCTGATTGGGATGATCGAAAGCGAATGGGACCGGAAAGAATATCCACAGGTCTATGAAAGCCTTTTGGCGATCTATCATGCCCAGTGTCGCAGCTTAAAACTTGTGAAAGCGGATTTGGCGCCCTACGAGCGCGATATCCTGGGGATCAGTTTTCTCAAAGGTGGTACCTCTGTTCTGGCAGACGGGTTCCTTGTTGCCGGGTCACTTACAAACGAACAGGCAAAAGCATTGTTCGGGTTTGGGGCATTTACCCAATTGATGGATGATCTGGAGGATATTAAGGATGATCTGGGTTCTAACCGCGCAAGTTTGTTCACAATTACGTCCCGTTATTGGCGGTTGGATGATCTTTTCAACCGATTTTGCTGGTTTGGGAAAAGAGTTATTGGCGACCTGAACGCGTTCCATGGGGAGGATGTATCTCTGATAGCGGACCTGATGCGCACCTGTATTGACCCCATGTTGTTGAACACTGTGGCACAATCATCTAAGTATTTCAGCCCGGATCGTCTCATGGAACTTGAAACACATATGCCGGTAAGTTTTACCGGTGTAAACCGGCAAAAGAAGAAACTATCCCGTTATAAACTTGATACCGGTACAATTATGGAAGTATTCCTTCTGTAAACTTCATAGACAAAACGATGGCCGCACATTCAAAATACGCATGACATTATTACTCTTCGAGTAGTACAGCTCCTGCGAGTTGCGGATCAAACCCTTCTGGCCATACAGTCCCCTGCCAGGATTCTTCCGAATAATATTCCACACCTTCGATATTAGTTCCATTAAAAATGGCGCCACTCAGATCCGTGTTGCGCAAACTGACAGAATCAAGGTTGGCACCAGATAGATCGGCATCATTTAAACAGGCATGGTCCAGTTTCGCGCCGCTAAGTTCGGAATAACTCAAAATGGCATCATCCAAACGTGCGTACATGAGATTTGCGCCTTCCAGATTGCTTCCGGTGAGCTTGGCTCCAAATAAAACAGCTTTTTTTAGGTTCGCGCACCAGAGGTTGGCATTTTGAAGGTTCGCAAAAACAAGGAATGACCCAACCAGGTTACATTCAATCAATTTTGCACCACGTAGATTGGCCGAATAAAATGGCGCGTCGCGAAGATTGTTTCTATAAAAAAGGGCGTTTGTCCAGTCCACTCCACGGATGTTTGAACCCTGAAGCTTTGCTCCTGAGAGAACAGCATTTTCAAAACAGGCGCCTTCCAAATCTGCTGCTTGTAGATCCGCCTGTATCAAGCAGGCATCTTCCAGATTGGCTTCTCGAAGATCGGCCCGATACAGGTTCATTTTTTTAAGATTGGCTCCTGATAGGTCCCTGTTTCTAAGATCAACAGGACCGGGTCGATTGATGATGGCATGCAGTTCAGATTCGGAAAACTCCACTCAAACTCTCCCCGTTACATGTTGGTTATCTGATGATCGGGATCTTGTAATTATGTCCACCCTCAGATCAACCTTTTTTAATTATACCTAAATCTAATGTTGTCAAAATACCGAAACAGACTTTCTGCCTCAGAATTTCCCTTTACACAAAACTTGGATTTGACCATTAATCCAAACTTCAGGTCATGTTTACCCGGATAACGATCATTTAGCAAAATTTGTTGGTCAAGTCTGGGTTGCGGATTGTCATCTGTGGTTTCAAAAACCATTTCACCGTCGATAAAAACGATCGCGCTGGTATTAATGACATCGCCGCGAAAAGCCTGGGAAACGACGGGTGGCTGGAAAACCATGTCAAACATGATTTCATCCACATCGGTCAGATCGACGGTTTGATTGACACTCGTTCGCATGCCCGGCGTCAGGCAATATTCATACACAGAATTTCCAAAAAGCTGGAATCGGTAGCTTCTCTTTCCCTCACTGGACCATTGATCAGAGTAGTCTCCTACTATGTGGTCATCACCGATCTTTAACCGCCAGGAAGAATTGTCCTCAAACCCCGCGTTAACCATCACCTCCGGGTCAACCGGTGGGATGGCGGATGGATTTTCGATCGAAACAGGTGCCGCGGGAATTGTGTTTAATAAGACAGGCGTTTCAACGATTTCACCCACTGCAGGTTGGATGTCAGTGGTCGCTGGAGCTACGAGACTATTTGTCGGTGTATTAGATGAGATATCTGGAATAGGTGATTCGGGTTGCTCAGCCACAACTTCGGTGTTTGACAAATGGGTATTTGTCGACCGATTTGTAAAGGCATAAATTCCACCTACGATCGCAAGCGCGATGACTACCGGCAGGCCAAATTTTGCCACTTTATTTATATAAGCCCTGCTTTTGGCAGGGTGATTGTTCGCCGTACCAGATACGGGTGCCTGCGGTTCCGAATCCATGATTGCTGGTGATTCCATGGAAACTGAGGCAATCGAATCAGGTTGTTGAAAAGGCACGTTAAGAGCTGTCTGTTCAAGTTTCCGTCTTTCTTTAATGATAGGCTGTGTGTTTTGACGGCTTTTCTGTCTGACCAATTCTTCGGTCTTCAAACGTTCCCAATCTTCCTGTTCGCGGCGCCGTTTCGCCTGAATTTCCATCAGGGCTAATTCTTCGGCATCCAATTCTTTAACCAGGTCCAGAGCCAGGGTTCGCGCGTTTGGAAGGCGGTTGCCCGGTTGTTCGGAAAGCATTCGAGCCAGAAGCTCGTCCAGTGATGGTCGGACTCCGGGTATGAAATCGCTTAATCGTGTGCGCGGACCGGCGGAGATGAGGGTTCTGCCAGTCAACATTTCGAAAAGTACCATGCCCAGCGAGTAGATATCTGACGCGGGGCTGATTCGGTCAAGAGACAGTAGTTGTTCCGGGCTCATGTAAGCATGTGTTTCCGGACGAAGCCGGGGAATATCTTGCGGTTCGGATGAAAACAAGCTCGACGGTATTTGGCTTAATCCCAGGTCGCTTAGGCAGGCGGTATGTTTCTGGTTGAACAGGATGTTTGTTGGTTTTATATTGCCATGAACGATGTCCAACACATGCATGGCACTTAACCCGGAGGCTATTTCATAAGCTATGCGCAAAGCTTTTTCTCTAGGGAACGGAATACCCTTGGATTTGAATTCGGACATGCGATCGATCAGGTTACCGCCGGAAGCGTAATCCATTTCCAATACAAGTTCGTCTTTTGTTTCATTCAAACCGAAGACGTGAAGCAAATGAGGATTGGCTTTGGGTGTATTAAATCTTTCACTTAACTCCGCTTCCATAGTGAAGCGCAGGCGGGCTTTTTCAAAGGAGGTCTTTTTTCGGGATTGATCATGCCGGATGTAAACCCGCACTACCCTGGGAGCATCTGTTTCCTGGTTAGAGACGCGATATACGTCACCATAGGCTCCCTGCCCTAAAATGACTTCCACCCTGTATTTTTCCAGAATAAGGTCGCCAAATTGATATGTCATGGGGATGATCGGTTGTCTGATTGTTTGTTAATCAATTTTATAGCAAATTTGTGATTTTGTTCAATGAATTGGGTAAATTGGTCTAATCTCCGTAAATTTTCTTGGATTTGTTTGTGTGTGAAATCGATTTGAGGTCGGGAGAGATCACCTGCTTGATAGATTTTTTGGAATAAAAAAAAAGACCCCGGAAAGGGGCCTTTTTTGTCTTTGGTGGGGTGGCTGATGGGTTTCGAACCCACAACATCCACATCCACAGAGGATTTTTGGGGTCGAACCGACTCGAACATGTAGGAAAATACGCATATATAGCCGTCATAGGGATGGAGAACCGTATATATGGCGGTATTCTGTTTTAAATTATCTAATATTTTCAAGTGATTTAATCTGATTGCACTACTGTTGCACTACTTTTGCACTACACATCTACACTTTCCAGGTATGCGGCCAATTAAACTATCATTCGGCAAGTCAGTATATAGTACCCGGATTCCACGTCGCCAAATCAGTCAAATTGCAGAAATTGGTTTATTCCCCATCCACCCGGTAGTCTGTCCGGATGATCAGGAGCGAGCACAAAACATAGCAGATCTTCTGAATGGAACCCATGAAAAAGACAGCCTTCCCAGAATTACCGGCGAAATTATTCAGACTTTACTTCCAGATGGATCTGATCCACCGTTCCATCCTGAAATTTAGATAAAATCAGGACCTTGATAAACACATGGCCTTGGCGATCTGCCACTTCACCCGTAGACAGGGTGATTATAAGCGCCACACCTCCCTGCCTGTGCCTTGAAGGTCGTCGTAGAAATATCCATGTTGTGGTATATGAAAGGCATCAAGTTGAACGGACACACATCCATGAAAAAAATCCACTTCATTCTTCTGTTTTTTCTGCTATTGGTCAGTATTGCCTGTGGTGGAATAGGCCTGGCTTACGAATTTGACCTGATCGGCGATTACGCCGCATGGGCTCCTGACGAACTTGAACAGGTCGCCGTGGTTCGTAAAGACCCACAGGGTTCGGGCGCGTCAGTGATTATCCCGGCGATGGTTTTTGCTTATTGTTGGGATGACGATTTCATCATCGCCCAACGTCATCCGGCGGATGATACTTTAGACGAAAGCGTAATCGAATGGTATCTGCTTGTCGTCGACAGCGGCGAAGTCTATGGTCCGTTGAATGAAAACGAATATCAACAGATACGTGCTGAGTTGGGCGTGCCAGAGAAACTCGATTTCTCAAAAACAGTGTCCCCGTAAACCGGGTCAAAGAAATACACAACGAACACTGGCATCGATACCGTGCTTGTTAGAATCCCTGCATCGACAATGTTAACTGAAATACTCCGGCGGATGTTTTGTTGTTTCGCTCAAACGCGAGCACATAACCGCTTTGGCGTTTAGACGCCGTAGTGGGCTTCCCTGGAGCAGAAATTCATATTCGGATGAAGGCGGATACAAATAACTCAACAATTCAGATATAGCTATGAGACCAATTATTGTATAAGGAACAAATTAAGAAGAGTTACAAAATACAATTATCCAGATTCCACCCTTGGTCAGGCGACCGACCTACGACATATTCGTGTCGCAGCGGCTCGAGAATCCAAACATCCGTGCAGGAGCTTGGGCATCTCCTGGTGCTGGGGCTTACTACACGGAGCTCAAGAATGATATGCTGGGTTACGAGGGAAGGTGAGGAAATTTACGTTGGATGTGGTAGGGGGCTATCCGTTTACCACCCTGTTCTTCCCGGACTGCTTTGCTTTTAGCAGGGACTGGTCGGCGCGCGCCACTATGGTGGCGGGATCGTCCAGAGGGGAGAATTCGGTCAATCCGAGGCTGATGGTTATACTGAGTCGTTTTCCTTCATGATCGAGCTCGTTCTTTTCCACGACGGACCTGATCTTCTCGGTGATGATCATGCCTTCCTCCAGGCAGGTTGCCTTGAAGATCAGGGTGAATTCCTCGCCTCCAAAACGGCAGAGGATGTCGGATTTGCGTATCGTCTCCTGGATCGTCCCGGTCGTTGTCTTCAGCACGAGGTCGCCCACGGGATGGCCGAAGGTATCATTGAACGCCTTGAAATTGTCTATGTCCAGGATCGCCACGCAGAAAGTCTCTCCGTACTTGCGCGCCTGCTCCAACGTATCGCGCAGGTACTCGTCGAAGAAGGCGCGGTTGCGGGTTTGCGTCAGCGGGTCGGTTATCGACTTGTCGTAGATTGACTCGAATGAGCTCATCATCCGCTTTCCCCACTCGCCCTGGAAGGCCAGCAGCGCCCCGATGACCAGGAAATTAACGATCAGCGATATGACCGATGCCTGGACCATCATGGGGAAAAGCGCCTCGCGCAGGAAGATGAGGCCAAGCATCGTCTCCACGCAGAGGATGGTCGTGGTGTAAAGGGTGAACCTCACATTGAAGTAAAGCGAGGCGCTGGCCAGAATGACGTAGAGCAGGAAGATGTTGTCAATGCTCCCCTTCTGGATGTAGAGGATGATGAACATGTACGTGATTGCGAAGAAGACGAAGAGGTATTTGAAGATGGAGCTCGACGGCCTGGCGAAATAAAGGATAAGGGGTAACGAGAACATGGCGACCGCTAATCCAAATGTCACCAGGGCCTTGGAAAGGGAAAAAAGCATGAAATACGATAGGATGCTCTGTACGACTATCATCACGATGGCCGCGTACGCCAGCAGCCTATTGGTCGTCCTCTGGCTCACAATATACTTACGCATAATCTTTTACTTCCTCATTAAGGCAGCGAGTAATCCATTGAAACCGCTTTTCCAAAATTATATAGGCTATCGAATAGTTTGGCACTAAACTAAAAAAGTTTAAGCATAAACTTAACGGATAGTTTGGATTTATCCGAAATAATTACAGTGGATAAATTAGATCAAACAATAATAGCTAATTGTTTTCTTTTTCAGACTGTTTCTATGTTCCTAAATTTTTTCAAACAGTTTATCCAAACCGAGGATAAAACTATCCACCGCGGCCTTATCCATCATTCGCCAACCTTCAGGACCTAAAAAGGTGCTGGTATCCTCTTCAGTTATCGGATAATACACTGATATTTTTGCCGCAATTTTTTAGTTACGCAATGTGTACATGCCATATATATGGTAGCAAAAAGATTTTATTGCACTATATATAGCGGTACAATGTGTCCACTTTCAACAACGAATCCAAATGATTAAATACTTTTGCGCCCCATTACTTAATTATTTGCCATCTGCGTTCTGTGTATTGCTACTTCTAATTTCCGTAGAGGATACCCAAAAATGGGGTGCAAGAGGCCGGAGGTTTAAATCCTCTCGCCCCGACCAAAAGCTACAGGAGACCCCCTCTTTTTGAGGGATTTTTTGCCATATATGGGGGTAAAAATTTTAAAGTTTTTTAATTGGTGCGCAAAACAAATCGGCTATTTGTTGCTGTTTATTTGAAAATCTAAAAGAAATACTACCTTCTGAATGAAGCATTGTTTAAATTTTTATCTCTTAGAAAAATTTTTAAGACAATGATGTTGTTTTTCCGGACTTAAGTTACTTTCATTTTCCAACTTATCGGTTATATTTTTATCTAGATTTGTAAAAAAGTTAAGGGGAAAATGAAATACTGCCTTATTGCCACACTCGGAACTGAAGCTCAAGTAATAACCGCTGTATTGGATTGTCTTTTATTCTCTAAGGTGGAGATTTCATACGTTTCCATTATTCACACATCCACACATGCTGATCCAATACAAATTGCTCTTGAAAAAATTCAACTAGAAGCTGAAATATACCCATCTTATAAAAATATTAAATTTTCATTTGTACCAATATTATCTTTGGATGGGGAAAAAATAAAAGACATCGATTCAATAGAAGCAGGTCAAGCTGGTTTTTCCACACTTTACCGTGTGATATTCGAAGCGAAACAAAAAGAAATGCAGGTAATTCTCTGTATTTCTGGAGGAAGAAAAAACCTTTCTTTGTTCGGGATGTCTGCAGCGCAATTGCTCTTTGATGATGACGATAAACTTGTGCATTTGTACTCATCAAATAGCTACCTTTCAAGTAAAACAATGCATCCTAATCCCAGTCAAGACGCAAATCTGATAGAAATTCCTGTTCTTCTCTGGAGCAGCATATCACCTGCCTATCTTTTATTAAGTGACACAATTGATCCAATAAAAGCTATGAAAAAGTATAAGGAAATTCATCTGGAGGAACGCGTTGAAATTGGTCGTGTATTCCATAATTCAAAATTGACACCTGCTGAACAACAGGTTGTTGAATTATTGGTCAGTAGAGGATTATCTGATAATTCCATTGGCCAAATCCTTCATATATCTGATCGGACAGTGGAAAGTCATATTCGTTCAGCTCGATATAAAGCTGAAAGATTTTTTCATCTTCCGTCCCTTAACAGATCGGGGTTAATAGCACTTCTTCAACCGGCGATTACTTTTTTATTAGGAGGTAAATTCAGGGAAAATACGGATGATACCTAACAACTTTTTCACTATGATGGATAAGTTCACATCCGTCAGTTAGGGGAAATTGGGGGATAAAACTGGCGGATGTGATCGAAACAAAAACAACGGGAGGGTCAATGGATAAACAAATAGTTGAAGCTGCTATCGGAGGTCTCATTCATGATGTTGGAAAAATTCTACAACGCGCTGATGAAAGTCCGAAGGAAAAACATGCGGAGTACACACAGGATTTTGTAAATTCGATTCCTCGACAATATAGAGGTATTGGAAGAGCAGCTGAATATCACCATCATCCAGATTCTGCTGATGCAAATGCCATCCCTTTGACGTGGCAAATCGCATTGGGAGACAAACTATCTGCCGGCGAAAGAGCGGATGAGAGACCTCAAAAAGAAGGGGATAGCTTTCCAATGCAGATGGTTTCAATATTCGACCGGATAAATCACCCGAAAATGGTCGATAGTAAAAAAAGCCCCCACTATCTTTCATTAAATCCTCTGGAATTAAGCAAGAATACAATATTCCCCCAAACAACGGTTTCGCCCAGACCAGAAGCTCACTCGTTATATTCAGCCTTAAAAAGTGAGTTTATGAAATTCGGACAGAAAGACATCGCTGATCCAGAAACTTATATCGAATCACTACTGTCTGTTTTTAAAGAATTCTCCTGGTCTGTCCCATCCGGTTTTTATTACAACATACCAGATATTTCCCTGTATGATCACTCAAGAATGACAGCTGCGCTTGCAGTATGTTTGTCTGATTGGCCAATTGAAAAAACTAAAACGGTACACAATTCTGTCGTACGAAAATGGTTATCTGAAGTCGATCCAAAGAAAAATAAACTTGAGATTAATGATACAGGTAACCTTCAGATTCCATGCGCTATTCTGATCGGTGGTGACATATCAGGTTTACAAAAATTCTTATATACACTTTCATCATCCGGAGCTGCAAGAACACTGCGGGGCCGTTCATTCTATCTTCAACTACTAACTGAAGCGATAATGCGCCTTGTTTTAAGAAGGTTAGATATTCCCGCAACAAATGTTATTTATTCAGGTGGCGGGCATTTCTTTCTTTTAGCTCCTATTTCTTCTGGTTCGCATCTCAGAGATATTCAGAAGGAGATCACCCGCAAATTAACCCGAGCGCATGGTTCCGATTTAACGTTTTCTCTGGCCTGGACAGAGGTCCCGGTAGAAGGTTTCTCAGTTAGTCGATTCCCTAATTACTGGGGAGAAATGCAATTTGCCCTAAGCAAAGCGAAGTTGACCCCCTTTGCCGAGTTGGATGATGAACTTTACGCTCAAGTATTTAAGATCAGCAATACTGGCGGGAACAGGGAACACATCTGTTCTGTTTGTGGTACCGAAAACGAATCAGTACAAAAAGATAAAAACGACACAGAAATCCGTATTTGTTCACTGTGCACATCTTTTGAGGAAGAACTGGGTGCAAAACTACCAGTTACCGACCAGATAATTCTTGGGTTTGGTGAGCCTACTGATCTACCGGTATCAGGTTTTTCTGCTTTGGATATTCTTGCATCTCTTGGTATGGATGTCCAATTCGCCCATGGTAAAAAAGATATTGATTTCAGTGAACAGAAACGATTGGTTGTTGAAAGAGCCTGTGTATGGGAATTAAATGACATAACATCTGGCCTCGTGGAAATAAAAGGAGTTCCTTACTGGAGAACGAAACGCTACACTGTAAACCAGGTCCCTGTCAATAAAAACCAACCAGTTACTTTTGATGACCTGCAAAAAAAAGCCAAAGGCATTCACCGGCTTGGTGTATTACGCATGGATGTTGACAACTTGGGAGGTCTATTCAAAAGCGGATTGTGTGATAGACAGGGGAAACCTTTGGGTTCGCTGTCCCGATTAAGTACATTAAGCTTTGCCCTATCACTCTTTTTTGAAGGTTGGGTGGGGAAAATCTGTGCCGAGTACGAGGATAGGATTTATGCTGTCTATGCTGGTGGAGATGATCTTTTTCTCATCGCCCCCTGGAGTGATGTTCCAGACCTTGCATTGAGAATTGCCAATGATTTCCGGGACTTCACGGGTGATAATTGTAATCTGCACATCAGTGGTGGTATGGCATTTATTCATGGGAAATATCCGATCTACCAGGCAGCGGAAGACGCAGGAGAGGCTGAAGCTCTTGCAAAGGCGTTCCCGGGGAAAAATGCTTTCAGCTTTCTCGGTAAAGCCTATTCATGGGAATTATTTACAGAACTTAAAAAACTCCATGAAAATATTCGTGGTTTGGTTGATTCAAGTGGTGAAGGCAATCTTTCCGGTCCACAATCCATAATCGGCTTGCTCAGAGAATTGGGCGATCAGGCAGAAGCCGCGCGTAAGATTAAAGGAAAACCTGTATACGGACCATGGATCTGGCGGGGTGAATATACCCTTGCCCGAATGATCGAACGTGAAAGAAAGAGTAGACCAGAATTAGCCATTGCTTTGGAAAAAATAAAGACCGAACTGAATAAAGAATTGTATATGCGCATTGAAGAATACGCAGCTGCAGCCCGCTGGGCTCAGCTGGAAATCCGCACCAATCATCAGGAGGAAATAAGATGAGTATGCAAACGATCATGACCGGAGACCCGGATGGGCAGGAACTGGTCAAACAAGCTGAAATCCTTGGAGGCAATCTCTATCGAGGTGGTGTTACAACATCACAGATGCGCTCCATCTTTTCCGAGGCCCGACAGATCGAGGCGTCCTGGGGAAAAGAAAACTCTGCATTACGCTTGAGTATGTTGAGACCCAAACTGGCCTATCAGAAAGCCCGCCAGGGAAGAAATTCCGAACAGGCTTTCGGAGGCCTGGTCTCTGAACTTTCAGCCGGTATTGAATCGGTCCTTGATCCAAAGATTTCTACAACAGAAAGAGACCGTCGCTTCAAAAAACTGATGAGCTTTTTCGAAGCCGTTTTAGCCTACCATCGTGCTGCTGGTGGACGATAAATCTCCGGGAGAAAACAAAATGACAACGAATAACCAATTATTTGGACGGATCGTGATTACAGCTAATATAGAAACTTTAACAGGCCTTCACATCGGCGGGACATCCGCCTCTATGGAAATTGGCGGTGTGGATAATACGATCATCCGCAACCCGATCAACAACCAACCATACATTCCCGGCTCCAGCCTGCGCGGTAAGATGCGTTCGCAAACAGAGAAGATACTTGGATTGGAACAAAACCAGCAAATAGGGAAAGATGTTTACATTCATTCCTGTAAAGATGAGGGTGATTTTTCAAAGAATGGTGGTTGCCCCGTCTGCACAATCTTTGGCTTGCCTGGAGAACGTGGTTTCAACACGACAACACGGCTAGTTGTTCGCGATATCGCCATGACTGCCGAGAGTGTGGAGCAATTGGAAAAAGCACATACGGATCTTCCATTTGCTGAGTATAAAACTGAGGTGGCAATTGACCGGGTTACCAGTGCCGCGACACCCCGATCATTGGAACGTGTTCCAGCCGGGACCATTTTTGGCCCCGCTGAACTGGTCTACTCCATTTATAACGATGGCGATTTCCAACGTCTCTCCTTTGTTTTTAATGCGCTGCAACTCGTGGAGGATGATTACATCGGTGGATCCGGATCGCGCGGCAGTGGAAAGGTCCGCTTTGTTTCCATCCAATTGACTGCCCGTTCTAAATCTGAATATGGAAAACCCGTGGATCTTGGTACATTCTCTTCCATTCAAGATTTAAACAACGCGCTGGGTACAGTATTAGCCAAGGCAAAGGAAGCAATTTCGCTGGAGACAAAATGAATCTGACTACCTGGGAATTCACCGGCGGGCCTTTCCACTTTGGCCGGCGGGGATTGGGACAGGAAGTCACGTCAACTGGGTTTGCCTCTGATTCCCTGTTTGCCGCGCTTGTTTCCCGCCTGGCCGAATTGGAAGGGTCAACTGCCATTGAAAAGTTTATTGAGCCATTTCGCAAAAATACTCCTCTGGTATTGTTCTCCTCGATGTTTCCTAGGGTTGGAAATATTCGTTTCTTTCCGGTTCCTGCCGCCCGTGGGTTTGGAGAGACAGAAGAGGGTATTTCGTACAAAGACATGAAAAAGATCCGGTACATCTCAGAAAAGCTTTTTTTGAGAGTAATAGGCGGAGAAGACTTGCGCTCTATCTATTCAGAAGCAGTAAAGATACAGGGTGGCATTTTACTTGCCGCGGCGGATGAAGCAAAACAAATTCCTCCGCTTATCTGGAAGGAAGAAAAACGATCGCGTGTTACTCTGGACCGCAACACGCAAAAATCAACTCTCTTTTTCACCGGTGAAATCCATTTCGCCAAAGATTGTGGTCTATGGACCGCCGCCAAAATCCTGGACGAGGCAATAAAGCCAAAAATTGAAGCCTTATTGTTTGAACTGGGAGAGTCCGGATTGGGCGCTGACCGCAATGCCGGTTTGGGACGGTGTACGGTGTCGCAAGGGAGTGATCTTGTTCTTCCGCAACCGGTTGAGAATGGTTTTATGGTTACCTTGGGCCGATTTCTTCCCAAATCGAATGAAACTCATGCCCTGACCAAACCCGGAGCCGCGTACAAATTGGAAACCATTGGCGGCTGGGTGACCTCTCCTCAGGAAATGAACCAGCGCAGGCGGGTTGCGCGTATGCTCACCGAAGGATCCGTCATCGGAACATTACCGGACACTGCCGGTGACCTCGTGGATGTAAGACCGGTGTATGAAGGCAAGCCCGGGCTGGACCACCCTGTCTGGCGCAACGGACAGGTTCTGGCAGCCGCTTTTGTTCCGCCAGCAAGAGGGAAAGCATTATGACAATTTATGATATTGAATTATCCACCATTACGCCTGTCCATATTGGAGACGGCACAACGTTACACAACAAATTCGATTATGTGGATGATAGACAGGTGACCAGCCGATTAAATGAAGAAACCATCCTTTCAAAGTACGCGAACCGCATGGTTCCCGGGAGGGATGGCTCATACCCGTCACCGGGCGCTTTACTGACAGCAG
Source organism: uncultured Leptolinea sp. (assembly GCA_964446955.1). Taxonomy (GTDB): domain Bacteria; phylum Chloroflexota; class Anaerolineae; order Anaerolineales; family Anaerolineaceae; genus Leptolinea. The sequence goes on from CAYUQJ010000001.1 coordinate 488,772, forward strand.
AAGACCTGGACAACCCCGAACTCATCCGGTACGCAATTCCCGGCGCGCCGCGTTCTGTGAAAGGGTATTCCGAACTCAAATCCTGTATCAAGGATGTCTTTGACCGGCCGTATATCCCCGGTTCGTCATTGAAAGGCGCGATCCGTACCGCACTGGCCTGGGAAGGTTTTCAGGAGAAACACCTTTCTGCCAAACAGATTGATCTCGCAAGATATCACAAAATTCCTGCTGGCAAAGATTTGGAAGAAGCCTTATTTGGGCGCGATCCTAATCACAGCCTGATGCGGGCTCTGCAGGTTTCCGACTTAAGCGTAGAAGAGAAATTCAACAAACCGGGCGGCGCGCTTAAAGTTTTCAATGTGCAGGTCATTACCCATAAATCCACCAGTTCTCCCGTTGAGTTGGAGGGAATTCGGAATAACATCAGTTTTCAAGGAACGGTCAAGATTGACAGTACACTTTTTCCTGCTGAGAACGATACATCCGAGTATGCAAATAAGGTGTGGCGTGAGCTGGGTTTTGGGAAACATGCCATCTGGTTGCAGACAATTTGTGAGCGGGCGACCCGTAACAGTAAGGAGAGGATCAATCAATTATATGAATGGTTCTCAAAGGTTGATGGCGGTGAAAGGATTGCCAAATTCTACGGGAAACTTTCCACTGTAGAAGTGGGAAAGGATGTGGCTCTTATGCAGCTCGGCTGGGGAACTGGCTGGGACGGTATGACCTTCGGCGCGCTTCTTCAGAAAGACCCTGTCTACTTTGAGCAGATCGTGGAAAAATACCGGATGGCTATGCGGTCAAAATCAGGCCTTCCCCGCCGGATAGGTGATAGATTTCCGAAATCGCGCCGAGTTATCGTTCAGGACGCCTGCTATTTCTCCCCCCTCGGCTGGGTGATGGTGAAATTCAAGGAGCGGAAATAATGATCCTCTTCACTTTCCTTGGGGCCGGACCGTATAACGAAACCACGTATACCCTGGGAAAAAAAAAGGGGGTATCCCGTTATTCACCGGCCGCCGCGGCGCATTTTTTAAAACCCAGCACAGTAACCGCCTTCCTGACAGCCGAAGCAGAAAAAACGCACCGGGAGGGGCTTGAGAAAGCCCTTCCCGCCAGTTGTTCACTGCGCTGTGTCCCCATCCCCTACGGGAGGGATGAAGGGGAGTTCTGGGAGATCTTTCAAGCACTCAGCCAGGAAGCTGCAAGCTCGGAGGACCAGTGTTGGGATGTGACCCACGGTTTCCGCAGCCTTCCCCTGTTGACCATGCTCACGCTGACATTTTTACGCAGCGGATTGGGTATCCGGCCGGCGAGGGTGCTTTACAGCCTGTATGAAAAGGATGCTGAATCCTGCCCGATGATCGACCTCGCGCCTATGCTGAACCTGATAGACTGGGCATATGCCGCGGATACCTTTACCCGCAGCGGTGATTCGCGCCCACTGGCAACCATTTTGAATGGTATTCGAAATAGTTTTATGCGTGAAGGACCTAAGACCAAACAACAACGGATTGGAATGGCGCCTGTTACCGATATGGCCGCGAAAATGGAGGATCTTTCCATATCACTGGCTTTACTGCGTCCGGATTTGATCACAGACGCTGCCATCAAACTACACGAAATATTGCCGGATACTGAAAAAGCCCTTGAATTTTCTCCGCGCACCCACCCCATTTCCATGCTGCTGCCACGCATCGGCTCAGCCTATGAACCGCTTGTTCCGGAGGACAGTTCCATTTCCGCACAGCTTTCTTCTTGGTTGAATCTGATCGGCTGGTATATTGAACGCGGCTACTTTGCCCAGGCTGCCACTTTGGAAAGAGAATGGTTGGTCTCGTGGTTGATGTCACACAAAGGGAAACAGGATGTATTGCTAATTGTGGAAGAGCGTGAAGCTATGGCCAGAGTCCTCACCCGCGAAGCAGATGAATTTATCAAATCCAAAAAAGAACCGGTCGAACTGGCGGATATTCCCAACATCAGGAAAGTCTTTGGCCCTTGGAAAGGTTTCTTTGAAATCCGCAACGATCTGGACCACGCGGGGATGCGGCCTCAGCCCAAACCACCCGCGTCAATTGTGGCCACAATTGAGAATACTTATTCTTTGCTGAAAAAACTACCGCTGGAAGTAGAATAGGGGCATGTTCCTGTTATCGCTTGTGGGTGAACAGCCCATTCCTGTCCTTATCCCGCTCTGGCAAAAATGGGCAAACCGGTCTTTTTCAAATGGCGCCGAAACCTGCCCTTTCACGTCCATCCAATTTGCCGGTTCCAGAAGCACCATGCCGGTGATCGCCAACCTTGAAGCGGTAATTCGCCGCGAGCCGTGTTTGGCCGGGCTGGAGATCCAACCACCACTACTGGTTGATCCGTACGAAATCCAGAGTACACGGAAACAAATTCAATCAACGCTTGATCGTTCAATATCCGCCGGAAATACCTGTGTGGTCAATCTCTCTGGTGGAACAAAATTGATGGCTCTGGCCGCTCTGCAGGCCGCGCGAAGCAGCCCGCCTGAAAAAGGAATCCCTGAACCGGTTGTATGTCTTTATGTTAACACCGAGAAAAACCAGCTCATTTTTCTGGATGCCGCCGGAGAAGATACAGGTAATGAAGAGATCCGGGTTGAAATCTCCATTCAGCAATACCTCGAGGCGCATGGTTTGCATGTCAGCGATAATCAGGCATTCAACCCGCATGGGGCAAACTGTCAGGCGATCCCACCCAAGACCGGTGATGTTCTGGAAAGCAGGGTGGAATCATTATCCCGCGTTTCCGGTTATTTTGACGAAGTTCGCCGGAATGTGTTCATTCGTAAACCGGTCCCCGACGGAAAATCGGTTTCCAATGAGCTGGATGTGGTCGCCATTTCCAACGGCCGGCTGGTGGTTTGTTCCTGCAAGGCAGGCGTAAACCTGAAAAAAGAAATGCTATACGAACTTGCCGCCCTCTCCCGCCGCGAAGTTGCGGGAATATACTGCGGCAAGGTTCTCGCGCTCGGTCAGGATGTTATCCCGCCGGGTATGTTTGAACGGGCGAAGGCGGATGGCATCCGCCTGGTGCCCGGTTCAGAGGTCGACCGTATCGCGCTCATCATGCACCTTGAGACCAGATAAAAAAATCCTCAATTACTGGAAAGAATATGATCATCTTGAATTTCTCACATCCTCTTTCTACCAGCCAGGTCAGTCAGATCGAAACCCTTACACCACATAAAGTGGACCGGGTTGTTGACCTTTCGGTTCAATTCGAAAATGACGCGCCGTATGAACCCCAGGTCAGGCAGCTGGCAGATACTATTCCCCTTGACAGTGAAACCCTTCAAACGGCGCGCATTCTTGTCAACCCGCCGGCGCTAAACTTCATTACCGCCATGCTTCTGGCCGAACTGCACGGCCGCATGGGATTCTTCCCACCCATCCTCCGGCTGCGGCCTGAGCCGGACAGCATGCCGCCGGCGTTTGAAGTGTTTGAGATCATCAATTTGCAGCGCATCCGCGAAGAAGCCCGCAAAACCCGCGGGAATTGACAGCAGAAAGGGATATACATGGCTGCACAAACAGAGCTGCTCTCCATCCTGTTGATCCTTAAGGGACAACCGGAACCATCGTCTTCGGCACCAGCCTGGTGGGGACGGGCAGCCCATGCCCTTGTCCTGGACCTGATCCGGCAGACAGACACGGACCTTGCGGCGCGAATCCATGATAGTGACGGGTTGAAACCATTTACTGTTTCATCGCTGCTCCCGCTTGGGCCAAAAGCAGCCGCCGATCCGGAGGACGCGCCTATATTCCGCCTGCGCGTCACCGGGCTGACAGCCGACGTAAGCGGAATACTGGAAAACGCGGTACAACCCGGGGGCTCGTTCGCTCCCGGTAAAGTGATCGAGCTTGATTATCAACAATTCACCATCCAGGAACCGATCGAAACGACCCCTCCGGTGGAATGGATGGGGGCCAGCCGCTATGACACGCTGGCTGCTGCCCGCCTTGGTTCGGAGGCAAACCCGCCCCGCCGTTTCGGTTTCATTTTTACCAGTCCAACAGCCTTCCACCAGGCGGAAAAGACCATGCCCCTGCCCCTGCCGGGACTGGTATTCGGCAGTCTTCTGGAACGCTGGAACCTGTTCGCGCCCATCCAGTTTCCGGCGGAAGCCCGACGTTACGCGGAAGAGTGCCTGGGTATATCCAGCTTTGACCTCCACAGCCGTCCGGCCCGCGTAAAGAATGGCGGACTTCGGCTGGGATGCGTGGGAGAGATCAGCTACACCGCGTTGACCTATGACCGTTACTGGCAAAGTGTTCTCGATGTCCTGGCCGGGTTGGCCATGTACAGCGGCGTGGGTGTGATGACCGGACAGGGTTTTGGACAATGCCGGCGAAGAACAGAAGACCGGTAACATACCATATCCGTATGGGGGAAATATTATGCCGCCCGTTTATGTTGTTCAACAAAACACCAAGATCCGCATTCGCAACCGCCGGCTGCAGATCAAAGATGGAGAAGAGGAGAACGCAAAAATCCTTTCAAGCATCCCTCTGGCCCAGGTGGACCAGGTCGTTCTATTTGGGAATATCAGCCTGACCACCCCGGCAATCAATGCTCTGCTTGAAAAAGAGAGTGATGTGGTATTTCTTACATCCGATGGCGACTTCCGCGGCAGGCTGGTCGGGGCTGTCACGCCGCATGTGCCTCTTCGCCGGGCGCAATATGAGCGAACCGGAAACCCGGAATTTTGTCTGCAGACTGCCAGAGGGATCGTAATGGCCAAGATCAGCCACCAACGCACGTTATTGCAGCGTCATTCACGCGATAAACCGGACGATATCATTTCATCTGCTGTCGATCAGCTGGGGCAAAGCCTTCGTTCCGTACCGAACAAGGTCGTGCTTTCCTCGTTGCTCGGTCTTGAAGGAGCAGCCACTGCCGGTTATTTCAGCGGTTTTCGCCGATTCTTCACACCGGAGTGGAACTTCAATAATCGAAATCGGCGCCCTCCGGCTGACCCGGTCAATGTTTTGCTCTCTTTTGGCTACACCTTGCTGGCACAGATCGCCAATGGCGCCGTCCAAACCGTGGGGCTTGACCCCTTTGCGGGCATCTTCCATCAAGTGGCATACAACCGCCCGGCACTTGCCCTGGATCTTATGGAAGAATTTCGTCCGGTTGTGGATGGTGTAGTTCTATGGTGCTGCCGCGGCGGGCAGATCACACCGGCGGATTTTACGGAAGGATCTGCTGACCGGCCGGTGGTTTTAAGTGCTCCGGGGTGCAAAAAGTTCATCGCAGCGTTCGAAGAGCGTATGGATAAAGCCTACACGCATCCCATTCTGAACCAACGGCTTCCCATGCGCCAGTGTGTCATTGAACAGGCCCGGCAGCTCGCTCGTCGGTTTCTGGAAAACCGTCCGGGGTTTCAGGGGATGGGCTTTCATTAGGATACGGTTATGGACCGCGGGTTTTATGTTCTGGCGTATGACATTTGTAATGATAAACGCCGCGCGAAGATCGCGAAACTGATGGAATCAGTCGGCAGCCGTGTTCAGGGAAGTGTCTTTGAAGCCTGGTTCTCATCCGGTGAATTGGACCGAATCATTGTTCGTTCCATGAAGATCCTTCATGAAAAGGAAGATACATTACGGATCTACTTCCTTTGTGAGGAATGCCGGGGAAAGATCAGGGTTAAGGGAGTGGGAAAAGTGACGGATAAACCGGGGCTGGTGGTGATATGACCTTTCAGCGCACCCCTACTCGAAAAATGGTAAAATTTACTATTACCTGCAGGGGGGATGCGCGCTCATCGAAACGCTTAAAAGGAAAGAGTGCGTAACAGTTAAAAACAACAAATGCCCGTCAGGGCATTGAGACGAGAGTATAGTCTGACTTTTCAACTTCTTTTGTAAACGTTAAAAACAACAAATGCCCGTCAGGGCATTGAGACTCCAACCATTCATCTCGTGCCTGTTCTGTCGGGAACGTCAGTTAAAAACAACAAATGCCCGTCAGGGCATTGAGACTTTCTACCATAAGTTCCTCCGTTGATCTCATCAGTACGTTAAAAACAACAAATGCCCGTCAGGGCATTGAGACTTATCGCGTTGGTCTTTGATGTTCCGCGGCTATTTGGGACATCGTTAAAAACAACAAATGCCCGTCAGGGCATTGAGACGGCAATCCATCCAGCGGATCGTACGGGTCGATATAAGGTTAAAAACAACAAATGCCCGTCAGGGCATTGAGACGTCAAGAAGCTCCCCGGTCACCTGCCCGTTGACAATGTTAAAAACAACAAATGCCCGTCAGGGCATTGAGACTACACAACCGGCAAGTGGTCAGCGCAATTTGAAAAGAGTTAAAAACAACAAATGCCCGTCAGGGCATTGAGACTTTATTAGTTTTTCTTTTATTACTACTACTTTGTTCTGTTAAAAACAACAAATGCCCGTCAGGGCATTGAGACTAAAGTGGTCGGTTCATTCTGTACCGACTTCAGAATAAAGTTAAAAACAACAAATGCCCGTCAGGGCATTGAGACTCAGAACTGGACGCGAACCAGAGAGCCGTATTAAATCATTAAAAACAACAAATGCCCGTCAGGGCATTGAGACTGCTACAAGTGATCCACTTGCGAGTAAGATAATTGAGTTAAAAACAACAAATGCCCGTCAGGGCATTGAGACGATTCTACGGATGGTTGAAACGCGTTGCTTGCCGTCATAAAGGTTAAAAACAACAAATGCCCGTCAGGGCATTGAGACTCATTTAGCTAGACTAACCCACTGTCAGAGCACACAGTTAAAAACAACAAATGCCCGTCAGGGCATTGAGACAGGAGATGAGTCTTTCGAGAAATTGTGATTCTCATAGGGTTAAAAACAACAAATGCCCGTCAGGGCATTGAGACTATGCTCATTGGTTTGCGGTGCTCATTCTTTGGTTTGTTAAAAACAACAAATGCCCGTCAGGGCATTGAGACAGAACGGTTTCACCCATTCCACTGTCTGAAGCAAGTTAAAAACAACAAATGCCCGTCAGGGCATTGAGACAAAAACTCATGACATTTTATACTTGACTCCGGCGGCCACCGGCGATATGTTAAAAACAACAAATGCCCGTCAGGGCATTGAGACTGAAAAGCAAACTCGTTTCCTGACAAGCTCAGGAAACGTTAAAAACAACAAATGCCCGTCAGGGCATTGAGACTTTTGTTCCTCGCTTGTGTACAAGATTTTTTATTGTTAAAAACAACAAATGCCCGTCAGGGCATTGAGACAGGATGGGAACGATCTTCTCTCTGGGTACCCACACGGTTAAAAACAACAAATGCCCGTCAGGGCATTGAGACGGCCTTGCCTATGAGTTCTTTGCACAAATCAATCATGTTAAAAACAACAAATGCCCGTCAGGGCATTGAGACGTATCCCCGTCGCTCATAATAACTTCAATCAGAACGGGTTAAAAACAACAAATGCCCGTCAGGGCATTGAGACGAATGCTAGAATTTCATTGCATAAAGATAATAAATGTTAAAAACAAGAAATGCCCGTCAGGGCATTGAGACGTACCTTGTCTGATGTCAACCACTCAACAGAACAAGGGGTTAAAAACAAGAAATGCCCGTCAGGGCATTGAGACTGTACCTTGCTTCGAGCCATCGTTTACCGCACAGCCTTGTTGTTAAAAACAAGAAATGCCCGTCAGGGCATTGAGACCTAAAGTGATTAAGTTGAAAGTGAAATATAGAAACATGTTAAAAACAACAAATGCCCGTCAGGGCATTGAGACCCGTCCCGAAAGATGTAAGTATCGCCTATATACAGTGTTAAAAACAACAAATGCCCGTCAGGGCATTGAGACGTAGGGTATATAATGTACTGGTATATATACAAGGTTAAAAACAACAAATGCCCGTCAGGGCATTGAGACGTAAGGCCGGTCGCCGCCGGTACTGGCTACCATTTTACGTTAAAAACAACAAATGCCCGTCAGGGCATTGAGACGTATCATGACGATTTTTTACCGCCGATTCGCTTGCGTTAAAAACAACAAATGCCCGTCAGGGCATTGAGACGCCTTGCGCTCTGATGTGACTGATCCGCCTAACTTGCCGGTTAAAAACAACAAATGCCCGCCAGGGCATTGAGACGCCTTAACTGGCTTGCCGCATACTTTGCATACTACAACAGTTAAAAACAACAAATGCCCGCCAGGGCATTGAGACTTTGTTTTGAAGCTGGTCTCGTTCTTCTCTACTTGTTAAAAACAACAAATGCCCGTCAGGGCATTGAGACATCTCTCCGAAAAACTCATCACTTCCAGAAAAAGTTAGGTTAAAAACAACAAATGCCCGTCAGGGCATTGAGACTTGCCGCACACCTTGCACACCACAACGTTATTTGCCATTTGTTAAAAACAACAAATGCCCGTCAGGGCATTGAGACACACCTGCGCATCGCCGTACACCTGCGCATCACCGTTAAAAACAACAAATGCCCGTCAGGGCATTGAGACAGATCACCAGAATCAATTTCCGCGTCAGGATATACGTTAAAAACAAGAAATGCCCGTCAGGGCATTGAGATAGGTATGGCCGATCGCCACCCGTAGCCTTAACCATTGCGTCAAAAATCATCAATGCTCGTCAGGGCTTAACCAAAAGAGCCCCTCTAAATCCTCCTGCCGGGGGACCTAGGGAGCATCAGGCCAGGGCAACTACAATACTGGCAGGCGTGCAAAAGGTATGAAGGACAAATCGTCCAGCTATTTACTACAACTTCAAATTGTTTAGAAAAGCAAATTCCCTATAACTTGCAAATCTGCTTGATCACGTTCGGCAGGTCGCCAACGTAGGTAAAAACCAACCGTTGACCGGCGCGGGTGGACGCCATATATACCTTCCGGGTGTTGTCCCGGATCAGTTCTTCCCGTTCATCATCAGAAAGCCGGATGGATTGTTCTTCTTCAAACAGATCGCGTAAACCAACCAGGAATACTATAGGGCTTTCCAACCCCGCCCCGGCATTCAACGTTGTCACCCGCACATAATCACCGGGATACGTTTCTTTGGGATCCATGGCTGTGTTCTTTCCAAACCGGTGGTCAATCGCCTGGATAAGATTTTGTACACCCTGCCCATTCGCGTGAAGCAGCAACAAATGCTTTCGCGGATATCCTTTCCGAAGAAATTCTGCCACCTCATTCGCCACACGCGCAATTTCATCCTGAGCACTGGTTAACGCGATCACTTCCGGAAATGCCCCATTGGGCATGTTGAGAATATCCGGTGTTAGTACATCATCGTCATTTTCATCCGGTAGACGCAGCCGGTAAAACAGAGTTGCGAACTGCATGATCTCGCTGGTAGTACGGTAGCTATGTCGCAGTTGGTGCGACCGTCCCCTTGCTTCCAATCCCAATGATTTCCATGTCGCTTTCCGTCCCAAAAATCCCTGGGTTGGGTCTGCCACCATGAATAAGTGAGAATTGTGAGGCTTCAACGCCTTTTGAATTAAATTCACCCAGATAGGTGCGAAAAATTGTGCTTCATCCACAAGGATAAAGTCATATTCAGGAATTTTTACAATTTCTTCTTCATAGAAGCGCCAGAGCTTTTGTGGTATATCCCCCCAATCCATAGCCCCTTGTTTTTCCAATAATTGTTGATATATGGTAATCGCGTTCCACATTCGGGTACGTTGTTCGGTAGTCAATCCGAATCCCCGACCGCGGCGGTCAACGTCAAGATACTCAGTCTGCTTCATAGGCAACTGGTCCTTCAACCAATCGATCTCACTGAGCAACTTGTGTTCTGTGATGGTTGTATCCCGTAAGGTCATATCCCAGGTTTGATGCAGGATTCTTTCTCGCTTTCGAATTGAAAGCGGCTGCTGCCATGCTGGATTTTGAGGCCAATGCCTGAAACACCAGCCATTGAAGGTTCCCCATTCGATATTCTCCGGTAGTCTGCCTTCCAGACGGGAAAATCGGCTCTGCAAGTCGTGACTAAGAGGTCTGTTGTGTGTAAGAACCAGGAATTGTTTTTCGGGATAAAGGTGGTAAAGCAATCGCAGCCGATAGAGCAAAATCAGGGTTTTTCCACTTCCCGCGACTCCATTGATGATATTCAGGCGAAAATCATTGCTAAGGTTTTGCCCGTCTGATCCAACGTATAAGTCAGTTTTTACGGCAGCCTCCTGGTTGTAATCGAGCAGATAATCAGTCAGGCCGGCTTCAATCCGGTGTTGAATGGGTGTGCGTACGGTCATTTCATCCAAAACAACAATTTCCGGAGTGAATTGCTGCCGAATTTTCTCCAGGCTTATTTTGTCTATCGGGCTGGATGGGAAAAAAGGATCCCAATCCAATCCGGAATCCGGTTGCAGAATTTCTTTACCAGCCCATTTTGGTTCCCACTCCAAAGATTTATGGTGGGTTCCTATCAACTGTTTTTGCGGAATGTTAGGAAAAACAATGAGAGTTTTCAAAGGCGTCTCTTGCGGAAGCTGAAGTTTTTGCAAGAATTGTGTTAAGACATTTGCTTCCGCTTCGCCTAATGGAGAGCGGTGATCATCAATCAATAACAGCTGAGCTGCCGAGGTTGCCTGCTCAGCAGAAGATGTGCTTACCTTCACTAGGAGGACACGCCTATCATGGGTAATAATAAAGAAATCGGGCGCATTGATTTGCCAGGGAGCAAGATGATGCCATATGTAAAATGTGTTAGGGAGGGCTTTTAATGCCTTAAAGGTTCTGAGTACTTCACCGGGAAGGACCTGTGGAAGAGTTTCTGGCAGTATGTGGGCCATCTTTAGACTAAAGAACCATCAGGGAGTGAGATTGTCAGGCAATTCTCAATAAGACTTTTTATTAAATCAAACGTCTCTGCGTGCGTTTCATCATATTGATCACCGTTTAACATATGGTGGCTGCCGATTAAGATCAATTTAGTCCGCGGTCGGGTCACGGCCACATTCAATCGTTGGGGTTGCAAAAGGAAATCTGCCATTTGAGCAGCAAAGGCGGGACTCCCGGTGGCAAAGGAGAACAAAACAACCTCACGCTCCTGACCTTGCATCCGTTCGACAGTGTCAACAATTATTCGAGACCATATAGTCTCATCATCAATAGTGCGACGCAGCAAACTGCGGATCAACCTGCTCTGAGCCCGATATGGGACAACAACACCAATTTCATCAGGTGAAACATTATGGTCCAAAAGCGCCAGGATTAACTCGACTACGGTTTCAGCTTCTCTTCGGCTGCGAACCGTGGTATTACGATGGCATAAATCAAGAAAAACTGCAGGCGCGGATGGATCAAGAACGAAATCCCAGCGGGATTCTTTGCTGGATAATTGCAATCTCCTGTTTGCAGCATCTTCGCTTGGTTTTAAATCCATATGGTAAAAAGTCCGACTCGGCCAATCAGCTAAATCAGAATTCAGGCGATAGGTAATGTTGAGCATGGTCTCGTTTCCCCGACCAGTGAGGTAGTTAAAAATGGAATTTTGCATAGCCTGTTGCTCTGAAAATACCGTCACAGGAGGAAGCTGGTTTTCATCCCCGATAAATACATATTTGTTTCCGGCCAGCATGCCCATGATTGCCAGGGGTAATGTCACCTGTGATGCTTCATCAAACAAAACTACATCAAATTCCACATTCGCGAGACGTTGTGATTGTAGAGCAAAGGGTGTTGCCCCAACGACATAACCACTGTTCAAATCACCGAAATGAGATTGATCAAAAGTTTCAAAGTTTTCAATATTTAGGTCACCGATGTTGCGATTCGCACCAATCTTACAAACCGGAAGGCTTTCATCCAGCGCATACACTTTGTTAAGTGCATGATGTATAGCTCGATGTGTAAGAGCTGTGACTAAAACCCTTTGGCCATCGTCAACCAACATTTTTGCCAAATGTGCCAGCATTAATGTTTTTCCGGTTCCAGGTGGTCCCTGAATCAAATAGAGCAAGTCAGATGCATACGCCTGAGCGGCGGCTTCAACCTGGCTATCGTTCAAGCCAACATCCGATAATTCTTTACTGGCACGTTCATACCGCGCAAAGTCAACTTTTGAAGCTAGCGACCCTTGAAGTAACGGGAGAATCTTAGACCGCCCGCGTAACGAATCGCCGACTGTATTTAAAGCATCCAGGTAAAATGGGCTCGAATCAAACCAGTCTTGATCGATGATCCAGCCTTCCAGATTTTCAGCCAGCAGGAAATGATTTCCCTTAATCAGACTTACTTCCAATTCCGTTTCTCCATCGTATTGCAGCTCGACATGAAGAGCATTGGCATCACGTGGAGATCCTCTATGCAGCACCAACAAGTCGCCTTCACGGAAGCGCGAGTCATTTGTGTCGCAACAGAGAAGAATAAGACCTTTCTCAAAGCGGTCCACACGCAGACCTTCAATTGCCCACCCTTTTGCTACACGTTCTGATAATGGCCTGGACCACTGTCGGTCCAGATTTATAAATTGAGTTTCTGCTTCGGCTTGAACAAAATGTCTTAAACGGTTTAGTAGCTCTGCGGTGGATGAGGACATATCGATTACTTTCTTCCATAATCTGCCGGGATTTCTCCCCAGGCATTTGTATCCCACTTTAATACTTTGTTTGTGTACTCATTGTTGTTCAACCAATTCTCAGCACGTGTGATCAAATCAAAGATCGCTATATTCTTTTCGTCCAGGGGCAACTTCGTTTTGCATTTTTTGTTTTTCACCCAGGTTATAGCAGTCTCCGAGTCGGTATAAATCGCTTCATTCATACCACGTTTTTTGAATAAAGCCAAAGCATGCACGACGGCTAGAAATTCGCCGATGTTATTGCTTCCATTTGCATAAGGACCTTGATGGAAAATCTCGCGGGAAGTAGAAGTCTGGACGCACTTGTATTCCATTGGGCCCGGATACCCGATGCAGGATGCGTCGACACAGTAGCTATTCTCTATTGGTTTGCCGATGATTTCCAGCATGATAGGACTAAGGGTGGGAACGCGTTTGACTTTTTGCTCCTCATAAGTGGATTGGAAGGCAATTTCAGCCGCTTCACGGTTTTCAAACGATTTATACTCCGCACCGTTGAAACCATTCACTTGTGTAAGACAATCTTCCCACTTAGTGAAAATTCCGGTTTTTCGACCTTTCCAGACAACATAAAATTTTTGTTTTGCCATATCTCTGTATTGTATTCCTTCGAGGTTACTATATTGATGAAAACAAAACATCTATGAATGGGCTTTTATTTCGTCAGCTTCCTAAAATATCTAAATTCTACAGGAATTACTAATATCAATTTCAATTTCCTCCTATTGATTGTCCTTCGAGTACTGCCACAGCACCCGATCCAGAACACGCATCGTGACGCCCGCCACGCTTGCAAGGTTCCTGCAGTAAATGGTGTACTCCCACCAATAAGGGAAATCGTAATATGGTGGCGGGACATCAATACTTAATGACCACAGCGCCCTGAAATCAAGAATCGGGTAAAGGTTGTCGTATCCATAATGTAACAGGACGGAGGAGGTAGGCCAACTGACACCTGACAGCAGCGTCAGTACTTCAATACGCAGTTTCTCACTGGTTGTGGACAGCGCTGTTTGTGTTACTTCATTGACGAATTCCTCGGTGTTCTCGGCCACCCTTGGTTTGCTGCGCGGAGTCTTCCAGCGGCACACGGTAATATGAATATTTTTATCTTATAGATTCCACCGAAAGACAAAACTCTCACTTTTATTCCAACAGATTTCAAGAAATTCCTCAAAAAACTCTCAAAATGCCCTTGCATATTTTGAAAAATTGGGTATAATCCCGCTCCTTGAAAAATTCTGGATCAATAAAAGGAGGAGATTTTCCAGGCAAGCTCATAAGACGTTACTTACAATTTCATATCATTTTCAAATCATTTTTTGACATAAGTTTAGATTTATGCATCGGTAGTAGAAATGTAGGTTTATTCAGAGCATCACTTTTCCAATACAACTTTCTGAATGAACTTCTCAATGATTGATTGTGCACAAGGATAGAGTACACCGATGAACGAAAAAACAGGAATGGTGGGTTTTACATATCTTCATGATATTTTGATTGAAAAATACGGCTTGACCGCAGCGGCAATATATGGTTCCGTAGAAAGATATTCGAAAATGAGAAATGAGGTGTGTTACGCCTCCCAGGCCACAATTGGAGAAAAAGTTGGGCTAAAAAGAAAGACGGCTCATCAACATGTGAATACCCTGGTTAGAGATGGATATCTGGAAGAACTTGAAAGTCCAAAATCTTCATCAACCAAATACTACCGTCCCACAGACAAAGCCGCAAAGGAAAGCGAAAAATATAGAACGAAGCCAAAAACTGTTTACGAAAATTGCAGTGAAGATAAAAGTGATATAGATTACGCGGAATACGCATTGTAGACAGAATTGGGGAAACGATTCACTCAACTACCATGTCCATTTAATGCCCTGGAATGTCCATTTGCTGGATGGGGTTATCCATCAAACGCAATGGGATGACCATTTGCCAGACAGGGTTATCCATCAAATGCATAAACCATATCCCTCACTGGGACATAAAGAATACTAAAGTATTAGAAATATGAATACAAACATGAGTACAATAGAGAAGGCGCGGAAAAACCCGCGCCTCTTTTTTCGCGTGCATCTGAGTTATGTTCAACTACTAAAAGATACAGATTTATGAATCAAAAAGAAATCAGGAACAGTACAGATGTTACAGTGAATCTGGCCCCTTCTTCATTAATGATGTTCAAGTTATCTTGTATTATTTCAGCGATATAGACAGTTTCAAACATAGCTCTGACGCTCTTGAGTATTACTACATACTGGAATTAATACATATGTATATGAGACAATGTTGAAAATCGCTAACCACATTTAACCACGAGGAAAGAATGACACATCAGACAGATAACACATCCAACAATCCTGGTGAAATGCAGATAATCGAAAAGACTCCATTCCCTCAATGGAGAATTCCAAAAACAAGATTCGAATATGATTTTCTGAAGATTTTCGGTATGAAGTTTTTCCCTACATCAGATAAAGGTATTTACAGGGATATTCAAATAATACAAGGAAGAATGATTCTTTTGAAAGATCTAAATAATCCCAACCGTCAACTTTCTCCTCGTAATGCCAACTACCCAATTCCTGTTGATTATGTTGCTTTTTCGATGAACTGGGCAAAGGAAAAACGCCGACAAGGGAGACCGATTAATCCGAAAGGATTGATTACCATGATATTAGATCATGATGGATTGGTCGGATGGCTTGAAAAAGAAAGAAATATCATAACCACTTGTGAAAAAGAATATATAACGAGGGACGAGGTACTTCAAGATGAAATTGATCCGTCTTATAAGGATTATGCTGTTTGATTCTCGAGTGACAAAAGATCATTTTTCTTTTTCCATTCAACCCTCCTTCTCCATCTTGCTATATACGATCTGGTAGGAATCGTTTCTTGTTCTCATCTGATATCCTGGCTGTTGACTTTTCCCATCATTTACATGGAGATGAATTGACATAAGCCCTATTATTAAATCCCGAACACATGTTCCGATTTCGGAATTATTGGCCCTTATAAGTGTCAAAAACTATTAACCACCAAAAGAACTAAGAACACCTCATCATCGGTATAATAGAACCATCCCACCCAGACCGAGGACTAACTGCCATGCCGGGGAATCACTCTGAACTCGAAAAAAGACTGTGGGACGCAGCCGACAAGCTACGCGCCAACTCGAACCTCAACGCCAACCAGTACTCCACACCCGTACTGGGACTGCTCTTCCTGCGTTATGCCGATGCGCGATTCAGCAAGGCCAAAGCCAAATTGGAAGGTGGAACTCCCGGGGGGAGGCGAACTCCCGGCGCCGCGGATTACCAGGCGCAGGGCATCATGTTCGTGCCGGAAAAAGCCAGCTTCGCCCGCCTGCTGGCACTGCCTGAAGGGGAGGACATTGGCAAAGAGCTGAACGAGGCCATGCAGGCGATTGAAGAGGTAAACGAACCCCTGCGCGGCGTGCTGCCCCGAAGTTATACGGCTATGAGTTCGGATGTGCTGTGGGAGCTGCTCAAACTATTCAATTCCATCCCGGTGGATGAGGCGGAAGGTGACACCTTCGGCAAGATCTACGAGTATTTCCTTGGCAAGTTTGCCGGCAGTGAGGGTCAGCGCGGCGGCGAGTTCTTCACCCCCACCTCGATCGTGCGCCTGATCGTCGAGATCATTGAGCCGAAGCGCGGCCTGCTGCTGGACCCGGCCTGCGGGTCGGGCGGTATGTTCGTGCAATCGGCTGACTTTGTGCAGCGCCATAAAGGCAAAAATACCGAATTGACGGTGTACGGGCAGGAAAAGGTGGAACAGACGGTACGCCTGGCGCGGATGAACCTGGCGATGCACGGGCTGGAAGGCGAGATCAAGAGCGGTAACAGCTACTACGAGGACCTGTACAACAGCCCCGGCCGCTTTGACTATGTGATGGCCAATCCGCCGTTCAATGTGAACGGCGTGGACAAAGAGAAATTGAAAGACGACCGCGCGCGCTTCCCCTTCGGCATGCCGAAGCCGGATAACGCCAATTACCTGTGGATCCAGCAGTTTTACAGCGCGCTGAACAGCACCGGCCGCGCCGGTTTCGTGATGGCAAACTCTGCCAGCGACGCGCGCCAGTCGGAACTGGAAATCCGCAAGCAGTTGATCCAGTCAGGGGCGGTGGATGTGATGGTAGCCGTGGGCTCCAACTTCTTCTACAATGTTACCCTGCCGGTCACCCTGTGGTTTTTGGATAAAAACAAAGCCGGCAACAACACAGTCGGGACGGTGCTCTTTATTGACGCCCGCAGCATTTTCACCCAGGTTGACCGCGCCCACCGCGAGTTCAGCGACGCGCAGATCGGGCTTATCGCCACCCTCTCCCGGCTGTACCGCGGGGAAGACCTGAACGGCTTTGTATTCAACCGCGAGGAACACACTGCTCTACCGGACACTCAATTGAAAATACTTGAGGCCGCCATCGCGGGCAAGACATTTACCGATATTCCCGGGTTGTGTAAAACGGCAACACTGGCAGATTTAGAAGCCCAGGGCTGGAGTCTGAACCCCGGGCGTTATGTGGGTGTTGCGGGTAAGGACGCCGAGGATTTTGACTTTTTGGAGCTCTTTGAAGAGTTGAATGAGGAATTGGAAATTCTTAATATTGAAGCTCATGAATTAGAAATGAAGATTTCTGAGAATGCTGCTAAATTAATATCATGAATGATTTAAACCGAGTTCAATTGGTAGAAGTTGCATCAATTAAGGGAGGAAAAAGATTACCTCTTGGGGAGGACTTTTCTAAAAAGGAGACTTCACATCCTTATATTCGAGCTAGGGATATTGGATACGGGAAAATAGAAATACATGATCCGGTTTTCCTATGTGAAGAGATGGCACAAAAGTTGTCAAGATATCGAGTTACAACTGGAGATATTTGTATAACTATTGTTGGAGCTAATGTCGGGGAAATGGGCGTTGTTCCACCAGAACTAAATGGGGCCAATCTAACTGAAAATGCAGTTCGAATTACTAGTAATGGTAAAGTAGACCAAACTTTTCTCAAATTTGCGCTTTTTTCGGAAGATGCCTTTGCTCAAATGAAAATTTTGGCTGGTGGAGCTGCCCAACCAAAACTTGGTATTTATAAAATCGAATCAATTGAGATTCCATTACCTACACTCCCCACTCAACAGAAGATCGCCTCAATTCTTTCAACTTATGACGACCTGATCGAGAACAACACCCGGCGCATCAAAATTTTGGAAGAGATGGCACAGACGCTGTACCGCGAATGGCTCGTCCATTTTCGCTACCCGGGGTACGAGTCTGTCCCGCTGGTGGAGTCAGAGTTGGGGCTGATTCCCGAGGGGTGGGAGGTGCGATGTTTCTCGGATATTGGTTCATTCATAAATGGTTATGCCTTTAAACCTTCAGATTGGGGAAAGGAAGGATTACCCATAATTAAGATCGTAGAATTGAAAAATGGAATTACGGGCAATACACCATTTAATTCTGGCGCAGGAATTGACCAAAAATATATTATTGATTCGGGCGATATCCTATTTTCTTGGTCTGCTGATTTAAATGTTTATGTGTGGGGGTTTGGGAAAGGCATTTTGAACCAGCATTTATTTAATGTCATTCCGAAACCTAACCACACAAAACTCTTTTTATATTATTCATTGCATGAAAAGATGCCTTTGTTCAGAAATATGAGCCTAGGAACAACAATGCGACATATAAAACGTTCTGCATTGGATCAAATATTTACATTAGTTCCTCCCCAAGAATTGGAAATAGAATTTGAAAATAATGCAAAACCAATTCATGAACTTATTATCAATCTAATTAATCAAAATTCCAATCTTCGCCAGCAGCGTGACCTATTGCTTCCGCATCTTATCAGCGGTGAATTGGATGTAGATGGTATTAAATTGAATCAGTAGACCGATATGACAAAAAAGGGTGGATTATGGAAAACGCAGAAATTATAATTACTAAAGCAGAATTTGTTTCTTCAAACTATGAAGAGGTCATCAAAGATGTTTCGCCAGTAAGATGTGAGAGTTGTTTTCAACCTTTCTATAAAGAAGCAAAAATAGCAAAAGAAAAGGGAGATTTCACACGACAAAAAGTATTCTCCATGTTAGGTGATGCCACATCTCTTTATTTCCGGCTAGATTCTCTTGATGAACCTCTATCACCAATGGCAATATTCAGTAATGGAAGAAGCGCTAGTATTACAGATTTTTCAGATGCTGATATTTCTGTTTTTTCAGAATGGGTTCATGATATTACAATTCCGGAAATTAAAGCTAGAATTTCAGACATAATTTTTTTGCGAACGGGTAATTACAAATTTGGTGTAGATGCGGTTGATGCATATATAGATACTTGTAATCGGGATATCAGTGATGAATTAGAATGGCCACATAAAAACAATAGAATAGAACGAGCCCTTCAAATTGCCACTTTATTAGGTAAAAAAGGCCCATCATATACAAAAGTGATTGAGTACATCAATAAAACTATTACTGATATCGGAGACTTTTGCGAGTCACATTTTGGTCTGAAATTAATGGAATTACTAAAGAAAAGGAAAGAAGGGAATCCAAGCCAATTAGTCTTGTTTTCTGAAAGTTCCGCTCAACATGCAGAAAGCAAGGGAATATGGCAGTTAGCAACTGAGTATTGGGAGTTTGTTGGATATTGGTATTCTATTATCGGTAATTTAAATGATGAGAAGTCTGCAAAAATAAAAGCTGCTGATTGTTATATTTCTCAAAAAGAAGAGGCATTAACTTCAAGCCCTCCAAATTTTATGATTGCAGCTATGCATCTACAACAAGCTATCCAAGCATATAGAAGAATCGGAGGTTTGCAGGAAAAGGTCAATTCTCTTCAAAAAGAAATGATTGAAGTTCAATCCAATATTGCTAGTCAAATGAAAGAGTTTTCAATTCCTCTAGATGTATCGGAATATGCCCAAAAGGCACAAAAAGCAGTGTCAGGAAAATCTTTCAGAGAATCGATAACATATCTAGCTCTATGTATCAATAGCCCTCAAAAAAACATACTAAAACAACAGGCAGAAAAGAACATCAAGGATTTCCCTTTAATGCATTTAATTCGCCAAACGCGAGTTAATGATGACGGTAAAGTAATTGGCCAAAGAGACGGAATGAATCTCGACGAACGAGAAAATGGTAGGGAAATTATCGAATCAGAAATGTACAGCCAGGCCCATATTCAAAATGAAGTCAGTACTGCAAGTGTTATTAGGCCTATGCTTGATCAAATAAATATTGATCATCCAGAAATTCGGGAATCGGATTTTTATTTTTTCACGCTGGATAATCCATTTATACCTATCGGCCGTGATGTGATTTTTACTAAAGGATTATTTGCCGGATATAAAGGTGATTATCTAATCGCTTTATCATTACTTATTCCACAATTAGAAAATTCAATACGGATGATTTTAAATCTACATGGAGAGCTTACATCAGGTTTAGATGATTCAGGCCTTCAAATGGAATTTCAACTTGGTAAATTATTATCATTACCAAAGATTATTGATATCCTTGGAGAAGATTTAGTTTTTAACTTAAAAGGTTTGTTGACTGAGACTATGGAAAGCAATTATCGGAATCGTTTTGCCCATGGACTTATGGATTTCGAAGATTTTTCATCATATTCAGCTATTTATATTTGGTGGGTTGTGCTTCATATATGTGTTCGGTTCTATTTGGCTAATAATCCCTCATAGATTTTAAGAAGATTTGATTATCATGTCCGCCTCCTTCTCGGAAGACTCACTGATCGAACAACCCTCCATCGCCCTGCTGGGTGAACTGGGCTGGCAAACGGCCTGTGCCTATCATGAGTCCTTCGGAGCGGGCAGCCTGCTGGGGCGCGAAACCCGCGGCGAGGTGGTGCTCACCACGCGGCTACTGCCGCCGCTCAAGCGTTTGAATCCGGGTATTCCCGAATCCGCCCTGCAATCTGCCATCGATCAACTGACCGCCGACCGCAGTTTAACCACCCCGGCGGAAGCCAACCGGCAGGTGTATGAGCTGCTGAAAGAGGGTGTGCCCGTCAATTACCGCGACGCACGCCACCGCGAGGTTCCGGTCAGAGTGCGGGTGATCGACTGGAACACCCCACAAAATAACGACTTCCTGCTGGTGTCGCAGTTATGGGTCACCGGCAGCATGTACACCCGCCGGGCAGACCTGGTGGGTTTTGTCAACGGTCTGCCGCTGGTATTCATCGAACTGAAGGCCGCCCACCGCGCTCTGAAGAACGCCTTCGATGGCAACCTGCGCGATTACAAAGACACCGTCCCGCAGTTGTTCTGGTACAACGCCCTTATCGTGTTGAGCAACGGGGTTAACAGCCGGGTGGGCAGCATCTCCGCCGGGTGGGAGCACTTCCACGAGTGGAAGAAGATCAACAGCGAAGGCGAGCGCGGCGTTATTTCACTGGAAACGGTGCTGCGCGGCACATGTGAACCATCCCGCCTGCTGGATCTCACCGAGAACTTCATACTATTTGAAGAAGCCAAAGGCGGACTGCGCAAGGTGCTGGCACGCAACCATCAGGTGCTGGGGGTCAACAACGCCGTCCGCGCGGTGCAGCAGGTACGCGACCGCCGCGCGGAGGGAGACCGGGGCGCCGGCAAACTGGGCGTCTTCTGGCACACCCAGGGCAGCGGCAAGTCGTATTCCATGGTGTTCTTTTCCAACAAAGTACTGCGCAAACAGCCCGGCAACTGGACTTTTCTGGTCATCACAGACCGGCAGGAACTGGACAGCCAGATCTACAAGAATTTCGCCAACTGCGGGGCAGTCAACGAAGCGGAGGACCGCGTACGCGCGGCCAGCGGCGAGCACCTGCAGCAATTGTTGAAAGAAGACCACCGCTTTCTATTTACTCTCATTCAGAAATTTCACATCGAGAACGGACGGGTGTATCCGAAACTGTCTGACCGCGGCGACATCATTGTAATGACCGACGAGGCTCACCGCAGCCAGTACGACACGCTGGCGTTGAACATGCGCAACGCCCTGCCCGAAGCGGCTTTTCTGGCCTTCACCGGCACACCGCTAATGGCGGACGGCGAGGAACGCACTCGCGAGGTCTTTGGCGATTACGTCAGTGTGTATGACTTCAAACAGTCCGTGGAAGACGGCGCGACCGTGCCGCTGTATTACGAGAACCGAATTCCCGAGCTGCAACTCACCAACCCCAACCTCAACCGCGATATGGCAGATCTGCTGGATAGCGCCCTGCTGGACGAAAGCCAGGAAGCGAAACTGGAACGCGAATTCAAACACGAATATCAGTTGATCACCCGTGAAGACCGGCTGGAGAAAGTGGCCGCCGATATCGTCAATCACTTTGTATGGCGCGGTTATCAGGGCAAAGCCATGGTGGTCTGCATTGACAAAGCCACAGCCGTGCGCATGTACGACAAGGTGCGCAAATACTGGAACCTGGAAC
Organism: uncultured Leptolinea sp.; assembly: GCA_964446955.1. Taxonomy (GTDB): domain Bacteria; phylum Chloroflexota; class Anaerolineae; order Anaerolineales; family Anaerolineaceae; genus Leptolinea. The sequence continues at coordinate 510,850 of CAYUQJ010000001.1, forward strand.
TCACCCGCCTGCAGAATGAACGGCGGGAAGACCATCCCGATGCCGAGGATTGGAATTTCATTCAACAGCGCGCGGCATATATGGCCTCCGTCGATATGGCGGTGGTGGTTTCATCCGCTCAAAATGAGATCGCGGACATGCAGGCAAAGGGGCTGGATATCCGTCCGCACCGTGAGCGGATGGTCAAAGAAGATCTTGCCACCAAATTCAAAGACCCGAATGATCCCTTCAAACTGGTGTTTGTCTGCGCCATGTGGATGACAGGTTTCGATGTAGAGAATTGCTCGACAATTTACCTGGATAAACCTATGCGCAACCATACCCTGATGCAGACCATCGCGCGCGCCAACCGGGTTTACAAAGACAAGGTCAACGGCCTGATCGTCGATTACATCGGCGTCTTTCGCGACCTGCAAAAAGCCCTGGCCATTTACGGCAGCGGCGGGAGTTCTACAGACGGTGAATCGCCTGTGCAGGTCAAGGGTGAACTGGTTGAAGAACTGCGTTCAGCCCTGAAGGAAGCAGAGGACTTTCTTGCCGGTTTCCGGCTGAATCTGGAAACTCTGCTGGCCGCCCGCGATTTTGACCGCGTCAGGGTCCTTGGTGAATTTGTCGATGTCCTTGAAGTCGGTGAGGATACGAAAAAGCAATTCCAGGTGCATGCCAGCCGTGTTAACCGGCTATTCCAGGCGATACTCCCCGACCCGCTGGCCAATGAGTTCAGTGAAAAACGTAAAGCGCTGGTGGTGCTCTCCATGGCCGTCCGTGCCACCGAACAGCCGGTCAGCATTGATGAAGTGCTGGATCAAATGGGGGCGCTGCTGGATAGATCGGTGGCTCCCCGTGAACAGGGGTATGTCATCAAAGCGCCGCTGGGAATGGACGTGCGGGAAAGCAAGCCCGGGTTTGCCGCACACTGGGTTGACCTGTCACAGGTCGATTTTGACGCATTAAGGAAACGTTTCCTTGACGGGCAGAAAAATATTCAGGTGAATCAGTTACGGGCTATGATCGAATCACGGTTGGACCAACTGGTTCAGGCCAATCGAACCCGCATGGATTTTTATACAGCTTTTCATGAAATGATCAAAGAATATAACGAGGGTGCCAAGAACATAGACGCGTTCTTTGATGAACTTCTCCGGTTTGCCCAGGGGTTGAGTGAAGAAGAGCAGCGCAGCGTTGCCGAAAATCTATCCGAAGAAGAACTGGCCATCTTTGACCTGCTTACCCGTCCTGATCCCCATTTGACCAAAGCCGAGCGCGAGCAGGTCCGTGCTGTCGCTCGCGATCTACTTGATACACTGAAAGCGGAATACCTTATCCTGGACTGGCGGTCACGGCAACAAACGCGCGCCCAGGTCCAGGTTGCCATTGAAAAGAAACTGGATGAACTCCCCGAAAAATACAACAAAGACCTGTATGATGAAAAATGCAATCAGGTCTTTGAACATGTCTATGACTCGTATTATGGCAATGGCGAGAGTGTTTATCAATCATAGGTCATCAATAAACTGATTTCATAAAAGAATCATACACATCATTCAGTTTTCACCCCCAAAATTTTGAAGGCCCCTATATAGTACAGGGGACAGGGCCAAAGTGAGCATGGGGGTACAGGGGGGAGGCCAAGGATAAAAACCCCTGTCCCCAGTAGCCATCCCGGCCGGATAATGCCCACCTCATCAGGGAGTACCCCGGGGTACCCCCACCCACCCGCCAGGCAGATCAACTGGCACGCAATCACTGTACAGTCACAAACAAAGCAGGATATCCCAACAAAGTAATACCAGGTTGCCCGGTATAGCGCGAACGGGCTAACGGACATCAGCGCCGTGGATAGCGGGCCGTAGAGCCTGCCGTGACCCACGTCTTCTTGCTGTTAAGCAGCATACCCAAAACCGGGGATTGCGGAGCAGTCCCACCGTATCTCAGCCGGTCCATCCATCCGATGGGTCGGCTTTTTCGTTTAACCGGCAATCAAGAAAAGGAGATGTCACATGCCAACCATCCGTGTAGTCGTACCCGAAGCGTATGCCCTGGATCATCAGGGACGTCAACTGGACCGCCTGGTCATCAAGAACGCCCGCTCCCGTCAGGACATGGAACCCCAGCTGTCCACCTTCATCCAACGCTGGAGTCTTCCACAAGGCCACACAAACCACAGCATTCCAACCCGCTCAAACCCGGGTCATCACTTCCATCCCCAATCATTCACTCAAGGAGAACTGAAATGAACACCTTCACAACCGCTGTCCCGTCCCGCTATTCCCATCGTGAAATCTGCCTGAAACCATTTGAACTGGAGGACACTATGTTCCATCAATCGCACCGTGTAGTAGAAAACCGCGCCATCCGCCACATCGACCACAACCCTGCCCTCTTGAAATACATCAAAACCATGGGCGAGAAAGAACGAAAGGAGAACCGCTCCCGGTTACTGCAAACCCTCAAGAAACGCCATCAGGACTACCTGGCAGATACGCGTAAGGCATTGTCGGATTGCCACAGCAAACGCGCCCTGTATGTCTTGATCGACGAGATGGCCGAACACGATAAAGCCCTGGCCGCCAAAGCCGGAAGGGACTTCTGTGACACCTTCGCGGAACTGGAAGTCCAGATCCTGCAAACCGAAGCCCGGATCAACCAGACCCGGCAGACACTGGAGGAACGTGTCAAGTCCCATCAAAGCCTTTCTGTGGCAGCAACTCCAAAACCAATCAAGCTCACGACCGGGATCAACAAAAGCCTCAATACCTTCCCCCATCTCGCCGCCTACAGCTGGAACACCCGTAAACCGGCTCATGTCGGGTAGGAGGAACTGCCTTGGACCTGAAGCTTTCCGGTACGTATGCCGTAACCATCGTTCTTACCCTGCAGGCAGGCCGTTGCGAGCAGGTCAACATCCGCACGATCGAACGCCTGCCAGACGCGACAACCCGGGCTGGTCCAACCTTCATATCCGATGACGACAGAGCCCGCAGCCTGGACTACATCGCGGTGGACTTCGCGGATGATAACGGACTATCCCTGGTTCCCGTACACGACGAACGCCTGCGCGGTTGGTTCCAACCGTGTCAGCGGAGCGGACAGAACCTCAAACCGGTAGAACGACCCATTCGGATTTATTCACTCCGGGAAGTCCGGCAGGTACGGCTGCGGGGACTGGCACTGGTGAAACTCACCCGTTGAGTTCCAGCGGGAGGAAAGGTTTGCTCGTGACTATGTACCCGTAACACTATGTACAAATTCAAAGCATTTTCCTGTATTCCCGAATAAGGTACATATTCATAGCATTTTTCAGTACTTCCGAATTCGGAACATATATTCTGTCATTGCATGAATACCCATACTCAAAGAAAGGTCATATCCCATGAAACGCTCCCTGAAAGTATACGAAGTCATGGACTTCCGGCGCAACAAGCTCAAACCCACCATCATCTTGTCCGGTAAGTGGCTGGCCGAAGCCGGGTTCCCTCCCAACAAACGCATCACCGTTCAATCCAATACCGCTGGAGAACTGGTCATTGCATTGGAGAAAAACCATGACGCCTGAGATCACACAGGAACTGCTCAAGATGCTGATCATCTTCATAATCCTGCTTATGGCAGTCCTGTTTATGGTCGAGGTTATTTCATCCATGCATGAGATTCGTTACACCCTGAAATACTATTTACGCTGGTGGAAACGGTTCATCCGGGAGACGGACTGGCTGGGTATCCTGATCATCCTCGGGATAGCCCTGATCTTCTCATGCCACGGTCCCATCATCATCTACTAATCTAAAGGAGAAACGATTATGTCTGTCGCAGAAATCACCATCATCGGTCATCTGGGAAAGAACCCGGAGATGCGTTACCTTCCCTCCGGCAAGGCTGTTACCAACTTCTCTGTGGCATCAACAAGGGAATGGATGAACAATACCGGCCAGAAAGTGAAAGAAGTTACCTGGTTCAAGATCGCGGCTTTTGACCGTCAGGCGGAGAACTGCCAGAAGTATCTGGTCAAGGGCAGTCAGGTGTATATCAAAGGACGCCTGGTGGTCGATATGGTTACCGGTGGTCCCAAAGTCTGGTCTCGCTCGGATGGTTCCGCGGGGGCTTCCTTTGAAGTCAATGCCCAGGATGTGCGCTTCCTGTCCAAAAAACCGGACGGTGTGGAAGAGCAGCCTACCGCGGATGTCGGCGCGGACGGCTTTCCGTACTAAACCAATACCTCAATCGTTGGGGAGAAGAGATCCGCTCTTCTCCCCTTTTTTGTTGTTAATCAGAAAGGAGATATCCCATGAACCTGGGAGAGTTTGTTCGCACGGAAGAATTCCCAATGGTCGTTCCCGAACGGGTGCAGCCGGTCACCATTCCGGAAAACGTACCCGTTATTGAAGAAGAAGAAACGGTTGCCCTCCCCTGGATCGAGACGGGAGATGAATCATGTCGTCCGTAGATGGCTTGCTCTCTTTACGGGTGGGAACCGTCCGGGGTGACGATATCCTGTCCCCCTCCCGGCGGGATTTCAACTGGCAGGACGGCATCCTGACCAGTACCTGTACCCGACCCACAAACTGTGAGGATGGACATCCATCCCGTGACTGCACCTGCGGCATCTACAGCGTGCTGGATAACGGATTGCATGAACTGACCAACTACATCCTGAGCGCGGAGCATATTGTGTTTGTCGGCTGGGCCTTCAGCACCGTGCACCGCTATGAATGGGGATTGCGCTCCGGACAATGGGTGGCCGTTGGTGTCGTGAACTGGCACGGATACCACGACCGGATCATCTCTCCGGATCATGCCTGGCAGTCCTGGTGGGACAGTGCCTACGCCGGGCTGGAGATCTTCCGCCAGAGGAACGTGGACCAACCCCGCCTGTACGATCTGGAAACCGTCTCACAGGCCATCCGCGACCAGCTGGCACGGGTGCAGGACAGGGAAACCACCCTCACCCGGCTGTTCGGTATCACACAGAAAGAAGGAGTCCAATGAAAAAATCCATACCACCAGCCATAACATCCGGGCAGAGCATCCCATTACGGGGATGTGGTGCCCGCTACGGCATCTACCTGGTCAGTGACAGCGTGGGGGATCAAGATCGGGAACGGACCCGGCACATCATCGACCCCATCCAGCTTTGCGATGAAGCCACCTGGGAAGGATTGGGCATCTGCGCCCAGGGACAGACCTTTGCCCGGATCAATGACCAGAAAGTGATCATCGATGTGGTCGGGAGCGATTACTGCCCGGCGGATTTCATCGTCGAATCCTGGGAGAAGGGAACATCCAATCGCCTGCGGCAGGTTCCCGACGGGCTGACTCCTGGCCAGCAGCAGAAGTTCCTGCACACCTGGTTCGCGGGCTATGAACAGGGCATGCCGATCCTCTTCCTGTCCTCCCGGGCGTATATCCTGCGCGAGTACCGCCATCTGTACTACCAGGATCGCCAGAACAAACTGCTGACCTTCGGCTCCGGCAAAGCCTGCATCATGAACCTCGCCGACCACCAGATGGAAGAATTGCCTTACACAACAGACGATGACATCCTGGCTCACGATGGAGAATACCCCATGTGCGCCAGTCTGTTGTTTGAAGACCTGCCCCGACCGGAAGGCAATTACACGAAACGGGTTATCCAGCGCAAAGTGGGCGACATGGAATACTACGGCGGATGTTCACCTAAAGGGAAGATCGAACGAACATGGGGCTTCTTCTACCGCGCGCAGGTATCCGCCCTGGAAGTGGTCTATCCAAATGATCAGGAGAGGGCACAACACACCGCCGACCTTCTGAATGGAATTGGATTGAACGTACCCGTATATATAAAGGAGAACTAGACAATGGATCAGCTGATTTTGGAATTCGAACGGATTGAAGGTATCCGCACGGAATATGCCGTCCTGCCACTGGAGGATGTATCCACAGAGAGTGAAATGACAGAACGCGGATTGGTCAGCAAACCCGCGCGAGCTTTTATCGACAGCCTGCGGCAGTTCGGGCAGATCGATCCCATCCTGGTGCTGGAGAAGGTTGAGGTAGACGGCTCAAAGTGGTACCAGGTATGGTCCGGTTCCCGCCGGGTGCGGGCCATACGTCAACTGGCGGCTTATGGAGAGCATGAACCCACCATCAAAGCCCAGGTGATCAAGGAGGAATGGAACGTCCCGTATGATGTCCTGATGATGGTGTTGAATGCCGCCCGCGATAGCAATGAGATCGCGGATTACTTCGCCATCCGCCGGTTGATGCAGGAGAACCCGGACCTCAATCTGGCCGGGATTGCCAGGGCCCTGAACCATAACCTCACCCACCCGGAGATCCGCAAGAGACTGTCATTGTCCCGTATCCCGGAGCCGCTGCTGAATGGGGTGACCAGTGGGATGCTGACCCTGCATACCGCCCGCACCATCGCCAAGTTGCCGAAGAAAGTGCAGATCGATCTATCCGACAAAGTGCAGGTCTCGCTGGATCGCATCAAGGATACAGAGGGCACAAAGTTCGCTGATCCCTCAAAAAAGCAGGAAGCCCTGAAGGAGATCATAAAGGAAGGACGGATTGCCGCCAGTTCCATTAAGCAGGTTAAGGTGGATCATGCCTCGCACGTGGCCAGTCTCAAACTGGGCAGCCTGCTTACGAACAACGATCACGTGTCATCTTCCAGCACGGAGGTAGACAGGAAGAAATACCTGGTCCTGCCCGTTACTCAGGGAGAATCGTTCTCTTCTAAAAAGAAGGCAGAGCTGTATCGCCAGAAGATGACGGGAGAGACCGGGGTGCAGCACCGTATTGTGGCGTTGTGATCAGGCTGTACTGAGCCTGTCTGGTTCCGAAGAAGTTCCGAATTCGGACTTTAAATGAAAAGACGCCTGGATGAGGGGGGCATCCATTCGTCCTTTCAATGTCATTATCGCAAAAATAAAGAGGTTTTTCAACCAGGAGGTATAAATGAAAAATGAGATCGTACAGGGTGTTGTGCTTCTGTCCGGAATGCCCGGTGCCGGGAAGACGACCGCCGCCATGACGATCGCCCCACCCAATGATCTGGTCGTGCTCGATTTTGACCTGAAAGATGAACAGCGCTGCCGCAGTCTTTCCATCCCATACTACAAACCGGAGATGGATATCACCGCCGACCCGACCGGTAATGACCTGCAGGAACTTCTGAACTGGACCCGGCAGGCCTTTGTTTCCATGGCGGAAGAAGGGAAGAACGGGCGGGATACCCTGGTTATCGACAACGGTTCCCTTCTTGAAGAGGCCTTCGCGTATGCCGTTGCGATGAACCCGGCAAAGTATGGGGTCAATCCCCGCAATGCCCAGACCGGAGCCTATGGGGGTGTCAATCCCGGCGTGGCGGTCATCTGGCAGAACACGATCCGCTATTTCTTGTCCAACGGCTACAAACGTATTGTGATCTGTATGCACATGAGCCAGTCCTGGGCCAACGGGGTGCCGATCGACAAGATGAAGGTCAAGGGGAACCGGGTATTGTCCCAGCTATCCAATCTATCGGTGGTTCTGATCCGGGCAAGCCTGCCCAATCAACCGCCGGTGGGGCTGGTGGGCAAGGAGGCGCTGGGTCTTCTGCGATGGAATGAGGCGGAACACAAATACCATGTGAGCATGGCCCTGCCCCCGCGGATTGAGAAGTTTGAATGGGATGCGGTCGCCAGATATATCAAGGATTTTGATGAAGGGACACACAAGACCTTTCGCAAGGATGAGGTCTGGACGGAGAAGGAACTAGAACAGTATTCCCCCTGGTTATCTGACGCGCAGCGCGACTTTATCCTGACGATTGCCAGAAATCCGAACTTCCGGTTGGATGAAGGGGATGAATCCGCTGTGATGCGGGAAACAGTGATTACCCCTGGTTCGCCGTCTTCGATAAAGAGACCGGTTGATTGGAACGGGCTGGTGGAATTTGCCCGGGTTTCCTGCGGGATGGAAGTGGAGAACCTGAAGAAATTCATCACAGAAGAATTTGGAGGGTTCGATATCGCCGAGATCGAAAAATACTTCCAGGCGCTGCTGAGAAATCAATCATCGTTGGATCTGGTTCAATCAGGAGGAAATCTGACCCAGAACTGAAAAAACAACTATTCATCCACCGGAGAGTCTCATCACTCTCCGGTTTTTTCTATTCAGGAGGATGGGATGCCCGATTTTATTACAGAAAGAGATCCGGTCATACACCACGTCCCTGTTACGACCCAGCATGGACCGACAGAATACCGGATCGCCCTGCTGGAACTTGAGAATGCCTATAAGGATTTTCTTGATTATGTTGATGCGTGTGAAAAATCAGGATCCTTTGATTACCCAACGCTGGAACACAGGAAGCAGGTTTGCCAGAGGCTGGAAAAGCGCAGGGACGATCTCTATGATCAATATTTTGGATAAAACAGAGTTGTATACAGATGTGTATATACGCATAAACCAACTTTTCTCAAAAATTGATCAGAGATTGATCGGTCTTCACAGTTACTACCCTATTGGATGGCTTTGTACATCTTTCTATACTGGTCAAAGAATTCAATTAGGGGATTGTGTTTTTCTTAAGAACCATTCCCATACTCTATTATTGGAAGGAAACCTCAAATGAATACCAGAATTCTCAATACCAATGAAGTCGCAGAAATCTTGAACATCAGTCGTACCCATGCTTTCAATATGATGCGTCATGGGATCATCCCTTCGTTCCGCATCGGGAATTGTATTCGGGTTGAAGAAAAAGACCTGCTCCGATTCATCGCAGCCGGCAAGATCGCAAAAGATCCAGATTTACTGATCGATGGCGACACCGAATAGGTAGAAGGGCGATGAAATTTCATCTGGAGGAACGCAACCGATAATCACCCAGAGAATGTAATGGTACAAGAGACTTCACTTCTGCAGAATGACTACGATGCCCTCAAACAGAATGTGGAGTCACAAAAGCATCCATCCATGGGAACACGCAGGATAACATGTCGGTAGTCACCAAATAATCTGATTGTTCTGCGGGATGGCAGAAATAGCAGGGAGAGGATTTCATAAGAGTCCTCTCCCTGTTTTATTACTTGGAGGAAATGATGCCTGACTTTATCACTGAACGAGATCCAATTGTTGTCTTCAATCCAGAACCTAATCTTCATGGGAAAACATCTGAATATCTTGCGGCAAAGAAACACGTGGATGCAGTTTACAAAGACTATTTGGATTTCATCGATAGCTGTGAAGAAATGGGTAATTTTGACTATGTGAAGATCAAAGAGAAATTCGATAAGTGTCTGGAAGCAGAGCGTATCAAGGATGATCTGTACGACAAAATGGCTTCTTTCAAGGAGACAAAATCATGACAACTTCGCAGTTCAATACTTCCTATGGTTGGAGTTCACTACAAGATTGGGATAATGAAAAGACCAAGGCCCTCAAGAAATGGGATTACCCCTGCCCGATCTGCGGTGAGCTCACGATACGCGACTCGAAATTCGACCACATGTATCGAAAGGAATGCCATGGCCTGGGCTGGAAATGTCCCATAGGCGGATATGCGCACTTCCATCAGGCTGCGTGGAATCCATTACGCAAGAAACTGGTGTTCACTGAGAAAAACCATGAAGTTCCTTTCCCCAAATCCTCAAATTGGTAGCCTTTTATTACCCCTTCACTGTTACTACCCCATTGGAATAGATAAGATTGATTCCTATACTTGTCTGTATTGATCACAAAAATGTCTTTAGCTTGAAAAATAAGTATCTTTTTATCACTTATCCGAAAGACAATGTACGGATCAATCAAACGAATCCATCCTATCTGTTAATAATACTGGAGGAAAAATGACTTCCAAACTTTTGAAAGCCGGAGACGTGGCTTCCATCTTAAATATTAGCTGTAGCAAAGCATTTTCCCTGATGTCTCAGAGAATAATTCCCTCAATTCGTATTGGTCATAACATTCGCGTTGAGCAAAAAGATTTGGAACAGTAAATCGAAAATAACAAATCAAGTTCAGTCCCGTTAAGATCAACACGAAATACCCATTCTTAATTATGAAAGAAGGATGACATGGTAGCAAAAAAAAGAGGAAACAACGAAGGTTCAATCTTCTTCTATTCGCGTAAAAAACTATGGCGCGCAATGGTTACTATTGATGGACATCGCTTAGGCCATTATGGAAAAACTCGCCAGGAATGCGCTAATTGGTTGAAAGAAACTCTTGCACAGATTGATAAGGGTCTAACATATGACGCTTCTCAAATTAAGGTGGGTGAATTTCTTGAAGATTGGTTAGTCAGCATAAAATCAAATATCAAACCTACGACCTGTTACAACTACAATCTAGCGGTTCATAAGCATATCATCCCCGCTTTGGGGAAGCTTCTAATGAAGGATCTTCGCCCAGACATTGTTCAAAGGTTTTATGACAAGAAATTGAAAAATGGTACTTCAAAGTTTTCACTTCAGTCCACGCATAGGGTTCTACATAAAGCTTTATCACATGCAGTGGTTTTAGGGATGATTTCACGAAATCCAACCGAAGGAGTTGTTGTCCCTAGACCAGAAAACAAGGAAATGAAGTTTTATAACGAAATTCAATCAAACCAACTTTTAATGGCAGTCAAAGGAACTCGCAACGAAGCTTTGTTTCATTTAGTACTTTCTACAGGAATGCGTCAATCAGAACTTGTTGCCTTGAAATGGTCTGATTTAGATTGGAGAAACAAAACAATCTCAATTAGTCGTCAATTGATGCGAAATTCGAAGTCAGAAGAGGAATATTTCAGTACCTTAAAGACTCAGGCAGGTTATCGAACGATTTCTCTTGGAGATCATACTATCAAAAAATTACGTGACCATTTGAATCTGCAAAATGAGGAACGTAAGAATCCCCCTAGAGAGGAATGGATTGAAAACGATCTAATTTTTCCTTCCATAGTCGGAACTCCAATGAATCAATCCAATCTATACAAGAGCTTCAAGAGCATCATAAAAGAAGCCGGATTACCTGAAATCAGATTTCATGATCTCAGACACACGGCAGCTTCAATAATGCTTAACCATGGCGTGCCTGTGATTGTAGTCTCAAAAAGACTCGGACACGCAAAAGTCAGTATCACAATGGATATCTATGGGCACCTGATTCCCGAAATGCAAAGTGGTATTGGACAATTAATGGATGATCTAATTGCACCTATTGAATTGCAAACAATACCCAGTTCCACTACTTTTGAATTTGTTGAAAAAGAAGAGTAACGGTTGCACTACTGTTGCACTACTCTTTAAAAATTCGGATTTTAAGCTTTTTTCATACCCCCATATATAGAAAAAACCCCCGAAATTCGGGGGTTTGTCTGTATCTGGTGGGGTGGCTGATGGGTTTCGAACCCACAACATCCACATCCACAGTGTGGCGCTCTGCCGTTGAGCTACAGCCACCATCAACGTGCGCTATTTTATCACAGCCACACGGCACAGGCAAGCGATTTCAAGACATCATTCGCCGCAGAGCTTTCTCTGCTTCATTTATAGCCACGGTCAATTGTTCCCGATTTGACAGGTCTTTGATAGTAACGGTACCTGCGGCGGCTTCATCCGGTCCCTGAATTATGGCAAAACGGATACCCTTGCGGTCAGCAAATTTTAATTGCTTGGGGAGTTTGACAGCTTCAGGGTATGCCAGAACTTTCAGACCCGCCTTACGTAAATCACTGGCCAGCGCGAACGTGGAATTCAGCATTCCGGCGTCAAACACCGTAACCAGCACTGCTTCCTCATTCAATTGTGTCGCGTTGATCTTGTTGTACTTTTGTAGCAGCAGCGTAACCATGACATCGCCCATAGCGAATCCCACTCCCGGCAGTGGATTTCCCCCCACATCGCCTACAAGGTTGTCATACCGGCCGCCGCCAAAAACGGCTCTTCCTTCACCGGATGCATCACGTCCTTCAAACACTGTACCGGTGTAATATTCCAGTCCGCGTATGACCTGGGGATCAAAGACGACGAAATCGCGCAGCCCCATGGCTTCCATCACATCGAAGAAACGGATCAACTCATCCGATCTTTTCCACAGATCCCGATCTTGAAGAATATCGCATAATTTGTCGAACTGTCCTTCAGACAAGCCGGTTTCCAGTGCGTACGCTTTCCACGCGGCTGGTGAAAGCTTATCCCGCCTATCGATTATGCGAAATACCCCTTTTTTGTTTTCCGCCGCTATACCAAGATCGCTCAACACATCATCCATCAAGCGGCGGTTGTTTATAAATATCTTAACTTCATCGCTTGTAAGCCCCAGGCTCTGGAAGAATTGAACTGCCACGGCTACCAATTCAGCATCGGCTTCCGGAGAATCAACACCAAGCAGGTCAATGTTCCACTGGAAGAATTCACGGGTACGGCCTTTTTGCGGTCGCTCATAACGCCAGAATGGACCGTACGACCACCAGCGCACAGGGAATGCCAGTTCATTCTGTTTCTGGGCGATCATGCGAGCCAGGGTTGGTGTAAGTTCGGGTCTTAATGTTATCTCATCGCCGCCGCGGTCAGAAAACACAAAAGATTGCTCTTTAACAAGTTCTTCCCCGCTCTTGGCCGCGTACAGATCAAGACGTTCGAGGATGGGACCTTCATATTCCTCATACCCGAAAGAAGTGCTAACCTTCTTGATCTGCTCATACAGCCAGGTCCGGACAGACATCTCTTCCGGGTAAAAATCTCGTGTGCCTTTTACTGGCTGAATTAACGCTTTCATGATGATCTCCAGATAAATTGATTGCCCTATTTTAAACCATATATTGTGATCGCAAGGAATAACGGATTATTTTATCGCTGAGATCACATTACTTCTAGCTTAGTAGAAAGATATTGTGTACAATTACGAGAAATATTGAGGTAATAAAGAGACCCGAATGAATGTTGAAGAGTTGATCAGGATTATCGAAGGTACTTTGAGCACCACGGATGCTGATCTGTCGCGGGAGATCAAAGGTGGCTGTGGAGCAGATCTGATGAGTGATGTTCTGGCTTCCATTCAGCCTGAAGCTGTTCTTCTAACAGGACTCTGCAACCCACAGGTTGTTCGCACAGCCCATATGGCTGACGTTTCAGCAATTGTTCTAGTTCGGGGCAAACTGCCTCCCAAAGAAACAATTGATCTGGCAAATCAAGAAAGAATTCCGCTAATAACAAGCCCATTTGGCATGTTTGAACTTTGTGGCAGACTATACCAGAACGGTTTGATTAGTTTTGAATCATCCGTCGCTGACGGTGATTGCTCCTGTGATGTTATTTAAATAATCTATGAATGCCAATCTGATTCGTTCAACAGTCGGGATGACAGACCAACAGGCCGAAAGCATCACCCGGACAGAGGAATTGGCGTATGAATTAAAGATCAATGAGGTGATGACTCGTGAAGTATGCAAAGCATCACCTGACATGCAGATGAAGGATGTAGTAGAAGTATTCCGAAAAACAGGTATATCTGGAATGCCTGTAACGGAAGATGACAAACTCATTGGCGTGATCAGCATGGAAGATATCTTCCATTGCCTGATGGACGGTGATCTTGAGTCAACAACAACAAAATATATGACACCCAATCCATACACAGTACGGGATATCGATCTGGTTGTCGAAGCACTTAAAGTATTTGTTGCTACTGGTGTAGGACGACTGCCAGTAATTGATATCAATGGAAGGGTGACCGGCATAATCACCAAAGGTGATGTCACCCGCGGTTTGTTGAAGGTACTGCAATCCAAAACGCAGGAAGAAGAGATGCGCCGGTATCGGGCGTCACATCTATTTGAGGATATAGAATCAGATAGAACCAGTCTTATCTTGCGCTATAACATCAAGCCCAGGGATTTTGTCCATGGTGGAGCTGCTTCAAGTCACATAAAAAGAGCATTAGTAAGACTGGGCGCAGACCCACAGATCACGCGTCGTTGCTCTATTGCTATATACGAGGCAGAAATCAACTTGATCATTCACACAAATAACGGCGGAATAATCCGCGTAGAGATCGAGCCTCATCAGATCACTATCGATGTTACGGACGATGGTCCAGGAATTGAAAACATCGAATTGGCCATGAAACCGGGTTATTCAACCGCCAGTGAAGAGGTGCGCGAGCTCGGGTTTGGAGCCGGAATGGGGCTGGCAAATATTGCTAGATGTGTCGATAGCATGAAGTTGGAATCCGTTGTTGACAAAGGCACCCGGTTGAAAATGAAAATAAATTTGGAGAGCATGGGCTCTCTTGGTGAACAAAATCCAAACCAGTCGGAGAATCGATAAGATGAATATTCAACAGATAATCGACAAACTCGAATTGAACATACTGACTGAGAAAAAAGACTTTTCATCCATCGAACCAACATTTGGATACTCTTCCGATTTACTGAGCTGTGTTATGGCAGGCGCACCAAAACAGGGCGTCTGGGTAACACTTCAGGCGCATGGAAACATTGTGGCCGTAGCTGCCCTGCTTGAAATTACAGCTGTGATCATAACAGAGGGTGCCATGCCGGATGATGCCACATTGAAGAAAGCAAACGATGAGAACGTCACGCTTCTCTCTACATCCCGGTCATCCTTCCATGTTATCGGGCAACTCTGGGAGATGGGTTTGCGAAATCCGTGAATCCCCTTAGGCCGTACCGGGCGGAACTTCACGTTCATACCGTTCTTTCTCCCTGTGCAGAAGTAGAAATGATCCCTCCGCTGATCATTCAGGAGGCTTTGGATCGTGGTATTGAAATTATTGCGATAACAGATCATAACGCGACCGCGAATATTCCTGCGGTCATAAAAGCCGCGGAAGGCACCGGCGTTCACATTTTGCCGGGAATGGAATTACAGACCAGTGAAGAAGTACATCTCCTTTGTCTGTTTGACACTCTGGAGCAAATAGAAACCTTCCAGAGGCTGGTCGATTCCACACTTCCGTCGCTGGCCAACCGCCCTGATTATTTTGGCGAACAATTTATAGTTGATGAGACCGGTGATTTTATTCGAAGAGAGGATAGATTGTTGATTGCCTCTTCCACTTTATCAATCATGGAAGCTTGTGATCTGGTTGAGAAGATGGATGGATTATTGATACCCGCACACATCGATCGAAAAGCTTTTGGATTATTGCCAACCCTGGGCTTCATCCCGGAAGAACTAAAAAATTATCGCGTGATGGAAATATCACGGCATATTACTACTGGAAAAGCTTTAGCCGACTACCCTTTCTTGAAAGACAGAATTCTAATACAGGGCGGCGATGTTCATCGTTTGAATGAATTTCTTGGAGTAAATCATTTCACAATTGAAAAACCTTCCATTTCTGAGATCATAAAAGCATTTAACAAAATTGATGGTCGATTTTTCAATTTGGACCAACCAAACTTGTGACAAAAATCACAAGTTAAGGTAAAATGTGTCATACCAAAGAGGTCATAGAAAGGCACTCTTTGTAAACAAAATGGTTTGCTTTTTTTCAACGGTTTTTGTGACATATGTCCTTTTCTTCCATTTATGGCCATATGCAAGATAAAATACACAAAATGGAGAGTATTGGTACAGATAAGAAATCCTAGAGGCAACTCTACAATTACTTGGAGCCGGTGATGGCAGAATTAAAAATCATAATCACATCAAATGACCCCCTTTCAAAACCAGAAGAAAAAAAGATAATTGATGAAATTATCGACAAGAACAAAGATCTGAATGGCGCCACAATGGTGGTTCTCAACGAGTTACAGGGAAAAATCGGATTCATTTCGCGTCCCATGCAAGTGTACGTCGCACAGAGATTGGGTGTCCCTGTAAGTCAGGTACATGGTGTTGTTTCATTCTACTCATTCTTTACAACCACACCTCGCGGCAAACACACGATCAAATTTTGTCTGGGAACAGCCTGTTACGTAGGCGGAATGCCTCAAATCATTGAAAAAGCGAAACAGGTTCTGGGAATCGACCCGGGTCAAACAACAGAAGACGGTGAAATCACCCTTGAACTATGCCGTTGTGTGGGAGCTTGCAGTCAAGCGCCTGTTATTGTTATTGACGAAGACATGCACGGCCGTGTTCGGCCAAACAAGTTTCCACAGTTGATAAAAGATATTCAAAAAAGCCAGGATCAAGGGTAGCGATCCATGCGCGATCTTGCTCTTCACCTGTTGGATATCGCAGAAAACAGCGCCGCAGCTGAAGCAAAATCTATTCGCATTGAGATTATTGAAGATATCACGAATGACCGGTTGACCATGATCGTACAGGATGATGGTAAGGGAATGTCTGAAGAGATGGTTCTCCAGGTGACAGATCCATTTGTAACATCTCGGACCACCCGAAAAGTAGGACTTGGTATTCCCCTGTTGAAAGAAGCATCGGAATTATGTGAAGGCAAGTTTGAAATTACTTCTGAGCTTGGAAAAGGAACACGAGTTTATGTAGATTTCAAAAGAAATCACATTGATCGAATGCCGCTTGGTGATTTGGCGACAACATTCTTAAATTTGATGATTGCGCATCCTGAAATTCATTATGTATTTCGGTACTTAGTTGGAAATGAAGAATTCTTACTGGATGATGAGCCTATAAAGCAGGAACTTCGCGGGATTTCTTTAACAGAACCTGTTGTTCTGAGTTTTTTACGAAATCTTATTGAATCAGGTATCAGCAATGTGCAGGCTGCCGCCTGAAGTAAACCCTGTAATCAGGAGAGAAACGATGACTACCATAAAATCATTGGAAGATTTGAAAAGAATTCGAGAAGAGGCACTTGAAAAACGGAAAGTTAAAACTACCGAGGGCAAAGCCCAGGTAACCGTTGCCATGGGTACATGCGGTATCGCTGCGGGAGCTCGTGAAACAATGAAAGCCGTTCTCGACATGATTGAGAAAGAAAATATCAGCGGCATCATCGTATCGCAAACCGGATGTATCGGTCTTTGTGAAAAGGAACCCATTGTTCAGGTGACGGTAGGTACAGAACCCAAAGTAACATATGGCAAGGTTACCCCTGAAGTCGCCCGTCGGATTATGAAGGAGCACGTTGAACAGGGAAAAATTGTTCAGGATTATGTAATCCAGGCTTAACCAATACACCGCTCCGCGGTGGACTCCATTATTGAAGGTTCTCAAAATGAAGTATTTCCGATCTCATGTATTAGTAAGTGTTGATCCAGTGTGCCTTGAAAAAGGTGCCCTGGAGCTCCTGGATGCCATCCAGGACGAATTGGTATCGCAAGGTTTGATTGACGAAGTCCAGGTTCTGGAAACATCACGAATTAATGGATGTTCAATGGGCCCTGAAATTATGGTTTACCCTGAGGGGGTCCATTACGGTGGTCTAACGGTCGATGATGTTCCGTACCTCGTGGAAGAACATTTCTTAAAAGGTAGAATTGCCACCAAGTTTGCTATTGAAACTACTAAAACATCCGATGAAGAGCTTTCTGCCCCCACGGCGAAGGAATTGCGTATCGTTCTGCGAAACTGCGGTGTGATTGACCCGTTTAATATTGAAGATTACATAGCGGAAGATGGATACCAGGCTCTGGCAAAAGTCTTAACATCCTTATCGCCGGATGATGTAATTGAGGAATTGCTAAAATCCGGGTTGCGCGGTCGTGGTGGGGCAGGATTTCCTACGGGCAAGAAATGGATGTTAGCCAGGGATAGTGTAGGCGATCAGAAATACATTGTTTGCAATGCTGATGAAGGAGATCCCGGGGCATTTATGAATCGCCGGGTACTTGAAGGTGATCCGCACTCAGTATTGGAAGGAATGATCATCGGCGGTTACACCATCGGAGCAAATCAAGGTTTCATCTATTGCCGGGCTGAATACCCTGTTGCTGTCGATACACTCAATATTGCCATCCAACAGGCCCGTGCTTTTGGACTGCTAGGGAAAAACATTCTCGGTTCCGGATTTGATTTTGATCTGGAAGTTCGTATGGGTGCCGGAGCATTTGTTTGCGGTGAAGAAACAGCGCTTATCTCATCCATAGAAGGCAAACGTGGAGAACCGCGCCCGAGGCCCCCATTCCCGGCAGTAAAAGGCGTTTTCGGGAAGCCGACTAACATCAATAATGTGGAAAGTTATGCCAACGTTCCGCAAATTATCAACAAGGGAGCCGAATGGTTTGCCAGTCTTGGCACCGAAAAGAGCAAGGGAACCAAAACATTTGCTTTAGCAGGCGATCTGAAAAAACCAGGACTGGTTGAAGTTCCCATGGGTATAACCTTAAGGGAGCTGGTTTATGATGTTGGTGGCGGGATAAAAGACGACAAGGGTTTTAAGGCAGCCCAGATCGGAGGTCCGATGGGTGGTTGTCTGCCAGCTCAATATCTGGACCTGCCTGTTGACTATGAATCACTAATCTCGGCAGGCGCAATGATGGGTTCCGGCGGCCTGATTGTCCTCGATGAGGACACTTGTATGGTTGATATTGCCCGTTATTTCATGGACTTTACGCAAGATGAATCTTGTGGAAAATGCACTCCGTGCCGTGTCGGTACACGTCGGATCCTTGAAATTTTGGAACGGATTTGCGATGGAAAAGGCAAAGACGGCGATATTGAAACCCTTGAATACCTGTGTAAAGAGATCAATACAGCCTCTCTCTGTGGTTTGGGTCAGGGTGCGCCGAATCCGGTTATCAGTACATTAAAGCATTTCCGACATGAATACGAAGCCCACATCTATGAAAAAAGATGTCCTGCAAAAGTATGCAAAGCTCTCATTTCATACTCTATCAACGCCGATGTATGTACCGGATGTACGGTTTGTGCACGTAACTGCCCGGTTAATGCAATTACCGGTGAAAGACGCCAGGCGCATGTCATTGATCCAGATATCTGTATTCGGTGTGGAATCTGCGCCCAGGTATGTAACTTTAACGCAGTGGAGGTGAAATAGTTTTATTTATAACTGAATACTTGCTGGGACTTTCGTTAGTACTTACGCTTTCTATGCTGTTCGCATCGTTACGACCAATGGAGGAAGTATGGCTCTGGATACCAGGCAACGTGATGTGAAAAACTCAGTCATAGCAGAAGTAAAAGCATCTGTAGATGCTTTCGGCGCCAAACGCGAAGAAATAATTCCGATATTGAATGATATCAATAAAAAGCTCGGGTATATTCCTCCTGACGCTTTGGACGAAGTGAGTAAGCTCTTGAAAGCCCCGAAAAGCGAGCTTTATTCAGTAGCCAGTTTTTACCGCATGTTATCCACCAAGCCACGAGGGAGACACGTGATCCAGTTTTGCGAAAGCGCTCCCTGCCATGTAGTAGGTGGAAAAGAGGTCATAGAAGAACTACAAAGCCAGGTTCAATTGAAACCCGGAGAGACCAGCCCGGATGGAAAATGGACCTTATTGGCAACCTCTTGCCTGGGTGTTTGCGGTGTTGGGCCGGTGATGACCATAGATGATGATATCTACGGCAATATAACTCCGGACCAGATTAAGTCCATACTGGCTAAGTATGAATAGGAGCGCACTATGAAAGCCTACCGATCAATGGTACTGGTTTCAAGCGACCCGCTTTCGATGGAACGGGGAGCCAGGCAGGTATTTGAGCAGTTGCAAAAAGAAATTGATGATTTTGGTATATCAGAAGAGATCTCGTTGAAAATGGTTGGTGATGTTGGGCGGCATGATGCCCTTCCGCTGGTCATAATCTATCCAGAAGCAACGATCTACGGACCGGTTACACCTCCGGATATGCACAGAATTGTCGAAGAGCACCTTTACAAAGGCCGGGTAGCCAATGAGTTGTTGGCATCCAACCGCGAATTATCCGGACGAATTGCCTGGTTAAATGCCCGAAAAGGGACTTTGCCGGCAGAAAAACGGATCGTATTGCAGCGGGCAGGAATCATTGACCCGAATAATATAGAAGAATACATAATCCATGAGGGTTATGAAGCCCTGGGTAAAGTTCTCTCATCGATGAAGCCAGAAGAAGTGATTGATGAGATTGCCAAATCCGGGTTGCGAGGACGCGGTGGTGCTGGTTTCCCCACTGGATTGAAGTGGAAATTTGTTGCCCAGGCACAGGGTGAACAAAAGTACGTGGTTTGCAATGCTGACGAAAGTGAACCTGGTACATTTAAGGACCGTTTGATCTTGGAAGGTGATCCGTTCTCTATACTCGAAGCGATGACTATCGCCGGTTATGCAGTGGGTGCCTCGGAAGGATATATTTACATTCGTGGTGAATACGCACTTGCCCGACAGCGGCTGGAATCTGCCATAGTTTCTGCGAAAGAGATGGGTTTTCTGGGAAAGAACATTTTCAATTCTGGCTTTTCTTTTGAAATCCATCTTCATTCTGGCGCTGGCGCTTATATATGCGGAGAAGAGACAGCGCTACTGGAATCCATTGAGGGAAACCGTGGCGAACCTCGTGCTCGACCACCATATCCTACAACAAATGGTTTATGGGGTAAGCCTACGCTGATCAATAATGTGGAAACACTGGCCAATATCCCCGCCATAGTGCGAGAAGGTTCCGAATGGTTCAAGAGCATTGGAACCCCAAGCAGCCCGGGAACCAAGGTGTACACGATCCTTGGAAACTTAAACATCACCGGGTTAATCGAAGTTCCTATGGGAATCACCCTTCGTGAAGTTATAGCGATTTATGGAAAAGGAATGAAGAACGGATCAAACTTCAAGCTGGCTCAAACGGGAGGATCAAGTGGATCGATCATCCCTGCCAGTTTACAGGATACACCTATGGATTTTGATTCGTTCAATAGAGCTGGCGTTTCGCTGGGATCCGGTGCTCTTCTTATTTGTAATGAAGACACCTGTGTAGTTGATCTGGCAAAAGTACTCATGAATTTTTTCCGTGTTGAGAGCTGTGGAAAGTGTACACCCTGCCGGATTGGAAACCAGCGGGCCTATGAAATATTGGATAGGATTTCTGAAGGTTTGGGTTCTCTGAAAGATATTGATGATCTTGACTCAATAAGCGACAACTTATTCCAACTTTCCAATTGTGGTCTTGGTCAGACATCGGGAACTCCGATTAAGGATGTCTTGAAGTACTTTAGAGCTGAAGTTGAAGCGCATATACGCCTGAAAGTATGCCCGTCTGGCATTTGTTCCATGACTGGGCATATGGTTCATGCATAAAAAAGTAATCTCGAAAAAGAGAGGTTTTCTTATGGTCAAATTAACCATTGACGGCAAAAACATTGAAGTAAAAGAGGGGACGACTGTATTACGTGCAGCAGAAGCTGCTGGGATTGAAATTCCTACCCTGTGCGATCATCCAGCGTTAACTCCGTATGGTGGTTGCCGTTTATGTCTGGTGGAGGTAGAGGGCGCTCGTACTTTACAGCCTTCCTGTACTTTGCCCGTAAGCGAAAATATGGTCATAAAAACGAATACAGATCGTGTTAAAGAAGCCAGGAAATTCGTTTTGACTCTACTTTTCAGTGAAAGAAACCACTTTTGTCCATTCTGCCAGGAAACCGGTGGTGATTGTGAGCTCCAGAATGCCGCTTATCATGAAGGAATGACAAATTGGCCGTTAACCCCGAATTACAACACATTTGGTGTTGACGCGTCCAATCCATTTTTTATTCTGGATAACAACCGGTGTATTCTATGCCGGCGTTGTGTAAGAGCGTGTGGCGAGCTTGTGGGCAATTTCACTCTGGGCTTTGAAGAGCGTGGTGCCAAGAGCTATCTTGTTGCCGATTATGGTGTTCCAATTGGGGAATCAACATGTGTATCATGTGGTACATGTGTGCAGGTATGCCCAACCGGTGCTCTGATTGATAGACACTCGGCGTACCGCGGAAAAGACGCACAAATTTCAAAAATTCCATCGGTATGTATTGGTTGTTCCGTTGGCTGTTCCATCAATGTCGGCGTTAAGGATAACCAGCTAGTCCGTATTGATGGTCGCTGGAGTGAAGGTATCAGTAGTGGCGTTCTATGTAAAACCGGCCGGTTCACTCCGTTGGAAGAAGATCGGGAACGTGTTCTCACTCCTATGGTAAGAAAAAATGGCGAGTTGAAAACTTCAACAATGGTAGAAGCGATGGCGGTTGTGTCCGACACGTTAAAACCAATGATAGGAAAAAATGGTTCCGGTGTTGCCGCGATTGCATCAACCCGCTTGCCGCTTGAATCGCTGGCTTTGTTCAAAAATCTATTCATGGATGGTATGGGCAGCACCATGGTTACCACATTCGAGGAGGGTTGGCCTACAAGTGCATCTGCCAGTTATGCTGATGAAATCAAAAAAGGGTTCGAAGGAAAAGTTGATTCCCTCGAATTGTCTGATTGCGTTATAGTCATTAATGCCGATCTGGCAAACAATCATCAAGTGCTTGGCTTCATGGTTAAACGTATCCTTCCAAGTGGAACCAGGCTGATTGTCATTGATCCAGAAGAAAATGGATTTGACCAATTTGCGGAAAAACAACTTAAAGCCAAAAAGGGTACACCAATTGATGTAATCAATGCCCTTAAAGCTGCAGTGAAAGATAACCCGGTAAATGAACTGGCTTCAAAGTGTGGACTGAACGAAGTTGATTTGAAGGAAGTCGCGCAGATTATTTCAAAAGCAGAACATCCTGTGTTCATATATGGACGTGGCCTCTCTGCACATGACGGGAAAGACGCTGTTGCATCACTTGTGGAATTAGCTCACTTATCAAAAAGCAGTGTTGTCATAAGCACAAAAGGTAAAGCCAACAGTCTTGCGGCCTCCCTCCTTAAATTGGAAATGCCATTCGAATCAGGAAAACACCAGGCTTTCTTTGTCGCAGCCGGCGATGATGAGATTTCAGACAGGCTTCTCAAGAAACTTGAAGGCGCACCCTTCCTTGTAGTTGCTTCCGCCTATCATTCGAAATTGACCTCCCGTGCGGATGTGGTTATTCCCGTTGAAATGTGGGCGGAAAGCTCAGGTCATTATTTGAATGTTGATGGACGGTTACAAAAAGCATCAAAAGCATTGGAAGCTCCAAATGGTGTATTGAGTAACGAAGACGTCCTGAAAGAAATCGCGAAAGGTTTGGGTATAAAGGCAACTGACTCGTGGAAAGAATTGTTAAAATCGCGCATTTCATCCACATGCATTGTTGAAGCTTGAGGTAAAGGGATAATAAAAAGGAGTAACAATGACAAAACCCAAAATATCATCTGACTGGTTGGCTGGTTGTGCTGGATGCCACATGTCGTTATTAGATATCGACGAGAAAATTGTGAAAATTGCCGAACTGGCGGATATTCGCGCTACACCGATAACCGACCTAAAAGAACCGGACGAAAGTGGTGTGGATGTAGGAATTCTGGAAGGCGGTATTAACAATTCATTCAACGAAGAAGTTGCGAAAAAAATGCGCAGCCGTTGCAAAATTCTAGTTGCCCTGGGAGACTGTGCGGTCTTTGGTGGCGTTCCTGCGATGCGTAACTTCTTCACGCTTGAGGAAACACTCCGCCGGGCATATGTTGAAACGGAATCCACGGATGAAAGCGGCGCCATCCCTTCAGATCCTGAATTAGCCAAGCCAACAGAAGTAAAAGCCTTGCAGGATGTTGTACCAGTAGATATTTTTGTGCCAGGTTGCCCTCCCAGTCCGGAGGTTATCTACTACGTTTTGAGTGAATTGGCCCAGGGACGCGTTCCTGAAATAAAGGGCGATCTGTTGGACTGGCATTAAAGGTAAAGAGGAGAATTGATTATGCCTGCTCAAAAAATCACTATTGAACCGGTAACCCGGATTGAGGGTCACGCTAAAGTAACCATTCATATTGATGATAAGGGCGATGTTTCACGAGCTTACCTTCATGTGAATGAATTCCGTGGTTTTGAAAAATTCTGTGAAGGGCGTATGGTTTTTGAAATGCCATACATTACACCGCGTATATGCGGTATCTGCCCGGTAAGTCACCATCTGGCAGCTGCCAAGGCAGGAGACGCGGTTATGGGCGCGCCACCACCACGTCCTGCATCACTATTGCGCGAACTAATGCATATGGGTCAGGTTGTGCAAAGCCACGGTATGCACTTTTTCGAATTGGCTGGACCAGATCTTTTACTGGGATTTGATGCAGATCCAGCCGTTCGCAATGTCATAGGTCTAATCGGAGCCAACGCAGACCTGGCTCTTAAAGCCGTAAATCTTCGCAAATGGGGTCAGGAAATCATCTCCATACTTGGTGGTAGACGTATTCATCCGTTATTCGCTATTCCCGGTGGTGTTAACAAATCACTCAAACCAGAAGAACGCGATGCGATATTGAAAGATATCGATGCCCAGATTGAAACAACAAAAGTAGGTTTGCAGATCATTAAAGATTGGGCAGCAAAAAACAAGGAAGATATTGATAAATTTGGTGTATTCCCAACCGGCTATCTTGGTCTGGTAACGCCAAGGAATGGGCTGGAACTCTACGAAGGAAAGATTCGCCTGTTGGATAGGACAGGAAAACAAATAGAACTCTTTGACGGCAAGAATTACCTGGACCATATTGCCGAACATGTAGAGAACTGGTCATATCTAAAATTCCCATACTACAAAAAACTTGGATACCCTGAAGGTGTTTATCGCGTTGGACCTCTTGGCCGACTCAATACCTCGGATATCATCGAAACACCTTTGGCCAATGAAGAGTTCAAGATTTTCAAACAATTAAATGGCGGTAAACCTGTAGAAAACACGCTTCATTATCACTACGCGCGTCTAATCGAAACGCTTTTTGCGATTGAACGGGTTCGAGTTTTATTAGATGATCCGGATATTTTTAGTACTGATATCCTGAATACTCGAAAAGATTTCCAGGGAGTGGGAATAGGTGTTATTGAGGCGCCGCGTGGAACTTTGATCCATCATTATTGGGCGAAGGAAAACGGTCAGCTGGAAAGGGTTAACCTCATAGTATCGACAGGCCATAACAACTGGGCTATGAGTAACGCAGTTGATAGCGTAGCAAAGACGTATATTTCCGGAAATCAAGTTCGCGAAGGTCTTCTGAATCGCGTTGAAGCCGCGGTTCGTGCCCATGATCCTTGTCTTTCATGCTCTACGCATGCTGTTGGACAAATGCCCATGATCGTTGATATCGTCGATACAGAAGGCAATACGATACAAACTTTACGACGGGGCTGATCAAATCTTATAGAAAGAGGGGCGATGCCAGTCAAATGCATCGCCCTTTTTAGTATGATGAAGATTCCATCAACAATAGTAATTGGATATGGAAACCCGGATCGCCAGGATGATGGAGTAGCCTGGCATATTCTTGCCGGCCTATCCAAACAATTGGGGCGAACCGTACCGGAAAATTGGGAAGATCCGTTTGGATTATCCGGTGATTTTCCGCACCTTATGTTCCAATTGCAACTCGCACCTGAAGTCTCAGAGATACTTGCCCGGTATGATAATATCCTCTTCGTGGATGCCCATACCGGTGATATTCCAAATGATATTCAATTTTGCGAGGTCACCAGCGGAATGCAAACTTCGCCTTTCACCCACCATATGACGGCGGAGGCTTGTCTTCAATTAACACAGTCGTTATATCAGGCAAAACCACGGGCATATCTGCTTTCTGTTCGCGGATATTCTTTTTCTTTTACACAAAACTTATCTCCACAAACAGCTTTTCTGGCGGCAATCGGCATAAATAAGGGGATGGATTGGCTGAAAAGCCTTGGTAGTTCTTTCGAAAGTATGGAGTAGAATAGGATTTGCTATAGTCTTTGATATAATAAATAGTATTAAAAGACCTTTATAGTCGCATATCAAATTTCTGGAAAGCTGTGAATAATCTGTGCATGAATTATCTGTAACTGAAAGTATCCTGGAAATTTCTGAAAAGCATGCCCGCCAATCAAATGCAGCCAGAGTTGTTGGTATAAATATTGTAATTGGAAAATTATCCAGCATCGTTGACGATTCGGTTCAATTTTATTGGGACATAATCAGCAAAGATAGCATCTGTTTTGGCGCCAAATTAAATTTCGAACGTAAAGCTGCCGTTTTACACTGCAACACATGTTCAAAAGACTACGAGATTGTAACTTCGATGCAGCCATGTCCTTATTGTGGCAGCCCTGATATCACCGTTATATCCGGCGAAGAATTCTATGTGGATAGCATTGAAATAGAAAAGTGAGTAAGAATGAATTCCATCAAAGTACCAGTGGTTGAAAAAATACTAAGTGCGAACGATCAGATCGCGGCAAATAACAAAGCATTACTAAAGAGTAAAAAGGTTTTTTCAATTAACATTATGGCATCACCGGGCGCCGGAAAGACAAGTTTTATTCTTCAAACAATTAACTTATTGAGAGATCGATTGAAAATCGGTGTTATCGAAGGTGATACGGCTCCGGTAACAATAGATGCTGACAAAATATCCGCAGTCGGCATTCCGGCGGTTCAGATAAATACAGGCGGAGATTGCCATCTAGACGCAGTTATGGTTTCTGGTGGACTAAATCAGCTTCCACTGGATGAAATCGATTTGGTCATCATTGAAAATGTGGGTAACCTTATCTGCCCTGCTGCATTTGATCTGGGGACAGAAATCAATGTTCTTATCGCCTCTATTCCAGAAGGCGATGATAAACCGTATAAATACCCCGGAATTTACCGTGGATTAAAGGTGTTGATTCTGAATAAAATGGACCTCATCCCATATGTAAAATTCCGTCCTGATTACTTCCAACAGGGTGTTGAAATGCTAAATCCCGGATTAAAAACATTCCCTGTTTCCTGTGTTACAGGCGAAGGCATCAGCGAATGGGTCGATTGGCTGGTTGCCAGAGTGGAAGATTTTAAGAAAAAGTAGTCTGTATCATGGATCAACATGAAAAAATTGGTCGAAAGATCCATATCCGTGGAATAGTCCAGGGTGTTGGATTCAGACCGTTTGTGTATCAAACCGCGGTAAAAAATCATTTGACTGGTTGGGTTTGCAACACATCACGCGGTGTTGAAATTGAGGTTTTCGGTGAAAAAGAAAAAATTGAAATTTTCACTGAAGAACTACAAAATAAACCACCTTCTTTATCTCGCATTGATGAGTTTACCTCAAAAGCAATTTCAATCGACAGCTATACGCAATTTGATATAATCGAGAGCATATCAGAGCCGGGAGAGTTTATACCAATTTCACCGGACATTTCTATATGTTCTGATTGCCTGCGTGAAATGTTTGATCCGTCGAATCGTCGCTACCGGTATCCGTTTATTAATTGCACAAATTGTGGACCACGCTTTTCAATCATTAAAAACATTCCATATGACCGACCCTATACAACAATGTCGAGGTTTTCACTATGCCCGGAATGTCAGAAGGAATACAACGATCCATTCGATAGAAGGTTTCATGCTCAACCCACTGCCTGTTCGATATGTGGTCCATCATTGAAGTTTATTGATCAATATGGAAATATAACTGAAACAGACGACGAAGTTATCAAGAAAGCCCGTGATGATATTCAACTGGGGAAAATCCTGGCTGTCAAAGGATTGGGTGGATATCACCTTGCTTGTGATGCTACTAATCGTCAGGCTGTAGAATTGCTACGGGGACGAAAAAGAAGGGTGGATAAACCATTCGCTCTCATGGCCGCTTCGATGGAGAGCATTTCCCACTACTGTACATATTCACAGGAAGAAAAAGAAATACTTGAATCCAGGCAACGCCCAATTGTTTTATTAAAAAAGAAAAATGATTGCAACTTGCCAGACTCCCTTGCTCCAGGACAAAATACCCTTGGTTTTATGCTTCCCTATACACCAGTCCACTATTTATTAATGGAACGTTCTTCGAATTTCCCTGACGTACTAGTTATGACCAGCGGAAATTTTAGCGAAGAACCTATCGCGTATGAGGATTCTGAGGCAATGGAAAGACTCTCTTCCCTTGCCGATAGTTACCTGACAAATAACCGGGAAATACACATGCGCGTGGATGATTCTGTTATGCGTGTTGTTGACGGATCACCGGTATTCGTACGGCGATCCAGGGGTTTTGCACCAGACCCAATACAATTACCTTTTTCTGTTGATCAAATCCTTGCGACAGGTGCTGAATTAAAAAATCACTTTACGTTTACGCGAAATCGGTACGCGTTTGTCAGCCATTATATTGGTGATCTCGATAACATTGAGACAATTCGATCGTTTGAGCAGGCTATTGCACATTTTAAAGAGCTCTTTAGGGTTCATCCTGAGATAATTGCCTGTGATTTGCATCCAGATTATTTCTCAACGCGATATGCGTTCATAATTAGTAAAGAGGAATCCTTACCCCTTATCCAGGTTCAACACCATCACGCACATTTGGCTGCCTGCCTGGTTGAAAATGGATGGGATACCGATGAGCCGGTAATAGGCTTAAGCTTTGATGGAACCGGGTTCGGTACTGATAATACGATTTGGGGCGGAGAAGTTCTCGTTGGCGGTTATCTTGGTTATGAACGCCGATTTCATCTTGAATCATTTCCTCTTCCCGGTGGAGATAAAGCTGCCAAAGATCCAGCGCGCACTGCCATATCGCTTCTATCCAAGTGCCAAATTGAACCCGAAAAAGATTTTCCACCCGTTCAATTTTTCAATATTCAAGAAATGCATATTGTTCAGTCTCAGATAAATCAGCATATCAATGCTCCACTTACTTCTTCCATGGGACGCCTATTTGATGGAATAGCAGCTCTCATAGGAATCCGTCAGCGAGTAACGTATGAAGGTCAAGCAGCCATAGAGCTTGAAGCGATTGCGTATCCAGAAGAGACGGGAGCATATTCATTTGAGATAAACCAGGGCATTATCGATTATCGGCCTGTGATTCGGGCTGTTGTCAAGGACTTGCGAGCAAATATTGCGGCAGGGATTATATCTGCCCGATTCCATAACGGCATTGTCAATTTGTGTCTTGACATAGGCTCTTCCTGTAAAAATGAGACCGGACTATCAATAGTAGCGCTTAGTGGAGGAGTATGGCAAAATATGCTCCTTCTGAGTCGTGTAAAAAAAGCTCTATTGGAAAATGGATTCACTGTTTTCTACCACCAAAAAGTTCCAACCAATGATGCCTGCATCTCATTAGGTCAGGCAGCTGTTGCCGCAAGGAGAAAGAAATAGGAGGCTTTATGTGTTTAGCTGTTCCGGGTAAGATCGTTAATATATATGAATCCGCTGGCATGCGTATGTGTAAGATTGATTTTGGAGGTGTGGTTCGTGAAGCATGCCTTCAAGCGCTGCCCGATGCGAAAGTAGGTGACTTTACAATTGTTCATGCTGGTTTTGCATTAAACATTTTAAGTGAGGCAGAAGCTCTGGAAACTTTGGAAGCTCTTCGGGAATTGGGTGACATCGAAGAAGAACTTAATGCAAAAGAAGAATAACGATGCCGGATTTGTTTTCCACCCTTAACCAATTCCGGAATGCCGATCTTGTCAAGAAGACACTTGCCGAGATTCATCGCATAACAAACCGTCACTGGGCCATTATGGAGATTTGCGGGGGACAAACCCATGCTATTTTACGGTATGGAATTGACGAATTGCTTCCAGAAAATATAGAACTCATTCATGGACCTGGATGCCCTGTTTGCGTCACCCCACTTGAGTTGATTGATAAAGCGCTTGCGATTGCTACTCTTCCAAATGTTATATTCACAACATTTGGGGATATGATGCGTGTACCGGGCTCTGATCGTGACCTGTTTAGTATCAAAGCTGCGGGCGGGCAGGTTCGAATAGTTTATTCCCCCCTTGATGCCCTACAAATTGCAAAACAAAATCCAGAGAAGCAAGTTGTATTTTTTGCCATAGGTTTTGAGACAACCGCGCCGGTAAATGCAATGAGTGTGCTTCAGGCAAAAGCACTGGAACTCAAAAATTTTTCCGTACTTGTTTCTCAGGTTTGTGTTCCACCGGCAATGAAGGCGATATTATCAGCCCCCACTAACCGCGTGCAAGGGTTTCTTGCAGCCGGGCACGTCAATTCGGTAATGGGTTATTGGGAATATCCGCCAATCGCGAAGGAATACAAAATTCCTATTGTTATTACTGGCTTCGAACCGCTTGATCTTGTTGAGGGCATTCTTATGACCGTGAAGCAATTGGAAGAAGGTCGGTTTGATGTCGAAAACGCCTATAAACGAGTAGTAACAGAAAAAGGAAATTTACCCGCCCAGGAAATGATACGTAATGTATTTGAACCATGCGACCGAGGTTGGAGGGGAATTGGTGAAATACCAATGAGCGGGTTGTGCTTGCGTAAAGAGTACGATGATTTCAACGCAGAAAGAAGATTTAATGTTGCCAGCATAAAAACAAAAGAATCTCCTATTTGTATTGCCGGTCAGATTCTTCAGGGTATAAAGAAACCTACCGATTGCCCTGCTTTTGGAACACTTTGCAATCAAGATCATCCATTGGGTGCAACCATGGTATCTTCTGAAGGTGCGTGCGCAGCATATTTACGGTATGGTCGGGCTCGTAAAGGTATTTCGGAGAAAAACTAACATGTCTTCCACATTGTCATCGTTTGAAGGGCCAGTTTGCCCGGTTCCACTTGCTCATTCAGAAAGCATCGTTATGGGGCATGGAAGCGGCGGCAGGATGACCTCAGATCTTATAAGGTCGGTTTTCCAACCCGCCTTTGCGAATAAAGCCCTAAATGAGGGAAATGATTTTGCGCAGATGCCCTCATTGAAATCGGATGCTATTGACAGCCTGTTGGTGGTATCGGTGGATTGCCATATCGTAAAACCTATATTCTTTCCTGGCGGAGATATTGGCCGCTTATCTATTTGTGGAACTGTGAACGATGTTGCGGTTTCTGGTGCCCGCCCTTTATACTTAACAGCTGGTTTTATATTGGAAGAAGGTTTGCCGATAGCAAAACTTATACAAGTCGTAGAATCCATGAAAAAGTCTGCTGATGAAGCAGGGGTTATTGTAGTAGCCGGAGACACAAAGGTAGTAGAAAAAGGGGGAGCTGACCAAATCTTTATTACAACAACGGGATTTGGTTGGAAGAGTGAAGAACTATGCATAGGTGGACAATACGCCCGGCCTGGTGATGTTGTTCTTGTATCAGGCACCCTTGGCGATCATGGAATTGCCGTACTTTCTGCCCGGGGAGAGTTGGGGTTTGAAGCCGATATTCAATCTGATGTGGCCCCATTAAACCACTTAATTGAAGCAATTCTTAAAGAAGCCCCAAACACACATGTACTTCGTGACCCAACTCGGGGTGGATTGGCTACAACACTAAATGAAATAGCTCAACAAAGCAATGTCGGGATGATGCTAGATGAGGAATGTATACCCATCAATCCTGTTACCCTGTCTGCCTGTGAAATGTTGGGTTTTGATCCTTTATATGTGGCTAACGAGGGAAAATTGATTGTAATCGTTCCTCCAGAGGAAGCCGATGCCGCACTTAAAGCAATGAAAAAAAATAAATATGGAGAAGCCGCAACCCGTGTAGGTGTAGTGACGGATCAGGAAAGAGGAAGGGTCTTGTTACGTACTGCAATTGGCGGTACACGATTATTGGATATTCTTGCTGGTGAAATGCTTCCAAGAATTTGTTAATGCGGCTTGAAGATTCATACATCGTACTTTATACTTGAGCCGCTGTTCAAATCTATCAAAACAATTACGAGGAATAAATGAAAATTGATTATCAGGAAACCACAAATGATCTCCTGAAACGAATAGATATCCACAACAAATTTGGTGGGCGAGATATTGACACCTGGATGCTGGATCTGATCCAATTAAAAAAGGGAGATACTATTCTGGATGTTGGCTGTGGAGCCGGTAAACAATGCTTTTCCTACTATAAACATCTTGATGGGCAGGCAAAAATAACCGGTGGAGATGTGTCTGAAGAATTACTATCTCAGGCCAGACTGGAAAACCAAAAAGTCAACAATGCTGTGACGTTTATGACGTTAAATTTCAACAAACACTTTGATCTTCCTGATAACACTTTTGATTTTGAATCATGCTGCTTCGCCATATACTATGCAGAAGATATTCCATTTACCATCAGGGAAATGCATCGGGTTTTAAAACCGGGCGGCAGACTTTTCTCAAGCGGCCCAATGCCTGAAAATAAACAGCTATTTTATGATGTAATCCGTGAAGCAACCGGGAAAACAATTCCTCCAATGCCCGGTAGTTCACGATATGGAAGCGAAATACTTGCCAGTATGAAAAATACATTCTCAAAGGTTGATGTACACATTTTTGAGAATCCTCTTACATTTGAAACAGTGGAACCCTTTATCGAATATACGAGGGCTTCTTTATCAGAGGACCGCAAGCTATGGACGAGTTTCTTCAATGACAAAAAGGAATTTGAAGAAATTATGGAAAAGATCCAGGCTGTTGCCGAAAAACGAATTAAACAAGAAGGTAAACTGGTAATGACCAAAGTTGTTGGCGGTTTCCTGGCCACTAAATAAAATGGGATCATCACTGAGCTTTTCCGGTAAAAGAATTTGTTTTATAGGCGCTCATCCGGATGATATCGAGTTGGGTGCTGGCGCCTTGATTGCTCAGATCGTTTCAAAAGCTGATATCCGATGTGTAACATTATCAGATAATCAGAAGAACCCTGACTTAAAAAACCTTGTGGAAGAACACTATGCCAGTATGGCTGTTCTTGGAGTCCCGAAAGAAAAGGTGATACTGGGTCAATTTGAGACCAGACGATTTCCGCACGCGCGTCAGGAAATTCTCGAGTATATGATCCAATTGAACCGTGATTTTAATCCGGATATTGTTTTTGTTCACACACAGGCTGATATACATCAAGACCATGGGACAGTAACTGAAGAAGCTCTCCGCGCTTTTCGAGGAACAACAGTTCTTGGTTTTGATGTTATCCGGTCAAGTTATGGTTTCTTCCCAAACTTTTTGATCGAAGTCACGGAAGAAGATGTAAAGAAAAAGATTAATTCCCTGCTTGAATATAAAACATATGCTGCAAGGTACTATTTTAATGCTGACCTAACCCGCTCAACACTTGTTAGATACGGAGCTATAGCTGAACGCCCGTACGCAGAAGGATTTGATATTCTCAGGGTGATCGGAAAATTTGACTGCAATTCATGATTTTTTCGGCAAAAGAAAGAACCTCCCCTTTTTATGCGGGAGGTTCTTTTGGTATACCGATCATAATTGACCCATCTTCAATTTTCACCGGAAAAGTCGGGATGTCACGAAATGCAGGAGCACGAGTAGCTTTACCTGTCCTTATATCAAACCTGGCTCCATGTCTTGGGCATACGATTTCGTAACCGTCAATTTCTCCATCTCCAAGTGGTCCGTTATCATGTGTGCAAACATCACCAAAAGCATAGACTACGCCACTCAGGTTTATGAGCACAATCGGTTTACCGGATATTTCCATGTACAACCGTTCGTTTTCAGGAACTTCTGATAGATCAGCGACTTTAATGAAATTATGTTTTTCCATAATAGTTTAATAATTTGAACTTTTGTTATTCCAATGTTTCAAGATCGGTCTCTTTACCCACACCATATATTCCAGCTTTCAAAACTTTCAGAGGAAGTAAGGCGCATTTTAGACGCACCACACCAAGTTCTATTCCCAGCAGATCAAGAATATCCTGTTTGTTCAATTTCTTTACATCTTCTATTGATTTTCCAATGATAGATTCGATCAATAGATCAGCCGATGCCTGAGATATGGCACACCCTTCACCGGAAAAAAGAGCTTCTGTAATAAGACCGTTGTTGTCAGTCCGCACATCTATGCGAATATGATCGCCACATACAGGATTCTCATCTTCAAATGTGTAATCATTAGGTTCCAGAGTTCCTCTATACGCCGGGTTCTTAAACCGCTCAATGATAATTTCCCTGTATAAATCGTCCATACATTACCTGTTGTCAAATGTAAGTTTGACTTTATCCAGTGCTTTGATTAAGAGATCTACATCTTCTTTAGAGTTATACAAATAAAAACTGGCTCGGGTTGTAGCCGGAAGACCTAATCGAATGTGTAATGGTTGTGCGCAATGATGACCCGCACGAACACAGATACCCTCACCGTCCAATATTTGTGCAATATCATGAGGATGAATTCCATCAAGTACGAAGGAAATAACACCACCACGGCCTGATTTTGGCCCTGTGGTTTGAATTCCACCGCTTTCCTGTAAACGCTGAAGAGCATACGCGCCAATACTCTGTTCGTGATTGGCTATTTCTTTCATCCCGATAGCAGAAAGATAGTCAACTGCCGCACCAAAGCCAATCGCTTCGGCAATGGCAGGCGTTCCGGCTTCAAATTTTGCCGGGACATCAGCCATCGTAAAATTCTCGAACGTGACTTTTCGGATCATATCTCCGCCACCAAGAAAAGGAGGCATCTCATTTAATAGATCCAATTTCCCGAAAAGTGCACCGATACCGGTTGGTCCGCACATCTTGTGCGCTGAAAAAGCCAAAAAATCCGCATTGATATCCTGCACATCAACGGGAATATGCGGAACAGATTGAGCTCCGTCAATCAATACCCGGGCACCTGCATTATGTGCCAAGTTTGCAATTTCTCTGGCGGGGGTGATTGTTCCCAATACATTCGACATCTGTGTAAATGCCACAAGCCTGGGTTTTTTTTCTAATAAACGGTTGTATGCGTTCAAATCCAATAAACCATCAGTTGTGATGGGGATATATTCAATCCGCAGATCTTTTTCAGCAGCCAGGATTTGCCATGGAACAATGTTTGAGTGGTGTTCCATTTCGGTTAAAAGGATGAGGTCGCCTTTTGAGAGATTAGCCCTGCCCCAGGTAAAAGCGACAAGGTTAATGGATTCTGTTGTATTCCGGGTAAAAATGACATTCCTCGCCGATGGAGCATTAATGAATCGGGCGACTTTCGTCCTTGCATCCTCATACATCTGTGTGGCTTCTTCAGAAACGGTATAGACACCGCGATGTATGTTCGCGTTATGCATTCGATAATATGTATCCATCGAATCCAGAACGGATTGCGGTTTTTGTGTTGAGGCGGTTGAGTCTAGATAGACGAGTTTAACACCCGGATGAACCTCCCTTTTCAAAATGGGGAAATCATTCCGGAATGAGGAAAAATCTTTCATATCGATTTATAAGAGGTCTGCCCGGCTTGCGATGGTTATTCGGGAAGACTTGGACTTTTGTGGAGAACGAAGGTTGGGGGAATCCTGCTGGAACCAGAGAATATGATCGGGAACCATCCACCCATCAGTCAGGTAGACATTTACGCGGAATTGTACAGCAACCATCTTTGAATCAACCTGAACGACAATCCCCCGCACCCATCCCCGGACGCGGTCACCACCTTTGTCATGATCAGCCAATACTTCAACGCTATCGCCTACATCGAAATTATCTTCCGGTGTCGGATCTTTCATATAAGGTACAGGTGCCAAAGTCCACTCCTACTTTTTAATGGGTTAATCGATTAATAATACCACAAGCATAATCAAACCGTCATTTTTTCATGGATATATTTTTGAAAACGGTTTCTAACACCCTCAAAGGGAATACGTTGCATGATCGGATCAAAGAAACCTTCCACGATCAAACGTTCCGCCTCTTTTTCCGGTATTCCTCTACTGACCAGGTAAAAGACTTCATCCTTGTCAATTTTGCCTACAGTGGCTCCATGTGTACAACGGACATCGTCTGCCAGTATCTCCAACCCGGGGATCGAATCAGCGTGAGCATCTCGACTTAATATAAGATTTCGGTTGGATTGATAACCATCAGTTTTTTGCGCTCCAGGAGCTACATATATCATTCCTTGCCAAACCGAACGACTTTCATCCAAAAGAGCACCTTTGAAAAGCAGATCGCTTGTTGTGTTGGGTGCAAAATGATTTTGCTGGGTATCGTGATCGAGATGCTGTGTCCCGTTTGTAAAGTAGAAACCGGACATCTTTCCAACCGATCCACGCCCAACCAGATCGAGATCAGTGAAGTTTTTTGTCAACCGGCTGCCTATGGCACCGAATGTCCACTCTATCGTTCCATTTTCCTCAACTCTGGCACGTTCGTTCGTGAAATTCCACATGTTTTTTCCCAGAGATTGCAATTCAACAAATTGCAGATGGGCATTTTCTCCCACCTGTATTTCAACGATTCCAGCGTGCAATGAGGGATCAACAAATCCATCCGGAGATGCGTTTTCATGGATGTATGTGACTTCCGCGTTCTTGCCAAGGACAACAAGTACATGTGAAAAGTAGGCTGTTTTTTCTGCGGCTCCCCAGAAAAGACTGTGCAAAGGTTGATCGACCTTTGTGTTATCTGGGACATAGAGTATGATCCCATCCTGTGACAATGCTTGCGCCAGTGATGGGAAAAAACCTTCAGACGGTTTGACGATTGTGGCGAAGTAATTCTCGATCAATCCCGGTCTGGTCTTAAGGGCTTCTCTAAATGTCGTGAATATAACCCCTGTTTGGGCAAGTTCTGGCGAGACGTTAATGGCAGCTTCAGTACCGAATAAAACAATTTCACCGGCATGTTCTTTATCAGTTACCGGTCGAAGTATCTCTGCCGGTGCGCTGGGAAGTTGTTTTGATTTTTCCGGATTGGGTAATTGAAATTGTGAAGGATCCAATCGAGAAATATCAGTCCGCCGCCAGGCTTCGTCTGATTTTTCAGGAAGTTTTTGGGTTTTGTGTATATCCCAGGCATTTTTCCGCAATGAAAAAAGGCTATCCTTTTTCACTAATGAAGAAAACGTCTCATCTGAAAAGGAAAAAGATGTGGATATTGGAGCGGTTGTTTGACGTCCGCGTCGAATGACAACAGGTATCTCAGTCATAATTTTATATGTGTCCTGCCAGTTCTTTATCCAATGGAGCCTTCCATTTGCAATTGAATCAATCGATTCATTTCAACGGCATACTCCATCGGAAGTTCTTTTACCAGTGGTTCAATGAAACCAGAAACAACCATGGTTGTTGCTTCTTCTTCGCTAAGACCGCGACTCATCAGGTAAAACAGCTGTTCTTCCCCCACCTTGCTGACAGTTGCTTCATGTCCAATGGTCACGTCATCTTCGTCGATCTCGATATAGGGATATGTGTCCGAGCGAGATTGTGGGTCAAGAAGTAATGCATCACAGACAACATTAGATTTAACATCAACCGCGCCATCATGCACTTTTAATAATCCGCGATAGGAGGCGCGACCGCCATCTTTGCTTATGGATTTTGATGTGATTTTGCTGCTGGTGTGAGGGGCGAGGTGAACTACTTTCCCTCCCGTATCCTGCAATTGCCCCTTCCCTGCGAATGCCATCGATAGGATTTCTCCGCGGGCTCTGGGACCAACCAGGTAGCACGAGGGATATTTCATGGTGACCTTTGAGCCCAGGTTTGCATCAACCCATTCCATGGTGCCGCCTTCGTGAACGATGGCGCGTT
Source organism: uncultured Leptolinea sp. (assembly GCA_964446955.1). GTDB lineage: Bacteria > Chloroflexota > Anaerolineae > Anaerolineales > Anaerolineaceae > Leptolinea. The sequence goes on from CAYUQJ010000001.1 coordinate 548,294, forward strand.
GGGTAACCAGGTTATATACATTATTCGACCAGTTTTGAATGGTGGTGTACCGTACGCGGGCATCTTTCTTAACAATAATTTCAATAACGCCGCTGTGAAACGAATCTGTAGTGTACTGTGGTGCCGTACACCCTTCCACATAATGAACCTGGGCTCCTTCGTCGGCAATGATCAGCGAACGCTCAAATTGGCCCAGATTGGCTCTATTCATCCGAAAGTAAGCCTGCAACGGGAGGTCAACTTTTACACCTTTAGGAACGTAGACAAAAGAACCGCCTGACCAAACCGCACTGTTCAGTGCCGCGAATTTATTGTCTTCAATGGGTATCACAGTACCAAAGTATTCCCGAAAAATTTCAGGATGTTTTCTTAACCCATCTTCAATGCTCAAAAAGATAACACCGATCTTTTCCAAATTCTCCTGAATGGAGTGGTACACCATTTCCGATTCGTATTGCGCGCCAACACCGGCAAGAAATTTTCGTTCAGCTTCCGGAATACCCAATTTTTCAAATGTCTCTTTGATCGTGTCCGGAACATCGTCCCAGGTTCGACCTTCCGCTTCAGCCGGTTTCACATAATAAAAAATGTTATTAAAATCAAGACCTGAGATGTCAGCACCCCAGGTAGGAAGGGGTCGTTTTTCGAAATGCTCCAACGCTTTTAGACGAAATTCAAGCATCCAGGAGGGTTCACCCTTCATAGCCGAGATCTGTTCCACTACTTCACGGTCCAATCCACGACGGGTGGAAAAAACCGACACGTCTTCATCGGTGAAACCGTACCGATAATCGCTCATTTCATCCAGGAATTGAGCCTGAGGTTCGTTGCTCATGTAGGTCTCCAGTTTAGAAAAATGGTGAACGATTACGCCGGTTCACCGTTTTCGATTTTATCTTTTACCCAGGTATAGCCGTGTTCTTCCAGATCCAACGCAAGGTCTGGCCCGCCGGTTTCAACGATGCGCCCATCCATCATGACATGAACCACATCAGGTCGGATATAGTTCAATATGCGCTGGTAATGCGTAATTACCAGAACTCCGAGGTTGGTATTGCGTAGGGCGTTAACCCCTTCCGAAACAATGCGCAGAGCGTCTATATCGAGCCCCGAATCTGTTTCATCAAGAATGGCAATTTCAGGACGAAGCATGGCCATCTGCAATATCTCAGCACGCTTCTTTTCACCACCGGAAAAACCTTCATTTAGATACCGACCGGCAAAAGAAGGGTCAACTTTTAGCAGTTCCATCTTGTCTTTCATCATTTTGCGAAATTCAAGAATGGGAATTCCTTTGTCTTCCGGGTTTTGTGCTTTTCTGTGAGCATTTATTGCGGTTCGTAAAAAATTTGCCAGTGTTACACCGGGGATTGACACCGGATATTGAAAAGCCAGAAACAATCCAAGATGAGATCGTTCCGCCGGAGAAAGGTCTAATATATTTACACCTTTGAAAAACACTTCACCTTCGCTTACATTGTATGACGGATGCCCCATCAGAGTGGAAGATAAAGTGGACTTTCCGGTACCATTCGGCCCCATTATGGCGTGAACTTCACCCTGTGGAATAGTAAGGTTTAACCCTTTAATTATGGGCTTTCCATCAATGTTTACATGAAGGTTTTTTATTACCAGATCACTCATGTGTTAGTGCTCCTAAAGGTGAATCAAGATTGCCTAAAGTCTACCATTTTGGTGGTATTATGTCAATATTTATAATAATATTCTTATTATTTATTTTTATTCGTTATAGTTTAAGTATAAATATGTACCATCATAATTTTGTAAATTTATTAACTTTTGACGGTCTAATAAGGATCCAGATCAATAGTAATTACTCCCGACCGTTCTTCGATAGAGATGTTGGGTATGTCCAATCGTGTCAATAAAAGCTCAGGAAGTTGTTCGCTGTCTGTTTTGACAGCAAATATGACGCGGTTATCTTCAAAAACCACAAGTCGGATATTTTGTATCAGTTCTATGTTTGAGAAAGCCTTCTGTAACGGCTCAATTTCGTTTATTGATTTGGCACCTTTAATATTTATTTCTATCTCATCCGGTAAAACAGTTCGGGAAACAGCCGGTTCATGCAGCAATACTGTTTCTGTCTCTTTTTGCTCGTCTTTCGTAAGCTTGTACACGTCTCCATCCGGATTGTTTATCATACTCATGTTTTCCGAGAAAAGAACGATTTCCCGGTCTATCTCTACCGCCGATCTCAATGCGATATCACACTTTCGAAGAAGATCATCATCGATGATCGAATCGTCCGGAAATCCGGCAATGCCAATAAAAACGCTATGTTTTAACTGTTTCTCGATCTGATCTGACAGCCGTTTTGCAAAAAGCTTTCCACCTTCGATGTCTGTCTCAGGAAGAATGATTCCGATCCTGTCAATATTCACAAAGAGTGTATCAATGTTCCGGCAGTTGCTAAACAAGAGTTCGCTTAGCTCCATAAAGAGTAATTCACGGTTTTGAATTCCAAGCTTTTCTGCCAATTCCTCCCAATTTTTGATTTTTATTAACAAAAGAATCAACTGTTTACCGAATCGGAGGCTTCTGGAAATTTCTGTTGATAGAGCTCGCCTGGCATAATGAAACCGCATGAGTCCTGTTTTTTCATCTTTGATTCGCATCTCTTCTATCAATAGATGATCTCGTTCCACCTTACGGGATAACAGTTGGAAATGTTTGTTCATATTCCAGGTTAGATACGTTGTACCAGAAACGGCTGCAGCGAAGGTGACAAAAATCAAAATACTGGAAGGTTTAAAGCCATAAACAAAATAGATCATGGCTCCATAGACAATGATCGTTAATAGATTCACACTGAACACAAGTATGCCAGAACCCAGGGAAAGTGAAGCTATGGCTATGGCTGCCAGAATGAGCGTCCCGCCCATGGCTGTATTGATATCAGTATAGAAGAAAGCGGCGCATGAGACAGTGAGCCATATACATAACAAAGCGGGATAGAGCAGTAATCCATTGGTTGGTATGTTGTTCTTCATTAATCCCGATTCCTTTTCCCTTTTTTCCCTCTGTGACTGTTTCTCCATTTTATCTATGTATGTAATCCAGTGCAACCACTTTGCGTTTTTGATATTAGATAATTTATAGTATAAATATCATGTATATTGACGATATTAAAGCTATCATGCTATACTATTTGATAATTAAGGGCGAAAGAGGCAGGATGAAAAGTACGAGAGAAAAGATACTGGAAACTCTTCTTGAAAATCCCAGGTCAACAATTGCTGATCTGGCAAAGGTGGTTTCCATAAATTCGATTTCCGTTCGACATCACCTTACAAGCCTGCTGGCGGAAGGATTGGTTCAGGACGAAGAAGAGAGGCATGGTGTGGGACGTCCCAGAATGGTGTATTCATTAAGCCAGAAGGGATTGGAACGTTTCCCCAACCATTATTTTGAATTAACTTCGCGCCTGTTGGATCAGATGAAAGAATCGCTCCCCCCTGCTGTGATCAATAAGTTTTTCACGGACATTGCAGAAAACATGATCAAGGATTTTGAAAAGTCGACTGAAAATTTTTCGACGGAAGAAAAGTTGAATTATATAAAAGAGCTTCTTCAAAAGCAGGGTTTTTCCGTTTCGTGGAAAAAAGAGAATGCGCAGTATATGATCTATGAAACCGGATGTCCCTATTTTCACATCAGTCAAACGCACCCGGAAGTTTGTTCTGTGGGGCACACATTGATTTCCAAAGTCATGGATATACCGGTTTCCAAAGTTTCCTGTGTTCTTAATGGCGATTCAATTTGCGCGTACAGTTTTATGGAAGAACAACCGGAAGGGGTTAAATAATGACTGTAACCACCGGAACAAACCGGCCAGTCTGGCAGGCCGAAACCACCCATCCTGACCTGATGCCCTCTCTTAAAGCAGCGCTTGAGCAGGTGCTTGATCCCGAGATCGGGTACAACATCTTACAACTGGGTCTGGTTCGTGATGTATCCATCGATTCAGATATGGCTGTTATGAGAATGATCCTTACCACTCCGTTCTGTCCATACGGACCGGCTATCCTGGAAAGCGCCCGAATGAAGGCGGAGGAAGGCTTGAAAATGCCTGTCCGGATCGATTTTGGCATGGAAGCATGGGATTTTTCCATGATGGAAGAAGGTCTTGGCGGTGAGTGGGGATTGTTCTAAATAAACGAAGATGATAGGATTTTAGTCCCCGCAATTTGGGGGCTAATTTTTTTGATAATACGTTATTATTTTGGTAGCTCTAATAATGTAATTCTCTATGAAAAAAATCTTCTCCATCCTATCTTCCGAAGAAAAATCTGTCATGGCTGTATGTACATTCATCAGTCTGGCAATCACATGGTTCTCGGCAGAGCCAGTTTTCGCGATGGTGACATCCGGCAAAGCGTTACATGGCCGAAGCATTGTTCTTCAATTCGGTTTTTACGCCATTCTTTTTCTTCTTTTCCTTGCTATCAGTTTATTATTTCTTCGTTCACCGGTCAGATGGTTTTTGAAGAATCCTCTTTTCTCTTTCATGTTGATATCTCTGGTTCCCCTGTCTGCTCATGCCTACATGGGGTCATTCAGTCGGTTTGTGGCGGATGATTTCAGCTCTGCCACGCTGGCTGTAAACAAAGGAATTCTGTCAGCGACAATAGATTGGTATGTGAACTGGTCCGGACGGTTTTCGGCCAGTTTTTTTGACAGTGTGATGGGTTACCTTCCTCCCTCTGCCATGATGTGGGAAACAGGCCTTGCATTATTCCTTCTGCTATTGGGGTGTGCCCTTTCTGTCTGGCAATTGATTGAGCCACGCTCCAGAATTGATCGGTTCTCTCTCGCGGTCATGATTCCTGCCGTTATTCTGACAGGCGGGTTTGCCCTTGCTCCTGATCTTCCCCAGGCACTGTACTGGGGTCAGGGTATGCGATCTTTAATTTTTCCGCTCGTGCCGGCATCGTTTATAACCGCTTCATTGATATTCCTCGCGAGAACTAATTCAATCCGAATTTCTTATTATGTAACTGCTCTGATCGGTGTGTTAGCGTTTATTGCGGGTGGATTTGGTGAAACGTATGTTGTTTTGCAGATCACCGCTATCGGGTTGATTTCCCTTGTGGTTGTTTTCTTATTGCCTAAACAATATCGTGATCGATTACTCCCTGCACTTATTCTTTCATTGATCTTTTCCATTGTGTCCATGTTACTTATCATCGCCGCTCCGGGGAACAGCGTAAGACAGACGTATTTTCCTCCCACGCCTGGTTTATTTCAATTGATCCAAATTTCATTTGTATCACTGATAGATTATTTCACAAAAATCTTGGATGGAATGGGCGTTGTTATATGCTTATTGATTTTTACGAGTGGATTTTTATTAAGTAAATGCCTATGCGCATTTTATAATAATAATGAGATCACAACATATCCAGAAGGATACATTTACTTTTCTTCAAAATTTCGAGTTTTTTTCACAGTAATGATGACCCATTTCCTCGTATTTTTTGCCAGTTTTGTCCCCGCAGCGTACGGGATGTCCACTTCTCCACCCGACCGCACCCTGGTTTTACCATCTCTCATCCTCGCCAACTTACTTGCGGCACTAGGCATCCTGGCAGGTCTCTATGTTCAAAAATCCTCCACAGGTAAATACGGCTATCCGTTATCAACCCGTTGGACTGTCTTTGTCCTTTTTTCACTCGCCTGCTGGTGGATTACGGCCGGCATTCTCGCCCCTGTTGACGATTACCGCTTCTTTGCCAACCGTTTTGACCGCGCGGACAGGATAATCCGGGAAGCAAAAGCTGCCGGACTATCTTCCGTTGAAGTACCGGAGGTACACAACCACTTCGGTCTCAGTGACTACGGTGCCGGCACTACTTACTGGCTGGATAACGCGGTCAATTCGTATTATGGTATAGAAGTCATTATTAACAAACATATGAAATAACCTCATACTTCTACGTATCCGCCGATAACTCTCAAGAATCACAAAAACATCTTTCTTTGCTATACTTGCGTACATGCTTCGTGCTGTTCGATTGAATCCGGGCTCCCCGCCTGAATCCCTGACGATTTCAGAAATTCCCCAATTCCTTTCGGACCCGGCGGGGTTTATCTGGGTCAGTCTGGAAAACGCCGGTAATGATGAGATCGAATCTGTTCTTTCAGGTGTTTTTAGATTTCATCCGTTGACCATTGAAGATTGTCAGAGTACTGGTTACCAGACGCCCAAGGTGGATGATTTTGACAGTTATATATTTATTATTGCCAATGCCATTCACCCCGAAAGTGACCTGAAACTGATTGAAACCAGTGAATTGAATATCTTCCTTGGGAAAAACTATCTGGTCACATGTTATACCGATCCGTCAATGGCCTGCGTCCAGTCGGTCTGGAACCGCCTTCCCAGGGACTCCCGTTTTGCCGAGCGTGGTTCAGACGCCGTGTGTCACGCTGTTCTTGACGCGCTGGTGGATGAATACATGCCCCTGCTGGATAAGATGGACGAGGAAGTGGAATGGTTGGAGGATGTCGTCCTTGAAAAACCGGAAACATCCACACTCAAGCGTCTTCTCTCTCTCAAGCACTCTGTTATGTCCTTACGCCGGATCATCAACCCGCTGCGTGAGCTGATCAACCGCCTGTGCCGGGATGATTTTCCACAGATTGACCGCGTCAGTCAGATCTATTTTCGTGACGTCTATGACCATCTTGTCAGAATTCAAGAGATGAGCGAATCATTACGCGACATTGCGGCTGGTGCCGTGGACATCTATTTAAATTCCACCTCGCTGCGTTTGAATGTGGTGATGAAAGCCCTGACCATAGTTTCCACCATCTTTTTACCGCTCACGTTTCTGGCCGGCGTGTATGGCATGAATTTCAAATATTTTCCCGAACTGGACTGGCCGTTAAGTTATCCGGTTCTTTGGATCATTTTTCTGATTATCGTTGGCTCCATGCTGTATTTTTTCAAAAAACGCGGATGGTTTTAATCCGTTATTTATAAATTTATAACAATAAGGATTTTTTATATGGTAAAGATCATCACAGACAGCACCTGCGATATGGACGATGCCCTGTTGAAAGAATTCAATATCGCCGTGATCCCGTTGACCGTGCACCTGGATAACCGGGTGTTTCGCGACGGAATTGAGTTAAAACTGGAAGAGATGTACGCTCTCATTGAAAAAACTAAAACCCTTCCCAAAACGGCCGCGCCCACCCCCGGTGAATTTGTCGAATTTTTCAAGAAATTTGATGATGATATTGTTTTTATCGGGATATCTTCCAATTCTTCCGCCACCGTACAAAACGCGCGCCTTGCCGCCAAAGACCTGCCTGACAAAAATATCCAAGTGGTTGATTCTCTCAGCCTGTCTTCCGGGCTCGCCCTTCAGGTTATTGAAGCCGCGCTTCTCGCGCGTGATGGTCTTCCTGCGGAAGAGATTGCGAAACGGATGGAAGAGTTCCGCACCCGCGTCCGCACTATTTTCATCGTGGACACGCTGGAATTCCTCTATATGGGCGGACGCTGCTCGGCGCTGCAAAATGTGATGGGCAGCCTGCTTCAGATCAAACCGATGATCTATATGCAGCCCAATGGCGCTCTGGGTGTGAAAAAGAAGATCCGCGGCAACCGTGACAGGGGCATTCAGGCGCTGTTGGACGAATTGCGTACGGACGCGGCCAACATTGACCCGCGCCGGTTATTTATTTCCTATAATTACTGCAAAGATGATGTTGACTTTCTGTCCAATGAGATCCGCAAGATCATCCCCGTACAGCAGATTCACCCCGCCACCAATGGTACGGTGATCTCATCCCATTGCGGCAAGAAAGCCCTCAGTATTCACTATGTACTCAATGCGTAGGTACGGGTTATAATTGCCGTTTTGAGAGCGAAAAAAGCGTTTCCTGTCACCCGTGGATGGGAATCTGCCTGACCGTTAAGCGTTATAATGTACCTGATTTTAAATCGGAGGAACACGATGATCTCTAAGAAAAGACTTTTATGGGTCAACGCCCTGGTAATCATTCCCATGCTGCTCACCGCGTGCGGACCGGCTGCCACGCCGCCCCCACCTACGGTTGACGTGAATGCCCTGTTTACGCAGGCTGCCGTTACCATGGTGGCACAGTTGACGGCCAACGCGCCCACCCTTACCCCCACTCTGGCAGCAACCGACACTCCTGTGCCCACCATGACCCCGCTGGGCGGCGTTCTGCCAACCCTGCCGCCGCTGGCTACCCTGCCGCCGCTCTTCACACCCACTGCCAGCACGGGTGTCAATACCGCGGACAAGGCAGCTTTTGTAACACAATCACCCGCCGATTATGAAACCGTGACCACCGGCAAGGTATTCAATATCATCTGGCGGCTGCGCAATGTTGGCACCACCACCTGGAACCCCAACTATGTGTACCGCTTCTATGCGGCCGCCAACAAGATATCCACATCAGCCAACGGCTACAACCTGACGGCCAATGTTCCCCCCAACGGTGAAGTTGACCTCAAGGTTACGGCTACCGCCCCAGGTACACCGGGAACCTATGATACCCAGTGGGTGCTGACCAACCCGGAAGGCGTCAATTTCGCTCTCTTTACCCTCACATTGAATGTTGTTCAGGGTACCGGCGGCGGTGGAACCGTTGCCACGGCAACCGGTGTTCCCAATGCCTGCTCCGATGCAAACCCTGTTTGGGGAGGAGATTCTCGTGCGATTGATAACGCATCATCTCTAATAGATCTACCTGTTCAAGGCGGACAGGTATTGCTAACCTGGACAGGCACGAAGAATGCGACAGGTACATTTTCTGTTACACAGGATGGAGATGCGATTCCTGGATTGACTAACTGGGGAGTCAATACCTCCGGTTCGAAATGGTTTGGTCCGTCCGACACAGATTCCCATCTAATAAGTATTATTGTGACTGGCGATGGGACCATCACTGTGAAAATGACCAGTTACAACGCAGACCAAGATTGTTACACGCATTATTACTAAACCGTACGGAAGATAATCCATGAAAAACCGCTTTCTGATCCTGGTTACCATTTCATTGCTACTTTCAGGCTGCTCCACCGGCGCGCCCAGCCCGTCTGCTCCGGTGGACGCCGGGCCGACGGTTGACCCCAACCTGGTGTTTACCTCCGGTGCGCAAACGGTGGTCGCTCAGATCACCATCGACGCCGCCAATCGGCCGGTTCCCACCGCCGCGCTGCCTGCCACCGCCACACTGGAGGCTCTGCCTCCGCTTGAACCTGTCGGCACTCCGGCGGAATTGTCCGCCCTGCCCACGCTGGAACCGCTGGCCGGTACCACGCCCGGAGCGGTTGTCGCCGCTCCGACACTGGATGGCGGCATCACCACCCTCGCGGCGCCCGCCGCCACAGCCGCCCCTCTGGTCACAGCCGTTCAGATGCTGCCTGACCGTATGCAGTGGGTCAGCAATACCCCGCCCGATGGCAGCAAGGTTCCCGCCGGCAAGAAGTTCAAGATCACCTGGAAGGTCACCAACATCGGTACCACCACCTGGACGTCGACCTATTCCATCAAACATTTTGCCGGAACCCAGTTCGGTGTCAACGCCGGTTATCCGATTGCCAATGATGTGGCTCCCAACAAAAACACGGACCTCACGATTGACGCCGTGGCTCCCACCACACCAGGCGAATACTATTCACTCTGGGTCCTCCAGAACCCGGAAGGCGTCAACTTCGGCAAGTTTGACATCACTCTCACGGTTCAGTAATCCGGACCGGGGAAGGAAACCAGAATGAAATTCCCAAAATTATTCCTGCTTTTACTGGTAGGTGCCAGTCTGTTGTCCGCGCCGGCCTGTACGCCGGCCCCCACGGCAGCCCCCGCGCCCACGGTTGACATAGACGCCATAAAACAGGAGATTTATCAGACGGTTGTGGCCGAGTTGACGGAGAACGCCCCCAGGGCCACGCCAACCACACCGCCGACCGCCACAGATATTCCAGCCACGGCAACAGTCGAAATACCAACCCTGGTCAAACCGGCCGAGAATACCGTTGCCCCGGCAGCCACATTCACGGCTCCGGCTTCCGGTGTCGCCACCCGCTATCCAACCTGGACGGTCACGCCGTACACCGACCGCGCTTCGCTTTCCTTCCAGAACCCGCAGGACGGCCCGATCATGGCTCGCGGACAGGCTTTCGATGTCACATGGGTCATCAAGAATATTGGCATGCGTGACTGGAACAACCAGTTCTATATTCGTCATATCAGCGGCGTTAAGAGTTCCACCTTTTCCGTGCTTATGCTGCCGCCTGTCCACCGCGGCAGTGAGACTACCATTTTGGCCGATTTCACCGCGCCGCAAGCCCCCGGTTATTATGTTTCCCAGTGGGGACTGGTCAATGACGACGGGGTTACCTTCTTCCGCTTCAATTTCGTTTTCTCGGTGGAATAGAGAATATTGTGCTAGTTGCATATAGAGGCCGGTTTTCCGGCCTCTTTTCATATCAAACCATAAACCGTCTATAATCGAACCATGCGGCATAACCTATCCCTGGATTCCATTCGAGAAATGGCGGTTGCATCCGGTTTCAACTTTATCGGTGTTACGGATCTCGAACCGCTCGCTGTTTTTTCTCACTACGAAGACTGGCTCGCGTCCGGTTTTCATGCCGGGATGGCTTATCTTGAAAATCCCGAAACGCTGCCCGCCAGGCGGGAGCCTTCCCGATTCTTCCCACAGGCCGAGTCCATTCTCTTTCTGGGAATGCGTTACCCCGTCAATCGCATAGAACCCCTGCCTGCCGGTTTACGCGGCCGGGTGTCTTCCTACGCCTGGGGAAAAGACTACCACGTGGTTTTACCTCCCGCCATCCAGAGTCTTATCGATCGTTTAAGATCATACACGGGCACAGACGTACCTTTCCGATCCTCTGTTGATTCGTCGCCTGTTTTGGAAAAACCCCTCGCGGCACGCGCCGGTCTCGGGTGGCAAGGCCGGAATTCGTGTCTTATCCACCCTGAATTTGGTTCCTTTTTCTTCCTCGCCGGGATTTTTACGCCGCTCCCGGTTGACAGCCATACCGTTCCCGTTCCGGACCGTTGCGGCTCCTGCCGTCGTTGTATCGAAGCCTGTCCCACCGGTTGCATCCGTCCGGACCGTACCATTGATGCCGGCCGCTGCCTGTCTTATTTGACCATAGAAAACAAGGGCGCCATCCCCCGTGATCTCCGTCCCCTGATGAAAGACTGGCTGTTTGGCTGTGATGTATGCCAGTCGGTTTGTCCCTGGAACACGAAACAGGATGATTCAATCACGTATCCCGCTTTTTTACCTGATGATATCAATTCCAGATTTCCTGACCTTTATACTCTTTCCCTTTTGACCGATGATACATTCAAACAAAAGTTCCGGAATACGCCCTTTCTTCGTGCCAAACGTAAAGGTTTACTGCGTAACGCCGCAGTTGTCATGGGTAATCTGGGCAATCCAGACGCCATTCCCGTACTGCAGCGGATGCTGATGGCTAATCCGGAGCCTCTGGTGCGTTCTCACGCAGCCTGGGCCCTTGGACGGCTGGGATCTTCCCGGTCGCGTCAGGCCTTATCACATTCTCTCAAGCGTGAAGAAAACCCGGATGTCCTTGATGAGATCCGCTGCGCGTTGGATTCTGTTGTTTAGGGAACCCACACAGGCAGGGCGGCATCTTCCGCGATGACCGTATGGTTTCCGGTATTTACATCCCACACATTTACAGTAGGCTTTACCCCTGATCTCCCCAGTTCAGCCTGCTGGTAAACCACCGCGAGCCCGTCAGGTCGCCATTTCACGGCTGCGTTCATTCGTGTGTAATCATCTGTAAGCTGCCTGTTTTCTCCCCCATCTGGATATATCAACCACAACTGGCGTGTCACCGAAGCATTAGTCTGGCGAATTCCCGCAACAAGTGATTTTCCATCGGGCGACCAGTCCGGTTCACCCATGTCTTTATCGATAAAGAATTCCTTCATGGGTTCCCGGATGGACTTACTCGCCACGTCCAATATGTAAAAAACTGAAGCCATCCCGTCATGTCCGACTTTTTCTCCCAGAAAAGCCAATGTAGAGCTGTCCTGTGTCCATACACCGCTTTGCTCACGTGGTGTCCCCAGGATGAAGTCTTCCCCTCCACGGAGATTGATCACGCGTATCCCCTGGCTTTTGTTATCGTAGAATGAAAGGTATGCGCCGTCAGGTGAAAAAACCGGCCATTTTCCGGTAATACCTTTTTCAGCAATAACCGACTGCGGTTTTACCGTCCATCCTCCCAGGTCAACTGTGTATATGTAACGTTCTTTTGTTTTCGCACCATTCTCAGGACTGCGGTTACGGGTGAAAGCCAGTGTTTGACCATCTCCTGTAATAGCGGGATCGGAGCAGATATCATCACCGCAATTAATGAGGACACTGTCATCGCTCCCATCATATTTCACCTGTCGGATATCCGCGCCACCCCTTCCATCCATCAGGCTGTAAATAAAACCGGATCTATCTGGTTTTGATATAAAACCGGATATACGCCCTCCCGTATTTGTAATCTGCGTTGATTTACCTTGCTTCGGATCAATGACCCAGATTTCCGGTGAAGTCGTCGCGTTACCGATGTAGGCAATATCGGCCGTCCTCACCGTGTAACTCCAGGAAAAGTCTTTTGCATAAACCCTTCCATCCAATGTAGATGCTCCCTTCTGCAGATTTAACGTAAAACCGCTTTCAGGGATATCGCCGTATTCCGGACGAATGAACATCCGCCTTTCCTGCCATTTGATATCCAATTTGATCTCCGGTTCGGCATGGATCCTCTTTTCAACAGATTGAATATCCATCTTTTCCGGAAATTCCACAATAAATTCCGTTCCAAAAGCCACGTTTTGCCTGTCGCCTGGCGCAATCCCGGGAGACCGAAGTGTGGTCCCTGCGAATACAAGAATGGCCGCCAGGATCAAACCGGCTATGACAATGAAGATAAAAGGGTTACGTCTTCCAGATTTCATATAAACAAAAGGCGGGTTTTCACCCGCCTGCCTTTATAAATAACATTTCTCAGATCAATTTGACTTGGTTGCCGTTGCAGTCGGAGTTGTAGTGGTTCTGTTCCCCCCGATCTGCGTTCCGCCCGGTGTGATCGTCGCGGGGCGTGTTGGTACAACGGTCACAATATTAACAGGGACTTTGAGGACCTGTCCAACATAGATCAAATTCCCATCCGTCAGTTTGTTCTGGGTCAGAATCTTTTCAGGATCGCTGTTGAACTTGGTGGCAATGATCCCGATGGTATCACCCGGATTGATGGTGTATTCAATGATCGTACCCGATTTGATGTTGGGAGGGATCGGGGTATCCGTCGGTAGAATGGCTCCCGGCTGCGGAATCAAGATTTTCTCTCCCACACGGATGTTACATCCGGCTCCCAGCGCGGGATTCAACAAAACCAGCGCCCTTACTTCAGTAGAGAATTGATCGGCTATTTTCTGGCAATAGTCCCCTTCCTGCACAGTGTATTCAAACGGTCCACTGGGTGTGGCCGTCTCTGTTGGAAGCACAGTCGGGGTTTCTGTGGGTGTTTCTGTGATGGTCGCAGTAGGCGGTACGGGTGACGCAGTGTACGTCATCGTCGGTGTACTTGTTTTCGTCGCGAAGAATGAAAACGCGGGTTTATTGGGACCTGAAAGCCAGTAGACAAGAAGGAAAACACCGCCAAGGATCAATACGCCAGCCATCCCACCAATAAAAAGGGGCATGGTCTGTTGTCGTTTCTTATATGAATCGATTACGTTTTGTGGATTTTCTTTTCCGGACATAGGAGTTCCCGTTTTCTGGATTTCCGGCCATACATAACCGGCCGTTCCTCCCTGATTTTAATGTCTTTTTTGCTACAACAATAGGCATTCTACCTGATTCTAAATCATTTAGCGAGTCAAACCGGTTTCACACCCGGGCAATATTTTCCTCAAGAACTTACCGGTGTGCGACGCTTCAATCCGGGTTATCTCTTCCGGGGTTCCGTTTGCGATCAGATAACCGCCCCGGTCTCCGCCATCCGGACCAAGATCTACAATGTGGTCGGCAACTTTGATAATATCAAGATTATGTTCAATGATGATAATTGAATTCCCATTATCCACCAGTCTTTGTAACACCTCGATGAGTTTGTGAACATCAGCCGCGTGAAGGCCTACTGATGGCTCATCCAGGACATACAGGGTCTTTCCCGTGCCGCGGCGGGAAAGCTCTTTTGCCAGCTTGACCCGCTGCGCTTCACCACCGGAAAGAGTTGTTCCCGGTTGACCGATCTTTACATACCCCAGACCTACATCCATCAGGGTTTTTAATTTATTCTGAATGCCGGGAAAAGCGGAAAAGAACTCAAGGCCTTCTTCCACTGTGAAATCCAGTACATCGGCTATGGATTTGCCTTTGAATTTCACCTGCAATGTCTCACGGTTAAATCTCGCCCCATGGCACACATCACAGGGCACATAAACATCCGGCAGGAATTGCATCTCAATACGCAACTGTCCCTGTCCCTGGCAGGCTTCGCACCGTCCACCGTGAACATTGAAAGAGAAACGTCCGCTCTTATATCCCCGAACTTTGCTTTCCGGTAATTCCGCGAATAACTGACGGATTTCATCGAATAATCCGGTGTACGTTCCCGGGTTAGATCTCGGGGTTCTTCCAATAGGGGATTGGTCGATGTTGATGACCTTGTCGATATGTTCCAATCCTTCCAGCCGGTCAAATTCGCCAGGCTGCAGATGAGACCGGTATAGCTCCCGTGCCAGATGTGCGTAAAGAATGTCCACCATTAATGTGCTTTTTCCGGAGCCTGACACGCCGGTAATACAGGTGAGCACCCCAAGCGGAATATGTACGTCAATATTCTTCAGGTTGTTAGCCCTGGCTCCGAAAATGACAAGTTCTTTCCCATTTCCCTTTCGGCGCTTTTTTGGAACGGGAACACATTTTCGGCCACTGAGGTACGCTCCGGTGATCGATTTCTTATCTTCAAGAATATGCTCCACATTGCCTTGAGATATGATCTTTCCGCCATGTTCTCCCGCGCCGGGGCCCAGGTCAATGATCCAGTCTGCCGATCGAATGGTTTCGTCGTCATGTTCCACGACCAGCACCGTATTACCCAGATTCACCAATCCACGCAAAGTTGCCAGCAGCCTGTCATTGTCTCTGGGATGCAACCCTATCGATGGTTCATCGAGCACATAAAGCACACCCATCAAACGCGAGCCAATCTGAGTGGCAAGCCTGATGCGCTGCGCTTCTCCCCCGGAGAGACTTCCAGCGGGACGGCGTAGTGTCAGATAATCCAACCCCACATCCACAAGAAAACCGAGACGTTCCTTTATTTCCTTCAATACCCGTTCTGCGATCGCCTGTTGACGCTCGGTTAGGCAGGTTTTTTCGCCCATCAGCCCCGAGATCCAATGCAATGTATCCACAACCGGCCAGTTTGTCACCTCAACGATGTTCTTATCATCGATGGTGACAGCAAGGGCTTCCTTCCGCAGACGCGTTCCCTTACATGTTGGACAGGGTCTGTCACTCATGTATTCCCCTATCCGGCTGCGGATAAATTCAGAGGATGTCTCCCGGAAGCGCCGTTCCAGGTTCGGAATCACACCTTCGAAAGACGTATCAAAAGTGGTGTGCCGTTCATTGTTACGCGTCACCATGTTCATGGTAATGGACTGATTTCCCGTCCCGTATAGAATGATCCGTAATTTGTCTTCCGGTATATCCGCTACCGGGCATTCTAGATCGATTTCATAATGCCTGGCTACGGCTTCCAACATTTGCCAGTAATATCCACCCTGTTCACGGCTGTTGCTCCATTCGAGGGCTACAATCGCACCTTCGGTAAAAGATCTTTCTCGATCCGGGATCAGTAGATCCGGGTCAATTTCAAGGCGATTTCCCAGACCTTCACAATCCGGGCAGGCGCCGTGCGGCGTGTTGAAGGAAAACGTGCGCGGTTCGATCTCAGGCAGACTTACGCCGTGTTCCGGACAGGCAAGGTGCTCACTGAATAACAAATCTTCGGGAGGATCCTGGCTGACATTCTGGATGGTAAGGTAACCCTCACCGATCTTTAAAGCGGTTTCAATGGAATCTGTCAGGCGTGTTAAAACGGTTCGTTCTTCTGTTTCATCATTTGATTTGCTGATCACCAAACGGTCGACAACAGCTTCAATAGTGTGCATCTTAAACCGGTCAAGCGTGATCTCATCCTCAAGGTTGTAAACCTGTCCATCAACCCGTGCGCGGACAAATCCCATCTTCCGAATATCCTCAAAGATATTCTGGTAGGTACCCTTTCTTCCTCTGACAAGTGGTGCCAGAATCAGTATCCGTGTACCTTCGGGTAACGATTGAACAGCGTCCACGATTTCCTGCGCGGACTGTCGTTGAACTTCCCGTCCGCAAATCGGACAATGAGGGATTCCCACACGCGCGTATAACAGACGTAAATAATCATAAACCTCGGTGACCGTTCCAACAGTTGACCTTGGGTTATGTGAAGTTGCCTTCTGATCAATCGAAACAGCCGGTGACAACCCTTCGATCGAATCAACATCGGGTTTATCCATCTGTCCCAGGAACTGACGCGCGTACGCAGACAACGACTCAACGTAACGGCGCTGTCCTTCGGCGAAGATGGTATCGAACGCGAGTGATGATTTCCCGGAACCGGAGAGCCCCGTGATAACGACAAGTTTATCCCTTGGTATATCCACGGATATGTTTTTTAGATTGTGTTCCCTGGCACCAATGACACGAATAACATTTTGAGACATGTGTTCTCCTGAATGCTCTGTTCTATCGAGCAACCTTGAATTATACCCATAGCTGTCCGGAAAAGCACGGGTATAAATCATTTGTTCTGGTATATATTCCCAAATTGAAGCACTTCACTTTACTGTATAATCAGTACATCTTCCCCCAAGCGAGCTTAAACAATGGAAAATAACCACAAGAAGATCATCAATGCCTGGACTATGTACGACTGGGCCAATTCTGCATTTGCCACTACGATCATGGGCGCCGTCCTTCCCGTGTATTACGCAACCGTGGCTGCCGCTGATCTGCCGGGTAATACTGCAACAGTTTACTGGGCGTATACCACTTCCATCTCTTTGCTGCTGGCTGCTGTGATAAGCCCCATTCTGGGTGCGCTGGCTGATTTCAGCGGTTCAAAAAAGCGCCTCCTCGCCTTATTCGCCTTTTTTGGCATTCTGGGTACTGCCCTTTTGTATTTTGTCAAAACCGGTGACTGGCTCATGGCGTCGATCTTTTTCATCATTGGAGAGATTGGGTTCGCTGGATCGCTGGTCTTTTATGATTCATTACTTCCTCACATTGCCTCAGGCGAAGAAATGGATCAGGTTTCTTCCAAGGGATATGCCATGGGTTATCTGGGTGGCGGCATCCTTCTGGCGATCAACCTTGCCATGATCATGCTCGCACCCAAAGAGTTAACCGGGTTGATGACAAGGCTCAGTTTCCTGTCGGTCGCCATCTGGTGGTTTGTTTTTTCCATTCCACTTCTTAAACTGGTACCCGAACCCAAACGCAGAATTATGTCGGGCGAGGAAAATTTCAATCCGCTCGAGGCAAGTTTCAAACGCCTGGCTCGCACATTTAAAGAGATCACAACGTACAAACAGCTTTTCATCTTTCTTGTAGCCTTCTGGTTCTACAACGATGGTATTGGAACCATCATTAAGATGGCTACTATTTATGGCGCTGAAATTGGCATCGGCCAGACCACACTCATCGGCACCTTATTGATGGTCCAGTTTGTCGCCATTCCGTTTGCTTTTCTCTTCGGGTGGCTTTCCAAAAAGATAGGCACCAAGCGTGCCATCTATTTGAGCCTGTTGGTTTACACCTGCATCGCCATAGCCGGATATTTCATGCAGGAAGAATGGCACTTCTGGGCTTTGGGCTTCGCCGTTGCCACAGTTCAGGGAGGCAGTCAGGCTCTCTCCCGGTCTCTCTTTGGACGCATGATGCCTAAAAGCAAATCAGCGGAATTTTTCGGATTCTTCAGTGTAAGCGAAAAATTTGCCGGCATTGCCGGTCCATTTGTTTTTGGAATTGTCGGTCAAATGGTAGGACACAGCCGTCTCAGTATTGTGTCATTGATCATCTTTTTCATTATTGGCGCAATATTGCTAACCCGCGTCAACGTTGAAGAGGGGATCGAGATCGCGAAGCAAGAAGAAGCAAGAATTCTTGAAGCTACTTCCTGAAATCTGAATTGCCACTTTAGATTACAAGGAACCGGTATCGAATAATTCGATACCGGTTCCTTTTTTTACTTCGCAATATTTTACATGTACAAGAACAAACGGGTTAACTAACGTGCATCGATTTTTCTGCGACAAAAAATCAGATCACTTCATACAATTCAACCAACACCCCTCCCGTGCTTTTGGGATGCACAAATGCCATTAATCGCCCTTCTTCCCGCAGCGGAACTCCGTTGATCACCCGAATATCATTTTCTTTCAGATGATTGATCATTTCCATTATGTTATCCACTTGAAAACATACATGATGAATACCCTGACCCCGTTCAGAAATGTACTTTGCCACAGTTGAATCATCAGATAGCGGTTTCACCAGTTCAACTTCACTCTCTCCAACTGGAAGAAAAATTACCCGTGATTTCTGCGAAGCCACATCTTCGACATGGTCAACCTTTAGTCCCATACCATCTTCCCAAAATTTTCTGGAAGCATTCTCATCACTTACCGCGATACCCAGATGATGAATTTTCAAAATTTTTGCCATTCTTTTATCCTTTTAATTAAAGGCGGGAGGTTGGTATTCACCCCAAATTGTTTTCAACACGCCTGTAATTTCACCCAGGGTTATGCCACTTTCCACGCAATCAATGAAAACTGGCATAAGATTAGTCTCGTCTGACCTGGCAGCGTTTTCCAGAACACCAAGTTTTTCACTCACCAGACCCGCATTCCGTTTGGCCTTAAAAATTCGCAACTTTTGGATTTGCTCCTGTTCAATGCTTTTGTCCACTTGCAGACGTTCTAGATCCAGCTTTTCGTCTGTTTGAAATTCATTGACCCCAACAATCACTTTTTGTTTCTTTTCCACATCTTTTTGATAGTTGTAAGCAGATTTTTGAATTTCATTTTGTATATATCCCCGGTCGATGGCCGCCAAAGCGCCGCCCATTTCATCAATCTTTTGGATATACGCACTTGCCAAGGTTTCTATCTCGTCTGTCATTTTTTCCACCAGGTAAGAACCGGCTATGGGATCAACAGTGTCCGCTGCGCCTGATTCGTGCGCTATGATTTGCTGCGTTCTCAACGCCACCCTAACCGATTTTTCAGTTGGAAGCCACAACGCTTCATCCATACTGTTGGTATGAAGTGATTGTGTCCCTCCCAACACCGCGGCAAGTGCCTGTAATGTCACCCGTATCACGTTATTCTCCGGTTGCTGGGCTGTGAGGGTTGATCCGGCTGTTTGTGTGTGGAATCGTAACATCCAGGACTTTTCATCCTTTGCGCCAAATCGCTCCTTCATAATTTTCGCCCATAATCGTCTGGCAGCCCGAAATTTCGCTATTTCTTCAAAGAAATTATTGTGCGCATTGAAGAAAAAGGATAACTGAGATGCGAACTCGTCTACTTCTAGTCCGGCTTTTATGGCTGCGTCCACATAGGCGATGGCATCTGCCAGAGTAAATGCCACCTCCTGCACGGCCGATGAACCGGCTTCCCGAATGTGATATCCGGATATGCTGATCGTATTCCAATGAGGTACATTAACCGTACAATACTTAAAAATATCTGTAATCAATCGCATTGATGGGTGCGGTGGAAAAATATAAGTTCCCCTAGCAATATATTCTTTCAAAATATCATTCTGGATGGTTCCCCTGAGTGAGCTTTCTGCAATTCCATGCTTCTTTGCTACAGCAATGTACATGGCAAGCAAAATTGAAGCTGGAGCATTGATCGTCATACTTGTGGAAACTTTGTCCAGTGGGATCTGATCAAACAACGCTTCCATATCCTGAATGGAAGAAATAGAGACCCCCACTTTACCAACTTCGCCACCTGATATGGGGTCATCTGCGTCATAGCCAATTTGCGTTGGCAAATCAAATGCCACCGATAAACCGGTTTGTCCCTGATCCAGCAGGTACTTGTATCGTCTGTTTGATTCTTCCGCGGTTGCGTACCCCGCGTATTGCCGCATTGTCCAAAAACGGCTCCTGTACATGGATGGTTGGACCCCTCTTGTAAACGGGTACTCGCCAGGGAATCCGAGCTTATCCATATAGTCAAAATCAGAGGGTATAAATACTGGAGGAAGATTTATATCCGAATCAGTTGAAAACTGTTCTTTTCGTTCTGGAACCCGTTTGATCGCCTTTTCGTACCGGTTTCTTAGCCATTCTTCTCTTTTTTCTTTAATTGTCATTTATCCCTCAAAAAAATCCTATGGTATAGTTTATCAACCTAATACAACATTTTTTGTATTCATCCAGGGATTTCTTTTAATGTCCAATTTTCTTCAGCTTATCCTTTCATTAATAATTATATTATCTGCCGCTAAAATTGCTGGCCGCATTAGCGTAAAATTCGGCCAACCTTCTGTGTTCGGCGAGTTATTGGTCGGTATCCTGCTGGGACCATCATTTATCAATCTCACTCATCTTTCTTTTGTCACCGATCCCCACCTTGAAATGGTAATTGAAGAATTGGGTGAAATTGGCGTTCTTTTACTAATGTTTTTGGCAGGCATTGAATTACATCTAAGAGACATGGCCAAAAGCTCGCGGGTTTCGATGTACTCCGGCTCTCTGGGAGTGTTCCTTCCGGTAATTCTGGGTTATCTCGCTGGCCATTTTTTTGGAATGGATCAATCTTCATCCATTTTTCTGGGCTTGACTTTGGCTGCGACCAGTGTTTCCATCTCCGCGCAGACTCTCATGGAATTGGGTTACCTGCGGACAAAAGTTGGGCTCGGCCTTCTTGGCGCTGCCGTTTATGACGACATCATTGTCATTCTCTTCTTATCCATTTTTCTTGCTGCAAGTGATGGCAGCCTGACACCGATGAGTGTCTTATTGCTGATCGGTAGAATGTTGCTCTTTTTTATCATCACAGGTGGATTTGGGTATTTTCTTCTCCCCAGATTACTTCAAAAGATTGGGAAAATCAACATTTCTCAGGGGGTACTTACCTTTAGCCTTGTTCTTCTCCTCATTTACGGTTTAGCAGCAGAGCTTATTGGAAACATGGCTGCAATCACTGGAACTTTTTTTGCCGGTCTGTTCTTCTCGCGAACACCGTCAAGGGATCAAATTGCTTTGGGTATTCAGAATCTGGCGTATGGTTTCTTTGTTCCCATTTTCTTTGTGAGCATCGGCCTCAAAACAAACATACTTTCATTTTCTCTGACATCTATATGGTTCCTGGCTTTGCTTCTCATTATCGCTATCATAAGCAAAATAGTTGGCTCTGGGCTTGGAGCAAAAATCGGTGGACTTTCCTGGCTCGAATCGTACCAATTGGGAACGGGCATGGTTTCGCGTGGAGAAGTTGGCTTGATCGTAGCCAGTATTGGCGCATCATCCGGTCTTATTTCATCAGAGGTTTTAACAATTGTTGTAATGATCGTACTACTTTCCACATTGTTGACACCGATTTTATTAAAACGCAGCTTTTTGAATCCGCCATCTTTTCTGGTTGAAACATCGTCAATATCCCAGGATCCAGATAATTTGAATGCCAAGGAGGCGTAATCCATGTACGCAGTTTTTTTTATTCTGCAGGACACGGAAAAGCTGAACGATCTTCTCGAAGGATGGGAAGAGGCTGGTACGTCAGGTATTACTATTTTACCCAGCATTGGTTTGGCCAGTTATAAAGACAAGAGAGCCTTGCAGGAGGATTTTCCGATCATTCCGAACCTGGAAGACCTTTTAGAATCATCAATGAATCAAACAAGAACTCTTTTTACAATTGTAAAAACACAGGAAATTGTTGATTCCATATACAAATCAACGCGCGAAATCATCGGAGATTTGGATCAGCCTCACACAGGCATATTCTTCGTTCTCCCAGTACAACAGGCTTTCGGGATCAGAGATTACAAGAAACGCGAATGATTTGAGATTGACCATCCTTTCCTGAGCTGGTAAAATTCATTCTTGCGTTGACCGTTGTACCCTTCGGTCAAAGACAATTCTTGAAAGGGCTTAAAATGAAAGTATTATTGATCAAAGATGTTTATAAACTGGGTCGCGCCGGAGATGTTAAGAAAGTGGCCGATGGTTATGGCCGCAATTTTCTTCTCCCTCAGGGTTTTGCCGTTCTGGCCACACTGGGCGCATTAAAACAGGCAGACAAGATCCGTGCACAGGCTTCTGTCCGCCGCGAGCAATTGAACAGCCAGTTAGGTGGCGTTTCCGATCAGGTTAATGGCCTCGTGTTGACATTTGCCAGCAAAGCCGGTGAGACTGGCAAACTGTATGGGTCCATTACGACACAGATGATATCTGATGCCATCAACAGTAAAGTTGGTACAGAAATAGATCGCCGTCAGGTTGAGATTCAGCCGATCCGTAATCTCGGTGAACACAAAGCGAAGATCCGCTTGACCATGGACCTTGTACCCGAAGTGAAGGTAATCGTCCATCGCGAAGGTGAAGCAGCTCCTTCCATGGAAGCTGACACCAAGAAACACGCGAAAACCGATGAACCTGCTTCCGTCATTGAACAAAAAGAAGAAACAGTTGCACCAGAAACACCAGAAGCAACGGAAGCACCTGAAGAAAAATCTGCCGAATGAACCCTGTCCAGATCGGATAGGACAATAAAAAGACAAACCGGCTTAATCAGATATATCTGGTTTGCCGGTTTGCCTTTCTAATAATTGTGACCATGTCAACTATCGTTGGTGAAATTCTAAAGAAAAACCGCATACAAAAAGGATATAGCCTCGAGGATGTTTCCCGGGCCATACATATCCGTCACTACTTCATTGAGGCCATTGAGGAAGGGCGGCTCGATGAATTACCCTCTGCTGTACAGGCTAAGGGTTTTATCCGCTTGTATTCTGAATGGCTTGGGTTAAGTTCTTCCGATTTGGTGGAGGAGTTAGATAGGAAGGAAATAGAAACAGATCTTTCATCAACATCAGATACGCTGGTCCAAACAGATACCCGACAATCATTATTTCCCGATTCGCTTTCCAAACTCTTTTCCAATAACAAAGCATCCCTTAATAATGAAGGTAAGAATACTTCCGACGATTCAAGTGCCGTTCAATCGGATGAAATCTTTGATGATGATTCCTCCTCTGAAATTATCGAGGACAGCACAATTCCATCCGGTTCACAGGAAGTTTTCAAACAGATAGGCGAACAACTTAGAACCTGCCGTCAAAAATTAGATATTTCTGTTGATGAAATTGAGAAATTAACCCATATCCGGGCCAGACACCTCATTGATATGGAGTCCGGAAATTTCAACAACATTCCTTCTTTGGTACAGGCGCGTGGATTGCTTACTGGCTACACTTCATTTCTTAATCTGGATGGCGATGAAATCCTTGGATTATTTGCTGAAGCTTTACAGAAGCGTCGTATCGAACTTTTGCCTCCCGAAACAGAACAAATTAACGGTATTAAAACAAAGAAAAAATCAAATTTTTCTTCTGAACGTTCTGGACTGTTTCGTTTTATTTCATTTGATTTTCTGGTTGGCAGCATAACCATAATAGGTTTAGTAGGCTTTGGAATTTTTTCTGCCAGCATGGTCATCTCTTCCAACAGGGAGAAGAAAGAGGCCCCCCCGCCTATAGCCGATGTTCTTCTGCAAATTCCAACGGGAGATTTGAATAGTATTCTAACGCCAACTTCTGATTTCACCCAGGAAGCCCGGAATCCCGAATCAATTGGTCTTTTACCGACTGTCAACCCGTTTGCAGATTCCACAATTATCGAAGGTTCTCCTACACCTCCTGTTCCCGACCTTGGCGAGGCATCCATGCAGGTATACATAATCCCGAATCAGCGTGTTTTTTTACAGGTAACAACGGAAAAGAAAGTCGCATATATTGGGCGAACCATTCCAGGCAACGCCTACCCGTTTACATCTGACGAACGAATAGAGGTCGTCTCTGGAAACGCTGCAGCATTGCAAATCTATTACAATCAACGTGACCTTGGTACTCTCGGCTTATCCGGGCAACCTTTGCGGTTGATTTTTTCAAAAGATGGTATTTCAACACCCACCCCATCCCAACCTTCCGCACCTATCAGTACACAAATTCCTACTCTGACACTAAGGCCTTCCGCTACAATGATCCCGCCAACAGTTACCCCCCTTATCCCATAATGGCACAAAAAAAATCCTTCTATATCGAATCGCTGGGTTGTGCCAAAAACACAGTAGATTCAGATTCAATGGCAAGAATTCTTCTGGAAAATGGATTCTCGTGTGTTTCCAAACCCTCCCAGGCTACATATTTAATCGTTAACACGTGCGGGTTTATTTCTGCTGCGCGCGAAGAATCGATTAACGCTTTATCACGTTTATCAAAGAAAAAAAAGAACGGACAGAAATTGATTGCGGCCGGTTGTTTATCGCAGCGAGACCATCGCCTTATAACCGATAATGTCGATAATATTGATGGTATTATGACAACCCGTCGCTGGATGGATATTTTGGAAGTGCTCGATAAGATTAACCAATCAAGCGCTGAAAAAGAACCTCATTATCATATCCCGGATGTTCCAACGATTGGTATTAATGAGACCAGCATCCCCCAGATCGCTATCCAGGGTTCAAGCGCATACTTAAAAATCGCCGATGGATGTCGCCGAGGCTGTGCTTTCTGCTCAATTCCCTTGATCAAAGGAACAGCTGTAAGCCGTCCCCGTAATGTCATTCTTTCAGACGCAAAATATCTCGCAGTAAACGGTGTAAAAGAGATAAATCTCATCGCGCAGGACATCACAGATTATGGCAGTGATCTGGGCTTGAAAGACGCGTTGCCTGACCTGCTGGTTGATTTGCACAAAGAAGTTCCCGAAATACCCTGGATCCGTCTTCTTTACACCTACCCTGGCGCTGTTTCTGATCGCCTTATTGATCAGATATGTGAAGCGGAGATCGTATTGCCATACCTGGATATGCCTCTGCAGCATGCCCACCCTGACGTCTTAAAACGCATGAAAAGACCATCCAATGTGGATTGGACCCATAAAACGATTGAACGTTTACGCGCGGGCAATCCTGATATTGCTTTGCGTACAACTTTCATTGTCGGCTATCCCGGCGAAACGGAAGATGAGTTCAACACTTTGCTCAATTTTGTCCGCGAAATAAAATTTGACAGGGTTGGTGTATTTACATTTTCTTTTGAACCCGGCACACCCAGTGAACCTCTGGGAGACCCAATTTCACCAGAGTTGAAAGCGGAACGGTTCAATATCCTGATGTCCGAGCAGGAAAAGATTTCCTTTGAAAAGAATCAGGAATTGATCGGCAGGGAACTTGAATTACTGGTCGAAGGGGTTGATAACAATATTTCAATCGGACGCAGCTATCGGGACGCGCCCGAGATCGATGGCATGGTCATCGTCGAGGGAACGCTGCCTGTCGGGGAAATTTCTCGTGTTAAAATAACCGGCGCTATGGAATATGATCTAGTTGCCAGCAAATAATACAATATTCCCCCAAAAAACAAAACCAGCAAATAGCTGGTTTTGTCATTTCTGTATTATTGATTTCAATTCTTTCTTGTCATGTATCTGTTGGTTCGCCTTCTGGAGTTTCACCATCAGGTGTTGCTTCTTCACTTGGAGTAATTGATGGTTCTTCAGTTGGCGACTCTGTAACTTCAGTGGGGATTTCTTCCGTCGGCTCTATCTCTTCTTCTTCAGCCGGAGCATTTAGCGCGTTGCATTGATTTGTGGCTGTTGTCAATTTCCCCTGGGTTACATCATCGGATGAAAGCGCCAGCGCGTTCTGGTATTGATACAGAGCACTGCAAGGGTCTTCATTGGCCATCAATTCATCACCATAGAGAATTGAACCTGTGCGGTATCGTTCCGCCGCGCTCATGCCGGATGCATCCCTTAGACCCGGGGCTGAGGCATAAAATGATCCGAGAAATTCCAATACTCGCGGCCAGTCCACCGCCCAAGCTGCCACTCCTGACAGGTAGTAACCGGCTGTCTGAGTGTATGAGACAGCATCCTTGTCTAACGGGCCATATTGCCCAGCCATGGTGATGTCGTATATACCCTGTTCCAACAATCCGCTGTTGATTCGTCCGATTCCTCTATTTCGCAGAGCGATGTAATACATTCCATCAATCTGAATGGCCCTGTATGTTCTATCTATTTGTCGCAGAGCATCCAGAGTTGTAATGGCGTTGTTCCATTCATTGTTCGCTGCCTGTTGTCTGGCTTGTAAGAACAACTCTTCCGTGTTGCGGGTATCTTTTGTCGGAACTGGCGTTGGTTCGAAGGCAACAACTGTCGGTGTCGAAATAACCGCCTGTGCCATCATAACTTCTGAGAGTTTTTCTGTAACACCCGGAAATTGTGGATTTAGCTGCACGATATATTCCAACCGTTTTCTAGCTGTTTCCAGGCGGCCCTCAGCTTGATCTTGCAAGGCCAGTTGGAATTGGGTTGTTGTAACCATGGCAATATTATTTTTCTGTTCTGCCATACGAGCTTCAATGGCTCGGTTGTAACCGAACCATCCACCAATCGCTCCACCCACAATAATGAGCAGGAAGCCAACAAAAACCCATTTCCATCGATTAGGTTTTCTAGTTTTCAAAGGTTGCGTAGGCGGATTTACCGAAGATGTAGAACCCGTTCCCAATTCTGTATCTGCTGAATTAAAACTTTGAGTCTCATCCAAAGAGCGATTCATTTCTTTTATTGGTTTTGTACTCCCCGGTTTTATTCTAACCTGCATAGTTTTGCCTTCATGCAAGGCATCAACAACTACGGGTGAAGTATCGTCAGATTTTATTTCTGGTATTTCATTTACAGGTTCTTTTTTCTTAGCCATAATGTAAATTATAACCTTTATTACAATTTAGCCAGTTGCTTTATCTCATTCCAGACAAGTGGTATTACACTTACACCGCCTAACGAAATCGCGATCAGAGAGGCGTAAAGAGGTTTGAAATTCGTTCCCAGCGTCATAAGAATACCATACGTCACAATTACTCCCACTGCGGATGCCAACAATCCTCTTGGAATTGTTTTGGTAAAAACAACCGGGATATTTATCCTTCGCTTGAACAACCACAGTAGAAGGATTGCCTGACTTGTGTAAGCTAAACAATCTGCCAGACTGATCCCAGCCGCTCCCATAATATTTGTCAGGAAAATGGCCAGACACACAAAAACGATCAGATTTATACCACCAGCCCAAAGCGGTGTGATCGCATCCTTGCGGGCGTAGAATGAACGGACAGCCACTTCAAGAACACTCTGTCCCGCCAACCCCAGCAAGAAACCTCTTGAGACCGATAGAACAAGCTCTGTCTGCTCAATTGTAAAATGGAATGCCGCGGAAATAACTCCACCTATTCCCGTACCCAGTATGGCCGCAATCGGAAGTGTTAATACGATCAATGTTTGTATAGCTCTCTCAATAGTTGTTGAAAAACCCTTCCAATCATTTTTAGCAGCCAATACAGCAAGGCTGGGCAGCATGGCTGTACCAATTGCCGTACCAATCAGCGTTTCTGGAACCTGGAAAAACATCCACCCGTACGTCAATGCGGAAACTGATCCTGTGGCAAGACGACTCGCTATGTTATCCCGAACGATAAAAATAAGTTGAATAAACAACATGGTAACCAGTCTTGGGCCAAGAATTGTCAACACTTGTTTTACCGCCGGGTTATTGATATCAATACCACATTGCCACCGGTATTTGTACTTTATCAAGCCAGGCACCTGGATTAATAGATGTAATACCGCGCCGATGACCACCCCATATACCAGACCGTGAACACCCATGTTATAGGAAGGTAGTGTAAACCCTCCCAATACATACCCTTTTTCAGGGGCTAAAACAACGGCTCCAAAAATCTGTCCGAGATTGTATAAAGAAGGGGCAGCTGCTGGTAGAAGAAAATGCTGATTCGCCTGTAGCCCTGCGAGTACCAATCCTGAGATTGAAAAAATCAATGTTGCAACCAGGTTGATGCGCATAAGCTCGGCAACCAACATCCGTTGTGGTTGCTCAAATCCCGGTGCTATGCCCACCTGCCACTCCACCAGTTTATTGCTCAATAATGCCACAACAATGGCAAATACGGCCGTCACTACGAATGCCAGATTAACGATTCGAGAGAATAATTTCCATGCAGATTCTCTTCCATCAATTGTCATAGTCTGGGTTAAAACAGGGATGAATGCCATCGCCAAAGCCCCACCAGATATCAACGCAAAAAGCATATCTGGAACATTGTTGGCAACATTAAAAGCATCAAGTTCCCTGGATAAACCGAATTGTCGTACAATGATTACCTGTCTTAAAAATCCCAGTACTTTGTCTGCGAGGAAAAAAGCAGATACTATAGCTGTGTTTTTCGCGATCTGACTTAGTTTAATTTTCATTGGTTGTGGCTGCCTGATAATTGATATGCAATTTTATCAAAGTCTTGACCAACTTATTACTTTCATTGATAATGACAATGCTTTTCAATAGTAGATACCAACATTTTGTTTGGAGGCAAAAACGAATTCTCAATCCCATGCTCCACTGGAATCTTCCGGCGGTATCAGTATACATAATGTTACTGTTATCTATAATAATCGTCCGGCATTAGACAACGTTACTCTTGAAATACCACACGGTTCTCAAACCGCCATTGTTGGTCCAAACGGAGCCGGTAAGTCTACCCTATTCAAAGCCCTGGTTGGACTGGCAACTCTTGAATCCGGGTCGATTAGAATTCACTCAGAACCCCTTGAATATGATCACTATTGTATTTCCTATGTACCTCAGAGAGAAGAAGTTGATCTTCGCTTTCCAATAACAGTTCGCGAAGTGATCATGATGGGACGCTTTAGGCGATATGGATTGATAAGATCACCATCCAGTAGAGATCACGAAATTGTTGATCAATCTCTTGCACAACTATCCATTGAGAAATTGGCAAAACGCACATTGAACGAGCTTTCTGGTGGGCAGATTCAACGAGTTTTTCTTGCCAGAGCACTGGCACAAGAACCACACATTCTCCTAATGGATGAGCCCTTTAATGGTGTTGACGTATCAACCCAGGAAGCCACCCTTCAATTACTATCGGAACTCAAGAATCGAAACGTTACGGTTCTGGTTTCAACGCATGATCTAAATCTGGCAGCGCGTAAGTTCGAACAAGTAGTCTTATTGAAACGCAAGCTTATTGCCTATGGCAAACCTGTCGAAGTAATGAAAAAAGAACATCTTTCCGCGGCTTTTGGTGAACAGATATTTATGCTTGATGACGCAGTTTTAGTTGATCATTGCTGTCCTTCAGAATTTTTGGAAGGTAAATAAGATATGTTTGAATGGCTTTTGCAACCCATGTCATACGAATTCATGCAGCGTGGTCTGGCCGCGGCAGTAATTGTTGGATTGGTATGCTCAATTATTGGATGTTATGTAGTTCTGAGGTCAATGGCCTTCCTTGGTGATGCCTTGGCTCATGCTATTTTGCCAGGGATTGCCATAGCGTACCTTGTTGGTGGCAATCTGATGATTGGCGCATTGATCGCCGGATTTGTTGTTGCCATCTCTATTGGTTTCTTCTCTCAACACGGAACAATTCGTGAAGATACAGCGATCGGTGTCTTATTTTCAGCTGCCCTCGCTCTTGGGATCGCGATTATTAGTACAATCCGATCGTATGCGGTAGATCTCAGCCATATTCTTTTTGGTGATATTCTTGGTGTTGGTTCACGTGATCTGGTTCAAATCAGTATTCTTGCTGTAATAATTCTTATCCTGGTTATCATCTTTTATAGGCCATTCAAGATCATTTCATTTGATCCTGTTCTCGCCATTACGCTTCGATTACCGGCAGAAAAACTCCGTTTACTGCTTCTCATCCTTATTTCACTTACAATTGTTACATCCATCCAAACAGTAGGAATCGGGTTGGTCGCTGCCATGCTTGTAACACCCGCTGCATCCGCCTATTTATTAACCAATAGATTATCACGCATGATGGCAGTTTCGGCAGTTATTGGTATTTTGTCGAGCGTAATTGGACTATTTGCCAGTTATTATATAAGCATCGCGTCCGGTTCTGCGATAGTACTTGTCGCGACCATTATTTTCATAACAGCTTATCTTTTCTCCCCACGCAAAGGCATCTTGCGATCTTAAAGAATTCTTATGGACCTTCGAAATATTAAACTTGGTACTCTCTATATCGTTGCCACCCCAATCGGAAATCCGTTGGACATAACGCTTCGAGCAATTGAAGTAATTAAGGCTTCTGATGCTGTAATTTGTGAAGATAGAAAGACCGGCGACAAACTGGCAAAGAGCATCGGTGTTTCTGTAAAAGAATGGATAGTCATTAATGAACACAATGAAGTACGTTCAGGAGATGAAATTCAAGAACTTCTTCTACAGGGGAAATCTCTAGCTTTAATATCAGATTGTGGAACGCCTGTTTTTTCAGATCCAGGCGCCAGTCTTATAGAACGAGCAAATGGAATAGGCGCCAGAATCATTCCCATCCCGGGGGCATCATCGTTGATGGCAACTCTTTCCATCCTTGATAAACCTTTGCTCACGTTTCACTTTGCCGGTTTTCCTCCTCGGCAACCTCAAGAACGTGAAAAGATGTTTGATCATCTTCGCCGGCTGCATATCCCGGTTGTTTTAATGGATACACCCTATCGTCTGGGGACAATACTCAAAGAATCTCTCAAATCATTTGGATCCGGGCGTAAAGCTGTATTAGCCTGTGATCTAACACTATCAACAGAAAGTATTTATCGTGGTAACCTGGGAGAAATTTATAAACAGGTTGCCAACAAAAAAGCGGAATTCATTCTAATTATTTATTGACACTAACAATATATCGAAAATCGCCATCTCTGTTTGTTATTTTTTGATTGTCAAGATATTCCAAGAATGCTAAAGCATACTTTCGACTTGTGTTGAATTTATCTCGGAATTCTATTACAGTAATTTTTCCATTATTCCGAATAAAATCTTCCACGAATTCCCGCATTTCAAAAATTTCTTTATTCCTAAATGCCACTTCCTGTGACACCCTGATCAATTCCTTCTTGAAAAACAACGAATTGGTCAATTCATCACCCAATTTTGAAATTATGTTTTCTATTGATGGCGGCGAAAAACGTTGTAATTCCCATTCAACCCAAAAATTGTTCAACCTTTTTGTTTGTTCATCAGTAAGCCGTATTTCATGGTCTTTTAGTTTTACGTAACCCTCGTCTGTCATTATGGGGTCTCTGGAAATTATTCGGTCAATCACAATTTGAAGTTCTTTCTTTCCAAGATTTAACCGGTTTCTGAACTCCTCTCTTGGCATTCCATGTCGCAAAGGATATTGTTCATGATATAAAGAGAGCGTTTGTTTTGCTTCAGAAAAAATTCTATCAATGGTTCTCTTTGATACTAGGTTTTTTCCATTTTCTGATTGAGCAGAATTCGTTAAGTCTAGTATCTCAGATTCTGTTATCAAATTGCTTAATTCAAGTTCAATATTTGATGTATCATCTCCCAAATTTTTGACGAGATCAATCTTCGAAAATACCAAATTTGAATATGAAAATTCAAGGATTTTTTCTCTCAAAGAGCCAATATGCCCCGCCATCAAACCTTGCAAAACATCTTTCGAAGAGCGTTTATATCGCTTTGTTGCTACAGGATTGATCACAACCCCGCCTCCTACTGTTTCCCCCGGTGACGGCAACCGAATAATAAAGTTATCATTCTTTTGACAAACAATTGGTTCAACTGTTTCTATTTGAACGTATCCGCTCTCTCCTGGCTTAATGCTATCTTTTCCAAGTACTCTGATTTTTCCTATTCGTTCTGCTGCCAGATGAAATACCTTAATTTCGTCGTTGTGCTCAACAGGATTCTTTGTTTCTGGTAGAACTTGAATAAATGCATCAAATCGATTTGCCGGGAAATATGATCCTTCAAAAGTTACAATATCTCCTCTTTGGATTTGCTCAGTAGTTAAATTTGCAAGGTTTATTGCCAATCTGGAGCCCGGTTCTGCCTCCATTGTCTTATGTTTATGCGACTGAAGTCCACGAATGCGGCTCGTCAAACCTTCGGGCAAAACTACAACGGGATCACCTGTTCTGAATTTTCCATCAATCAACGTACCCGTTACCACTGTTCCAAACCCTTGAATGGTAAAAACCCTGTCAATACTCATCCTTGGCTTGCTTTTGTCAGTTCGGCTGGGTGTATTTTTAAGCTCTTCTGAAATTGCTTCGATCAAATCTTTGATTCCTGTTCCATTTCTTGCTGAAACAGGAATAATTTTGGCATCCTTTAGAAACGTTGACGAAACAGTCATCGAAATATCAGATATCACCATTGACAACCACTCAGGGTCATCAACAATATCTGTTTTTGTCAGCGCGATTACACCATGCGTTACACCAAGTAATTGTAATATTGCAAGATGTTCCCTCGTTTGGGGCATTATTCCTTCATCTGCGGCGATGACAAACACCACAGCATCAATACCCCCCACCCCGGCCAACATATTTTCAATGAAATCACGATGTCCTGGGACATCTACAATTCCTACCGGTTCTCCGTCTGGCAATTCCATCCAGGCAAACCCCAGTTCTATGGTCATCTCCCTGGATTTTTCTTCTTTAAGACGATCTGGATCAATACCCGTCAACGCCTTTACCAGTGTTGATTTCCCGTGATCAACATGCCCGGCAGTTCCAATAACCTTCATAGTCTCAATCGCTTGACTTAGTAATTTGCGAAAATTCTTCCGCCCAGGTATGGGTTAGGTTTACCATTGCCTGTAACCGTTTAAAAGTTTCTTCATTTACCTGATTAAGAAGATCCTGTAAATCCTGTGCCAGGTCTTCCAGCTTTTCCAAACGCTCCAGATACTTGTCAAGCTGTCTTAAGGTATCTCTCGTTTGCTCGTCTTGATTTAGAGAATAATTGGTCCATCGTTTTTGATCATCGTTCTTAAACGCGCCCCACTCCTGTCTGAATCGGTCTTCGTTAATTCTCGACATTTCTGTGATCTCATTTATTCGGCGTTCAAACTTTTGTGTTATCTCGTCAAATGAATCTTGCGATCGTTTAACTGCCCGTTGCATAGCTTCAATTGTCTGTAATTTTGCGTCAATTGTAGAAGTTTGTTTATCAAATGTGCCAAACCGTTCTTGCCATTCTTTCCAGATTCTATCTCTTTCAACTTGTAATAATGATTGCTTTTCAATGAAAGTATTTACAGTCTGGCGTCTCTCGTTTTCTGCTGCCAGCAACTCAGATACGCGGACTTCCAATTTCCTTGTTGAATCCGTAGAGATATCTACTTTTCCCCTTTGTTCTTCCAAACGTTTTCTTATAGAAGTCACTTCGCCCAAAAGATCTGAAAGTCGCTTCGAATCTTGACGACGACCTTCTTCAAGTAATTTTAATGTTCGCTTATTCTCATCATCAGATCGTGAGATTTCAGATACTTTTTGTTCATTCTCACCGACCAACCGTGTAATTCTAAATTCTTCTTCCTGTCGGACTAAAAGTGTCCGCTTGATCTCATTGATAGTCTCTAGACTTTTCTTTATTTCTGCAATGGATTTATTAATTGAATCTACTTCAGATTTTCTTGTTTTACTAATTTCTTTGTTTTGATCATGGAAGGATTTATCCAATACATCCAAATTTTTCGATAACTCAACTTTCAGGTTACCAATCGTAGTTTGTAATTGATCAAATTTCCCGCTAATAGCATTCAATCTACTAGTTTCAGATTGAACTGTTTTTATCTCCTGTGAATTGCTTGTAAGAGATGCTTCAAGCTCAGATATCCGCTCTTTTAGCATCGCAATTGTTGTTTTATCTTTGCGACGTTCATCATCCAGCCATTCAATCTTTTTATTAAGCTGCTCTAGATCCATTTTTGAACCTTCCCGATGTTGTCGCGAAATTATACCATCCGGGTCTTGATCTATTTAATATTTGGAAACGCTTCTAGTGCTGCAATTATTTTTTCACCAATTAGCAACGGGTCTATGCAAATCACGATAAAAATAAAACTCAATATGAGAAAATATCCATATTCAATTCTAGATATGGTCTTTGAAATTGAAAAAATTATAGACTTTTTTATATTAAAAAGAAAATGTATGCTTCCAGAAATAAATAGTATTTGCGATAATGCCATCCAAAATACGGCTTGCATATCAACAATTGCCAATTCCAAAATCAATAACAACCGAGAAGTAAATCCAGGCAATAATGGCAAGCCAGCAACTGTAAAAAGTGCGAATCCAAGTACTATTAATGCTATTGCACTTACAGGATTTTCCATTCTTTCATTGACCATATGCGCTTTGATATAACTGATCGAGGCCGCCCAGGCAGATATGGCCAAAATTCTTGGCAAAAACATTAACATTAAAGCGTTCCAACCATTTACATGGTTCAGGCTCATAGCTATCAATGTCAATCCAGCCTCAAATGAAATAATGTACGCAATAGTCCTTTCCCATTTCCTTTCAAATAAAAACAGTATTGAACTTGATAAGATCATTAGGATTCCCATAATTTTTAGTACGGAAAAAATCGTTGCATCGTCTCTGAGCCAAATAAATCCATCAAGATACCGAATTATTAATATTGTGATAGCCGTATTAAATAGAATTAAAACAAACGCAACTACAAAAGGAGAGTTCTCCTCAGCCAATTGCGCCATCCACGTATTGAAAGGAAAAACTCCCAACCAAAAAGAGAATCCCAAACCCAGTAGTATGAGAGCCTGGATTATTAATTTCGTCTCTGTTGGATTTGCCTCTATCGCGGATAGAACCCACCCTGAAGTCAACATAAACGGCATTGCCATCGTCTGGAATATTAAAAATCGCATAACTCCCAAGCCAGGTCTTGAGTTTTTTGTTGACAGAATTATTACAGAAAATATTACACAAATTTCAAGTATTAATGCCGCAAAAAGAAAAGGCTGTACGGATAATGCGCCAATAAACAAACTGATGATTATGAATCCTATTGGAATAAAACTCGATGGAATCTCTATCACAAAAGACATACTCAAGAAAAGAAACAATATCAAAAAAAGTAAAGAAGTGAAGATAAGATCCCCTTCATTGAGAGTGAAACTTCTTCCCAATATTGTGACCGACGAGTTGATTTGTAGTGCAAAACTTCCAATCTGAATTATTGGACTTCCGATTGGAATGAACCAACTGGTTAGCATAAAAAAAACAGAACTACCTATTGCTGAAAAAAGAACAAGTTGTTCTCTTTTTCGTAAAATCAACAGAACAATAGACACTAACCCAGGTAATCCGATCCACAGTATTGGCGCATTCATTGAATATCACCTTCTGTCGTTTTGGGCTGGAAAAATAACGTTAGGCAACTTAACCCTATAGTTAAGAATGTCAAAAGCCCTGATACAAGAACAGAGTTCTCAACTGACGCATACAATATTTCAAAGCCACTAATAAATGTAATCAATCCAATAATCGATCGAAGATAGTTGGCTGATAAACCAATATGCAAAATCCCACCTACGAGTAGCATTAAACCACCCCATATGATCTCTATTCTTCCGGGAATTATTTCCTGAATTTCAGGTGAGATAGAGAAAGTCAATAGCCAACCCATTCCTGCTAAAATAAACCGAAATCCAAAGCTGTCACGCAAAAGAGCCGATTCTTTTTGGATTTCTTCCATAGGGTGAGTGCTACTAACTATGGCTATTGCAATCCAACCACCCACAAGTTTCACAGCACTTTCGGGAATACTCCAGGAAAGTGATGTCAGCCAGAAAACACAAAAAACTTGAAAAACCCACGCTATAGATATCCACCGCCAATTGTTTAGCACAAGTATTACTGTTGTTACAACAACAAGTACAAGAACGGCAATAACGGAGATATTGGGAAGCATTATGAATAACCCAAAGTTCTAATAATCGTAATAACCAACACCAGGCAAAGAATGGCCCATAAAATACCACCATCGCCCTCAAAAATCCCTAGTATGAATTTGTTGGGAAATTGAATAATATTTCCAAAATATGCGGATTTAAATAACCTTTTACCATTCTCACCAAAAGTTATTTCAAATTGCTTTAATCGAATAAGTGCAAAATCAAGAAAGCTCAATAATCCAAATCGTTTTGCTGTAAAAATTGCAAGTCCGCCTATTGTCATGATCAATGCTTGTATTGAGAGAACAAATCCATTTGTATCCCCAGTCCAGAAATACGAAATTATCCAAATGGAAAATACTGTTATCAAAATACCAAGTGGTGATACAACTAACAACCATCTCTCGGTTATGCCAGACGTTATTGAATGTTTCGTAATTATTTGATTAAACATACCTGCAAAAAAAACCATGCATGGAAATAAGAAAAGATAACCCGGTACCGTCCCGGTCAACGAAAATCCCGCAAGTCCAGAATCGTTTGGAGTAAATGGTAAACCGCTAAATCCGAATAGAGCAGCCAAAGATAAAACAAATAAAAACCGACTATCAAGAACATCTAAGAAGAAAATAATAAAAATAGGAATAGCGGTAAGCACAAAATAAATACCAGTAGACGAGAATCCATATAGAAATTCAGCAATAAAAATACTTCCTAGTAATAATTGCCAATCTAAACCATCTTCCTTATTGGAACCAATTACTATCTTTAGTGCTGCAACATTAGCCACTATCAATAAATACCCCAACAAGAGTGTTTTCCAAATGGTATTATCACTTTGTAAAGGCAATTTAAACAAAATGGATAACACGAGTAACAATGAAATAAGAATGCGAATTACAAATATTCCGTTGGGATTTTTGTTCAGTTTTCCTGAAAGAGCCGTAAAAGGCACCATACCCAAACGAAATAAGCATCCAAAAAGAATTATTGTAGTTCCACTGCTCGAGATATCATTCCAGCTATTTACAGAGTTTGTTGAAGAAAATTGAAAAACAAGACCCATTAATAGTATTACAAAGCCTGTAAAACGCCAAAATAAATTCAAAAAATAACTATTCAGTTTTTTATCCTTGTAGTCCACCAAAAGTGTAAAAAAAGTAAGTTCAATAAGATCCAATAGCCCAAATACCATGATAATCGTAAGCAAATTTCCGGCCATTGATCCCAGTATTCCAATTGAACCTAGTGCCAGTATCCCGGTCCATTCGGGAAAAATTGAAGCGGCATTTAATCTTATTGAAGACGAAATAATCACAGCACACACAATAGCCGTGATGACAAAAATGAATGGCCAATTGATCAGATTAATCTCAAAAAAAGGGAACTTTATGGATACCCCTATATTGGACCATCTAAGCATATCAAATGAGAAAGGTAATCTGTTCTTAATAAATATTACTGTTCCCCAGGAAGCGAAAGAACAGAGAACCGCAAATATCCAAGCAAAACCAACGCCCCGCTGTACAAATCGAAATATGGGGATAGAAATGGCCGCTCCGGCCAATATAAAAAAAGGAATAAAACCAAGCACTTATTTTTTTCTGGCGTTATAGAATTTCGGCAAATGGGCTACGTGCAATGAATTTTCCTTGTCCTTTTTTCCCTTGCCAGGTTTCTCCATCAACGATCATCTTTCCTCTCAGGAAAACTTTTTCCGGATAACCTTTTAATCGCCAGCCTTCGTAGAGATTATAATCTGTCCTGTGTTGTGCCATAGAAACCCCATATGTTATTTCTTTACCGGGGTCCCAAATAACAATATCAGCATCGCTTCCGGGGAGGATCGAGCCTTTTTGGGGATACATGCCAAATATCTTTGCAGGGTTTGTTGCAGTGACAGCAACAAATTCGTTTGCAGAT
This sequence comes from uncultured Leptolinea sp., assembly GCA_964446955.1. Classification (GTDB taxonomy): domain Bacteria; phylum Chloroflexota; class Anaerolineae; order Anaerolineales; family Anaerolineaceae; genus Leptolinea. The sequence continues at coordinate 586,439 of CAYUQJ010000001.1, forward strand.
AATTTTCCTGTATTCACAGCATATGTCCACAAAACTGGTAATCTGTCCCCTACTCCAGGCAAACCATTCGGGATTTTTGTAAAATCATCATTTCCGAGTTCTTTTCCCGGAATCGCGACTTTCTCTCCCTCGTATACTATTGCTCGGGTTCCATCATAGAAAAATGGACAATGATCTGTTCCCACGACACGGATTGTTTCATTTTGGAGTCCTTCCCATAATCTATCGTTGTCTGAGTGAGACCTCATAGGTGGTGAACAGATCCATTTTGCTCCATCTTTTTGTAGAAGGTTATCTTCTGTGAAGAAGAGATATTGTGGACACGTTTCCCCCATAACAGGTAATCCCTTGGATCGCGCATATTCCAATTGATCCACTTCCCCACCTGTATTCATATGGACGATGTATACTGGCGCTCCAGCTTGTGCCGCGAGGGCAGAACTGCGCAAAACGGCTTCAACCGCACCCCACGCAGGGCGTGTTCTTGCGTGCCAAATTGGCGACTTTTTGCCGGCAGAAACTGCTTCGTCAATCAAAAAGTCAATCACATCCCCATTTTCGGCATGTACAAGCGTTAACATGCCCGCATTTTTGGCTATGCGTAATACCTTAAAAATTTCTCCATCGTAAAGCCTTAATCTGTTATTGTATGCGGTAAATACCTTTACAGTAGTTATTCCCATTTTTACCAGGTCAGGGATTTCATTTGCTATCCGCTCGTTCAAATGTGTGATGTTCATATGAAAAGAAAAATCGCCAGCAGCTATTGGGTCCGCTTTTTCATGCCACGCATTCACACACTCTTTTAGAGATTCGAAATCTTGAGAAACAAAATCTATTGTAGTTGTCGTTCCCCCGAAAGCGGCAGCTTTATGCCCCGTGTAATGATCATCGGAAGAAATGGTATTAAACATTGGGAGAGCGTAGTGTGTATGTACGTCAACTCCTCCAGGCATGATAATTTTTCCTGTGGCATCGATAACCTGGTCAACTGGCTCTGTTATGTCTCTTACTATGCTCTTAATTTTTTCTTCTTCTATAAGAATATCTGCCAGGTATGTGTCTGAGGCCGTTATGATCGTTCCGCCTTTGATTGCGATTTTCATTAACTCCTCCCAATCTCTTATTCAGATTCCTGATCTTCTTTTAGATATTCATCCATTGTAACAAAGCCTGAAGGATTTCTGGATCATCAGAATACAATTCTGGATGAGTACAATTATCATCCCCTGATAAATATCGCTCTCTTAACGATTGCCATAAAAACTTTCGTTGTTCTGTTTGAACAACCAGATCATTTATTGTGTAAGCACTATTTAATAAATTTCCAGTTGTATAAAGAAAAGTGATCCGCTTCCAATTTCCAGCATTAATAGGATGAGATAATCCTTCCAAAGGGCCAATAGTAATTTTAAAGTATTCCTCATTTGCCCTTGGATGACTTTGTTCGTCATGGAATAATTCTGCGCGTGTAACCAGTTCATGGCCACGTACAGGGCTGAAGTATTCAATTTTCCATCGATGTCTAACGCCAAAAGATCCAGTTTGATAAAAAGCCAGGTAATCAACATCCACAACTTTTGGTGCGCTCTTTAGTGGAATACGATACCACCCGAGCAGCCGTGCAATATCCATATCACGCTGCTCGGGTAGCACACATACAAGAATTAATGCAGATTCAGGGACAGACTGCACACCCTGCCTCCTGCTCCATAGTTATTTCAACAAACCTACCCTGTCGTTAAACTCTGTGATCAACATATCCATATCAGGGATTTGGCTTTGAATGTCCGTCCAATAATTGTCATCGTCCCACTGTGACAGGATTTCATGATACGTCTTACCCTGCTGCTCAACCCAGGTGTAATACTTCAGATTGTGAACACGTTTCCTGTCAAATGTGGTCAGATCCAGCATATTGTCTGAAGTTATACCCAATAGATGATGGTCATACGCAGCGGCTGCATCATTTTCAGTAAATTCGCCAAAGTCTTTTCTATATTCGTCAATCCGGCTGGTGTAAAGCTCCATCGAATCAGTTAATACTGTGATAACTATATCTTCTTCGCCAAGACCCTCGTATTTGGCATATTTTATTGCAGAGATAACATTAGCAATACCAGAAAAACCGAGAAGGTCCAATTTATTCACAATGTCATTAGGAACACCAGCGTTCTTAAGCAAAGTTTTTCCTACGGGCTCATTAAATAAACGCATCACATCAACGACAGCATAGTCATCGATTGCCATAATTACATCTGTATTTTTCACATTGTGAATCCAGGGTACGTGCTTATCGCCAATACCTTCAATTCTGTGAGCACCAAAACCATTCATCAACAATGTGGGACATTGCAGGGCTTCACTGGCAATAATTTCACATGTTGGATATTTTTGTTTCAAATAATCGCCACAGCCAATGGTTCCAGCCGAGCCCGTCGTCAATGCCACGCCGGCTATTCGACCGCCCTTTCGTAGCTCTTTGTTAATCACTTCTTCCATGGCCTTACCGGTTAATTCGTAGTGCCATAAATAGTTGCCAAATTCATCAAATTGGTTGAAGATCATTAGATCTTCGCCAGATTTTCTCAGCTCCCAGCACTTATCAAATATCTCTTTGACATTTGATTCACTACCCGGGGTAGCAATCGTTTCACCGGCAACGCTCTTTAGCCAATCGAAACGTTCCTTGCTCATTCCTTCAGGTAATATGGCAATTGATTCACATGCCAGTAAAGTGGAATCGTACGCGCCACCGCGACAATAATTTCCGGTTGAAGGCCAAACAGCTTTTTGGGTTGTCGGGTCGAACTGTCCAGTTACCAGTCTTGGAACAAGACATCCGAAAGCCGCGCCTACTTTATGAGCACCAGTTGGGAACCATTTACCCTCAAGAGCAATAATTCGCGCTTTAGTACCAGTAAGTGATGATGGAAACTCGATGTAATTCACATCACCATAACCGCCGCCCTTGGCAACCGGCTCATTATGCCATGTAATTCTAAATAGATTTCGGGCTGTTACATCCCATAACCCAATTTTTTTAAGTTCAGCTTTGATTTTGTCGGGAACCAGAGCGGGATTTTCCATTTGTGCGAAAGTCGGAATGATGATATTCCTTTCCCTGGCCCGTTTTACAGCTCTTTCCAACCGGTCGGGGTATACGGTTAAATCAATTTTCGTCATTTTTTTCTCCTGATTACGGTTATTTGGAAGTATCTTCAGGTGCTTCGCTTACTATATATAATGGCCGGTCTTTTACTTCATCATATATTCGGCCTATATATTCACCGAGAATCCCCAGGCAGATCAACTGTACTCCACCGAGGAATAAAACAGCCAGAAGCGTTGATGCCTGCCCAAAAAAAGCCTGTGAGCCCACCAGCCGCATTATGATTACTACCGGTATGATCAATATGCTAATACCGGCTGCGATAAACCCAACATAAGTGGCTAATTGAAGCGGGAAATACGAGAAACCTGTAATGGCATTCAATGCCAACAGAATCATTTTCTTTAATGGATACTTTGTTTCTCCGGCAAACCGTGCGGCCCGTCTGTACTTCACGCCAATCGATTTAAATCCCACCCAGGCAGACATCCCCCGCAAGAATCGATGTTTTTCATGCATAGAATTAAGGACAGAGACAACCTTACAGTCCATCAAGCGAAAATCGCCGGTGTCCAATGGGATCTTCACATCTGTAATACGTGAAATTAATCTGTAAAAAAAAGAAGCAGTTGCTTTCTTAAACCAGCTCTCTCCCTCCCGATCTTCACGCACGGCATATACTACCTGATACCCTTCGCGCCATTTTTGTATTAGATCAAGAATTACTTCCGGAGGATCCTGCAAATCAGCGTCAATGATAATAATTGCCTGTCCCAGAGAGTAATCCAATCCAGCTGTCACGGCAATTTGATGCCCAAAATTCCGGGCAAAAATAACTGCTCGTACATTTTTTTCCTTACTCGCTAAGGCACGTATTTGATCGGTTGAACCATCACTCGATCCATCATCAATGATAACCAGTTCCCAGCTCTCATTGAGAGAATTCATAACGGATGAAACTCTTTTATATAATTCCTGTATACAGTCTGTTTCGTTGTAAACAGGAACGACGATAGAAAAAACCGGCTTTTCAGCCATAAAATAACCTCGTCCCTCTTATAATTTGAGATGTTTTTTCAAAGCAATCATATTAGGTTCAATAACAGGCGCCGGAGTAACGGATAGCATGGCAGATCGTATATCTTTTAATCCATTTCCAGTATTTATCACAATAACAGGATCTTTTTCAGTAATTTGTTTTTCTTTTATGGCTTTTTTCAAACCCGCATAAGCTGTCGATCCTGCAGGCTCTGCAAAAATCCCAACTTTTCCTAATGCAGCGATGCCGCTAATGATATCTTCATCTGTGACTGTGATATACGCACCATTGGTCTCTGTGGCAGCTCTAACGCCCCGAACACCATCTCTCGGCAAATCAACACTAATACTGTCAGCAATAGTCGTAGCATTTATAGGAATAATTTCTTCCGTTCCCTTAAAAAATGCGTTTGCAATGGCTGCTGATTTATCTGATTGAACGCCAAAAATTCTTGGCATTTTTTTCAACCATCCCAATTTTTGTAGATCTTTAAACCCTTTATGTAACCCAGAGATGATATTGCCATCTCCAACAGAAACAAAAACACATAGCGGGTTACCTTCATCTTCCAAATCGATCAAAACTTGTTCCCAGATTTCGAAAGCGCCAGTTTTTTTGCCTTCGGCTGTGAATGGATTAAATCCGGTATTTCTGCAATACCATCCAAACTCATTTGATGCTTCAATTGTGAGGTCAAAGGCAGAATCATAATTTCCATCCACCAAAATGACCTGCGCCCCGAAAACGATTAATTGTGCCACTTTTGCAGGTGGAGCTGTTTTTGGAGCAAATATCACAGATTTCTGCCCAACAGCGGCCGACATACAAGCCAATGCTGCACCAGCATTTCCAGTGGATGCTGTAACAACAACATCGGCATTGATTTCTTTCGCTCGCGCCACAAGAATTGATGACGCCCTGTCTTTATAGGAAGCGGATGGATTTCGTCCTTCATCTTTTATCCAGAGCTTATGTAAACCCAATTCCTTTTTTAAAGCCGGCGGTGAATAGACAGGCGTACCGCCTGCCATGCGCAACGGTGTCCCCTCTCCTCCCGGATCTCCCACCGGGAGTAATGGTAGATAACGCCATAGCGATTGTTCATCACGTGATGTAATGTCTTCTATTTGGAATTTCTTTTTTATTTCATCGTAATCCAAAACAACATCCAGGTTTCCCCCATCCTTCGGGCATGTATAGGTTACCTGGTCTGGTAAGTATTCCGTGCCACAAATTGAACATCGATAACCAATGAAATTTTTCATTCGCTTACCTGTCTGATGTCTGATGTCTTATCTATATTTCATTCTATTATACAACCATAAAACCAATTGCAATACACCTATTCATTTTCAAATGGGATACCCAGAGATGCGGGCGGATTTGAACGCATTGACCGCAAAACCCGACTTACTACCGGTCTTGTTCTTTCCGGCAATCCCATAATAGCTCTCTCTACCCATTCTGTATTTCCAATATTTACCAACAGCAGAGTTAGAATCATCAACGGAAAAGGGGCCACCTGTAAAACCTGACTGGGAACCTTGGGCAGACTGGTTTGCAAAACCAAACCCAACCATTGAAGTAAAGCAAACAAATAACCTCCAAGGCTTCCTCGCAGTGGACTCCAGCCGCCAAAAATTACAATTGCCAGGACAATCCAGCCAATACCATCCAAACCCGATATTGTTCCCTTCCATCCAGCTTTGACAGACAGGGAATACATTGGGCCTGCCAATCCAACCAATGCGCCACCAAGAATTGTGTACAAATATCGCATTTTGTTTACATTTGTACCTCGAATGTAAGCCGACGCAGGACGTTCTCCTATTCCTTGCATTATCAAACCCGGTCTTGTTTTGTCGATGAATAAAGTGGTGAAAATAATGAGCAAAAAGCTTAAATAAACAAGAATATCCTGATTGAAAAAAAGAACACCAAGTACAGGAATATCACTCAAGACGGGTATCTTAAATGCGGGGGGCACTCGAGGTCCGGATAATCCAATGAATGGATTCCCAAGAAAATATGCCAGATCCCGCGTCATTAAAGTTAGTACAAACCCTACCGCTACCTGAGATTGCTTTAATGTTATGCTGGCAAAAGCTACAATTGCAGCGACCAAAGCGCCAACAGCAGCTCCCGTAATGAACCCAAGTAACAAATTTTCGGTAGATGTTGCAACGGCAAAACCTGTCATTGCAGATAAAATGATGGTTCCATTAACAGAAAGATTGGTTACCCCTGCCTTTTCCGTAATCGTTTCTCCAATGATTGCGAAAACTATGGGTGTTGCTGCGGCGATAACCCCGGCCAGACCGATCAAAATTGTGTTTGTATCCATTGTGTTTTGACCTATGCCTTTTTCTCAAAACGCTTACGGGCACCATCCATCATCAAAACAAAAAGGACTAATGCACCCTGTAGAACACCTGATAGTGAAGAATCAAGTTTCATTATGATTGGCAATTGAATGCTTCCGTAATTTAGCGCTGCGAAGAAGAATGCTACAGGGGCAGCCCATATAACCTGGTAATTTACCAGCATTCCCACCATCAATCCCAGATATCCATATCCAGAGGAAATGGAAGGAATAAGCCTGTGATAAACTGCCAGAACTTGCAGTGCGCCAGCGAGACCGGCTATTCCCCCGCATATTAGAAATGCAGACATCATATATCGGGATGTTGGAATTCCTAGAATTGAAGCTGCTTTTCTGTTTTTCCCTACGGCTTTTAGTTTCAAACCGAAATAAGTATTGGAAAGAATCACATACACAACTACAAGAGCTATTACCCCTACAAAGACTGACCACCAGCTTAACCGCAGATCGGGGATTGTTGGCAACCATAATTCTTCATTGAAGGGTTCTGTTCCACTCATAGAACCTATCCCAGGTCGTTTCCAGGGGCCGAAAATCAACCATATGGTCATAGCTGTTGCCACAAAATTTAAACCAAGTCCTCCAAAAATTTCATTAACGCCTCCAAATGTCTTCAGCGCACCTGCCAAAGCCGCCCATAATGCTCCACCAATAAAACCGCTAAGAACAGCGAGAAAAATGATGATCCACGGGGGCATGGAAGAATCTTGAAGAAGACGCAATACCAATGTGGTAGATATTGCTCCGAGTGTAATCTGACCTTCTATTCCGATATTCCATAGGCCCGCCGAAAAAGTTACTAAAGCTCCTACAGATGCCAATAATAATGGGATCCATGCAACAATAACATTTGAAATTGCGTCAATATCGCTAAATGATCCTCGTAATATATTCTTATATGCTTCCCAGGGTTCTGCTTTGGCAATCAGCAACACAATTGTTGTAAAGATCAGAGCCAGAATAACAGCAGCAAATTGGATTCCTAGTTTGTACCAGCGCGAACCGCTTTTCAATTTCGCTTCTCCTTATTCCTAAAAACCTTTTCCACCGATTAGCTGTCCCAATTGGTCCACATTTGTTTCACCCGCGGCTATGGATTCTGATACCTTTCCACCAAAGAACACAAGAATCCGGTCACTGTAATGCAAGATTTGTTCAAGATCAGATGAGATGAAAACCACAGAAGTTCCTGTTTTACATCTTTCTTTTAGTTTTTCCCATAACCAGATTGTAGATTCCAGGTCAAGACCTCTTGATGGATGCTCAAGCAGTAACAAGTCCAAAGGTTCATGAAGCAGTGCTAATAAAGCCCGTTGTTGATTACCACCAGATAGTTCTTCAACGTAACTATTTGGTCTCCCCTTTATATTAAATTCTCCGATCTTCACTTTAGTTCGATGAAGAGCATCGTCTTCATTAATAAAAATCTTCTTCGTTTCTCCGGTTAAAATGAAATGATCTTTTAAGGTTAATCCCGTTATCAACCCTTCGTCCATTCTATCTGCCGGGACATAAGAAATACCCGCTTTCAGATATGAAGTGTATGGTTCATGTGTCAGGTCGACATTATTCATTACCAATCGGGTGTGACCTGTTGTAGGCACTAAACCGCCAAGAGCCCGTAGAAATATCCTCTGACCGCTTCCCTCCATACCGGCTAATCCTATAACTTCGCCAGCCTTGATATCGAGTGTCACATTTTTTATATGAAGTCTTACATCTTCAATCTCAAGATCCTTTATTGCCAGGATCGTTTTTTCGTTTTGTACACCCAGCCTTTCCCCTAGTTCCATCGGTTTTCCAAACATTAATCGAACTAGATCATCTGTGTGATATGGCTGAATGGCTTCTCCCACAAGCAGCCCCCCTCTAAAAACAGCTGCCCTGTGACAGAGTGTCTCAATTTCTTCCAATTTATGTGAGACAAATATCACAATCATGCCTTCCGCGGCCAATCGTTTTAGTGTCTCAAAAAGTTTTTCTTTTTGTAGAGCGGAAATACCAGTTGTCGGTTCATCCAAAATCAATATTTTTGCACCCAGCCATAGAAGCCTGAGAATTTCTAATTGTTGACGTTCACCTACCGTTAGACTCTCAACATATGCCTGTGAATCAATATTAAAACCAAATTGATCTGCTAATTTTCCAATTTCAGAGGCTACCTTTTTTTTATTCAAAAACAGGCCGCCCTCCTGTCCCAAAAGCAGATTATCAATAACCTTCATTGGAGGGAAATCCAATGGATCTTGATGAAGCATCCCAATTCCCTGTTTTAACGCGTCAGCCGGCGAATTGATTCGTACAACAGTCTCATCAAGGAGTATCTCACCTTCATCAGCATGAAAAAATCCTGAAAGGATTTTCATCAATGTACTTTTTCCCGCTCCATTTTCTCCGACAATTCCCTGTATTGTGCCCGGAAGTATTGTTAAAGAAATATTGTTATTGGCATGAACGGGACCGAAAAATTTATGGATGTTCCGCAGTTCTACTTTCATAATTTGTCAATAATCTTCCCAGCAGGATTTGTTCAAAAATGGGAGGAAGGATAAAAATCCTTCCTCCCCTTGCTTTGAGTTACTTAATTGTTACTCGGAAACGCTTAAACCTTCAATTCCTTCAAGCAATTGAGGAGCGTACCAGATCTGTTGATCAGTAGCTTTTTCACCATCTTTTAAGAATACAGATCCATCCTGCCAGTTGATTGGGCCAGTCCATAGATTCAGCCCACCAGCAAGCTCTCCAATGAATGCATCCAGATGCTTGGCAGCATCAGCCGATAGTCCATCACCTTTCAAGAATCCCATTGAAGAAGTATCTTCGTTATTGATATCCTTCCAATCAGGCGGGGCCCATGTCCAAACAGTCGGGTACTTACCTTCCATCGCTGCTTTGACAAATTTTACATATTCAGGTCCCCAGTTGAAGTAACGAACACCTAAACACACATCGGGAGCCTCATTACAAGCATCTTTATAGTCATAAGCAACGGCCCAGGCTTCCTTCCCGCCATCTACAGCTTTCTTTGTCTGCACTAGAGCTTCCATTGTATCAAGCGCGGAAATCAACACATCGTGCCCGCTGTTCAAGAAATCATCAGAAACAACAGATGGATCTGACGTGACACCAGGAATATTGAACCAGAATCCGATCCAGGTTACCTTCATCTTCAGGTCGGCAGGATCTTTCTTGGCGTAGTTTTCCCAGCAATACTTCGCGCCTAAATATGTGGCATTAGCAAATCGGCGGGTCTCGTCGTTAATCAATGGTCCAACATATCCAATTTTTCCAGTTTGCGTCGCCAGAGCAGCCGCACACCCACCGATCATTTCTCCATATTCCATCTGCGACATCACATTGGAATAATTCTTCAGACCAGCGTAGTTCTTTCCTTCTTTCCAGGCCAGATCGCCAGATACATGCAGAACAGGAATTTCGGGGTGCTTTTTATTAAAATCTACTGACGCATCTTTAAAATCGTCCGAGTTGAACACAATCATTTTTGCGCCCTGCTTGACCAATTCCTCTGCCAGTTGGTCGCCTGTGGTACCGGGACGATCTGCTGAGTTGGCTTTGTCAATGTAGATCATTTTTGTTCCGGGCACATTTTTTTCCACATATTGTCCGGCAATATAGCTGGCTTCACTCCAGCCATGATCATTATATGGGCCAACCATAACAATCCCGAAAATAAAATCTTCCTTTTCGGCAGGTGCGGCGGGTACAAAAGCCAACATCATTGATGCGATAACTACTACGACTATTGTTATCCATAAAGCATTCTTTTTCATGTGCACTCCTCCAAGAAATTAATTACTTAGCTGCCTGATTTTTTATTCCAATAAGAGTTTTCTTCTGATCACCTCCTTCTTAGTATTGTTTCCTGTGGCCCACTCTATTCAGTGACGACCAATTCAACGAACTTGGGTGGTTGACCAGGTTTCAGCTCAACCAAACCTTTATTGGAAAGGTGTAATTCTTCGAGGACAATCAAACCAAGCAAACTTAAAGTCATTTCTACGGAATCAGCAGGACATCCGGCTTTCTTAATTGCTTCTTCAATGGCGCGTACCTGTTTCGCGGCTGTTTCCACTGATTCAAGGGTCATTAATCCTGCCAATGGCAATGGCATAATTGCTTCCAACTTCCCATCAACGACCACGGCAAACCCACCACCCGACTCGATTAATGCATTGCCGGCGATTACCATAGCATCATCATCTGTTCCAAGAACCATTAAGTTATGACAATCATGAGCAACAGTGGAAGCAAAAGCCGTTTTGGGTTTTAGCGTAGCGCCTGTCATAAAACCAATCCCCTTGGTTCCAGTAAGGCCTTCCTTTTTCTGATGTCTGTAAAAAAGTGCTATCTTCGCAATATCGCGCGCTGGATCCGACTTGAGTTCACCATTTTCAGGAGTCATCTCAACATGCTCCTCTGTTGTATGAACCATCCCCGGATATACACGCATTACACGAATTGTTTCCTTTTTCGCAGCGGGAATTGAAAAGTCTTTTTCGCTCAACTTGTTTAAATGCACTGATTTGAGTGCCCACTCAGGGTATTCATAGTGGGAAAATTCAAGCGTCATTTTCCCATCTTTTGCCACTAAGACACCATCGGAATAAACCTCATCAATCACTACATTGACCAAATCGCTTAGAATGAGTATATCAGCCGCTCTTCCGGGTGAAATAGTTCCAATGTATCTTGCTTTTTCTAAAAGTTGCGCCGCGTTGATTGTTACCATTTGAATGGCCGTGACAGGATTTACTCCCTGCCGGATTGCTTCACGCACCACTCTAACAAGATGTCCTTCATAAGCCACCGTTGCTGGAGTAACATCATCTGTCACCATTGAGAAAAACCGTGTGTCAATTCCCGGGTTTTCTGTCATCGCTTTTATGGTATTTGGCATATCAAGCCAGGCTGTTCCGTACCGTTGCTGAGCATACATTCCGAGTTGAACCCGGCGCAATGTAGCTTCTGCGGTTGTGGACTCATGGCATGCACTCATTCCTGTTCCGATAAACGCATTAAGCCCTTTGTTCAACTCCAATGATGCGTAATGCCCTGTTAAAATTACACCCGCCTTCAAAGAGGCGGCTGTAATGGCGTGAACATTGGGATCTCCATAAATAATTCCAGGGAAATTCATCTGCTCTCCCTGAAGCTGCGCCCAACCCTCTTCATACGCTTTAGCAACCTCTTCTGCTGTGACAGTTGCTCCCGCATCCTCAAATCCTGGGATAGATGGAACACATACTGGCATTGCCAGAAATACTTTCAGCGGAAGCCCTTCCGCTGATTTATGAAAAAGTTCGACAGCTTTCAGACCGAAAACGTTGGTGATTTCGTGATTGTCCGGACATATGGTTGTTGTACCGTGGGGCAATACGCCGGCAGCAAAACTACGCAAGTCAACCATTGTGCTTTCAACGTGCATATGGCTGTCAATAAAACCTGGAGCCAAATACCGTCCGGTAGCATCGATAATTTTTGTTTTCTCATCAGTCAACACATGGTCGGCATTCCCAACCAACGCAATAAAACCATGCTTTACTGCAACATCCATTCCTTCCTGAACCTGTGCCGTGTTAACATTTATAAGTTTTGAATTTTTAATAATCAGATCTGCTGGGAGGAAACCCATCGCCACTGCGGTAATATCACGTGTTATTTCATGTAATGCTTGTCGTTTGTGGAAGTATGTTTCAGATTTTGCAACTGTCATTTTTTTCTCCTTACTGAATAAATTTGTCAACCGATTAAGGTTATTGCTTTCTTTTGAGTAAGAAAAAAACTATTCTTCTGTTGCGGAAAAACCTGCATGTCCACTTGCTCCCCCCTCATGAACACATTTTATTGTAACTTAAATCTAACCCTCCCGTGAAATTCCCTGATATTCCTTCTTAATTTGCACACTCCACCAGACTTTGACCACATCTGGTAATGTGTTTCTCAAAACACTCCATCTAATAGCCGTTGATTTTCCCGTTTTCCGCCATTCGACCTCAACCGGATATTCTGAAATTGTATAGCCTGCCTTTCTGGCTTTTATCAGCCTCTCTGCCTCGGAAAAAGGGGAAACTGATATCAACGGAAAACGATCTATAATTTCTTTTTTAATCAATTTTACAGCACCGGCATCAAACGTGTTTACGCCAAAAAAAATACGGGGGATCATATTAAATACGCCTGAGATAAAAAGTCGATTTACACCATACGGTTTTTTCTTCCGGCTTGCAATAATTACATCCCACATATTTGTTAGTGGCAGCATATTTATCAGAATTTCAGTCTGCCATTGTCCATCTGTGGAATTCAAGAAAACATAATCTTTTTTTGCTTCTCGGTTTAATTCTTCAAAAGTGTCACGAATGCCTTTGTTCACTTTATGATGAATAATCCGTACTTCTGGTCTGCCTAGAGAGAATCTATCGATGATCAAACCTGTGTTGTCTTTTGAAGCATCATCACAAACGATCATCTCAAATTCAATCGACCATGATTTTAATAATCCGTAGGCATTTTCCAAAACAACACCCACAGTATTTTCTTCATTGTATGCAGGAAAACACACGGAAACAGAAGGCAAACTCATACGTGAAACCCATGTACCTTAATAATTAAGCCCCTGGCAGTTTTTACTACCAGGGGCTTATGATACTACGGAACGATCCAGGTACCAGTCTCACCCTTTAATGCCCGACCGATATTCTCGGGATTTGTGATGAGTGCTTTTTTTCCACCCGCATCCAGAAATTTTAAAATTGCCTGGATTTTGGGAAGCATGCTTCCTTTTGCAAAATGCCCATCTTCCATATACTTACGGGCTTCCGCTGATGTCATTTTGTCGATCCATTTCTGGTCTGGTTTGTTGAAATTAATCGCTACTTTTTCAACTGCTGTGCTGATAACAAACAGGTCAGCCTTAATCAAATTTGCCAGTAGCGCTGATCCGAAATCCTTGTCTATTACGGCTTCAACGCCTATGAGGTTACCTTTCTCATCTTCGATCACAGGAATACCACCACCGCCAACTCCTACGACGGTAAAACCTGCTTTGATCAAAGAATTGATGGCTGCAGCCTCCACAATTTTTTGCGGAATTGGCGATGCGACAACCCGCCTCCATCCACGTCCAGCGTCTTCCACAACCACCCAACCTTCTTTCTCTTTTCTGTCGAGAGCAGTTTTCTCGTCCATAAAACTGCCAATAGGTTTGGTTGGATTCTGGAAAGCCTTATCATTTCGATCAACCACGGTTTGGGTAATAACAGCAGCCGTCTGTTTGTTTATCCCCCGCGCAAGGAATTCATTGTGCAGAGCCATAGCAAACATGTACCCAATTGATCCCTGGGAATCAGCACCGCAGAAATCAAGAGATACATCATGAAGCTCATGACGGGAAAGCTCTGAACGTCGCAAAATGAAACCAACCTGCGGCCCATTCCCGTGGGTTACGACAACTTCCCATCCCTGCTCAATCATGTCAACGATGTGCTTCATGGATTCCTTACCTGCCTCAAACTGGTCAGGAATTGTCTTGTGGGATTCGTCCTTAATTAATGAATTCCCGCCTACCGCGACAACAGCAACACCTTTTTTTTCCATTCTTGTCATTTTCCTTTCAGGATTATCCCATTGTTAAAGCCATAACGGCTTCCTGGGCATGCATTCGGTTCTCTGCTTCATCGTATACAACGGAATTGACACCATCGATCACACCATCAGTAACTTCAACATTCCGGTCAGCGGGCAATGGATGCATATAAATCGCGTCCGGTTTAGCCAGTTTCATCTTGCGTTCATCCGTGATCCAGGATTCATATTTTTTGATGATCTTGGCGCCTTCTTCAGCGTCAGTTGTAGTTTCCATGGCGCCCCAAGATTTGGCATAAACAATATCAGCGTCTTTGAACGCTTTTTCCATATCATCAACAATTTCAAATTTTGTATTGAAACGTTTTGCCTGTTCTTCAGCCTGCGCCATGATATCCGGCATAAGTTTGAATTCCGGTGGATATGCCAGTGTTACATCCAATCCAAACCGTGGCATTTGAAGTATTAGACTCTGAGGAACTGACATGGGTTTCTGATAGGATGCGGCATAAGCCCATGAAACTACCATTTTCTTCTTACGAAGATCGCGGCCTTTCTTTTCCATAATTGTCATTAAATCTGCAAGGCATTGGAAAGGATGGTAGATTTCATCCTGCATGTTTAAAACAGGAACACGGGAATATTTTGCAACATCATTTAGATACTTATTCCCAACGCCCCAATCTACATGCCGGATGGCTATTCCATCAAAATAACGGCCGAAGATTTCACCGATTTCTTTGGGTGTATCACCATGAGAAATTTGAGTTGATTTGGATTCAATGAAAGCCGCGTGCCCTCCTAGATGCGCCATGCCGGCTTCAAATGACCCGCGGGTCCGGGTACTGCTGAAGAAAAAGAGCATGGCAAGGACTTTATCGCGAAGCAATGGAAATGGTTCATTCAGCGCACGCTTGCGTTTTAGATCAAACGCCACATCCATAACAGTTTCAACTTCTTCTTTGCTAAAATCAAGGTCACCAATCAGATCACGTCCATGTAAATATGTTTGCATGATTCTTATCCTTTCAATAAATTGATTAGACTCTTGCGAGTTATCGTATTTCTTTTACTGACAATGAATGGATTTCATAGAATCCCTGACTTTTTGAACAACCTCCTTTTTTTGCTCCTGGCCGGCAGTCATCATGTTCCATTGTGAACAGATAGATTTCTTACTTGTGGGGGATTTCATCAATTTGACTGAGAGTTCTTCAGCCTCCTCATACTTTTCCGCTTTGATTAATGCCACTAGAAGTGGAAAATACTCCTGGTACCTCTCCGGTTCAGTATTGCTGAGTCTGGCTTCATCATATACATCAATCACAGTATTCCAATCGCCTTCGGAAAAAGCAACATTTGCGACTTGATACAGAAAACACCAACTATCTATTATTGTAGTACGAATCCCCGCAAGTTGTTTGACATCTGACATGTTCGTTGATTTCACCAGCAATGATCCCCTTGAGTAAGGTTTTGACGCACTTAACCCATCAGGTAAGGTTCCCATTTCCCATTCTGGTTCGATAATTTGTAGGCATCCTTTTTGTGGTACCCAAATAGAAATCAGGCTCTTCTTGTCTAGAATATATGAATCACCATCAATATCTATCTTTGTGCTGTCTGCTGAAGCATTCTCAAGGAATTCTCGTACGATTTCTGATTCCGCGGGAACTATATTTAAATCATTTGTGTCTCTTGAAAAATTGCTTTTTATTATTGCTTCAAATGATCCACGAGTTGTGAAATTCAACGGTAATTGTTCAACAAGTATGTTTGTTCCCTGTTCAAAATAATCACCACGCAAACGCAACTGGGCGACAATATCATTCAGCTTTCTTGTCTCCTGAATGAATCCATCTGCTGAGAGATAGCGTGAGCCGGCACATAAAACAATCGTAATGGCTAACACGATGGTTTGATATTGTGGAAGGAACAAAACTTGTATAAGACTTACGAGCATGATCGAAGCGATAACCCCTAACACTATCATTCCTAAATCGTCAGGATACGACAAGCCAATTGGCGCACCACCAAGATTAAGGAATAACAAGAAAACGAAACCGGCAGAAATTGAAATAAGGAAAACCAAAGTCTGTTGTCTGATTTCCAAATTATTCATAACTTTATTGGCTGTCTCAATCTTAGATAAATAAGAAAAGAAACCAAATAAAATAACAATTCCAATTGCAACAAAAATCAGATAAAGAATTGTCCGTGTTCCAGATTCTGGCATCACAATAATCTGCCGCCACGATAGAACAAAAGCTGAAATCAAATCCCTAGAAATTTCTTTGAGCGTCCCGATTTTATTAACCGAAACAATTTCTTGGTTTGTGATCGTAATAACAATTGCGACAATGGCATTTACGACTGCCCCTAAGTAAAACCACCGTTTGTTGATAAAACCTGTTTTTTTGACCACAATCAGGGCGGGGAAAAAAACAAAAGTTTGAAGACATACTACATATGGGTTCGCCAGCAAAGCTGTTATTGAAAACAGTACAGTACTGCCAATTAAAAATCTATTATCCCGTCTAATTAAAAGAGTTTTTCCGAAAAACAATGCGGAAAGAAAAGAGAAGATAAGCCCAAGCAAGATACTTGAAAGCTCAAACCCGGCACCAGGTTGCCGAAAGGCAGGTGAAACGATGAATAACAATGAGGTGGCAAGAGAGAATTTCAGGCCAAAATTCAACTGTTTCAACCACTGAAATAATAAATACGCGGACAGAATGAAAAGGATGCCATTTGTCAGGTGAACAACAACTACATTCGCACCAATGAATTGAATAAATATTTTTTGTAAATAACTGTCAATCAGACTATTAATCGGAATACTTGATGGTTGGTAAACATGTTTCCATTGATCCCCATAAAGCCCCAATTGGCAGGAAAAGATTCCCATGGATAGGTAAGTAACGGAGAAAATTGATAGAGGTACCAACCATCTTGTTCCAATCCTATCCAAGGTTTTATAAATTATCTGTTCCATCATTTACAACCCAGTTTTTTGTAGGCATCATTAACTTCAGAGTTTGCATTTTGTTCAGCAACCTGGTTTTTCCATAAGTCACAAATTACAGGTCTCGCTTCATCGCTTTGAAAACCAATTTGAGACAATTCCACCGCGATTTCCACATGACCTGATATAAGGAAGCCCTCGATGAATGGCAACCACTCCGTATTATCATTAGGAGATAAATTTAGATCAATTACATTTTCATAAACATCGTCCAACAGCGCCCAATCTTCCATCTGAGTTGCCAACCCTGCTTTTTGATAGTAGTAGCACCATCCATGTTCAGGTTCGTCCATAAACTTCGGCAAGCCAGCTTGATTTTCTGTTTGGATCAGCGATTGTGGTCTAGAAAACTCTACGGCTATTTTCAACCTGTCCGGGATATTTTTATGATTTTTCAATGACTCATCGACAATCTTCAAACAATTCTCAGGATCATAATAAACAGGGAAAAGTGAATTGCTATCTGAATTAAACGTAACCAACCGGTACCCATGTGAAACGGTCAAGTTAGGCTTTAGTTCCGGCAAGTTCTTACCTAGTCTTTCGCCCATATCAAAAAAGTTATAGGCAATTTCTCGCGATTTCTGATCGGGTGCGTACATCCAATTAAGAATTGGGGTCAAATTATTATCACCGTAATATAGAATGGGAATCTCATCCGAAACCACTATAGTTCCCGGTTTCAATCCTGGGGCCCTCCAGGCTAATTGCCAGAAGAATTGGCCCAATTTTTCCCATTCAGTCTGATACATGACATAATTCTGGAAATGCATTCCGACACTCAACGCAATTACCAGAGCTATTGCCGGGATTCGTATGGCTGGACGTAATAACAGCAACCCACCGACAACAAGGAAACTGCCTCCAACCATAAATGGCAATGTTGAACGATCCCAGGGAAAATCCAATTGAACAGGTATTCCAGTAATCCAAAACGGGATACCTGCCAGTACGACAGCCATACTTCCCACCAACAATGAAATATACGGTGATGTTTTTTCAGCTCGACCTTCGCGGCAATTCAGTATGATAAAAATAATTACAAAAACAACAGCCACCAATAACACATATTTAGCACTTATTCCAACATCTATCGGCAGTGAAAGTATTTGTCTCCATGCTCCAAGTATGACTGCCCTTATTTCTTCAACCAAGACTTGTCCAAGTCCAAAGAGGGTATTTCCAATATCCATTCCAGATTGGTTTAGAAAAGTGGGTTTATACGTAGGAAATTTAAAAATAAACAAACGCCACCATGCATATATTCCAAGAACAGTCAGATAAGGCAACCAGTGTTTAAAAACTAACACGGCATTTTTTCTACCTTTATTCTTTTTCAAAACCAACCATAAAAACACCGGACGTAATAATTCAAGTCCGATGAAATACTCAACAGAAAAAATGGACAATGCCAGCAACACACCTATGAAATGGAATAACCAATATCTCGAAGCCATTTCTGCCGCTTTTATCATGAACCATAAAGACCCGAGGAAAAAAGCCAGAGCGGTAAAATGAAGGATAAATTCCAGAGGCTGTGGTTGTTGCCTGAAACCTGGATAAAGTAAAAACAAAGCTGCAGTCCAGAAAGGCAGCGGCTTACTCTCAGGTATAAGTTTTTCAACAAGAAAAAAAAGTATTACAGTACAAATCCATCTTAATATAAGCAGGTAAATGTGATATCCCCAGATATTATCACCTGCCAGTGGAGCGATCAGTCCGTAAACCCAGGCAGAATATGGCCTGTCCCAGGCAACCAGTTGATTAAGCCCTTCCATTCCAAACATGTGGAACACCCACAGATGAGGCCAATCATCACCAAACAATCCCAGCTGCGGTATGAATAATCCATAAGCGCAAATGGATAGGAAGAGTAATAAAGCGGGTTCAACCCATTTCTTTTTGATCAAATGCTTCATGTAAAAATAGGATTGCCGCTGCGGGAGAAATCGCAGCGGCAATCAATAAAATGTCTATTGTCTATTCCATTTTCCCAAGAACCAACGCAAGCAACGCCATCCGCATAACAACACCGTTATACGCTTCCTGCCAGTAGCGGGAATGTTTTGTAATATCTACATCCGCAGGAATTTCATCCATCCGTGGTAGGGAATGAAGCAAAATTGAGTCGCTCCTGGCTTTATTGAAAAGCAGATCCCGGGTGATCTTGTAATTAGCGGGCGTCTCACCATGTTCACCAGCTTCCTGGCGTGATTTTGTGTAATCTGGTTGAACAACAGGCTCAACAAGAATGACATCCGCCTGATCAATTACATCGCCCACATGGTCTGCTTCGGTAAAGTCCAGATTGTATTGATTGAGTTCTTCTTTGAATTCGGGTTTCATTGACATTTCAGGTGGTGCTACAAAAATCGCCTTGGCGTCAAACTGAGTAAGTGCGTATGCGATTGAGTGCATAGTGCGCATACGCATGTCGCCCACGCACAACCATGTCAATCCATCCAGAGTTCCCAGTTCAGTCATAACGGTGTACAGATCGGTTAATATCTGGGTTGGGTGTTCTCCCCATCCATCGCCGCCATTGATAATCGGCACAGAAGCCCATTTCGCAGCTTCATGAGGCGCTCCTTGCTGAAAATGCCGCATTACGATGACATCACCATAGAATTCCAGCATTTTTACGGTATCTTTGATCGATTCCTGATACCAATCGCCTGCGCGTGTCATTTTCGCATCGGAGAAACCGGTAACATGACCACCGAGCCGGTGCATCGCAGCTTCATGTGCAAGGCGTGTCCGCGTACTCGGCTGGTAGAAGGCGGTTACCATTGTTTTTTCTTTCAGCATATCCACATTCTTGCGTGATCGGGCAATTGGTTCAAGCTCATCAGCAACCTGAAGTACATGAAAGAATTCGTTGCGCTCAAAATCTTTTAATGAAAGAATATCTCGACCTGCAAAACTACGCATTTTTACCTCCGTTTGAGATTGGTAATTATTTTATACGGCTCATTTCATCGCTAAGGTCTATTAAGCCGTCTCATCACATGAAATTTAAATTGCCCCGGAACAAAATAACTGTAGGAATAATCCGCTACCTTATCTGAATGGGAAAAAAGTTGTGCTGTTAATAGAATTAATGCAGTACCTTGAGAAATATTCAATCTTTTGCTAATTTCCACGTTGGATTTTATAGCCATAATATCTGTTCTTGAATACGATAGCGAAATTTCTTTTTTGTTTGTCAGAATATCGTATACAGACCCATGGAAACTGTCCCTGATCTCTTCTTCAGTCAGAATTGTGGAAGGAACTATGTCAATCAGATGAGCAACCGGTCTTTCTTTTACCGCGATTACACGTGATACTTGAATTACGTTCACCTCTGAGCTTCCAGAGGAAAAGACTTTTATTTCATCCTTTTTCATCCGTCTGGAGATAATTTCAAGTTCAAGTACCTGCGTTTCTATACCGTTTCTTCGCGCAAGGCAATCCAGACTTTCAAGTACTTCCAAACCGTAATCAAAAAAAGGGGTCTGATTGGCAACAAAAGTACCGATTCCCTGTCGTCTAATTAATAAACCGCGTTCCACCAACCCTGTAACCACCTCGCGTAGCATGGCGCGCGAAACCCCAAGCTGTTTTGAGAGATCAGGCTCAGGGGGCAACCTGTCGCCCGGTTCCAACGTATTCAATATTTTTAAAATTGAATTCTCGAGCTCAATACGAGGAGCTCGAACAATTGGCGGATTATTCTCCAGGATTATTTGGGACATTAGATATATTATACGTCAGATGTCTGACAATTCAATACTCATTTGTCACATTTTTTCTATTGGAACTTTACAACGACTTTTCCACTTTCCCAAAGTTCATCCAATGAATAATACTTACGCTCATCTGGGTCAAATAAATGGATAATAATATCCCCCATATCCAACAACACCCAACCGTCTTCTGCCCTTCCTTCAATCCTGGAATGCAATTTGTATTCTTTTCTTATTGTCTTATTGATGGTTTCTGCCAGAGCATCCAGTAAACGCGAACTATTTCCATTACAGAATATAAAAAAATCAGTAAATGATGCCACCTCTGATACATCCAAAAGGACTATGTTCTCGCCCTTCTTTTCCTCTAAAATTGAGACTATCTTTTTCGCGATTTCAAGTGTATTCAGATTTCACCTCTTTTTTTTTATTTTGTTTAGTATATCGTATTTCACTTAGCATGTCATTTTTGCAAAACAAACCTATCAAGCGCAGTATACACGGGACCGGATTGTTCCAATTTGCTTTGAAAAAGCACGACCTGACTTCCAATCCACTGCGTATATAGTTCTTTTTTTTGAGAATCAATCATAGATCTAATAAATTCAATCTCAGCTGATGACAATGAAGACTTCACTCTTCCCAATGTGAGGTGTGGTGAGAAACTTCGATCTTCAGCCCGTATTCCTGTATTCAAACAAGCTACCTCAATTTCTTCAGCAAGGGTTTTCATTGCCTGATTTTCAACAAATCCCAACCATAATATTTTAGGGTTTCGTATTGAAGGAAAACATCCAAACCCTTCTAAACCAATTTGAAAAGGTCTAATTTTTTTGCACAGATCATTAATGTGCATTTTTAAATCTTCTATTCTTTTAATATCAATTTCACCAATGAACTTCAAGGTTATATGCATGGACTCTGGTTTCACCCAGGAAACATGACTATGAATTCTGTTTTGCATGCTTTTCTGTATGATTCGAATTTTCTGCAATGAGTCTTCTGGAATTTCAAGTGCAACAAAAGTTCTCATCTGCTTGCTCATCTCCATACATACATCACCTTGACCAGCCCCCACTATACACCAATTTTAATTTGTGGTATAAGAAAAATACCCTGCTGTGTACGTGATGCTGCAATCGCGGTTTTGCGCCAACAGTTTACAAACGGATCTTCATCTTTCAGAAGTGACGCGATAGGCCTCGGCCAAGGCGGATCTTCTGGGTCGGGATCCTACCTGCTTTTGCAGGTGCAAAACTATGCAGCACATCGGCACGGCGGGGTTTTTATAAAAAAAAGAGGCATGTTGGAGTTTTCCAACATGCCTTTCTCTTTTATTTTTTACTCCTGAAAAGGAGATATTTTGTTTCCTTTTCCGACTCCAAAATATTGGAAACCCATGTTAATTAAAGATTTTTCATCCCACAAATTTCGTCCGTCCATAATTATGGGTTGTTTCATCAGGTTTTTGATCCTGTCGAAATCTAACTGTTTGAACTCGTTCCATTCCGTAATCAAGATCAACGCATCCGCGCCTTCTGCCACCTGATATGGATTTTCACACAATTTTACTTTGTTAAGCACCAACGCGGCATTTTCCATGGATTGCGGATCGTAAGCCTGGATTTTTGCGCCTTCATTCTGCAAGAGGTGAATAATTTCAAGAGCGGGTGCTTCTCGGATATCATCGGTATTTGGTTTGAATGAGATGCCAAGAATACCGATTGTCTTATCATTCAGATTCCCAAGAGCTTTTCTCAATTTGTACACTAAACGACGTCTTTGGTTACGATTAATTTCCATAACTGCCTGCAATAATTGCGGGTGAGTTCCATGTAATACAGCCATATGCGCAAGTGCTTTGACATCTTTCGGAAAACAGGAGCCTCCCCATCCGAGGCCGGCATCCAGAAAAGCACTGCCAATACGTTTGTCGAGGCCCATGCCCTGTGCCACGACTTTTACATCGGCACCTAATTCTTCGCAAATATTTGCTATTTCATTAATAAAAGAAATACGAGTGGCCAGGAAAGCATTTGAAGCATATTTAATCATCTCTGCCGTTCGGAGATCTGTAATCAATACAGGGCATCTTAAAGGTGCATACAATTCTGCGACCTTTTCAGCGGCAGCTCGACTCTCAGACCCCAATACAACCCTGTCAGATTGCATAAAGTCATTGATGGCAGATCCTTCTCTCAGAAATTCAGGATTTGATACCACATGCAATTCCAAAGGTTTACCATTTCGGCGCTTATGTATTACTTCCGCCACCCAATCGCCAGTGCCTACAGGGACAGTTGATTTGTTAACAACAATAATCTTGCTCTCAACGAGATCAGCGATTGATTCGGCTGCCTGTCGAACAAATTGTAAATCAGCTTCACCATCAACACCGGAAGGTGTACCAACGGCGATGAAAGCGATTTCTGCATCTGAAACAGCTTTTTCATAATCCGTTGTGAAAATCAACCGCTCTGCTTTTACATTCTGTTCCACTAATTGTTGTAGCCCTGGTTCATAAATCGGCATGATACCGGCAATTAATTTTGATATTCTTGTCTCGTCAACATCCAAACAAGTAACAGAATTGCCCAGATCGGCAAAACAGGTTCCAGTAACGAGGCCGACATAACCAGTTCCTACGACGCAAATTTTACTCATATTTTCCCTCCGAGAGTCAAATTATACTGGAAGTTGTGACATTACTCCTGGCTAACCATATGCAAAAGGGGACGAATTCATTTTCCAGAGACTGTTGTGAATTGTATAATTTTATAAGAAGTAGGAATAAAATAACCTTTTTTGGAGGTACTAATGCCTGCTACGATTATCAATGGTTCAGAATTAGCAAAACAAATCAGGGCCGATGTAGCCATAGAAGTTGCAGAACGCCTAAAAGCCGGGAAATCCGAACCCGGACTGGCCACAGTTCTCGTTGGAGATGATCCAGCCTCACATGACTATGTGCGTTCGAAACAAAAAGCTTGTGCAGAAGCCGGCATTCGTTCTTTCGGACACGAACTTCCAGCTTCTGCCTCACAGACCGAAGTTGAAGACCTTGTCAAGAAGTTGAATGATGACCCTGCTGTGAATGGAATACTCGTACAGTTACCTCTTCCCAAAGGACTTGATGAAGAACGCGTTCTTAGTTCCATCCGGCTCGAAAAAGATGTTGATGGTTTTCACCCTATCAACATTGGTCGTCTGGCCCAAAAAGGACGTGACCCATTGTTTGTCCCCTGTACGCCTGCCGGTTGTATGTTAATGCTTGAAAAACATGTTGACACTATAGAAGGAAAAAACGCGGTTGTACTGGGACGTTCCAATATTGTTGGAATGCCGGTAGCGCTTCTACTCGTCAGGGCAAATGCTACGGTAACGATCTGCCATTCCCGTTCAAAGGATCTACCGGAAATAATCCGTCAGGCTGATATTTTGATTGCCGCAGTTGGTCGTCCTGAAATGGTTCGCGGTGATTGGATTAAGCCGGGCGCTGTCGTAATTGATGTTGGAATCAATCATGTTGATGATGCAACTCGCCCGCGTGGGTATCGCCTTGTGGGTGATGTAAATTTCAATGAAGCAGTAAATGTCGCGAGTGCTATAACACCTGTCCCTGGCGGCGTAGGGCCAATGACCATTGCCATGCTTCTCAAAAGCACACTTGCCGCATCGAAGCTGGCAAGTGATTGAGAGAGACAGAAAAACCATGACAACTTTATTAATAAAAAACGCGGATATTCTCGTTACTATGGATTCATCCCGCCGAGAGATAAAAAAAGGCGGCATGTATTGTAAAGATGGATTTATTACAGCGGTTGGAGAAAATAAAGATCTTCCAGAAACCGCGGACGAGATTATTGATTTTTCAGGCTACATAGTATTACCCGGTTTTGTGAATACGCATCATCATTTCTATCAAACACTAACGCGCGTAGTTCCTGCAGCCCAGGATGCCAATTTATTTAACTGGTTGAAAACTCTTTACCCTATATGGGCAAAGATGACTCCAGAAGACATTTTCATCTCCACCCAAACCGCCATGACCGAACTGGCTCTTTCCGGATGCACAACGTCATCAGATCACCTTTATTTATTTCCCAACGGCTCTAGACTTGACGATGAAATCGCCGCCGGGAAAACAATTGGTATGCGTTTACATGCCTCCCGTGGTTCAATGAGCTTAGGAGAAAGCAAAGGGGGACTTCCACCTGACAGCGTTGTCGATACCGAAGAAAACATTTTACGGGACAGCCAGCGGCTAATCGAAACCTATCATGATTCTCAACCGGGTTCCATGCTTCAAATCGTACTGGCGCCTTGTTCTCCTTTTAGTGTCACGGGAGATCTTATGCGTGAAAGCGCAAAACTGGCCCGCCAATATGGTGTTCATTTACACACCCACCTGGCTGAGACAGAGGATGAAGAGCAATTTTGTCAGAAGAAGTTCGGCTATCGGCCGGTAGGCTATATGCAGTCTGTTGATTGGGTGGGAAATGATGTCTGGTTTGCTCATTCCAT
The DNA here is from genome assembly GCA_964446955.1 of uncultured Leptolinea sp. GTDB lineage: Bacteria > Chloroflexota > Anaerolineae > Anaerolineales > Anaerolineaceae > Leptolinea. Next base: position 611,855 of record CAYUQJ010000001.1, read on the forward strand.
ATATGTGAACCAGCAGGAAATTGATGTCTACACGCAAACAGGATGTGGTGTCGCCCACTGCCCATCTTCAAATATGCGTCTGGCCAGTGGAATTGCACCCATACGTGAATTGTTGAGCAATGGCATTCGAGTTGGTCTTGGAGTGGATGGTTCTGCCAGTAACGATGGTTCCCACCTTCTGGGAGAAGCACGCCAGGCATTTATGCTTTCACGTGTCAGGTCCGGTTTACAGGGTTTTTCATTATCTGCAGACAAAGTTCCACCCCTGATGACTGGCAGGCAGGCTCTCGAAATGGCAACACTCGGAGGTGCTTCGGTTCTTGGTAGGTCAGATATTGGTTCACTTGAAGCCGGAAAGTGCGCGGATTTTATCGCATTCAAACTTGACAAATTGACCTACGCGGGAGCTTTACACGACCCGGTTTCGGCCCTCATTTTTTGTTCTCCGCAGAATGTAGACTTCAACTTTGTCCACGGTCGAAAGATTGTCGATAATGGTCAAATGGTAACGGTTGATACAGGAAAACTGATTGAAAGGCATAACAAAGCTGCCCGTCGGTTATTAAACTAAGAAAGTTTATAAGACAAGGATGACTGGAAAAAAGTCATCCTTGTCTTTTTCTTATATATCTTTCAACACCTCTGCACTGTGTTCTGCAGGTTTGACATTCTTATACACTTTTTTGATTTTTCCATCTTTATCTATCAAGAATGTCGTCCGGAAAACCCCATCATATTCCCTTCCCATAAATTTCTTTCTTCCCCAGACGCCGTACAATTCACAAACAGCATGATCCTCATCTGCCAGTAAGGTAAATGGCAGATTGTGTTTTTCCTTAAACTTTTGGTGTTTCGCCGGGGAATCAGGGCTTACCCCAAGAATCACAATTCCAGCCTTTTCGTATTCGCTGTAATCATCCCGAAAACTACACGCCTCTGTTGTACAGCCAGGCGTGTCATCTTTAGGATAAAAATAAAGAAGAATGTTTTTACCCAAATAGTCATTCAGGTTTTTTATAGTTCCGTTTTCATCTTGTAATGAAAATTCTGGTGCTTTTTGGGATACGTTCAAAACCATTTTTGCCTCCTAACGTCTTAGTCTATCGAAACCAGACCGTGAATAGAATCATATACAGCATAATAATGACTCCAGAATAGCTCGATAGATCAAGCAACAACCAACGCGGTTTCATTCCATTTTTTATCCGGCTTAGTTCATAAATCGTGAAGCCGATTACAGGAAAAGTCAACAACAGCGGCCACACCATATTCCATGGAAGGCCCATAAGTGAGTTTATGGAAAGCAGCGTTAAGCCACCAAGAACCAGCCAATCGTGTAAATCCATGCTTGTTTTCCAATCCAGCACGGTAATCATTGACCGTCTACCAGCAAGCATGTCTCCAAAATAATTCTTAAGGCCAGTTGATATCAACATGGCCAGATAAAAAAAAGTCATCGGGAATGTTATCAAGGGTATCAGTGGATGAAGTTTTTCAACCTGTAGAAGAAATGCAAATGCCGGGATAATTGTGGCAATAATTACACTTATCAGATATTCACCATACCCACGCGCGGCAAGTCGAAACGGCGGTGTGCCAAAAAAGAAAACAAAGAGTACTAGAACTACCCAAAAAGGCAAACCTGAGAGATTAATTTCCTTACTCAATAATAGTGTGTACGAAATGATGCTTCCAGCTGTCAATCCTGCCAGACCGATAAGTAAGTAAGCGGTCTTATGCAGTTCAAACTGTTTATTACTAAAATTCTCTTTCTTCTTAATATTTATATCTACCAGATCAAAATAATCTCTTAGAAAATAACCGCTCATTAGAAAGAATAGACTCAAAAACAATCCACAAAAGAAATTATCGGTTTTTATTTGATTTCCAAGATAATGAGCTATTCCAGTACCAAGAAGAAAAAAGGCAATTGCTCCAATGCAGGATATCGCAAAATCTTTTTTCAATAGTGCAACTTTAAACTGTGGATTATTATTTTGCATGTATGAATTCTAGCATGCAAGGTTTTTCACCTCAAGAAGATATACAGCTTTTGATTAGTAGATTTCAAGTAAAGATTAAAAAAAATAAGCTGTTTAGATGTTATACTCCATATCTAAATAACTCCCAAAACAAAAAATGAATTATTGAGGAGAGATACGATCATGCAACAAAAGAATCCCACTTCAATCCTGTTATCAGACTGGTAATCCCATGGAAATGCAAACTGATGGTATGGTGCCAGTATCGCCTATAAGAAGCACTTCACAAAATACGGACGAAAGTATTTACAAAAAGATAGATCCCTGGTGGCTTCTAGTATTTTTTGTGATAGGTCTAATTTTTTTCCTGGCAAGAATTGACAGTGGTGAATATGGATCAATCTTATTATATATAAGTGATGGGCTAGCCAATACAATTGTTTCGACAGTCTCCTCATTTTTTCTTATTTTGGTTGTCGGTTTATTTATTGGCCTTGGCAGGATGTCTAAGAACAAACTTATACACGGTGTAACTACGGTTTATGTTGAAATTATTCGTGGTGTACCAATCCTTGTTCAACTTTATTTTTGGTATTTTGCATTTCCTCCAATTATTAAGAATTTAGGCGCCACACTAGATTTCGAGCCTTTCAAAAACTATCTAGCCAATCCTCTAGGGATGGCCATTCTAGGATTGTCTTTTTGTTACTCTGCATATATGGCGGAAATTTATCGTGCCGGAATCCAGAGTATTCCAAAAGGACAGATGGAAGCAGCTCGTAGTCTCGGAATGTCTCATGTCCAAGCATTACGCTTTGTTATTCTCCCACAAGCAGTACGGGTTATTCTTCCTCCAGTAGGAAATGAATTTATTTCTCTACTAAAAGATTCCTCTCTGATTAGTGTTGTAGCACTAAATGACATAACAAGGCGAGGAAGAGAATTTATGTCAACGCACTTCAATCCAATTGAAACATGGACAATGGTTGCCTTACTCTACCTGACTATGACATTATTCTCTGCCCGGGTTGTTACCTTTATTGAACACAAAACCCGCCTTGAGAGGTAGCCATGGAACCCATTATTCATATTGAAAATATTACAAAGAAATTTGGGACCTTGGAAGCGCTCCGTAACGTAAACCTTGATGTAATGAAAGGTGAGGTTGTTATGATCATCGGACCATCCGGGTCCGGAAAATCGACACTTCTCCGGTGCATCAATCGTCTGGAAAAGTATGATGAAGGTTTGATTGTTGTTGATGGAATTCCCCTGAATTCAGCCGAGAATATCAACGCTGTCCGTACCGAAGTTGGCATGGTTTTTCAACAATTCAATCTTTTTCCCCACCTCTCTGTTCTTGACAACATCATGCTCGCTCAGAGAGTAGTACGCAAACGGGATAAAGCTGGTTCTGAAAAAGTTGCTTATGATCTACTTGACAAGGTAGGTATCCCTGATAAAGCACATGCCCGTCCCGGACAACTTTCCGGTGGTCAACAGCAACGAGTTGCAATTGCTCGCGCATTGGCAATGAATCCGAAGATCATGCTTTTTGACGAGCCAACCAGTGCCCTCGATCCTGAGATGATCCAGGAAGTTCTTGATGTAATGCTTAACCTTGCCAAAGAAGGTATGACAATGGTTGTGGTTTCCCACGAAATGGGGTTTGCCCGTGCAGCAGCCCATCGTGCCATATTAATGGACGAAGGACAAATTATCGAAGAGGCAACTCCAGAAATTCTCTTCACCAATCCGAAAGAAGAGCGAACCCGATTATTCCTGAGCAAAGTGCTATAAGAAAAAAGAGGTGGTTTTTTGGAAACCACCTCTTTTTTGACTTTTAATTTGTTTTATGCTATTCTTCCATTTTGAATATCCCGGAAAACGAGATGTTTCAAACTTATTATACAAAACGGGTAGGAATCAATGCAACACGAACGCGTTTCAGAAAATGTTTACTGGTTTCAAAGTGAGGTATACGCCCAGGTAACTGCCGGAGCAGTAACAGGAACGCAGTGGGCTGTTGTTATCGATACACTTGCATTACCGGAAGAAACTCTTCAAATGCGTCAATATATTGAAGAGAACCTTGGAATGCCAGTTAGGTATGTGATCAATACCCATTACCACGCTGACCATACCTGGGGAAATTGTTTCTTCCCGGGTGCCACAGTTTTATCTCATTCGCTTTGCCGCAAGGCTATGGTTGAAAAAGCTATCCCGGCCCTTGAAACAGCAAAACTAAACAACCCGGCGTTCAGTAAATCAAAGATTGTTTTGCCTCAATTGACTTTTTCCCAGGGAACAATGGCTTTGCGTGTTGGTAAGAAGAATTTGATTCTAATGCCCACTCCAGGTCACAGTGTGGATGGGATTTCCGTATTAATTGAAGAAGACCGTGTGTTATTTGCCGGTGATGCTTTTATGCCACTTCCATATATTGTTGATGGCGACATTGATGTTATGACGGAAGTAATGAAGCAAATTGGCAAAATGGGACTAGAGAACATTGTGCAGGGGCACGGTGACATTGTCTTACGTGGCGAAATTGAAACCTCTGTAAAAGAGAATATTGCCTACCTTGTAAATATTCGTAAAGCAGTCAAATCCGCGATAAAAAAGAAAAACCCGGAAGAAGTCTTAAGTCTTGTCGATATTGAGAGTTGTGGAAAATCCCGAGTTTACCTGGGTGGATTGGGCGAAGATCTCCATAGAAGAAATTTAAAATCTCTTTACCTTAAATACCTTCGTGAAGGATCTTCTGCAATGTCCGCGGAAGAATCTGAGGAAAAACGATCTACTGATGATTTGATCTGATTATTCCATATCCTCACCATTGTAGAATTCCGGTTTTTTCCCAGCCCGTTTTCTTTGAATATAAGATCGGATACCCACCGATCGTTCTTTGCCTTCCATTAGTCTTTTTATGTTTGGACGCAATGCCCAGACAACTAATAATTCGGCAAATATGCCAAAAAATACATATATCCAGGAAGCATATCCCATCGCTGCTCTGTAAATAAACACTCCTGTTGCAATTAATGCAATACTCATTGTAGTTACAGACGCGAATCCAATAAAAATATAAACCAATAAGGCCAATGGAAGAATGATTGACCAGATTGGCCACCAGATACCGATTGCGCCCCCAAGACAAGTAGCTCCACCCGCACCACCAGATAATACGATCTTTCCGTTTTCGTCCTTCTTCATAAGGAATATCGAATAATTGTGGCCAATGATGGCTGCAAGACCGCATATTACATGCAGCCAAATATTATCTGGAAAAACAAACTTTGCCAGGAATACTGCTGCAACACCTTTTAATACATCAAAAATTGCTGTCAGTATTCCTGCAATCAATCCCCCGGCCCGCATTGCATTCGTTCCGCCTGTTCGCCCAGAACCCACCTGGCGGACATCTTTTCCTGTGCCAATTTTTACGATGATCAAGCCAAATGGAATAGCGCCCAGCAAATAAGATAAAGCTATGCATAACAGGAGGATAACTGCTTCCATGAATAGTTCCTTTTTTATTTTATTTAAAAATTTAACACGATTTTTCCGCGTTGGTTTCTGACATCAAAATATGTTCTCTGTAATGTATTACACCATAAAAATACTTTTCACATTAATAATAACCTTTTTCTATGAAGAAAGGATTAATGCGATTCCGATAAAGAAAATAAGAATAATGACAGGCTCCAACCAACTTTGCTTGACATCAAGAGACTTTTCGTAAATGAGTGCGAATGAGATTACCGAGTAACAAAGACCTGTGAGAATTATTCCAAATTGAATAGGAAGAACGGGCAGATAATGCAATCCAATGGCTGCCTGTGTTGTAATTAACGCAGTCGCCAGAGACCAGTGTAATATGTTTTTTCCTACCAATCTCAAGATAAGAATCCTCCAACTCACCAGCCCTGCTGTAACAAAGAAAACCGGCAATGTTAGATAAAGGCGCAGTCCGGCACCCCGCATAGCGACAGAAAGAATTAGGTAAACAACATACCCAACAGCAGAGAGACCAATTATTGCTAACGGTGAACGGGGATCTTCTAAATCAATAATGATATATTCCGATATAAAAACAAAAGCCAGCATTACCCCGCCAAAAATAAACACACCCCACCATTGCAGACTAACTTGTATTGCGCTGAGAGGTACTCCAATGGCCCAGGCAGTCAAAGAGGGCAATAGAAGATATTGAATATCTTCCCTCCTTAATCCCTCTTTTCTTGATGAGATTAATAACCATGACATACCTGTAGCACCCAATCCAGCTGATAATATTGAAACCAGTCCCGTGTAATCTATACGCAAAAGGAATAAAAAACCCGGCAATTGCAGATTCAATTCCCTGTTTGGGATGATGACAAATGGAGTAACCGAATACGCAAGCATAATTGCCGCCATGATGATGCTTAATTTTCCCGTATCGATTTCCCTAAATTTATTCTCCATCTGACAATTTTATCATCCTGATATAAATATACATTTTTTATTTTTACTATACATTTGTTCTATCTCGGGCTGTTTTTCGTATTAAGAGTGGTAAAATTGATAGGTTATGGAAACCAATAAAGAGATCAAACCCAATCAACCACCCGGTCTCATAGCTTCGATCTCAGAAGGCTTCAATATAGTCGCAAACAATATATATTTGATCCTTCTTCCACTTATTCTAGATCTTTTCCTATGGCTGGGTCCACATTTGAGAATAAAAGAACTTGTTCGTCCTTTTATCTTTCAAGTTCTTTCAGATGTTCCCGAAATGACATCTCCTGAGCTGGTTCAAATGAGCAAATGGAGTGAGGAAATCTGGGATTTCTTCCTCCAGCACTTCAATCTAATTAGTTTGATCAGAGTATATCCAGTCGGAGTGCCAAGTTTGATGTCAAATTTAGTACCTATTGATACTCCCTGGGGACAAGCACCAATTATCGAAATAAGAAACGCATTTCAAGTTGGAATTTTGTGGGTTCTGTTTACGCTGTTAGGAATTTATCTGGGTAGTCTCTTTTTTGAATCTCTCTCGCTCGCAACGGACGAGCAACCTTCACGCCTTTCAATTTCAACATCTATGTATAGCGCTATTCAATTACTCATTTTTACCCTTTTGTTCTTTATTTTGCTATTTTTATTTCTTTTTCCAACGCTTATTCTTATTCTTTTCCTCTCTTTCATATCGCCTGCCTTAGGCCAGATCGCATTCATCTTTATTGGGATCATTTTGATTTGGTTTGTAATGCCCTTATTTTTCTCAGTTCACGGTGTCTACGTGGAACGCCAATCATTGTATGAATCTATCAACACAAGTGTCAGACTTGTTCGAAACTATCTTCCCGGCACCGGTATGTTTGTGCTTCTGGCAATTCTTCTTTATCAGGGATTGAATTTACTCTGGGAAACAGCGCCAGATTCATCTTGGCTTTCAGTTGCAGGAATATTTGGACATTCATTTATCAGCACGGGATTAATTGCGGCAAGTTTTGTTTATTACCGCAAAGGTCTAATTTGGATGAAAAGCCGCCTTCGCACTTCAGTCGCGTAGGTATTTTCTATGATTCTTGAAATATGTGAGGGTACATCATGGACACACACGATGTGAATTCGTATGGAGCAAAAGATATTCAGGTTCTTGAAGGACTTGAAGCTGTCCGCCGACGGCCTGGCATGTATGTTGGTGGAACAGATCTTAAAGCACTCCATCACCTTGTTTATGAAGTTGTCGATAACTCGATCGATGAAGCTTTGGCTGGTTCATGTACAAGTATCGAGATAATTATTCACGGTGACAGTTCTGTTACAGTTATCGACAATGGCCGTGGTATTCCAGTCGATATTCATCCACAAAAAAATAAGTCAGCATTAGAAGTTGTTATGACTGTTTTACATGCCGGTGGAAAGTTCGGGTCTGGTAGTTATAAAGTCTCTGGCGGTCTGCACGGTGTTGGTGTTTCCGCGGTAAATGCTTTATCAGAATACTGTTCTGTAGAAGTCCATCGTGATGGAAAGGTTTATTCCCAAAAATATCACCGCGGTATACCTGAAGAACCGGTAAAACAGATCGGCACTTGCGAACCAGGTGATACAGGAACAACTACAACCTTTATGTTCGATCGCCAGATTTTTAAAGGTGAAGGACTTGATTTCAGTTTTTCAACCCTCACCCAGCGTTTTCGTGAAATGGCTTTCGTCACCCGAGGTGTCCGCATTCATCTTTTGGACGAACGCTCATTTCGTGAAATGACGTTTTACTTTGAAGGCGGAATTACATCTTTCGTTCGATATTTAAATCGTAATAGAGAAGGACTTCATCCTACTGTTTATGCAGAAAAGGAAATTGAGAACATAGGTGTTGAGGTTGCCATTCAATACACCGATGCCTATTCTGAATCGGTCTATTCCTTTGCCAACACAATTAACACAATTGATGGTGGTACCCACCTTACAGGGTTGCGGACCGCAACAACTCGTGTGATCAATGATTATGCCCGAAAGTCAGGGCTGCTAAAAGAAGCTGATGTCAATTTTACCGGGGATGATACACGGGAAGGTATGACAGCCATTGTCAGCATCAAGCACCCCGATCCTCAATTTGAAAGCCAGACAAAAGTCAAATTGATGAATCCAGAAGTTCAGACTTTTGTTCAACAGGCAACCGTTGAGACTTTCTCAACCTTTCTTGACGAGAATCCATCGGCGGCAAAAGCCATCGTCCAAAAATGCCTTACTTCAGCCCGCGCACGAGATGCGGCAAGAAAAGCCCGTGATCTTGTTATTCGTAAATCAGCTCTTGAAAGTCTTACTCTCCCTGGCAAATTAGCGGACTGTTCTGATAGAGATATCACCAAGACTGAGCTTTATATTGTAGAGGGTGATTCTGCCGGTGGTTCCGCCAAACAGGGACGAGACCGCCACTTTCAAGCAATATTACCTCTCAGAGGAAAAATTTTAAATACAGAACGCGCAAGACTCGATAAAATCCTATCCAATAATGAGGTTAAGGCAATAATTTCGGCTCTTGGCACAGGAATTGGCGACAACTTCGATACAACCAACCTAAGATATGGAAAAATCATTCTGATGTCTGATGCGGATGTTGATGGTAGCCATATTCGAACCTTGCTGCTAACATTTTTCTTCCGTTATATGCAAAGATTGATTGAGGAAGAGCATCTATTCATTGCGCAGCCGCCACTATACCGGCTTGCCTACAAAGACAAAGTCCGGTACGCCTACACGGAACAAGAAAAAGACAAGGTCATTAAAGAATTCAGCGTCAATACTGATAAAGTTTCCATTCAGCGTTATAAAGGTCTCGGTGAGATGAATCCCCCTCAACTTTGGGAAACAACAATGGACCCCGAAAAGCGCACACTATTGAAAGTCTCCATCGAAGATGGTGCTGCGGCTGACCGCACGTTTGACATGCTAATGGGCGAAGCAGTACCTCCGCGTAACAAGTTCATAACGACCCACGCAAAAGATGTTATGAACCTCGATATATAATTCTAGCTTTCGAAAAACAGCTCCAGATTTTATTCTGGAGCTGTTTTTTCTTGGTTATTGTGCGTTACAATTTCCGCCAAAATAACAGGAAATAACCATACAAAAAGACGCATAAATGCTACAGAACCAAGCGTGTGACGAATTAACCCTGCACTGTCAGCAAAGAATGTAGCGGTATAAAGTCCATATATCATTGCCACTATCCACATAATGAACCAAAACCATGGTTTGTTTTCTGTGGTGAATTTTTTCAATGCTGAAATAAGTATCAGCAATCCAGTCATTATGGGCAAACCAAATGCCACACTGGATAATGGATGAAAAATATCACCTATAGCAAACATCATTTTCCGTTCGAGGGTTTGATAAACGAAATAAAAAGGTTGCACATTCTCAGAAAATGCATCCGATAATCTGCCAAAGAATTCTGTGATCATAAATCCAGGGTGATTAACCAGGAAAAGCAGGTATGTTTTCGATCCAGATTCTCGTACCCATTCCTTAGTCCAATCCTCTGGCATTCCATGATCTGTAAAAAATTTAAATCTGGCCGGGTAACCTCTTATCCAATCATAGAAAATGTCTGTCCAACCGTAAACCCACCTATTTGCTTCAAATGTATTTGAAAGATACCACCATGCCAGAAACCCAATCCATATCGTCAGGCCAGCCACCCACTTCCAGGGGACCTGTTTCCGAATAACCGGGACAATGAGAAAGAAAGCCAGGAAAACAAGAATTATTAGAAGAGAATTTGCATTTGAATCTCTCATAAATGCCCATGTAGGAACAACCAATGCCCACAAAAAGAATAGTGCTTTCGTAACTGTGCCAATCGCTTGCTTTTCTTTAACTACTCGAAACGCTAATTCCAATGTCAATATTGACAAAACTGCAAATAGCGAAAAACTAAGCGATTCTGACATTAGTATAGAATCCCATTCGGCCATGGACGGGGAAAATGCGAATAAAACAATGATTAGTGCAGCTATTGGGCGTAAAGAATGATTCGATAACCGCCTGCATAATCCGATGACAAAAATAGTCCAGGCCAGCATGGCAATAATGGCCTGCGCAACAACTACTTTACTGTAGTTTTCATCATAGGCTTTATGTCTGGTACCCACACCCGGAGCGGCAGGATAACTTGTAGCTAATGGCTCTTCATATCCATCAGCTGGTTCGAATAAATTAAAGAATGCTGGATAGCTGGGCAACCTTCGTGATGTGAATGCTTCGCGGGTAAAAATCGAAATGTTCGCTTGACTGTAATAAGAGGAGGTATCGTTAGTAGCAATGGACAACCTCATGTCGTCATAAAAAACTAACCGGAACCATATACCTGCGACCAGTATTACACCAACCAGAATATTTGGAAAATTTTCTTTAACCCAGCCCATTGTTACTTTCCATGATTTATCCATTGTTTAAATCTCTAATATCCTTTCAATCTTTTTTGAAGATACATGATTATTATTTCCAAAAAACTGTTCGACACTCTTATATATCTTCATAAGATTTTTCATATACGCAAATTCAACTTTAAGATCAATCATTATGACCATGTATTCTCCCTTGAGGAATTTCAACTTATTTTCACGTTCATTCTTTATGAACGAACCTTCGAAAATCGATATTTTACAAAATTCCATTAGAGCTGCATTCTGTCGGCAATTTTACCAACTTGTGAACAAATCACAAACTTATCTCGACCAGAAAACTGTTTCTCAGGGAAACGGTTGTGAAATCTATATGGAAAATTCTTTTATAACCCTTTTTTAGTTGATTTCTATATGAATTTTTTAAATTGAAACATAATCCAAGATTTTCTTGAGGTGTGTTCAATCTAATTACGGTGAATTTTGTTCCAAGAATTTATCGCAAGCTTATCAAGAATTACATAGGTGAAATCACCAAATAGTTGCTGCAACCTGTATATGATCTGATTTTGTACGCCCGGAAGAATTACCTTTTTCTTCTTCGCTATTCCCGAGACTATACATTCGGCAACTTTTTCCGGTGACATCAACCCGGCATTCCCAGCCAATTCTTTCGTAATCTGTGGTTTATATTTAGCCTCATAGGCTAATTGGTCAGTATCAGTATCTGGTGGATAAACAATGCATACATGAATACCCCTGGGGTTCATTTCATTTCTCAATGCTTCTGAGAATCCTCTTACAGCATATTTAGAACCGCTATATGCGGTGTATCCAAATATGCCAAGAAATCCACTGGATGATGAAATATTTACAATTGTTCCTTTACTTTCCTTGATCATTGAGGGCAAAACTGCCTTTATAAGGTTTACAGTACCGAAATAATTGATATCCATCGTTTTATGGAATAGCATATTAGATAAGTCAGTTATTTCCCCTGGATGAGCAAAACCTGCGGCGTTGATAAGTAAATCTGGTGATCCATTCTTCCCAATCCAGTGTGAAATCTCTCGGTTCAGATTCTCTTCATCAGTTACATCTACGGGTAATCCTGAAATTACTTGTTCATCAGTCAAGCGAGACTCTTTTATCTCATTTATTGATTGTTGTATCCTATCCCAATTCCTCGCGACAATCGTAATATGGGCACCCTTTTTTGCGAGTAATTTCGCTGTTGATAGCCCAATTCCCTTTGATCCCCCTGAGATAAGAACTCTTGCGCCCTCAAAAGATTTATCCATACCTATTTATTCTTTCTTCCTTGTTTCTAATTCCAATTTAATGCCCAAGTAGCGCAAGTATACCTGAATCTACTTGCATAAGCTCTTTCCCTATGCTAAAATATGTTCGCTGTTAGCTATTTTGTCGTCACTGAAAAGTGGGTTTCCCCCACTTTTCTGTTTGTAACGGGTTTAACTCGGAGTTGGCTAGGAAATGAAAAACGAATTCACATTGGCTTTCAATGAAGTAATAGAAGAAAAACAATTACCCAAAGAGATCATTCTTCAGGCGCTGGAGTCAGCCATGGTTTCAGCCTATCGAAGGGCGGTCAACGCTTCCAACGCTCAGATGGTTGAAGCAAAAATTGACCCTGATACCGGTCAAGTTACCATTTTTGCTGAAAAAGAGGTCGTTGACGAAACTCAAGATGACCGCACTGAAGTAACTCTTGAGAATGCCCGTATCGTAAACCCTGAGGCCGAATTGGGTAGCATGGTAATGGTTGAATCAACCCCCAATGATTTTGGTCGGGTTGCCGCACAAACAGCCAGACAGGTGATCCAGCAGAGAATCCGTGATGCTGAACGTCAGTCACAATTAAGTTTTTACGAGAAACAACTGGGTGAAATTGTATCCGGTGTCGTTCAAGCAGTCGGTGCGCAAGGCTTAACCATTGGCTTGGAAATGAAAGCCGAAGGAACAATGCCCCGCAAGGAAATGATAGGCGGCGAGCGTTTTCGTATTCATGACCGTGTTCGGGCGTTGATCTCCGAAGTCAAAGATTCACAACGCGGACCACAGATCATCTTATCTCGCACACATAGAAATTTCCTTCGTCGTTTATTGGAAAATGAGGTTCCCGAAATTTTCCATGGCGTAGTTGAAATTCGTTCAATCGCACGTGAACCCGGTCAACGGGCTAAAGTTGCCGTATCAGCAGCCCAAGCTGGTATTGATCCTGTTGGCGCTTGTGTTGGAATTCGCGGTGTTCGTATTCAGGCGATCGTCCGAGAATTACATGACGAGAAAATTGATGTTATTGAATGGAACAACGACCCGGCTGTCTATATTGCCAAGGCTATCTCACCTGCCCGGGTTAGTGGTGTTTACCTCAATGAACAATCTGAGAACGGAAAAACAGCTACTGTAGTTGTTCCAGAAGATCAGTTAAGCCTGGCGATTGGTCGTGATGGACAAAATGCCCGTTTGGCAGCGAAACTGACAGGCTGGCGGATTGACATCAAGAGCCTGCCGGAAGCAGCCAGTGACGCGCTGAACAAACTTTCTTCAGACGAAACGTATCTTCCACTTGCGGAATCAGAACAGGACACCATTCCTGTCATCGCGGCTATGCTGTCCAAGAAGGCAGATGGACGCCCCCTTCCTCCGGAAGATTACGACATGATGACGAAATTTGTTGATCGCGTTGAACGGCGTGCCATTGCTCGTATGCAGCCAGTTATTCAGATTGAAGAGGCTGTCGCGGTTGAAGTGTTGCAAGACATACCAACCGAGAAGTTGGAAATCAATATTTTGGATTCCGGCTTACCTGAACATGTAGCATACCTATTGCAGGAAGCAAATATTCTTTCAGTTCGCGATCTGGCCTATACATTCCGCACATCGCCTGACAGTATCCTTAAACTTCAGGGGATTGGTCCACGTGCCATGCAGGAAATTAACAATCTCATGGTCAGTTTGGAAACTCCTTCTATCGAAACAGCAGAAGTAATCATTGCAAGTGTTCCTGAAGAGGATCTCTCAACAGTGGAAACCGCATCAACCCAGGAGGTTTCTCTCGAGTCACCTCTTGACCAGGTAGCTGCCACTGTTGTAGAAGAACCGGAAGAAGAAGTCAGTTTTGATGAGCTCTTTGCTTTGAAATCTGACACATTAAAAGATATCGAACCGGCTGTCTTTGAAGATGAAGATATTGAAGATGTATCCAAGAAATCCGGTAAGAAAAAGAAACCAAAACATGTTGAAGTCACATATGATCCCGATCGTGACATGACTACTGTCGTCAAAAAGCATAAACGTGGCGGTGGTTGGGATTGGGAAGAATAAAACTTCTTAGTTACAAAGAAAAAGAAAAGGAAAGGTGGCAAAAAAAACAGGTAGTCGTATTAGGCATATTCCCCAGCGTACGTGCGTAGGTTGCCGGCAGGTAATGGAAAAAAGAGCATTGATCCGCCTGGTTCGCACTGATGAGGGTATTGTTGTCGACCCGGGAGGAAGAATTCCAGGTCGAGGAGCATATCTGCACGAATACAGAGAATGCTGGGAAAAGGGGCTTAAAGGCTCACTTGCCAATGCATTAAAAATCGATTTGACCGAGAATGATATTGAACTTCTTCGTTCCTATATGGCTAAACTGCCAGATGAATCGGAGAAACCTATTTTGAATGGAAACAAAGCGGATGAATAGATACTAAATTTCCCGCTGACACCAATTCTCGCGTCATATTATTAAAAAAGTTCGGGCCCTGATTTCCAAACCAAGGGGGAAGGAAAAACAGGCTCGCGAAAAACTGGAGGTGCAGTATGAGCGAGAATGGGCATAAAACAATTGAATTGGCTGGTAATGTTACAGTAAGAGATCTGGCCACAGCCACAAAAACCAGCCCTATACAGGTTATTAAAATATTGATGGCCAATGGTGTTATGGCAAATATCAACCAGATGGTTGATTTTGACACGGCTGCTATTGTTGCTTCTGAACTTGGTTTTGAAGCGACTCTTGAGGTAGAAGAAGAAATTAAAGAAGTTGAATCGGGGGAAATTCCTGTCTGGCGACAGATCATTTCCAACGAAGATCCCACGAAACTTGTCTCTCGCCCACCGGTAGTAACCATTTTGGGACACGTGGATCATGGAAAAACCACGTTACTCGATTGCATCCGCCACAGCGAGGTTGCTGCCGGCGAAGCAGGTGGCATAACGCAACATATTGGTGCGTATCAAGTTGAACATAAAGGTAAGCTGATCACATTTCTTGATACACCTGGGCATGCTGCATTCACAGCCATGCGTGCCCGGGGAGCCCAGGGTGCCGACATTGTAATTCTGGTAGTGGCAGCCAATGATGGCATTATGCCTCAAACACGTGAAGCAATTGCCCACGCGAAAGCCGCCCGTGTTCCTATTATTGTTGCCCTCAACAAAATTGACCGTCAGGACGCGAATCCTGATTTCGTGAAGAAACAACTTGCTGATGCAGGCCTTGTGCCGGATGAGTGGGATGGCGACACAATGGTTGTTCCCGTTTCTGCCAAGCAGAAAACAGGAATCGACGATTTGTTAGAGGCAATTCTCCTTGTTTCTGAATCCATGGATATTAAAGCCAATCCTGCCAGCAATAAAGTAATTGGTACGATTATTGAGGCCGAACTCGATCATGGAAAAGGAGTAATGTCCACTCTTCTGGTCCAAAATGGCAGCCTTGAGGTTGGCGATGTAGTTCTTGCGGGAAAAGCCCTTGGCAAGATTCGTGCTATGTTTGATTTTCGCGGAAAAAAGATCCGCAAAGCAAGCCCCTCAACCCCTGTTCAGGTGATGGGATTATCGGATGTTCCGGAAGCAGGTGAATTATTCCAGGTGTTTTCGAGTGAAAAAGAAGCTCGCGCGATTGTTGAAGAAAGAAAAGCGCTACAATTGGAAAAATCTTCAAATGCGCCAAAAGCATCTCTCGAATCTCTTTTTAACCGTATTCAGGCTGGTGAAACAAAAGAACTTCGGTTGATCGTAAAAGCTGACGTTCAGGGTTCACTGGAACCAATAAATATTGCACTGGGTGAAATAGAAAAAGGTGATGTCAACATCAATGTACTCTATTCAGAAACCGGAGATATTGGCGAAAATGATGTTAACCTTGCTGTTGCCTCCAAAGCAATTATCTTAGGTTTCAATGTTCAAGCTGATAATGCAGCAAAACGGCTGGCTGAAATGGAGGGCGTTTCAATCCGTCTGTATCAAATTATTTACAGATTAACCGAAGACATTGAAAAAGCACTAAAAGGGATGCTTGAACCTGAATTCAAAGAGATTCAGATTGGAAAAGCAGAAGTCATAACTGTCTTCAAGATCTCAAAACTGGGGAATATTGCCGGATGCCGTGTAATTTCTAATGAGATTCGTAGAAATGGGAAAATCCGTGTTATCCGCAACGGTGAGAAAGTTTTTGAGGGAGAAATCTCTTCCCTGAAACATGAGAAGGATGATGTAAAAGAAGTCCGTCAAGGATTTGACTGTGGTATATCATTAAAAAACTTCGAGAGCTTTTCCAAAGGTGATATCCTGGAATGCTTTACACTGGAAAAATCCGGCTAATCAGGTATTTACAGAAAGAGCGTTTACTATGCCTTCAAGCATGCGTCTCCAACGGATTGCTGATCGCATCCGTCAGGAGTTATCTGAAATGGTTATTAAAGAAATAGCTGATCCACGACTTGATGGAATTTCCATCACTGATGTAAAAGTGGATCGCGAACTAGCCTATGCTGATATTTTCGTATCAGCCATCGAAGGATCAAGTAGATCAAAAGAAGTGATCAATGGACTGGAGCACGCTTCCGGTTTTATTCGTAAATCACTTTCTGATCGTATTGAACTACGTGTCTTCCCACGATTGAGATATCATTGGGATCCAACGCCTGAACGTGCTGACCATATAGAAACATTGCTTGCATCCATCCGTGATGAAAAGAAGACTACCCCAAAAGATGACTAGCAGTCAGATAGACCTTCAGATTCGCGAATCCATTGCCAGATCCAACAGTATTGTGCTCACATCGCACATACGACCGGACCATGATGCCGTAGGATCATTAATTGGCCTTGGCACTGCCCTTGAAAATGCGGGGAAACAGGTGCAAATGGTTCTTTCCGATTCCGTTGCGGTAAGTATGCGATTTTTGGAAGGTTCTTCTAAAGTAACGAAGAAGATCGAAGCCCCTTTTGACCTTTTTGTGTCTCTTGATTGTTCGGATACCAAACGTCTCGGTAATGCTCTTCCAGAAAATACTATGGTTGATATAAATATTGACCACCACCTATCGAATTTAAACTTCGGCAAAATCAACCTTGTTGAACCCGAAACGGTAGCCACTTCGGCGGTCATTGCCAATCATATGGCTGATTGGGGTTTGGCAATGGAAAAAAACGTAGCAACATCTTTACTGATGGGTATTCTGGGAGATTCGATTGGCTTTCGAACTAGCAATACATCTTCATCCACATTGCGATTAGCCGCCGATCTCATGGATTATGGTGTCAATTTGCCCGAGATTTACACAAAAACATTAGTTGGAAGATCGTTTCAGGCAGCAAAATACTGGGGAATAGGCCTGGAAAAATTGTCGAAAAAAGATGGTATTATCTTCACCAGTCTTACCCTGCAAGACCGTAAGTCTGTATCTTATACTGGTAATGACGACGCAGATTTGATTAATATGTTGAGTTCAATAGAAGGACCTTCTGTTGCCATCATGTTTGTGGAACAGAGTCATAATAAAGTAAAAGTAAGCTGGCGTGCTGTCCCTGGAGTTGATATTTCCCAACTCGCACTGGAATTTGGTGGTGGAGGACATCCGGCAGCATCAGGTGCCGAATTTTCTGGTTCCTTGGAAGAAGTACAAAACAAGGTTATACCAGCGACTATCCAATTTTTAAAAAATAATGATAATAATAGTAGGAATGAAAAGGTGAGGAAATATATAAATCCCAAAGGAGAACTCAAGTAACTATGTATGAGGAATCCTTCAATGTAAACAACGCGGTTTCTGGAGTGTTGGTTGTAGACAAACCTGTCGGCCTTACATCTCATGATGTAGTTCAGATAATCCGCAAAGGAACAAATATTCGTCGTGCCGGACATACCGGTACATTGGATCCACGGGCCTCTGGCGTATTGGTTGTACTTCTTGGCCCTGCAGTCCGCTTGAGTGAATATGTATCTGCGTCTGACAAAAGATACCAGGCAGTGGTCCGCCTTGGTCAATCTACAGATACCTACGATGCAGAGGGACAGATCACTGGCGGTTCTTCTCCTGTCAACATAACAGAAGAACAATTTGAGAACGAACTCAAATCATTTATTGGAGAGATTGAGCAGGTTCCCCCACCGTATTCGGCCATTAAAGTTAAAGGGAAAAAAGCTTATGACATGGCCCGCGATGGGGAAAACTTTGATCTGGCTCCTCGTACGATTCATGTATATAACCTTGATCTATTGGAATGGGCGCCTCCGGAAGCTGTTGTTGATGTGTATTGTTCCTCTGGTACGTACGTTCGTTCCCTCGCTCACGACCTAGGAACAAAACTTGGGTGCGGTGCTCATTTAGTTGGATTGCGTCGAACAAAAAGTGGGCGCTTTACTTTACGCGATGCTGTTCCCCTCCGGAAACTACGTGAATCATTCGAATCGGGAAACTGGTACCAGTATCTGATTCCTGCAGCTGAAGCACTTTCTGACTGGCCCGCACTTGAATTGAACAACGAACAGGTCGAATCCGTAAGACATGGGATAAGGGTACAATCACCCGCTCTCTCTTCTACCTGGGCTCGTGGAATAAATGAACAGGGTGAACTGGTTGCTCTTATGGAATTTGACACGACTACAGGCGAGTGGCAGCCCAAAAAAGTATTCTTTTCATAATTGATCATGATCCAGGCCAGCTCCATCGAGGAACTTAATCTAGATAAGGCCTGCCTTACTATTGGGTCTTTTGATGGTGTCCATATTGGACATCAGTCTTTGATTTCCACTCTTGTTACTACTGCACATAAAAACAATTGCCCCGCTGTTGTTTTGACGTTTCATCCACACCCCGTTGTTGTTCTTAAGAGAATAACAACTCCTTACTATATTTCTTCCCCAGCCCAAAAAGCGCAATTTCTTTCAAACATGGGTGTGGATATCTTAATCACCCTTCCTTTTACTCATGCTGTCTCACAAATAACAGCGGAAAATTTCACATCACTTTTAGTCAAACACCTCGGTTTACACACTCTGGTTGTCGGATGCGGTTTTGTTCTTGGAAAAAATAGAGGCGGAACAGTCGATGTACTTGCAAATCTTGGCCGCTCATCTGGTTTTTCTGTCAATTGTCTAGAACCTGTTTTATCTAACGAAGAGGTTGTTTCTTCCAGCCTTATCCGCCTCCAACTTGAGACCGGCGATGTTCAAGCCGCCTCCAAAGGGTTGGGTCGTTTTTTCTGCGTCCAGGGAAAGGTAATCAGAGGGGATGGTAGGGGACACAAAATCGGTTTTCCAACCGCAAACCTGGATGTCTGGTCACAGCAATTACTACCGTCTCCCGGAGTATATCGATGTCTTACCACTGTGAATGGAAGAACCTTTCTTTCTGTTGGAAACCTTGGCTACAGGCCAACTTTCACCGATAATACACATCATCTTTTCACAGAAATCCATTTATTGGATTTTTCGAGTGATATTTATGGCGAGGAAGTTCAGGTACAATTCACCCATCGGTTGCGCGGAGAAATTAAGTATTCATCTTTTGAAGATTTAATCACCCAGATACACCGCGATATCATAACCGCCAGGAATTTATGAACCATGCCTCGTTCAAGAGATGTTTATCTGCTGGACCCACAAATCCATTCTCCTGAAACGATTGCTGTAGCTTTTGCCAAAACATCTAGGTCTCCCGAATCTTTTAAAAAAATTGCATCAGAATTAACCGGCGAATCAAGTGCGCAATTTAATGAAAAATGGGTAGTTGGTTACGGCCATTCTTCTGTTGCTGAGCACGCAGTATTACATATTGCCGTCGAAAATGTTTCCAGATTGGCTGTTGAATGTCTCGAATCCAACCGACTGGCATCATATACAGAAAAGTCGACTCGTTACCAGAAATGGGACCCCGAGGATTTTCATATTCCTTTTGAGTTTGAAAACACTTCTTATGAAAAACTATATTGTGAAAGCTGCAGGATGCTCTTTGACCTTTATGAAGAATTCTTGCCTGCTGTAATTGCCTCAATAACACAAGAATACGTTGATGTACCAGGAGAAACATCTGCCCGCAAGGAACGTATAATCCTTACCGCAGCTGGAGATGTTTGCCGCTTCCTTCTCCCAGTTTCGGCTTTCGCGAATGTTGGTATGACAATCAACGCCCGTGCGTTGGAACATGCCATCACAAAGATGCTATCACATCCCCTTCACGAAGTTCGCGACCTTGGACATGAGATAAAACAAATATCTCAGCAAACTCTGCCTACTTTGCTAAAATACGCCAACGAACAACCCTCTCTATCTGAGACCCGCGAGTTCTTTAATAAACTTACGTTATCTGATGATAGATCTAATCAACCAGAAGCGAAGAAAGGTGCTCGCCTGGTTGATTTCGATCCGGATATTGAAGAAAAAATCCTTGTATCAACCTTAATGCGATATTCAAAATTTTCCTATGCGCAAGCCAAATGCCTAATTCAAAGCCTGGATGAAAAGGAGACAGTTGAGTATTTAAAATACGTTTTAGGTAACCTGAATGATCATGACATTCCTATTCGTGAACTAGAGTATGGGAATCTTTCGTTTGAGATCATACTTGATGAAGGTGCTTACCTTGAGTTAAAGCGCCACCGGATGATGACCCAAACCCCCGCCCCGTTTTCCACAAAGTATGGTTATAGTATCCCCCGACAGATAGAAAAAGCTGGACTTCTGGAGAGATACATTTCAGCGATGGAAGATATCAGCGCAGCTTTCGATTCCTTATGTACAATCTCTCCCGATGCTGCCTCTTATGTTCTTCCGAATGCTTTCAACCGTCTTGTTTTTCTTCAGACAAATTTGCGGAGTTTTTTCCATTTTATAGCTCTCCGATCTGCGCCAAATGCGCACTTCTCAATGCGCCGAATAGCGCATCAGATGGCTGACCAGTTTCAAGAAACCTGCCCCTCCCTAAGTAAATACCTTAAAGTCAATCGGTCTGAAACTGCCTCAGAGATTGAATCCCGTTTCTTTTCTCGTGTGTAAACTTTTTCCTCAGGCAAGTAACCGTTTTTCTGTCATTTTTTCCCGTATATCAGTCGGGATTGTTCTTTTTGTGAATGTTCATTGTTCCCTGGTCTTTATTCTCTTTCCCAACACGTATCAGAGGAGTTTTGAACTTTCAGTAGATACCGGTGTGTATTTCATTCAAGCCCTGGGTATTCTCTTTATTATGTGGAATATCCCTTATGCATTTGCCTTTCTTGATCCAATGAAATTCAAGACTTCCTACCTTGAATCGATCATAATGCAATCAATTGGCATAATTGGTGAAACGTTAATAATGATTTCCATCCCCACACAACACGCATTACTTCGTGTTAGTATTTTTCGTTTTTTAATCTTTGATTGTTTTGGCCTGTTGCTTCTTATACTTGGCTATTCCAGCATAAAAAAAAGAAATGCTATCTTCTCAATCACCAAATAGTCGTCTTTAATAATTTATACAAATAATTCCGGGTTATTACTGGATTATTTCTATTAATTCTTCTATCAATGATCCAATCGTTTCTTCTGAATTCTCTTCCGTAGGCAAGACCTCTGTCGGGATAACTTCAGTAGGAATGACGTCTGTCGGTATAGGTATTGGTGTTTCTGTCGGTGTTGGTATGGACGTTTCTGTGGGTATCGGTGTTATTGTCGGAGTTGAAGTTGGCATGGGTGTCGGCGCAGGCACATCAAGAATTACGCTAATGCGTTTTTCCGAGTAGTTCTCATCGGTTCCAGTCATTACAATTCTTAATGTAACAAGATTTCCCGTCAATTCTGACATATTCCATGTTACAAGAAGATCAGGCACAGGTCGCGTAGAATCAAATGGTCCGGCAAGATTGATCCACTTTCCTGGTTCTTCGCCAATACCATATTCAAGCCGGAAATCCCGAAATCCCGATGCCACATCTGCGACTGCATAAATATCATAAGGACTTTCTGTAATTACCTGCCCATCCTCTATTCCAGCAAAAAACAAAGTCGGTCTCGGGTCACCTGCTGTACAAGTGTCCTTTGGAGCGAATCGTATATTTTCATTTAATCCAACGCTCGCAAGCCAGTCATGTCCATCAGCAGTCTCTCGCAACCAACGCTTACCCCATTCATCTTCCACAATTATCGCGTTGACAGCTTTCTGTGAATCCTGACAAACACCCGATGCCAGTTTACCCGTCCATGTATCAATGGTCACCTTTGAATAAAAATCCATACTGCGGGGCAAAGGTGGTTGATCAGAAGCAAATATCTCTGTTCGCACATCAGGGCATCCCTCAGCCGGTTCTGCCCCGGATACGGAACAAATAACCTTATCTACAATCCCACCTGGTCTTCTGAACGGAGTAGGATTGTCGTTCGTTATATAGGGTACTGCCTCTCGCATAAAAGCTGACCAAATCGGCGCAGCACCTGTAAGCCCGGTAGTATTTATCATTGGGGAATAATCCGCATTACCTACCCAAACACCAACCGCTAAATCAGGCGTGTAACCCATAGTCCAATTATCACGAAAATCGTTCGTTGTTCCTGTTTTTGCCGCGGTATCAAAGGGCATGCGCAAAACACTATTTTCTCCAAACATCGGTGTCCTGGCAGCATTATCGGAAAGAATGGATGAAATGAGAAACGCATGCTCTGCGCGAATAACCTGTTCTGGTTCTGCGGGTCTATATTGAAACAACACATTTCCAGAATAATCTTCTATTTTCAAAATGGAAACTGGTTTTACTTTTATTCCTTGATTGGCAAAAACAGCAAAAGCCGATGTCATATCCAATAAGGTAACTTCGCCACCGCCCAGGGTCAGAGACAAACCGTAATCTTCCCGTGTTAGGGATGTTATTCCCATCCTCTTCGCAAATGCAATAAACCCTTCTTCTTGCTGGGTTGACTTATCATCATAAATACCCACATAGTCCAGAGTCTTAACAGCAGGAATGTTATATGAATTTGCAAGAGCAGACCGGACAGTTACCGGTCCATGAAATTTTTCATCATAATTGACCGGTTTATATGGTTCACGTGGATCATTTGGATCACCGCTTGGAGGAAATTCGCTGGGCACATCCCAGATCAGTGTCGCCGGCGTCCATCCTTTTTCAAAGGCAGCAGCATAGGTTATCGGTTTTATGGATGATCCGGGCTGACGTGGATTTATGGCCATATTGACTTGCCCATCAATTTCCACGTTGTTAAAGTCCGCTGAACCCACCATGCTCAGGATTTGGCCTGTTGAAGGTTGTATTGCTACAAGTGCCCCATCTAACACATTGAAGTCTGCCAGTGTTGAGATTTGTTCTTTTACTATCCTCTCAGCAAGCTGCTGTATATTTGGATCGATCGTAGTGTAAACAGTAAAACCTGTGCGATAAATAACCTGTGGGTCGTATTGTTGTTCAAGTTGTGAGCGGATGTAATTCACCCAGTGAGGAAAACGCATATTGTTCTCCCGAATCTGAAACGGGTAATCCGCAATCTCAACAGCTGCCCTTGCCGCACTATTAGCGTCAATACAGACAGGTTGAATATTTGTGCTGATAAAAATACAATTCTTTTCTTCTGATAGCTGAACCATCAAATCAAGAACTTGAACATGACGATTTAAAGTATCTTCCCTATTGGTAAAAATATCATACACCCCTGGTGCCTGAGGTAACCCAGCCAGGAAAGATGCCTGGCTTAAGGTTAATTTGTCAGCTGTTGTATTGAAATAGGTTTCAGCCGCAGCTTCAATACCATATGCCAGATTGCTGTAATAAATTTCATTTAGATATAATTCCAGTATCTCTTCTTTTGAATACTTACGAGTAATTTCAGCGGCTAAAACAATCTCTCTAGCCTTTCTGCGAATAGAGACCTCTGTTCTTTCATCTTGTGAAAACAACAATGTTCTGGCAAGTTGCTGTGTTATGGTTGAAGCCCCGCTAACCGTTTCACCACCGGTGTAGTTCTGGACTAAAGCTCGAAAAATTGCAAAAGGGTCATAACCCGGATGATCGTAATACTCCTTATCTTCTGTTGCTATGGTTGCTGCGATCAGATATGGAGATATTTTTTCCAAAGGAACATAAGTCCTGCGCCCTGCTGTTGGACTTATCATTTCGTATAATAGATCGCCATTCCGGTCCATTATTCTTGTTGTTTCAAATTGAGATGTTTTTTCCGCCAGATTGTCAATTCCAGGCAGCCCCCCAGCCAATGAGAAATACTGAATAATGGCAGCAGCACCTACTATGAATACACCGGCCAGCCCCAATAATAAAATGGCGATCAATGCCTTTATGAAACAGCCCGTCTGATTTTTTGTCTTCTTTTTTATGGGTTTCTTCCGATTCACAACCGGATTTGATTGTGTAACACGGTTCTTCTGGGATTGTTCAAGGGGAGTTTCAGTCGATGAGCCATTGGTCTTAACAGGTTGTGATTGCCCTCTATTCAATGGCCCTGTCTGGTTTCGAAAATAAGGCTGTGTGGCGTATGGAGGAGCATGCCGTTTGGGATTGGGTGTTATTCCTGTAGAAGATCCTGCTCCATTAGAAAATGCGGCTCTTTCTCCAGTATCAGCAAGCAGATAATCACCATTTGGCGCAAAGGGATGGGTGTTAGAGTTTTGATTTACGGAATTTGCAGAAGAATTGACCTTCCCGTTTTCTTCTCGTTCATTTATATCTTCAATTGGAAAATCAGGAGGAATTTCCGGGGAATTGGAAAGACCATTGAATCTCAATTCTTCGTTTTTGTCTTC
The DNA here is from genome assembly GCA_964446955.1 of uncultured Leptolinea sp. Taxonomy (GTDB): domain Bacteria; phylum Chloroflexota; class Anaerolineae; order Anaerolineales; family Anaerolineaceae; genus Leptolinea. The sequence continues at coordinate 636,773 of CAYUQJ010000001.1, forward strand.
TCTATCCGGTCTATCTGGTGAACCGTAATTATTTTTTTGATCATTATTCAGGGGGTCATGTAGTGGCATAGATGAATCCATAATTTCAGCATAACTTCAATCATTCTACTATAAATTATGATTTGACCTTTGTATCATCAATAAGTACAATACAATTGTAAATTAATACCAGATTAAAAAGAGTGAATATGACATCACCTGAAGAAAAAAAACATAATGAGTCAAAAATGTTTATTGCCGTCATCCAAGCACAAGATATTGATGCGGCATCTTCGGCTTTAAGGGCGGTTGATATCTCATTTACCCGCCTCCCGAGTGTGGGTGGTTTTCTAGGCCGAAGAAATTCAACCCTTCTGATTGGTTTGAATCCAGACGAAATTGAAAAAGCCCAGTCTGCTCTTAAGGAAAGCTGTAGACAGCGCATCGAATATCTTGCAGTTCCACTGGAAAGCGCGCCACTTCCACTACCCACACCGACCCCAATAAATGTGGGTGGAGCCAACATATTCAACATCTCAATTGAACACTTCGAGGAGTTCTAATTATGAAACTCATAATTACCATTATTCGTGATGTGGACAACGATCAAGTTTCACATGCTCTGACGGATGCTGGTTTTTCAGTCACAATGATCGCTTCAACCGGTGGATTCTTTCATAGAGGCTCTACTACGCTTCTAATCGGTGTTGAAGACGACCAGGTAGAGAAAGCTATTTCCACTATTAAAGAAAATTGTCAGCAGCCCCTTGAATCAGGTGGTAAAAAAGCAACAGTTTTTGTTATCAAAGTCGATCAGTTCATTCATTTTTAATTTCTCATCAGGAGACTACCCATGGATTTTGCGAAACCGTTCAGTTTTGTCTTTGAAGACCAGAATTGGTTCAAGAAATTGGCCATCGCTGGTTTAATTACACTGATACCGATCATTGGATTTATTTACCTGTTGGGATGGGGTCTCGAAATAACCCGACAGCTCATATTCAAAGAATCGGTTATCATACCCGAAACAGATTTTTCAAAATATCTGATCCGGGGAATAAAAGCATTCGTTATAGGATTTGTTTACTCAATTCCATCAATATTGCTACAGATCCCTGCCCAGGTATCTAACTTTTCAGCTGTATCTTCAGGTGCATATGATGATGGTAGTGGAGCAGTCGCCGGTGGTATGTACGTGGTAATCCTGTGTACAAGTTTGCTCAACCTTGTTTACAGTCTTCTCCTTATGTTTGTTATCCCTGCCGCGTATGACCTCTTCCTTGTAAACAATGAGGAAATTAGCGCCGGTTTTCGTTTGGGCGAAATCTTTGCACTTATCAAGAAGGTTCCCGTTGCTTTCCTTCTAGTGCTCGTTGGATCAATTATTTCCGGATTTGTTGGTGGATTAGGGATAATTGCCTGTATTATAGGATTACTGGTAACAATTCCCTACTCAACACTCATCATGTCCCATTTCTACGGGCAAGTGTATTTGGAAGCACAAAAATAGACCTATCATTCATGAAACTCTTCAACCTGGTAGGTGAAAACCTCCAGGTTTTTTATTTTCCACAAGTTACCAGGTGTTCCCATTTTCTGGCATAGATGTGAGAGGAATTCCTGTTTTTCTGGCAATTGATCCCAGACTTGAGGAAGAAATGTGGCTCGTCTTTGACCATCCTTAATTATCACACCCGTCTCACCCGGTATAAGTTTGTTCAACAGGTCGTCATGGTTTTCATACAAGAGCTTTTCAGCCGGGGTTAAAACAGATATCTCGATATTGATAAACTGCATATCATCAGGTGATACCGGCGAAAAACGATAGTCTTCTGTAGCAGCTGCAGCTGCGTGAATTAATACATCTTTCACAAGTGGCTGGTAAGCCTCCAAAGTCCCAATGCAGCCTCGGAGATTATTATTTATTGTCAGAGTAACAAAACTTGCACCTTTTTCCTGTAACCTTGGTGAATATTCCGAAATCTTAATCCCCGGTAAGGGTTTTCTCCTGGCGGCAGCCTCTACAGATCGCCTTGCAAGTTCGAGTAGAATTTGCCTGTCTTCATTTGTTATAGTCTGCTTTTTCATAATGAGTGGTATCCCCTGTTATGATAAACCAATGGTTTGTTCAAAGGCCCATTGATTATTTCTGTTACCTCTGCAATATACATTTTTGAATAACGAAAATCAACAGTTCCAATTACTTTACATTCTAGTATATCCAATGCATTCTCAATAGCTTTCAATCCGCCTGGCAATTCTATTGTTTTTATCCCCAAAAATCTGTCATTTTTTTCATCCATCTTCAATGAAAAAACTTCTGCTATCGATTGCTGATTACCTGCCAAAATTGAAATGGAAAAAATGCCGGATTTATCGACAAGGTTTTTTGTATAGGATTCATTTTGTAATGTAACAACGATCAAAGCGGGATCGATCGAAACCGATGTGAAAGAATTAACGGTCATTCCAGCGTGATGTCCATCAAAATTTGCGCATAAAATACATACACCTGTTGTCCATCTCCTCATAGCGTTTTTTATAAGTTCAGGTGTGATTTTCATTTTCGCAAATTCCTTGCTTCGTTATACAATGTCAATATCTTAATATCAAGACGATTTAGTAGGTTTATTCCTTGTTTTTTGGTATCATCATCAATTATGAATAATTATGACCGTCTGAAGAAACCACAAAGAGGCAATACTCCTGAAGACAATTTAAGAGGAGGCCAATCAGATCCACTTCTGGATGACGAGTTTTTTGAACCCGTTCAAAGAGTGGGTTTTAATATGTGGGGTGCTCTACAGACAGTCATTTCTGTCGCAATCGTTATGTCAACAGTTTTTACCATGTGGAATCCTTCCAACATCTTCTCTAATCAGATTTTGGATAGAATGTTTCGATCGGCTTCCTATGAGGATACCAAACCCACCACAGTTCCACTTACTCCAACAGCATCCCCCCGCCCCCGTATTGGAATAGTTGCCGGCCATTGGGGAAATGACTCTGGCGCAGTTTGTCAGAATGGTTTTACCGAAATGGAACTCAATTTAAAAATTGCTACGCTCGTACGTGATGATCTTGTCAATGAAGGATATGACGTAGATCTTCTACAGGAAAAAGATGAGCGTTTGTATGAATACACTGCTCTTGCTCTTGTTTCAATTCACAATGATTCTTGTGATTACATAAATAATGAAGCAACAGGGTTTAAAGTTGCAGCAGCCATGTCAACAACTTTCCCTGAAAAAGCTTCGCGATTGACGGCTTGTCTTATTGATCGTTATGGCTCAGTAACGAATATGAGGTACCATGCCAACACAATAACGAAGGACATGACAAACTATCACACCTTCAATGAGATCAATAACCACACTCCAGCCGCGATTATCGAAACCGGTTTTATGAATCTTGACTACCAAATTCTCACCGAAAGAACTGATCTTGTCGCGCGTGGTGTTACACAAGGAATTCTTTGCTTTATCAGGAACGAGGATCTGAATAATCTCCCAACCCAGGAACCAACACCGTAGATGTCCCTCTCTGCAGCCCAAACTGCTCTTGACCACGCCTGGCACCTTGTACGTAAAGGAGAGGTCAATGACGCACGTTTCTGGGCCTCAGAAGCATCCACATTGGATCCCGGTCTTGAAGAAGCATGGCTGATCCTGGCGGCAGTTTCTGATCCACATGACAGTTTCGAGTATCTAAAACGTGCGTTAGAGATTAATCCATTCAGTCGGCGCGGCAATCGTGGAGTGATTTGGGCAGAAGATAAGACCGGTTGGTCATTTACGCAATATGTATCCGGGTTTCAGGATTACTCAACATATAAAAAATCACCTGTATCACAAGAAACGGTTTCACGCGATGTTCAGCCTCCTGTTCAAGATAACATCCTTGAAAGCCCAACAAACTGGTTAAATGAACCTGAAGATAACCCATCTCCAGTAGAGTCCCCCTCTCCCAAGGTTCAAGAGGCACCTGAACCACCTTCCGCGCCGGAGATGATCATCCGTCGCAAGAGACACAGACATCCCAAACCTGTACCTGAAAATCCATGGTCAGTTCTTCTGCCTTATACAGTTTCTTTTGTTATCTTCTTAGTCATGGCAACTTTATGGTTATTATCAGGGTTACCCAGTGTAAAAGGTTTTTCCGATGAGCCTGAATACACCACAGATGAACTGGTTCGGCAAATTCTTGCCGAAAACCCAACCCCCACCATAACAATCACACCTTCACCCACACCCAAGCCTACTCACACACCAACCACATTACCGACTCTCACACCTACGTTTACACCAGTACCAAGCAGCACTCTACTTCCTACTGTTGAAAACGCCCCAGATGATAATCCACCAATCATTGACGAAGACGGTGATGGCACCATCCCTGTTTTTTTGGGAGAACGCGTTGCGTACACACTAGATGACGGCCGTTGGATCGAGGTTGACCTTGACAAACAAATGGTGCGAGCATTCGCCGGTGATATCCTCATCCGGGAATTTCTGGTTTCAACCGGAACGGCAGCTCATCCAACTTTAATAGGTGATTTTCACATTTACATCAAGAATCGCTACGCAGACATGCGTGGTCCGGGTTATAACCTGCCTAATGTTCCCTATACTATGTATTATTATCACAGTTACGGTTTACATGGAACATACTGGCATGATAATTTTGGAACCCCTATGAGCCATGGATGTGTAAATCTTCGTACAGAAGATGCCGGCTGGCTTTTCAATTGGGCGAGCATTGGAACCCTGGTTCATGTTCATTAAAATTCTAACAACTTTTTTATACACATACCGTAATTTGTTATAGTATAGTTTTTTCAGGAAAATATAAATGTACACACACCCATTGTTTTCAGGATTGGTTCAAGACGAATCAGGCAGAATTGTTGATACCGTTGTGATAAATGGTGAAGCGAATTATGTTGTTGATGATGCTGGATTTCATCGTCATATACCATCCATTGACGTAGATCGCCAGGTTTTCTCTCATCTTGTGGACCAGATGAAAGGACACGAGGATATTATCGTTGATCAGGCATCAAAAATGCTAAATCAAGATAACCTTTTTTCACGCGCTGTTCTCATAAACCAGCTAAAAAACCTGGATAAACAATTTGATACACTTATAGAAACAGGTATTCCGGAATCCAGCCGTCAATATCTTGGCATGATGGGGTTTAAAATAACAATAAATCATCACGGTGAAGTAATAAATGTGGAGCAACCCGGGCAGATCATTCCTCCGGAAGAAGAATAAGATTAGTTAAATCCTTTATAATCAAGGCTTATCTCATAGTTTTATTTCATCAGGAAAAAAATGGTTCCATCTGAATTCATCTTAAATGTTGATGAAAATAGTTTTGAGTTCGAAGTTCTCTTTTATTCGAAGAATATTCCTGTCCTGGTTGAATTCTGGGCAAATTGGAGTCAACCCTGCAAGCAAATGGACAAATTGTTGGAGTCCGTCATCAATGAATTGGATGGCGCTCTTCGCCTGGCCAGAGTAGATGTTGATGCCAACACCAAACTCAATATGCAATATCAGGTGAGAACATTGCCAACGGTTCTGGCGTTTCAGAATGGTCTTGTAGTCGGGGAATTTTCTGGGTTAATTTCGCAGAGCCAATTGGATGAATTTGTTGAGTTACTCCTTCCCCCCAGCCAGATTGACCTCGATTTGGAAAAAGGCGAATCCTTATTAAAATTCCATGATTGGACGCAAGCCGAAACAGTATTCAGGGGACTTTTAAGTTATGAAGATTGCCCTCCCTCCGCTTTTCTTGGACTAGCAAAATGCCTTATCCCTCAGGGAAAGATCTATGAAGCGCTTAACATTCTGAAGAATTTCCCGGCCAGTAAAGAATATAGACAAGCTGAATCGTTGCTTCCGCTAATTGTAGATCTGAATTCTCCGATCGAAATTGAAACCGACCTTGACGCGGCTTATACCAACAGCCTCAAATTGGTTACAAGAGACAATCTATTGGCTGCATTGGATGGATTATTGGATGTTCTCAATACAAATAAAAACTACAGAAAAGGTAAAGCAAAGCTTGCATTTCTTGGGATACTTGAACTATTAGGTGATGAGGATCCGAAAACAACTTCATACAGAGAAGAATTATCCAATGTTTTGTTTAAATAATTAGAGTCCACAAAACCTGTGGACTCTGTAATCTTTCCGGTTCAAACTTTTTACTGCATCAAAGTTAAATCTCCCCAGGTGGTGGGATTGGCAAGTACACGTTTCCTGATATTGGATAGGAATGTCTGCTGCTGGTCGCGCACCTGGTCGTCATTGTCTGAAATACCCAAAGCAAACCCATAATGCGCGCCGGTTTCCGGCACTACATTGAATGTCGTCCACGGAATACCAACTTCAATTCTGGTTATTCCCCTACTCCGAATAGTGGCAATGTCAATGTCTTCGCGCGGGCCTGCCTGATTGGAAGGATACCAGACATACGCTTCTTTTGGTCCTTTGGGGCTACCATGTCCCGGGTTTATCCCAATCTGGTAATCATCATTATTCAACGTCGTATTGTCAAAATCGTTGTAGAACTCTGAGTCAAACAAAACTTCTATTGAATCACCTTTATACATCTGATCAATTCTGGCGTTCTGAACATAAAGATCATCACGCATTTTTACAGCCAAATAAAGGTAATTCTCGTCCCAGGCCAGTTTGAACGATGCATCCAGATCGCTAACACCACTTCGATGTTGTCCACCTACAACAACAAATCGGGCTGGCATTTCAGGCGCCGACCAATCCGTCCAATCGCCATCAATGGAAGGAGCAACGGCTGTGTAATACGCCTTTACCGTTCCATTCATGCGCACACGGATCGGAGTGGGAGTGGCCACACCTCCCTGCCCATCAGGAGTAGGTTCTTCCGGGGCGGTATCATCACCCCAGACATTGGATGCTTGAACCACGCCGGAAAATGGAAAAGCCAGGCCAATACAAATGATTAAAACAAGGATTATTTTTGAAATATGATTCATGCTTCACCTCCAGAATTTCGGTATGCCTCCAAAATAATGGGATCCGATCACCCTACAAACCGGTACTTCTCCCATTATCAAGGTAGAAGCCTGTAAAGAGATCAGCTTTTCCCTACCGGCGAACCGGAAAGCCTGATTTCACCGTCGCTTCTTAAGTAGCAAGAAATGTACCATTCAAAACAAAAAAAAGCCTTCCGGTACATTATCCGAAAGGCTTCAGAAATGGCTAGACTGTTATTCTAGAACAAGATCACCCCAGGTAGTTGGATTTAAGAATTTTCGCGTGCTGACATTAGAGACCATGGATTCTTGTACTAATTTTCCATGGTTGTCATTATCTGAAACGGAAACGGCAAATCCATAATGTTTTCCGGAAGCAGGTGTGATGGAGAATAAAGACCAGGGGATGGCAGCTTCCACCATATATCCAGCATCGATTCTCTGTGATGCTATTGCCACCTGGTCACGTTTACCTTTGATGTTTTGCGGATACCAAAGATAGGCTTCCTTTTCTCCGTCTATCGATTCCAGTCCACCGGATATTCCCAATTGAAAATCATCATCATTCAGGTTCTTAATCGAATAATCACCTGTGAGGTCGGAATCCAGCAGGATTTCCAGACTATCACCCAGATAAATCTGATATCCAGTAGCTTTCTGTACATATAAATCATCAATTACCTTTACGGCAACGTATAAATAATTGGCATCATAGGCAGTCTTTACGGAAGAGTTTAGATCATTATCACTGATCCAATTGGCATTTCCAAAGACCACATATCCTGATGTTACTTCCGCATTTGGCCATTCGCCCCAATCTCCATCAATTGTCGGCGAGAAAAGGACTGCGGTTATGCCATGAGATGGACGTGCCGTTGGCGGCACCGAATTTGAAGTGGGAGAAAGATAGATAGCCGTATTGTTCTGACTTCTGGGAGCCACATATCCCGATGGTATTGTCGGGGGAGGTGTCGATGTCGCATTTGGATCATAAGGTAACAACGTACTCGTGTATGTCATTGTTGGTGGAACCACTGTAAGTGTAGGTGTTTCAGTCGGTGTTTCTGTTGGAGCCGGTGTGGAAGTAGGCGGTTCCATTGGTGGCGGAAATGTAGGTGGCAATGGTTCTGTTGCAGTGTTTTCTGGCGTGGCAGAATTTGCGATTGTAGGTGGAGGTGGTTCAACCGCGCTTGTAGATAAATTACAACTCAAAACGGTCATTGCCATGATGACCATGATGATAATCCGCCTGTTTATTCCAGTCATGTTCGTCTCCCTTATAGTTCTGACTGATTCATAATGATAGTATAAAATCTATATTTCTTGCAACATCGCCATTTAGGAGAAAACCATGATCAATAATTGGGTTGATGGGTTGGGTGTAACAATAACTGTTTGCGAAAAAAACGGGAAGATCATCTACATGAATGACAGTTCTACCAGACAATTTGCGAAGTACGGCGGATGCCAACTCATTGACAAAAGCTTATATGACTGCCATCCTGAAGAGGCATGCAGGAAAATCCGAGATATTATGGCCAAACCCGAAACGAACATCTATACGACAGAAAAAAAGGGGATCAGAAAAATGATCGTTCAATCACCGTGGTACGAGAACGATGAATTTGGCGGGTTGGTTGAGCTATCGTTTGAACTTCCAGCAGAAATACCTCATTTTGTTAGAGATTAATTCTGAGACGATCATCTCTAAATAAACTTATTGAAAAAAATCCATTCAGTAATCTCCGTTCTTACAATTTAAGAATTGTCAATGCCTCAATGTGATACGTTTGCGGAAACATATCCAAAGGGATAACACTATCAACCTTATACCCGGTGCTACAAAAGATATTTAAATCCCGTGCTAGAGTTGACGGATCACAGGAAATATATGCAATTGTGCCTGGCCGCATTTCTGTAATGGTTTTTATCGCTGGAACAGCAATTCCGGCACGAGGAGGATCCAGTACGACAAGATCCGGGGATATACGTAGCCCTGGAAGAACATCTTCTATGTTGCCCTGGTATAGATCCACGTGATCATGTCGATCCAGGTTTTCAGCAAAATCTTCGCAGGCGGATAGCGATGATTCGATACCGATCAGTTTTTCAGTCCTATCTGCCAGAAATGCGCTGAATAATCCGACACCGCAATAGCAATCCAGTATTGTTTTATTATTTTGAGGAATACGTTCCATCAATAATTCGATCATTTTTTGGGCAACAAACCGGTTTGTCTGAAAAAACGAAGCAGCAGACACAATGAATGATTTTCCTAGAATTTCATATTGATTGAACGATTCTCCAGATAGCAACATCTCGCCTACTGGTCCACGGTAAACCACATTCAAAGGAAAGTCAATTTCAAAGTTCGGTGGATTGTTGGTTTCACCAGACAAATATAGGACTGGAGTCCCTATGGCATCATCGCGAATGGCTACCCGCATAATCCCAGATTCCGGTTCAAATATCAGGGTTTCAAGAATGTGATTCAAAGTCTCTTCAAGTAAAAGACATTTTTTTACTGGTATTACCTTATGTGATCGGGATTGTTGAAATCCTGGTCTACCTTCCTGATCAATATGAAATTGAACATGATTACGATAACCATATTCGGTATTTGATGGAATAGTATCCGCTACAACTGTGCCTGGTATTCCCCCCAAACGTTCCAGCTGCGAACTGAGAATTTGTTTTTTTATGGAAAGCTGATGATCGTATTGAATATGTTGATATTGGCACCCGCCGCATTGTGAATAATACGGGCAAGGTGGTTCAATCCGGAGCTTACTGGCAGTAAGAATTTCCTCAATTCTTGCTTCTGAAGTTTTATGCTTTTCCTGAATCTCCCTGATGGATACCTCCTCACCATCAATCGTAAATGGCACCAAGACAACTTTCCCATTTTCCAGGCGTCCCAACCCGCTGCCACCATAAATTTGTTTTTCAATAGCAATTTTCATTCTTTTGGAATACCTGTACCTTTCTGAGCCTGAAAAATGATAAGACTTTTCCAATATTTTCGTTTTATTAACCATCTTGTATGCAATGGTATATACAATTTATCTCTTTTTTATTGTATTTTATTATAGAGAATAGCTAATATTTATTCATATTGTATGCATAGGAAAGGTGAATAATGCAAATCTCCAAGGGATCAGGCATTAAATTCGTTAACTCGATGAGGGGAAAACTCTTACTGTTCTTCCTCGCACTCTCGCTAATTCCATTGATCATCGTCAGCGTTTTCGCGTTTCTCCAGAGTCAGACTGCCCTGCGCGAAAAAACCACAGAACAGCTGCAAATGGCGGCAAAAAACAATTCGGTAAATATTATCGATTGGCTGGAAAGCCGCAAAAAAGATCTGATCGTCATGTCTTCCAACGCGCGAATTCAAAGCATGGACCCTGATGCGGCAAAATCAGCCATCGATCAATTTTTTGCTGGTTGGGGACGATATGAGACCATGTTTGTTGTTGGGTTAGACGGAAAATCAATTGCTACCAATGATAACAAACCATTGGATCTTTCTGAACGGGATTATGTTAAAGAGGCTTTGACAGACAAAGTTGTAATTTCTCAACCCGTATTTTCGCAGGCAACGGGCAACCTTATCATGGTTATTGCATCACCCGTAAAAAGTGATGGCAAAGTAGTAGGTGTTTCCGGGGCAACTGTACCAATGACCTATATTGCCCAATTGATGAGCAGCGCTGCCCTTGGAAATACCGGTGAAGCATACCTGATCAATTCGGATGGCTTTTTTATTACCCCATCCCGTTATGAAGAAAAATTACTTGCCGATGGCCGAATCAAAGAAATGGCTGAGCTGGAGCTGCAGATCGATACATTCGCGTCTCAGCAAGCATTGGCCGGTAATGAAGGACTTTCAGAGTATACAAGCTACCATGGCACCAGGGTCATTGGCGCGTACAGCTGGCTGCCGGAACAGAAATGGGGCATTATCGTAGAACAGGATGATGCGGAAGCCTTCGCCGCGGTTTACAACCTGCGAAACGTCATTATCGGATTGATCGTCATTTCATTGATTGCCATTATCATCCTGGCAATAATTATCGCCAATTCGATCTCCCGCCCCATTCAAACAATGGCATCGGTTGCCTCTCTCATGGCTGAGGGGAAGATTGAACAGAATATCACGTACAAATCAAAAGATGAGATTGGCGAACTGGCTGATTCCTTCCGCGAGATGATTGGTTTCCAAAAAGCCATGGCACATTCGGCAGAACAACTGGCCGATGGCGACCTCACGGCTGAGATCGAACCCAAATCAGACGAAGATGTTTTGGGAGTCGCCTTCGCGAAAATGCTCAAAAACTTGCGTGAAGCCATCGGGGATGTCGCATCAAACGCTCACAACCTGAATGCCGCATCAGCAGAACTGGCACAGGCTTCCGATCAGGCCGGGCAGGCAACGTCACAGATTGCGACGACCATCCAACAGGTTGCACGCGGCACCACCCAGCAAACGGAAGCCGCCACGCAATCCGCCGCTTCTGTTGAAGAATTACGCCGTGCCATTGAGAATGTATCCAAGGGAGCGCAAGCTCAGGCGGAAGCTGTGGCCAAAATGGCATCACTGACCGGTACTCTTTCGACCTCTATCCAGCAAGTTGCCGGAAACGCGAAAGCCGTATCTGTTGAATCAAACAAGGCGTCCACCGCGGCACGTGATGGGTCCAGCACCGTAACAGATACCATCCAGGGCATGGAAACCATCCGTGAAAAAGTCGGATTTTCCGCCCAAAAGGTACAGGAAATGGGGAACCGCTCTGATCAGATCGGTGCGATCGTAGAAACCATTGATGATATCGCCTCACAGACCAACCTACTGGCACTGAATGCCGCCATTGAGGCCGCCAGGGCTGGTGAACATGGTAAAGGCTTTGCCGTTGTGGCTGATGAGGTTCGTAAGCTTGCTGAACGCTCCAGTGACGCTACGAAAGAGATTGGATCATTGATCCGTGGAATTCAGGAGACTGTAACAGAAGCCGTCAATGCGATGAATGAGAGCGCCACCGAGGTGGAAACCGGTACCGAACGGGCTTCCCGCGCGGGAGAGGCTTTGGAAAACATTCTGAAAGCCGCTGAAGCGGTGAACGAACAGGCTCAACTGGCCGCAGACGCCGTTTCGGAGATGGGCAGCCTTTCCAACGAACTTGTTGCCGCGGCTGATGATGTGTCAGCCATCGTGGAAGAGAACACGGCCGCCACAGAAGAAATGGCCGCTGGTTCCAGTGAGATCACCCAGGCAATCGACAATATCGCTTCTGTAAGCGAAGAAAACTCCGCTGCCGTTGAAGAGGTATCTGCCTCTGCGGAAGAAATGAGCGCACAGGTGGAAGAGGTAACGGCCTCCGCTCAATCGCTTTCGGATATGGCCGAACTTCTACAAAAGACGGTTGAAAAATTCAAGCTCGAGTAACACTCGCATTATTTCACACACGAAAAATCCCCGCGATAACCGCGGGGATTTTTTTGGCGGAGAGGGAGGGATTCGAACCCTCGATACCTTGCGGTATACGCGCTTTCCAAGCGCGCGCACTAGGCCAACTATGCGACCTCTCCAGATCAATTGCGACGGCTATTTTACCACAGCTTGTTCATTTCACCATACCATTTCCCATTACATTTTCCAAAATTTCGTTTATCAGATTTCTTGTCATTTCAGGACATTGGTCGTATAATATCGAAACTCTCGGGCGGATAGCTCAGTTGGTTAGAGCACACGGTTGACATCCGTGAGGTCGTAGGTTCGAGCCCTATTCCGCCCACAAACATAAAGATCACCAAGAGGTGGTCTTTTTTGTTTTCCGGGAACAAAAACCTATTTAATTGCGTCTTCCTAATGCGTTATACAATAAACCTGTGACCTATTCACTAAAGAGGATGCCGCCATGAACAGTCGAGTTTCCCTGCTGCTATATCGTTTTGCTGTAATAGTTATTATTTGGACCCTGACTGTACCCCTCTCAGCCTGCAACTTGCCGTTTCAACAAACATCCGAAACAAACGGTCAGCATATTCCTGTGGAATCCGACTTGAATTCAGATTCAGGAGTTCAACCACCTATGACAGAAACCGAAGTTTCGCAGCCGTTTTCCATCGGCGAGGGAGTAGAACAACCGGCCGATGCCATTTCAGTGCCATCAGTGGTTAGCGAGCCGCTCACGGACGTAGAGGCGGATAACATCCTTTCACGCTTGCCGGCTCTTCCGCCGGAAGAGGAAAAACAATCTGATTTCTCGCTGGCAGGTGACCTTCTTCCTCCGCCCCGCACCGGTGAGACAATGGAACAGCAATTTCCTCCGGTAGTAACCCCGGAATCAGAAGTTTCATCCTCCTCCAACGAACCTTTGCAGGTCCTCCGTTTTTCGCCAGAAGGGGAAATTCCAGTCGCGCCGTTTATCAGCGTGACATTCAATCAGCCCATGGTTCCTCTGGCAACCCTGTCAGATATTTCGGAAAAAGATATTCCCGTTCAGGTTGTCCCCGACCTCAAGGGAACCTGGCGTTGGGTTGGGACCAAGACTCTCACCTTCAACTATGATTCCAAACTTATCGACAGGCTCCCCAAATCAACAGAATATACCGTTACCGTACCCGCCGGCACTAAATCACAAAGCGGAGCATCCTTACAGGAGCAGGTTCAATGGAAATTTTCTACACCCCCTGTGAAGCTCTTATCCGGTTATCCGGACGGCATAACCCAACCTCGGGATCCCCTGATCTTTCTTGAATTTGACCAACGCATTGATCCTCAAGCCGTGCTGAATACCATCAACCTGTCAGTCCAGGGAAAACCCGTGGCAGCCAGGTTATCAACAGATTCAGACATTGAATCAAATCCTAAAATCAAATACCGGGTTAAGAATTCACTTGAAGGCCGCTATATGGTCATTCAACCGGTTGAACTGTTACCGCTGGCTTCGAAAATCAGTGTCTTAATAGGTCCAGATACACCTTCAGCGGAAGGACCACTGAAATCAAGGGAATTTCAATCATTTTCCTTTTCCACTTACTCACCTCTTGAGATCGTTGCCCATGGTTGTTCCTGGGGTGCAAAGGAATGTCCCCCACTTATTCCTCTTAATATCCAGTTTAATAATCCAATTGATCCGAGAACCTTTCAGGAAGGTATGTTACAGATAGATCCGGATATACCCGGTGTTTCAGCCAGTATCATGGGCAAAACGATCAATATCCAAGGCGAGACCAGGGGGCGGACAACATATACAATCAGTGTCAGCGCGGATATTCAGGACATATATGGACAAAAACTGGGAAAAGACACCAGGTTAAAATTTACCATTGGAGCGGCAGACAAGGTATTGACCGGGCCTTCTCAAAATTTTATAACGCTTGATCCGGCAACCAGTGAACCCATATTCACAGTCTATTCAATTAACTATACGAAGTTAGATGCACAAATTTATAACGTCCAACCTTCCGACTGGCCCGCATTCCGCAAATACTTACAGGAATACCGCAGAACGGATGAAACGCTACCCATCCCCGGAAAGAAAGTCTTTGACAAAACGATTGACGTCAAATCCATACCCGATTCGTTGACTCAGACGGACATAAAGCTGAAGGAATATCTTGACGGAGAAACGGGTCACCTGCTCGTTATTGTCAAACCACATCGTTCCCTGTTCGAGAAGGAAGAATATTGGAACACGGTTCAAGCATGGGTACAGGTAACGAAGGTCGGGTTGGATGCAATTGTTGACGACACTCAGATGATTGCCTGGACAACTGATCTTCGTAATGGATCTCCCTTGGAAGGAACCGTGATACAGGCAAATGTTGAGACGGGGAATCCGGTTACTGATTCTAATGGCATTGCCAGGCTAATAATTCCCCCAAATGCCTTATATCTGACGGCGACCATGGGCAATGACACGTCAATGCTTCCCCGGTCCATCAGCTATTGGGGGGATGAAACATGGCAATCCGTCCCTGCATTTGACGAGTTGCGCTGGTTTGTCTTTGATGACCGCCAGATGTATAAACCGGGTGAGGAAGTTCACATAAAAGGATGGCTTCGCCGAATAGGAAGTGGCCCCAAGGGCGATGTTTCCCTTTTAGGGTCTGATGTGTCTTCTCTTTCGTATCAGATTCTGGAACCCCAGGGAAATGAAATTGGCATAGGTGTGGTTGATGTTAACCCACTTGGTGGATTTGATATGGTCTTTACCATTCCGACCGAAACCAATCTTGGGCAGGCACAGATCCATTTCAGCGCAATAGGATCTCTCACCAATCTGCATACCACGAACTTCATCCACCGTTTTGAAATTCAAGAGTTCCGTAGACCAGAATTCGAAGTCTCTGCAAAGAATGAGACCCCGGGACCTTATTTTGCGGGCGAGTCGACCGTCGTATCTGTTGAAGCCAATTACTATGCCGGCGGACCCTTACCGAACGCGGATGTAACCTGGGAAGTCTCCAAAACCACTTCAAATTACTCTCCACCAAACTGGCCGGATTTCATATTTGGTTCATGGTCACCCTGGTGGATATTAACCGGCCACGATGAATTTGGTGATCAATCGTCTTCCGATGATTCAGATTATCAAACTTATTCAGGAAAAACCAATACATCCGGTATACATTTTCTAAATATCAACTTTGAGAAAGACCAGAAAATGAAGCCTGTAAGCATCAACGCTCAGGCAACCGTGATGGATGTAAACCGCCAGGCATGGACGACCTCAACCAACCTTCTGGTTCATCCATCCGATCTGTATGTTGGTATGCACAGCGAGCGGTACTTTGTCGAAAAAGGAACACCTTTAAAAATTGACGTAATTGTTACAGACCTTGACGGAAAACTCGTGGAGGATCGTGCTGTAGATGTAAAAGCAGCCCGTTTGGATTGGAAATACCTTGAAGGACGCTGGTCCGAGGTCGAGTCTGACGTGCAAACCTGTGTGATCTCATCCGGTCTTGAACCGATTCAATGCGAGTTTCAAACGCCTTTGGGCGGTTCTTATCGCATTACGGCTATTGTAGAGGATGGAAAAAGCCGGAAGAACATGACCGAAATGACCCGGTGGGTCAGTGGCGGAAAACGTCCTCCCGCTCGCAAAGTGGAACACGAAGAAGTCACCCTCATCCCGGATAAGGAAAAATACTCTCCAGGTGATACCGCCCAGATACTCGTTCAACCGCCATTCTCTCCGGCAGAAGGCCTGCTAACCGTCAGCCGCAGTGGGATTCTTTACACAGAACCATTCCGTATTGATTCTGATACGATCACCCTGAAGATTCCTATAGACGATGCCCATATTCCCAATCTCAACATTCAGGTTGACGTTGTAGGATCTACCCCACGTGTTGATGACTCCGGGGAGGTTATTGCGAATACTCCGAATAGACCGGCTTATGCCACCGGTAGCCTGAATATAAAAATTCCGCCTGTTTCCCGGACGCTCGACATTGAAGCCGTCCCTGTTAGTGCAGAACTTGAACCCGGAGAACAGACAGAAGTTAATGTGACTGCAAAAGACAGTAATGGAAACCCGGTCTCGAACGCGGAAGTTGCTTTAATTGTTGTGGACGAAGCCATTCTTGCTCTTACCAACTATTCACTAAATGATCCCGTTTCTGTATTTTATGCCAACCGACCCATTGGTTTTTCTTGCTACTACAGCCGTTCAAACATAATACTTGTTGATCCTTTATCTCTGGTGCAGGATGCTTCCCGTCAATTGATGGCGAAGGGAATGGTTGAGGATATGGCAGTAGGAGAAGCCCCGTTAGCAACTATGTCAATGGCCTTACCAGCTTCTCCCGCGCCGATGATGGAAGCTGGTGGTCCTCCGTCCGGGTCTCCGGCACAACCTATACGCATCCGGTCGGATTTTAATCCGCTGGCAGCTTTTTCTCCTGTCGTAATGACAGATTCAAGTGGATATGCGAAGGTGTCCGTAAGCGTACCTGACAATCTGACCCGCTACCGGGTAATGGCTGTTGCCGTATCCCCCGATGGCAGGCAATTCGGCGCATCTGAATCCACCCTTACTGCCCGCCTTCCATTGATGGTTCGGCCATCCGCTCCGCGTTTTCTCAACTTTGGCGATGAATTCGAACTCCCCGTCATCCTTCAAAACCAAACCGATTCAGATATGCGTGTCGAAGTCGCCATACGCGCCTCCAACCTCTCGTTTACCGCTGAACGTGGTAAACGGGTTACAGTACCAGCGCGTGACCGCATAGAGGTTCGGTTCCCGGCAAAAACCGAATCCGCCGGTCAGGCAGTCTTCCAGGTTGCGGCTATTTCCGGCGATTACGCGGATGCTGCTACCATTGAACTGCCGGTCTATACACCGGCCACAACGGAAGGCTTTGCCACTTATGGTGTATTGGATGAAGGAACAAGTTTCCAACCGATCATGTCACCAACAGAGGTTTTTCCTCAATTTGGTGAATTGGAAATCACAACGTCGTCTACAGCGTTACAGGCGCTTACAGATGCCGTTCTCTATTTGACGTCTTATCCCTTTGAATGCAGCGAACAACTCGCGTCTCGGATTTTGGGAATTGCCGCCTTACGTGACGTTTTGTCGGCTTTCGAAGCGGGTGACCTTCCTGAACCGGCTGAGATGGAAGCGTCTGTACAGCGTGATATCACCCGCCTGCAAGGATTGCAGAATAGCGATGGAGGATTCCCATACTGGCGTCGTGGAAATGAATCCATTCCATTTAACACCATTCATGTGGCACATGCTTTACAACGAGCACGAATAAAAGGGTTTGATGTGCCGCAAGATGTACAACAAAATCTTCTGACCTACTTGCAACAAATAGAAACACACTTTCCAGAGTATTACAGCCAGTACACCCGGCGGACATTATCTTCTTACGCTCTCTATGTTCGTGAGCTTATGGGAGATAAGGATACTCAAAAAGCCGCAGCATTAATTAATGATACCGGATTGGAAAATCTCAGTCTGGATGCAATTGGTTGGTTATGGAAAGTGCTTCTGGATTCTCCCGATCACGTGGAAATGGTTGATACCATCCGCCGGCATATAGGTAATCTCGTTGTGGAAACGGCCGGCGCGGCAAACTTCACTACCGTTTATGATGAGCAGAATTATCTCCTGCTTGGCTCGAACCGCCGAACAGATGCCATCATGTTGGAGGCTATGATCACGGACACACCAGATTCCGATCTTATTCCCAAGGTCGTAAATGGGCTATTGTCACATCGACAGAAGGGCCGTTGGAATAGCACACAGGAGAACGTCTTTGTTCTTCTGGCTCTGGACAAGTACTTCAACACATTTGAAGCTCAGACCCCGGAATTTGTCGCAAATATATGGCTTGGTGATCAGTACGCAGGGAGTCACAGTTATTCCGGTTATTCCACCGAATATATAAAATCAACAATACCCATGAGCTATTTGATGGATATGGTTCCAGCGGGAGAAACGCGTGACCTTGTTATCAGCAAACAGGGAAATGGCAGACTTTATTACAGACTTGGATTAAATTACGCTCCCACAAACCTATCATTGGAACCATTGGATATGGGATTTGTTGTAGAGCGGCGGTACGAAGCTGTTGATGACCCAGATGATGTCCGACAGGACGCCACAGGCAAGTGGATTATCAAAGCAGGCGCCAAGGTTAATGTCCACCTGACCATGATCGCAGATAATCGCCGGTATCATGTCGCGCTTGTGGATCCCCTGCCAGCGGGTCTAGAGATAGTCAATCCGGAACTGGCGATCACGGGAAATGAGGGTGAGACTTCAGGAACAAGGACTTCCGGTTATAACTGGTGGTGGTATTGGAATTGGTTCGACCACCAGAATCTGCGGGATGAACGCGCGGAGGTATTTACACCGCTTCTATGGGACGGTGTTTACAGTTACTCCTACATAGCGCGTGCAACCACGCCTGGCATCTTTGTAGTACCACCAACGAAAGCCGAAGAGATGTATTCGCCGGAAGTCTTTGGACGAAGCGCCAGTGATGTTGTGGTTGTAGAATAGAAATTCAAAGTAAAGATATTCAAATATCATTACTACGAGCAGCCCATTCAAATATGGGCTGTTCATTTTTTCTAATTAATAAATCATGCCAATTACAATACATCCAATCAGGGCCGCAACCGTTCCTAGCGATAATGTATTGAGAATGTAATCCCGTTCCTGTTCATGGTCAGCGCGCAAGTAGAAAGGTACAACAAAAGGTGCTGGCAATATGGCCATTAGCACAACGGCTGCTTCAAATACTCTATCCAAACCCAGTAGACGATGGATTATTAAGTGATTAAATATCAGTGCCAGACTAACCCAGATAACCAAACGAACCAATACAGTCTGGATTGGTAAAGCCAATCGTCCTTTTTGAAACTTTAGACCGTATCCAATGACAAGCGCAACAAGTGGAGTTGTCAAACCTGCCAGTATTTCTGCCGTTGATAGAATGCTTGATGTAAGGTCAATTTCTTTAAGAACCTGATATAAACCTAAGAGATTAAAAACCACGCCAGCCAAAATCCCGATGATCACCGGACTCTTTACAAAGTTTACAATGGTCTGGTTTAGATTAAATTGACGTCCCTGGAAAACCTCCAGACCGGTTACCAGTACAAAAAACACAAATAACACCTGTCCCAGATCAATCACAGCGAAATTTTGAATACTATTTTCGCCGTACATCGTTCCAAAAATCGCGTACCCCAGCATGCCGGCCTCAAACCCGGCCATTAGAAACGGCGAGTAATCAGATGAAAACCCGGGAAATGACCGTAACTTTGTTGAAACTGCCATCACTACTGTGCAGGCAAAAAACACGGTAATTACTATTAACAAATACCGTGTTTCAAACACCATAGTCGCAAATGCTTTGAACAACAACAATGGCAGCGTAATACTTACTACCAATTTTTGGAAATCGCGGATGGTACTTTCTTGTATAAGATTTGTTTTCCTTAGAAGGATTCCCATTCCCACAAGGAATAAAACAGGCAAAATAGAATATATCGTCTGAAGTGAATTCATCTCAATCCAATGAAATAATTAGGAAAATTTCCTGCATACTATTGATATGCAAGTTATTACCATTTTCTCCATTTATCCGCGATATTGGATTCCTGGATTCCCATCGCTTTAGAAATACGGTCAATTTCGAAACAAATATCTTCCCGCTTCGCCGTGTCAATAAATCCATGTTTCTGATTTAGTCGGTTAAAACCTTCAACACACTCCTGAAGGATTTTTAAAATCCTATTTTTATCAGATGATTTTTCAATATCTGATAATTCTTTTAAGGTTGATACAATGATCTCTCTACTGGCTAATAAAAGATCAGGTGTTTGATTTGTCTCCCAATTGCTAAAAAAAACCTTCTTAGACAATCTATTTAATGAAACCTTTGCGAGTTCGCCTTTTTGCCTATCAGCATTTTGCGATTTATTCGACTTCATCTGGGCGATTAACCATGCACGTTCCAATTCGTATGCATCCGGATCCAGACGCTTCCGCCATTCTCGATTAACCCCCGCCCTGAGAGCTTTCCACCCACCTAACATTTTTATACACGTACAATGCCGGGTTTCACAATGGCATTCTAAAAGACCAAGCTCAACATCTGTAGGTTCTACCAATCCAATAAACTTGAAATTCTCCGGAGCATTATTAAGCTCTCTCCAATAAATCGCATGGGGCTTATCTGGTGTTGTCTCGATCAAATCTAATATCCCTAAGCCAGAAGCATTCTCCAGCAGTAAAGGTGCTCTTCCAGCCCAATCAAGTCCGGCAATGACTGCACCGTCCTTATCTACACGCAGAACCTTGCAGGCTCCCCAATATCCCGTTTCTTCATATGGAGAGGCCAGCTTGATCAAAGGAAAACAGTATACCTGACCTGCTGAAATAGATTTGGTCTCAGTCATAAATGAGATTATATCAATGAATAATATCTCTCTTACTTAACACTTCTCATGATCTCTTTTTTTCCATAACTCTTGGAGAATTTTTTCCACCTCCTTCCCCGTTTCGTCATCAATGTCATTTAACATATTAATACCCTTAATCCCCATGGATTGATATACCAGACTGATATCAATATCTAAGCCTTCCACAGCCCAGGCTGCTTTTCGATACGCCCATAAACGATTTTTGGTTTCTCCATTTATCTCCATGTAATAGCAATCATTTGCCAGTTTTTCTGCTATCTTTTTGTTCAGGGCAAATTTTTCTCCTGGTATGATCGGACGTGGTATTCTGTCGTATATTTTGAAATCCTGACAAAGCTTTGCTATCTTCCGGGCTATTCGATTCCAGTCGTAATACGCCGTCCCATAACTGCCTGCTGGATACCAATATCGGTATTTTCCAACAATTTCCGGGATAGTATCCTTCAAATGATTGATGAAATAATCCTTTTGTTTATCCGCCAGCGTTAGCCCTCCGGCAAGCACAAATCTCCCACCGTATTGTTTTGTCCAACGCACCACAGCTTCCAGGTTAGTGTCATCATCACATAACCCAGGAAGGATGGGCATGAAGCATGTACCAGTCATTATTCCGGCTTTTTCCAATTGCTGCATCGCCTCAAATCTTTTTTCGACAGCCGGAGCAAGATTTTCAAGATTTGATACTATTTCATGATTGGGAGAGTCGGGTGTACTGATAATACTAAAAGCCACAATGCATGGTGTTTTCTCATTTATCCTTTGAATAAGATCAAGGTCCTTTAAAACAAGCGGAGATCGTTCCAAAATAAAAACAGGAAAGCCAAGATCCAGACACACTTCTAAAATTTGCCTTGAAAGTCCGTACTTCTGTTCAACTGGTTGATAATCACATGTAAACACCATGTCCACAGGTTTTCTTTTTAGTGATTGACGAAGTAATTCTGCCGCGTTCTCTTTTACCTTTATTATTCTTGAAAAATCTTCTGGATCTTCATATGGGGCATACTTCGTTTCTCTGCTGTAGCAGAAATAGCATCCATGTTGACAGCCCACATATGGATGTGCCGTATACTTCGTCCAAAACCAATGGTCTGGATGTTTGTGTGTATTCAAAATCGTCTTGGGACGATACAGGTGATATTGCGTTTTTTGTCCCATTGAACCTATTCCATTTATCGCCTTTTCTGGTAATCACGTATGTGTTTTCGGATTTTTGTTACATTATTGCAATTTGTTTTTTTCGATTAATACAGAACAAGTGCGGAGACAGGTTTTTGGAAAAAACCTTCTTTCAGTTTTTTCTCCATCTAACATCTTTACCGAATAAATACTTTTGTTCATTAGCAATGTGACCACCATGATCACACATCTGCAGTCTAATGTGTGACAGTATCACAAAATAAATCGCCTATTTATCAAAAGCCTCTAAACCCTTACGATCTCGAAAAAAGTCCGATTATTATTATTGTTGAAGAACACGAAGTCAGCCTGATGATCAGATCCCATAAGATTTTTCATATAATGAATTTTAGTACTCATATATGTCAATTTTTGACATATTTTGAAAAATCTTTCTTTGGAGATTATTGTTTGTCAATTTTGTACTCGTATACACCTGTTTATTACGCTTACCCCATAATTAGTCTTTGCTATAATACAAAATCGTTGTAATGTAGCAAATAAAAGATTGAGAAACGAGGAATTAATATCGATGAAGAAAATATTATTTTGCACTTTCATAATTACTATTCTTGTGGCTTCATGCTCACCTCAACCCATAGTCCCCGCAGAACCCACTGCAGACATCAATGCGCTGGTCGGCACAATGATGGCATCAACGCTTACCGCTATCGCTCCTACCCCCATACCTCCTACGGATACTCCGGCACCGGAACCAACTGCCACTCCACTTCCACCTGGAACACTTAACGAAGGGTTCTCAGCTGATTTCACATATCCAAATCCCGAATACTGGTCGGATCCGTTCGATGCCGCTCGTGTTAGTGTTCAACACAATTACACGGTTACATCGGAACAGGACTTTTTGAAATACAGTTATTTTGATCCAGAGACGTATCTCTATACCTTCTATCAAAAAGAAATGCCAGCCGATGTCGCGATGGAAACATCATACCTGAATATCGATACACAAAGTTCAGAGGCGTCCATACTCTGCCGTGTTGACCCGGTTAATAGAAATAAGTGGTATGAATTCCGGATTGTGCATTTCGAAAAAGCGGCAGTTATCTATTACTTTGAGAGAAAAGAACAATACGGAGATCAATATACGAGATTGGCTTACGGCAAATTACCAGTTGAACTTTTTCGAGATAAAGAAAACAGACTGGAAGGTCGCTGCCAGGGAAACACTCTCTCCCTCTCTCTCAATGGGCAGCAGGTTATCAGTGTAGAAGACACGAGACTTCAGTCTGGTGGCTTAGTCGGTTTGGGCGGTGTATCCCACACGAAAGTACCTATGACAATTTCCTTCAATTATTTAAAAGTGGCTCCTGCTCAATAAACTGATAACCGAGAATGCTTTAAATAAAAATAAGACATTGCCTTTGGGTAGTGTCTTATTTTTACTTTGTCGCTATAAATTATTAATCACATTACTATATGCTGCACTTATCCATGGACCGAACAATGGGAGCAAGACAATCACAATGAGAACTACTAACATAAAAATGAGTGCATACTCTACAAGGCCCTGCCCCTTCTCACTGGCATAGAAATCCATCCCCGTCCTCCTTTCCAAAAAGCGTTGGTTTTCATGCCTGATAATTCATTAAATCGCTTTTCAAAGATGAAATACATAAAGACAAGATAAAAAAATGCTATATGAATAGCATATAGCATTGTCTTGAAAACAGCAAATGTTTATTCAGTTTTCTTAATAATTGCGTAGGTTTTATATCCTATCCGGTAGTATCACGCTTTATTAAAATGGTTTTTTATGTCGTTTGGCGCAAATACACCAGAAGATGTCACAACAGCGCTGATCAGTGTGGGAGGAGTAATATCAAATGCCGGATAGAAACCCTTAACGCCATCCTTCACAGTTTGTGTTCCAAAGAATTTCAAGCTTTCATTAGGATCACGCATTTCAATCTTAACCCCATCAATCAACGGTTCAGACGTCGAAGGATTGCGCAATATATAACATGGGATTTTATGATAGTGAGCCGCTATCGCAATTTGAAATGTACCTACCTTATTGACCGCATACCCATCCAATGTCACCACATCAGCGGCACAGGCAAATACATCGATCAAACCTTGTGACATCATGAATGCTGGCATATTGTCAGTCACAACGGTTACAGGAATATCCATTTCTCGCGCCATGCTTGCCGTTAATCGAGCTCCTTGAAGGAAAGGTCTTGTTTCAGGACAAATTAACGATATTTCCTTTCCCATGTTACGGGCTTCAAGCAAAGTGAAACCAATATATGTTTCTGCGAAACACTGGGTCAATAACCGAACTTTTTCTGGAAGCAAACCTGCAGCCAGTTTACCGATTACCCTATCCTCGCGATACCGATCTTCAAGTAAACCGTAAACGTATTCAAGCGTAGTATCTTCTAAGTCTTTCCCTTCCTCCAATGATTTTAAGGCCACATCCAGTATCCGCTGCATATGTCGAACCTGAAAAACAGAAGTTGTAGGTCGGGCATGTCCCAGGTCATCCGCGGCTTTTCTTAAATATGAAACTGCCTCACTTTTGGGAAGGGTTTTTGCCTTTTTGGCAGCCTGTACCATACCCAAAGCAGATGCCCACCAGGGTCCCATGCTTTGGGTAACCATCTCACGGATGGCGTTCACCACATCAGGGTATTCCATGCAGGTTACGTATTCCACCTGGATGGGATATTTCCGTCTATCAAGTATCCTTACTATGCCATCCTCGTAGGATGCAACGTTTTTTGGATGTATTAGAAAACCCAATCCTTCTGCGTAGTCAAATTGCATAGTTCTTATACCCTTTCAACTAGTTCACGGAATCTTCGACAGTTTTCAACAAGATCTGCTCCACCTCTAAATAATCCCCCACCCATAAGGAAAACAACATCTTTCCCATAAACAGAAAGCATTTCAGGAATATTCTCGAAGGTCATGCCTCCACCCGGAGTGGGAAAAATGGAACGGACATGTCCCATTTCTTCGTCAGAATAAGCGATTATCTGTTTTACTCCTTCCAATGGATAAGAGAAACGCCCACCAAAATTTGGGTACACAGAAAAATCAGATCCGGCTAGACGTGGAATTTGTCCGTACCAACAACCATAGGAAAAACCCTGGATGGGATTTTGGACATACGTTCCGTGAAAAGCTGGGTGATGCATAATCGGTAGATGGAAGTTTGGGTCTTCTGCCAATAGTCGAATAAAATCTAAACCGACTAATCCAGGGATGATCATAACCCCGCCTACCCCACAATCTTTTGCAAATTGCGCCCGCTCCAACACTTCATCTACAGGCCCACTTATATTCGGTATATACAAACATTTATGGCCTGTTTTATCGTTGGCACTTTTTATGGCTTCAGAACATGCTTTTATTCTTTCTTTAAACGGTGCAAATCTCTGATTGCCGATATTGTGATCTTCTTTAATAAAATCTATTCCCCCCATACCAAACTGATAAACCATCTCAGCTAATTCACTGGCGGAAAGACCCATTGGTTTCAACGCGGCGCACAACAAAGGACGTGTGGGTGCGTTGACCAGTTCTCGTAATCCCTTCTTTCCATATTTAGGTCCGCAATAGCGATTCAGCATGACCGGTGGAAAGTCAAAACGCTCCACCCGTACATTGCGCATCATACTGACATTCCCAAACATTACATTTAGCACATATAAGAATTCATTTGCGGTGGGCTCCACCGGGTATGAAATTATCACTGTGTGTTTGTCGGGCGAAATAGTATTTGTTTTAATTATGTCCCCGGTAAGATGATCCCTTATATCACCTTTAGGGAGAAGATCTGTTGGGAATTCGATTGTATTCTCAACGGCCATTACCTTGGCTTGAGAAACGACGTCATCAAAAGAGCCTGTAAGCGTATAGGTGACCGTAAAACGGTCACCTGATAAATTCAGCATCTTATCGAAGTTCATGATGAAATCCGATTTATTTCTTATCGCATTCAGCCAGTTTTGCCAGCATATCCTTATTCGGAATTACACAAAGGAATCCCATTGGTTCATCACCGATGGCAGCCAGGTCGTGATGTTCCCAGGGTTTAATGAATACCAGGTCCCGTGGATTGAGATCATAAACCTGATCTTCCACCGTAACCCTCGCCTTTCCATGTAAGATCATAACGCCATGTACATGCGCGTGAAAATCGCGGGTTGAAGAATGTCCACCCGGTTGGATCAGGAAATAACGGAAAACAAAATGCTCGGCACCTTCATCATTTCCAATAAGGATCTTTCCACTGGCCCCTTTTGCGGCTCCATCATCATATTTTTTGGATCGAACATCTTCCCAATCAAAAGCGGTATCTGTTCCAATAAATCGATGTACAACTGCCATTTTTTACCTCCAATGTAATTTTTAAACAGTAATTAATTAATTTTACACCGATAAGTGATTTTTAGGTATTTTTTGTTTATATCGATATTTTTTTTTATTGCTTTAGAACACTTCTATTCAATTCTACGAGCCAAACACAAAGGAACTCCTTTTTTTTCTACTTTGTAAGCTAAAGGATACTCATTAAATAGTTGTATTGCATCCCTTCGTCTTGGCAAAATAACCAGGCTATCGGGAGGATATTCCGGATCATTTGCCTTGAATACCAAAAATCTTTGATCCGCATAGTATTCTACTAATGAAGGCATATAAGATACGTATAAATTTTCGGCCTTTTTTTCATTCATATTAATTTCCTGCGTTAACTCTTTGTAACATGTTAACCAGTAATCAATTTCATATTTACCTGCGGCGCCATTTATGTTCCCCACTAATTCATTGTAATAAGAGTATTCATATGGATGTAACGAAATTATCCCAAGAATACCCGGGGCGATAATACTGATAACAAATAAGGTTTTTAGGATCTTAAATGAATGAAGAAATTTCAAACACCAATCAGTGCCTACTGCAACAAAGTAGAAAAAAGCCGGTATTATGAACAAAAAATGCCTGTAGTTATCATACATTGCTGGCCGAAATACTAGTACATACAGTAATGGTAAAAAGAACCAGACTCCAAATATATAAGATTGGGTAATTTTCCTATTCTTAATGGTATTAACTAGGCTAATAAAAATACCTGTTATTCCCATAATTATTGCTGGAATAGTTAAAGTAATCGCCAGTAGCCAGGGAAGATAATAGATCGGAAGCTCTCTGGAGTCGTAAACGAAACCATTGAACAGTACTCCAACTCCGACAGGATTATCTGACATATGCTTTATTACTTCGAATAATTTCGGTAAAGTATCTTCCCATAGATATGGCCAGGATACAAATAGAAAGAACATTACCCAAATTATGTAACTAATTATGATAAATATTGACTTCCACCGTAGTTTCCGCAGTAATTCCAGGGAGACTAATAAACCGGCCAGAGGTGCCAATACCCTAATAGAAGTTGAAAAACCCAGAAAACAGCTGGCAAAAATTAGATGAAGGGTTTCCTTAATTGCTTTCTTTTTTTGAATAATTGCAATAGCAAATTTGCAATTATCAACCAGTCGGTAAAACCATCCCGGGTTGTATTTTAGACTTATGAAAAATAGGATTGCAATTCCAGCACAAAAAACAACTATAGTTAAACCCGATCGAAAGTTTTCTACCGCTTTCATCCCATAAGCTTCCAGTGGAACAGAATTTGCATTACGTGCAACTCTCAGAAATAGCTGATAAATTACATCATCTGTCCGCCGTTCGCTCATTCCAACCACAAAGTTGAATATCCAGCTCTCTATCCTTGTTCTTAGAATAAAAGACAATCCTGCAATGAATGAAACTATCAGGGTTAATTTCTGTACAAATACTATCGTTGAATGAGATGCAAAACGTTGAACACGCAATTCACCCTCAGGGAATTCATTATTTATCATCAGTAACGAAAGTTTGTCAACCATGACCAAACCTGTATATATTGAGCATATAAATAGGCTCATAAAAGGAATATCTTTTGGATTAATCCAAGCCATACCAAAAATAACAGGTTGTGTAGAAAACAACAAAGTTGTTACCATGGCACTTTCAGGTTTGAACCACCTGGTCAATAACTTATAGAAAACAATAGAACCTCCAGCATACATATAGAAGTTTAATAAATGCCAAAGGTCTATTTCCATCGTTTTTTCAAAAAATGGATGAAGAATTGTGATAATTAACTTAGAAAAAACCAGATAAACGGGCCCATAATAACGTAGATTGTCTGGTCCCATTAATTTTGATAAATCAAATCGACCTTCAATTCTGTCTCTAATTGAATATGCACCAACAGATTGTTCTGCGTATTCATACAATTCAGGTTCATCCCAACTGGCTCCATAATGATCAAAAAGGATAAATCCTGTTAAGACACCCAATACTATGAGAAATACTATGGGGTTATTCTTGCGATAAGTGTCTGTATCGATCAAGGTTTTTTTTTGCATTTATTTCTCATTAATCAATTATTTAAAATGATGGCTACACCACACAAAGTTGAAACTATGAAAAAGATAACAATAAATTCATATTATATCCAAATCAATAAACAGCTATGTGTCTCACAAACTTCAAGTGGTAAAAAATTCTTCACTGTATTTGTAGAGTTGAAAAAAACCTCAGAAGATTTCTCTGAGGTTTTTCTTTTTTAGGCGGCATCACCGAAATTCGTATCAACTAATTTTTGGATGGCAGCCAGTGCATCCTCTTCTTTGTCCCCATTGGCTGATACAAGTATTTCATGACCCGTATTAACGCCAAGTGTGAGAACCGCGAGCACACTTTTGGCATTGACCATGGCGCTGTCAGTAGTCACATTTTTGACCTTGATTTCACATGGGAAAGAATTGCAAGTTTTCACAAACATGGAAGCCGGTCTTGCATGCAAACCTGCGGGGTGTGAAACAACAAATTTAGCGTCAGACAAAATCTACCTCCTACTATTTATTCTTTTCTTTTATTGTTTCGATAAAGAAATCCATGGAATATGTCTTTTTTATCTGATCAATGGAAACCAGTTTAGGGACATAGCTTCCAGGTATTGTAAATAACGGAACAACAACTTTCTTTCGGGCCTCTTCCCAGGGTATATCGATGTGTTTAATTTTTTTCGAAATCTCAGATTTGCTCCAAGATTTCATAGTTGGGGAGATCTCTTCGATAATTTCACGTAACAAAAAATCAGTTACCGTTTGGTAATTCTTCCGGGCAATGTAAATCAGCAATGCATAAAAAAGAAGGGCTCCATTGATCCACAGGCTATTGGCAAAATACCAATCTCCAATCTTAACGCCCCACTCTCCTATAAAACCTTGAATAATACCTCGAATAATACTCATCTGTTTTCCTATAAATAATAGAGCGCATCAATTAGGATGCGCTCTATTGTATCCGAATTTCAGTGGATTACCTGAAATAGATAAAAAACATTATTCTTCAACAGGTGCGCCAGCTGCCTGTTCCCAGCTCTTTGAATTCTTCGAGAAGAAGAAGAACAAAGCGGCAACGGCAACAATCAGTATGACCAATCCAACGATTCCAGTCGCTTCAACCAGTCTGGTGAAGACAAACGGAGGCCACAGGAAACCATCTCCGATGGAGATTAGTTTGGTAGCGCCTTCTGGGGCCTGGAAATTGGCAGCCAGAGCAGCATTGGTGAACAGATCGGCCATATTGGTTCCAAAGTAGAAACCGACACCCAGGGTCAACAAACCAGCTATGATGATGCGAACAACATTTCCCTTCATCAGAGGAGCGCACATAGCTACCACGAACGGGATAATCGCCAGGTCAGCGAACAGGATGACACGGTTACCAGGCAGAATAACGGAGAGCAGGATTACCAGGGGAACCAGGATCAGGGATGAGGAAATGGCAGCCGGATGACCGATAAGGATTGCGGAATCCAATCCAATGTAGAATTCACGACCACCGTAGTGTTTCTGCATGAAGGTACGAGCAGCTTCTGAAACAGGGATCAAACCTTCCATGAGGATCTTGACCATGCGGGGCAGCAATAGCATAACCGCGGCCAGGTTCATACCTGTCTGCAAAACTTTTGAGATCACTGTCGCGGCATCGCCTGCATTGTAGAAGCCGATGATACCCAGGAATAAGCCAATGACCAAACCCTGGATAATGGGCTCGCCCAAAACGCCGAATTTCTTCTGGATGGTTTCGGTATCGGCATTCCAATCGCGCAGACCAGGAATCTTTTCGATCAACCAGTTCACACCGATGGCAATCGGAACAACTGGCGCTGAGGTCATATGCGGAATGGAAATACCAGGCAGACCGTAGAAATGCTGAACAGCTTTCGCGGTCCAATCACCCAGGAACAATGCGAACGCGGCGGCAATGGCAGCCGCAACCAGACCGTACCAAAGCTGGCCAGTGGCAGCCACGATGAGAGAGCCAATGAAAGCAAAATGCCAGAAGTTCCAGATATCGACATTCAGGGTCTTGGTAACATTTGTGAAGAGTAAAACAATGTTGACCAGCAACGCGATGGGAATAACCCACAATCCAACGGAAGAACCAAAGGCAATTGCAGCGGCAGAAGGCCAGCCGACATCGATGACATCACGTTGAATGCCAGTGTTGGCAACCATAGCCTGAGCAACACCTGACAGACTTGCCCACATCAGGTTAATGACCAGGTTAATGCCAATGAAAGCGATACCAATGGTCACACCAGCGCGGAATGCGCGGGCAGGCTTGGCACCCATCGCCCATGCAAGCAAGAAAATGAAAATGGGCAGTAAAACTGTTGAACCAAGGCTATCAATTATAGTTTTCAATCCAGCTAAAAATGCATCCATCGAATCCTCCAAAATTTTCTATATTATCGAGAGTCCCTTATTTCAACCGCGAAGTATTTTCTCGATTTGATCCAGCACCTCCTCCTTTCCAACACCGGTCAAAAAAGCCAGTGTTTGGATAACCGGTTTTCCAAGATTGGATGGCACAGGCGTTGTGGTTACGATCAAATCCGCACTTGCTGCAAGGCTTGGAACTTCCATCGCCTTACACTGTTGCGTAGTTACTTTTACTCCTCGTTCCTGCATCGCCTCTTCAATACCGATAGCCACTACTGTTGAGGTAGCAATCGCTGTTCCGCATGCTACCAGAACTAACTTCGCTTTTTCTGCCATACCCAAATCCTCCGATTTATTGTTGAATCAAGCTTAGGGCTACGCGAGTGCAGCCTGAACATCTTCAAAAGAATTTGCGGCCATCAGTTTTTCCACAACTTCAGGTTTCTGTAACACCCCGGCAATCTCCTGTAACATTTCAATCTGTGAATGAGGGTGCTCCAATGAAAGTAAAAAAACCAATCTTACGCTCACATCTTCTTCTGGTTGAACCATATTTTTAAAAATTACCGGCCGTTTTAATGTTGCCATCGCAACACCCGGTTTTATTACATGAATGATGTCTGTGTGGGGGATGGCTGCATTTATCTCGCCGCCTAACGGTAATCCTGTTGGTAGCTTTTTTTCCCTTGCTAACGCCGCATCAACAAATGTATCTCGCACGTAGCCATCAATATACAACCGGATACCCAGATTTTCGATCGCATCTTCCGCGTTCTTGGCATCCATATTTAAACATAAAGCATCTTGATCTAATAACTTCAATAATTTTTCACTCATATATACACTTAACCCATTCCAATAAAATTAGATGCAAATTAACTTAGATTAATTCTACATTATTTTCTGTATTTGGCAATGCAAGAAATGGAACAATTAGCGATATAAGCAATAATATGGTATGATTTTGTTCGTTTCTTCAATAAATCTACGTATTTTTATAAGGAGTCAACTATCAGCGCCAACAATTTTCGAGTGAATGAAATAATTCGGGTACCTGAGGTCCGTCTAATTGGAGCCAATGGAGAGAATGTAGGAGTTGTTCCTATCGAACAGGCATTGCGGATGGCCAGAGAGGCTGACCTGGATCTTGTGGAAGTCTCTGGTAATGCCACCCCACCCGTTTGTAGGATTATGGACTTCGGTAAATTCCTTTATGAACGTACAAAAAAGGAACGAGAAGCCAAAAAAGCTCAAACCAAGATTGAAATCAAAGAGATCCGTCTTCGCCCGAAAACCAACGAACATCACAGATCCTTTAAAACTCGAGATGCCAGACGCTGGTTAAACGATGGAATGAAAGTTCGTGTCACGGTCCGTTTCCGTGGTCGCGAAATTACATATCCCGAATTAGCCCTTGAAGACCTTCGTGAGATTGCGGCAGAATTGGCCGATGTTGCAACAGTCGAACAAATGCCAGCAATTGAAGGTCGGGTGATGACCATGGTACTTGTAGCGTCAAAACCTGGTAAGAAAAAATCGCCTGGCACTGAACAATCAAAACCTGAATCGACTGACGAAAATGCTTCAGAAGTTGATTCCGCTCAAAATTAAGGTAAAATAAAGGTTTGCTATTACCGGATTTCCTATTGTTTCCGGTTGATTCTGCAGAGAGGAGTAATACTGTGCCACGCAAGGTAAAAGCAGGTAAGATCAAGCTCAAGACTCATAAAGCGACCTCAAAACGGTTCCGCTTGACCGGGTCTGGCACTTTAATGCGCACCAAAGGCGGAAAGAGCCATTTGCGCCGCCGAACATCCAAGCGCACTAAAGCCTTGTTGTCCGAGATGGTAACCGTCCAGGGCGAAAAGATCGTCCAGCGCGTTAATCGTCTTGTCCCGAATTTGAAGTAGGGTTATCGCATTCAATTATTGGTGCGACCGTTGGGTGTTTTCAACAGACATTTCGTCGACGCCCAGGGGTTTGCAAAGGAGCTTTTTATGGCAAGAGTGAAAGGTGGCCCAAAAGGTCATCTACGCCACAAGAAAATGTTGAAATTGAGCAAAGGCACTTTCGGTACCCGCCATCGGCTTTATCGTCGGGCTAACGAAACAATGCTGAAAGGCCTTTGGTATGCAACCCGTGATCGCCGCGTTCGCCGCCGTGATCTGCGCAAGTTGTGGATCGTACGCATCAATGCTGCTGCCCGTATAAATGGCATTTCATACAGCCGCCTTATTGCTGGTATGAAATCTGCAGGCATTACCCTCAACCGGAAAATGTTGGCCGATCTGGCCGTTCGCGATCCCAACGCGTTTTCAGCTGTCGTTGGTAAAGTAAAACCAGTGTAATATCCCTCTCTCTGCAATAGAACAGGATGGTTTACAAACCATCCTGTTTTTTATTCTAGCGGTAGAATAATAAGCATTACAATGCCAACATTCCTTTTCAATAAACTAACAGTCCAGATTGAGCAAGGCGACATAACACGTGTTACGGTTGACGCTATTGTGAATGCCGCCAACAGTCGACTTAAACACGGTGGTGGTGTTGCCCTGGCAATAGTCAGACGCGGTGGATCCATCATTCAGGAGGAATCTGACGAATGGGTGCGCCAGCATGGTTTGGTTACCCATGACCATCCTGCCATTACTGGGGGTGGAAATCTTTCCTGTCGTCACATTATTCATGCTGTTGGACCGGTTTGGGGTGAAGGTGATGAAACAATAAAACTTTTAACTGTTGTCAATTCTTGTCTTCGAGTAGCCAGTGACCTTAAGTGCACATCAATCGCCTTTCCTGCTATATCCACCGGAATTTTTGGATTTCCCGTGAAATTGGCGGCTGAATGTTTTCACGAGGCCATCTCTGATTTTAGTAGCAGCTACTCGTTACCATTTCTTCAGGTCATCAATCTGGTCTTATTCGACCGCTCTGCATTTGATACATTCATCGATGTATTTTCAACAAATGGCAACTAATATGATCACGTCAAAGAGCAATCCACGTGTTCAAAACCTTCGTACCCTCATAAACCACCGGAGAGATCGTGAAAGCAGCGGGCTTTTTGTTATTGAAGGTGTTCGCCTTTTGGAAGAAGCATCCGACCGGAGTGTTCCTATTGAGGAGGTATATTTTTCTCAATCTCTATCCGATCGTGGAAAGGTCTTGATTGAGAAATTCATACAAAAAGGGGTGACGGTAGAAGAGATTGACGAAGCTATTTTTCATCAACTGATGGACACATCCACCTCTCAGGGAATAGCCGCTGTATGCCGTAAAGAAATTCCGGTTTTACCACATCAAATCCATTTTGGAATCATCGTCGACCAGCTTCGAGATCCGGGCAATCTGGGAACGTTGCTTCGCGTCGCTGCCGCAGCAGGAGCACAGGCAGTAATTGTTACTGCCGGTTCTGTAGATCTTTATTCCCCAAAAGTATTAAGGTCTGCCATGGGCGCGCACTTCCATACAATATGTTTGGAAATGGATTGGGATCAGATCACCCAAATCAGAGAAACCAATCAGGTCCGCCCGACTACTTTTGTGGCTGCCGCTGATGCGGATCTTGTTTGTTGGGACTGCAATTTTGTTCAGCCAACGTTTTTGATTATTGGAAACGAGGCTCAAGGAGCGTCTCTACGTGCTTTTGAATTTGCCGATCACAAAGTCAGCATTCCAATGCCAGGGCAATTCGAATCGCTTAATGCAGCTGTTGCTGCTGGAATTCTTATTTTTGAAGTAGTACGGCAAAGATCCACCAATAAAAAAACATAATTGGAAGGTAGTTGAAGATGAAACATTTCTTTGTAGATATCGATTATCTTGTTCCAGTTGAAGAGCTGGCAGAAATCCTACCTCGTCACCGCGCTTTCCTTCAAACCGGTTATGAACAAGACATTTTACTTTTTTCAGGTCCAAAAGAACCCAGAACCGGCGGATTGGCAATCGCCCGATCTGAAACGCAAGCCCAACTTGAAACCTTCTTCCAGAATGATCCTTATCAGATTGAACATGTAGCAACACACAGATTTATTGAATTCAACCCTGTTCTTTTTCAACCCTGGCTTGAAAGCTGGATCAAGGGATAAAGTTTATTTAATCTGCTTGAAATTTATAATAACCAGGTTCTTTTCACAATCGCTGCAAGTATTAAAAGTGTAGCGTGGTGAAAGACCACGTCCAAGTTGATCGACAAGCCGTATCTCAAATTCTCCCATTGTATCGATTGGCTTATCAGATAAGAAAACTTCATATCCAGCTTCGCCATATGCAAGTGCGGAACCGGTCATACTCAAGTATTTCATTTCGCTTCCCGATGAAGGTCCGGACACTTGAACGGTAATGCCGGGGATTGGGCGCCCTTGCAAATCAAAAGCCTGTCCCGCCACCCCCATCCATTTGCAGGTATGCTCCAGGTTGAACAGGCATCCGCTAATATTTTCCGGTCGTGATTGAATCGCAAATTTAAACAACGATTCATCTTCCGGTGTAGGGGTGATTGTAATAACTTGTGAAGTTACAGATGTTAAATCAAAATCGACAGGATATTCAGTAGAAATAGGATCTGTCTCAGATGTTTTCACCCTTTCCCCTTCAGGCGGGGAGCTAGGCGTAGTAGTAGAAATAATATCTGCTCCCCCTCCTCCAATCGATGTGATACGCCAGTAGTACCAACCACCTAATGAAAAAATTCCGATTGCAAAAATTATAGACAGTGTGTTCCACAGCCAGGCATGCTTCCTAAAAAATTCCCGTCGTTTCTTCCGACGCTCGTATCTTGCCCTTGCCGGTCCGTATTTCACATCAACATCCTCAGGGAACCATAAGCTCGATTGATGCTCCTGCTTTTGCCTTGGTTACCCAATCTTTAACTGCATTATTTTGCAATACTTTCCTTGCTTCCGGTGAAAGTTTCCGGGCTGGATCATGCTCAATAACTTGAATAAGATGAAATCCAATTGAAGATTTGATAACCTGACTCACTTCTCCTACCTGCAATTTAAAAACCGCCTCTTCAACTTCCGGCTGAAGTAAATAGCCTTTCGGGAACCATCCCAGGTCGCCTTTTGTTACAGGATCTGCTTCAGCAGCAAGACCTGCAAAATCCGCACCACTATCCACCCTCTGCCGATAATTCATCGCTGAGGTTTCCAGAATGAATAGTATCTGTCGTGCATGAATTTGCTCTGCCGTCTCACCAACGGAGTCCATGATTTTTTCTTTCTGCCATTCCGCACCAGAAGAGCGTTCAATCGAACGCCGAAGCGACTCTAAGGTAAAGTGATTAGACTGCATCCATTGAAGAAAGATATCGTCCCCCCCGATTTGCTGACGTATCCCATTTATCTTTGCATCAACATCCGATTCAGAAATTTCATATCCATTATTTTTGGCTTCCCCATCCAGAAGCATTGTTCCGGTTAAATCATCAAGAACCATTTTCTTTATTTCTTCTGTTGATGTGGTTTTACCCATAGCCTGTATATGGTCTTCAAGTCGCTTGTACTCTTCCTCATAATCCGAAAGAAGCAATCCTTCCCCATTGATTCGTATGGCCATTGGCAGTGAAGTAGGTGTTGGAGGTGGAAGTGTTTCTGTTGGAAGAATTACAGTGGGTGTGGGTGCAACAACAGGAGTTGCGCATCCTGCAAGAATGATTAACAAAAGGAATAAAAAGGTAAACAGCAAGTTTTTTGTCATTGTTCGCATCTGTCCGATTATACCCAAGAAAAAGAAAGAGGTTGCCCGTATTGCTTTGGACAACCTCTCTTTTTTTATCTATCTACCAGATATTAGTATTCAGGGGGCGGCATGGGAGCCGGTTTATCTTTTTCAGGTACATCGGTGATCAAAGCTTCCGTGGTCAGGATCATGGCAGCAATGGATGCCGCATTTTCGAGAGCGCCACGTGTTACTTTAGCCGGGTCGATGACACCACCTTTTACCATATCCATGAATTCATCGGTCAGTACATCGTAACCGATATTCATGTTTTTCTTGGATTTCTGCATCTGGCGGACGTTTTCTACAACGACAGAACCGTCTTTTCCAGCATTCTCAGCAATTTTCACCATGGGGATTTCCAATGATTTGCGGACGATCTTGACACCGATCTGTTCGTCTTCATTGGACATTTTCACACTGTCTAAGACAGGCATGGCATTGATCAGAGCTACACCGCCACCTGCGACAATACCTTCCTCAACCGCAGCACGTGTGGCAGAGAGAGCGTCCTCAACGCGATGTTTCTTTTCTTTCAGTTCAGTTTCTGTCGCGGCGCCAACACGAATGATGGCAACACCACCGGACAATTTTGCCAAACGTTCCTGCAATTTTTCGCGGTCGTAATCACTTGTTGTCTTATCGATTTCGACTTTGATCTGTTCAATACGGCCTTTGATCTCTTTTTCGTCGCCCTTGCCGCCAACAACCGTTGTGTTGTCCTTGTCAGCAACCACTTTTTCGGCACGACCCAGGTCGGAGATAACAACTGATTCCAGTTTGCGGCCAGTCTCTTCAGAGATGACCTGTCCACCAGTCAGGATGGCAATGTCCTGAAGCATGGCTTTACGGCGATCACCAAAACCAGGGGCTTTGACAGCCAGAACGTTCAGCATACCGCGCAGCTTGTTCAGAACAAGTGTGGCCAATGCTTCGCCATCGATATCTTCAGCGATAATCAAAAGATCGCGTTTACCGATCTGAACCAGTTTTTCCAGAATGGGAACAATATCTGTAGCCGCAGAAATTTTCTTGTCATAGATCAGAACATACGGTTCTGGAATGACAGATTCCATATGTTCGGAATCAGTTACGAAATACGGGGAGATATATCCGCGGTCAAATTGCATGCCTTCGACATAGTCTTTTTCAAACTCGAGGCCTTTTGATTCTTCCACCGTGATAACGCCATCTTTACCTACCTTGTCCATGACTTCGGCGATCAATTCGCCGATAACACGGTCCTGGGCAGAAATCGTGGCAACATTGGCAATTTCTTCTTTGGTGGTTACTTCTATAGCGCTTTTGGTGATCTCACCGGCAACAGCTTTCGCAGCTGATTCAATTCCGCGTTTCAATAACATCGGGTTCGCACCAGCAGCCAGGTTTTTCAGGCCTTCAGTAACAATAGCATGCGCCAGGACTGTCGACGTGGTGGTTCCATCACCGGCAATGTCGTTAGTTTTTGTGGCAGCTTCTTTCAAAAGCTGAGCGCCCATATTTTCGAACGGATCTTCCAGTTCAATCTCTTTGGCTACCGTAACACCATCATGAGTAATGGTCGGTGAACCGAATTTGCGGTCAAGCGCAACATTACGGCCCTTCGGGCCAAGAGTGGTTGATACCGCATTAGCGACAATGTCAACCCCGTTCTTCAGTTTACGGCGGGCATCATCGGAAAAGATAATTTGTTTAGCACCCATTGATCTACTCCTTCAATTATTTTTGAATGATTACTACTCAACAATGGCAAGAATATCGCTCTCACGCAAAATGAGAAGCTTCTTGCCATCAACTTTTATTTCAGTTCCAGAGTATTTGGCGAACAAAACAGTATCACCCGCTTTTACATCCATGGCGATCCGTTTTCCGTTATCATCGCGATCACCATCACCAACAGAAATGATCTTTCCCTTCTGGGGTTTTTCTTTGGCTGTTTCGGGAAGCACGATACCACCAGCAGTTACATCTTCCTGCTCGATGGGTTCGACTACCACGCGACTGCCTAAAGGTTTGAGTGTCATTGCCATTTATTCCTCCTGTTGCAGAATGAAATTCACAATTTTTAGCACTCTACAATAGCGAGTGCTAACAACCCAAAATATACCTTTTCTTGATAGGCAAGTCAAGATGTGTTAATAAATTCTAATAAATATCTGATATTTAATCGCCGGAATACACAATTCCATAGGACCGGCAAATTTCTTCACTGTCTTCAATAATGGAAAGTATAACGGTATCTTCTGGAAATCCTTGCCTAACCTGGTGAAGAACCTTCACTGCTTCAGTACAATACGGTTGCGATTTACGATGTAAACCAGCCAGAACAGATCCGTAGGTGTAGTAATAAACAACCGTATTTGAACTCAGCGGCATACCTTCAATAACAATCTTTTCATCTGTTTCAGGATCACAATCACGGATTGCGCAGCTGGTTTCAGCATCGCAACCGTATATAGCACATTTTAATGGATCGATTGAACCTTCATAATTCTTCGCCTTAAAATAGACTATTCCCAATTGACCATAAACATCTGGACTATAAGGATTAAATTGAATAGCTTTTTTTACATTTCGTGCCGCAATGAAGAATTCACCCATTTGAGTGTAGGTTTTACCAATTGCCAGATACGGAATGGAGTCCTTCACTCCAAGATTTTCATTGATTGTGGCAGCTTGAGCAAAGTATTCAAGTGCCCGATCATACTGTTTTAATTGCCTGTAATTTAATCCTATTGAAATATGTAAAAAAGTGAGATTAGGAGTTATTTTTACCGCTTCTTGGTAATCTTCAATGGCAACAGTATAGTTTCCAAGCGATTCATTAACATAACCTTTTACGCGATAAACATCCATTATTCTCTCACCCTTTTCAGCAGCTCGTAATGTCGCCTGGGTGATGACCTGAAATGATTGGTCCCATTTCTGTTGATCGATAAGTGTCTCAGCGTAATAAGCTAATGCCAGAGTATTCTGATTATCCAGTTGAATAGCCCTCACCGCATTTTGCTCAGCTTCGGTCAAAAAACCTGCTCTAAGATCGGCGTTTAATGCATTGCTCGCATTTGAGTTCAAAACAAAAGAGCGTACTGCCCATACTGTGCTGCTTTCAGGAGAAACTTTAGAGGCTTCGTCTGCTGATACCAAAGCTTCCGTTAGACGTTTTGCCTTTTCTGTATCTGTAGTAAGCAAGTTCGCAGAATAGGTTTGAATACGGGCCAGTTCAGCCAGGGTTTCACCATTTGATGGATCCAAACGGGCTGCATTTTTATATGCTTCCATAGCCTTGTTCAGATCGCCCGCTGTAAAATGTGTAGTCCCTTCCAGGGCATATGACGCTGCCGTTCTTGTCGGAGTCAGTGTTGGAGAAAACAATGGTTGCACTTGCCCGGTATCTACACTGCGAACAAGTAACAATCCACCGATAATCAGAAATATCCATACCATCATTCTGTATGGATCAGACGAAGGTTTTGAAGGCCTGAATTCAGGTCGTTTATCTACAAGGTACATGATCTGTAATCAAACTCACTATAAATTGAAAGAGAAAATTGTCCTATGAAGCCGGCTCTTCCGGACTCTCTTCTTCCGTTCCAACAGCAGGTTCTGCCGTTGGACGATATTCATCCGGGTTTGTCGGATTTCCGGAGCAAATATTTACTATTTCCTGGGCATTAAAAACAGATACCTCATCTGTTTTTACACCAGCCAGGATGGTCTGAGATATTGGTAATGCCTCGCCGCATTGTCCCATATTTGCCAATGCGAGTCCAAATGTGTAATAGTATTCAGCTACTCTTCCATAATCTAGTGGCAAACCTTCTACTTCTTCGCCGTTTTCCGCAATTCCGCCTGAAACCGCAACACGAAGAGCTTCAATAGCTTCTTCATACTGAAGGTTCTTGTAATACATAGTTCCCAGATTTCCATACATGTAAGGATCTGTGGGATCGACTTTAAGGGACTGTTCAGCGAATTGAATCGCTTTTGCGTATTCACCAATCGCAGCATATGTGCGGCTTATATAGAAGT
Source organism: uncultured Leptolinea sp. (assembly GCA_964446955.1). GTDB lineage: Bacteria > Chloroflexota > Anaerolineae > Anaerolineales > Anaerolineaceae > Leptolinea. The sequence continues at coordinate 677,488 of CAYUQJ010000001.1, forward strand.
TGGGCAAAGAATCTCCAGGATTTAACGCGTTTGCCCGATTAAATTCTTCAACAGCCTTGTCGAACTGTTCCAGATAGCGGTAATTCCGTCCCAATGCCAGGTGCAAATCTGCAATATTGTTATTAATAGCGACAGCCTGCTCAAATTCACGTGCGGCATCGGCATAATTTCCCGTCAATTCCAACACCACACCCCTTGCCCTGTGTGTTGATAGTGCATCGGGTGCTATTGCCTGAGCGTTCCGTGAGGCCTCAACAGCTTTATCCAACGAACCAATTGTTCCAGTTCCTGCCTGCGTTTGATTGGCCAGTATTTCCGCCCGATAGGCATATGCGTCTGCATTGTTTTGATCAAGCTCAAGAGCCTTATTGAAGGATGATTCAGCACCAAGATAATCTCCGGATAGCCCCAATGCCCATCCTCGAATTGCATGTGCCGATGAGTTATTCCCATTTAATAAGAGCGCGTTCTCAGCATTCTTAACAGCTTCCTGATATTCGCCTGAATAAATTAAAAGCCTTGCCAGCGAGATATACGTAGCCGGATTTCGAGGATCTGACTGAACAGCCTGATTAAAGAGGTTTATCGCCTGGGAGTACTTTCCCTCGCCTTCCAATCGTTGGGCTTCAGTAATGTAGGATTCGGGCGCTCTCGTTGGTGTCACAGTTGGTATGAATAAAGGTGGCGTAGCTGGAACAATAACCTGATTCACATATACAAGGCCACCAATCAAAGCAACGAGTAATAAAACCCTGCCAATCTTTAGCGGTTTTCTCCGCTTATTCATACTCCATTTGCTACCACGTAAATACATAAATTCATCTTACCATTAGGTGAAAACACCGGTCAAGCGAAAGCAACGTTTATAATTCAGGTATGAAGTTCGATATTTTTACTCTCTTTCCCGAAGTTTTTCAACCCTACATAGAAGCCAGTATGATAAAACGCGCCAGGCGGAATAATCTACTGGAAATTGATCTGCATAATATTCGTAATTGGACTACCGACAGACATCATACGACCGATGACACACCATATGGCGGTGGTGGCGGTATGGTTATGAAACCTGAACCCGTGTTTGCAGCCGTTGAATCAGTGCTTGGGGAAAAATCCAACATTCCCGTGATTTTAATGACCCCCCAGGGTCGTTTATTCAATCAGCAGATTGCGCGTGAATTGTCCACGATTCCACGGGTGGCGTTACTTTGTGGACACTACGAAGGGCTTGACGAACGGGTGCGGGAACATCTGGTGACAGATGAAATATCCATAGGTGATTATGTCCTTACCGGAGGAGAATTACCAGCATTGGTCATTTTGGATGCGATATCTCGTCATCTTCCCGGTGTATTGGGTGATCCAACCGGGACTGAGGACGATTCGCATGCATCTGGCCTGCTTGAGTATCCGCATTACACACGCCCACCAATTTTTCGAGATTGGTCTGTTCCTGAGATATTACTTTCAGGAAATCATGCAGCTATAGAGAAATGGCGTAAAGAACAATCAATAAAGAGAACGCAGGAAAAACGACCGGATCTTTTTGAAAAGTACCTTAAGAAGAATTTCCAGTAACTTGTCCAGCTGATTCAGGAAGCATTTCATATAAAAGTATTAGAAACAGTTATAGCAATAAACCTGTTCTTGATATACAATAATCAGAGTACCAAATCTATCTTTATGAGGAGAACTATGAAAACCAAAGTATTTGCAGTACTAAGTTTCATCGTGGTTTTGAGCATGGTCTTCACTGGCTGCGCGCCAGCCGCCGCGCCCGCGCCTGCCGCTGAAGCACCTGCCGCCCCCGCTGAAGTTGACTGCACCGCCGCCGATTCATTCTGCGTTGGCCTTGTCACTGATGTCGGTAAAGTCGATGATAAATCCTTCAACCAGTCAGCGTATGAGGGCTTGAAAAAAGCCGAAGCTGAACTCGGTGCCACAGTGAAATACATCGAAACCACCGACTCAAAAGACTACGGCAAGAACATTGCCACCTTCGCTGAAAATGGCTACAAAGTGATCATCACCGTCGGTTTCGCCCTGGGTGAGGCCACTATTGAAGCTGCAAAGAAATATCCGGATGTCAAATTCATTGGTGTTGACCAATCTCAGATGGATGTACTTGACAACCTGAGCGGCGTTATCTTCGATGAAGACAAATCTGGATACCTGGCTGGCGTTCTGGCTGGCTTGATGACCAAATCCAACAAAGTTGGTGGTGTTTTCGCCACCGACACCGTCCCGCCCGTATGGCGCTTTGGCGAAGGTTACCGCGCTGGTGTACAGTCTGTAAATGCTGACGCAGAAATCAACATTGTTTACCACAATGATGTCGGCCTCGACAAAACCTTCACGGATCCTGAATGGGGTAAAACCACCGCCAATTCCATGATTGACAAAGGTGTGGACGTCATTTTCAGCGCTGGTGGAAAAACTGGTAATGGTGGTTTGATTGCTGTCGCTGGACGCTCAACAGATGATGCCAAGATCTACGCCATCGGCGTGGACGCTGACCAATACTATTCTGTGCCCGAAGCCCAGAAGGTACTGCTTTCCAGCGCCATGAAGAGCATCACCCCGGCTGTTTTTGACAACATCAAAGCCATCAAAGATGGCACTTTCAAAGGCGGGAACTTCGTTGGCCCGGTCTCCCTGGCACCTTTCCACGATTTGGAAGGCGATGTTTCAGCTGAGATCAAAACAAAATTGGAAGAAGTTAACAAAGGCCTGATGGACGGTTCCATTAAGACCAATGTTGCCCCGACCAAACCAGGGTAAATCAATACGTTCTTCCTGTTCAAACAGAGAAAGGGAACTCCCTTTCTCTGTTTTTTTAAGATGAATCTCATTATCTTTTTTGCTGTTTTTTGGATAGAATCTATTATTACGAAACACAGCAACCCGGTGTTTTAATCTATTTAGAAGGATTTTTAATGGATAAAGAGAATCCACAACCAAAAGAATCCAAAAAGCCAAAAGTACAGGGAGACGACAGGTTTGTAAATATCTTTCTTGTTCCTGTTCTGGCTGTACTAACTGCCATGATTATTGGCGGTATTATTGTCTGGTGGGTCGGCGGCGATCCATTTACTGCATACAAAGGTTTGTTTCAAGGCGCGTTTGGAAATCTACGAGCTTTAAGTGAAACAACGGTATGGGCATCACCATACATTTTCGCCGGACTCGCTGTAGCTGTTGGTTTCAAGGGTGGATTATTTAACATCGGTGGTGAAGGTCAATTAGCCTTTGGCGCAGTGGCAGCTGCCTGGGCTGGATACGCCTTACCTGGAATACTGAAATCGGACATCCCGCCAGTCCTTCATGTCTTATTGACTGTCGGTTTGGGTGTAATGGCCGGAGCACTTTGGGGTGCGATTCCAGGTTATTTGAAAGCGAAAACCGGGGCACATGAGGTTATCAACACAATTATGATGAACTACATTGCCCTAAACCTGACAAGCTTCTTGCTAAATGGGCCAATGAAAGACAACAGCCCCAATAACGTAGTCGCAAGGACACCCAAAATTGCCGAGTCAGCTCAGATCTTTCCAATTTTTGAGAATTTCCGTTTCCATTGGGGCTTTATTCTCGCTCTTCTCATGGCATTTTTCGTATGGTGGCTATTGTGGAAAACACGTCTTGGATTTGAGATCAGGACAACCGGTTTGAATCCAGACGCTGCGAAATATGCTGGCATCAATGTAGCTAAGACAGTTGTTATCACTATGGGATTATCGGGAGGCCTGGCGGGGTTGGCCGGCGCGATTGAGGTAGCCGCGCTTAATCATCGCCATGAATTGGGATTCTCCACTGGTTATGGGTTTGATGCAATCGCTATTGCTCTCTTGGGTAAAAACCATCCTGCTGGTGTGATATTAGCCTCTCTTCTATTTGGAGCCATGCGGAATGGCGCAACCCGAATGCAATTTCTTACCCAGATTCCGGTTGATATCATCTCCATCATTCAAGCCCTTATTCTGCTATTCGTCAGTGCTGATGCGATTGTCCGTTTTCTTTTCCGCATCCGCACACCCCAGGAACGGGTTGTGTACACACGCGGTTGGGGAAAATAGGAGTTATTTATGGACATCAAACGTTCAATCTTCATTGCGGTAATTATCGGTTCCCTGTATTCAATTGTGGTTGTTATTGGCAAGCAGACAACAGCTCCATTAATCATTGTTGCATCAATGATTGCCACAACAATTTCAGTTGCCACCCCTCTAACTCTAGGTGCATTGTGTGGAACATTTTGTGAACGCGCAGGGGTAACAAACATCGGTATTGAAGGAATGATGCTATCCGCAGCGTTTTTCGGATGGCTTGCATCTATTTATTTGAATACCATACTTCAATTTGCAGCCCTTCCCAGTCTGATCATTGGAGTTTTTATAGCTATTCTCACAGGCGGGTTGCTTGGGCTTTTTCACGCATGGCTTTCTGTTACATTCAAGGTTGACCAAATCATTAGCGGCACAGTTATCAACATTCTTGCTACAGGAGCTACTGGTTTTCTCAACCGTCAGCTTTTCTTTGAAAAAGGAAGTATTTTTGGTGGAAATGTCCCTCATGCGCCCGGGACACTTCCAATTATTGCCATACCCGGACTTTCACAAATTCCTGTAATCGGCAAAATCTTTGAGCAACAACCCATTGCCTGGGCGGCGATTATCCTTGTATTTGTCGCCAACTTCATTCTTTTCCGCACCCGGTGGGGTCTCCGGACCCGGGCAGTTGGAGAACATCCACGGGCCGCAGACACAGTGGGTATCAATGTTTCATTTATGCGTTACATGAATGTGATCATAGGCGGATGTCTGGCAGGACTTGGCGGCGCATATTTCACATTAGAATCAGTCCCTTCATTTGAACCCTTGATGACAAATGGTCGTGGATTCATATCTCTTGCTGCAATGATCTTTGGAAACTGGACACCTATTGGTGCCTGGTTTGCGTCATTGGTTTTTGGTGCCGCTCAGGCTTTCCAGATCAATCTCCAGTATTTTAGAGAACTTATTCCACAAGAATGGGCTTTTCTCCAACAATCCTATATTGTTGGCCTTACTCCGTATATCCTGACCATGATCATCCTGGCAGGGTTGATCGGACGTACAACCAGCCCGGCAGCTGATGGCATACCGTACGAAAAGTAGCATTCGGGAATCAATCAGGAGAATACTATGGATACAATTCTTGAAGTAAAAGGAATTACGAAGAAATTCCCGGGTGTTTTGGCGAACGACCATGTTGATTTCAATCTAAAACAAGGCGAGATTCATGCCCTGTTAGGCGAAAATGGTGCCGGGAAATCGACCTTGATGAATATCATATATGGATTAACTTCCCCAGATGAAGGAGAGATCTTTATCAAAGGTGAGAAGGTCGATTTTCATTCACCTAAGGACGCCATTGCCTGTGGTATTGGTATGGTTCACCAGCATTTTATGCTGGTTCCCGTTTTCACCGTTGCTGAAAACATCATGCTAGGCTCAGAAACGCTTCGGAATGGCGTTCTTGACATCCCAAGAGTCAACAGAGAATTGAAAGAGCTTTCATCCCAATATGGACTTGACATTGATCCAACGGCCCTGGTACATGACCTGCCAGTTGGAATTCAACAACGCGTAGAGATCATCAAAGCTCTTTATAGAAAAGCTGACATATTGATCCTTGATGAACCGACTGCCGTTTTAACCCCGCAGGAAGTAGATGATCTTTTTGTCATCATCCGCAAACTTGTTGATGAAGGCATCTCTGTCATTTTTATCACCCACAAATTGAAAGAAGTATTATCCATCGCTGACCGCATAACGGTAATGCGTGCGGGAAAAGTTATCGCGACCGATGATCCGAAGAAAACAAATGAGCAGGCGCTTGCCTCACAAATGGTTGGCCGTACTGTAATTTTGAAAGTTGACAAAGAGCCTGCCAAACCAGGTGATGTTGTTTTACGTGTGAAAAATCTGCATGTCCTTGATGACAGAAGGATAGAAACCGTACGTGATGTCTCTTTTGAGGTTCGCAAGGGTGAAATTCTGGGTATTGCAGGTGTCCAGGGTAATGGTCAAACCGAACTGGCTGAGGCGCTAACCGGTCTGAGACATGCCGAATCGGGTGAAATAGACATTCTTGATGACAATGTTTTCAATCACCCACCCCGGCACCTTGTTGAAAAAGGTATGGGGCACATTCCCGAAGATCGTCAGAGACACGGCGTTGTCATGCAATATCCAGTAGCAGACAACTTGATTTTGTGCTCCTATTATGTTTCGCCATATTGTCGAAATGGTATGCTCCAAAACGATGCCATCGGTTCCAACGCGAATGATTTAATTAAACGCTTCGATATTCGAACGCCAAGTCCGTATGTTCCGACATCAAAACTCTCCGGCGGCAATCAACAAAAAGTAATTGTCGCCCGTGAATTGTCGCGTGATATAAAATTCCTTGTTGCCAACCAACCGACACGTGGATTGGACGTGGGATCCATTGAATATATACATCACGAAATTGTAGAGATGCGTGATGAGGGCATTGGTGTGGTTCTGATCTCGGCTGAACTGGATGAGATCATGGCCCTTTCAGATCGCATCGCTGTTATGTACCATGGAAGTATCGTTTCAATTCTTCCGGCTGACCATGTTACGCGCGATGAGTTGGGACTAATGATGGCAGGTTCCTTAAAGCCTGAAGTTCAAGCCTGATCGGCATAGTTACCACAAAAGACAAAAGCATGGATATCTTTTCGATACCATGCTTTTTTGTTTGGTCTGTTACTTGCACCATACCTGTTTTTGAAACCATGTATAATTCATGTCATCTATACGCTTTATTTGCGAGTAAAGGAACCCATTATGACAAAATCCCGGAGATTTTTCACCGCCTTTTTGTTGACAGTCCTGCTTCTGACCGCTTGTTCCCCCGTGGAAGCTACTCCAGATACCATGGAAGTTCAGAATAGGATTAACGCCGCTGTTGCACAAACCCTATCCGCCCTTACGACGCAGGTTGCCAGCGTTCAACAAACTGAAGAAGCCCAGCCGACCGAAACATCATTGCCAACGGCCACTAAAGAAGTCAGCATTCCGGAGATCACGCCACTACCAACAACAGTCGCGGCGGCAGCTGTGAAACCTACCACCGCACCCGGAAATTGTACCGATTACGCATCCTTTGTAGCTGATATCACTATCCCAGATGGCACAATGGTTCCACCTGGAACAAAATTCGTCAAAACCTGGGCAATCAAGAATACCGGTACCTGTACGTGGACTTCAGATTACAGCCTTGTATGGATTGGAGCAGCATTGATGGAAGCCTCCAATCGTGTTCCACTCACCACTCAAAACATTCTTCCCGGTCAGACCGCCCATGTTTCTGTTGAATTAACAGCACCCCAGGAAATCGGGAAACATGTATTTAGTCAGTGGAAACTGATGAACAGTAAAGGACAGGTCTTTGGTGTGATGGACAATAAGGGTAAAGAGCAATCCATCTGGTCAGAGATCTTTGTGGGAGAAACCTACGATTTCGTTGCCAATATGTGCAGCGCTTCATGGAAAACGACAGCTGGAGTTTTGCCCTGTCCTGGAACAAAGGATGATCCAAGAGGATTTGTTTTACTTAATACGGCTCCTGCAATCGAAGGCGGAGTAAAAGAAAATGATCCTGCGATTGTTATGGTTGCTCCAGAAGAGGATGACAGTTACATTGTTGGTCAATTCCCGCAAGTTGTTGTACCCGAAGGATCACACCTTACACTCAAATTTGGTTGTCTTGAAGGGTATACCAATTGCAATGTGCGATTTAGGATAACGTATTCCATTGATGGCGGTGCTGAGCAGGAACTCTTAAACCGTATACATGGCTTTGGTGAATGGGAAGATGTAAAGATTAATTTAACCCTAAACAATAGATTTGCCATGATGAATAAACCGGTTTCCTTCCTCTTCTATTTCTATCCAATGGAAGGCAGCAAAGATAATTATGCGTTTATTTTCAGTCCATTGATGACAAATTATAAATAGTACGTTGACCGGGGTACCCAAAAGTACCCCGGTCTTTTTTTATATTTTAAAACATTACGGTATAATACGTGTTCACGCCTTCGTAGCTCAATGGACAGAGCACCAGACTTCGAATCTGTTGGTTCCGAGTTCGAATCTCGGCGAGGGCGCCTATTTTTACACTACGAAGAGACTCGTTCATGAAACCTCTCACTGCGCATCGTAAAGAAACTTACTTATTTCTTGGTGGTGCATTTTTCCTCCTTGTTTTAGTCTTTGCAGGTATTATCCTCTTTCGGACTGGCATGATTCGAGGTATTAATCCTACTGCCGTTCCTACAAAAGACGTCAATCAATTGGTCTTTGAAATGAATGCCACAATGACGGCTCAGGTCTTATCCACAGAACAGGCATATTTAATGGCCACAGCCACGTCAGTAGCCATGACAGCCAACGCGCCTACTCCAACTGTTACGCCTACTGCCACCCCTGAACCGGCTTTGGGGACCAACCGTGTCTCTGCTATTGATGGAATGGTTGAGATCTATATCCCTTCCGGAACTTTCATCATGGGATCTACAGACGATTTCAACGAGGCTGAACTTCAGGAAAAACCCCAGCACAATGTTTTTTTGAGTGGCTATTGGATCGATCAAACCGAAGTTACACAAGGTATGTATAAACGCTGTATCGCATCAGGTGGTTGCCCCGATCTCGTCCACGACGAGGAGCAAAATTCGAATTTCACAAATTCGGATTATGATAACCATCCGGTTACCTATGTTACCTGGGATCAGGCAAAAAACTATTGTGAACAAGTAGGCCGCCGTCTTCCTACGGAAGCTGAATGGGAAAAAGCCGCCCGCGGAACGGATGCCCGCTTGTATCCCTGGGGTGACGAGCCTCCCAATGGTAATCAGGCTTTATTTGGAATGGCATTTAACACAACCCGTCCTGTCGGAAGTTATCCTGATGGAAAGACACCTTATGGTGTACTTGATATGATCGGTAACGTCAGAGAATGGGTAAATGATATTTACAGTGAATACTATTACGGTGAATCAGCGGAATATGATCCACAGGGACCAGAATTATCCAAAGATAATTATCAACGGGTCTTACGTGGAGCTTCTTACAAAGATTCACTCCATTACACACATCTGGCAATGCGTTTTCATCACGTTCCCAATTCACCAGGTGAAAATCGCGGATTCCGGTGTGCTACTTCCTATTGAAATAGACTAACCCAGCAGAAAAATAATGGCAACTCCACCGAGAGCTATAATCGTTCCAATAATTGCCCTTATAGAAATCTTCTCGTCATAAAACCATTTTGACAATGGCAACATCATAATAGGTCTAGTCGCCATTATTGTACTGGCAATACCGACCGGGATCATTTGTACCGCCACCATAGAGAGCCATACACCGAGTGTAGGTCCGACTATTGACCCAGCAATTACATTATTCCTGGCCGATGTATTTCTCATACCAGACAGTGTTTCTTTAATTCTTCCGTGTGCAAGAGCAAGAATCCACATTATCACAGTCGCGATAATTATTCGAATCACTACACCAGATAGAGGCGAAAAATTATCTTCCAATCCCTTTTTCGACAGAACAAACCCTATTGCTTGTCCCAATACGGCACCAATCCCACAAAGTGTTCCTAATACCATATCGCGTCTTGAATGGGTCCCATTACCATTCTTCCGTTCCATCACAACCCACCCCACTCCCAGAACAGTTATGATTATTCCAACAATTTCCATTAATGAAAGCGCTTCTTTAAGCCATAACCATGCAATTAGAGCGGAAACCACCGGGTCTAAAGCCATAATAACAGTTGTAAGCCTTGGACCTATGTGGACATATGCCTGAAAGAGAAAAGCGTCACCCAAAGCAAGGCCAATAATTCCGGATAATCCCAACCACAACCATTGTTCATTGGTTGCATTTAAAGGAATTGGGGATCCAGTAATAATTAAATGTATCACCAGTAAAACGAATGACGCCACCAACAAACGGAGGCGGTTTACGCGGACAGAGCCTATGGAAACTGATGCGTTACTAAAAAAAATGGAAGTAAATGACCAGCTTATGGCAGTAAGGAATGCAGCGATCTCTCCCATATGATTATCTTGATAAAACTACGCGCACTTCATCACCTTTCTTAATTTGCCCCGGTAATTCAACTACAGCAACCAGTCCTCGTTTTGTCATTGAAACAGGTACAATTTTTTCTTTCAAATCCATGCGTCCGGGTATATGATTCATTATTTCATCAGTCATCAAACCACATGGTAGATTATCTCCAGTAATCATCAAAACCGCACCACTGGAAAAGAACATCCGTGAATTCGTTTTTATCCGGGTCATTTCAGTTATTCCTGCAATTAACAAGTTTGCCCCAACCCATTCCGGTTTGATCTCATCGATCTTCAAAACTTCCGAAACCTCAGCCAATTCTTCTACAGATACTATGGATATCTGTCGGTTATTCCGTATCGCAGTTCCACGTGGGTAAAATTTTGTTCGTCCGTCGGATGGTTTTGTCCATCCATAATGCTTGTCCCCGGGAAATCCTTCAAAGGTTGCGTCTATACTATCAATCTTACTCGAACGGATAGATTCTTTGTCATCACACACCAGAACATCCACTACTGTTCCCACAATTTCAGTATTCATTCCGATTCTCTCCTTTACAAATTCCCCCGCGTGTGCGGGGGAATTTGATCTTCATTATGGTTGATATCCGTACTTTCGTCTAATTTTATATCAAAAGGTAAGGATTCTCTAGAGTGGATTTTAGTTCTATCAAGAATTTTGCCGCTCTGGCTCCATCATTCACACGATGGTCAACAGCCAGCGTAAGATTCATCATGGGTTTCACCACTACCTGTTTCTCTTTTACAACCGGAACATCCTGCATTTTTCCAACGGCAAGAATGGCTGTTTCAGGCGGGTTTATGATGGCAGTAAAGTTTTCTATTCCAAACATTCCAAGGTTCGTTATTGTAAATGTTGATCCACTCATGTCAGCCGGTTCAAGTTTTTTGTTTCTTGCAGCTTCCAACAAGCGGTTCATGTCTTTTACAATAGACTCAAGGTTCAGCTCCTGTGCCCCTCGAACGACAGGGACAATAAGATAGTCCTCAAGTGCGGTGGCAATTCCCAGGTTAACATCATCCCATTGAATTACTTCTTCTCCGGTAAAGGAACTATTCAAATACGGATGCTTGGGTAATAATCGTGCTACAGCTAGAGCCAGGATGGCTGTGTATGATACTTTCAGTCCGGTATTCTGTTGGATGACCGTATTAACACGTTCCCGCAGGCGCACCACTTCTTCCATATCGACGTTTACGGATTCGTAGATGTGAGGGATACTGTTCCAACTGTAGCTCATTCTCTGGGCAATTACAGTACGTATCCCTTTCATAGGAATTCGTTCACGTATCTTTGCATTTGGTAAGGGAATTTGCATATCAGGGATATTGAACCCTGGAACTGAAGTCGTTTTTGATTTCCCTTCTACTGTTCCAATTCCTTTTTCCAATGCGGAAAGAACATCCGCTTTATATATTCGACCCAATGGACCACGCCCTGGTATGTTGCTTAGATCCAATCCCTTATCTTTCGCCATTGCACGGGCCAGTGGTGTAGCCCTGACTTGATCGTTTTCTCCAGCCATAACTTCAGTGAGCAATGTTTGAGTGACAGGTTTTGTTTCCTCAACCCTGGAACCGGCATCATCCTGTTTAACTTCGATGTCTTTCTTTGCGGTTGGAACCTCAAATTTCTCATCCGGCGCAACGATATAGGCGATAACCTCAGTTACAGGTACAACATCATCTTTCTTTGCTGTCACACCCCTCAGTATCCCCGATTCCGGTGCTTCAATTTCAATCGTTGCTTTTGAAGTCAGAATTACAAAAAGGGGTTCACCTTTTTTTATTGTTTCGCCTTCTAGCTTTAACCATTCGACGAGAGTGCCAGTATCCTGATCCATATCGACCTTGGGCATGATAACTTCGGTACTCATGGCCTACCTCCCTTCGATCGCGAGAGACCGCGCGGCTTTTACAATATCTTCCACCTGAGGTGTCGCGGCTTTTTCAAGGTTCCTGTTGTATGGGATTGGTATATCCAATCCAGCCAACCGTTTAATCGGTGCATCCAGGCGGTCAAAAGCTTCACTCTCACAGACCACTGAAGTCACCTCTCCAGCAAAACCGCCCGTTTTTGTGGCTTCATGCACAATCAACAATCGTCCGGTTTTTGATACAGATTGGACCAACAATTCTTTGTCAAGAGGCTTCAGCGTTCTCGGATCAATTACTTCAATGTCAATTTCTTCCTTTGCCAGTATTTCAGCGGCTTCAAGGGACCTTTGTAAAGTTAGACCATAAGAAAATAGAGTAAGGTCTTTTCCTTCACGCTTAATCTCACCTTTACCAATCGGGATAGTGTAGATATCTTCCGGAACAGAACCCTTGGCTTTGTAAAGCAATTTACTTTCCATGAAGAGCACCGGGTTATTGTCGCGAATGGATGAGATCAACAGGCCTTTCGCATCATAGGGATTAGATGGGCAAACCACCTTGATACCAGGTGTGGAAATGAACCAGCTTTCAAGCGATTGACAATGCTGTGCAGCCGCACCTGTACCTGAACCAAAGGGAGCCCGCATAACCATTGGAATGCTGGCATTTCCACCAAACATTACACGTATCTTGGCGGCCTGATTTACCAATTGGTCCATCATTAATGTAAGGAAATCCATAAACATGACTTCGCCAACCGGCCGCATACCCATTAATGCTGCACCTACGCAGGCGCCTGCAATTCCGGCTTCCGATATGGGTGTATCGCGCACTCTTTCCGGACCGAACTCATCCAGCATACCCTTGCTAACACCAAATGCGCCACCATAAACACCAATATCTTCACCAATAAGAAAAACATTCTCATCGCGCCGCATTTCCTGAACAAGCGCTTCCCTTACGGCCTCCAGCATGGTCATTTCTCTAGTATTAGAACTTGTCATGGCGCATATACCTCCGCTTCGAGATTCTCAGGCGTAGGTTCCGCGTATGCAAGAGCGGCTTCGGTCGCCTTATTAATGGATTCTTTCGCGTTTTGCTCAATTGAATCAATTTCACCTTCAGACAATATCTTGTATTCCTGGAGCCATCCCGTGTATCGAATGATTGGATCAAACTGCTTCCATTCTTCGATCTCTTCCTGGGTACGGTAAAGATTACGATCACTTTTCGAATGACCACGCCAGCGGTATGTCAGGTTCTCTACCAATGTTGGTCCTTCCCCTGACCTTGCTCGCATTACAGCTTCTGATACTTTATCGTAAACAGCAAACACATCATTTCCATCTACCGTAACACCGGGCATATTGTACGCAACGGCACGTTCGCTAATATGCTGAACGGTCATTGATTTTTCAACAGCCATTGACATGCCATATTGGTTGTTGTCACAGATAAAGACTATGGGCAATTTCCATAACGCGGCCATGTTTAACGCTTCGTGGAATGCACCCTCATTTGAAGCGCCATCACCGAAGAAACAAAGAAGGATATTGTCCGTTTTCTTCATTTGAAGTGCCAGTCCAATCCCTACGGCTGTCGGCAACCCACCGCCCACAATACCAGTAGCCCCGAGATTTCGGCCAGGAATATCGGCAATATGCATGGAACCACCACGACCTCGGCAATAACCTGCTTCTTTTCCAATAAACTCCGCCATCATAAGGGTAATATCGGCACCTTTTGCAATGGTGTGACCATGACCTCGATGATGATGTAGTATGTAGTCATCGTCACGAATTGCGGCGATTGATCCTACAGGCGAAGCCTCCATACCAATGGATAGGTGCATCGTTCCATGAACCAAACCACGCATATAAAGTGCTTCAGCGTTTTCTTCGAAAAAACGCGTGAGGAACATCTGCTCAAGCATTTTTTGTAGTTTTTCTTTTGATAAACGCTGAACGATTTGTTTTCTTACGCTGGTGTTTAACAATAATTCTTTTGAGACATCTTTTGTATGTACAGGCATAGACCTCTCCAAATCTTTGGATTTTTGATCCAAAACAGTTCTATTCTTTAATTTTGTTTTCTGTTTTGAATCTTTCCAACACTAATTTTGCTGTTTCTTCGTCAGTAATTAGTACCTTTATAAAACCTCCTCTTATGGCAGCAATAATTGGAATGACTTTCTTTTGTGTAGCAGCAACCCCTATTGTCAAAGGAATATTTCGCAAGGTCTCCAATTCAAGACCTACAATCCTTTGATTTAAGACACTTTCCACTGGATATCCATTCTTATCCAGTACGTGCATTAACATTTCACCAGCAGCTTCTAAATTTTCCGTAACTCCGGCTATATCATCAGGAACCAATGACGCAAATTGGAATAGGCTGGCAGTTGATGGACGAATAGCACCAACACCCACTATGGCTATTTGAGCTTTTTCTGCTAAATCAAGAACTTCTCGAACCTGCCTCAAAGCCAACAAACTGTTTCTTTCTTGAGAAGAATCGGTAAAAGCAGGAGCATGCAATGAAAGCCCAGTGCCTCCCAATTTGGATGCCATATCTGCCACGAGGTTATTCACATCAGTATCATGTCTTCCTTGAACACCACCAGAAGCCGGAACGATGGTAACTTCGAATTTCTTTTCACATTGAATGGCATCCACCATGGCGCTCAATGTTGTTCCTCCCCCCATGCAGACAACATCGCCATCTTTCAGATTTTCCAAAAAGAAAATGGCGGCTGCCTGTCCGACGGACTGCAGTATTGCCTCTTCGTTCTCGCCAATTCTGGGAACAACGATTGCTTTTTGCAAACCCGTTGTTGTTTCAAGCTCTTTTTCCAATGTAAGTATATGTTGGTATGGAGTATGAATACTTATTTCTACATACCCCAAATTTTTCGCCTGTTTAAGGAGACGGTTTATTTTGGCGGTTGACAGACCCAAAGCTTGACCGATCTCAGCCTGTGACATGTCTTCCATGTAATACATCATTAATATTCGACTAATCAGACGTGTGGATTCGTAATCACTATTAATCAAATTCATATCTTGCACGTCCCTGTCAATGAAATATTTTTACAGTTGTGATAATAATATCATTATGAAATTATTTTGTCAACAACATCGATGTTTTATGAATATTTGATCATATTCAAACAAAAAGAGCGCTTGTTCGCGCTCTTTCTTCATGATTATCGTTTTCACACAACTTTACAGTTCAATAATTTCTACAGATTTTATCTGTATACCTTTGTATTCGGGCGCCTGCGGGTTTCTCTCTGGTATGGAAAAAACTACGTCCATTCCTGAAACGACCTGGCCAAAAACTGAATGTTTTCCATCTAACCATGGAGTGGCGACATGTGTAATAAAGAATTGTGATCCATTTGTGTTTGCCCCGGCATTTGCCATGGATAGTATTCCGGGTTTGTTATGTATCAATGAGTTATCAAATTCATCATTGAATTTGTAACCGGGACCACCCATGCCTGTTCCAGTGGGATCTCCACCCTGCACCATAAAATCATTTATAACACGGTGGAAAATTGTTTCGTTGTAGAAACCCTGCCGCGATAGAAAAACAAAATTGTTTACCGTTCTGGGAACCTTGCTGGCAAATAGCTCAATTGTTATGTCACCTTTTTCCGTGTGCATAACCGCCTGGTATTGCTTTTTGGGATCTATTTCCATTTGCGGTGGAGAAGACCACTTCATTGTATTAGCCATTTTTCACTCCTAGGATACTGGTTTTCCACGTAGGCGTGGATCAAGAGCATCACGCAATCCATCACCAACGAGGTTAAAGCTTAGCACAGTTAACATAATCGCTATACCAGGGAAAAACACCAGATGAGGAGCATTGAATACACTATTCTTTTCTTCCCCCAGCATTAGTCCCCATTCAGGCCTGGGCGGTTCAGCTCCCAGTCCCAGGAATGATAGAGCGGCGGCATCCAGGATAGCGGTTGCAAT
Source organism: uncultured Leptolinea sp. (assembly GCA_964446955.1). Classification (GTDB taxonomy): domain Bacteria; phylum Chloroflexota; class Anaerolineae; order Anaerolineales; family Anaerolineaceae; genus Leptolinea. The sequence goes on from CAYUQJ010000001.1 coordinate 693,526, forward strand.
TCCCAGGGTACCTTGTACGATCAAAGGTGTAATGGAATTAGGCAAAATTCGCTGGAATAAAAGCCTTATGGGTGATGCCCCCAGAGCCCTTGAAGCTGCCACATAATCCAATTCTTTGGTTGAAAGCACAGACGCGCGAATTAGTCTAGCGAACCTCGGTATGGATACAATGCCAATTGCCAGTAACGCATTTATCAAACCTTTACCAAGAACAGTAACAATGGCGATTGCCAACAATAAACTTGGAAATGCCATCAATACATCCATGGTACGCATAAGCAAATTGTCAACCCAACCGCCGATATAACCAGCAAAGGCTCCTATCAGTCCGCCGATTATGATCGCAAGACTCATCGTTGCTAACCCGATTTGTAGAGAAAGCCGTGATCCGAAAATAACCCGCGAGAAAAGATCCCGGCTGTTTCCATCAATTCCCATAATATGTTCGTTTTTCTCTAACGGGCATCCTAAAAGATGAATGCACGGTGGACTACGGCGTTTTTCTTTTTTAAGGATTTGCGTTGGCTCATAAGGCGCTATAACAGGCGCAAAAAGTGCGATAAGCACAAGTAACGTCAAAATTGCCAGCCCAACCTGCGCTGAGCGATGTCTTAAGAAACGTCGCAATGATTCCTTCGCCGGAGATTGGCGTTCATATTGCCCATTTAGTTTAGAAGGTTCTTTTGCCATATTCTCCGTCACTCAATCCGGATCCGAGGATCCAGGTATGCATAAGATAAATCAACGATAAGATTTACAAGGACAAAAATGATCGCGATGATCAAAGTAAATCCCTGAACAACAGGATAATCTCGTGACAGGATGGCATTTACAAGAGCTGTCCCAACTCCAGGAAGAGCGAAAACTGTCTCTGTTAATACGGCTCCTGAAAGTAGGCTGCCAGTCTCTATTCCTATTATCGTGACAATCGGGATCAAAGCATTACGCATGGCGTGCTTTGATATGACCAGACGTTCAATTAAACCTTTGGCCCTGGCAGTCCGGATGTAATCAAGCCCCAGAACTTCCAGCAAGCTAGACCTGGTCATCCGGGCTATAACGGCCATAGGGATAGTTCCCACTGCAACGGATGGAAGTATCAAATGCCAAAGACCATCTTTTACAGCCGTCCAGTTTCCTGTGATGATCGCGTTGGGGATAAGTGAATTGGACACAAAATCAAGAACAAATTTTTGAAAACCAGTTACCTCCCCCATTTCCCAAAACTTTGCCAGGTTCATAAGTGTCATCCCGGCACTTAAACGGCCTGATGGTGGGATAAAGAACGGAGTTCCCTTTAGCATCAGAGCAAACACATAAGCCAGCATTAATCCAAGCCAGAATACAGGCATGGAAACGCCTATGTTTGCGCCGATCATTGTCAATGTATCAATAAAGGAATTCCGCTTTAAAGCAGAGATAACTCCAAATAAAACACCAAACACTGTGGAGAATAACATCGCACAGAGAGTAAGCTCAATTGTAAGGGGCAATCTTTCAGCAATAATATCTGCTACCGGCCTTGTAAATTTAATAGAATCCCCAAGATCGCCTTTTGCCATATTTGTCAAATATCGACCAAACTGTACAGCCAGATTATCATTCAGGCCATACCGTTCCATAAATCTGTCGCATTTTTCCTGGGTAGCCCTTTCACCCAACATCGTAACGCAAGGATTACCCGGGATTAATCGAACAATCCCGAAAGTTATGAAAATAATCCCTATCATGACCGGGATCAATAGAAATAATCGTCTCGTCAAAAATTGAAGCATCGTTTGGCTTCACCCGTTCTAAATTATTAATCTAACCGGTCAGGGGAAAAACCTTTCCCCTGGCCGGTCAGTCTTGCAGGCTGCTTTATGGCATCCTGCCTAAACAGTCATTCTTTTATTCTGCGGGAGCATTCAGGAATGCGCCGAAGAATGATCCAAAGTATTCAAACATTCCGGTGCGACCGGTGTGATTGGGGCTTGAAGCATCCCACTGGGAAACAAAGGTAGCCACAACATCATTGGCATCCAGTGTAGCGCCATTATGGAATTTCACACCCTTCCGTAAGGTGAACACATATTCCGTGGCATCTTCATTTGCCGTGAATTTCTCGGCCAGGGCAGGTTCAACTTCCACACCGCCTACCTTGTAGGCTAGCAGGGATTCGAACATGGCTTCGCAGCCGCGAAGTGTTTCACCGTCTGTTTCATCAGAGCACCACAGGGCAGCCGGTTCACCATTCTGCATCCAAACCATCTGCTCCGCGCCATTATCCATAACGGCAAACTGCTCGTTAGTCAAAGGACTGGCATGGGCACCTTTAACACTGGCTTTGAAGACAGTAGCAGAACCACCATGGGCAATGGGGACCATGGGAACATGTTTCTTGATGTTTTCATTTACAGTGTCATACAGTTTCTGGCGAGCTGCAACATCTGATAACTGTCCGGCTTCTCTGATCGGTTCTACGATATCAGGGAACAGAGTACCAAACTGCAAATTATTGTCATTGGCAAAATGATAGTCGTAGAAATTGGTGGCATCCGGGTAGTCAGCACCCCAACCCAGCAAGTAGAGAGCTTCCTTGCCGGCGGCGGTTTCATCAATAAAGGTGGCTGATTCCATTTCATTGACTTTGATCTTAACACCGATCTCGGCCAACTGGCCCTGAATTTCCTGGGCTACTTTGTCTGGTGAAGGCAGATAACCACGGACAACATTGCGGTAAGACAGATTGATTTCCTGATTGAAATCAAATCCTGCTTCTTCGAGCAATTTCTTGGCAGCGTCTGCGTCATATTCGTACCATTTGATGTTCTTGCTGTATCCAGGATTGAACAATTCAGGTACGAAGTTTTCAGCAACAGTCGAACCGGCAGGATAGTATTGGTCTACAATGCGCTGGCGGTCTAAAGCCATACCAAAGGCCTGGCGGACTTTTTCATTATCGAAGGGTTTCAGGTCTACATTGAAACCGACATAAAAGATGTTCAATGCAGCACGGTCGTAGACGGCGAAATTAGGATCTTCACCCAAAACTTCAATGTCTTCGGGAGCCGGATTGTCGATACCGTCAACTGTACCGGAATTCAATTCCAGGTAGCGCTGAGCGGATTGATCTGACCAGCGGAAGACCAGGTTCTTCACATTGGCTTTCTTACCCCAGTAATCCGGGTTGGCTTCATAAATAATGCTGTCGCCTTTTTTCCACTCGACCAGCTTGTAAGGGCCGGTACCATTGGGTTTTTCACCCAGGGCTACAGAATCACCTTTGTTGGCATTCAGGTATTCTTGATCCTGAATAGCGAATACTGAGAAGGCAACTTTTGATGGGAAGGCAGGATCGGGATAGCACAGAGTAAATTTGACTGTTCCCTCATCCACGGCTTCGATGGATTTGAATTCCCCACCATAATCACAGTTGGGGGCTTCTACTTTCATCCCTTCAAACTTGGAAACGACGGCTGCGGAAAGATCTGCGGCAGGTGCCGGAGCGGCCGCTGTCATGAAAGCGGTCAATAAAAGACTTAAAACAACCAATACGGCAAAACCAGAAGACAGTATCTTCTTTTTCACTTTGCTCCTCCTTATAAATTGTAGTTCTGGGGATTTTTTTAAAGAACGGCGATTACTCTTTCCTGGTTGAGGTTTCGCTCTGTTCTTTTTGTAGTGTAGAAATTATAACCGCGCACATGAATTTGTCAAATTCAATTAATACTTTTTTAAGAATATCTCCTCGAATTGCGGTATAAATCATCTCACGGTATACTCATTTCAATTTTTGGCACATGTATCCCCGTTTGAGGAGTCCATTGTGAAAAGAGCCGTAAGCATTAGTATAGGTTCATCCAAACGGAATAAATCTACACAGATCGACCTTCTGGGAGAAACCGTTCAAATTGAACGCATTGGAACAGATGGCGATATGGAAAAAGCGGCAGAATTATTCCGTGATCTTGATGGAAAAGTAGATGCATTTGGTGTCGGGGGAACCGATCTGGGTTTTTGTATAGATGGAAAATTCCGTCGCTTAAACAGCGTGCAATCCATCGTTCGTTACGTAAAGAAAACACCAGTTGTTGACGGGAATGGATTAAAAGTATGGTTGGAATCCACCGCTGCTGAGGTACTTGCCCAAAAATTGAATGGGACGAAAAATCCAGCAAGAGTACTCATCGCATCAGCGGTTGACCGTTGGGGTTTGGCTGAATCATTCACAAAAGCAGGATATGACTGTATTTATGGAGACCTGATGTTTGCTCTTGGTCTGCCTATACCAATCAGGTCATTTCAAACGCTAAGGCTTATTGTCTCCATCCTGGTGCCCATAGTGTCCAATTTACCCTTTGAGTGGTTATACCCGACTGGTGACACACAGGACAAACGTACACCAAAATGGGAGAATTACTTTGAGTGGGCAGATGTCCTGGCCGGTGACTGCCATTACATAAACCGTTATATGCCGGAATTAATAACAGGCAAGATCATTGTTACCAATACAACAACGGAAAAAGATCGGGACATGTTTAAAAAAGGTGGTGCCTACGCCTTGATGACAACAACGCCCATTTTGGATGGAAGATCATTTGGAACGAATATGATGGAAGCTGCCCTGGTAGCAGCTTCTGGATGGAACAAACCAATAATATATACGGCAGATAGCGAATACATGATTTCGTTAAAGAATATCATCCAATCCATAAATATTGAGCCACAATTGCAAATTCTCAATCCATAAGATGACTGCTTCCAACTCTATCCTCATGACACCGCTTGATGCCATCATCACGGCCGGTGGTATTCCACAACCCGGAGAGCCCCTTTATGAACTATGCCAGGGGAAACCAAAAGCGCTTCTTGATTTTGCCGGAAAACCAATGATCCAATGGGTACTGGATGCCCTTTCCACTTCACAATGGATTAACCGGGTTGTTGTGGTTGGACTTCCCCCTTTTACAGATATTCACTGCTCTCACCCGCTTTCAATTTTCGAATCGGAAGGCACCATACTGGGGAACCTGCAAGCCGGTGTAAAGGAATTAACGAACCTGGGGAATATTACTGAAAAAGTACTGGCTATCTCTTCCGATGTTCCTGCCATGACCGGCGAGATGATCGACTGGTTGGTTAATATAGTTCACCAGACAGACCATGACCTTTACTATAACGTGATCTCACGTGAAACCATGGAAGCCCGATTTCCCGGATCCCACAGGACTTTCCTTCGATTAAAAGAAGTTGAAGTTTGTGGAGGTGATGTAAATGCCTTTGACCACAAACTTGTTTATCAGATGCAACGTCTTTTTGAGGCAATAATCGGATCTCGCAAAAATCCGATAAGGCAGGCATCCATACTGGGTTTTGACACCCTTTTCCTTCTTTTAATCCGACAAATGACGTTAAATCAGGCTGAAGTAAATATAAGTCGGAAAATAGGAGCACGATGCCGTGCTATTCTTTGTCCTTACGCAGAATTAGGTATGGATGTGGACAAGCCGCATCAATATACACAGCTTCTTTCATCATTACACAATGGGAAACAATAAATTGATACAAAAAATACTTCAATTAGATGCCGATCTGTCATCAAAGATGAGACTGGATCAATCAAACCGCTGGTGGAAGCTGGCAGCTTTTCTGGCCCATTCGGGGGATTCCTGGTTCTGGATGCTCGGTCTTGTTCTGGTCTGGATATTTGGAAACCCTTACTGGCATCGTATATCTGCATTGATGGCTGTTGCAGTTGGCGGTTTGGCATTGTTTGTTATCGCCGTCAAGTTCACCATTCGCCGCCAACGTCCACCCGGAGAATGGGGGGCAATTTATCGCAACACTGATCCGCATTCATTCCCATCCGGACATGCCGCGCGTGCTGGATTGTTGGCAGTTCTGGCCGCCGGCCTTGGTCCGCTTTGGTTTGGGCTTTGCGTAATATTTTGGGCGCCACTTGTCAGCATTGCCCGGGTTAAGACAGGGGTTCACTATTTATCAGATATCATAGCCGGGCTCGTTCTGGGAATCATTGCTGGATTTATTATGTTGTCAATTAACACCTGGGTTGTTTCAACATTCCCATTATTTTTCTAGACTATGAATAACCAGATGGCATTTGTTATTATTTCAAAATTTCTTTAAAAATAAACCATTGCCCTTTTCGATTCATACATCCCCTTGGGGCTCTGTCATAATATAGATCAAATACACGTCCATTATCCGTTTCGACTCTGAAGAAGAAGCGTCCTACTCCCCAGGAGCCTTTTCCTGACGCGATTGCAGAATGAGTATCTGTCATATTTCTGGCCATTCTTCCGCGGCGTGAATAATCCACCCACTCCATTAATAGACTGTGCACTTCAAATGTTTTTTCTTGCCAAATGAAACTGCCTGGACATTTTGGTTTCTTTTCCAGTAAGGATTTTTCCTGATAGAAAACTTCGACAGGTTCATCAATAAAACGCAAGCGTGATTTTTCTTCATCCATAGAACGATTTTCTCACAATTGACAAAAACCGGATTCATTGCCTATGCGTAATAAAGGCTGGTTCGATTGCATTATTTGCCAATTTCTCCATAAACCAGCTTTCGCCAGAACTTGGCGACTTTGTTACTTCTCCAGCATACTTATCGTGGTTTCCTCTATGCAGAATAGATCTTCCCCACCCATACTGGCTGCCCATTTGATTCGTATATTACACAAACCGGATGTAAAGATTATTAAAATGATGCCAATCTAACCGACAATGATCAATGGCACAGGTGTAAACACCAGTAAGAACAAGAGTATGGCAACCCCGGCCATTACTCTTCGTTTGTCATCCAACTCTGTGATCTGATCAAGTGGTTCTGCGTGGTAACGACCCAGGAAATAAATAATTCCGGCCCATAACCACCACCCATTCCAGAAAAAACCGAGAACAATAAGAACCAGAAGGATGAGTGGACGAAGTTTCAGGGTTCTTTCTTTTCCCAGTAATACATACACCACATGCCCACCATCCAATTGACCGGCAGGAATAAGATTCAAAGCTGTTACCAACAATCCAGCCCAACCAGCCCAGGCTACAGAATGAAGCATCACATCAATCCCATCCTTGGGAAAAGGCTGACCGGTAAAGAAATATCGCAACCAATAAAGAAACGGTCCAGTATCGCCATAGGCAGCCGGTTCTGGTAGCAATTTCCCAAAGGCCAAATACTTCATCAGCAAATATAACAGGCTGTTACCTTCCATTTGAAGGTATTGCCCAACAGGAACAGTGTCTGATAGTGCATCCAAAGATGATAATTTCAAACCTATAAAAAGAACGGGGACAGCGACAATAAAACCGGCTATTGGGCCTGCCAGACCTATATCCAATAACTGGCGTTTATTCTTTGGAACCTCTTTCATGTTGATGAAGGCCCCTAAAGTTCCCAAAGGGCTTAGTGGAAATGGTATGAAGTAAGGCAAAGATACCTGAATGCCATATCTTCTTCCCATTAAGTAGTGGCCAGACTCATGCGCGCCCAAAATGGCAATAATACTCAGGGCAAAAGGCCATCCACCTTTAAAGATATTTACAACTGTCTGGAAAGGATCATCGGTGAAGGGCATATTAAGCCCATACATCGCACCCGTAACCATCACACTGATCAAAGTAAGAAGAAATAAACCAAGATTGATCAGGTTGTTCGATTTACCCGGTTGAATCACGCCATCTACCAATAGAATTATATGTTGTCCGCTTTCTTTTCGAAAAAGAGGGGTTATATTCATGGGTTTCAGGTTTTCTGAAAGTTGGTCATAGGATTTTTCGGAGTCAGAATTCCGCAAGTGCCCACGAAATCGATATTTAAAATGTTCTTCGTGTCCCCCCTCTGTAATATCATCAATGACCAGGATTTGCTCTACATAATGCCTGCAGGCTTCTGCGGCAGTATCATTAATCATATTCCACCTATAATCTTTGAATATCAGGCGGGAATGGATGGGAGTCGAACCCACCGCGGACTGCATAACAGCCCGCCACCAGTTTTGAAGACAGGGAAGCCCACCGGAACTTAACCATTCCCGGTTCAAGGATACAACAGACTTTATAAGACGACAAGAGAAAATACATATTTTGGGGTATTTCTTATCTGGCTGTGTGAAGTATAGTTTGAAATGGAAATACACAGGAAAAGAATTTCACCTCTTGTATTTTTTGAAATTGTTACTATACTTGTTCGCTGTGTCTATTCATACCGGTTTAACCGGAGAAACAGGAAATTTGTAAATAGATGGATGAATCCAAAGAATTAGAGAACACCGGGGCTGAAAAAGACAAGCCTCCCAGTACCAGCCGGCAATCTATACGATCATGGAGAGTGGCTGTAATAGCCAATGTTAAGGGGGAAACGGCTTTACTGATGGATGGTCCGGCTGATGCCGGAGCAGAATTTGACAGGAAAGAAACAATACAAGATATTCAATCGGCGATTGAATCAGATGGACATACAACGGTATTCATTCCGGCAGATGCAAATCTTCCCTTTGCCCTGGCGCATATCCGCCCTGATATTTGTTTCAATATCGCTGAAGGTATTTATGGCGACGCTCGTGAAGCGCAGATACCTTCTGTCCTTGAATTATTACGTATACCGTACACAGCTTCGCGTGTTTTAACCAATGCGATCTCGCTGGATAAGACAATGACTAAGCGTATCTGGCGGGACAAAGGACTTCCTACCGCCTCTTTTCAGGAATTCATAACCGGCCTTGAACCAATTTCTGAAGATCTGACTTTCCCTCTGTTTGTAAAACCGGCATCTGAAGGCACAGGTATGGGAATGGATGGAAATTCACTGGTTTCCGATGAGATCAGTCTGCGGAGTCGTGTCCGTTGGGTTATTGACAATTATCATCAACCTGCACTGGTTGAAGAATATCTTCCAGGTCGCGAATTTACCGTGGCAGTTATGGGACGTTCTGATGCGGCCCAGTACAGTCGCCGGCCTCATATCTATGAGGATGACGGTTTTCATCGTTTTCCATTGTTGGAAGTTGACAGTTCCTCATCCATCACACCCGGTATATACGGTCACATCGCAAAAACACTTCACAATGGCGAATCCGGTGTACCACAGTTTATCTGTCCGGCAACTGTTGAAGAACCTTTAGCTTCAACGCTTCAGGAATTGGCGATAAAAGCCCATATCGCGATAAATGCTCTGGATGTTTCTAGAGTTGACATTCGTCTGGATAGAAACAATATGCCTCATTTGATGGAGATAAACACTCTGCCTGGTTTAACCAGGGGCTTTAGTGATCTTTGTGTTATTGCAGAAGCAGAAAATTGGAATTATCGCGATATAATACTGGAAATACTTTATCTGGGAGCTTCCCGCTATGGTCTAGTCGCTCCCAACGACAACACGACAAGAGGCATTCCAGTGCAGATTCCTGAATTTGTTCCACTGCAAAGGCAACAACGTCATTCACGATAGTATCTGATCCACTCCTCAAACCATTTTGAATGGGGAGTGGATCTTTTCCAAAACCCGGGACCCTTAATGATGGGCCGGGATTTTTGCTTAACTAATTCATCAGAAAGGTGGTCAGACCTGAAGGAGACGCTTATAGAAGGAAAATGCAATTAACCAATTCACTGAAAAACAAATTTTTAGGAGAGAGAAAATGAAGAACAAAGTATTTGTCGTCCTTACCCTTGTAGCTGTTTTTGCCATGGCATTAGCTGCCTGCGCGCCTTCCGCTTCCGCCGGCAAGATCAAAGTAGCGTCCGATGCGGCTTATCCCCCCTTTGAAATGGTTGATGAAAAAACCAAAGAAATGATCGGTTTTGATATCGATCTGTTCAACGCTGTCGCCGAGAAAGCCGGTTTGGAAATCGAATACGTCAATATCGGATTCGACCCCCTTTTGGCTGGAATGGCTCAGTGCCAGTACGATGTTGCGATCTCCGCGATCACCATCACAGACGAACGCAAGCAGAATATGACCTTCTCTGACCCCTACTTCCAGGCTGGTCAGGCTATCACTGTTGCTATTGACAATGACAGCATCACGACTGACGCCGATCTTGTTGGAAAGACGATCGGTACCCAGTTGGGTACTACCGGCGATATTCTGGCCAAGAAAATTGAAGGCGCCACCGTTAAAGCTTACGATAGTGTTGATCTGGCCTTCCAGGACCTGATCAATGGACAGGTTGAAGCCGTTGTCGCCGACAACGTTCCCTCCGAAGGTTTCGTTGGCAAGAATGCTGACAAGATCAAAGTTGTTGGCAACCTGCTGACCACTGAGGACTATGGAATTGCGGTATGCAAGACCAAAACTGATCTCCTCGAGAAGATCAATAAAGCATTGGCTGAAGTTAAAGCCGATGGCACCATTGAAAAACTGAACGACAAATGGATCAAAGGCGCTGGCAATTAGTCTGCCCATTTTCCATAAAAGCGGCTGTCATCTTGCGATGACAGCCGCTTTTTATTTCATATAAGTATCTAATAATAATTGTCTTGTTACGCGTGAAGAATAACCTTATAATGAAGATGTCCCGGGGATGATCGGCTTCGACGGGAGAGGCTGGTCCCGGATGGCGAGCCGAGAGGTGCCGAACTCGTAAAATCCGCACAAAACTTTAAGTGCCAACCGCACTTCCTACGCTGCTCTTCCCCTCGCTGCATAAGCGAGTGAGAGCCGCAACCGTTTCCTAGCGAGACGGCGTCTGCCTACCCCGATCTCCGGCCGGAGGTAGAGCGGGCGTCACAATGCCGGTGTGCCGCGTTAAATTCCACGGTCAACGCGAAAGAGGGCTTTAGGGCCTGAGTGGATTGTCTGTCGTCTGTTCTGTTGGTCTCTGGATGCCGGATGAAAAAAAAGACCAACTACGCTCGTAGAGGTTCGAGGGTCGATTCTTTCGGACGCGGGTTCAATTCCCGCCATCTCCACCATAACAGAAAAACAGCGATCTTTTGATCGCTGTTTTTCAATGTATCAAATGTATATAGGTCTACTGTACCTCACAGACAAGTCCCTTAAGGTAATGCCCTTCCGGGAATGACAATAATACAGGATGATCAGCTGCCTGGCTCATCCATTTAATAATGCGAGCGTTCGCCCCGGCATCCAGAGCAGCACCGGCAACAATTTTTTGGAAAAGGCTGGAATCAATCCCTCCACTGCATGAGAATGTGAACAGCAACCCGCCTGGTTTAAGGAGTTTGAACGCCAGTAGATTAATATCTTTATATGCCCGCGCTGCTTTCACAGCATGTGCCGCGGTTGGAGCAAATTTGGGAGGATCAAGGATGATCATGTCAAAATTTCGGCCTCTATCACGCAATCCGCGTAAAGCCTGGAATACATCTCCCTCCAACCATTCGGTTCGGTTTACTGAAAGATCATTCAATTCCAGATTTCTCCGTGCCATATTTATGGCTTCCACCGAACTATCAATGGAAAGAACACTTTCCGCGCCACCGGCTATTGCCTGAAGACTAAATCCGCCTGTATAACTGAAGCAATTCAGAACGGTTCGACCATGGGCCATTTTTCCGGCCATGGCTCGGTTGTCACGTTGATCAAGGTAAAATCCCGTTTTTTGTCCTTTTTGAACATCTACAAGAAATCGGATATTATTTTCATTGATTGTGATCTCGCCGGGAGGTTCTTTTCCAACCAATAATCCGGATGTCTCAGCAAGACCTTCTAATTTTCGCACATCTGCTTCTGACCGTTCATAAACAGTCGCAGCTCCGGTTGCCTTCCTTATTACTTCAACAACAATCTGTTTCCACTTTTCCGCCCCGGCTGATAAGGATTGAATAACCACAGTATCACCGTATTGATCAACAACCATTCCTGGCAATGAATCTGATTCACCATGAACGAGCCTCATGGCATCTGTCAACTTGAAGAGCTCCAGGTCTTTTCGCAAATTAATCGAATTTAGGATCCGGTTATGAAAGAATTCATCATTGATTTCTTCCTCCTTGATCCAGGACCATATTCTCGCCCGAATTTGAGAAACAGGACTAAACGCTGCGGAACATAGCCACTCGCCATTTGCACTAATAACATCGACCGTTTCTCCGGAACCCGGGTTCCCTTTTATCTCATTTATTGCGCCAGAAAAAATCCAGGGATGCCTTTGAAGAACAGATTTTTCCCTGCCCTGTTTTAAGATTATTTGTGAATTTTGCATTTTCATTTTCCCGTTAGTTGCAGCAATCCTGATTCGTCAAGTATGTTAACACCCAGGTCTCGGGCTTTATCCAGTTTGGAGCCTGGATTCTCCCCAAGTACTAAATATGTGGTTTTTTTGCTGACAGAGTCAGTTACTTTACCACCATGCGATTGAATTAACTCTTTCGCTGCGTCCCTTGATAATGTAGGCAGAGTACCGGTGATAACAAAGGTCATACCAATAAATGTTTGGGGGCCGGAAGAAGACAATGCGACACTCTCCTGCACAGGCCAGACACCATGTGATCTGAATTTTGAGAGTAATTTTTGGTTTCCTTCCGTTGCGAACCAATCCACTATTGAACGTGCGATATTGGGTCCAACTCCTTCCAGAGTCATGAGTTCATCCACACCCGCTTTTGATAACACATTAAGGTCATGGTATCTTGCCGCCAGATCGACTGCCATGACCTCTCCTACTCCCCGAATTCCCAGGGCCGTTATCAACCGCGAAAGCGGCTGAGATTTACTCACGGCAATGGCATCTATCAGGTTGTCTGCTTTTTTCGCAGCAAATCCTTCCAACTTCAATAATTCTTCCCGGTTTAGCCCATAAAGATCGGCAGCATCTTTCACCAGACCGGATGAAATTAACTGCTCTACTATTTTTATTCCACAACCATCTATATCCATAGCACCCCGTGAGACAAAATGCTCAATATTCCGAATCAACTGGGCTGAACAGGCTGCATTTACACAATACCACGCAACTTCGCCTTCCAAATGTTCCACTGGTTCTCCGCATGCCGGACAAGTTTTCGGTGGAATATATAGTTTTTCAATACCATTTCTTGCGTCAACTATGGGCCCCATAACATAAGGAATGACATCACCGGCCCGCTTGATCATTACCCGGTCACCTATTCGGATATCCTTATCTTCTATGAAATCGAAGTTGTGAAGGGTAGCCTGTTTAACAATGACTCCGCCAATTTCTACCGGTTCCAAAATGGCATATGGTGTTAAAACACCGGTACGTCCTACATTTACACCCACATCATTTAACCGGGTTGAGACTTCCCTGGCAGGAAATTTAAAAGCCATGGCTCCACGGGGATCCTTTCCAACAAAACCCAAAGAATTGGCAAGATCCAGGTCATTCAGTTTAACAACCGCGCCATCTACTTCAAATGTAAGAGTATCGCGGGTTTCCACCCGGCGTTCACAGGAAGAAATCACATCATCCAGATTTCGACAGAACTCCACTTGGTCTGACACGGGGAAGCCCAGGGCTTTCAGATATTGCAGCAAATCCCACTGTGTACGGGGTAGAATCCCGTCAGATTCCACAATATCATACGTCAGAATAGCCAGGGGACGTTGGGCAGTTAAAGATGCGTCCAATTGGCGCAAGGAGCCAGCGGCAGTATTGCGAGGATTCTGGTACGTCCGCTCACCGGCATCAGTCAATCTTTGATTTAACGCGATAAACTCCTTCAGGTAAATAAAAGCCTCACCTCTTACCACCAATCGATGTGGAGGGTTGGGACCATCGGAACTGACCGGGATACGTAGAGGCAAAGATCGTATTGTTCGAAGGTTGGCTGTGATCTCTTCCCCAATTTCTCCATCTCCGCGGGTAGCACCGCGGACAAGCACACCGTCTTCATAATGTATTACGACGGTTAATCCATCAATTTTCGGTTCAACAACAAATTCCGCTTTTTTTACACGGTCATCCAATTTCGATATACGCTCCACCCATGCTGACAGATCGTCGGTTGTAAACGCGTTGGCAAGACTTAGAATTGGACGCGGATGTGCCAGCTTAGTAAATTTCGGAGAGACAGCCGCGCCGGCACGTTGACTGGGAGAATCCGGCATAATCCAATCTGGATGGCGGGATTCTATTTCTCGTAATTCCAAAAGTAAACGATCATATTCTGCATCACTTATGATCGGATCATCCAGGACATGATATCGGTAATTATGAAAATTCAATTCATCTTTAAGTTCGTTCAACCGGTTTCGTTCATTATTGCCATTCATTCTTACCTCTCTGGTATCTCCTCAATTTGGGGCTGGTTTCAGCATCATGTCCCAGTAGTCAATAATGGAGATCAATGTATTGCCAATCAACTCATCAAAAACCTTTATTGGATATTTCAAAATCCATGCAACCGCCAAGTTACATCCATCGTAAATTAGTATGATGTATTAAATATTACTTTATAAACAAGACCATGGCTCTTTCCTAAAAACTGATTTTTAACAAGATAGTTTTTGAAAAACAGACTTTTTTCTGTGACTCGGATTTGCTTATGTTACACTTAATTCATCGGAGGTGATAATGAACGCTCTTAAAATTATCGCTTATATTGCTGCCGCCATTTTGATATTCTTTGGCGTGTTATTCATATACGCCACCTTCAGTCCGCAAGGTCAGATCGGTTGGCTTATCATTGGTGTTATCAGTGTATTGATAGGATTCGGATTGATCTTTTGGGCAGCCCGTAAACCGGCTGCAAGTTCCGATCAAAATGTGACCGTGAAGATCGATATTCCGGGTAATGTCAATATGGACACTATGAAATGTAAATCATGTGGTGGAGTATTGGGACCAGAGAATATTACGATGGTAGCCGGAGCTCCAGTTGTAACCTGCCCTTACTGCAAAACAACATATACCCTGACCGAAGAACCCAAGTGGTAATTTTCGCAAACAACAACCCCGGGAGGATTTAAATGTCCAGGTTTCGATGGTTGAGCGTTACACTGACATTATTTATTCTAGCTCTAACAACGACATCTGCCTACGCGCAAACATACCTGTTCCAGGTAAACTCGATGGACGTGAAAGTCTATGCCAATGAAGACGGAACATCCACGATCGATTACATCATTCAGTTTACAAACAGCACACAGGCAGATCCTATAGACTATGTGGATATTGGTCTTCCTAACAGTCATTACAATTTATCGGATGTTTGGGCTGAAATTGACGGGAGTTCCATATCTGACATTGAAAATTCCGAGTATGTCAGCCCGGGAATCGCACTTGGACTGGGTCCTCGTTCAATACCGCCAGGAAAAATCGGCACGGTACATGCCCGAATAAGCAGTGTGCGAAATGTTTTTTATCCATCGACAGCGGATGATGTTGAAAATTATGCCAGTCTTGAATTCTCACCTACCTGGTTCGGATCAGAATACGTTACCGGTAATACAGATCTCACTGTAACGATCTTTCTTCCCCCCGGAGTGAATCCGGATGAACCACGTTATCACACAGTTCGTGGAGGATGGTCAGGTTCAGCCGAACCTGAATCCGGTTATGATGACGAAGGTCGAGTCTTCTACCGTTGGAATTCTCCTGGTGCGAACGCCCACACCCAATACACATTTGGCGCTAGCTTCCCCGCTGCGCTTATTCCAGAAGATTCGATTGTCAAAACCCCACCCATAAGTTTTGATTTTGAGGATGTTTGTTGTTGTGGTGTATTTCTGGCATTTATTGGCTCCTTTGTCTGGGGAATATATCAAGCGATCTGGGGTGCGAAGAAACGAAAATTGCAATACCTTCCACCGAAAATCTCCGTTGAAGGTCATGGAATAAAGCGCGGCCTGACTGCGGTTGAAGCAGGCATCTTAATGGAACAACCCGTTGACAAGATCATGACCATGATCCTTTTTGCATTGATCAAAAAGGAAGCCGCTTCTGTAACAAAAAAGGACCCCCTGACCATTGAAGCCGTATCTCCATTGCCCGACGGGTTGTATGAATATGAGAAGGATTTCCTGCAGGCATTTGAAGTTGAAGAGAAAAGCAAACGAAAGACCAAGCTTCAAACCATGATCGTTAACCTTGTAAAAAATGTAGGCGACAAGATGAAGGGCTTTTCTCGTAAAGAAACTGTTGCATACTACAAAGACATCATGGAACGCGCCTGGGCTCAGGTTGAAACCGCCGAGACACCTTCTGTAAAAATGGAAAAATATGACCAGTATATGGATTGGACCATGCTGGATGACCGTTACAACGACAGGACCCAGGAAGTATTTCGCACTGGTCCAGTTTACGTTCCGACCTGGTGGGGACGTTTTGACCCGACATGGTCCACTTCATCAATGGGCGGGGCTAGTGCCGCTCCATCTACGTCATCGCAAGGACCTTCTGGAGGTGGAAGCATTTCTTTGCCTTCTCTTCCGGGAGCTGATTTCGCGGCTTCCATGGTTGGTGGAATTCAGAATTTCTCAAGCAATGTAGTCGGAGATCTCACCGCTTTCACCAGTGGTGTTACCAACAAAACCAATCCCCCACCACCCCCTTCAAGGTCATCTCATCGGGGTGGTAGTGGAGGCGGTGGACATAGTTGCGCCTGTGCCTGTGCCTGTGCCGGTTGTGCCTGCGCCTGTGCCGGTGGCGGTCGTTAGAGAGTGTGCCTGCTTTGAATTGGAAATCTTTTGTCCAAGCACCATCCAGGCTGATCAAACAGTTTGATCATCGTATGTTTCCGGTAAAACAGGGAGTTTACGCGTTTGACCGGAACAACGAAATCGAAAAATGCCGTGTTCATCTCAGGGTAGATGCCGATGGTACAGGATCGCTGCTTGTAAATGCTGCCCGGATTTATCATTTAAACCCGAGCGCCACTCTTATGGCATATCTATATCTTGAAAATAAACCGCAGCCCGAAATCGTTTCCCGTATTTCGCAGGTTTTTCAAATTCCTGCAGAGCAGGCAAAAAAGGATGTCAGCGCTTACATTCCCACAGTTGAGGGATTGATCCATCCTGGAGATGCCTGCCCCGTTTGTGATTTTGAGTTGGAGATAAAAGCCCCATTCAGTAACCGGCCATCGGCGCCATACCGCATGGATCTTGCGATCACATATCGTTGCAACAACAATTGCGCGCATTGTTACAACGCACGGTCACGCAACTATCCTGAAATGTCAACATCTGAATGGAAAAAAGTGCTGGATCGTTGTTGGAATATTGGAATACCTCACATCATATTTACAGGCGGTGAGCCAACCCTTCGCGAAGATTTGCCTGAATTGATTGCGTATGCCCAATCACTGGGACAGATTACGGGTATCAATACCAATGGCCGCCGTTTATCAGACAGCGCATATGTTCAAAAATTGATTCAGGCTGGCCTTGATCATGTTCAAATCACGTTGGAATCATCCAACCCGGATATTCACGACAGGCTTGTTGGTCACAATGGCTCCTGGGAAGAGACAACAGCCGGGATTCGAAACGTAGTCAATTCGTCTTTGTATATGATGACCAATACTACGTTACTGCGTGATAATTACCATACTCTTAAAAATACTATTGGATTTCTCCATGATACTGGTGTAAGAACGGTGGGTATAAATGCGCTAATTTATTCCGGCCGCGGAAAGACTGTGGGAACCGGTTTACCTGAAGAACAATTGCCCGCATTGCTTACCACAGCCCGTAAACTGACTGCCAAATATCAACAACGTCTGATCTGGTACACTCCCACCCAGTACTGTCATTTCAATCCGATTGACCTTCAATTGGGCGTCAAGGGATGCACGGCAGCACTATACAACATGTGCATTGAACCTGACGGGTCGGTTATTCCATGCCAGTCCTACTACGAACCTGTAGGCAAAATACTAATCGATGAGTGGTCTTCCATCTGGGAGCACCCTTTGTGTCTTTCACTTCGTGAGCGAAGAAATGTACCAGAAGCCTGCAAAAAGTGTTCCATGCTGCTAGAATGCGGTGGTGGATGCCCACTTCACCGATTGGATAGTCAACCCCAACCATTTCTGTCTGATTTCGATAGATAGTATCCTGGAGGTAACAATGAAACAGATACAGGCAATTCGAGACCGCTTCTTTCCCAAACCCTCCCTATTACCATCCGGCTTTTTCTCTTTTCAATCTCCACCGGATGCATCCCGCCCTTACCGATTGCATCTGCGTGTTGAAAAAGATGGTACCGGTTTACTGGTGGTAAACGCAAAGACGGTACTCCATTTAAATCAGACAGCTGCTGAACTTGCCTATCATATTGTTAATCAACATACCATTGAAACATCTGCCCGTGAAATTTCGAGACGTTACAACGTTCCCGAAGCAAAAGCGCTTGAAGACGCGCAGGATTTTCATGAACGCATCCAGTCTCTTATAGACACACCTGATCTTGACCCTGTAACATTCCTCGATTTTGACAGGGTGGATCCTTATACTACCGAAATTTCTGCGCCCTATCGACTTGACTGCGCATTAACATACCAATCTGGTGATGAAACATCAAATTCCGCTCCTATTGACCGTGTAAAACGCGAATTACTAACAGACGAGTGGAAAATTATCCTTCAAAAAGCATGGCAGGCTGGGATTCCACAGGTTGTTTTTACCGGTGGCGAACCAACTATCCGGCCAGATTTGCTCGAATTGATCGCCATTACAGAGAACCAAGGTCAGGTCACCGGATTATTGACCGATGGTAAACGCCTGGCGGAGCGAGATTATTTACACGAGCTTCTGAAAAGCGGTTTGGATCATGTGATGATTGTTTTGGATACGGAATCACCCCAGACATGGGAGGCGATCCGTGATGTCTCACAGGAAGATCTCTTCCTAACAGTGCACCTTACACTCACCCGCCAGAATATCAACAAGGCTGATGAAGTTCTCAAGAAACTTGTTGATATGATGGATGCATCACCCAACCTTTCGCTTTCAGCCAACCATTCGGACCTCTCGAAAGAGCTTGCTTCGGTTCGTGACCGGGCAATTTTGATAGGTTTCAATCTAATATGGGATCTTCCAGTCCCATACTCCGCCATGAATCCGGTATCCATTGAATTGGAGAACGGATATTCAAACCCCAAAGGAGAGGGTAATGCCTGGCTCTACATAGAACCCGATGGCGATGTCCTCCCTGGTCAAGGTAACAAAAAAGTTTTGGGTAATCTCTTGACAGATGATTGGGAAACTATTTGGAACAATTGCGGACAGTAATTCAGGATGCGATTTACTCCCGATATCCATCAACGATTTATGGAACAGGCACGCTGGACTGAACAAGCCCAGCGTTTGCTTTTCGAGACTGGAACAATCACCTCCAAATCAAATATATTGGAAGTTGGGTGCGGCACCGGAGCATTACTTTCATCCTTGTATGAAATCTGTCCGGCAAATTACACTGGAGTTGACCTTCAGTTTGACCTGTTGAAAACGGTTGACCACCTGGATAAGACATTCTCATTTACCTGCTCTGATGCGAATAACCTGCCATTCCGCAATGATTCATTTGACAGTACCGTTTGCCATTATCTCCTGCTGTGGATGTCCAATCCCGAAACAGTACTATTTGAAATGCAACGCGTGACTCGCTCTGGAGGGATCATCGCCATTCTGGCTGAACCGGATTACAGCAGCCGTATCGATTTTCCCGACGAATTGGCAATGATCGGTTCCATTCAACGCGATTCTTTGATACGCCAGGGAGCCAATCCGGATATCGGTCGGTATGTTGCTGACCTCTTGGTGCGGGTGGATTGTACAAACATTTCCTGGGGAATTTTGGGAGCTTTTCAGAAACAGCCTTCAAGCATGGAAGAATTCTTGCCTGAGTTGAACGTCCTGCGCTCAGATTTAATAGACCTGCTGAATCAAGATACGATTGAGTGTACTATCAAACAGGAAATTGATTACCGTCTCTCTAACCACCGTATTCAATTCATCCCAACGTTTTTCGCGTTTGGCGAAAAAAAATAAGTTATTCCCATTTATTGACACGTTCCTTTCAGAGTGCTATTATCTCTGAGTTGTTGAAAAAATAGAGATCGCGCCCCAGAAGGGGCGTTTGTACGCCGGGAGGTGACCTATGCCATTCGTCAGTGAATTGATGGGACGAAAAGTAACCGATATAGATGGCAACACCATCGGCACCCTGTCTGACATCATCGCGAATCAGACAAATATTCCGATCCCCAGAATTACATCGATAAAGGTAAAAAAAGGATCCGGTTTTTATTCTATTCCTGTCAATGCAATAGCCGCGTTGTTTTCACCTGTTATCCCGGTAAACATTCACAACAGCGAAATTACGGAATACAACGAAGCGGATGATGATCTTAACCTTGTGGAAGATGTCTTGGATAAACAGATCATCGATACGAATGGCGTTCGCGTTGTGCGAGTCAATGATCTTGAGATCACACGGGTTAATAACGAATTCTATGTCTCCAATGTTGATATTGGCGGGAGTGGTATCTTGCGACGGTTGGGATTTAAACGGTCTGTCCCATCTGTGACTGGTAAGGCTGTCGGCGCGTTACCCTCCGGGATGATCTCATGGGAGGACGTGGAACTTTTGACCCATGATGAGCCTATGCGTCTGAAAGTTCCCAGCGACAAGTTATCGGTGTTACACCCGGCTGATATTGCCGAAATCCTCTCTGACCTGAACCGTCAGGAAGGCAGCAAACTGCTGGAATCGCTGGATGATGAAACCCTGGCGGAAACACTGGAAGAGGTTGAACCAGATTTCCAGGCAAGCCTTGTTGAACAGCTTCCCAACGAACGTATGGCCGACGTTCTTGAAGAAATGTCTCCAGATGAGGCAGCCGATCTCCTCGCGGAACTTCCCGAAGACCGCTCCATGGAATTACTTAATCTGATGGAAAAAGAAGAAGCAGCGGATGTGCGCAAATTGCTCACGTTTCCGGAAGATTCCGCAGGCGGCATTATGAACACTGAATTTGTATCTTTGCCTGTTGACCTGACAGCCGGCCAGGCGATTACCCGTCTGCGCGAAAACGCCAATGAGGCAGAGACTGTGTACTATTTATACGTGACCGATGACCAGTCTCACCTTCTGGGTGTTTTTTCTCTCAGACACCTGGTTCTGGCCAATCCACGTTCCCGTATACGGGATTTTATGGAAACCCACTTGATCACAGTCAAATTGACCGACGATCAGGACCATTGCGCGCAGATCATCTCAAAATACAACCTGCTGGCAGTTCCAGTAGTGGATGACGAAAACGTGATTCACGGCATTGTCACAGCCGACGACGCGCTGGACAAAATTATTCCGACCGCCTGGAAGAAACGTCTTCCCAAGTTGTACCATTGATCCTGAATCCAGGTCCGGCAAATGACATTTATTAAGCAATTCAAGCGTTATCGCGCCCGAATACTCCTGCTGCTGTCAGTGATTGGACCGGGGATCATTACCGCCAATGTTGACAACGATGCCGGAGGGATTGCCACATATTCCGTAGCCGGAGCGCACTACGGATATTCTCTTCTATGGATGATGCCCCTTGTCGCCCTGGCATTGATCATTGTTCAAGAAATGTCCGCCCGGCTGGGAGTTGTCACCGGAAAGGGACTGGCCGACCTTATTCGTGAAAAGATGGGAATTCGCTGGACGGCAGCGATCCTGGGTGTTCTTCTATTTGTCAATCTGGCCAACACCGTTTCTGAATTTGCCGGAGTTGCCGCCAGCATGGAGATATTTGGCGTCAATAAATACCTTTCCGTTCCCATTGCGGCAGCCGGGGTCTGGTTTTTAATCATCAAAGGGAACTATAAAACCACAGAACGTATCTTTCTGATTGCCAGTGCGATCTATCTGGCTTATGTCATTTCCGGTTTCATGGCACAACCGGATTGGACTGAAGTCATCCATGCGACCATAACACCATCTTTTCATTTTGATACCGGATTTATCACCATATTTGTTACGATCATTGGTACCACGATCGCGCCCTGGATGCAGTTCTATCAGCAATCATCCATTGTAGATAAAGGCATCAAAGTTGAAAACTATAACTACGAAAAAGTAGATGTACTGGTTGGATCCATTTTTGCCGTCTTTGTTGCCGCGTTCATCATGATAGCCTGTGCCGCGACACTGTTCAAGACCGGAACCCGGATCGAAGGCGCTAAAGATGCCGCCCTTGCCCTTGGTCCGCTGGCAGGCGGATATGCAACCACCCTCTTCGCGCTGGGTCTTCTGAATGCTTCACTGTTTTCCGCGGCCATCTTGCCGCTTTCGACCGCCTATACGGTATGTGAAGCATTCGGTTGGGAAAACAGCATCAGCCGCGACTGGAAGGAAGCTCCCATGTTCTTCGGAATCTATACTACACTGATCGTTCTGGGAGCGGCCATCATCCTTTTACCTATCAAGTCGCTTATTGATGCCATGATACTCAGTCAGACTTTGAATGGCGTTTTACTTCCTTTAATTCTCATTGCCATGCTGATCCTCATCAATGACCGGCGGATTATGGGAAAATTTACCAATGGTACGGTTTTCAATGGTATCGCCTGGACCTCTGTTGTCATTCTGATCATCCTCGCGCTGATATTAATAGTGACAACATTCCTGCCGGGTGTATTCGCAATTTAACCTGCAAATAATCTTGCCTAAATATGGTTGTCGGGCTTATAATATCATTCGTTCGGGGCGTGGCGCAGTCCGGCTAGCGCGCTTGCATGGGGTGCAAGAGGTCGGAGGTTCAAATCCTCTCGCCCCGACTCAGGCCAATCACAGACTTGTTAACCTGTTCATTTGAGTAGGCATACAGTCTGTGGTTTTGTTTTAAGCACTTTTCGGGACTAATCATCGACCTCTTACATGATTGAGCCAAAATCACCTCTATTTCTGCATTTAATTCATAATTATTTTTAATACAGTCCAAAATTGACTTGGTATACGATTTATTCAATTTAACTATATATCTTCATTGTTCTTAATTATCTCCTTTATTCCTATTAATCTTTCAATATTTTCTTCATCTTTATTAGCCTTAAAATCTTCTTCTAGTGCTCTAACCATAGGAGAAAGAGTGTGTAATAAGTTCACTCTTGTTCCTTGCGAATTATTCCAAAAATTCCATGAAGTATCACTAATTTCGGCGACTTGATTAGTTTGCCAATCTTTTACTGTATACATAAACGGAATACCAAGTTTACGAAATTGAAGATTTGTCCAGTCGAGGTCAACCCAAAAACCAAGACTCTCGACAATATTAGAAAGAATATCGCTATTCGGTGTAGGACAATCTATCTCGATGATTGGTTCACCAAGATAGACATCACATTCTTCATAAGAAGATGATTCTGGGTTTTTAGGATAAGATTTCCAACGGGTGTCATCAGTTAGTGGAGGTTTTTGATTAATTAGAAGATTCACTTGTCTATCATAATTTATCGGACTCATCCAGTAAGCGTGCCAAACATTCCAAGTGGAATACAACCTCAAACAAAAAGGCTCTAAGTTAACTGTTGCAATTAGGAGAGGAAAATCTCTTTCGAATAACCACTCCGTCTCCCATGTCATAAATTTACCATTTTCGTCTTTTTTACCAAAAATAATGCTTTTATCAGATTGGGGTTTGACTTGCACACCGAAAGACTTCCGTGGATAGCGCAATTGATGTTCTAATTCAATGAGAGTGCAAATATGGTCATATCCATAATCTTCCGGTCTTGGAATTTGAACTACGGCAGAAAATGCAGAAAGACATAGTGTAGCCAAATATTCATATCGTGCCCCTTGATAAAAAGTATCTAATTGTCTATGTCCCATGTTTTTCCCCTTTGTATTATATAGAAATGAATGAGGAAAAGATTTGTTGGTAATCTCATCCTGACGTCGAATTTGTTGTTGGGATTAATTACCAGAAAGTGTGACCAGCCTCCAGATTTGTCCGATGCTCGCGTTGTTAGCTTCCTTCGTATTCGTAGTCGAAACCCAAATCAAAAAGGAATTTGACATCAACGTTCTCAATGGTTATCTTGTCCTGAAGTTTTGCGGCAATGATTTCATCTCTGCCATTTAAGGATAGACCGCATATCTTACAAATGAATCTCTCGACATTAAGCCGAACAATTGGTTCAGGAGTTTCATCATCCCTATCCGCCAGTTCCCATTCGACTTCATAAGTTCCAGATGAAAGTGAAATTTTTAAACATGCCGGACAGGTTTCGTATTCGTCATAATATTCCTCTAGAATATATGATTGACGAATTATTTCTGCAATTTCATCCACGAGCTTAATTTCAAGCTCACCATATTTTTCCTCGAACACCTGCTTTGCTCGGGCGACTTTTATTGTTACTACCTTTTCTATCTCCCTTGAAGAATCATCAATTAATTTTTTAACTGTTTCACTGTGTATTGAAAAATACTGGTCAGGGATTTGACCACAATTTTCTGCTAGAACTTTTGTGGCTCGGAAATAGACACTCGCAATCTCTACCACATTCACAGCACCAATAACGCCAATGTGAACTGCACCATTTCTCATGTCAGCTAAAAACCCAAGTTCCTGTTCATAGGATTTTAATTGCGGAAGTACTTGAGAGGTTCTAGATATTACATCTTTCGCGCCTATTGTTCTTATATTGCCGGGTGCTCTTTTTGAATGACTGCCAGCCCCACAGACCTGCAACAAAGAATCAAAATCCTTATCTACCAGAAGACTTGGATGAATTCCTGCCAAAAACGCTTTACCAAGAAGTTCAAATGCTATACCTGCATTAACAAAAAATGTTTCATACTGACCATCCAAATAACTTCGTATTGCTTTTTGTGTCCATTCAGATGATTTTGTAAGCAACGCTTGTTTCATGTTCGATATGCCTTATGAAAATGAAGAGTTAGCTAATTTTTTATTATACAGGCTCTTTGTAAGTTGGAATTATGCAACACTATCATCTTGTGATTATTGAATAATCAATTTTTTTAGATTGTGTATATCAAAAAATTTTGGGTTCGTTTGTAAAGGGCAATAAGTTAAGAGTTTAATGAATTAATGTTTCCCTTATGAATTAATTATTTTTTCATGCTACCGGGTTCGTTTGGATGAAACAAATCGTCCTCAATGATGTCAAGTAAGTCGGTTTGATAATACTGGGATAGTCAAATATTCATAAAATGATTCGTATAACTTGTATTCTGTGCACTGAAGAGCGACAATGTGTCGCATAACAACACTTTGCAGGCAGTTTAACCTATTAAAAACAGTTCGCATAAGAAAGGGCAATATGGAATTAACTGGATTTAAACAATTTCTTACAGATATTGATTGCTCGGAATTAACAATCTCTGCGTATTGTCAGGATATGGTTTTATTTTCATCATGGTTTGAACAGTCGAATGGACAATCCTTAACACCCCAAAACTTGACATCCATCGATGTACGAGAATATAAACAATGGTTATTACTCAATAAGAAATTACGCCCGGCAACCATCAATCGAAAAATTGCCTCAATTCGAATGTTTGCCAGATGGGCAGTTGACTCTAAACAAATCACATACAATCCAATAAGTGGAGTGAAAAGGATTGCGGAACAAAAACTTTCGCCTAAATGGTTAACAAAAACCGAACAGGCCGCAATACTCCGAGAAGCCGAAAAACAAGTTCTTTCCTCTCATACTCCCGCCAGAAAATTTGAAAGCCAGAGGAATCTATCGATATTAATTTTGTTGCAGAATACCGGGATTCGTTTGACAGAATGCACATCACTTGAGGTTCAGGATTTTCAAATATCTGATAGAAAAGGTCTGCTAACTGTGCGATGTGGTAAAGGCGGAAAGTCCAGAGTTATTCCATTAAACTCTTCAGCCCGAAAAGCCATTAATGATTGGATGCAAATTCGACCGACAAATGCCGGGACTAAATTATTCGTTGGTCGAAATGGTGAATTACAACAAAGAGCAATTCAAAAAATAATTAGTAATTTAGGGGAAAAAGCTCATGTAAATGTGTCACCTCATTCATTTCGGCATAGCTTTGCAAAGAATTTAATCGATACGAATCAAGTCTCTCTTGATAAAGTTGGACAAATCTGTGGGCATAAATCACTAGATTCCACAAAAATATACACAGTTGGTTCGATGAAAGACCTTCAGGAAAGTGTCGATTTATTAGATGGCTGACGATGAGGAGGATAAAATTACGACTTAGAATCTTGGAATAAGCAAAACTAGCAAATCCGATTTCTTCTATGAAATGTCGCCATATAAAATTCAGAAAGAGGGAAAAATGAACAAAGTTGGGACATTCCCACTTAAACAGCCAGTTCAAGAAGTAATATAGACTGAACATACCCCTAAACGAGTTTTTGTATTGGGTGTTTATGCAAGTGCAGTTCATGCCCGTTGGAGTAATAAGTATGGCGTCTGTCGATTTGTTAATTATTGGGATTGAAAAAGATTTGATTAAAACCAAAATTAATCTTATTAGTTATTTTGGGAGTCCTCGAAAACCCGGCAATGTTGAGAAATTTCAATAGATAGCTACCCTCTCTCCAACCTAAATCGAAATAGAACTGATATGGTGATTCTTGAAACACACCCGTCCAATAGTTACCTAAGAATCGTGTTGCGCTAAATGAACAATCTGAATCCGCAGGCAAAATCTCTGTAATTGCATTACATATGCATTGTTCGAGATTAATATCATCCAGTAAGTTGACAGAACTTTCAATTGTTCGATAATTAGTTTTGTTGACAGGAAGATAGTCTAAAAAGAAACCAGAAAATTGATATATATCAGTTATTAGCGGTGTACTATTTGAATTAATTTCTTTGGAGTATTCATTGATTTTTCCCAGAATAAATTCTGGGGAGTACGGACAAGGTAAATTGTTTTTGACATCAATGAAAGTCCAAACAGGGACTCTCCCTTGAGACAAAATCTTTTGAAGGTCAAGCACCGCATTGTCACAGAGTTTTTCTTTTAGAAAGAGCAATCCTTTTATGGCTGGTACTGACTTACCTATATAAAAAGTTCTCCGATTCCCTGTAGAGCCTGAACGAATTCGAATTCGCCCTTCCTTATCGTCAAGGCATCCATCTAGCTCTATTCGATAAGAAAAATTGTGTCTTTTTGATTCGTCTTTAGGATACCAATACCATTCCAGATACAATTCCTCGATTGCTTTTTCTACTCTCACTACGCATTCATATATTTCCGGTTCTATATCATTTCTATTTAAAATCGATTCCATTTTTAAATTTCACCTTTGTATTATGACGAATATCTCTTCATTAAGAACATAATCAGAAGAGATATCAACAAGAAAAATGCCCTCCAGATTGGGGCATTTTTCTTGTTGACTGGTAAATAAGTTTATATTCACTCTATATAGATATAGGAGAAAGGTTGGAAATTGAACCGATTTTTTTGCTTAGGTTTCAATTTTTCATTATCAAGTTTTTCTCGGTATTTGCAAAGCATTACAGCTTTCGACACCCTAGTTCTTAGCCCAAAAACTATTTCTCTGTAGATATTCTCATGGGTGGCTTTGGATAAAAATCCATATTGGAATATGCCAGAAAATCAACCCCGATTTGAGTGAAAGATTACAAAAATCTATTCAACTTATTAGCGTCAACGATTTTCCCATGAGCGATAAGATTCTTGCGAGCATTTCGGTCTAGTTTAACGAAGTCAATCCGAGCCAGTTCACTTTTGGTAACATCGACCTTATTTAGATTCACGAACTTTCCGAAGAGCAAACGGGCATAGACATTGTAGGTAGCGGCGGCAATCTTTGGGTCGGAGTAGTTCCCCAAATTCAGTAACACTCCATTCACACGGATATAAGCGTACCATTTCTGGAGTTTTCTGTTCCAATTAACGCCTTTATATTCACTGCTTGTTGGATTGCCATTATAAATCTCAGTCTTTTTCTGCTTGCGAGCGTTATCCGCCGGAGAGATTGCTTGGATGCTTTTTCGTCGAAAATCCAAAAGGTCTCCCTCAATGTGGTCTCCGACTTTCCCTTTGGGAACTTTACCAATTAATCGGTGAAGATAGATAGGGGGAGATTTTTTATCAGTTTTGGAATAACACAGGAAATACCCTGTTTTTTTGTTGTAATAAATGGAATAATTATCAATTATCCATTTATCTTCATCATCAAATAAAAGAACCAAATCCTTATCAATTGTTTTGTAAACGTATTTGAACATCAGAAATAACCTCCAGAAAGAATGAATTGCTATATCTGTCTGACGGTTATCTCGTTCAAAATCCCAAGTTGTCCATAACAAACGAATCAAAGGAAAGTTTGTTTCTGGGATGCAAAGACCTGTTAACTCAAAAATTCCTTGCACCATAAGCAGGCATATAAACCTCACGAAATTTGAGGTGATTTGAATGGTTGGCCAGTCCAACGACTATATCAATTTGAAATAAATAAGTTAAATACAAAATCCTGACATAATCAGGATTGTTGATTACATAGTGGTTGTTGCATTACGGATATGGGTATAACGAAAAATAAGGGCTTATATACCCCCTATATGGGGTAAATTCAGGGTTTTGCTTCGTTCATGAGGGTAAATGCCCCCATCAATAAGAATCGCACCAATTTCATTTTTATCCACTAATCTATTCCAACAGAAATCCCTCTGAATACAAATACCAGAGGGATATTCTATTTAACATGTTAGAAAAATTTAGATTCAGTCGGCAATAAACAGGGAGATATCCCCCGATTAATTAAAATTAGTTTGGCAAATTTTGTAAATTTCACAGATTTGAAGTTTCTCCTGCCAAGAATATAAGTCGGAAAATAAATATAGGTATTCTTTATTTTTATAATTTTTGATGAACATCTTGAGATTGAGGTAATGGAAAGAATTGCCGTGGCTTTCGACCTTCCTCAAATACCCATTTCAGTAATATAGGGGAAAATTGGGGAGAATTATTCTTGTGGAAATTCTTTTTCTATTGAAGGGCAGGCTTCAATTTTTACCGTATGTTTCCAGAAAGAGATTGAAGGTGGCTCTATTGTATGCAATTCGGGTTTCGTTCAATTTTTGTTCGAAAAACTCTTCTATATCGCCAGAAACCTCCACTGTTTCAACTCGGTACACACAAAGAGGAGATACTTGCCCTATCATGTCTAGAGCATAGAGGAATGAAGTCCTGTCTAATGGGCAAATTTGAGTAAATGCCGCCTTATAAAAAAATGCGTCCGGTGTGTCGAGCAG
Source organism: uncultured Leptolinea sp. (assembly GCA_964446955.1). Classification (GTDB taxonomy): domain Bacteria; phylum Chloroflexota; class Anaerolineae; order Anaerolineales; family Anaerolineaceae; genus Leptolinea. The sequence continues at coordinate 722,708 of CAYUQJ010000001.1, forward strand.
CCTGACCTTGCTGAACTGGTCATTGATTCGTGTCGAAATGATTCCAATACCGACAGGAATAATGCTGTGAAAAAATGTCGGAGAATCTAAATGCATTCCAGCAATTTCAAATCTCGGCTGGGGTAATACATGTTTCATACCTAGTCTATAGAAATATATTTTTCTCATTTTTTGGAGTAGTTTTTAACCATTCAATCAATTAGGATTGCATTACTTGAACTTTTCTTATCTGAATGGATATATTATTTAAGATTCAAAACATGAAGGTGATATAGTAAATTACGAAAATATACATGGTCTCCTTTCCAACAAATTACCGTCAGACATCCTCTGACCGATTGGGAATCGTTCTTTATATACCCTTCAAATCAACTCGGGGCTTCTCCTACAAAAAGTTATGATATAGCAATAATTATTTAATAAATTATGATTATTTAAGTTACTAAAGAGATTTTACCTGAGGCTTTAATTTTACCTCATCAAGAAAACTTGGTCTATAATTAGCTCACCATCGACTGTTAACTAATCAATATTTAACAGGCAAATATAAATAATCAGCAATATCTTTTCACAATTTCCCGATGGCCCAAAAGAAACAGAAACCATTCATCACTATCTCATCGGAGGGGTATGAGTCAAAACACAAATTCTGTCCAAGAATCAGGCATTCGGGATAATTATTTACGTGGTTCAGTCGGGGTTTTTCTAAAAGATAAAATCACAGAGGGGTCAGTACTTTCAATTGTCTCCGCGTATTTCACAATTTACGCCTATGAAGCTCTAAAAAATGAACTGACCGATATTGACCATCTCCGTTTCATGTTCGGAGAACCCCGATTCATAAAATCTCTTGACCCATCAAAAAATGATAGTAAGGCGTATACCATTCAAGATGACGGTCTCCAACTTGAAAATCAACTTCAGCAGCGTAGAGTAGCGAAAGACTGTGCTGATTGGATTTCGCAAAAAGTTGATATCCGGTCAGTAAAACAGGCCAATTTGATGCATGGGAAAATGTACCATATCAGTCATAATGGCGTTGATGAGGCTATTCTTGGAAGTTCAAATTTTACTGTTAGTGGATTGGGATTAGGTCAATCTAACCACAATAATATTGAATTGAATTTGGAAGTCGATTCGAATCGTGACAGAAAAGACCTGAAAGCATGGTTTGACACCATATGGGAAAACCAAGAATTGGTTGAAGATGTCAAAGAGCAGGTTCTACTCTACCTCGAACAGCTTTATATGGACAATTCTCCTGAATTTGTCTACTTTAAAACCCTGTACCATCTATTTGAAGATTATCTATCCAGTCAGGAAAGTGGTGGCCTTCTTGATTTAAAAAGTCAAATCGTCGATACCGAAATTTGGAAAGCACTTTTTGATTTCCAAAAAGATGGGGTTAAAGGTGCTATCAATAAAATTTTGACATACAACGGTTGTATCCTCGCTGATAGTGTTGGTCTTGGAAAAACGTTTGAAGCACTAGCCGTTATTAAATATTTCGAATTACGAAATGACCGGGTACTTGTCCTTTGCCCTAAGAAATTGAGGGAAAACTGGACGGTCTATCAGGCGCAAAATAATTCTGAATTGAATCCCTTTTTGCGAGACAGGTTTAATTACACAGTTTTATCTCATACGGATTTGAGCCGTGAAAAAGGGAATGCGGGAGATATAGACCTCGCCAATATAAATTGGGGAAATTATGACCTTGTTGTAATTGACGAATCTCATAATTTCCGAAATAATACACCCGGCAAAAAAGATGAAGATGGGAATGTAATAAAAAAGAGCCGGTATGAACGATTGATGGATGAAATCATCAAATCAGGTGTCAAAACAAAAGTCCTTCTTCTATCAGCTACTCCAGTAAACAATGACCTTAAAGACCTCCGTAACCAAATTTACTTCCTGACTGAAGAAAACGATGAGGCTTTTTACACATCACTAGGAGTGGGAAGTATTCGGGATACTCTTGCCGGTGCACAAAGAACATTCACAGATTGGGCAAAGAAATCGAAAAACCACAGTACAAAAGAGTTGTTGGAGCGGTTTAATTCTAGCTTTTTCAAGTTACTAGATGCCCTGACAATAGCACGCTCCCGCAAACACATTCAAAAATACTACCAAGCGAATGTTGCTTTGCTTGGTGGCTTTCCTGAAAGATTGAAACCTATACCCCTCTATTCGGCAATTGATTTAGCAGGCGAGTTTGTATCATATGATGTATTAAACGACCAAATTTCTGGTTATAAACTTTCCTTATTTAATCCATCCGAATTTATCAAACCCGAATTAAAACCTGTGTATGAACAGAAAGGGTTTGGAAATTTCAAACAATCTGACCGAGAAAACTTCCTAATCGGCATGATGAAAGTTAACTTTCTAAAACGACTTGAAAGTTCTGCATTTTCTTTCCATATCACTATACAACGAACGATACAAAAGATTGATGACTTGAAAAATCGATTAGATAGATTTAAGTCGTACCAAGCAGAAAACCCAAACTTGGATTTCGAAGACCTAATAATAAATGACGAAGAAGATGAGGATTTGCAGTCTGCCTTTGAAGTTGGCAAATTAAGAATTCCAATGGCTCATCTGGATGTAGATAAATGGTTGAGACATCTGAAACGTGACCGTGACCAACTCCATCTTCTTGAGCTTTCAGCCAGAGAAATCACTATAGAACGTGATGCGAAACTGGCTGAATTAAAAAAACTCATCGAACAAAAAGTAAAGAACCCTACTACAAACAAGTTAGGGAAACCCAATAGAAAAATTTTGGTTTTCACGGCTTTTGCAGATACAGCAAATTATCTGTACGATGCCTTAGAGAAGTGGGCTGTAAACGATTTGGGGATTCACATTGCTACAGTAAGTGGTGGCACTCATCCCAATAAGACAACTTTCGGGCGCAGTGATTTCAATAATATCCTGATTAATTTTTCTCCGGTCGCTAAACATCGTGACAAAATGAAGAAATCAATGCCTCAAGAAGGTGAGATTGACCTTCTCATTGCTACGGACTGTATCTCAGAAGGTCAAAATTTGCAGGACTGCGACTGGCTCATAAATTATGATATTCATTGGAATCCGGTGCGTGTAATCCAGCGTTTCGGACGTATCGACCGTATTGGCAGTATCAACAAAACAGTTCAACTCATAAATTTCTGGCCTACCGCTGATTTGGACAAATATATTTCTCTGAAAAACCGGGTTGAAGCGCGCATGGCTTTAGTTGACATTGCAGCAACCAATGAGGATAATCTTCTGGCAGGCGAGGATTTGAAGGAATTTGTTACAGAGGATTTGAAGTATAGAGATAAGCAATTGTTACGATTAAAAGACGAAATTCTCGACCTTGAAGATTTCAACGAAACTGTTGCATTAACAGACTTCACGTTGGACGACTTCCGCGCACAGTTGATGAATTATATTGAGGCCAACCGTAAAAAGCTCCATGATGCCCCAATGGGTCTATTCGCAGTCGTTCCCCCTCATCCCGATTACACCCTAATTAAGCCGGGTGTAATCTATTGTCTCCGACAAAGAGGAGATTCAACCGGGAGCGATACGGTTAACCCGCTTCAGCCTTATTTCTTGGTTTATGTTCACAATGATGGTTCTGTCCGATTTAATTTTGCTCAACCCAAGCAAATACTAGAGATGTACCAGATTCTCTGTGTAGGAAAAACGACGCCCTATGAAGAAATTTGCAACATCTTTAACCAACAAACACATAATGGCGATGAATTAGCTTTATATAACAATCTGTTAAAGAAATCTGTGATTTCAATTGAGAATACTTTCCGGAAACGCAGTTTACGAGATTTGAAAACCGACCGGAATGCAGTTCTCGTCGATACGTCAAAGCAAGCAAAAGCCTCTACAGATTTTGAATTGGTCACATGGTTAATCATCATGGAGGAAAACAATGCCAACTGACATTGAATATAGGCAACAAATTGACCAATCAATTCGGAATTTTTCAAGAGACGAACTGTATCAATCCGCCATTAACTTATTTGAAACCTTAGGGTATCACAGTCAGAAGAGATTATCTCTTCAACCAAATACAGCAGAACAATTTTGTACCGAGTTTGATGTTGATGGCGAGTTAAAAGATAAAACCCTACTTTCCGAATGGGAAAAAGTAGATTTCTTATTCCAAATGACTGATGATGAAATCAATGACTGTCTTGGTCAAAAATCATTATTCTCCTCTAAAAAGGTAGACAACACTGTTATCAATTCTTACCTCTTCTTTGCTATCCAATTAAAAAAAGAACAATACACGCGGACGCAATTAGCCGATATAACCCGCGAAGTCAATAAATTGTTCTCTATGCCGGTGATGATTCTTTTTCAACATGGACAGAGCCTCACGCTTTCTATAATTGCCCGCCGATTGAATATGCGTGATGCCAGCAAAAAAGATGTGCTGGAAAAAGTTACCCTAATCAAGGAAATTTCTATAGCTGACCCACATCGCGCTCATGTCGAAATCCTTTTTGACCTTTCTATCAGCGAATTGAACAAAGAATCTAGCTTTACTAACTTTGTTGAACTGCAAAAGGCATGGGAAAAGACCCTTGATATTTCGGAATTGAACAAAAAGTTCTATAAAGAAGTGGCAGACTGGTATTTCTGGGCAATACAGAATGTCCGTTTTCCAGTTGGGGATAATAAAGATTCTGAAGAAAACCGCAATGCGATTAATACAATTCGATTGATTACTCGGCTGATTTTTGTCTGGTTCTTGAAAGAAAAAAAACTCATTTCCGAAGACCTTTTTAGAGAAAGCAAAATCAGGCAACTTCTTAAGTTTGACGACCCCAACAATAGCACTTATTACAAGGCGATTCTGCAAAACTTATTTTTTGCCACTTTGAATCAGGAGATGAACACCAAACAAAAGCCAGACAACCGTAAATTCCGCATTCAAAGTAAACAACCCGGTGGCAGAGACAGCAACCGCTTAGTGACCAACCTTTATCGCTATGAACGCTATTTCAAAGACCCACAAAGTGCATTGAATCTCTTCTCCACGATACCCTTTTTAAATGGCGGATTGTTTGAATGTCTGGATAAAGAAATCGAAAAAGATGGACGTTATGTGGTCATTCGCATCGATGGTTTTTCGGATGAAGTTACAAATCCACTTTCAATCCCAGATGATTTATTCTTCGCCTCTGAAAGAAATGTTGACCTGAATAGCGTATACGATACTCGTAATAAACGCTATCCAGTGCGTGGAATCATCCATGTGCTTAATCGATACAAATTCACAATTGAAGAAAACACACCTATCACAGAAGAAATTGCTCTTGACCCAGAGTTGCTCGGTAAGGTGTTTGAAAACCTGTTGGCATCATTCAACCCTGAAACTCGGACAACAGCCCGTAAACAGACTGGCTCATATTACACACCGCGTGAAATTGTAAGCTATATGGTGGACGAATCACTTATTTCATATTTTGATAATTACCTGACTTCAAGAATTAGTACTCAAAAAACACAATCAGAAGCACTGATTATGACCCAACCCAAACTGATGGGTGAAAATCAACCTGCGTTGACCACACAATTAGATAATAATACTCGACTCCGCCATCTACTTTCTTATAATGATGAATCCCCACAATTTACTGAAGAGGAAACTGTTTCATTAATAGAAGCAATTGATTTAATTAAAGTTCTCGACCCAGCCTGCGGTTCAGGGGCTTTTCCAATGGGGATTTTACACAAGCTGGTATTTCTCCTATCTCGTCTTGACCCCGGGAACTTCCGATGGAAACAAAAACAATTGGAAAAGGCAAATGAAATTCTGGACACAACTGTTCGTGAAAAGGTGGTGGAAGATGTTGAAAAAGCCTTTTCTGAGAATGAATTCGATTATGGTCGTAAGCTATATTTAATTGAAAATTGTATCTTTGGAGTAGATATACAACCTATTGCTGTTCAAATCACCAAACTACGTTTTTTTATTTCACTTGTAGTAGACCAAAGAATAAATGTAATCCATGAAAATTTTGGCATCCGGCCACTACCAAATCTTGAAACCAAATTTGTTGTAGCAAATACGTTACTAAATATCAATAAACCACAACAATTGGCTTTTAAGAATCCTGAAATTGATATTCTTGAGAATAAAATTTTAGAAATTAGAAAAAAGCATTTCTCAGCCAAGACAACAGAAACAAAAAGAAAATGCCGAATTGATGACACCGATATTAGGAAACACATTGGGCAAATTTTAGAAAAAGATGGTTTTCCACTTGATGTATCGAAAAGAATTGTTGAATGGAATCCATACGACCCTAATTTATCCGCAAACTACTTTGATTCATTCTGGATGTTTGGTAATAAACAAGGCTTCAATATTGTTATTGGAAATCCTCCTTATCTTACCCTAGGAGGTAAAGAAGATTCAAACTTATCAGTAGATGTTGTAAATCAATTGAAATCTTATTCTTCTTATGAATATAAGACTAATCTTTTTGTTCTCTTTATTGAACAAGGACTTAGTTTATTATCAAAAAATGGTTCATTAACTTTTATTGTTCCACGGACTATTCTTGACAATTTTCACATGGTAAAAATTCGAGAAAAAATTCTTGCTCAATCATTGATAAAATTGATTATTGAATTGAGAGGTGAAGTTTTTGAAAATGCAGTATTAGGTGGAAATGCAATTCTTATTCTTCAAAGCCCATCAGAAGTGAAAAAGAATATTAAAGTCGCTTCAATTGCAGATACAGAATTTGAAAAAATCAATTTCTATGAGATATCACAAGAAAAATTTAAAAGTTCATTTCAAAAGAGATTCTTTATTAATTCTGATGATACAGATAACTTGTTTAATAAAATCATAGAGACAGGTATTTCGCTTGGTGACATATGTGATATTAAGAATGGGGTAAATACGGGTAATGCAGCAAATATCTTATTATCGTCATCACATCAATTCTCGACAAGTAGAAGAATTTTAGAGGGTAAAGATGTATCAAGATACGCTATTCATTGGGGAGGTTTATGGATAAATTATGATTCAAAAATTAGAAATAAAATCGACATATCCAAATTGGAGACCCGCCAGAAAAAAATAGATTTTGCTTTACGAGATGAAAGAATTTTTAATACTGAAAAATTAGTTATTAGGCAGACTTCTGATAAGTTAGTTGCCGCATTTGATAAAGACCAATTTATCACTCGCCATTCAACACACTTACTCTTACAAAAAAACCAAAATTTTTCTTTACACTTTATTTTGGGTTTATTAAACTCAAAACTATTGAATTTTTATTACTCCATATTAGTTCCAGAAAAAGGAAAGGTCTTTGCAGAAGTAAAAATTGTTAATCTTGAAAAACTTCCAATCTTCAAAGCAGATGGCAAAGCTCAGAGTCAAATTATTGAAATTGTTGAGAGAATTGAAAAATTGCGAATAGAAAATCCAAATGGTGAAATTGGATTATTAGAGGATGAATTAAATAATTCCATATATAGTTTGTATGATTTGTCACAAAAGGAAATTTCAATAATAAATCAAAGTGACTAGAAACAGGCTGAAAATAGGAATTCCTTTATGTTGTATTTTTGGAACAAGCGATTCAAAGGAATAACAATAATTGTCAACATCAGAAAAATGAGGAAATGTTTCATTCTTATAATACCGATATATTTTCTGCAATAAGATATCGAAGACTGAAAAACATACCAAAGGGGATTTTATGATAGCCAAGAAAATTCATATTCACAACTTCAGAACATTTCTAGATGAAGAAATTTATCTATCATCTTATTCATTGCTTTTAGGCATAAACAATTGTGGAAAAAGCAATCTGATAGATGCTATAAGAGTATTTTATGAAAAAGACATCAAGTTTGAAGAACCACGGGACTTTCCTAAATACACAACATCGGATAAAGAATCGTGGATAGAAATTGAATATCTGCCTACCCCAGCAGAGATAGCAACTCTCAAATCAGAGTATAAATCGCCAGAGGGGACTTTTCGAGTCCGCAAGTATTTACAAAGTTATGAAACTGATGATGAGGGAAAACAAAAAAGTGGAGTATATGCCTATGTCGATGGGCAATTATCCAATACACGGTTCTATGGAGCAAAAAATGTCTCAGCTGGGAAACTTGGTGACATTATTTACATCCCTGCTATCAGTCGCCTAGATGATATTACAAAGCTATCTGGCCCATCAGCTTTGCGTGATTTGATTAATTCAGTTCTCAAGAAAATAATAGATACCAGTCCAGCGTATGTAGGTTTAAAAACGGCCTTTGACGAATTCAATGGAAAAATAAAAGGTGAATCAACAGATACCGGATATTCACTTGAAACCATCGAGCAGGACATATCATCTGAAATTGATGATTGGGGAACGTCCTTTGAATTTTTCATCAATCCGGTCGCCCCTGATGAAATGGTTAAATCACTGATTGGGCATAGGATTCAAGATAAAGCTCTCGGTCAATCCCAAGATTCAAAATGTTACGGTCAAGGTTTTCAAAGACATTTAGTATTTAGCCTTATAAAACTGTCAGCAAAATATAATGCAACCATCAAACCAAGCACGACGAAAGATTTCTCCCCTCAGTTGACTTGGCTTTTGTTCGAAGAGCCAGAGGCATTTTTACATCCAAGTCAGATAGGTGTACTTGACGTTAATCTCCGAACCATTGCTAATACGGATGGGAATCAAGTTCTAATAACAACGCATAACCCTGAATTTGTGTCTAAAAATATTGAAGATTTACCTTCACTTGTTCGCTTATGTCGAAAGGATACAACTACCGCTGTTGGGCAAATATCCTCTACAAAGTTAGCAGGATTGTTTGCTGACAACCAGCAGGCAGTTCAACAATGGCTTTCCAACCCAAGTATTAGCCAAAATACTTCTGCAGAAGATTTGACGATAGATATGGAATGTATTAAATATGCTTTATGGCTCGACCCTAAACGGGCAAGTGCATTTTTTGCGAATAAAGTATTACTCGTTGAAGGGCCAACAGAAGTAGCAATTATCAATTACCTTATTGGGCAAGGTCAAATTTCTTCCCAAAATGACGGCGTCTTCATACTGGATGCTATGGGGAAATACAACATGCACCGGTTTATGAACTTATTTGGTGAAATGCATATCCCTCATTCGGTACTGTTTGACAATGACAATGGTAGACATCCTGAAATAACGCAAACAATTAATACCGCCAGAAACCCATACACAATTGGAATAGATTCATTCCCCCAAGAATTAGAAACATTTCTTGGCATTCCGAGAGCAAGTAGACCTGATAAAAAACCACAGCACGCAATGTGGCAATTGAAACAAGGGAATATCAATTCAACCGTACTCAATAATTTACAGATAAAAGTAAGAGCTATTCTGAATTAATACATGATAATTATCAACGACCTGTCTCGTTGGAGGCAGGTCGTTTGTACTCATTTTCGTTTTGTTTTAAAAACTCTAGGGTTAACAAAAGTCGTTGAGGGTGAAACCCTCAGCGACTTTTCAGGAATCACGCCGGATTGATAATCCAGTCATATTCGGGAATTCCCAACGCCTCTTCATCAGACACAAAGGGGGTCTTCTTATCAACACCCATCATGTAATTGTGCACTTTCTCGAACTCAGAGTATTCGTCTATGCTAATGGGGTAAAAAGATACTACATCTTCAAAATGCTCCCCATCTTCCGAACAATATCCGGGATAATATTTGATTACAGATGCAATGAATTTCACCGCATCTTTAAATCTCAAGAATATGTGCTTTTTTCGTTGGATTGTTTCATTTGTTGATTTTGCATATGTAGACCAATCAACAGTTTCAACAACAAATATCGCTTCTGGGCTGAAGAGGTCAGCATCAATCGCATATTGGACTGGAACTTCATCCACATGGATAAGACGTTTTCCGTTCCGCTGCCAACCATTTATAAAACCTTTATTGTTCATTTCTCATAACTCCTATAAAAATAGTTCTTATAAAAAGTGGTGAAACTCCATCTCTTTGTTTGAATTGTGGTTGTAATACTTGTATCCCCCCCTTAAGGGGGGATACAGTGTACAACTCAACTTATTCCAATATCTGGAACTTTCCGGTCTTACCTCGACCTCCACCTATTGTGTTACGTATGATTCCTTTTTCTTCCATTTTTCCGATAAGAATTCGAAGGTAATCATAGTCATACTCAAAACCTTTCAATCCAACAGTTATTTGTTGAATCGTAGAATCTGGGTTTTTGGACAAGAAGTCAATAATTCTCGTCTCGGCGGATTCTGTAGTGGACATCTTGGATTTTGAAATTGCGCCCCCACCTAACGAGAATGTGTCTTTCAAAACCCCGAAATTAAAACGGGCAGTGAATCCCAAATCATCATCAATATCTCTTGCCTTGATGGTCGAAAAAGAAAGTATCTTTTCTTGCGATTTCTTTACATACAACATCAAATCAACCGCGCCGGGAATAGCTGACGTACCGCGGTATTTATTGTCCTTGCCCGTATGGTGGATTAGAACAATTGCCGTTTTTGTCTCTTTTGCCAATTGACTCAAACCCATCAATACGGGATTAATTGCATTTGCAGAGTTTTCATCCGCATCTCCAATTACATCGACCATTGAGTCAATGATGACAAATCGGAATTTATGCTTGACTATCTGGTCTCGCAACAAGATTATGCTATTATCTTGTGAGAAATCGAGTCTAGGCATCGGGCTGAACATAAATGGGAAATCTGAAGGCAAACTTTCCCCTTTTATGATTTGCCTAATTCGATAGGAAATTCTTTCCTTACCGGATTCTTCATCAACGTAAAGAACTGGAACTTGTTTGGTGCGAAAACCCAACCAGTTCTTCCCCGCAGCAACACACAAACCGGAATGCAGCATGGTATAGGTTTTCAGGCTGCCACTTGCTCCTACTACAACGGATAGTGAGCCTCTAGAAAATAGAGGTTCAATTATCCAGTCAAATTTCTGCTCGATTTTTTCTGCATCTGAAACACTCAGAAGTGGAAAACGGACTACGGCTTCGGAACTCTCAGATGCGAATACCAAATCATCTTTGGAATCAAGAAAATCTAAATAATCTTGATTATCGCAAATATCAATAATTTTCTGCTGGAAAGGATATGGGAAATTTGAAGTCAGGTCTTCGACCTGCCTATACATTCCCTGATTTCGATTTACAACAAAATGAAACAATGCGAAAAATCTACGCAACTCATCATTCGTAAACTCAGATTCCATAATTAATCCTCCAATTACTAATAAGAAAAACACCGATAAATGGCCGACTTAACCTGCTACTAATAAGCTGCGTTACCAATTCCCAATTTCCAAGTAGAAACTGGTGAATGGTTTTTTTGTGCCTGTGCCACATCTGCTTGTGCAATTTCTAGATACCTCTTGCACATCTTCAAATCCGAATGGCCAAGAATTTCTTGAAGGGTATAGATACTCCCACCATTCCGGAGAAATTGCGTTGCAAAAGTGTGGCGAAAGCGATGAGGATGAACTCCTTTAATTTCCGCTTTCTTGCCTAAATCAGCAATAAGGCATCGAATACTGTTAGGGGTTACTCCATCACCCGTTTCACCCAGAAACAAAGGGACGCTTTGGTCAACGCACTTCCTCTTTACCAAATACTCCCAAATTGCACTGGCCGTTTTGTCCGAAACGAACAATTTTCTTGATTTCGTTTTACGTCTGGAATAGCCATATGGTTCAACGAAAATAGAATTGTCCTTAATATCGAAGCTGCCTACACGCAACCGCGCCAATTCACCAACCCGAATTCCAGAATCCACGAACAGGAGAATCATTGCAATATCACGCAATGCAGTTCTTCTTCGCATCGTAAAAGCCTTTCGATTTCCCGGCTTTGATGTATTGGCATAAACCGCACTTTTTAAAAGTGCCTCTAATTCATTTTTACTTAGAGGCAGGATTTCCTCTGGATTTTCATGAGGGCATTTCAAATCAATTGCTACATTGGTGGACACAAACTTCTTATTGGAACTGTATTGAAAAATAGCGCGGATAGCCTTCCAATTATTTCTCAATGTACTTCCAGAAAGAGGGCTTGTGTCGCCACTTTTTCTAATGGGGACATAGTCATCCATCAAGAAATTGAAATACTCTTGCAAGTTTTCGAGTGAGACTTCTCCAATTTCCGGGTCACCTAAAAATCTGCAAAGTTGACCCCAAAATCGTTTGTACAATTCGATTGTCGATTTCGAATTACCTTCGGAACGAAATGACATACAAAAACCGGTAAGAACTTCTGAAACTTTCATAATTAATTGAATTTCTCCTTTATTACAATTTAGCGGTGAGAACTTTATGACAGGCTAAATTCTGTGTTTTTCAGGGTTTTTAAAAAACTCTTATTTTTTACGCCATATATTGTGGTCTTTATAATTAAAATTCCCATATATTGTGCAAATTATTAAAATAGAAAATAATAAAAATGGATTTCTTGCTATAGGGATAAAAAAAAATATAAAAACCTCAATAATTAATTGGTTTTTATATTTTTTTTGTATGGTAGAAAACAAAAAATATTTTTAGAAAATAAATTTATCTCCGGGACTCGCTCGTTTGTGTGCTGCTGCTACATCAGAATTCGCAATTGATAGATAATTTTGAAGCATCTTTAATGAAGTATGGCCAGTCTGTTTTTGAAGAGTGAAAATATCACCGCCAGCCCGTAAATACTCAACACAAAAATAATGACGGAATCGGTGTGGATGACAATTTGTCACTCCAGCATTCCGCCCTAAATCAGTTAGAAGACAACGAATTGCATTTGCATCCAAACGACGATTACGTTCAGACAGAAATAATGGTTCTGTTGAATCAGAGTTATTCCGCTTTGACAAATAATGCCATAATGCGCGTTTTGAATTCCTTCCAAGATAAACAATTCGCGACTTGGTTTTTCTATTTGAATCACCAAATGGAGCAACCACAATTTCGCCTGTGATTAAATCAACATCCTGAATGTTTAGTCGACTAGCCTCACCTACTCGCAATCCAGTATCAAGTAGTAAATAAATTAATGCGATGTCTCTGGATGCGGTTCTTCGCTTCATAGTAAATGATTTTCGTTTACTTGTTTTGGCTTCTGATGTAGATTCAGATGCTTTCAATAATGCCCGTACTTCATCTTCTGAAAATGGCAGTATGATTTTAGGATTATTTTGGGGTAGCTTAAGTCGTAAATCGGGTCGGCTCTTCAACTGAAGTTCTTCTGCCGCCCATTTGAAAAATATCCTAATCGCTTTCCACGAATTTTGTCGCGAGCTACCCGACAAAGGTTGAGAATTACCTCCGAATCTCTTTGGTTTATACTCTTCTTTTAAATAAACCATGAATCTTTGTAAATCTTGAGTGCTTATCTTTTTAACCTCAGGATTACCAAGAAATTCGCAAAGATTTTTCAGTGCTATCATATATAGAGTCACTGTTGATGGCGAATAGCCACTCGCACGTAAATACAATGAAAAACCTTCAATAGCTTTTAGCAAATCCATATTACCTCCGACTGTTTACACTCTTTTTTGGGGTATAGAACCATAGACCGGTAGCATACCTTTTTGGGCATGTTAACAAGTCTGAGATAACTGACTATACGCAATCTCAGACTAGGAACATGGGGTGCAAGAGGTCGGAGGTTCAAATCCTCTCGCCCCGACCACTAGATACAGGAAAAATCCCTCTTTTTGAGGGATTTTTTGCCATATATGGGGGTATGCAAATCGGTTGATTTTGCCAATTTTACGTAATGGGTGCAACCCGAAAAAAGATTTTTTGAAACAGTTGATATATTCGTTCATTCTTTCGTTCCCACCTTGCAGCATACTTTTACCAAAGTCGTTCTACTAGAAGTAACCATTTTTTGCTTTCCGAGTAATCAAGAAAACCGAGTACATCGAAGCATAATTATGAAGGTATGTAATCACCGTACCAGACTGATTATTACAAAGGAATTAATGTCCTTATCTCATTTTTTTCGTTTTTCCTATAAAATAGGACTATTGTGGATTCCTTTTCCCGAAATATCTTTTCCCTAACTATATCCACAAAAAAATCCAATTCACTATTTCAACTTTTCAAGAGGGAACCAAATGAAAAAGAATGCTTTGTCGCTGATCACCTTATTAGCCATCCTGCTTTCAACCCTGACAGCCTGTGCGCCGCAAACCGCGCCCACTCCAGCTACTGAGGCTCTACCTGCCTCCACCACCGCTCCGGCTGCCAATCCGACAGAGGTATCCGCCTTACATTCAAATTCGGAAATCATTCTGGCAACAACTACCAGTACCCGTGATTCCGGCCTTCTGGATGCATTACTGCCTGAGTTTGAAAAATCCAGTGGCATTAAAGTTAAGATGGTAGCGGTAGGAAGCGGTGCTGCGCTTACAATGGGGCAGGAAGGCAATGCAGATGTGTTACTGGTCCATTCCCCGGCAGCAGAAGAGAAATACATGGAAGAAGGTTACGGAAAAGACCGGGTACTGGTTATGCACAATGATTTCGTTATCGTTGGCCCGGAAAATGACCCTGCCGGGATCAGCGAAGCAGCCACAACAGCTGACGCGTTCAAAGCCATCGCAAATGCCGGATCAATTTTCGTATCGCGTGCCGACAATTCGGGCACACATTCCAAAGAGATGGCAATCTGGAAACAATTATCGTTTACCCCGGAAGGCGATTGGTATTTACAATCCGGACAGGGAATGGGTGAGACGCTTCGTATCGCTTCAGAAAAGGCCTGCTACACGTTGACTGACCGTTCCACATATCTTTCATTGAAAGACACACTGGATCTATCCATTCTGTATGAAGGGGAAAAATCCCTGTTAAATATCTATCATGTTATTACTGTCAACCCCAACAAACACACCAATCTAAATTACGACGGCGCGAAAGCTTTCGCGGATTGGATTGTTTCTGCGGAAACCCAGAAGACCATAGCAACGTTTGGGACAGAAGAATTTGGCCAACCATTATTCTTTGCGGATGCCGAAAATAATAAATGATGAAGTAAAATAATCAGGGATGCAAAACATTCTTGATGGAATTCTAAAAGCGATCCAATTACTCTTGCAGGGTGATCCGGAGGTTATCCAGATTACCCTGCTTTCATTACAGGTTTCCGGTGTAGCAACCCTGATCAGCCTGATCATCGGATTGCCAATTGGTACGGTCCTGGCTTTGACCCGTTTCCCCTCCCGCCAGTTCTGGATCAGTCTGATCAACACCGGGATGGCATTACCGCCGGTCGTTGTGGGTCTGGTCGTTTCCATATTCCTCTGGCGAAATGGCCCAATAGGCTTTATGCACCTTATATATTCGCCGACAGCTATAGTCATCGCACAGGTTCTGATCGCATGCCCGTTGACTACAGGGCTGACCATCACATCCTTACAGCAACTTGATCCCCGCCTTGAAATTCAACTCAAAGGATTGGGAGCATCGCGGCTCCAGATGGTTTTCACTCTTTGGAAAGAAGCCCGGTTGCCGTTGATCGCCGCGTTAATTGCCGGATTTGGCAGTGTCATTTCAGAGGTAGGCGCATCCATGATGGTCGGTGGGAATTTGCAGGGGGAAACCCGGGTGCTCACAACAGCCATCGTTCTGGAAACCAGTCGGGGTGAATTCGCCTCGGCGATTTCGTTGAGTATCATCCTCCTTGGCCTGGCATTTCTTGTAAATGCGGGTTTAACATCAATACAGCAACATAGGAAATGACCCCGCATAATGGAAACTTTGCTCGAAATCCGTGACCTGCAAGTCCTGGTCGAAAACAACCTGATCCTCAATATTCCAGAGTTACAAGTGAAAAGAGGAGAAGTGTTGGTGATTCTTGGTCCAAATGGGGCCGGAAAAAGCACCCTTCTCCTGACTGCCGCCGGATTGCAGAAACCCTCCTCAGGTTCCATTTACTTCTCACAAGACAAAAGGCTTCCCAATCTCGAATACAGACGTAGGGTAAGCACTGTTTTTCAATCCCCGCTCCTGCTAAGTGAAACAGTGGATTCAAACATTGCCTGCGGATTGCACTTTCGTGGATTGAATAAGCAAGAAATACAGTCACGTGTGAACAGCTGGATGGCCCTATTAAAAATCAAGCATCTGTCCAAACGAAAAGCGACCACTCTGTCCGGCGGAGAAGCGCAAAGGGTCAGCCTTGCAAGGGCTTTCTGTCTGGAAACCGATCTGATATTAATGGACGAACCATTCAGCGCCCTCGATTCGCCCACCCGACATGAACTATTGGATGATCTGCGCGACATTCTTAAGAAAACCGGCCAGACCTGCATATATGTCACCCATGAGCACGAGGAAGCATTGGCCATTGCCGACCGGGTGGCTGTCATGTTTAAGAGTGAAATTCATCAAATCAACCGGACAAAAACAGTATTTTCCCAGCCAGCTTCCCCAGAGGTTGCAGCGTTCATGGGTGTAGAAAACATCATTCCCGGTCAGGTGATCAACTCACACCATGAACTGCTGCAGGTCAAGGTAGATGACACCATCCTCGAAGCGGCCGGTGATATCGAAACAGGCACTTTGGTATACATTTGTATTCGCCCCGAAGATATAACCTTATTCCCTGCCGGCGAAGATATCCGGTTATCCACTGCCCGTAATCACCTGCCGTGTAAAATCACCAGGATCGTGAACCAGGGTCCCTTTTTGCGCGTTTTCCTCGACGCCGGTATCCCACTCACATCGCTCATTACCAGATCATCACGGGAAGAAATGGAACTTGAACCGGGTAAAGAAGTGATCGCCTGCTTTAAAGTAACAGCCATCCATCTCATATCAACAGGAAAGATTGTCTGAAACGGAAAACTGTCTGCCAGTATAATTAATATATTGGGAGAATAATTTACATAATAGACACGACGATCTTACGTTGGATATTTCGTCGCACCCCATACCCATTGTAATTGGAAGAACAACCTTCCATTATCTATTGTTTGAGAAATTGTTGGAGAGCACGTGGAATTTACTGTTCATTTATTCGCATCCTTGAAAGAAAAAACAGGCAAAAACCAACTACAAGTTTTAGTGGATGAACCAGTGACAGTGGCCGTCCTTCTAGAAATTATTAAAACACAATACCCTGCCCTGGGGTCAACAACCCCCAACATATTGGTCTCTGTTAACCACAACTTCGCTATTCCTTCCCAAATCATTTCATCAAGTGATGAAATTGCCTTGTTTCCACCAGTAAGTGGCGGGTAAAAAAGAGGAAACCACACCAAAAGGAAAATTATGGAACCGGACTTATCTCATATCGATGAAGATGGAAATGCACAGATGGTAAATGTGGGCGATAAACCGGACACCATCCGTATCGCCATCGCTCGTGGCGAAGTGGCCATGAAAGCTGAAACCCTGGCTTTGATCCGTGACCACGCATTTAAAAAAGGGGATGTTCTGACAGTGGCCCAAATAGCCGGCATCCAGGCGGCCAAACGGACCTGGGAACTTATCCCGTTATGCCATCCATTGAACTTGACCAATATCGAAGTGAAACTGGAGCTGAATGAGAATCTGCCCGGTGTAATTATTACTGCTTCCTCTCATGCTATCGGTAAAACAGGTGTGGAGATGGAAGCTTTGACAGCCGTAGCCGTTGCCGCCCTAACCATTTATGACATGGCAAAGGCCGTAGAAAAAACTATGCGAATTCAAAATATTCGTCTACTCGAAAAACACGGCGGTCGTTCTGGTGACATCATCAACGAAAGATTGGCCTAGAATAATATGAAAGAATTGGCAGTCATTGTATCAATAACACATGATCCTCTTGATCTGGACGAACTACTGAAACAGATAACCTTGCCAACAACAGGTGCGGCTGCCATTTTTACCGGGATAGTACGAGGAGAGACCGCACGTGAAGGCAGGAAGACGGAACATCTTGAATACGAAGCATATATCCCAATGTCAGAAGCCAAGATGCGGCAAATTGCCGATGAGATCCATCAAAAATGGCCTATCGTAGAAGGGATTGTAATTGTTCAGCGAATTGGAAAACTGTTTCCACTTACACCAACGGTAGTCATCATTTGTACCGCCTCTCACCGTGATACAGGTGTCTTTGACGCGGCAAAGTTCGGTATTGATCGTTTGAAGGAGATCGTTCCGGTGTGGAAAAAAGAAATTGGACCTTCAGGCGAAGAATGGGTTGAAGGACAGTACATTCCAGACGCCGGTGAATAGACTTATTCTCTGTTTAGAACACAGAGTTATATGAGGCCTCATCATGCCAGAATTTCTTACGCTACTCCCTCCAAAAGAAGCCCTCACTAAATGGTTTTCGGCTATTGAAGCCGGTAAGCTTAAAAGTGAGGATGTTCAACTGTTGCAGGCTGCCGGCCGGGTGACATCAAAACCGGTAATCGCAGCGCACGACCTGCCTGAGTTTAATCGCTCTGCCATGGATGGCTATGCCGTTAGAGCACGCGATACAAATGGTGCCAGTGAAGGGCTCCCTGCCTATCTGAATATGGTTGGAGAAGTTCCAATGGGGGATGTGCCGGCGTTTTCATTGAAATCAAACCAGGCTGCCATGATCCACACAGGCGGTATGCTTCCCGAAGGCGCGGACGCTGTCGTCATGCTGGAAAACACTCAGACCACCCGCCAGGGAGAGATCGAAGTTTATCGACCGGTAACAACCAATGAAAATGTAATCCTTAAGGGAGAAGATATTCACCGCGGGCAAGAGGTTATACCGGCCGGTGTACGGTTACGTCACGCTGAGATCGGTGGCCTGGCAGCACTGGGTTTTCAAATGGTCTCCGTTGTCAAACGCCCCAGAATCGGCCTTATCTCCAGTGGTGACGAGGTCATCCCGGTTGAAAAAACGCCATTACCCGGACAGGTACGTGATGTTAATGAATATACACTCAGCATATTGATCGAACAAAAAGGAGGGATTCCCAATTACTATGGGATTATTCCCGATAATCCTGAAAAATTACGCGTTGCGATCAACATGGCAATAGTAGAAAATGACGCCGTTTTGATCACAGCGGGCTCTTCCGCCAGTACGCGTGACATGACATCGACAGTTATTCAGGAAGCGGGAAATCCGGGGGTACTGGTTCACGGTGTAAACGTCCGACCTGGCAAACCTACAATCCTGGCAGTGTGCGATTCAATTCCGGTGATCGGTCTTCCCGGTAACCCGGTTAGCGCCCTGGTGATTGCGACGTTATTTGTCTCTCCCATAATAGAACGGCTTATGGGAATTAAACAGACGAAGCCCTCTGGCCCGATCTCCGCCCGCCTAAAAGTGAACATTCCCTCTATGACAGGAAGAGAAGATTGGATCCCGGTAAAGATGGAAGAACTGGAAAATGAATTTCAGGTTGATCCAATTTTCTACAAAAGCAATTTGATCTTCAATCTGGCCTCTGCCGACGGGCTTATGCAAATTCCGCCGGCCGTTACCGGATTTTCTGCGGGTGAGATCGTCAACATATATCCAATATAAAGAGAAGGACCTGGCAGATGAGCGTATATCTACACGACATCCCGTTGGAAGAAGCTTTGCAAACCTTTCACAACGCCCTTAAGAGATTAAATTTGTGGCAAAGTTTGGAAAGTGAAGAAATACCCCTGAATGAACACGCGGCAGGGAGAGTTCTTTCCAGTCCGGTATGGGCAAAAATATCCAGTCCGCATTACCACGCGTCCGCGATGGATGGTTACGCGGTTAAAGCAGAGGACACAGAAGGCGCTCTTCCTTCCCAACCAGTGATCCTGCAGATCGGCAGCAAAGCTATATACGTTGATACAGGAGATCCCTTACCCGATTGGTCTGACGCGGTAATTCCCATTGAGAACGTGGAACCGATTGATGAAGAAGGTAATGTCATACAAACCCGTCTGCCATTTGCTATTCGAATCCGTGCCACAGCGGCTCACTGGAGTCATATCCGGCCCATGGGAGAGGACATTGTCGCCACAGAACTCGTCTTGCCCGAAGGGAAAATCCTTCGCCCTGTTGACCTTGGTGCCTTGGCGGCTTCCGGTCACACATTGTTGAATGTCTCCCGCAAACCCATTGTAGGCATAATTCCAACGGGGACAGAACTGATATCCATCGGCGAACCTGTCCGGCAAGGGGATATTATTGAATTCAATTCGTGTGTACTTTCTGCGCAGATCAATGAATGGGGTGGACAGGCTCAACGTCATTCCATCGTAAAAGATGATTTTTCCAAAATCCAAAGTGCTGTCCAAGAAATGGCCGCACACAGCGACCTGATATTATTGAATGCCGGCTCATCGGCAGGCTCTGAAGATTTTTCCGCACGGGTTATTGAAAGCTTAGGCGAGGTACTGGTTCATGGCATCGCTGTTCGTCCAGGACATCCAGTTATTCTGGGAATCGTGAATACTGGTGGTAGATCTGTTCCAGCCATCGGCGTTCCAGGCTATCCTGTATCCGCTGCTTTAACCGCTGAGATTATCATAGAACCCTTGCTTGCCTGCTGGCTTGGCCGCCCTTCACAGCATCGCCCTACAATTAAAGCGGCGATCACAAAAAAGGTCACCTCTCCTGCTGGCGATGATGATTTTATGAGGGTTTCTGTCGGAAAAGTCGCTGGCAAAACTCTGGCTGCTCCGTTATCGCGCGGTGCGGGCATGATCACCTCGCTGGTGCACGCTGATGGAATTGTGAAGATACCCCGTGGGATTCAAGGTTTATCTGCTGGAGCGGAAGTTCAGGTTGAATTATTTAATAATGTTTTTGAAATTGAAAATACCATAATGGTTATTGGATCTCACGACATGACCCTGGATCTTTTGGCGCAGTACCTTTCCCACCATGATCGGCGATTGGCATCAGTTCATGTTGGTAGTCAGGGTGGATTGGTCTCCCTGAATCGCGGAGAAGCTCATTTATCCGGTTCCCATTTGCTAGACCCAGAAACAGGTGAATACAATCTTTCTTATATCCGGAATTACTGCAGAGATGTCCCGGTTTCTGTCTATGGATGGGTTGGTCGTAAACAGGGGCTTCTGGTTCAGAAAGGGAACCCGAAAAACATTCAATCTCTTGAGGATCTGACAAAAAAAGATATTGTGTACGTAAACCGTCAACGCGGAGCAGGAACGCGTGTTCTGTTGGACTACCAACTGTCAAAGTTGGGAGTGGAACCCGAATCGATAACAGGTTACCGGCATGAAGAGTTCACCCATCTGGCTGTTGCAGCAGCGATAAGTTCAGGAAGATGTGACAGCGGACTTGGAGTAGCCGCAGCAGCAAAAGCATTGGACCTTGATTTTGTCCCACTATATGATGAATCATACCAACTAGTCATCCCCAGAGCTTTCGCGGATTCAAATCTCCTTGAGCCACTATTCAAAGTTGCGATAAACATCGAATTTCAACAGGCTGTCATGAATTTACCTGGGTACGATGTCTCTCATATGGGTGAATTCATAGCCAGTGTAGGATGATTTTGAGGAATTCCATTACCGCCCACCACAATCCGGACAATCCGGTCGACGGTTTAATTTAACCATCTCAAAAGACGCATTTTCCCCGTCAAAGAACAATAACCTTCCTTTCAGAAGATCCCCCATCCCGGTAAGAAATTTCAATGCTTCCATTGCCTGCAAAGATCCAATGACACCTGGAATTGCTCCCACAATTGGATGGAATGTTTTGGGAGGAACCTCTGAAATAAAACAGCGCAAGCATGGGGTTTCATGTGGGCTGATAAATGTGATCTGCCCGGCCATCCCCGAAACAGCAGCATGAATAAACGGGATATTGTTCTTAAGACAGTATGAATTGATCATAAAACGTGTTTCATAATTGTCCAGACAATCCAAAATCAAATCAGGTTTCCCAATCACCCTTTCCGCATTATCTTCATTGACCCGTTCAAGAATTCCAGTAACAGTAATTGTGGGATTTATTTCCCGCATAGTTTTTTCGGCAGAATCGACCTTGGTCATTCCCAGATGGCTATCTGCGTGAAGGATTTGCCGATTCAAGTTTGAAAGTTCAACCCGGTCATCATCGCAGATCCGGATTTCCCCCACACCGGCTGAAGCGAGATAAAGGGCAACGGGGCTTCCCAGGCCTCCCGCCCCAATAATGAATACCTTGCTATTCTTAATTCTTTCCTGGCCTGCTTCTCCCCAACCTGTAATTTGTATCTGCCGTTGGTATCGAATCAGATCATAATCGGTCAAATGAGAAACCATTTTCACAATTCCATTCCGTTTTATGGACAGCGAATAAAGCCCTGTGCCCAAAGGCATCCGCCACAAGATAGATCAGTATTCCCCATACAATCACTAACGTTTTCTTCAGATAGTTCACATCCATCACAAAATGTACAGGGAGAGAATTGAAATCGTTTCAAGCGGTCTCGTAAGTTATTATATTCTTCACTATTCCAGATTCCCAATAACCCGGTCGCACGTATATTGCCCAGAATGTAGTTGTGAGTTTTTCGTATCTGCTGTCTGTAAACATATTGATTGGTATGTAGCAATGGAAGGCAGGGTGCTACATTTCCATCCCATCGAATAGATATGCTTCCCTGTTCAACAAACGGGCATGTGTCAATCGCACGGTTAATTTCATAACCGGCTAACTCAAGCCGAAATTTCCTGCCGTAAATATATGCTAGAACATCTTTCGTTATATCATTCCAATCCATCCGGGCAATATTTACGTGAGGAAATGATATGTTCGTTCTGCCAACCATATTTTGCATGGAACGCTTATAGAGAGTTTGATCATTCAACTCGTGTGTATGAGGCAATACATTACTTATTGAGAACCGTGTAGCTCCCAGCTGCATTCCCAGGTGCAGAACTTCAGGCAGATCTTTTATGTTCTTCTCCATCGCCACAAAAGCTATTCCCAGATTTGGCAATGTATTGTCAATGTCGGTTGCTTTGTGACGTATAAGGCGCAATTTTTTAAGGTTATCAATCACAACTGGCAGTGATGATCCAAGGCGGATATCCTCATAACTTTCAGGAGAAGCGCCATCCAATGAAACCCATATAATATCCAAACCGGCTCTAATAAACTGCAACGACCGTTCTTCAGTTAGTAAAATACCATTAGATATTAATTCGACTCTGCAACCAATTTTTTTAAGTCTTTTGACCCAGTCTAGAATTTTGGGATGGATTAGGGGTTCACCGTATCCACCAAAAAACACCATAGGTTTAACCGACATTGACTCAATTTCGGTAAAAATCGCCTCAAAGGTCTCGTCGCTCATGACACCGGATTTTTCACCCCACACATTTCGCATGCATGTTTTGCAATCAAGATTACAAAGATTAGTGGGTTCTATATAAACCTTTGCGAGATGCGAGATGGGCCTTAGTAAACGCACCTCATTATTGCCTTCTTCCATATAGACTTCCACACCAGGGTTTAGTCCGAATTTTGAGGCAATTTCAGGAGGAATGATCAGATGTCCTTCCTGATCAACCCTGGCTTTAATCAAAGATTGATTTTTCATTTAGATCAACCGCCAATTTCCGCCATATGCCGGGTTTCTGGAAAATGATGGGAATTTATCTCATGCCCTTTTGGTTTAAGGGCAACAGCCTTTATTATCATCGGAACCAGATCGTCCCCGTTTCTCAGGCTTTCTTTTATATCGAGCTCTCTATCCATTAACAAACACGGCCGCAGACAGCCGTCTGATGTCAGGCGAAGCCGATTACAAGTTGCGCAAAAATGTTCGCCAATCGGTGAAATAAAACCTACTTTACCCTTCCCGCCTGGAATTCTGTACATACGGGCAGGACCTTTGCCTGCTTCATTATTATCAGGAACCAGGTTCAATGAGGCTAATTTTTTGAGCATATCTTGTTTTGAGATATATCTGTCAGTTGGATCAGGAAAACCTTCTCCCCACGAATCGAGATTCCCAATAGGCATCAGCTCTATAAATCGCATATGCCAGGGTTTTTCATAAGACAGTGACGCAAGGTCAACCAGCTCATCATCATTAACACCTTTTACAACAACTGCGTTAAGCTTTATCGGTGATAGATTCGCAGCTTCCGCAGCCGCAATACCATCCCACACCTTCTCAATAGATCCTCCTCGTGTAATACGGGTGAATTTTTCTTTGATCAGTGTATCTAGACTGATATTTATACGTTTCAATCCAGCTTTGGCCAGCGGCATGGCTAAACGACCTAACAGAATTCCATTAGTGGTCAGGCTTATTTCTTCCAGTCCATCTATTTTTGCCAGTTCCTCAATTATCTCAACAATATCCGGCCTGATTAGTGGTTCTCCCCCCGTTAATCGTACCTGTTTAATGCCACATCTTACCGCCGCTTCCGCGACTCTCGCGATGTCACTAGCCGACAATGCAAACGAATATGAAGTAGGTGGAACAAAATCATTTGCCATGCAATATACACACCGCAAATTACAGTGTTCTGTAACGGATATACGCATATACGTAATGTTTCGGCCAAATAAATCGATTAAATCAGGCATTTATCCTCCCCCAACTTGTGGAAAGATTCCAATAACATCACCCAATTTGATTTCTGTTTCAGGTCTGACGATGATATTGTTTATGAAGATGACATGCGCCTCTTCCAATGGAATGTTGAGGAACGTGATCAAATCCAAGATTGTTGCGTTTTCGGGCAAGTCTATTTCAAATGGAGTTCCCGCTTTTGCGCCATCTTTATACCGGGTAAGAGTTGCAAATAGTTTGACAGAAATTAGCATTTATTACTCCTGCAGATTCCTGCATATATCGAGCATAATCAAGAGCCTTCCACTTTATAGACAATTCTGGTCGGCACAGGTGAAGCCTGTTTGGTTGTACCTGTATCCGAACCAGAAGGCATAAGGCCTAATATTAGTCTCTTTTGTTCTTTCTTTATCACATAACGGGCAAAGCCAAGGTCAGATATATCTGTGAAAGGAATGTATTCAATGATCTCCCAATTGTTTTTTGACAATTCCCGGAGATAGAATGATTGCAAAGCACCAATATCAGCATTTCCATCAAAAGCAACCCATTGTGATGGGTCACTTATATCCTGTACAACAAAAGAGGGATCAATACTTGTATATGATAAGGGTAAGGGCACCTCATCTTTAGAAAGCACCATACCTGGAAGGCTTTCCGGGAACTTCAAACTTTTTATAATTTCCGTTGCTACTGGTTCGAATTCTTCACGTGCTTCCAGTGGATGAGTTACCATGAAATGCAACACACAAAACTGGTGCGCAAGAATTCCCGTCCATAACCGGCGGTTCAATTTTTTGGGTAAAACGATTTCGGCTTCAATTCCTACGGCTTTACCCAAACGCCAATCTGCTGAACCGACATCTTTCGCACCAAGCATGCCAGCCAACAAACCGATATGTTCACTCCATAATGGCTTGATATCTTTTTTTTTCCAATTCCATTCACCGCGTATGGCAATTTGACCTGAATCTTTACCATCATAGAGCGGGTCGAAAGCATCGGTAGTAGAAACGAAAAAATCGGTATCAGATATCTGTTTATGGAACCAATAATCGGGGTATGAAATCTCATATCCCCAGTAAATATTTTGAATTATTGACATTTTTTTATATGAGCCGGGTGCGGTGTGATCACCGCACCCGGTATATGTTTAGTTATCAAAACCACTATTTCTCGTCATGTACCCAGGAGAATACAGAATCCAATTGCTCGTCTGTGATAGTCCATTTTACATTATGAGGAGGTAGTGATTCGATGCGCATGAATTCAGGCGGTCGATCGTCTTGTGCCGTAAATCCAGCTTTTTCATTGAAGAGACGTTCCATCTTTAAGATTTCTTTTCCGATGGGGATCACATCATCTCCAGTGATCTTTTGCCCGGTAACACCCGCGACAGATTCTGCCATACCGGCCCAACCCTTGGCAATATCCAGGATCGGGAAAGCAATAAATAAGCAGTAACCGGTGCTATCGATAAATGCTGTAGCGGCCTGGAAAGTGAGCGAAAGTTCCGCTTTTCCTTCGTCAGATAATGGATCAAGCTTCCCGCTAACACCAGCAATTTCCGGAGCAATGGTGTAACCGGCTGTGTGATCGGCACCCATAGGTGTTGTAGCATAGGTAACACCAATACCTTTTACAGCACGTGGTTCATACGCTGGCATTGACTGATGTTTAACCACCGGAACCCGGCTGACACCAAATGCTTTCGCTGTTGCTTCAACTCCCTGTCCGAGAATGCGGCCCAGGGGAGTTCCTTTGCGAATTTCGTCGAAGGATTTCAAGGCACCTTTTTCATCACCGAATTTCAACAGCCCGCCTTCCATCGCTACTGCGATAGTATTGCCGGCCTCAATCGTATCCAACCCGATGTCGTTACATTCCCGAGTCATGAGGGCGATGTAATCCAGATTGTCAATTCCGCAGTTAGCGCCAAGTGCCCAAGCAGTTTCATATTCCACACAGGAAGCAACTGCTTTACCATTTTCGTCTGGGATTATGTTCGAGCATTTGATGATACAACCCGGATGGCAACCGTGACCCATCATTCCTTCGCCACCGCGCTTTTCGACCATCTCAGCCATAGCCTCACCGGATATCTTGGCTGCACCCTCAAATTGACCGGCACTAAAGTTCCGGGTAGGCAGACCACCAGCTTCATTCAGGATATTGACCAGCACAGCGGTTCCGTAGGCATTAAGACCGCCTCCCTTCTTCGTCAAACCATGTTCCTGAATGGCTTCGGTCAATTTTTTACGACCTTCTTTAAACAGTTCTTCATTGGCAACTTCCACACCGAGGCCACCGTCATCATTGACCACGATTGCTTTGACCCCTCTGGCAGCCATAACGGCACCCAGGCCGCCCCGACCTGCATAACGGCCAGGTTTGTTTTCCTGGTCGTTAACAGAAATTCCCGCATTAGAGAGTTTCATCTCTCCAGCCTGGCCAATGCCAATAATTGCCTGTTTGGGAAATCTTTTTTCAAGGATTTCATCAACTTCATACATCCCTTTGCCAATCAGATCAGCCGCGTTTTCAAATTTTACGCCATCCTTACTGATGATCAGGGTGTACCACTTGTCTTTCGCCGGGACACCTTCAATGATGATGGCAGCTAACCGAAGTTTGGCAATCTTCTGCGAGGAAAGTCCACCTGAGTTCGCTTCTTTAATACCGCCAGTCAATGGGCTTTTTCCACCGAATGAAGTTCTTCCGCTGCTTGGTGCCGCCGGTGAACCAGAAACCCAACCAGGGGCGATAACCAGCTTGTTGTTTGGTCCTAAAGGATGGCACATAGGATCCACTTCATCACAAACGATCGCAGATGTCAGGGCTCGCCCTCCCCATCTTGACCACTTTGCTGGAACATCTTCATAGGTTGCCTTTAAATCGGTCATGTTGATTCTTAAGATTTTCTTTGCCATACCTTGAGCTCCTTTTTATCTTTAGTTGGTTGAAGTAGTCTGGATAAAACAATGTTTGCCAAAAAAAATATTCGGGTTATTACTTGTATGAATGGTGCATGGCTCCATGCTTCTGGAGTGTTTTTCTCAAACCGTCGGACAGAGGCAGTCCGTCGCGGTATTGAAACGGAAAAAGGCGATCAATGGAAAAAATGCCAACATGATCACCATCTTTTAACAACTCGTTCGCGCCTGTGCTTATCCCTGGGACCTCACAAAGAACAGCATTAATAAACAGATACCCCCTTTCCTCTTCAGGGATACCTAAATATGACAGTAATTCGACCTTACCTGATCCTGGTGATAATTCCACATCAACCTGGGACACATGCTTACCGCCACCAAATCTGGCCAATGAACCATATAAACATATATTTACTTTTATCATCAATGGAGTACCTTTGGTACCTTATACTATAATAATTTTTAATGTGGTTCAAGATTTAAAGATTTTTTTAACGTAGGGATTTCTACCAACCAAGTTCAATACTGAATTATGAATTTTTTATTGTTGTTAAATTATTAGGTGATTCCCCATTTTTTCAACGCTATACCCCCCCATTTTGAGTACGAAATCACGAAAATTGGGGTCATTCAAAACATCCAATATTGGTTTTATCCGATTAGACTTAAAAGTCTCTTCGGTCATCACAAGGTCATATTGTTCCATAAACAATGGTATGAAGTCCAGGTCAAATGATCGAGCTACAGAAAGAACCCCCATCCCAGTATCTGCCAGACCGTAACTCACAGCTTCAGCCACTTCTGCATGAGTTGAGGCATCAGGCGGGCTGAAGTTAATTTCTTCTGGTTTAATCCCCATTTTTTTTAAAGATTGGTCAATCCACATACGTGTCCCGGATCCACGTTTACGATTTTTAAAGAATACATTTCTTCCTGCCAGATCTTCCATGGATTTGACCCGTAGTGGATTTCCTCTTTTGACATATAGCCCTTGCTGCCGTCCCACCAGATGAATAACGACCATGGTCTGGTCGCTAAAAAGGTGTTGGATATATGGGAGATTATATTCACCACTGGCTATATCTAACAAATGACAGCCTGCAATGTCACTGAACTGTTCTTTTAAGTAGATAAGCGCGTCTAAACTTCCCACCGGCAGTGTGTAAATATATGGCCGATTTAAAGCTGAATTTACCCGTGTGATCAGAAAGTTTAACGCGGGATCATCACTTGCCAACATAACCAATTGGTCATTTTCAACTGGTTCCGACAGAACTGCCATGTTGATCAGGAACATTTTCGCTGTCGCACGGTAGTATTTTTCGATATAATTTTTTTCCGTTTGGACCGATACCAGTTCTACCAGTCCTTCTTTTTCCAGTAGTTTGATATGATGGCGAACCCTGGCTGGATGAATTTGAAAAACAGCACCCAGTTGAGAGATAGTCGCCTGTTTCCCAATTAGAATACGCAAAATTTCTAGCCGGGTGGGATCTCCCAGCAATTTGAGAACCTCTTCTGAACGAACTCGATGGATAATTTGCATTTGATGTGTAAAAATTTAAAATAAACTGATAACTATTATAAGCAGTAATATACTTAAGGATAAGAAAAAAGGAAATTTCCAGTAGTTTTTACCATATAACTTCTTTATATAGGATTTCGATTTTTCCGAAATTTTTCATTGCAATCATAAGTATCAGAAAGAGCAAAAATGACAGCTAAAATGAATCATTCCGAAATGTCATCCGCAAGTAATAGTCACAAGCATTCTGCCAGCGAATTGCCCCCCGTAAGAATTGCAATTATCACAGTAAGTGATACCCGAACAGAAGAAACTGATATAAATGGCAAATACTTGAAGCAGCAGATTATCGAAAGTGGAATGCTTGTTTCCTCCTACCACATTGTGCATGATGAACCTGCTGAAATTGAGATTCTGATTGAAGCCTTGATTCATTCTGATTCGCAAATTCTTCTTTTTAATGGCGGCACTGGCGTCTCAAAGAGGGACACAACGTTTGATATTGTTGCACAAAAATTGACGAAAACCCTTCCGGGTTTTGGCGAAATATTTCGGATGATTAGTTATAAGCAGATTGGTCCAGCGGCCATGCTTTCACGAGCGATCGCAGGTATCTGCGCGGGAAAAGTGATTTTCTCAACACCCGGCTCTCCTGACGCAGTCCAGCTTGCCTGGGAAAAATTGATTGCTCCAGAGATAAAACACCTGGTTTGGGAAATAAATCGGTGATTGCTTTTTCTAAAAAATTTTTTGTCTTCCAAAATTTAACCATTAAGTTCAACCTAATTGTCAAAGAATATCTTAAATGAAGTTATGTCGAGATATATGAACGAATTTTCGTTGGGTTATAAGATACAAAAAATATATCATCCTAAATCAGATATACATAATGATGTAGACGAATTGATCGATGAATTGATCACTCCAGTTGAGATCCAAATACAGGAAAATATTAAACCCAGCAATTGATTCACGGGTGCAACCGGGGTGCAACCGTAAAAGAATTTCTGAATATATAGCACAAATTAATCCACACGACCGCCATATATTGGCATACTATACATTTTAAGCACCATATATATGCATTATCAAGATATTATAGATCATTTGGCCTAATGGGGTGCAAGAGGTCGGAGGTTCAAATCCTCTCGCCCCGACCAGAAGATACAGGAAAAATCCCTCTTTTCGAGGGATTTTTTTGCCATATATGAGCAACTATAAATAAGTAATTTTTTTGTGTACAACCAGGGTGCTGCCAACATCCCAAACTCAGGGAAAACAAACATCATATGGCGGATAAATTTTTGGATATCACACTCCAATTTTTTCTCGCAAAAACAATTATTAATTCACTGTAGTAAACATTTGGTACCCCAAAAAATTTGACAATAGACTTACCCGAATAGCGCATGGTAGTAGTATCGCTACTTCTATACCCCGCCCATGTCTCCAGGAACGTAAACGCCAGTCACATGACTAATCCAGACCAGTTGTTACATTATTTCATACTTGAATTTTTGTAACATCTGGTTTATACTAGTTTTTGAGAAAAATAACCAATAGGAGACAAAATGCTACTAAAAGTAGAGCGCGAAGCAATTATTGAATTCGGTAGAAACCTTATCAAATCCAAATTAACGACAGGCTCAGGTGGAAACTTGAGTATTTTCAACCGAGCCCAGAACCTCATTGCCATCAAGCCTTCTGGTGTTGATTATTTCTTAATGAAACCAGAGGATGTCGTAATAGTCTCACCAGAGGGTGATATTGTTGAAGGCGACATGGAACCATCCAGCGAAATACGTTTTCATCTTGCCCTTCTAAAACACAGATCTGATATCAACGCTGTTGTGCATACCCACCAGGTTTACGCCACAACGATCGCCTGTTTAAACTGGGAATTACCCGCGGTTCATTA
Source organism: uncultured Leptolinea sp. (assembly GCA_964446955.1). Lineage (GTDB taxonomy): Bacteria > Chloroflexota > Anaerolineae > Anaerolineales > Anaerolineaceae > Leptolinea. Next base: position 753,642 of record CAYUQJ010000001.1, read on the forward strand.
TTTGATTGGATATTCTGGAAATAAAGTACCGCTGGCAAAGTACGCGACTTATGGCACGAAGGAATTATCAGACAATATCATCGCAGCTATTGGAAATTACAACGCCTGTCTGATGGCAAATCACGGTATTGTAACCGTTGGAAAAACGATTGAATCCGCCTTTGCTACGGCTGAAGAATTAGAGTTGGTATCACGTATTTATTACCAAACCAAGTGTATTGGCCAACCCGCTATCTTATCAGATGAGGAGATGATCATTATTGGAGAAAGGTTTAAAACATACGGACAACGAAAATACCCTGTGGAATGAGTTCTATACGAAACCCCGATCAAGGGTGAACGGCTGAAATCAACAAGCTATCCTAACCATACAACAAGGAGAGAAATGAAGAAGCAAACGTTCTTAGTTCGTATCGTGTCAATAATTGCAGCGGTCAGCATGTTAGCCGCATGCGCTCCAGTTGCTGCGCCTGCTGCCACGGCGGTGCCTGCTGAACCAGCTGCCCCTGCTGAACCGGCTGCCGAAAAAGACCCATTTGAAATCGCCGCGGTTGTAAAAATCACCGGCATTCCCTGGTTCAATGTTGTCGAGACCGGCGTTGATCGCGCGGCCAAAGAACTGGGCGTGAATTCCTATCAGACAGGCCCTGCCCAGGCAGATCCCGCCCAACAAGTTAAGATTGTTGAAGATCTGGTCGCTAAAGGTGTAGACGCTATTGCAGTTGTACCAAACGATGCAAAAGCTCTTGAGCCTGTATTCCAAAAAGCCAAGGAAAAAGGGATCGTAGTTATCACCCATGAATCCCCTGACCAGGTCGGAACAGATTATGACTTTGAACTGATTGACAATGTCAAGTTTGGACAGCATTCCTGGGATAAGTTAGTAGAATATATGGGCGATTCCGGCGAATATGCCATTTTCGTTGGTGGATTGACCGTTCCTCTCCACAATTTCTGGGCTGACACCGGTATTGAGTATGCGAAAACTAAATACCCCAATCTTAAACTGGTAACCGAACGCATCCCATGTGGTGAAGACCAGGAACTGGCCCGCCAAAAGACACTTGAACTCATCAAAGCGTATCCCGACCTGAAAGGTATCGTCGGTTTCGGTAGCCTTGGTCCTATAGGCGCCGCCCAGGCTTTGAAAGAAAAAGGCCTCACAGACAAAATCGCCATAGTAGGTACCGTCATCCCCTCTCAGGCCGCCCCTTACCTCAAAGATGGCTCCTTGAAAGAAGGTATCTTGTGGAATCCCGCAGATGCTGGCTTCGGTATGGTCTGGCTGGCAAAATACCTACTCGAAGGAAATAAGATCGAAACTGGAACCGAGATTCCTGGACTGGGCGCTGTTACTGTAGATGGTACAGTCGTAAAACTTGATGCCATACTTGACATCACGGCCGAAAACGCTGAATCATTAGGGTTCTAAGCATTACCTATTGAGAATGGAGCTTCTTTTTTACATAAGAAGAAGCTCCATTTTTTAATTACTATAAAATGAAGTTATATAAACCTGGTAATAAACAAGCAACATATTTATCTTCGCATTAAAGGATTTTAAATGGCAGAACCCTTTTTAGCGCTGAAACAAGTCAGTAAACATTATGTAGGCGTTACAGCACTGGATAATGTAGATTTTGAAATAAACCATGGAGAAATTCATTGCCTCGCCGGGGAAAATGGTTCCGGGAAATCGACAATGATAAAAATAATCTCAGGTACAGTGGAGGCAGATTCGGGTTCACACATTCTCATTGAAGGAAAACCAGTTTGCAGCCACAAAGCCATTGATGCCATCAATTACGGTATTCAAGTCATATATCAGGATCTCTCCCTTTTTCCGAATCTCACAGTTGCCGAGAATATAGCCATAGGGAAATATGTTGCTGACCATAATAAGATAATAAATTGGCGCGAACTAAATCTGATTGCTGAAAAAGCGATGGCTCGCATCAATATCAAATTGCCACTTGATGAGTTAGTGAGCGAAATATCAATTGCCGATCAACAATTGGTAGCGATCTGTAGGGCGCTCACTCACGAAGTCAAGCTTATTGTCATGGACGAACCTACGGCTTCGCTGACGAAACGTGAAGTCGATTCACTATTGAGTGTTGTTATGGATATGAAAGCAAAAGGCATTGCGACTATGTTTGTCAGTCACAAGCTTAGCGAAGTCTTACAAATTGCCGATCGAGTGAGTGTAATCCGGGATGGCCGATTGGTGGGGGTGTATCCGAGCAATGAATTAGATGATGAAAAACTGACATATCTCATGACAGGCAAAAAATTGGAATATCAGCATTTTATAGCTGATTTGCAACAGGATGATACGATCCTTGAATGTGTAGACTTGTCTCGCAAAGGGGAATACGAGAATATAAATTTCAAATTACACCCCGGTGAAATTTTAGGTATCACAGGGTTGTTGGGGTCAGGGCGATCAGAGCTAGCACTTACTTTGTTCGGAATTCACACGCCTGATGCGGGGAGCATCCACTTTAATAATAAAAAAGTTATTATAGGGAATATCCAGGACGCGCTTGATTTGGGTATTGCATATGTGCCAGAAGACCGACTTACTCAAGGCCTGGTTAATGTTCAATCTGTGGGCGATAACATCATAATCACAACCATTGATTCGCTTGTAAATCGGTTTAAATTATTAAACGATCGTAAAGTCAAATCCACCATAGATAAATGGATTAAAGATTTGTCTATTAAGATACCCAGCACAGAATCACCAGTTCAAACTCTGTCAGGGGGAAACCAACAACGAGTAGTGCTGGCAAAATGGATCGCAACCCGGCCAAAAGTGCTTATTCTAGATGGGCCAACGATTGGTATTGATGTCGCGGCAAAGTTTGCCATTCATGAGATTATTCGCAATCTGGCGGCAAAAGGTATTGCCATTATTATGATATCGGATGAGATCCTCGAAGTTTTTCACAACTGCAACCGTATCCTTGTGATGCGCAAAGGGCGTATCATCAAAGAGTTTGATACAAATCAAACCAGCCAGGATGAAATTCAGAATTGCGTCAATGGAGCATACTAAGGAAATGAGTTATGAAGAAATATCTTGGACGACATGAAACTTACGTCTTTATCGCAATAGTGATTTTTTCTATTGTTATCACATCCATTAACCCGAGTTTTTTCACCCTGGAAAACTTTTTTGACCTGTTGAAAAGTTATTCATTAATGGGTACGTTCGCTATTGGAATGCTTTTCGTATTGATCTCTGGTGGCATCGATATCTCATTTACCGCAATAGCCACAGTAACTGGTTATACAGTCGCGGTATTGTTATTAAAGATGGGTGATCACCTCAACATTTTCCTGGTGTTTCTAATCGCGGGAGTGATCGGCATAGCTTTAGGTTTTCTAAATGCTGCGATCATCCACTTTTTCAAAATACCTTCCATTATCACTACCATTGCCACACTAAATGTGTTCTATGGAGTATTGACCGTAATATCTAAAGGGAAATGGTTGTATGGTTTTCCTTCCTGGTTCAGTGATTTTGCGACTATACGAGTTTTCACCGTTTACACCCCTGAAGGTAATCCATACGGATTATCAGTAATCACAGTAATTTGGATCTCCCTTGTGCTAATAAGCTGGTTTATATTGAAATACACTGTACTTGGCCGCTCCATCTACGCCATGGGTGGAAACAATAATTCAGCTCAGCGAGCCGGGTTTAATCTCTTTGGTACGACTGCTTTTGTATATTCATACATGGGGCTTATGGCTGGTATTGGAAGTGTCATACAAGCACTTCTGGTGCAAACTGTTGCCCCAAACTCGTTAGTCGGAAAAGAAATGGATGTTATAGCGGCAGTTGTCCTGGGTGGAGCCAGTATGCTGGGAGGGTCCGGATCCATTATCGGAACCATCCTGGGCGTCACCTTGATCGCGATCATGGGAAACGGTCTGACACTTATGCATATGCCCGCGCTCTGGTACAAAGTTGTGATCGGCCTTGTCATCCTGATTAGTGTGGGCGTCAGCACGTATCGGCGTAAGGCATCCACCCGAAAACGGATCATAATTGAAAACGATTAACCCCGGAGGAAAAACCGTGTTTCGTAAAGTATCTCATTTCACTATTCTACTTGCTGTCATGGTCTTGGTTATTCTATTAATGTGGGGATTAACCAAAGAAGATTTCATGAGCTTGAACAATTTCCAATCCATGGCTTATCAAATGCCAGAGTTAGGAATACTAACCTTAGCTATGATGATTGCCATGCTAACTTCTGGTATTAATCTCTCGATCATCGCGACTGCAAATTTATCAGGGATTGTCATGGCGCTGATACTAACACAAGCATTTCCGCCAGAAAGTGCCATCACTAACAGTCCATGGCTGGTTATTTTAGCAATTGCAGCGGGTTTATTAATCGCGGCCATCATAGGTTTGATAAATGGATTCTTAATCGCAGTTCTTGATATCTCACCTATCCTGGCAACCCTTGGGACGATGATCACAGTCACCGGTGTCTCCCTGGTATTAACGGAAGGGTATGTGATCTCCGGCTTTTCCCCGGCAATGTTAGCCATTGGCAACAAGGCGGTATTTGGTATTCCTGTACCAATGTTGATCTTTCTGGCTGCGGCCGGGTTTATGGCACTTATATTAAACAAGACACCCCTTGGAACTCGCATTTATCTTCTTGGATCGAATCCCATAGCCTGTTTCTATTCAGGCGTTAATAACAAATCTGTCTTATTCCAAACCTATATCATATCTGGTATATATTCCGGCCTCGCTGCCATAGTTATGATTTCAAGGTTCAATTCTGCAAAGGCAGATTATGGCGAATCATATTTATTATTGACCGTTTTGGCCGCAGTTCTAGGTGGAGTAAGCGCCGCGGGCGGTTTTGGAAAAGTTTCCGGGTTGATCATATCCCTGATCATTTTACAGTTCATATCCAGCGGTTTAAACCTCATGGGTATAAGCAACTTCTTAACCCTGGCATTGTGGGGTATTGTTTTGATATTTGTAATGATTGTTAAGCATCTTAGTGAAAACCGTGCTCAGAAGAGGCGAACAACATGAATACTTTGCTTGGCATTGATTTAGGAACTACCAGCCTTAAGATCAGTTTTTTCTCTGAAAAAGGGGAATGGATTGCCTCGGAATCCCAAGAATATCCAATTCTTATTCCGGAGGCCGGCTTTGCCGAGCAGGACCCGGAAGCCTGGTGGAAAGGCCTGATAAGTTCCTGCAAGGAATTGTCAAAAAAACACCCGGAAGAATTTCAAAGTATCAGCGGTATCGGTATTTGCGGGCAAATGCATACCCAGGTGTATTTGGATAATGAGTTAAAAATCCTGAGGCCGGCAATAACATGGATGGATCAAAGATCTTCAGCAATTGTCGATCAGATCAAGTCTGATTCGACGTATCGCGATTTGATCTTCCGTGAAACATCGAACGATGTTTCCACAACCTATACGGCTATGCATGTCAAATGGGTTCAAGAGAACCAGCCAGAAATATGGTCTCGAGTGCGGCATATCCTGGTGGCAAAAGACTATCTAAAATTCAAACTAACCGGTCAAATGGTAACAGATTATGCCGAAGCAAGTGGAACACTGCTTTTTGATGTACAAAAGGAAAAATGGTCTGAAACGGCTTTTAATATTTTTGGCATTCCCAAGGATTATTTCCCTGAAGTATTACCATCTGATGCTTTAATTGGAACGATCTCCACTGAAGCAAGCAAGGCAACCGGATTAAGATCAGGAATCCCGGTTGTCAATGGAAGTTCTGACAATTCCGCGTCCGCTCTGGGAGCCGGAATGACGAACCCGGGACAGGTGACGCTGATCATTGGCACGGCAGGCGTGATAACAGTCTGCTCTGACCGGCCACTGGTTGATCCTCAGAAACGAACTCTCTGTTGGCATTATTGTCTACGCGACCATTGGGCAACCCTTGGCATTATGCAAACTGCAGGCGAATCACTTGAATGGTTCAAGAACACATTTGATCACCAGAGTGGAATACAGGCTTCATCAGGAGATATTTTCAACCAGTACAACGAATCAGCAAAAAATATACCTGAAGGAAGCGAAGGATTGATCTTCTTGCCCTACCTGAATGGTGAACGAACTCCATATTGGGATGCAGACGCGCGGGGTGTTTTCTTTGGGATAAACCTAAAAACCAGTAAGGCTCATTTTATACGATCGATCATGGAAGGAGTATCCTTTGCCTTGAGGAATAATATTGAGGCAGTGGAATCGCTGGGTATTCAGATCAATGAAGTTAGAGCAGTAGGCGGTGGTCTAAAGAGCCAGGTCTGGTTGGAAATTCTCGGAAAGATACTACGAAAACCTATCGCTACCGTTTCAATTCGTGATACTGCGAATTTGGGAAATATCTTATTATGCGGCCACGCTCTTGGAATATTCCCTTCCTATCAAAACGCAGCTGAAAAAATCATATCCACTGACGATAAAGTGTTTTATCCTAATGGATCTGATATGTACGAACGGCGGTATCCGGTTTTCTTGGATCTTTACGAACGTATTAAACCCCTCTATAAACAATAACGTGCAGAATTACTCAGGGAGACTTTACTTTGCCCGTTCATCAGAACCACGATCTAGCAATACTTGCTCTGGATATAGGCGCGGAAAGCGGCAGAGCTATTTTGGGGCATTTCGACGGCAAGTCGATAAAACTTAAAGAAACACACCGTTTCTCAAATAATCCTGTGCGTGTTGGCAATCACCTTTTTACAGATGTATTACATATTTGGGATCAGATACAATGTGGAATAAAAAAAGGATTTCACCTATCCAATTCTAAACTGGCCAGTGTGGGGGTGGATACATGGGGGGTAGATTACAGCCTACTGGATAAATACGGCAACCTGATTCAAAATCCTTATCATTATCGTGATCATCGCACCAAGACTTCATTTGATGATCTCTTCTCAATCGTTTCACGCGAAGACGTCTATTATCAAACGGGAAACCAACTAATTGATTTCAATACTCTTTTTCAATTGTTCGCAACTCGACAACAAGAGCCTAATCTATTGGATAACGCAAAAACACTTCTTATGTTGCCTGACCTGTTCAATTACTGGCTGTGCGGTGAAAAAACGAGCGAATTTTGTATCTCGACCACTTCACAATGTTTAGACCAATCATCCAATAAGTGGGCATTTGATTTATTGAATAAGCTTCAGATTCCCCCGAATTTGTTTCAAAACATATCATTCCCGGGCACAGTTCTTGGCAATATTCACGATTGGATCCTCCCTACTTCGGTCCATGGATCCATCCCTGTAATTTTGCCATCCGGTCACGACACGGGCTGTGCGGTGACCTCTGTTCCTGTTGAAACAGATAACTTCATGTTTATCAGTTCTGGAACTTGGTCTTTGGTAGGAACGGAACTTGAAAAACCTTTTATCACTAAGGCCAGTTTGGCTTTAAACTTTACCAATGAAGGAAATCCGTGTGGTCGTACCAGGTTTTTAAAAATTGTACCTGGCATGTGGTTACTTCAACAATGTAAAAAAGAATGGCTGGAGGCGGGCGATGATTATTCCTACGAACAACTAGTCGGACTGGCTGCACAGACACCTGAATGCGGTCCTATCATCGATATTTCCTCACCAGAATTCCTTGACCCGGGCGAAATGACCGCGCGTATTCAATCATTCTGCCAGAAGACCGGTCAGTCCATTCCACAAACAAAAGGAGAAGTAGTTCGTTGTATTTTAGAAAGCCTTGCTTATTCATACCGGTCTCTATTGGAAGGATTCGAAACAATTCTTGCCAAGAAATTTGACGTTATCCACATCATCGGCGGAGGGTCAAGAAATATTCTATTAAATCAGCTAACGGCTAACATCACCCAACGAGATGTTATAACCGGACCAGTTGAAGCAACAGCAACCGGGAATCTGCTTATCCAGGCAATGGGTTTGGGCTACATAGATACACTCGATGATATTAGAAACGTAGTCAGACGTTCATTTCCGCTTCAACATTTTTCTCCTTTCAAAACAGAAATCTGGGAAGACGGCTATCATAGATATAAACGGCTTCTTGAACATGGTTTATCCAATTGACAATTACCAGTTTTCAAGGGTTTTCTCTACACAACTAAACTGTTGTGATATTTCATTTTCCCCGGTATGGATATCTTAATGAAGAGTCAATACCAAAGCAATCTGGTTTTTCACAGGGATCTATATGACAGATAAACAACGTTTGTTGATAAAAATCGCTAAACTCTATTACGAGAGTGGTTTGACCCAGGATGAGATTTCTAAAAAATTACGTCTCTCCAGGCCTCGAGTTTCCAGGTTAATGCAAGAAGCATTGGATAAAGGGATCGTGAAGATTTCGATCATGCAGGAACCAGGTGGTTACACTGAGATTGAACGTCAACTGGAGATGAAATTTAACCTATTAGAGGTTATTGTTACTGATATTTCCGAACCCGAAACTACAGAAAGCACTGCCCGAGATCTGGGGATTGCCGCGGCAGATTATTTCAGCAGAATTGTAATGGATGGCGATATTATTGGATTCACATGGGGAGCTACGTTGGCATCCATGGTTGAAAATCTACAGTCCGAAAAGAAACCCAACTGTGTAATCCTTCAGATGGTTGGTGGACTGGGTGAACCGAAATCAGAAACCCATGCCACTGGTTTGGTAAGCCGTGCTGGTATAGCTCTTGGCGCAAATATCTGGTTGCTCCCTTCTCCGGGAGTGGTAGACTCTGTTGAATCCGCCAGATTGCTTAAGTCTGATCGGACTATATCTCAATCGCTTGTTACCGCCAGCACTGCTCAAATCGTTTTTGCCGGAATCGGCAATCCCAATCGAGATTCTTTACTCATGCGTAATGAATCCATTATCACCTGGTCTGAAATGGAAGCACTGATCAGTCAGGGAGCGGTTGGGGATATTGGATTGCGCTATTATGATATCAATGGATCACTGGTCGAATCGAATCTAAATGAACGCGTGATTGGTATAAGCCTTGATGAACTTCGCAAGATCAATAGAGTGGTCGGCATTGCGGGAGGGTTACAGAAATATCACGCAATTCTTGGTGCAATTCGAGGCCGTTTGATAAATTCATTGGTAACGGATGTGAAAACAGCACAAAAATTATTAGAACAGAAAGATTGATGTATTCCTTTAATATAGATCTGTTCGTTTCTAAATAGATGTCTCATGTGACAAGTATAATAATGTGGTTATTAGGTATTCATTAAAAATAAATCATTATCATTTAGGGACCTCATGAAAAAACCGGTAAAAATCTTAATAACCATGATGTTGTCCGATTCTCAAATGTCACGTCTCAGTGATAAATGTCAAATTATTCAAGCAGGCTGGGGATCAACGGGTTATCGATTGAGCGAAGATGAATTATGCAATCGGATAAGCGATGTTGACATGTTACTGGTAGGATATGAAAAGGTCACAAAGCGGGTTATTGAGTCTGCTCCGAACTTAAAACTCATCGGTGTATCACGCGCAAACCCTGCAAATGTTGAAATGTCAGCTGCAAATGCGCGAAAAATTCCGGTCCTGTATACTCCGGGTAGAAATGCGATTGCGGCTGCCGAGTTTACTATAGGGTTATTACTTTCACAAGCACGACAGATATCGAAAGGTGATAGACTGCTTAGGTCTGGTAAATATCTCGCGAAAACCAGAGCAGATTTGTATGCAGAGAATCCCGAAGAAGATGTCATTTGGGATATCGATGGAGATTCTCCCTATACAAGCCTTAAAGGCGTAGAGTTGTGTGGCAAAACACTGGGACTGATTGGTTTTGGTAATGTAGCTTCCCGTGTAGCACAGCTTGCGATAGCATTTGGCATGAATGTGATCTGTTACACTCCCTCTCTTGATGAGGAACGCGCAAAAAAACAAGGCGTTGGCATTGTCTCCCTGAAACAGTTGTTTTCGGAATCCGATTTCATTTCGGTGCATTGCAGTGTAACACCCGATACAAAAGCTATTCTGAATGCTGAAGCTTTCTCACTCATGAAAAACAAACCATACATTATTAACACATCTCGCGCGACTATGATTGATCAAGAAGCATTCCTGTATGCCCTAGAAATTGGCCAAATTAGTGGTGCCGCACTTGATGTGTTCTGGTATGAACCGCTTCCTGAAAATCATCCATTACTGAAGTTTGAAAGTGTTACTTTAACCCCCCATCTGGCTGGGGCTACCCACGAAACTCCTGAAAGACATTCCCGTATGCTGGTGGACGATGTCATCGCCTGGATGGAAGGGCGCGTTCCCAGGAATGTTTTCAACAAAATACTCTTAGATCAATAACCTCCGATTATTTTAGCAATAAAAAAAACCAGGAAATCTCAACTCGACAGCTGATTTATGGGTGCCACCGGGGTGCAAAACATATACAAATCAGCTATCATTTTCATATCCAATACTTGTAATCAGGGTGGATATTTGTTGACAACCTAAATGTTATGCGACTATCGCTTTGAAGCCGATTACAACGACACATCTGACGGGATGACTCAGGGCACATCAACTATTTTGTGCGCCTGCTTCGGGCTGGGCGAACGCCTGCGGCAAACCGTGGATGGCGTCACCACGGACAATAACGCTGGATATCAACGCCAGCATAACCCAGGTGTTGCAGGCCGGAACAAATACCTACTTATATGGCCCTTCGACAGGCTCAGGGAACGCGGGTCGCATCGCCCAGGTCGCCGAAACGCAGACCGACTACTTCTTGCCCAACGCGCTGGGTTCCATGCGCCAGATGACGGACAGCTCAGCCAGCCTGTCGTTAACCAGATACTATGATCCGTATGGCATTGTTTTCAACTCGGGCGCGGGTGAAACGGTGTATGTCTAAACAAGCGAACTACATAACAATTGCCAGGGATACTTTTCTTGAAATCAATATTTTTTTAACCCTATATACCGTGCGTATGCATTATCAAATTCTGTCAGCTTTTCTGGCATAAAGGTCTTCAAAACAAAGGAACGGCTCACCACACGCCGTGCGTCTGATATCGATTCCACCTCACCGGCAGCCATCGCCTGAACCAGAATATTGCCGGCCGCGGTGGCTTCCACCGGGCCTGAAACCACCCGACACCCGGTCGCGTTGGCCGTCAATTGGTTCAAAAGCTTGTTCTGCGATCCTCCGCTCATGACATGGATTACCGGGTACTTTCGTCCGGTGACCTCTGATATCTGACCGGCAACGGTCCGATACTCCATCGCCAGGCTTTCCAAAATACAACGGGTGATCTCGCCGGGTGTTTCCGGAACCGGTTGGCCGCTCTTCCTGCAATAATCCTGGATTCGGTTCACCATTCTACCCGGGGCGAAAAACGTTCCATCAGATGTATCGATCAATGAACGGAAAGATTCCGTTTCACCCGCCATGCGGGTTAGATCATCATAGGAGTATTCAACCCCGGCATCCAACCATTGCCTCCGGCATTCCTGCAAGATCCATAGTCCAGTGATGTTTTTGAGCAGGCAAAACTTGCCTCCGAAACCGCCTTCATTCGTCAGATTCTTGTTCCAGGTATCCGTGGTGATGACCGGCTCGTCCAACTCGGTGCCCATCAGAGACCATGTGCCCGAGCTCAGGTAGAGAAAATGCGGATCCACGGCAGGCACAGCCAGTATGGCCGATTGTGTATCGTGTGAACACACCGCGACAACCCTTACACGACTGGTATCAATTTCTCGGCAAATATCTTTCCGCATGTTACCGATAATGGTTCCCGGAAAAACGATCCTTTCGAAGATATCTGAATGGATACCCAGCTTTTCCAGCATATCCCATGCCCATTCCATTTCAAGCGGATCAAAACACTGTGTGGTTGTGGCAATTGTAAATTCTGATGCCTTTTCACCGCACAACCAGAAATTGAACAGATCGGGCAAGTTCAAAAAAGAACGCGCGGCTGCCAATTGTCCCGGGTTCTTCTTTGCCAGAGCAATCAATTGAAATAGACTGTTTATCGGCATAATCTGGTTTCCGGTCTGCCGGTAGATTTCTTCAAGTGGGATGATGGAATCCGCCGCCTCCACCATTCCTTCTGTCCGATGATCTCGGTAGCTTACCGGGTTCCCCAGCAAACCATCCTCCGCTTCCAACAGCGCGAAGTCCACACCCCATGTATCAATTCCCACGCTGACCAACTGACCGTCTGTTTCCCGGAAGGCCAGTTCCAATCCGTGTTTGATCTCTTCCCACAAACGCAGGATATCCCAGTGCAGGGTTCCCCCTACTTCAACCGGGCGGTTCGGAAACCGATAGACCTCTTTTAATTGCAGACGCTCGTTTTCCAGGCAACCCAGAATCGCCCTTCCGCTCTCAGCCCCCAGATCAAAAGCAAGATACTTGGGCAAACCGTCTTTCCTATCCATACAACGGCCCAAAATTGCCGCAGGCACGGAAATCCGCTCCGGTCGGATCATCAGAGCCAAACGCGCCCCATACACCCGGTCGAAACAAGTCCATCTCTTCCACATTGTGCATACAAACAGGAATACGCAGCATCGAAGCCAGTGTAACAAGGTCCGCGCCGATATGCCCATAGCTGATGGCACCGTGGTTTGCACCCCAGTTTGACATAACGGAATAGACATCCCGGAAGGAACCCTTACCGGTCAGACGCGGCGCGAACCAGTGTGTCGGCCAGGTCGGATTTGTACGCTCATTCAATTCACCGTGTACATTCGTCGGCAGATCAACCGTCCAGCCTTCTGCCAGTTGAAGCACCGGCCCCAGGCCTTTCACCAGGTTGATTCTCGTCATAGTCACAGGCATCCCGCCCCGAGTCAGGAACAGTGATGAATACCCGCCACCGCGGAAATACTCCGTCATCGCCGGGTACCAGGTTGTCGCTTTCAGGCATTTTTCCACGTCCGCGTCGGTAATATCCCAGAAGGGCTTCATGGCGGGTTTTCCGTCCAGTTCCATCTGGCCGGTGGCATCCAGTGAAGCCGCGCCGGAATTGATCAGGTGGATCAATCCACCTCCTGCCTGTCCCGCAAGGGAATAGCCGGTCACCCGCTTCACAGCCTCCGGGCTCCAATAGGTGCGCACATCGGCAAAGACCTGTGCCGTGTTGGTCAGCAGGTAACCAAACAACATAGCCGTACCATTCAGGCTGTCATTTTCGGTGGCCAGCAGGTACGGAGTTCGAATACCGTTCCAATCAAAGGATGAGTTGAGAATGGCCTCCATAAAATCGCCATTCGGGAAGTGATCTGTCCAGTGACGCTGTCCCTGAAAACCACCAAGAATGGCATTGTGCCCCAGAGCCTCTTCCCCGCGATCAATATCAGCCAGCCGCGGGTTCCCTTTCATCAGGTCGCGTGCGATCATGGCCATCTTAACCACTGTTTCCCAATCTTTGTCCTTTTGATCCCGCGAGCGCTGTAATGCCGGAGGGTTGTATTCGCGGCCTTCAGTGCAGTTCGCTTTCGTCCATGCGAGCGCGCGTTTGAACTCATCCGGATCATAGATCTGCTCATCGATCCGGCGGACTATCTCAGACATGTCGACGGATTCCACCCGCATATTGAGGTAACTTTCAAAGAAGTCATGGTCTACGATCGAACCAGCTATCCCCATCGAGACGTTGCCGATCGACAGGTACGATTTTCCGCGCATCAACGCTACAGCCAGGCCGGCCCGCGCAAAATGGAGCAGCTTTTCCTTCACGTCCTCCGGGAAAACCGTATCGCCAGCGTCCTGAACATCCTTTCCGTAAATCGAGAACGCAGGCAGCCCCTTTTGATTGTAGCCAGCCAGCACAGCCGCCAGATAAACAGCCCCCGGCCGTTCAGTCCCGTTAAATCCCCACACAGCCTTCGGGGTGTGCGGATCCATATCCATCGTCTCAGTGCCATAACACCAGCAGGGAGTGACCGTAATGGAGACTCCCACATTATTTGTGCGGAACTTTTCTGCTGTTTGTGCCGCTTCAGCCACACCCCCAATGCAGGTATCGGCGATGATACATTGAACCGGAGAACCATCAGGGTACCGTAGATTCGCACTCAAGAAATCCGCCGTTCTCCTGGCCATACCCATCGTCTGATCTTCCAGCGATTCGCGAACCCCCTTGCGCCGACCATCGATAACCGGTCGGATGCCAATTTTGGGATAGGACTCTTTTCTCGGTTCAGACATTGTGATTCTCCTTTTAAATAGGACACTACTCCGATAATCGCCTGTTGGAACAATCTCTCAGGGTTTTACGAAATGTCTTAGTAAAACTGGTGGTCATCCTTAAAACACGGCATTTCGCCCTGAAAAGAGAAATGATTACTTCAACCGGCGGAGGAAATCAGGGTAACCTGATGACGCAAATTATTGAAATTTTCCAGTTTGAATTGGCTTGCTCCGATCATCAACGTATTGGCCGTTCCCGCGGCTACTCCGCAAACAACAGATTCCTCAAAAGTAGAACCCTGAAGAAAGCCATGGACTATTCCTGCCATAGTGCAATCACCAGACCCCACAGCGCTTACCGCTTCTACTTTCGGAATTAAGACTCTGAAAACGCCGTCCGTGTCAGCAGCCACTGCTCCTTCAGCACCGAGAGAAAGCAAAACTTTGGTCTGATATCTCATTGATATCTCTTCCGCCATTTTTGAAAAATCTACTTTTCGTCCATCATCAAGCCCCAGAAGTGATTTGGCTTCCGTTTCATTTGGTTTTACCAAGAACGGCCGTGCGGCTATCCCCTTTTTTAAAGCTTCGCCACTGGTATCCAGATACGCAGGAACATTGGCAGCATTGGCGATCTGGATCAGGTCCGCGTAGAAATCAGGCGGCACACCTGGAGGCATGCTGCCGGATAGGGTAATGGCCTGATAGCGGGGAATATCATGAGAAACAAATTCTCGCAGTTCATCGATCTTGTCCATGGGAACAGGGTCACCGTTCTCATAGATCTCCGTCATCGTCTGGTTCGTTCTATCCAGAATAGATGTGCATGTTCGTGATTCAAAATCTGTGTTAACAAAAGCTGTTTTTATTCCTTCCCTTTTCAAGTCGGCTTCAATGAACTGCCCCGCAAAACCGCCTACCCAGCCGCAGACAACTGGAATTTCACCCAATCGTTTGAGCGCCCGCGCTACATTGCAACCCTTCCCACCGGCCACCAACAACACCGATTCCGGCCGGTGAATCTTATCGATTTGAAAAGAGGTTACGACAATCGTCTTGTCTATTGCCGCATTCAGGTTTAGGCAAAGGATCATACTGCCATCAGGCCTTTCCAGAAGCACCCAGGAAGCGGATGCGTTCTCGCACAGCGGCCACCTGATTGTCACGTCCAACTGTCATATATTTCCGTGGATCCACCACCTCACTGTCTTTTGATAATACGGCGCGGATTCCACTTGTGAACGCGGCAGCCAGTTGTGTGGCAACATTAACCTTGGCCAATCCCAGTGAAACGCCTTGTTCAATATCCTCATCCGAAACGCCTGACGAACCATGTAAAACCAGCGGGTTGCTTACCTTTGTCCGGATGGCTTCGAGACGCTTTAGATCAAGGCGGACCTCTTTTGATTTCATCCCATGTACGGAACCAAGTGCAATGGCCAGAATATCGACACCGGTCAATTCTACAAATTGGGCAGCTTCATCAGGATCAGTCAGTTCAATATCCGCCGCATCCAGTTCTTTCCCGTCCGGCTTCGGTACTTCCCCCACCTCGGCTTCCATGCACGCCTCAACAGAGTGGGCCGCTTCACACAATCGCTTGGTAATGGCAATATTTTCATCAAATGAAAAACCGTCACCATCAAACATTACGGATGTAAATCCCAGTGCCAACGCCTGTAACACATCGCGCTCAGATCCGTGGTCGAGGTGAAGGGAAACCGGCGTTGTCACGCTTTCCGCCGCCGCTTTTCCAATGGCAGCGATATATTGCAACCCACGGATATCATTACCGCTGCCAATATATGTGAGCGCCCGATGACTGATCTGAATAATGGCCGGCGCTCTTTCCGCCTGGGCAGCCAATGCGATCGCCTGCGCTTGTTCCATGGTATTGGCGTTAAAAGCGCCCACCGCCCATCCTTCTTTCCGGGCACGGATAATCCAGGGTAAAACGTTTTGCAGTGTCATACAATTTCCTCAGGATTTAACATAATTTTTTGGTGAGCAAGTTTGTGCGAACCAATCAACTTGAACACCTCCGGCGCTTTTGAAAGTGGATACCGGTGAGAGATCATCGTTTCCATGTCCAGATCACCTGAAACGAGGGATTCGATGGTGTCGGACCATTCATGCCCCGGAAACGGTGCGGAATATGACATAAAACATCCCATAATGCGAATCTCACGCCGCATCATGTTTTCAAAAAACGTCAACGGCATACATTTATCCAGTGGTTGATTGCCCGCCAACACAATACCGCCGCGCGGTCGCGTCACCGAAATGGTCTGTTCCAATACAGAAGGAACTCCAGTGGCTTCCAACGTCAGGTCTGCTCCGTCACCTGTCAGAGCCTTAAGCTCTTTCGCCAGATCAACCTTTGTTGGATTTAGCGTGTAATGGGCACCGAGCTTCGAGGCAATCGCAAGGTTAACGTCCAGAATATCACTTACGACTATTCGCTTCGCGCCCAAAATTCTGAGCCACTGTACCAGCATCAAACCAATCGAACCCGCACCCATTACGATGGCCGTTTCTCCAGACTTGAAATTCCCCAATGCCAACATATGCCGTGCTACTGAAGACGGTTCAATCAATGCCACATGTTCCAGATTCAAACCTTCCGGAACCAACATTACGTTCTTTATGGGAACAACCACATACTCCGCATAACATCCATTCTGCCGCGACCCGATAAATGAATACCGATGGCAGGCGGAATAAAACCCACGCTTGCACTGTTCACACTCAAAGCAAGGGATAAGCGGGATTATTGCCACGGGCCGACCTGAATAATCCTTGTTAACCCCATCTCCCACCTTGTCAATAATTCCAGCGCTTTCATGCCCCAGAATAAGGTTGTACTCGCGGTGACCGTCTACATACCGCTTGATGTCAGACCCGCAGATGGATACCGCTTTAATTTTTACCCGTACCTGTCCCGCTCCTGGTTCCGGCGTGGGAACATCTTTGTATGTCATTACACCTTTATCTTCAAGTACAACGGCTTTCATTAGATAGCTCCAGTTATTAATATCTATACGCAAGAGCGCGTAATCTCGTCCAATTTCGCGAAACTCTCCAAATTCCGGCGTGAGACTTCCCGGTAAACCTGGAACAATTCCTCATACAACAAATGATTGGTGTTCGAAGGCTCAAATACCTGCCGGTTTGGCAGCAAGGATGTGATCATTTCGCTGATGCTCCCGGTCAAACCGATCCCATAGGCTGTCATGGCAAACAAACCCAGGTCATGTCCACCTTCTCCCCCATCCGGTCTTCGCGCGATGACAAATGGTTTTCCGTATATATCCGCCTTTATCTGACACCAGACCGTGCTTTGTGTTGCACCACCCGACCCAAGAAATTCTTCGATGACAACGCCATGCTCCTCGGCGATCTGCAGGTTGTCGTACACGGCAAAAGCGCAGCCCTCCATAATGGACCGCAACATATCTGCCCGGGTAGTGCTATAGGTCAATCCAAAGAACACCCCCCTTGGAAGACTGCTCCAAAGAGGTGTGCGCTCGCCGGCCATGTATGGCAGGAATAATAGCCCCCCGGCACCCGGTTTCGATTTTTGTACTTGCCGGCTAAACAATTCAAACGCGTTTTGACCGATCAAACTTCCGGCAATGGTCTCGAGATGTCCCAGCTGATCACGAAACCATCCCAGTGAACCACCGCCAACTGTTCCGGCTTGCAACAAATATTGACCTGGGATTACATGGTGCGAAAAGATCAGCCGTGGTTCCACCACAACATGGTCAATGCTGATGCCCACTCCGCCGGCCTGTCCGCCCTGTTCATTCGTCTGACCGGGTTGCGTAACACCCGATCCCAACGCCCCAGCCACAGCATCCAGACATCCGGCAATTACCGGAGTGCCCTTTTTCAGTCCGGTTTGCGCGGCGGCTTTCTCTGTCACTTTGCCAATCACATCCACACTCCGGCAAAGCTTTGGCATCTTTTCCAGTGGAACACCAATCTCCACCGCGGTATGTTTGTCCCAGCATTCCCGTCGGATATCGAAAAAATGGTAACCGTACGCCTGAGTGAAATCACAGGTAAATTCACCGGTGAATCGCGCGATTAAAAAACCGGTAGCTTCCATGTATTTAAAGGAAGATTCGAAGATTTTCGGTTGATTATTCTTGAGCCAGATCAACTTGGGTGTGATATAGGCTGCGTCTAATGGATTGGCATTCAAATTGACCATGTTTTGCGCGTCTGGCAAAGACTTTAAATAGGCCGTTTCACGCTCCGCCCGCCGATCAAGCCAGATCATAGCCGGCCTGAGAGGGTTTCCTTCAGCATCGACCGGGATCATCGTCCAACCAACCGCATCTACTCCGACGCCGACGATCTTATCCGGCGATATTCCGCTCTTTGACAATACGTCCTGTATGGTGGAACATACTGCCTGCCACCAGATATTTGCGTCAATCTCTGCCCACAACGGTTGTGGTCTGGAAAGCGGATACGCATAAGTAGCATGTGCCAGAAGACGACCATCTTCAGTCCATAATGCCGTTTTTGTACTGGACGTTCCCACATCAACCGTCAGGATATGTCTGGATTCCATTTCGTCTGGTTTATCCTTGTTACCCTTTGGTGATCGTCCCATCCATATCCCATAGGTCCCGCCAGTCTTTGGCACTTTCCCACAGGAAAACCTGACCTTTTATCAGCCGGTCGTTCTTGTCAATGCCGGCAATCTCTCTCATCTCGTCGTCAGATAATGGATTTTCCGTTACAGATTTAAGGTTGCTTACGTATTCCCTGGGATGGATTGAGAACGGAATGGGTACCTGACCACGTTGCACCGCCCATTTGACACACACTACCGCCGGGTGAACATTAAGCCTCTTCGCGATCTTCAGAATTACAGGATCTTCGATATCAACGGTGTCTTCCGGTGTCTTATCGCGATCTGGTCGGGTTGGCGAACCGATAGGCGAGAAACCGATAGGCACTATTCCATTGGATATGCAGTAATTAAAGAGTTCGGGTTGCTGGAAATGGGGGTGCAATTCCATTTCATTGGCAGCCGGTTTGATTTTTGCGTCTCGCATTAGCAATTTCAACTTGGGAACGGTCATGTTTGACGAACCAATGTGCCGAACCAGTCCAAGCTCAACCAGTTTTTCCATCTGACGCCATGTTTTCATATAGTTTTCATGGATATACGGGATCGCATTTGGATCACGGGAATCAACATCTACACCTGGCGCGTGGTGATTGGGGAACGGCCAATGAATTAGATACAGGTCAAGATATTCCAATTGCAGGTCTTTCAAAGTCTGCCTGCATGTAGGGATGACGTCCTCTTCCGCGTGCTTGTTATTCCAAAGTTTGGATGTGATCCACAATTCATTCCGATTAACACCCCCGGCCATGGCTTTTTGCAAAGAGATACCAATTTGCTTTTCATTTCCGTAAACCATGGCACAGTCAATATGACGATAGCCGTGTTCAATAGCACCAAGAACGGCCGTGGCAATTTCGTCTGCTGTAAACCGGTCAGAGCCGAATGTGCCCAATCCAATACCGGGGATTTCTGCACCCGTATGCGTTTTCCGTTTTGGAACCAGGTTAGGATCAATTTTTTCCAATAATACATCCATGATATGTCTCCTCGTTATTTGGACTTATTCCCTGTTTATGGGGGTTACGCCTTTTTTCAAAATAATGTTTCCGTATTTCACAGTTTCCCCAGTCATAAGAACTGCGAAAGAAGATTTCGTACGTTCGTAAAATTCGAATCGATCAATACGCTTGATCGGTGGTGTTTGCGGCCAGAATTTGTCAACAGCCTTCCGGTATGACTTTTCTACTTCCGGGTCAAGTTGATCGCCCACTACAGGAGCCATCATGATCAATGGGTTGTCAACATAATTGTCAAGAATAAAAAGTGGAAGGATAGCTTCCAATAATGCCGGGATTCGTATGCCATCTGCACGTAATACCTGCTTGCCAAATGTTTCTCCGGGAAAATGAGCATCGGCCAGCACAATTTCATCACCATGCCCCATACGATGTAATACCGCGAGCAGATCGGGAGAAATCAACGGTGAAATTCCAATTAACATAGAGATTTCCTTTCTGCAAAATCTAAAACTCACGTATAAATTTCTTTGTTGCTTTTTAATAATTACTTCAGCTTACAAATCTCTTCTGATTTGTCCCGGACGGCCTATACGTATGCATAGGCCGTCCATAAGGATAAGGATGATGCGCGCGTTTAATACAGAACGTTCTTCGCTTCTGTAGATTCCACGTTGTCTTTGGTAACCATGAGGAAACCGGTATCAACAACGGCAGGTACGGTCTTGCCAGCATAGGCAACATCGTAGGCGGTCTTGACGCCCATGAAACCCATATTGTAGGAACTCTGAACAGCAATGGCATTGAGTGTTCCGTCAACAACCATTTCCTTCAATACACTGTTTCCGTCAAATCCGATCGCAACGATTTTTCCACCAAGTCCGGCTTCTTCGATAGCGCGGCCCATACCAATGGCAGTGGGTTCATTAGCGCCAAAGATACCAACCAGATCGGGATTGGCCTGAAGAACATTTGTAGTCTGGTTTAGAGCAGTAGGCATATCAGCATTGGAGTACTGGGTAGTCACTACTTCCAGCTTTGAATTGGCTTTGATGTAATCTTTGAAACCGCCCACGCGTCCAACTTCGGAACCAACACCAGCCACATAGGACATGACAGCGATCTTTCCGGTATCTTTTCCGGTGGCTTTCTTGACACCATCGATCAGGGCTTGAGCACAGGCTTCGCCGGCAGCTTTGTTATCGGTGGCCAGGAAGGAGACATACTGTGAAGGATCACCATCAAGTTTGGAATCAATGATGATGACAGGGATGCCGGCATCTTTGGCTTTCTTGACAGCAGGCTGCAAGGCTTTGGTATCAGAGGGGGCCAGAACGATAGCCTTAACACCACGATCAATGGCGCTCTCGACAATGTTGATCTGCTCGTTCACATTTGATTCTGACTGCGCACCGAGGAAGGTGACAGACAGTTTTGGTGTCTGAGCTCTCAATTCTTTCTGTGCATCCATGGCTCCGGTCTGAACATTCTGCCAAAAACTTGAATTACCGGTTTTAACGATCACAGCGATCTCACCACCCTCGTCTGCAGAAACAGGTGAAGCCACAGCACCCGTTACACCAAATCCTGCCAAAAGGATGGCTATAGCCATGAAAACACTTGCTGCCTTGTACAATTGCTTTTTCATTTGTTCCGCTCCTTGTGAAATGTTTTTTTATTAGCTACGAGTGCAGGCTAAAATGAGGTATTCGATTTTTCCACCTCCTTTCAATAGGAGAAATCATCAAGATTTTGAGAGCTATTTCAGATACTCACGATCTTTCGATTTTCATTTCCTACGTAGTTTGAGTTGATCAATTGTCACAGCGCCAATTACGACCAATCCGATGACAATTTTTTGCAGGAAGTAATTCGCGCCGGCCATTGTGAGTCCCACGCTTAGAATGCCGATAATGAACGATCCAATCACGGTACCCGTGATGGTGCCAACACCCCCCATAAGGCTTGTTCCGCCAATGACAGCCGAAGCGATGGCATTTAATTCGTATCCTTCCGCACTGTTGGGCTGCGATGTCACCATACGTGAGGCTAAAATGATGCCTACCAGGCCGGAAAGTAATCCGCAGATCATATAGGCAATAACCTTCATCTGATTTACTTTGATACCTGACAGGCGCGCGGCTTCTTCATTTGAACCAATTGCGTAGATATAGCGGCCGATTTTTGTCTTTGTAAGGACAAAGGAAAAAATTATGGACACTACAACCATGATGATCACCGGATATGAAATCCCCGGAAATTGAGGCCCCATTTTAAATATCGCCCCGTTACCCAGTTCGCCAAAGCCGTCAGGAGCCGGATAAGCATTAGCATTTGTTATAGTAAGTGCCAGACCGCGGGCTACCATCATCATGCCCAATGTCGCGATGAATGGTGGCAGGTTTAACCAGGTAATCAATAAACCGTTAATTGCCCCGCACAAGACCCCGACAAGCAGACCAACGATCATACTTAACCAAATAGGAACACCGGCTATGGCAACCATAACGGCGATGGTTCCCGCCAGGGCAATAATGGAACCAATGGAAAGGTCAATACCACCAGTGATAATGGTGAACGTAACACCAATTCCCATGATGGTTATCGCGCTGGTTTGAAGAAGAAGACTGAGTACACTCCGTGGAGTGAAAAAATTCTTTGCGACAATTGAGAATATGATGAATAGAACAATTACCGCACCCAAAGTAATATATTTATCCAACGCTCCGCTGAATATTCCTGATCTTCCGAGTATGGATTTATTGTCGATATTTTGTTTTGCACTAATTTCGCTCATTTCTATCTCCGTTGATTAGATTTTCCGTCAGACCAGACTGGCGACTTCAATTTCTGCTGCTATACCGGCTGCGTAACCTAAAATTTCTTCCTGAGAGGTTTCACGGGTTGTCAGTGTCGCAGCCAGCTGACCTTCATGGAGAACAAGAGTACGGTCTGTCAGACCAAGAATCTCAGGAAGTTCGGAAGAGATCACAATAATTCCTCTGCCGGATTTTGCGAGAGCACCGATAAGCTCATAAATCGCGTACTTCGTACCCACATCAATACCGCGGGTCGGTTCGTCAAAAATTAAGATCTTTGAATCACAGAACAACCATTTTGCGACAACAACTTTTTGTTGATTTCCACCCGAAAGATTGTTTACAACTTGTTGCAAACTGGGTGTTTTTATACCCAATTCATTTGTGTATTTTTGAGCCGCCGTCAATTCCCTGCTGTTGGAAAGAACCCCAAGATTTCGGCAGATTTTTTCCACATTTGCCATCGTGACGTTTTCAGTAATCCGCATTTTGATCGCCAGTCCATCTTCTTTGCGATTCTCGGAAAGATAGGCGATGCCGGCATTTATCCCATCGGATGGTGAGTGCAAGGAAAGTGTCTTTCCATTCAATATCACTTCCCCCGAATCGATGCGGTCTGCACCAAAGATTGCCCGCCCAAGTTCCGAGCGTCCCGCACCCATCAGACCGGAAATTCCCAGAATTTCACCCCTGTACAGATCAAATGAAATATCATGGAGTACCCCAGCGCGAACAATATTGCGAACTTCAAGGATTTTCTCGTTGGTCGGATGATTTTGCTTGGGCGGAAAAATATTATCCAACTTTCGCCCCACCATCCGGTTGACGATCTCCTCCATAGTAATAGCGGAGTATTCATCAGTGCTTATGGAATGACCGTCACGGAATATGGTTATTCGGTCAACAATCCGCTTGAGCTCTTCCAGTCGATGCGATATATAAATAATGGCCACTCCCTGATCACGTAGAGAGTGAATTACAGAGAACAGTTCATCAATCTCAGATTCAGTCAACGCGCTGGTCGGCTCATCCATGATGAGTACTTCGGATTTTGTGGATAGAGCTTTGGCAATCTCAACCATTTGCTGTTTAGAAACCGGCAATTTGTTTAATGCAATGGATGGATCAATGTCGATTTTCAGGTTATGGAGCAACACGCTGGCATTCAAATTCATCTTCTTTTCATCCAGCGTACCGTATTGGGTTAAAGGCTCCCGACCAATAAAGATATTTGCCGCAACTGACAAATGCGGTATCAGGTTTAATTCCTGATAAATAATGCTAATCCCGGCATCATGCGATTGATTTACGGTTCGGAAATTTACTACTTCACCTTTATATTTAATCGTCCCCTCATCCGCCTGGTGAACGCCGCTCAGAATTTTCATGAGTGTTGATTTCCCAGCACCATTCTCCCCCACTAACGCATGCACTTCACCCTTTCGAAGAGTAAACGAAACTCGATCAAGCGCTTGCACACCGGGAAACCATTTTGAAACGTTTTTTACTTCGAGGATCACCTCTCCCACATCATTTGGAACTTTGCTAACTCTATTTGGCATCACCATTTTCGAAATCCTTTTTACTCCCGTGAGAAATATTGGTTTGAATTCATATGTGTATGGAAGTAATGTATATGGTAACGTTACCATATACGAATAAAAAATATCGAGTTTCAGCCAGGGTTATTTCGTACCGGGCCTGCCGACCGGCGTACGATAATGTCTGTCGGCAAAATTATTGTTTGTGAGTTATCTACAATTTCTCCATTAATCTGTTTGATCAATAGTTCAGCAGCCTTCTGCCCCATTTCATACGCAGGTTGAATGGCTACCGTAAAGAAAGGTTCGATCAGCATAGATTCTGGAAAATCATCAAAACCGACTACCGAAACATCTTCGGGAACTTTCAAGTTCAATTCACGTAAAGCCTTCACCACGCCGATTAGAATAAAGTTATTGGCGGCGAAAAATGCGGTGGGCTTTTGCGACGAGCGCATGGCAATTCTTGTTGATTCATAACCGGTTTGTTGATTAAATCCCCCAAAGTAAACTTGTTCATTTGCAGAAAGTCCGGCTTCCTCTAATGAGTTACGGTAACCAACAACACGGTCTGTTGAAGTTGAAACGTTATCAGGTCCGGTTATGATAGCAATCTGTTGATGGCCCAGTTTTATCAGTAGATCTGTCAATTCTTTGGCGCCATTCACAGAATCGGAACACACAAGATTTGTATTTTTTTCAGGAACCCGCCTATCCAATACAACAACGTCAATTTTATTATTTTCAAGATATCTTACAGTTCTTGCGTTACCCCCGGCTGGTACCAGTAACACTCCATCCACTTGTCTCTGTACCAGAATATTGGCATATTTATCTTCTTTCGTTTCTGATTCATCCGTATTGCAATAGATTACTGAATAGCCACTTGAACCGGCAACATCCTCAACTCCTCTGGCCATCGATGTAAAGTAAGGGTTGGTAATATCCGCCACGACCAGAGCAAGAGAATTTGTACGTTTTGACCGCAACCCCCGGGCAAGTGTGTTTGGAACATACCCCAATTCTATTATCGCAGCTTCAACTTTTTCTTTTGTTTCCTGGCTAATATAACCGGAATTATTGATCACCCTGGAAACTGTGATCGGAGCAACACCGGCTACTTTAGCGACATCGAGAACAGTGGGCATAATTCTCCAGCAATAATATGGTAACGTTATCTGACAACGTTACCATATTATTGCGATTTATTTCACATATGTCAACAACCAAAAAGCTTTTTTTTGGGAAAAATTCCAAAAATATGACAAATGACTTATATTCATTAGACCTTTGTCATATCATTGAGCTTTATCTTCAATGGCTATTGACTCCACCTATTCCAAACTGTATTATCTTTGTTAAATTACCTCCGGTAACATTACCGGTAATGTTACCGGCCTGCATTTACAAGTCACGGGGAGGTGTAAAGCGACTAAAATCACACGTGAAGTGTAACAATCTGGTTCTAAATTTTTTGCTCCACAATCGCTCGTTCCAAAACCTTTTTCCTGCAATCCTATTGCCAAAAGTAAGGAAGAAAATTATGTCTATGAAAAAGTCAGTGTTAAGCCTTTTTGTCGTTGTGATTATTGCCAGTATGTTGGTAGGTTTCAACTCACCTGCCAATCCAGCAGAGCAAAATTATGACGACAATGCACCTATCACAGTCTGGATTGACGCGGATCGCCAACCTGCTTTCGACGCTTATGTTAAGGCACACCCAGACAAGGCCAAACTCCTCAAAGCTGTGACTGTTGATCGCGAGACGCTCCCGGCGAAAGTACTGCTCTTCAATAACACCAATCAAGGTTGGCCGGATGTTGTCTTCGCAGAACCACGTCTTGTTGGACGCGTAGCTGATGATGCCCACCACTTCCCCCTCGACCTGAAACCATGGGTTCCCGCAGATGTACTTAATAATTTTACCGGAATGGACGGGTGTACATTCGGTGATAAGGTCTACTGCCTGCGGTATGACCTCGCTATGTTTGTGTATTACTACAACAAGCCGCTAATGGATAAGTTCGGCTACAAAGTTCCTACTACCTGGGAGGAATACCAGGACCTCAGTGATAAAGTCGCAAAAGAACACCCTGGTTATTATCTGGGTACCTGGGGAGATGGCTGGACTTTTATAAGCTACTTTGATGCAAGTGGCTGTCCCTCGCATGAATTGGTCAACGATTTAGAACTTAAGATCGACATGAAAGACTCCCGGTGCACTCGTGCCGCAAAATTAGTCGATCACATGCTTGGAAATGGAACACTGTTCAATACGGATTACTTCAGCGCTGAATTTGCGCAAGTAGTGTCGTCCAATAAATTACTGGGCATGCCGGGTCCAGCCTGGATGTTTGGAGTTTTTGGAGGAAACGAAGCAAGCGCTTGGTATAAGACTTCTGAAAAACAGCTCGGAGTAGCCAGTCCCCTGAAGTGGAAAGATGACGAAAAAGCTATGACACCTGCCATGGGTGGCGCAGCCTGGACAGTTTCAAACCATACAAAGAATCCCAAGCTGGCAGTTGATTTCATTCAGTGGGTCACCACTTCTCCTGATTTTTGGAAAGGAACAACCAACTTCCCTGCCTATAAACCGATCCAAAACCTGTTCCAGGAAGGCATGAAAACCAACGCGTTATTTGCCAATGATCCATTCCCGATCTATCAGGAAGCCGCAACGATGATCACGCCGTTGGACAAATGGCCTCGTTTCGACCTGGTGGCACCGTTCAGCGAAGTTGTCAAAACCGGATTAAAAGATAAGAAAACTGTTGAATCAATACTACCGTTAGTGGCAGACAAGCTTGTTCCACTGGCAGAAGTAAATGGTTACAAAGTTGACGTAAACAAGTAAAACAGCTCCAATGTGATTCGTCCTCAGACGACCACACTTGCAGGAATGGCGGGGCACGTCAGTAAAATGGTTTTTTGCCGTGCCCTGCCAAAATTCCCCTAATCAGGTTAATGGATTAATCGGGAGTCTACCGTGAGTTATCAAACCGCATCTCCGTCTAGTTTTTCAAGTCCGAAAAAACAGAAGCCTAGAACAAAATGGCAAAAGAATTATTCCAGTTTTCTATTTTTGTTCCCTTATGTACTTGTGATGTTGGCTTTTGGACTTGGCCCAGGTATCTACGCCCTGATTCTTAGTTTTTCTGATTTCAGTACAGGACTACCAAGATATTTCTCGGCAGGATTTGCCAATTATTTGACCGTTTTTAAAGATTTTCGATTCTCATTTACGTTTCTTAACATTGGCGAGTTCTTGATCATATCAGTACCATTGGGCATCATAATGGTCGTAATTCTCGCGATACTCCTGCAGATGCGCCCCGGGCCTTTCTCAACTGCATTGAGGACACTTTATTTTGTTGCCGGAGCCATAACAGGTCCTGTGCTGGTTCTTATTGCAATATTTATGCTGGATCCAAGTATCAGCCCATTCCAGGCTATTCTAAAAGCCATGGGTTTCCAATTGACAAATGATGTGATCTACCCGGAAAGCCTTCCGGTAATTTTTACACTCCTTGGCTTTTTTGCCGGCGCAGGAATGTGGATTGCCATTCAATATGGGGCCTTACAATCTATTCCGGCAGAGGTACTTGAAGCAGCCACGATTGACGGTGCCAACGCATGGCAAAAAGCATTGTTTATAAAATTGCCGCTCATCCGCCCCTACGTTATCTATCAATTTATTCTAATCTTTGCGGGAAATGTGCAGTTGTTTGTTGAACCACAGATTCTTGGTGGTGGCAATAACCTTGGTGTTGGTGGCAATGTCCCAACGGTCTGGTCACCAAATCAACTTGCCTATAATTTCGCTTTTGAAATGGGTAATTTTGGCGCCGCTTCAGCACTCTCGTTAATTCTATTGGCAATTGGATTAGGTGCCGCCTACCTCATTATTGGTTGGACTGGTTTTTTCAATATTGAAGACTAAGGAGCGCTTTGAATGGCAAAATCAACGCATTCTCAAACAGACTCTAATTCATCACTTTTGTTTCAATTAAGACGATCTTGGAACAAATCAAACAGTGATACAGGCCTGATGGGTTCTGTAATACGTTGGGCTGTCCTTTTATTCTTTGCTCTATATTTCTTTATCCCATTGTATTGGCTATTTATTGCGACAACGAAAAGCGCCCCTCAACTGTTAGAACTGCATCCACTGGCATTTGGCTCCTTTGAACGCCTACTTGAAGCATGGCAGCGAATAATCGAGTATCAGGATGGTGAAATCCTTTTGTGGGCAATGAACTCCATAAAGTATGTTGCATGGGGTCTGGCGTTGTCTCTGGCGATCAGCATCCCGGCTGGATACATTCTGGCAATTGCCCGGTTTCCCGGCCGTCATTTGTTACTCTGGTTAACATTGATCACCATGTTGCTTCCTCCATCGGCTTTGGTACTTCCAATGTTTATGGAACTCAATTTGTTCCGCCTCATAAACACACAGTGGGCTGTGATATTGCCCGCATCATTTTTCCCGTTCGGTACGTATTTGACATATATATATTACGCCTCCAGTCTTCCAAGGGATTTACTGGACGCAGCAAGGGTTGACGGATGCTCTGAAGTCCAATTGTTCTGGCATATTGCTTTACCACTTGCTTCACCGTTAATTGGATTGCTCGCATTTCTAAATTTCAACACAAATTGGAATAATTTCTACGGACCTTATGTGTTATTAAACGATGACAGGCTATTCAACCTGCCTGTAGGACTTCAGCAATTTGCCATGGCCACATCCGCCCTGCGTCCTGGATTTAATCCCAGTCCGGGTGTCATGGTTGGATATCAACAGGCAGAAGCTGCTTTATTCGGACTTATTATGGTTATTCCGGTAGCGATAGTTTTTCTCTTCGCTCAACGTTATGTCATAGGAGGAGCCTTTACTGGATCAGTAAAGGGCTAGTTTTTGCAATTCTTCTTAATACTGCCCATAAAAAGCGTCAAGAATCAGTTTATGTCAAATCCAGTTATTTATCCAACGAGTTCTGGTCTTTCTGAAAGAATGAATTATCGACCCGATATGGACATGGATTTCTCGATTGATGAAAAACTAATTGCCGCTCAATCTGATACAGAAAGTAACCAGAATGGATTTTGTTAATTATTCTATCCAACCGGGAGAGATTTCGCTGGAAACAACTTCCGGAAAAATGATCCTTACAGCCTATTCGCCTGGAATAATCAGAATTCGCTACACAATTGCAGCAGAATTCCTGGAACATCAAAGTCTAATGGTTATTGAAGATGCCAGATCTCCGACTGAGACATCCGTCAGGGAAACAACTGATTCAATCTTTTTTTCAACATCAGACCTCACAATACAAATAGACCGCCATTCTCTCTCATTGGGATATTTTGACAAAGATGGATGCTTGATTACCAGTGAACCGAAAAAGGGAGGCAAAACGCTCGTCCCGATGGATGTCATAAAATCCGTTCCCATTGAAGAAAGTAAGAATTCCATCTTTGTCGGTGCCGACGGGTTGCGTATTTCTGACTGTGAATTTAAAGAAATTCTTGATCGAAAAGCCTACCACGCCAAACTCGAATTCAATTGGGTGGAAGGTGAAGCACTATACGGGCTCGGTTCACATGAAGAAGGCATGCTGAATCTCCGTGGACAGCACCAGTTCTTATATCAGCAAAATATGAAAGCCGTTGTACCCATCCTTCTTTCCACCAGAGGTTATGGAATTGTTATTGATAACTATTCCTACATGACATTCCATGATGATGCGTTTGGATCATATCTTTGGATGGATATTGCAGATGACCTGGACTTCTATTTTGTTTATGGCCCAGAGTTTGATCAAATCATAAAGGGTATTCGGAAAATTACCGGCAAGGCAACCCTGTTGCCGCGCTGGGCATACGGATACATTCAATCCAAAGAAAGATATCAATCACAAGCTGAGCTTGTCGAAGTCGTTAATGAGTACCGGAGACGTAACCTGCCTCTCGATTGTATAGTACTAGATTGGAAATCATGGCCAGAAGACCTTTGGGGGCAAAAGACATTAGATGCAGAGCGGTTTCCTGATCCCGTTCACATGATGACAGAACTCCACAAAGAAAATGTGAGATTAATGGTTTCTATTTGGCCTATCATGCATCCCGCGAGTGAAAACTGTGTTGAAATGAAAGCACAGGGATGTTTGCTCGCGAACCAAGCAACATATGACGCCTTTCAAGAAAAAGCAAGGAACTTGTATTGGAAACAGGTGAATGACGGTCTGTTTACGCATGGTGTTGATGCCTGGTGGTGTGATTGTACAGAACCCTTTGAAGCAGATTGGAAAGGTGCACACAAACCTGAACCCGAAGAACGCGCATTGATAAATACCTATGAAGCAAAAAAGTACATCGATCCCCAGTTTATCAACGCCTATTCTCTCCTTCATTCCAAAGGGATATTCAAAGGCCAAAGAAATGTGACTGATCAAAAGCGGGTTGTTAACTTAACCCGCTCTTCGTATGCGGGACAGCATCGGTATGGAACAATAACCTGGTCAGGTGATCCCTCTGCTACCTGGGACACCTTACGTCGTCAAATAGCGGATGGCTTGAACTTTTGCGCTACCGGCGAACCATATTGGACTGTTGATGTCGGGGCATTCTTTGTTGGTAAAAAACCTGATCTTTGGTTTTGGCGCGGTGATTACGACCAGGGAGTCGATGACCTGGGTTATAGAGAACTATATGTGCGATGGTTTCAATTCGGTTCATTTTTACCCATGTTCCGATCACATGGAACAGATACACCCAGAGAAATATGGCGTTTTGGAAATCAGGGTGATCAGATGTATGAATCCCTGGTTAAGTTTCTAAAACTTCGATACCGCTTAATTCCCTACATCTATTCATTAGCCGGTCTTGTGGCAATAGAAGATTATTCGTTTTTTCGGTTACTGGCTTTTGATTTCCGGAACGATCCGAATGTGTATAACATTTCGGATCAATTCATGGTTGGGCCGGCTTTGCTCGTTAACCCAATAACCTCACCAATGTATTACGGTCCAAATTCGAAGGAATTATCCAACACTAAGAAAACGCGAAGCGTATACTTGCCGGACGGATGTTTCTGGTATGACTTCTGGTCACAAGATCGTTATGATGGCGGCCAAACAATTATGGCCGAAGCAGATTTGGACACAATGCCTTTGTTTGTACGGTCTGGGTCGATCCTCCCAATGGGCCCGGAGATTTTTTATGCTGACGAGCAAAAATCTGGAAAGATATATCTGAAAATATTCCCCGGAAACGATGGCTGCTTCACGTTGTACCAGGACGAAGGGGATAACTACAATTATGAAAAAGGCCTTTTTTCCACTATTCAAATGCGCTGGAATGACAAGAATTATTGCCTTACTATTAAAGAACGTAGAGGTGGTTTTCCCGGAATGAATCAAATTCAGCTATTCTATATTTCTGTTGTTGGTGAAAACATTGAAATACAAATTGCTTACTCCGGGAAAGAGATCAGTGTAAATTTTAACAAACCAGATGGCAGGTGATTAAATTGACGGCTTTGTTGGCAAAATTTTTAATAGAATTTACTCGGGAGAATAAAACGGTCCAAAATTTTTACTACATTGTGGATAAAAACTTGCTATTGTATTTGAATGAACAATGGGTGGTTTTGATATAAAAACCACCCATCAGGAAATCTTGCTTTTTTGAGCTTTAAGTAAGATTCTTTTGCTGCAGGATGTTTGCGGGACAGAAAAACGAAAAATCCTTCTTTTTGGGAAATCTTTATAAAATGAAAAACTCTAAGAGAATTGTTAAAACGACAATTATTGATATCGCAAAAGCTAGCGGTGTTTCAGTATCAACTGTATCACGCATATTAAACAACAAACCGGACGTTTCAGATGAAACAAGGGAACGCGTACTTTCTGTAATACATGAATTGCAGTTCACTCCACAAGCTTCATGGCAACAACTTGCGTCCGGCAAGAGCCGGTTCATCACGTTGCATTATCCACAAAATCCAACCAGGATACATACGATGAACTCGTTTGTCATTGGTGCTGCGGCAGCCTGTGAAAAACTGAATTACTCTCTTAATATTGTTGTCAGTCCGTTGGATGAGAACAGTCTGATGTCATTTTTCCGCAGCGGTCAGACCGATGGCATGATCTTGATGGAAATCCTCTTGCATGATTGGCGTGTAGAGCTTCTTCGTAAAGCCAACTATCCTTTTGTGATGTTCGGCCATTGCGAAGATAATACTGGCTTAAGCTACATTGATTTCGATGTTGAAAATGGAATGAGAAAAGCGGTAGAGCATCTGGTTTCTCTAGGGCACCGAAAAGTAGGCTTCATATCTGCAGAACCTTACTTATTTTCCGGCAAAGACGCAAAAAATGCTTACGGGCATACATACTGGTCAAATAAAGGTATTGTTGATGCATGCGAGTTTTTTGGAATTGATGTGGTCTGTGAGAAAGCTCATGTCGTAACAGAAAGCATTGAAGCAAAAGTCTCTTCATTATTGACCAAACACCCGGAGATCACCGCAATTATCACCAGCCAGGATACGACAATCCCCGGTATCATGAAAGCCATTCTGGATAAAGGGTTGCGGATACCGGAAGATATTTCCATTGTTGCATCAGCAATAGAGCAAATGGCAGAATTAACCACCCCGCCATTGACTACGATAAACTGCCAGGCGGAAACAGCCAGCTATGAAGCCGCCAAATTATTGATCGATCAATTGGATGGAAAGCCGGATGGTGAACATCAGATCCTCTATCCATTTGAATTGACGATCCGAGGGAGTACAGGGAAAGCCCGCACTTCATAATCCAGTTCCAAGATTCTGCTCATTAACCTTTTTGAAAAACCTTTGCAAATACGCGATTACGACATGCAAAATATCGCATACCCACACCTGAATTCCATAGGCACAAAACGTTTATATCTGCCTATGTTTCAACAAGTTCCGGATGTTTTTTAAGGAAAATCCACGATGTCATCCAAAACCACCATCGTCCTGTCAAAATTTCAATTTGGCGATATCCTGGTTGAATACCTGCTGGATAATGTGACTCAGAACGTTGGGTTTCAAATAATACCAATAACCCTGCAAACAATAAGGTGTTTGCGCCGTGAGATCTTAGAGAATCCGGAAACTATTTTACTGCCAGATTTTATGCCTGCCATTCGAGCCTGGCAACCCGAACAACTGGTACAGGTGAAATTATCGGGTGACCCTCTGAATGGCTTCAGTCAAGGGATCACCATGCGTAATAGTCTCTCGACAACTGACCTATCCTATTCAGGTCAAGAGATATTCCATGGTGATGAAATGACTGAAGTAGTGACCACCTTACGATCTTTACGGGGGTATGTCTGTGAACACCATTTAATTTACAAAAATGGCGATCAGGCATTGACTGTTCAATCCGTAATTCTAAATGAATGTCAAAAACCTCTCGATCTGGAGATGTTAACAAGCTTTTCAATTTCAGGGCTGACTCCATTCGCGCCCGATGACGCGCCTGATCGATTATTCCTGCATCGATTCCGCAGTGCCTGGAGTGCTGAAGGACGTCATGTTTGCGATTCCATTGAAGATCTTAATTTGGAACGGTCCTGGTCCGGGCATGGTGTCAGGTCTGAACGCTATGGACAGGTCGGTTCAATGCCTGTTCGGGGTTATTTCCCGTTCATCGGCGTGGAAGACCGGAAAGAAAGTGTTTTTTGGGGCGCGCAATTGGCATGGGCTGGGTCCTGGCAAATGGAAGCCTACCGTTGTGACGACCAGCTTAGTTTCTCCGGAGGATTGGCGGATTATGAATTTGGACATTGGCAAAAAAGAATACTTCCGGGAGAATCATTTTCAAGTCCCCTTGCAGTTGTTTCAACGGTTCGGGGAGATCTTGATGATCTATGCCATCGTCTGACATCGATGCAAAACCATGCCCTCGAGCAGGTACCCGCGCCGGAAGAATCGCTACCGGTAATAGCCAATGAATGGTGTACCTCATGGGGTAAGCCGGAACACAACAGGTTGGTACAAATTGCCCGGCGTTTAAAAGATTCCGGTACAAAATATCTGGTAATTGACGCGGGATGGTATCGAAGCGATGAGGGCAACTGGGAATTTTCTCAGGGTGAATGGGTCCCTAATAAAAATCAATTTCCCGACGGAATTGCAGCTACAGTCAAAGCCATCCAGGGACAGGGATTAATTCCCGGAATCTGGTTTGAATTCGAAGTGGTCGGAGATCAATCCCCATTGTTTGAATCCAGCAATAACCATCTTCTACGCCTCAATGGAATTCCTGTAACGGCTGGAAAAAGGCGGTTCTGGGACTTTCGTGATCCGTGGGTTCATGATTACTTACTTAAAAAAGTTATCTCTTTTCTTAGAGAAACGGGAATTGGTTACCTCAAGGTAGATTACAACGAGGCAATCGGCATTGGTGTTGATGGTTGCGAATCCCCCGGAGAAGGGTTACGGCAGCATATTTTGGGCGTACAGAAATTCTTCGGGAAAATGCGGGAAGAACTTCCCCACCTCGTGATTGAAGTCTGCGCGTCTGGCGGACACAGGTTGGAGCCATCGATGCTTGCGCTATCCAGTATGGGGTCATTTTCCGATGCGCACGAATCCCCCGAAATACCGATCATTGCGGCAAATCTCCACCGGCTTATTCTTCCCCGTCAATCTCAAATATGGGCCGTGCTTCATACGTCTGATACAACGCAACGGCTTGCCTATTCTCTATCCGCGGGTTTTCTCGGTCGTCTCTGTCTATCGGGTGAACTTGATCGTTTGTCTGATCCACAATGGTCATTTGTAAAAGATGCCATTCGGTTTTATGAAAATGTTTCGCCTGTAATAAAGAATGGAAAAAGCCGCTTGTACCAGAGAATCAACAACTCCTGGCGACATCCACAAGGGACACAAGCCGTTGTCCGTGTGTCAGATGATGGATATTCAGCGCTTGTGGTTGTTCATTCCTTCGCTTTACCATTCTCGGAGACGGTCAACATAAGTCTCCCCGAAGGTGATTGGAGTATTGCTGAAACATTCCCGGGAAAAACAATCCCGGCAGTTATTAAGGGGAACTCTCTTCAAATTTCGCCATCAGTGGAGTTTGAAGGTAATGTGTTTTATATAAAGAAAGAGGGATAGTTCTGGTCATTAAGTTGATCTGGCCTCCACAGACTACAAGATGAATACCCAAACCAGTCGTGGTTCATACAGTTCCACAGGTGAAGTAAACAATTTTCCAAATCTACCCGAATTGCATTTACCAGGCTAAAAAATCTTGGGAAACGGAAACCAATTGACAAGCCGTGTGGGGAAAATGTTTCGTTTGAATCATTGGCGATCCCTCTTTAATTATGGGTTATATTTGTTGAAAAAAAGCAATAAGCCATAAATGATGCAGATTAAAACAAACGAGAATAAACAGAAATTTCAGGGTAAGAGAATCTCCCAAGTAAGGAAAACTATATGAGAAAAGCTATTCGTTTGATTGTGGCTCCCTGGTACCTGCTGGGATGGCTGGTGCATGTCTACCTCGGATTGTTCAACCCACAGATATACGCTGTTTTTGGGAAGACAGCGATTGTTCCGGGTTACGCTAGCTTTTGGAGTGGTGTGGTAATGCCCTGGATCACGTTTTTCGCACTGATCTTGGCTGGATTTGAAATTCTGGTAGGGTTTTTGCTGATCAGTGAAGGGAAATGGGTCAAAATTGGGGTCATTCTCAGTATTCTATTCAATCTTTTTTTGATTCAAATGGGATTAGGTGTTCCGTCGACGAATGGTTGGCAAGATTTCCTGATCAACCGCCTACCTAATCTGATCTTTCTTCTAATCCAATTCCCGCTACTGAGGGGATGGGATGAGCGTTTAGTTCCAATTATTGTCCCCGACAAGGATGGAAAATAAGGGCTTTACAAACATCAAAAATAGATTTTTTTCAGAGACATTCAATGTTTACTATCTTCTACGCGAATCAAGTTGAAGGCAGGTATCTGCTATACTTAATTGAACACAAATTACAAGAAGCATAAAGTTGATTTCTGTTGTTTTAAGCTGTTTGCAATCAATAAACAGGATGCGTATCTTCAATGAATGATATTACGCTCAACTTAAAAAATGAAAATATTTGTCCATTTATTGGTTTATTATCTGACGCGCAAACAGCGATGGATAATCCATCACCCCAAAATTATTGCCACATTACTAAACCAATATCCTCGCCTTCCCTTACCCATCAACGTGATTATTGTCTGAATGCGGCTTATACCCGGTGTAAAATATTCACTGAAAACGCCAATAAACCTATATCAACTGGTCCGGATGCCCCCGCCCGTAAAAAAGTTAAATGGCTCCCGATAATTATTGTATTAATACTTACAATCTCTCTTATTGCAGGCGCATTACTAGTTGCCAGCGGGAAATTGACAGTCTGGTTCTTATCATCACCTGCAGAAAACCCAACCAACCCATCAGATGATGTCGCTAATTCCATTCAAATGGCCACCGAAGCCCCCCCCAGGCAAATTACTCACGAAATTCAAGAAAATTCAGACCAGACTGGGATAGCAGGATCCACTCCGATAGTTGATTCTCAGATTCAACCCACAATAGGGCTTACTCCTATTCCCATTGACACGGAAGAACCTCAGCCACTGCTTCAAACATCGCCTGAAAAGCAACAGGTTTTTCTACTGCACCAGGTAACGGGAGGTGAAGATCTGCTTTCCATAGCCGATAAATACCAGACAAGTGTTGAGGCCATCCGCGCTGTGAATTACAACATGGCACAAGAATTATGGGTTGACACTATGATCATTATTCCGCTGAATCAGACAGACGTAACCGGCGTACCCCCAATGATTCCAATTGAAAATACTGTCAGCGAAAAAACTATTCAAGATATTGCTGTTGAACACGGTATCAGCCCCGAACTGCTTGGCTCATTAAATAAGCTCTCTCCCTTGTATCAGCTTCAAATAGGCGATTGGTTGATAATGCCTCATCCTATACCATCGCCAACATAAGGTACATTTTGTCGGTCATCTTATTTGTGTGCACAGCCAATCAATTTCGTTCGCCCATCGCGGCAGCTTATTTTTCGCGTAAATTATTCCTTATGGGCATTTCAGACGAGTGGAAAGTTGGCAGCGCGGGTACGTGGGCGGACGATGGTTTACCAGCCCATCCCAAAGCGATCGAAACTGCAAAAAAAAGGGGGCTTGATCTGGGGCACCATCGAACACGTGAGGTAAACAAAAAAATACTCCAGGCCACTGATTTAGTTATATGCATGCAACAAAGTCATAAAGAATCACTGGAAGCTGAGTTCGCGCCAATTCGTGGACGGATAGTACTTCTTGGCAGCTTCGCAAAACTTCCGGGAAATGAAATTCCTGACCCTGCGAAGGATTCATTTTCCCATCCTGATGACACGGCACAGATGATCTACAATTGTATTGACGAAGGTTTCACCAAAATTATCCAAATGTCAAAAGTTTCAAATTCAGACCAAAAAAAAAGAAAACTCTGAATGGTCCAAATTTTCTTAAAAATGGCAGAATCGTTCACGACCATACTACGTTCTCACCGTAAAGGATCATGAAATAGAAATGAAAACTCCATCAGTTGACCATTTGGAAGAGGGGCTTGAATTCCGCCAGTATCTATCTGTTCTAAAACATTGGTGTTGGTTGATCATTTTATCTACACTATTGGCTGGAATAGCCAGCCTGTTTATTAGCTTACGAATAGCACCCATATATAAATCAACAACCACTGTATTGGTGAACGAAGCACCCGCCACAAAAAGCGCGGATTATTCTTCTGTTTTGATGTCAAAACAACTCACCAGCACATACGCAGAAATGATGGCCAACGATCTTGTTCTCGGACAAGTTGCCGAACAAGTCAAAATATCCAATCCACCAGAAGAAATCAGGAAGTGGATCGAAATTAACCCAGTTCGTGATACCCAGATCATCCAGGTTTCTGTTCGAACAACAGACCCTGAGTTCTCAGCCAGAATTGCGAATTCGATAGTGTCCGCTTTCTCCAATCAGATTCAGGAGATCCAGACAAAACGTTTTGCCCAATCTAAGCTTACTCTTGAAACGCAACTCGCAGAAACAGAAAGGCAAATATCCAACTTTGTCGAACTGGCAAATCAGGCAACAAATTCAGAAGAAAAGGATCGCTTGGATGCAAAAGTAATGGAATACCGCGCTTTGTATTCCAATCTGCTAACTTCCTACGAACAGATACGTCTGTCAGAAGCACAATCTGTTTCTTCTGTTGTTCAGGTTGCGCCGGCCATCCCTAATACTATACCCGTTGAGCCAAACATATGGCGTAACACCATTTTAGCTGCACTTATTGGGTTTTTATTTGCTGTGGGCATTCTCATTGTACGCGAATCTCTGGATGACACTGTCAAGACTCCCAATGAAATCAGTCGCAAATT
Organism: uncultured Leptolinea sp.; assembly: GCA_964446955.1. GTDB lineage: Bacteria > Chloroflexota > Anaerolineae > Anaerolineales > Anaerolineaceae > Leptolinea. The sequence goes on from CAYUQJ010000001.1 coordinate 792,289, forward strand.
TAACTTGCCCATCCTTGGGGTTATCAGTCATCACGACTCGGAAGGCAACTCTCCCATAACATTATTAGAACCTCGTTCGCCCATAGCAGAATCATATCGAGCACTGCGAACGAACATCAGCTATGCCAGCGTGGATCGCCCTCTACGAACCTTATTAATAACCAGCGCCGTTCCTGGTGATGGTAAGTCCACAACAATAATCAATCTGGGGGTTGTTCTGGCTCAGAATGGCAAGAAAGTTATTATCGCTGACTGTGATTTACGCAGACCACAAATCCATACCCATTTTGGTCTGACAAACAGGCATGGAATGAGCACACTTTTCTCACATTCCGCTGAAGTTCTGAATAGTGTCCGGCAAACTACCGGAGTTGATGGGCTCACCGTCATCACCTCTGGCTCCCTCCCACCCAATCCTTCTGAACTGATGGGGTCACAGAAATTACAATCCATTCTCAGTACCATGCGTAATTCAGCGGATATTATCCTCATTGATACGCCTCCAGCTCTAACGGTGACCGATGCTTCAGCACTGGCACCTTCACTTGATGGAATTCTTTTAGTTGTACGTCCGGGAAAAACCAGGAGTAGCGCTCTTCGACAGACAATAGAGCAATTGCGTCAAGTGAATGCCCGCATTTTGGGTGTCGTGTTGAATGATGTTGCCATTAGCGGAAAATCTTATAGCTACCATTACAATTACTATCATAGTTACAACAATAACCAGGAATACTTTAGTTCTAGCGACAAAAAGAAAAAGGGAAAGGGGTCGTGAAATTCAAATTCCTGGATACCAGTGCTAAGTCAACTTTCTTCATATTTTCCAAGATAGTGGGAAAAAAGCATGCTTAATGAAACCCTCACGGGATTGACTTAAATATGTCTCGCAACAAATCTACCTTATGACAGCAAAAAAGCAACTTGGTAGCGCCATGACCTTATACGCAATTGGGACATTTCTTCAGCGTTTTGGCGCCTTCATCCTTGTTCCACTATATACATCTGTTTTGCTTATACCTGAATACGGCGCACTGGAAACAATCACGGTGACATTCCAAGTATTTATGATTATTGTAAATTTTGGATTGAGTAATGCAGTAATACGGTTCTATCATGAATGCCAAGATAAAAAAGAAATATTTTTAATGATGCGGACATCCTGGATAAGTGTAATTGGCATCTCAATCCTTTTTTTCTTTGCAGCATATCCCTTTTTTCATTCAATAAGTCAATTTCTACTAAGAGACAATCAATCTGAATATTTGTTAGCATTAACTTTTTTCTGGGCAGTTGGAGGAGCTCTCAATCAGCAGTACTTTGCTTATTATCGAGCCCGGCAAGATGCGCGCACATATATTCTTATTTCTTTTCTATATTTCATCATTTCCACTACTCTAAATATTTGGTTTGTTCGATTTTTAAATTTAAAAGTGGCAGGCGTTCTTTACGGGAATTTGGCTGTTGTCTGGGTAATCAACTTGATTGCTTTCAAGAAAATTTTTGATCAGAGACCTCTAATTTCATTTAAATGGATGAAAAAGCTTTTTGGTTTCGGTCTCCCTCTTTTAGTTGGAATACTAAGTTGGCTGATATTGAATTCTGCAGATCGATTTTTCCTGGCCTATTATCGTGACTTGTCAGAAGTAGCAATTTATGGATTGGGTTATAAAGTGGGATTAATAGCCCAAATCGCGGTAGTCACACCCTTCCAATTGGCTTGGGCACCATATATGTTTTCTAAGTCAGTTTCATCACCAGAAAATGTAAGAGATGATTTTTCCCGCTTTTTTACTTACCTGCTCACCGGTTTCAGTCTGGTGGGATTGGGAATATATTTGTTTTCCAGTGAAATTGTCCACATATTTGGTTCTGGCAAGTATCCTCAGGCTACTGAAGTAATTCCATATATTCTGGTTGCTTACTTATTCTCTGGAGTATTTTATTGGGCGGGTAGTTTTTTGAATTTGACGAAGAAAAATATCATATACAGCTTAATCTTGATGCTAATGGCTTTGTTGAACCTCTTTCTTGATTGGCTTTGGATTCCATTATATGGATGGAAAGGTGCAGCGTGGGCTACCGTCATCACGATTGGCGGAGCTGGCTTGTTTACCCTTATCGCTGGGGAATGGGTTTATCCGATCCGATTGGAAAAGGTTCGTATTCTAAAATTGATAATAGTTGTAGGAATAATAATTCTTGCTCACAATTTTGTTAATAACTGTGTTTTTCTCTCAAGTTTAGTGCTTTCTATCATCCTACTCCTATCTATACCCTTGCTGTTATTTTTTGTAGAATTCTTCACTGCACAAGAGAAAGTTTATATCCTCAAAATTCTAGATCTAATAAAAGCAGTTCCGAAAAGCGTGATTTTATCGCATGCAACAAGTTATCCAATCAATCCCAACCTGCAATGGAGTTTTCTCTGGAATAACCTCTTTCAGAAACTGGTGAAACGACACAAGTCGTTTATTTCATCAGCTAAATATTGGATTGATAGATATGATTCTGGGGGTAATTCCGGATCAGGATCTTATGATGAACTTGCATTATTTAAAGCTGAAGAGTTGAACAAACTTGTCCAGAATGAAAAAATAACAAAAATTATTGAATTTGGTTGCGGTGATGGAAATCAATTAAGTCTTTCGCAGTATCCAGCATATATTGGATTTGATATTAGCCCAAAAGCCCTTGACTTATGTAAAAGCTGATTCTTCGGAGATGAATCAAAGACATTTAAATTAATGAATGACTATGCAGGAGAGAAAGCTGAGTTGACTCTTTCGTTGGACGTAATTTATCATCTGGTTGAAGATGCAGTATTTTTCGAGTATATAGAACGTCTTTTTAGTTCATCTGAGAAATTTGTGGTCATATATTCTTCAAATACGGATAGTCAGATGAAAAAACAAGCGCCGCATATCCGACATCGGAATTTTTCAAAATGGATCAATGAGAACGAACCACAATGGGAATTGTTAAGACATATTCCCAATAAATATCCCCTTACTATCGAAAGGGTGAATGGTTCTTTCTCAGATTTTTATATTTATAAGAAAAACCATGAAAAATAAAGACAAATGGGTACCCAATAAATATGTATATAAAAAAGGCAAATTAAAAGCGTCCAGAGATATCAACGAAGTCGGGATAGCATCCAGATTGATAACTGATATTGTCGCATCATTTTATGATACATATATCCCGCAATATGCCAAAGGCTATTTGATTGATCTGGGTTGTGGGAAAGTACCATTATATGAGGTGTACAGGCAATACACTAAAGACAATATCTGTGTAGATTGGGAGAACTCGTTACATCCTGGCCTTTTTGTGGATTATGAATGTGACCTTTCCAGAGAACTACCGTTTTCTGATGGTGAATTTGATACACTCATATTGTCTGATGTTCTCGAACATGTTGTTCAGCCTGATATGTTATGGAAAGAAATATCACGGATAGTATCACCAGGCGGTATAGCTTTTATCAACACCCCATTTTTCTATTGTTTGCATGAAATTCCTAGTGATTATTTCAGATATACTGAATTTGCATTAAGACACTTTTGTGAACTTTATGGATTCAAGGTTCTGACACTGCGATCCATTGGAGGTACACCAGAAATTTTGGCAGATATACTAGCTAAGCATTTTATACATATTCCAATAATGGGTAGATTTCTCGCCATAGGAGTTCAAGAATTTACACACGCTTTCATTTGGACTTCGCTAGGAAAATGGATATCTGAGAAAACAGGACGGACATATCCGCTGGGCTATTTCTTGGTAATGGAAAAACAAAAGTGCCAAGCAATGTTGACATAGAATCTCTGTGATAGGCGGAAAAATTTGAACCTTGTTGGATTTTAAACAAAAAGAATTATGAGCAAAATTGTTATTCTTGCTGCTGATTTTCCACCGATTGAGGGTGGAATATCAATCTATCTACAAACTCTGGCGCGTCTATTATCACCAGACGAAGTGGTAATTATTAGTCTGCCTGCACCAGGCAGTTCTATTTTTGACAAAAAACAAGACTATAGAATAATACGATTGCCAATTCCTGAGCAGTGGGGACCTAAGTCCCGTTTTTATAAATTTTTAGCTCCCTTTTACTATTGTTCACTAATTAAAGAAGCAAATGTAGACTTTATCATTTGTGGACAATTACATCATTCACTGTTGATTCCTGCTTGGTTATCACAAAAATTCAAGGGGATTCCTTATGGTGTAATCGCCCACGGTACCGACATCTCTTCAATCCATGCGAATCTCAATAAAGAGTTTATAAAAGCTTTATTTCGGTCTGTTCAGGCGGTATTCGCCAATAGCAGGAAAACTGCAGAATTTGTACTAAATACTGGAATACAAGCGGAATTAATCCATGTAATTAATCCCATGGTAGATACAAATATGCAATTTGGTAACCTTTCTACGAACAAAATCCGGATGGCTTTTTCTCTTGAAGGGAAAAAGTGCATTTTAACAGTTTGCCGATTAGTTAAACGAAAGGGAGTTGATATCGTGATCCGGGCAATACCGGAGATACTAAATAAGGTACCCGAATCTCATTATTTAATTGTTGGTAGCGGTCCTTACGAAATTGAGCTCAAGAAATTAACCCAAAGTTTGGGTCTGGAATCTCATATTACATTTACTGGTTATGTCGCGCATGAAGACTTATACCCTTATTATGCTATGTGTGATGTGTTTGCCATGATCAGTCGCGATCTTCCCTCAAATCCCGGAATGGAAGGTTTTGGTTTAGTGTATTTGGAAGCCAATCTATTCGGCAAACCCGTGGTTGCTGGGAGATCAGGAGGAGTTGCTGACGCAGTTATTGATGGCCAAACAGGATTGATGGTTGATCCAGAAAATCCATCAGAAACGGCTGATGCAGTAATCAAATTACTTTCGGATAAATCACTTGCATACCGGTTAGGTGAGGCTGGGCGGCTTAGGGTACATAATGATTTTTCCGGGCAAGCAGCAGTTCAAAAATTGAGAGATGTTATGCTAAATAAAGAAGAATAAGGAATGTCTTCCATTAGAAACGCAACTGTTCAAAATTTTCTAAAGTTCCCATGGGTCATCGTGACGGGACTAGTAACTCTGTCAATTGCGATGGGACTATTTGCAGGACATTTGAATGAGAATATTCCGATTCTGTTGTTATCGGTTATAGCCGGACTTTTGATCCTTTTGATGGTGATTCTTCCGTTATATGTGTCCAAATACATTCTTGCATTTTATATATTCATATTTATTGCTGCTTATGATTTCGTAGGATATGATCCAATTTTTACTTTCCCCATAAAGGTTTATTTTGCAGATGGCATATTGCTTTTTTTGATAGTTCTCGCATTTCAATTACTTTTTCGTCGATCATCCTTCCTGAAACTAAAATCGCCCATAACTTTTTTAATTCTCATCAATTTTCTCTTTGGAATCATAGCTGTAATAATTGGTTTTTACGTCGGAAATTCCACAAATAATGTACTTGGCGATTTTCGCCGATTTTTCCTTTACCCTCTTGTGGCGCTTCTTTCATTAACATTGCAAATTAATCGATCAGATTTGAAAAGAATTCTTTTATTTTTTTGTTTGACTTTATTAATTATTTGCTTTGTTGCATTCGCCCGTGTTACAACAAATACATCCTGGGATCCAGAACAGTTCTATGCGACCAATCAGTTCCGTGCAATAGGTTACTTTTCCGGGATTCTTCTTTGTATGGGTATTGGGACAGTATATTCCATTTTTTCAATTTCCACGGGCTATAAAAAAATCGCCTCGTTAGTACTTCTGATCTTTTTCGAAGCGGCGATAATTGCATCAGGATACCGTTTGCTTTGGATTTTGGGAATAATGATTCCTCTCTTTATTACCTTTTTTTCTACAAGGGGTATTGGGAAAGTTTTTCGTATTCTGGTTATATCTTTGGCAACAATTTTTCTTATTGCAGTTCTGACATATCTCATTAAAACGACATCACCTGATGTTTATACTCGTCTTATGAACAGGATTTTTTCAACAATTCATGACCTCGACTTCAGGAATAATATCCGCTATTTCGCCTGGACAACCGCATGGTCTATGTTTACGAGTTCCCCGATCATCGGCGTAGGTATTGGTGATCAGTTCGAATTTTTAACCCTTAGTTCTGGCGGACAATATTATATAAGCCACCTAACAACCCACAACATTCTTATGAGCTTGTTATATCAAACTGGAACTATTGGAGCTGGCTTATTTTTGGCAATCCATGGTTCTTTTACATATCATTTATGGAAAGGAATATCCTCACTCAATCCATATAGACGATTTCTAATGCTGGGTATGTTAGCCGGATATTTTTCCGCACTAATCATGGGTATGATACAACCCTCATTTGAATCTCCCGGTGCAATTGTTGTCTTCTACTTTTTCATCGGCATAATTCTCAATATCTACAAAATGTTCGCAAGTGATGAGTATGAATAAATCATATGTGATCATCACCCCTGCCCATAACGAAGAATCGTATATACGATATATCCTTGATTCTGTGACCAGACAGACACTTCTCCCCGAGCAATGGATTATTGTAGATGATGGATCAACAGATTGCACTTCAGATATTGTTTGCAAATACGCGAAAGAATTCCCATGGATCAAACTTGCAACAAATCCGACATTTGGAGAAAAACCCGAGGGAGGAAGCAAGATCATACGAGCGTTTTATTATGGATATAGCATTTTGGACATCTCGAACTATGAATTTATCGTGAAATTAGATGCCGATCTTACCCTGCCAACTCATTATTTTATGGAGGTATATAAAACGTTTTCAGCAGATCCAACCATTGGCATGTGTGGAGGATTTTTAACCGAATTTTCAGCCGGAAAATGGGAAAAAGCAATCTCCGCAGACTATCATCTACGTGGGGCGATCAAAGCATACAGAAAAAGCTGTTTTGATCATATCGGTGGCATCCCGATGACTTTATTATGGGACGGCATAGATGAAATGAAAGCGATGTCACTGGGTTGGAAAGTGCGAATATTGGATTTGGAAGTACAGCATCACCGTAAAAGGTCAACTATTATTAATCGAGGCTTAATTTCTTCATACTCTGCCGGAAAACAATACTACAAACACGGATATGATTTGTTTTTAGGATTTTGCCGATCAATAACCTATGGAATTCAAATCAAACCATATATCCTTACAACATTTGGTTTTCTGGCTGGTTTTCTCTCTGATTTAATAAAAAAATCACCCAGGGCTGTGACACCAGAACTGGAATCGTTTATTCGGAAATTTCAATATAACCGGATAAAGAATTTTTTTCGCAAGAGGTTGAATTCGTAAAAGAATCAATAGAAACGGAAACACCACATTGAATATCTGGCTTGATCTAGTAAACTCCCCCCAGGTTCTTTTTTCCCGCCCAATTTTGGAAGAATTACGGCGGCGAGGACACAGTTTGTACATCACATCTCGAGACTATGCACAAACCTCTTCCCTTGCAGAAGAATACAATATCCCACATACATTGATTGGACATCATGGCGGTAATAAATGGTCGGGGATGGTTTTAAAGAACCTTGACCGCACATACAAATTATGTCAGTGGGTTAAAACACAACCTAAAATGGATCTGGCATTTAGCCATAATTCATACACACAGGCACTTGCAACTACTTTATTGCACATTCCCTTTGTAACCCTTATGGATTATGAATACCAGCCTTTGAACCACCTTTGCTTTCGTCTTGCCAAACGGGTTATCGTTCCAGATCCATTTCCCGACGAGATGCTGATTAAATACGGCGCACAAAAAAAGGTCAAAAAGTTCCCGGGTATAAAAGAGGAGGTTTATCTGGCTGATTTCAAACCGGATTCAAAATTTCCACATGACCAAAAAATCGATTTGAATAAAATCATAATCGTAGTTCGCCCTCCGGCACCCTGGACACTTTATCACCGTTTTGAAAATCCGATTTTTGAATCTGTGATGAGATATTTATCTGAACAGAAAAACACCGAAATCTTTTTTCTGCCAAGGGTCTTTTCTCAAGGTGAATGGGCCAACAAGCTCGGTTTACCAGGATTGATCGTCCCAGACAAAACAATGAATGGGCCGAATTTACTTTACACTGCCGATTTAGTAATAAGTGGCGGTGGAACTATGAACAGAGAAGCAGCAGTTCTAGGGACTCCAACATATACTGTTTTCGGGGGGAAGATTGGAGCCGTGGATGATTACCTCATAAAAAAAGGCCGTATGATCCACGTTGGTGAAAAAAAAGATATTGAAAAGATTAGAATAGAAAAAAAGAAAAAAAAACTTGGTTTTATTCAGGAGCCACAAATAGTTGCAAAAATAACAGACTATTTACTGGAATGATTCAATTTCTGATTTTTCCGGAATAGTCTCTTTTTTTATTCGTAGCGGTTTTTTTTGTAAATACCAATCTTCTTGGTTTTGGGTATTGGATCTATTTTCATATCTGCTGGTTTTTGTGGAATTACGGTCAGAGAAAAATTCACAAGATTTTTACATTTTACTAATGGTAGTTTTTTCCCTTAACCCGTATATTAATATAAATGTCATAGAAATTGATCTATTTGGATTTTAGAAAGGTATACATTGGAATCCGAAATAAAATCGAGCTATTATTTGCAGGCAAACCAGTATATATTTTTCAAACACATTTTTGACACTTTCCTGGCACTCATCCTGATATTTTTGTTTGGGCCTCTCATGTTGGCCGTTAGCATTGGTATTATTATCTCTTCTCCAGGTCCAATCATTTATCGCCAAAAACGAATCGGCAAGGATGGAATTCCTTTCATTCTTTACAAATTTCGTTCTATGCAGATAACGAATAATCCGGATTTACATCGTGAGTATGTTCAAAAACTTATCAAGGAAAACATAAAGCCAAAAGATTTGGGGAAAGATAATTTAAAATTCCTTGGAGATCCACGCATTACGGGACTTGGGAAATACTTGCGAAAGTATAGTATTGACGAACTGCCACAGCTGTTCAATGTTCTAAAAGGTGATATGTCGATCGTTGGTCCCCGACCACCTATGCCATATGAATATGATATTTATGCTAAGTGGCACAAGCAACGTCAATCTGTTCTCCCTGGAATAACCGGTCTCTGGCAGGTAACAAAACATAACACTGTTCCATTCGATGAAATGGTACACATCGATTTGACCTACATACAGACTATGAATTTTTGGTTGGACCTTAAGATTATTATCCTTACCCCCTTTGAAATGATAAGGGGAAGAGCAAATGCTTGAATTTGGAATAATAAACTAATAACTCAGCATTTTTCATAAACTGCAATAAAAAGATCTCGATAATCTTTAATTTGCTTTTGCATATTCCACCTTAATTTCTCTATCACACTCTAGATCAGTCATCAGCATCCATCCATCTGAAGACTCCTTAAGACCCTCCATGGGGTTAATGACTTTCATCCCTGAAGGCAGGGAAATTCGAAATGTCAAAGGAATCGCTTTTGTTCCTGGCTGCTTTTGAACTTTCAACCTGTAAGTCCAGCTTTCAATATCAGTATTTCGGCTTACGACATCAGCAGGCAAACTATATAAAAAACTGGTATCCAAAGACTGTCCTGTTGGAACAACAAGTAATGTGCCATAGGCTTGGACACCAGAAATTTTTTCATCGAGTGTGTCGGTTCTGGCCGGGATGTCCAGTCCCCGCAGAGGCCACGGAGCTTTTATCTCATGAGGGGTGGAAGAAACCATCATTGAACCCAGTGGGGTATAAATTCGTAAATATGACCAGAAACATCCATTGATTCGATAATCTCTTTCGGGGAGAGTTTCTATGGTTGGACGAGGCGACTGTAAACAATCAACCGTTATTGAAGATTTATTTGTGTGATGGATAGTGAATTCCGACTTTGGATTTTCCATGTCAGACAAATCAATTTTATATTCCTGAGATACATCCATAACCGCATATGTTTTGTTAAATCCGATATTACTATCTACAGTCATTAAAAAGTCACCACCCTGATTATGACGAATTGCACCATCCCATCCGCTTCGGGCAAGCAAATCCTTCATTTCGGGATCGTCAAAGAATATAAGCATGTGTTTTTCATTGAGCAACCGCACCATTGCCAGGCTAACAGCCTGCCAAATCTGGGAACTGCTGTTCATCAATTTATCCGCTAATGGCTCAGCCATTCTATTTATGAACTGCTTTCTGTTCCAATTTTCAGAAGAAATTCCTGCTGGTGGCTTTTGTTCCTTTGATGTTCGCATGAATTGAATGACGTTTTCTGCGGTGATCAATTCCGTTTCCCCTTCAACTTGAAGTGGTCCTACCTGACGTAATAATTCAACGATAACATGCTGATCAAGCGCAATCACTCCCTGAAGTGCCCCGGGGCGGGTGTAGGCATATAAAAAACGTACCCATGCCACCGAAGTGGGGAAATCAGTAAACCAGTTGGCATCCCGTAGTAGTAACATCTCGGCCATCATGTATTCATCAAGCTGCCATGGGGCTTTGGGATATGGCTTTGAAAAATCATCGACCAATTCAGAGCTTTCAAAAGACAGGCTTGTCAGCTTACCATTTTCAAATACCATCACGCCTACTGCTGAAAGGAAGCCACCGGTGGCCCGCAATTCATCTTCATTCTGAATCATTACCAGGTAGGACTGGGGGCCATTGCCAACCGACCCCAATAACCGTGGAGCCAACCGCGCCATTTCCAACAAATCATCCAATGGAAAAACGTTTTGCATGGTCAGCAATAGTGGATCAATTTTTCCAACCAGTAGCGATCTGACCTTTGGTGAAAGCCGATCAATTTGGATCATTTGCCTTATTGCACGGGCGGTAGCAAGGGATGCCTGTGCAGCGACCAATCGCGAACCACCATCATTCAAACTTTCCATCAGGTCAATTATTACGGGTGAACCTCCAATCTCGTTTGACGTAGAAAAGGAAGGGCTTACCACCTGATAAACCTCATTTCCAGCTGTGGTCAATTGGATGCCCATTTCTAGCAACATGGAAGCCTGGGAGATGTCGCCTCCATATTTCGGAAGCCATCCCAAATATTGGGTGGCATTTAAGAAAAAACCGTTCTCGTTTTGTAGTGCCTTAAGGTCTTGCTGCAATAGTAATATTGCAAGTCCAGTTTCTTCTACATTTTTCAGAACTGTGAATGACTCATTATTTTCAAGTAACACCTGACTGTTCTGCCTTATAGACTGGATCCGTTGGTTAACCAGCCATCCTTTGTACCCGAGCCATACGCAAAAACCAACCAGGGATAAAAGACAGGACCAGGCAAAAATCATTTCTATGGTTCTTTTTATCCGATTGAATTTGACTTTGTCCTGTTTCGCTTTCGTTGGCCGTGATCGTTTTGAATCGATCGAATTACTCACAAGCGTGTTTTCATAATGCAGAAGCACTCCCGCTAAATGGTCCAACCCTTTCCGGTGCCAATCGCTTATGGTGCTATTTGCAGCAATCTCGTTTTCGCCTCCCACCAGTTGATATCTCTTTTTTTCCTCAACTTTTGCTTCATAATTTTGACCGAAAACAAACAACAAAATTGCCTGATCGATCCCCTGCCAGGCTTCGCGAAATGTTGACGGTTTGGGAATTCCAAATTTATAAGGAGCAAAATATAAAGCTGCCAGCAATCCATATTCTCCCCAGCGGGTATCCAACCGTAATCCTTTTCGCGGAGGCATGGGAGGTTGGAGTTTCTCAAAAATCCAGGCTACAGCTTCAACCAGTTGCTTTCCTGGTGATTGCTCAGAGGTAGTCAGATTCCTGTTTTGAGCTTCCTCGACAAAACATTTATGCACCCATGGATGATTATCTAATTTTTCGGGCCTCGCCAGATTATCAAGTATTTCTTTTAACAATGCTACATGGCTATCCGGTTCCATTATTTCTTCTCTCCGGCAATAAATTGAGTCTTTGCAATTTGAAACCTTGTATTAATTTTAGCACCCTGACAATTCACGTTTTCTTTATTAGTTGAAAGTTGGTTGTGGAAAATCCGAACAAAATCCGAAGTCATACCTCTTGGATCCAACACAGGTAATTGTTATAAATAATCATAGTCCATTGGCAATAATGAGGAGTGTTCCCATATGAAAAAACAAACCCGACTTTTTTTTGCGATTCTGCTGGTGATTCTTTTATCCATAGCAGCAGTCAGTGTGTGGGCTGCCCCCGATCGAGTGGGTACGGTCCCCTTCCTGGAAAACGAGTTCACTGCTTTATTGACAGAAACTATAAACTTTGGAACCGGCACTCTCTCGGTGGAAGCAAATGCTTCTTCTGATGGAACAATGACTGTCGAGAAATTGGACGATCCGGCAACATTGCTTGGTACGCCACCGGATGGGTGGGCTTTCATGCTTGACCAGGCTCTTGATGTTAAAATAACCAATGGCTCAATTTCTACCGTTCGTATTTGTGTCCCTCAGACTCCTGATATGGAAGAAAAAAATGTCGTTTTCCATTTTTGGGACACCAATACTATGAAATGGCTTGCCATTCAAACAACCACTACGTTTGGCAATCCCAATCTCATTTGTGGTACAGGCAAATCCGGCGGGCAATATGCCCTTCTGGGCCAATAAAAACAGCATCCTTCAGTTCTTGAAGGGAAACCGCCAGGGAAGTTCCAACTCTTCCCGGGCGGTTTTGATATATCCAATTAGTCTTTTTATTATCCTCGCTGCAGTGTATGGAAAAACCATTGCCACTGGACTGAGTTGGGCAAACGGCGGGACAGATGGCGGTGATTTGATTACCGCCGCTGCAGTTCATGGAGTTGCTCATCCCAGTGGATACCCTACTTACCTCACACTGGCCTGGATCTTCCAGCAAATTCCACTGGGCAGTCTGGCATTCCGAACGAATTTACTATCTGCCATTTGCATGATATTGGCTGTTCTGATATTGTTTTTTACTTGCCGGCATTTATTTGAAGAAAGCCCTTTCTCCAATTTGTCCGCATGGGTGACCTCTTTAACGTTTGGGATTTCACCATTGGCCTGGTCCCAGGCAGTAATTACAGAGGTATATGCCCTGCAGGCTTTATTCACAGTTGTGATCCTCTATCAAACCTTTTCGGGCAGCAAATTCCGAACCCATGATTATTCACGTGGTCTGGTTATGGGACTATCGCTAGGGAACCAATTGACATCCCTATTCATGGTCCCGCTACTTTTTTGGAACGGTAAGTCGATTTTTCCTGAACTACTCAGACACATTCCCAAACGCTTGTTCGGATTAATAACCGGCAGCTCGATATACTTACTTCTCCCATTATGGGCATCCGGGAAACCACCCATAAACTGGGGAAATCCGGTAACACTAAAAGCATTGATTAGCCTGATATCCGGAGAGATATACCAATCCAATTTCACTCTCATATTTTCCATAGACCGCCTCCGAGGTTTGATTGGTATTTTGATGGAACAATTCAGCATTGCCGGGCTGATAGTAGGACTGTTTTTTCTTTTTGGCGCGTGGAGACAGATAAAAACAATCCTTCCGCTCTTTTGGGTATTTTTTGTGTATGCCTTTTTTTCAATAATCTATGGGTCATTTGATTCTTATGTTTACCTGATCCCATCAGTAATGGCGTTTTGCATCTGGATAGGATTTGGCTTTCAAGAGATAACACAATCCATTGTTACCCATTGGAAGTTCGGATTTATTGCCACAATTTTTCTTCTCTTTATCGCTATTGGATACCATCTTATTCATACGATGCCCAAAGTGGACGCATCGCAAGACCAGCGTGCCGAAATATTCGGGCAGACAATCCTGAACACTTTGCCTCAAAACGCGATAGTTATCACCGAAAATGACGAAGCTACTTTTTCACTGTGGTATTTTCATTTTGGTTTGAAAATGCGGAATGATATTTCTGTTGTCGCAAATGGACTTTTACCGTATGGCTGGTATGTGGAAACACTGAAACAAACTTACCCTGAACTCAACATACCGCAGCCTGATACCAGCAGTTTGATCGATTCCATAATTGAGGCTAACCCATCACGAACTGTATGCAAGATCGGGAGTATCCACGCCATTAATCTTCAATGTTTTCCGACATTTTGAAAAATGGATAAATACTGATTTTCAACTTCAAAATAAGAATTAAAATACTCAGAATACAAGAGCGATTGGTCTTACCCCCCCTACGTTGATAACTATCATGAAACCATTTTTTTACAGCGGTTCATCAGATTAAATAAGAATAGATGAACGCAATCATGAAAAATAAAATTCCTCCTTTTATAACCATTTTTTACGGATCATATTCGCATGAACCACTTTGGATATTCCAAAATATAATGCGCATAATGCGATTCTTAGGTTTTTCGGATTAAGAATTCTATGCAAAACCCTGGGTATTTGGGATTACAAAGTTGAGTTGGTTTTTCCTCGAATTCCCTGGAAAAAAACAGTTACATAACACCTCCACATCTGAGTCACCTCACTTCCTAAAAGAGAGAGGCAAACCGATCTCTATGTGTTTAATTTTAAACCCGATCGTTTTTACCGGGTATCTTTCTTGCAACCATTACGTATCATATTCGAGGGTACCCAATCACTATGCAAAACAATTCGAATCGTTACACCCGCCCCAGAAGACGGAAAAAACAAAACAACCTTATCTATCTGATGATCCTGGCCTTCCTGGCATTGATCACCGTAACAGTCATTGTCGTTGTGAATATTGGCCGCGGAATTGTATCTGATCTATTCCCCGGAAACGAGACTGCAGCTGCCAGTAACGAGGCTGCCTCCCCCGGCGATATCCAGATTCCCTCTGGAGACAAAGCCAATCAACCCCTGCAGGGTTCAGACGGCCTCTTGCCATCCGATTGGAACGGCTCCAACCGCGTGACCGCCCTGCTTATGGGTCTGGATTACCGGGATTGGGAAGCCGGCAATGGGGCATCACGTACCGACAGTATGATGCTCGTCACCTATGATCCTAAAAGCAACACAGCTGGAATGATCTCCATTCCGCGCGATCTCTGGGTGGCTATCCCGGGCAACGGCGAAGCCAAGATCAATACAGCCTATTTTCTCGGCGAGTCGTATAACTTGCCCGGTGGAGGTCCTGGTCTGGCCGTTCAAACCGTGGAACAGTTTATGGGCGTCCACATTGATTTCTACGCGCAGATTGATTTTTCAGCCTTCGAAAAATTTATTGACCATCTCGGTGGTCTGGATATCAAAATACGCGAAGAGATCACCATTGATCCGCTCGGCCCTGGTAATACAAAAACGCTCGAAGTTGGAACCCAAACCCTGTCAGGCGCGGAAGCATTGGCCTACGCTCGGCAGCGCAGTACAGGCAATGGGGATATTGATCGGTCGCAACGCCAGCAGGAAGTGATAATGGCCGTCCGGAACCAGATCATGACGCTGAATATGCTGCCCGGTCTTATCGCGAAATCACCCCAGATCTACTCAGACCTGGCATCCGGTTTAAGAACGAACATGACCCTATCCCAGGTAGTGAAAATCGCTCTTGCCGCCACAAAAGTCCCCAGAGAGAATATCCAGCAAGTAGTAATTGGGACGGATGACACAGAACTCACTATTTCGTATGACGGACAATCCATATTACTCCCGTATACTGACAGGATCATGCAAAAACGCGACATGATCTTTGGCAAGAGAAGTTCCACACAGCCTGAAGCCATTGTTCAGGCTGCCCAGCAAAAACCGTCCGCGGCCAATTCGAACAGCAATCCGGAGCCAGCCGTCGTGGGGCCTGCCGCCCCGCCCGCCAATGATCCAGGTCAGTTGATGGCGGCCGAGAAGGCCGGAATTGTGGTTTTGAATGGAACCCTGACTGAAGGGCTCGCGGGCCGTTTTAAAGAATATCTGGAAGGATCCGGCTTTCAAGTAGTGGGAACTGGTAACGCGGATCGTGAATATACCGGCATCACTCTGATCGATCACAGTGGGAAACCGGCAACCATCCAATTCCTGTCCCAGATGATGAATATCCCCACGACCAACGTTTTTAACCAGGATAGCCAGGACACGCAGGGTGATATCACGGTGATTGTCGGTACAAACTGGGAAAGCTTTATCAGTCTGCCCTGAGACTTCATCAATAAAACGTTACCTGTCCATAGATTTTTATACTGATCAAAAAAAACAACCTAAATGGTTGTTTTTTTTTGATCAGTTGCCTACGCTTTTCGAGGGCAAACAACACATTCCATCCAATCCCCAAACCTGTCCAGGGCTGACAACACTTTCCATCCGCAGCCCGAGCCTGTCGAGGGCTGACAACTCATTCCATCCGCGGCCCGAACCTGTCGAGGGGTAACAACCTTTATTTCAATTCATCTGCCACCCTGGCACGGATAACCGCCAGTTCCTTTGACACTTCTTCCACCGTATTTCGCAGGCCGTCTATCCTGTCCTTTTCAGTTTGCACAAAATTCACATACGGCAAAATATTCTCGTTCATGCGGGATATGGCATTTCCGGTCTCTTTATTGAAAGCCGCTTTCAAAGCTTCGTTTAGATTTTTCCTCAAACTGGCAATCTTTTCAGCAAAACGTTCTTTTGCCTGTTTTCTCTTATATGGGATAACGAACAGGCCAACCACAGCCAGAGTTCCAGCCGCCAGAATACCGGTTACATCGAATGAGGAGGAAAGAACTGCCGTAGCGACAAGCGCGCCCAAACCAACAGCACCGGCTTCGAACAAGGCTGTTTGCGCCACAGCCGATTCGACGTTCGCAGCCAGTTCCCTGGCCTCCCTCTTCTGATCATACAAATCGACAATGGACTTAACGCTCTTGCCCACTTTTTCAAAAAGCTCCTGTCGCCGGCTCTGTGCCGGGGATGATGTTCCACCGACCACCCGGTTCACATTGGCAGCGTTCCGTCTCTGCAGAAAACCCATCACCTGTTGCCATTCGCGCAGGTCCTTATCGATCAACCACTCGATCAATGCTTTCACCTGAGTATCAATCTGATCCGAGAGATCGGTCACCACCTCTTTCTCAAATGCGGCCCGTATTCTTTCGCCCCTTGCCAGATGGTGAATATTTGTCAGGCGGAATGTGCGGTCAAAAAAATCCATGCCCCTGAATTCCAGTTTATGAAGGATATTCTCGATCTCCGCCAGCCGGGGAGTCAATTCCTGTTCCAGTTCTTTCCGGTAACCGGAAACTGCCGTTTCAAGGTCTTTTACAGTAACGATATCATCTTTGATTTCCTGCTGTTGGGCCGAAACACTTTCATCCAATTGCTGAATGATCTTCCCCGCCACTCCCAGGGGATTGTTGAATTTCAAGCGAAGCTTGTCCATATCATCCAGCGTTGATCGGATGTATTCCTCCAATTCACCCAACCGGCTTTTCGAAAAAAGGTTTTTCTGTGATTCTTCATCTTCTTCTGCGAGGGATCGTTGTGCCAGACGCGCGGAAACTGGAAACAAAATTGGTACCTCGCTTAAAACGGAAGCCGCGTGATCTGTCACATACCTGACTGCCTCATTGAGGGCGGATTCATCCTCAAAGATATCTGTTTTATTCAGTACGAATACAACCTTCTTCCCCCATGCCAGGATTTTTTGCAGAAACCGGTGCTCGCTTTCGGTCAAGGGCCGGTCAGCGGATGTAGTAAACAGCACAACATCGCTTCGCGGAACAAATTCATTGGTCAGGCGTTCATGCTGTTGAATGATGGCATTTGTTCCCGGGGAATCGACAATATTAACCTGTTTTAACAATTCCAACGGATGTGTGATAATAACAAATCCTTCATCTACGATCTGCGTGGATACTTCCTCACCCCACTTTACCAGTGTGACACGGGATGTAGTCGGTGTTACACCTTCCGGCAGTATTCTTTCCCGCAGCATGGCATTAATCAACGCGCTCTTCCCGGCATTAAATTCACCTACCACTACCAGCAGAAAAAGTTCATCAAGCTGAATGATGGAATTTTGTAATTTATCCAGTGATTCTTTTTTTACATCCAACGCCACCAACTTGCGGAGAATATTCGATAGTGCCTCTTTCTCATCATGCAAGAGCTGGGACTGCCGGGTTGTCAACATCGAATTCTGCATATCATCTCCAGATAAGGGCTATACGCATTTTATTTGATGGGTTTTATTGATTATAGTACACCCAAGAGGCAGTGTTTGTTCTACTGCGCACATGTTTTTCTATACATCAGCATATTCACCTGACAGAGAATGGGAATTCGCATAAAATTACTTCATGAGAAATCTCATTGACCGAACGCGTACTTCCTTCCTGACATCGAACTGGTTTCTGCAATATATCCTGTTTCCATTTTTGTCCACCCGTCTTGGACTACTGCTGATCTCTTTTTATGCTTCGGGAAACTATCTGGCCAATCCGACCTATCAAAAATACGTCGATCGTGGTTTCTTTCTGACACGGATTTTTCCCATCGATATTTTTGCCCGTTGGGATTCCGCGGCATATTTTTCCATAATAACCCGTGGTTACTCGCCTTCCAGTGATATACGTACGGTTTACAGTAATATCGCATTTTTTCCACTGTATCCGTACCTGGTCAAAAGCTTCGGATGGCTGGGTATTCACCTGCCAGATGGTTTCTATGTAGCGTTTGGTGTATTGTTATCCAACCTGTTCTTCGTAGCTGCAGGCGTGTTATTGTTCCGTCTCATCACAATAGATCTCGGTTTCAGTGAAATCGCTGCCGGTCGGACAATCGGGTTGTTGATTTTCTTTCCAACCAGTTTCATCTTTTCGAGTTTCTACACTGAGAGCTTATTTCTCCTTTTGCTTATAACCGGGACGCGATTCGCCTTAAACAGCAGGTGGAAATCTGTTGCGTTCATCTCATTCTTACTCCTGTTAGCCCGCGCGCAGGGATTGGTGGTCTGGGGAATATTCCTGCTCCTTTATCTGGAAAAAAGAAAATGGAATATCCGCAAACTTGACAGTGGTCTGGTTTGGCAAATTATGGCCCCGGTGGGATTGATTCTTCATCTGGTTTACCTTTACAACATGACCGGTGAACCACTGGCTCCCTTTACCGCCATGACCGCCTGGGGTCGGGCCAATACAACCATCCTCGAAAACCTGCGCGAAAATCTGGCTTCACCCTATCTGGATGTGTACAAGATTGACCTTGTGTTAACCCTGATATTCGTCGCGATAAGCCTGGCTATACTCGTGAAATGGCCAGTAAAATCATTCGGATTGCTCGCACTAAGCCTGAGCGTGCTTCCAGTAGCCAGTGGATTATTGGTATCAGTCTCCCGCTATCTGTTGCTTGTATTCCCGGTGTACGTTTATGCGGCAACAAAACTGGAAAAACCAGAAGTGTATGACACAGTTCGATTTATATTTTTCGCCCTTCAGGTCACATACTTTACTGGCTGGGTCAATTACTACTGGATCGTTTGATTCCATATAAACTGCCGGTTCTTGTTTTTTCTATTCCCATCTTAGTTCATTACAAATAGACTGGATTAGCCATTTGATAGCCGCGTAATTTCATATATGTATGGGAAATAAGAATATGAATGGATCGGTTAATTGTTGCTGTTTCTCTGAAAGAGATTGACCGCAATGCTGAACAAGAACATAGCTGCGCCGAACATCAACATCAATCCCAAAACAAATACCATTCCCCCCAATATCTGGTCTGCCCATAGCAAACCCGTCGTATCGAGAAGATAATGCCAGTCATGCAGGGGTTCGGATCCGCCCAGGATGGTACCCGGAGAAAAGAGCTCCAATTGCTGCGAACGAGCATCCCTTATATATGTGCTCACCTGTAGAAGGCTTTGGCCGACCCAAAAACTGAATAATGAGATATAGAACCATTGCCGGCGGTGGATGGACAACAGCAGGCACACAACAGGGATAAACAATTGGCCCAATGTGCCACCAAGTACGGTGATAAATTCACCGAAAAATGAAAAAACTACATGCCCCATCTCGTGAGAGATGAAATCCACCATTGTCATTGCCGCGATAATAATCCCAACAATCGGAATTTGTGTTTCCGGGACAAGAACCTGAACTCCCATTACAAGGAAAAGAATACCGGCAAGGAAATAGATAACCATTCGGGTTGGATTTGTAAAAGCATTTAACCCATCATACTTTCCCATTGCATTTCTCCATAGAGTTAGGCTTATGCGTAATCATTATAGTTAATCAAAAAGCCGCCGTTTTATACGGCGGCAAAGAAATTGTGTTTTTTATTAAAGTGTCCAACCGTGCGCTTTGGCTTCCGCTTCAAGCCTGGCCAGACGTTCTTCGACGGTTAATGTTGAATTATCCGGTTCCGGAGCAACCGGAACTGTTCCACCTTGAATACCGCAAAACTTTTTCAAGGCAGCGAGATCGCCGTTGAAATAATTCACATCCAAAAGGGATTCACAACCAGGCAGTATGAATTTGTCACCGGTGAACTGCCAGAACGTCCACTTGTTTGATCCGGCCGGTAGAGCTGGTCCGGCAATGGATGGTTTATAGTTGGTTTGAAAATCCTGCCAGGTAGTCCTTACTGTTGATGATTTATACGGATAATGGGCCATCCATAGCGGATATTTCGACAGCCAGGACTGGGCTGGTTTGGCATAAGTATTGATGAACGAAGCTCGTGAGTAGACCACCGCCGGCGCTTTGGTACGTTTAGACCAGGTCTCCAGTATCTTTTTGGCATTTTCGCTGATTGCAGTGGGTGAAAGGATCTTGGTTACACGTCCATTGCTCCATTCCTTCCAATCGCCCCATTGTTGTTCCACGTCCGCTGACAGCATTTTGAATGGAAGACCGGATATCGCGTTCAGAAAATAGAGTGCCTGGGACTCGGCGTCAACAGTAGGGTCACACCAATGGTAGAGCCCAACGATCATCCCTGCCTTGCTGGCACCTTCCACGTGCTTAACCATCATTTGATCGGTCATATAATTACCCTGCGTTGCTTTGATAAAAACAAATTCAACGCCATTAGACTTCATTAATGACCAATCCACCTTCGATTGCCACCGACTGACATCAATACCGAGTATCATTCAAACCTACTCCTGGATTACGGGTTTGTAGATTAGATGCAAAAGCTGTGCCACTATCCACAATATATTCGGACACTTTTGGTATAATATCGCCATGAGATCACAACTTTCACGTCGAGACTTTCTCAAACTTTCAGCCCTGGGTTTAAGCAGTCTGGCATTCCGTCCGTACTTTGGTCCGGTGGAAGATCTGGATAGTGGAGAACTGGCCAGGGTTGCCATCAAATCCGTTTCAGTTTACAGCCGCCCTTCAGACAAGAGCCGGATCCTCTACCAACGATTCCGTGATGAGCTGATAAACATTTACGAAGCCGTCGTTTCTGATGATGGACCGGAATACAATCCGGTCTGGTATAAGGTCTGGCGCGGATATGTTCACAGCGCTCACCTGCAAACCGTTCACCTTAGCCTCAATCCGGTGCTTGATAAGGTTCCGGAACCCCGCCAGATAGCGGAAGTCACTGTTCCGTTTACTGAAGCTTCATTGTACAACAGATTTACCGGCTGGCGCACAGTCTACCGCCTGTATTACGGCTCCACTCATTGGATAACCGGAATCGAAGAAGGACCGGATGGCGGAATTTGGTACAGGGTCCATGATGAACTGATCGATATGGATTACCATATGCCGGCTGAGCACTTGAGACCGATCCCCGCAGAGGAATTATCCCCAATCTCACCGGATGTTAATCCCGAACTGAAACGCATCGAGATCTCGCTGATGCGGCAATCACTCACCGCCTATGAAGGTGACAAAGTTGTACTCGATACAAAGATATCATCCGGACTTCCCGACGCACACATAATTGAAGATGGACGGATCTCGACCAACACTCCAACCGGTGATTTCAATATCCAGGTAAAGATGGCGTCCAAGCACATGGGAAGTGGGGAGCTTCTCTATGATCTTGATGCCTATATTCTCCCAGGCGTACCGTGGTGTTGCTTCTTTGAACCGGTGACGGGAGTTGCAACGCATGGAACTTACTGGCACACAAATTGGGGAACACCAATGAGCCATGGGTGTGTAAACCTGCGAACAGATGAGGCGAAATGGCTATTCCGCTGGACCACCCCCATCACTCCGGTGGATGCCATTGATAAACGCGGACGCGGTACGCGTGTGATTGTAAAATAATCACTTTATTCAGCTTCATCCGCAAATTCACGAAAAACAAGGTTGGATGTAAACCAGGAGTTTCGTGTAAGCCGAAAGTTCCCGTCGGGTGAAATCTCTATCAATCCCCTGGATACTAAGTAATCCAGTTTTTTTCCATAAATTTGCAGGATATCAACCCCGAAACGTTTCATAAATTCATCGGGGTCAACTCCTTCTTCCAATAGACGGAAACCCATGAACATCAGCGTCTCCATTTCATACTGTTCGGAAACCGGTCTTAGAAATCCGGAAAGATTGTTGTTCGCATGGGCAGATTCCACCTGCCTGATGTAACGGTTGATTCCGCTCTCGTTGACCATCAGTTGCCCGGTGTTTCCATGCCCGCCCATATTGGCGGGAAGAAAGCCTACTGCACCGCATCCAAATCCCAGATATGGATGTAACCGCCAGTATTGCAAATTATGAAGACAGCGAAAATCCTTTCTTCCATCCTTTTTGGCCCAATTACTAATCTCGTAATGATCAAAACCATTCTTTTCCAGTATTTCGCAGGATAACTCATATTGATCGGCTGAAATATCATCATCTGGCTCAGGGATGGCGCCATTTTGTATTTGTCTGGCCAATGGTGTGCCTTCTTCAATAATCAAGTTATAGAGTGATAGGTGGTCGGGTGAAATGTTTAACGCGGCCTGTAATGAAACATCCCAGTCTTCTAATGACTGCCCAGGCAATCCAAATATCAAGTCAAGATTGATATTATGGAACCCCACACTCTTCGCGTCATTCACCGCCCGGATCACATCCTCCAGAGAATGCTTCCTTTCCAACAACCTCAATTCTTCCAATCGAGCGGATTGCATGCCAAAACTGATACGGTTGAACCCGTTCTCACGATAACCGGATAAGGATCGTTTATTGACCGTTCCCGGGTTTGCTTCCAGTGTGATCTCGGCATCTGACTGCACATAGAAACAGGAGCGTATCGTATCAAATAATTGGGAGTAAACCTCCGGTGGTACAAGAGAAGGTGTACCGCCCCCCAAAAAGATCGAATGTACTGTCTGCAGTTGTCCAAAAAGAGTTACCTGTTTCGCCAATGCGCGTAAATAATCCGGTATTAATCGCTCAAAACCAGCGTACGTCACAAAGTCACAATAACCACACCGACTCTGACAAAAAGGTATATGAAAATACAGGCTGAGAGTCATCTGCCTTATTGTAACAAGCACTCGAACCGTCGAATATCAGAAAAAATGGTGAAAATGCCTATGGTATAATCCGATTTTCTAGAAAAAATCTCACGGGTACTATTGCGTATGAATCCTAAATCAACATCCAGCTCGCGCATTTGTCCGACCTGTGGTTCCAAAGTTGGCGAGAATGCCACTCGTTGTCAGGTTTGCGGCCGCAATCTGGCCCTTACAGACACGAAATCAGCAAACAGACCTATTCAGGGATCACGTCTACCGGAAATTCGCCTCTCATTGCCATTGGCCATTGGAGTCATCATTCTATTGCTCGCTTTGGGGGCCGGCGTGATCTATTCCATCCTGAGTGGAACCGGACGCGTCACCCAACCAACCATAACGCCCACAATCACATTGACGGCAACAGCTACCATAACACCATTGCCCAGCGAAACGCCCACTCCTCTGCCCACCTTTACACCGCTTCCACCTGTTGAATACGTTGTCAAATCAAATGACACCTGCCTCAGCATCGCGTACGCGTTTGGTTTAACAACATCTTCGGGCATCATCTCACTGAACAACCTTCCGGCTGATTGCAGCATGCTCTCAATCGGACAGAAATTATTGATCCCGCAGCCAACCCCCACGGCATCCCCAATGCCAACATCAACATTAAGCGAAGCAGATGCAACTGAGATGGCATGTGAAAAGGCCAGCTATACCGTTGGTGAAAATGATACATTAAGCGGCATTGCCAACGCGTACCGGGTGAGCATGGACTCGATCAAGGTGTTCAATGGGCTTACCAGTGACACGGTTTATCAGGGACAGGTGCTCAACATCCCGTTGTGCGAACGCCTGCCAACAGCCGGTCCCACACCCACTCCCACAGCCCCACCGCCTTATGGTGCGCCAAATCTTCTGCTGCCGGCTGATGGTACATCTTTTACAATCCAGAACGAAACCGTAACCCTTCAATGGGCTTCAGTCGGCGAATTACGCCCGAACGAATCGTACATGGTTACGGTTGTTGATGTCACAGATGGTGCCAACCGCAAGCTGGTCGATTATTCCACAGATACCAAGTACATCGTACCGGTAACCTTCCGACCGGCAGGCAATACACCGCACGTTATCCGCTGGTCCATTACAGTTTCCCGCCAAACTGGAACAACTAGAGATGGTAACCCTATATGGGTTCCATCTGGTTCAACCAGTTATGAAAGAGTGTTTACCTGGTGGGGTGGCGCGCCGGAAGCCACCCCGGAACCGGTTCAATAAGAAGATGAAATAAGCACAAAAAAAGAGCGGACATATCCGCTCTTTTTTCTTACATTATTCTTACATTATTCGGAACTCCAACTTAAGCTAAAGAGTCTCCAGATAGTGGGTTGCTTGAATAGCGGCAGCAGCACCCATTCCCGCAGAAGTAATGACCTGCCGGAAATGCGAATCCGCCACCTCACCCGCCGCGTAAACTCCATGAACACTGGTTTCGAGAAAACGATCCGTTTTAATAAATCCCAGCGAGTCCAAATCAATCTGTCCCTTAAATATGTGCGTATTCGGAGTATGTCCAATAAATATGAAAACACCATCAACATCCAGAATACTGGTTTGATCGGTAACAGTGTCACGAAGTAAGACGGCTGTGACCTTGCTGTCTCCTCTAATCTCTTCCACCACACTATTCCACTTGAAGGATATTTTGGGATTATCCATAGCCCTTTTTTGAAGAATGACTCCTGCCCGGAGTTCATCTCGACGGTGGATAATTGTCACCGATGTCGCGTATCTGGTTAGAAAAAGGGCTTCTTCCACAGCACTATCTCCACCACCAATAACGGCTACCTTTTTCTCTTTGAAAAACCACCCGTCGCATGTAGCGCAGTAGGAAACACCCTTACCGGTCAATTCCTTTTCTCCGGGGACATTTAGATGATTAGGACTGGCCCCAGTCGCGATTATCAGACTGTCCGTTTTATATTCCATCAGATCAGTCGTTACCTTAAAGGGAGAAGTGGACAGATCCACAGCAGTTGCGGTTGTGAATTCCACCCGCGCGCCAAACCGTTCTGCCTGTTTTTGGAAAAGCTCGCCAAGTTCTGAGCCTCCAACACCTTCCGGAAAACCGGGATAATTCTCAATGGTATGAGTTGTGGCAGCCTGCCCTCCCAGATCCATTCCGCTAATTACCAATGGATTTAATTCTGCCCTTGCAGCGTATAAAGCGGCAGATAATCCTGCCGGTCCTGAGCCAAGTACGATGACCTTTTCTTTCGGATTTGTGGGATCCGGATTATTTTCGGGTGCAAACATCATAGTTGATCACTCCAATGATAAATAATAGCAATTGATATTGTGATGCCTGTAACAGATTTTCGTTACAGACAACTTTTCCATCGATTCTATTCTCCTGTTTTGGTAAAACAAGGATAGTTAATCGTCTTTCATAAGTATAGCTCTGGCAGGTGCCCCATCCGCCCCATCAATTTTTATTGGAAGGCAGACCAATTCATAATCTCCCGGTTCTACACCGGAAAGATCAACTCCTTCCAGCAAAATAACAGATGCTTTCAGGAAAGCTTCATGAGTCGGTCGGCTTTTCTTAAATGGGGCAACTGAAAGATAGTCAATCCCCACAAGTTGAAGACCTTTTTCAACCAATGCAATCGCACCCGATTCATCAATGCCGGCGAACTCCGTTCGGAATTGTGAGCCGTACTTTTTCCAGAATGTTGAATTATAGGTTCGAAACAGCACTCTTTTTGTTCCCGGATTGATTCCACAGGCATTCACCAGGTCGCTTGTGATAACAGAGAAATCATCCGGTATTCGAATGACTTGTACGGGTCCAACGAGAGCGTCCAATGAGAGGGTTTCAATCGTTTTTCCTTCCATGAGAAAATGGAAAGGTGCATCTACATGTGTTCCTGTGTGGCATCCCATTTCCAGGCGCGATACATTCGCATTGGCACCATCTTCAATACGGCTGACGCGTTCAACTATCGCTTTGGGGTCATTGGGCCAGATGGGCAGGTCTTTCGAAATAGGAACTGTAATATCCCAAAATTTCATAACATCTCCTATCTATTAAAGCTCGGTGTAAAAGAGGTGGTAACCCCAGGGTGGAAGATTAACAAACAAGCCGTCCCTGATTACATCCCCACCTTTTCGGTGAAGAACTTCATTTGACAACAAATCGTGAAGTTCAAGCTCATATTCTATCAAATTCTCCCAAAGAACCATTATTCTTCCTTGAGATGCGTGATTGGAATAATTAACAATAATAATAAACTTCCGATTTCCATCTTCCCAGCAATATGAAATGATATCCTCTCCAGTACGGTTGTCAACCCAGGTGGATACCGGACACAAAAACCAGGTACCATTCGCGGGAATTCTTCCGCTTATTTCGATGATCTTTTTGTAAAACTCGCGCACTTCATTATCAATAGGTTCATCTTGCCTTCGTCCTAATAAAACATGGTTTCTTTGTTTTCGGCCATCCCACTGGCCTTCATATAACAGAAGCGCACCGGGTAATGTAGTTATTAGAACGGTAGCGGCACATAACCTGTCCAAGGGAAGTAAGGCAGACAATCTGTTTTCATCATGATTTTCAAGGAACCGCAATAATTTTGATTGGAAACCAAATTCGGATTTCAGGTGTTGTCGTATCGTATCAGCGCTTTCGTGGATGACCCTGTCATATAATCTTTTGTCATAACAATAATCAAAACCGGTTTGCATCAGGTCCCATTCCAGACCCCAGTACACTTCCGCTATGAATAACATGTCCGGATGTTTCTTATGTACAGACGATATGACATCATCCCAGAATTCAGTTTCACCCGGTATCCCTGCCCTGGATTGCCAGGTATAGGAAAAAACCCTGTTAAGCATCAACATAGCCATATCACAACGAACCCCGTCACACATACTCCCTATCTTTTCTAAAACGTGGGAAGCAGTCTTTCGATACTCAAGGGAAAAAGCGTTCAACTGAGCGACATCCTGCCAGGGCGGGAAGAATGGATCACGTCCTTTTGCGAAAATTCCCGTAGAGTTTTGAAAAAATTCTCTTGGAGCTCGTGCCAAATCCACTTCATCACCATGAACAAAAAACTCCGGATTCCCTGTGAGCCAGTTGTGATCTATCGAAACATGGTTGGGAACAAAGTCCAGAAAGAGTTTTATACCTCGTGATTTCAGGGTTTTTCTTGCTTTTCTTAACCCCTGAATCCCACCCAATCGATTATCGACTGAGTAATCCAAAACACAATAAGGAGATCCAGGAAGATCCTGCGGGACCCAGTCTGGCAGAGATCTGGAGTATTCCTCATAAAGGTCAACATTTTCCTGGCTAATCTTCTTTCCACTCGGACTACGTTTCCACACACCCATAAGCCAGACCGCGTTAAATCCCATATCAGCCAATAAATCCCATTCTTGTTCTGGAACCTCTCCCAGATTGACTGGCTTCATATATTTCTTTTCTAGATCATTTAACCATACCCACGTGTTTATTTCGGCAATGATTAATTTAGTCTTTTTCATAAGAAAAACCCCTGATTTAATTCCATCTGTATCAATAAAAATAGCATCTCTTATCATTATGTGCAAACTTGCAACGAATTTAGTGAAAAACCGTATAGAATATTGAATAAGAAAAAGCCATTTACCGGAAACATCCGGTTATCTTTGGAGGAGAAAAATGAAATCGTTCATTATTCGAATTTTGATCAACGCCGTAGCGCTGGCAGTAACCATAATGTTCGTTCCCGGTATTTACTTTACCGGCGGAATTGATACCCTTTTGCTGCTTGCTCTTATCTTTGGGATCGTCAATGCCATCATCAAACCGCTGTTTTCGTTCCTAACCTGCGGCTTTTATATCATAACGCTTGGTTTGTTCACATTTATCGCGAATGCGCTAATGCTTCTCTTAACTAGCAATATAGCCACTTCTGTTGGGATCCCCTTTGAAATTGAGAACTTCTGGGTAGCCCTCATAGGTGCGCTTGTAATCAGCATTGTTAGTTTTGTTCTTTCCATCATGTTTGACAAAAAAGACTAATAAAAAAATATTCTCTCGAACACCGGGTTATGTTAGTTGCAACCCGGTGTTTTCATTTCCACAAATCCTGATAGATTCTGATACTACATCAATTTATAATACATGAAAACCGCCAACATTCGAGGGAAAAATGCGCGAAGTCGCAATTATTGGAATAGGACAAACAAAGGTCGAAGAACACTGGGATAAATCTCTTCGTGAAATTGCTGGAGAAGCTGTGTTACTGGCTATGCAGGAATGTGGAATTGAATCCCCGGAAAGCATCTATGTCGGCAACATGATGTCAGGTTCTGCCAACCGCCAACAACATTTAGGCAGCTATATCGCGGATTGGGTGGGAATGCGTTTTACCGAGGCAGCCCATATTGAATCTGCTTGCAGTTCCGGCTCGGCAGCTTTCCGCTCGGCTCTCATGGCGGTCGCCTCCGGCGCGGTTGATTCAGCTATTGCCGTTGGTGTTGAGAAAATGACCGATTCTCCGGGTAATGAGATCACCAGCCAACTTGCCACTGCGGCGGACGCGGACTGGGAAGCAGATATGGGGCTTTCTTTTGTCGCCATCAATGCTTTGATCATGCAGCGTTATTTATATGAACATGGATGGGCTAAAGATGATTTTGCCGGTTTCTCGATTAATGCTCATGCCAATGGCGCGCACAATCCATATGCCCGTTTTCAAAGTCCAATAAACCAATCCGCCTATCAAAAAGCGCCAATGATCGCTGAACCGATAAATCTTATGGATGCATCACCAATGGGCGATGGGGCTGCTGCTGCAATCTTGATCCCTATGGATAGGATCAAACGCAAGGGGCAAAAAGTTATAAAAGTTGTCGCATCTTCAGCGGCAACAGATTCAATCACAGTCCATGGACGAAAAGACGCAACATGGCTGTCTGCCGTGGAAAAATCTGTCAAAGAAGCCTACTCACAGGCAGCTGTGAAGCCAGCTGATATAGATGTCTTTGAACTGCATGATGCATTTACCATTATGGCCGCCCTCTCTCTCGAAGCATGCGGTTTTGCAGATCGTGGACAGGCGCCAAGGTTAGCCATTGAGAATCAAATCTGCCCGAAAGGACGGGTACCCATCGCGACACGGGGCGGGTTGAAAGCCCGTGGTCATCCAGTTGGAGCCACTGGTATGTATCAGATCGTCGAAGTCGTACAACAATTGCGAGGCGAAGCCGGTGAAACCCAGGTGGATCATCCGGTCTATGGTATGGCACAAAACATAGGCGGTAGTGGCTCGAATATCATCACCCATATTTTTAAAGCTGACGATTAGTAAATGCCGATAATCGATCGAGAAAAGTTACAGGCCCATCGCCGTTTAACCTTTCGAATAGACCCGGCACATCGGTTACAAAACAAGAATGACGCCATTCATTTTGTCAATCAGCGTGGTTTTATTTTCTTTTGGCCGATAAAAGAACTATCGTTACCCAGTTTATGGGTTGCAACGGCTGGAGACCGTCCCGTGGCAGATGAACATAATGACCCGGGGCACATTACATGGAGCTGGAAGGATGAACTTCTGGGAAAAGGTGTCTGGTTTTACGGCCGCGTTCTTGCCCGTAAGAACTGCATGATTTCTCTGGATTATCTTCCATTTTTTTATGCGCTTTCACCCAATTATGGAGAACCCGAAATTGAATATTTGGATGAGTACAGCAACGGGCATCTCTCTTTGGAAGCAAAAAACGTATATGAAATATTATTGCGGGATGGCCCTCTAGATTCCATATCCCTTCGAAGAGCTGCTCATCTGACAGGAACGGGTTCAGATAGCCGGTTTAACAAAGCCCTTGAAACCCTTCAAACCAAATTTCGCATCTTCCTTTGTGGGATCAGTCAAAATGGGGCCTGGCATTATTCTTTTGTTTATGATGTTTTTCATCGAAATTTTCTTGACTCCATTCAAAGATCGAGAACAATATCTGAATTTTCCGCCCGAGCGAAATTATTAGATCAATATCTTCGGTCGGTTGGCTGTTCTACCATTCGTGAGATTACGCATATCTTTCGATGGACTTCTGAAGAGATTCAACAAACAATCAAATTTCTTTCCAAATCCGGTGTAATTACTTCGAATATTGAAACAAAAGGAGAAAAGGAAATCTTTGTTTGTTTAACCGAATTCATCGAAACTCACACGAAGTAAACTACATATAATTAAATCAATAATCATATTGCCACATAACCGGGAAGGAATGAAAATCATGGAATTTCATATCTCTCGCACTGCTCGGGACCGTTATCAATTTGAAAAAAACCTGTTCACCTATAACGGCAATGTAATATTTGCCAATTTTCATGCAGCCCGCGTCTTTACCCAACGCATGAATTCAAAACGAGATGTGATCCGTTTCCCGGAAAAGGCAGTAAAGACCGGCCAGATCAATGCTCTTGGTCTGATCGATGAGATCCTTCACTTCATTTTCAAAACCTATCGTGATCAAAAGAATCAACTTGTTCTGGAACAACTTCTTAATCATCTTGAAATTCAATTTGGCAAAGCAACTATCGACCACTTATTTCAAGAATTCTGCAGTGAATTTCCTCCCTTAGCCGTCTATAACAAACTTTTAACCATCGAAACGTACCTCAATGAAAGTTTCGATGGCGTTCCCAATAGAATAAACACTCTGGAAGAGATCATTCTATTGTGGGTTACCAATCGAAACCCTGCTGCCGTTGGGGCATTTCAGGAATTGTTCGACGAAAAACATCTGGAAAATGAAACAAAGTACGCTCATGTGCTTAATGAGGTATACCAATTCTTTGAAACACAACCACATTTTGGTCCGGAAAACCAAAACCTTCTTGATATGTTTAGAAGCCCGGCCATTGCAGTTCCCAATTCTTTACCCGGGCAATTGGAATACATAAGATCCCGCTGGGGGATCTTATTGGGGAAATTTCTTTACCGCTTACTTAGCAGTCTCGACCTATTAAGAGAAGAAGAGAAACTCGGTTTTACCGGACCGGCTATAACACAGGTTCCAGTTTACTCTCTGGCTTCCCTGGACACTGAGAAGGAACAATATTCAGCAGACCGTGAGTGGATGCCCAGGTTGGTTCTCCTCGCGAAGAATACATTGGTCTGGTTGGATCAGCTAAGCAAGAAATATGAAAAATCGATAACCCGATTAGATCAAATTCCAGATGAAGAATTGGATACTCTGGCCAGGCGGGGATTTACAGGATTATGGTTGATCGGTCTATGGGAACGGAGTACGGCTTCGGCGCGAATTAAACAAATGTGCGGCAATCCGGACGCCGTGTCATCAGCGTATTCACTCGCCCGGTATGAAATTGCAGATGAGATCGGTGGATATGAAGCATATGAGAACCTTCGCAATCGTGCATGGCAAAGAGGGATCCGACTTGCCAGTGACATGGTCCCCAATCATATGGCCATAGATAGCGATTGGGTGATTCATAATCCAGACAGGTTTCTCTCCCTTCCGTACAGCCCCTTCCCTTCTTACACTTATGACGGTCCAGACCTTTCCCCCGATTCCTCAATTGAGATCAAGATAGACGACCATTATTACAACCGCACTGACGCTGCTGTCGTGTTCCGTCGTATTGATCGCCGTAATGGCGATACGCGCTTCATCTACCATGGTAACGACGGAACCAGTATGCCCTGGAACGATACCGCACAGTTAAACTACCTCAATCCTGAAGTACGCGAAGCTGTTATTCAAACAATACTTGAAGTTGCCCGAAAATTCCCGATCATTCGCTTTGACGCTGCGATGACTCTGGCCCGCCGTCACTTTCAACGGTTATGGTTCCCTGAACCCGGATCCGGAGGAGATATCCCCTCACGGGCGGAGCATGGACTTCCACGGGAAGACTTTCTATCAGCCATGCCGCAGGAATTTTGGCGGGAGGTTGTGGATCGCGTCGCAAAAGAAGCTCCCGACACGCTATTATTGGCAGAAGCATTCTGGCTGATGGAAGGCTACTTTGTGCGCACATTGGGTATGCACAGGGTGTATAACAGCGCTTTTATGAATATGCTGCGCGATGAAGAAAACGCAAAATTCAGGCAGTTAATTAAGAACACCCTGGAATACGATCCGGAAATCCTTCGCCGCTATGTAAACTTCATTTCCAACCCCGACGAGCGCACAGCCGTTGATCAATTTGGAAAAGGCGATAAATATTTTGGAGTATGTACGCTTATGACCACCCTTCCAGGCCTTCCAATGTTCGGTCATGGGCAGGTTGAGGGATACACAGAAAAATATGGTATGGAATACAAGCGCGCTTACTATGATGAGAAACCTGACCAGGATCTTGTGGATCGGCATGAACGGGAGATTTTCCCGATTGTCCAAAAACGTGCGCTA
Source organism: uncultured Leptolinea sp. (assembly GCA_964446955.1). GTDB lineage: Bacteria > Chloroflexota > Anaerolineae > Anaerolineales > Anaerolineaceae > Leptolinea. The sequence continues at coordinate 825,152 of CAYUQJ010000001.1, forward strand.
TTTGCCGGTATTGAAGATTTTTACCTGTACGATTTTTTCACAGAGCACGGACACGTGGATGAAAATGTGATCACGTTTACAAATGGTCTGGGTACAGACCGTGTTCTGGTAGCCTATCATAATAAGTTTTCAGAAACCTTCGGATGGGTGAAACTATCCTGCGCCTATACGAAGCGTTTGGCAGATGGACAGCGGTATCTGACACAGACGACCCTGGTTGATGGTTTGAATCTTCAAACGGGTCCTGAACGTTACATAATCTTCAAAGATCTTAATAGCGGCATGGAATTTATCCGGGTATCTGAAGACCTCAGAAATCGTGGGCTTTTCCTTCACCTGAGGGCATATACATGCGCGGTTTTCTCAAATTTTCGTTCGGTTGTGGACGATTCGTCGCATACATATCAGCAATTGTGTGAAATGCTTCATGGTGAAGGTGTCGTTTCAATTGAGGATTCCATCCAGGAGATTCTGCTGAAAGCTGTATTGCAGCCAGTGCGTGAAATCATCAACATGGGATATTTGAGTTATCTCAACGACCAGATCGTAAAACCGAACGGCGAAATTATGGTGATAAAAACTGAAGCAAGGCAAAAAATGGAGAAGCTCGTAACCGGTGCAACCAGTTTAAAACCGGCTGCTGTTTCCATTGAAGAAATGATCGAAGAGTCAGTTCGGCTGCTTGAATTGGTTCTTGTTATGTCACGAAAACCAGTCAGTAAGGCGCTCCCCGGTTACGAAATCCGCGAAAAAATTGGACAGATGCTTCAAGAGGATTCCAACCTGCGACTGGCTTCCATCGTCTTTGCGTTCATCTCCCAGCTTGGCAAAGTCGTGGATCCTGATGATTTTCAAAACAACTGCATTAGTCTCTTTGAGGAGTGGAAGTTTGGTCGATATATTCACGACGCGGTGACAGGAATGGGATTATCGTCACAGGATGCTGTACGGACAATTAAAATAATCCGTACCCTGATAACTCTTCAAAAATGGTTGGACACCCCCAATATTGATGATCCGGTTGGATTCCTGGAATCTTTGCTGACTAACATGGATATCCAGAGCATTCTCCAGGTCAACAGGTATCAGGGTGTTGTCTGGTATTCAAAAGAAGGTTTTGAAGACTTGATCAATTGCTTATTAGCCTCTGTTGTCTTTGAACCAGATTCTACCGATCCCTCATTACGCCTTGAGCGGATGGTTCGTGCCCGTGAAGTCATCGATCATCTGCAATTGGCAGCATCAAAATCCAATTACCAAGTTGAAAAATTGATTCAAGTCCTTGATGATATTTCCATCCAGGATGATTGAGCTTCCTTCAAGTGATCAAGGAATACCCTGTCTGCGGAAAGTCCAGTCCGTGGACTGACCACCATACATAATTGCTGGACAACCGGTTCAATATCCACTTCAGGAAAAGCCTGCTTAGTCAACCAGATAGCCTGAGCAGCATATTTCACATTGTTCCTGGGTTCAATTCGATCAAAGTCATCAAAGAACCACCCGCAGGATGTAAACATCCGCTGTCGTTCATATTGAGCTTTCATCATTAGTGTTACAGCGCGGTACACTTCATCAGATACAATTTTTGAAATCTTCTGCCGAACGAAATCTTCGTGTGATATATTGCCCACCAGGACTTCTACATAGTCATCCAACACAGCATAAGGATCCAAACCACATTGATCCAAAGCTTTTTCATAGAACCGGTCAATGATTTCAGCCACAATATTCAATGAATCACGCAATGGCGCTTTCCAATTGCTGTTAGGAGTACAACCACATTCTCCACACCACCGTGTAATCCCATGATGACAACTCCAGGAAGACCGCTCAACAATTGTAAACTCCTGGTCCGGGGGAAACTGTCGCAGCCACAAAGCCGGTGTAATCAATTTCAATGGTTTTCCCTTAAACGCATTGGTGGTCAGGCGTGCGAGGAATTCGTCACGAAATCGTTGATGATGACCATATAATTCGCCATCTGATGCGATAAGCAGGTATTTATTTCTCGTCCCAGCAGAATTTGAAGAAATCTCCGGTAAAACCGCATTAACAAGAAATTCATCAGCGTTTCTTGTTGCACCCGGATCAAAACTGACTCGTGTTGATAGAGCCTGGTTATAAAAGAAAACAGCAATCCGCCTTCCGTTACCCAGTTCTACCCAACCTGGCAAGCTCAAATCACGATGCGGGTCCGCGCTTTGCCAGGGAGCAAGTATGACATATTTGACGCCGCATTCTTCCGCAACAGAAAGGGTTTCCATATCAACACCCGCCTCCGGAAGCCAGATACCCTCCGCTTTGTGTCCAAATCGGGTTTCGAATTCCCGCATTCCCCAAAAAATCTGGGTGTGCTTTTCTTTTCGTGTTGCCAGTGGAAGGATGGTATGGTTATACGCTTGAGCCATTCCATTGGGTGAATCTGTTATCTTAAAAATGGCCTGTTCCTGCCGGATGATACTCTCCAGAATTTCCGGATCGTACAAAGCCATCCATTTAAGCACAGTCGGACCCAGATTGAAGCTTATGCGTGAAAAATTACCCAGCTCTGCATTAGGTCGATAGCATTGATCATGTATCCGTTCATTCCAATTTTGATACGGGTACGCACCCTCCTCCTTTGGAATTTCTCCTGTCAGGGGATCTTCGCGTGGAGGTTGATAAAAATGTGCGTGGACGCAAAAAGCATTCGTTGTCATAGTGTCTTATCGTCCAGGTAAAGATAATCAAGAGATTGATGAAAACGAGCCGGTATTAAGTTGAAATTACGAGACACAGAATCCAAAGGGCAAGTCCTATCAACAGCCAGATAATCAATCCAATAATTGGATATCGGAAATCTTTTGTTTTGTTCAAACCAGACAGAAAGAACTCGCAAATAACCCGGCATTACCGGAACGATTCTGCGATGTAAGTCAATTCTATCCATAATCAATTCAATGATCGAAAGAAACGTGAGAGTCTCTCCTCCTCCAACCTGGTAAACCTTACCCACAGAATTCGGGTCTTCCAGCGACATGATGACACAGGCTATTAGATCGTTTATCCATATCGGCTGAAGTAGATTTGTTCCATTTCCCGGAATCAGCATCACACTGGGTGATATCTCAATCACTTTAGCGAATACGTTTGTGAAGTGGTCATTGGGTCCAAACACAACAGCCGAGCGGAAAATTGTGGAAGGGACACCGCTATGGGTGATCAAATTCTCGGCAATAGCCTTGGCTTTAAAAACTGGAAAAGCGGACGCCTTATCAGCACCCAGATGGCTAAGAAACACGAACCGATCAATACCCGCCTCTTTTGCCGCAATGGTCAATGATCGTGTGCCATCAATATCTACCCCATCCAGATCAGACCGGTTTCCCCTTGATTCTGTACCGGCAAGGTGGATAACAATATTGATATCTTTCAAAGCTGCCCGTAAACCACGTTGATCATTAAGACTGGATACGGCAACTTGAACAGGTAAACCGGTTGGCAGACCAGGTGTACGGGAAGATGGACGTAACAATAGCCGCACATCATAGCCAAGCTCCACTAGCTGGCGTACGAGATGTTGTCCGATAAAACCAGTGCCACCCGTTACAAGAATCACAGCCTGAAATTATAGCAGACCTTTTCATTGACCGGTCATCGGCATAATTCTTGCAAGTTTATATAAAAATCCTTTTTCACAGGTACTTCTGATGAAAGCATTTGATGAGTTGGTTACAGTTAAACAGTCAAGAATGGGGTTTCATTATTTTCCCAACACACTACACTTCACAGACAAAGACGCTGAAACCTGGATCCCTGAAATAAAAGCGTTAGGCGCCAGCTGGTTGGTGGTTACCAGCGAAGCTGATCGCGCGATTCCTGAGACATTTTTTTCCGCATTAAAGGATGCGGGAATTGAACCAATCGTTAAGTTTGATAAAGGGCTTGAGAAACACCTCGAAACAGTGGATATGCGTTCCTTGTTGGAAGCCTACGCGCGGTGGGGTGTCCATGCCATATCCTTTTTTGATCGTCCCAATGCCAGATGTTCCTGGCCTGGTTCAGAATGGGCTCAGAACGGATTGGTGGAACGTTTCCTTGACCGCTATATTCCTCTGGCCGGATTAGCTCTTGATTGTGGTATCGTGCCGCTTTTTCCTGCCCTTGAACCGGGTGGAAATTTTTGGGATACCGCGTTTCTGTCACTGGCTTTGATCTCTCTTGCCCGCCGTAATCGTGTTGATCTTCTCGACAACCTTGTTCTAACAGCCTATGCCCATACCCAGAATAAAACACTTAATTGGGGTGCCGGTGGACCGGAGCGTTGGACGGATGCCCGTCCGTATTTTACGCCTCCCGGTGAACAGGACCAATTGGGTTTTAGAGCTTACGAATGGTATACCGCTACTGCGGCCAAATTCGTTCAGAGAAATGTCCCATCTATCTTGTTTGGTGTTGGTGTTCCACACCGCCCATCATCCATCGTTCATAAAGATTGGACGGATGAAAAACACCTTGAGATATGCCTGGCAATTTTGCAATTATTACAAAACAACCTCGTATCTGATCCTGACAGTCCAACAATGCCATTGGATCCGTTAAGCAATTCTGTTTTGGCGGCCAATTTCTGGTTATTGACAGATGATTCCAGTAGTCCATTTGCACCTGATGCCTGGTTCAGGCCGGATGGATCAACCCGGCAAATTGTGACTGAATTGAAAGCAAAGTCAGCTGATATCAAGACTCTACGGGCTGAAATGCCTCCTGATATGACACCCAAGGGGATTGTTAGTGAATCTCATCCAATAGAGCATTACCTTCTACTACCCTGCTACGAATGGGGTGTCGCAGATTGGCACCTGGATGTCATCAGACCTTATGTAAAGAAATATAGACCGACCATTGGTTTTTCATTGGCTCAAGCCGCCCTTGCGCAAAGAGTTACCGTCATAGGAAATAATCAATCGTTCTCTGATGATCAATTGGAAGCATTACGCGCCTCCGGCAGTAAGGTCGAGCGCATTTCCGGTGACGGCACAAGTATTGCAACACAGCTTCAGGAGAGGTGACACATGATAGAGACTGCCATTAGCCAACAAATGCATCAATCATCCTTCGAATCCCGCAAGCCGGTCTTGAAAGTTGTCGGTGTAGGTGGTGGAGGAAGCAATGCCATTAACCGGATGATCGAACTTGGTATAGAAGGGATTGATTTCATCGCGGCAAACACAGATGGTCAGGCTCTGAAAAATTCTCTTGCCCCGGTAAAAATTCAGCTTGGCCCCAATCTGACTCGCGGCCTTGGTGCCGGTGGAAAACCCCAGGTGGGCGAATCCGCCGCGGAAGAAAGTGCAAAAGAAATACACGCTGCATTGTTCGGCGCAGATATGGTTTTCATTGCCGCCGGTTTGGGCGGTGGTACAGGAACAGGCGCTGCCAGCATCATAGCCAGAGTAGCTCAGGCTGTGGGCGCGGTAACAGTTGCCATAGTGAGTCTGCCATTTTCTTTTGAAGCTGGTCGCCGTCAGATTAATGCCAAAGAAGGCCTTGCCAAACTTCGTCAGTTCACAGACACACTTATAACCGTTCCAAATGACCGTCTCCTTCAGATCGCTCCCCATGATCTCCCGCTTGAAATGGCGTTCCGCCTTGCAGATGATGTTCTCCGCCAGGGTATTCAAGGAATAAGCGAATTGGTTCTTCAGCCTGGTGTTATCAATGTTGATTTCGCGCATGTTCGCCAGATGATCCAATCCGGCGGAGGGGCACTATTGGCTATTGGTCAGGGTGAAGGTGAAGAAAAAGCCCGTCAGGCTGTTGAACGTGCGCTTCATCATCCATTGCTCGATTCCGTACCAATGGATCAGGCCACGGGGATCATTGTCAACTTTACTGGCGGCAATGATCTTACCTTCCTTGAAGTGGCTGACGCGATGGAAAATTTGCAGAAACGGACGAACAGGCGCGCGAATATCATTCCAGGTATTATCAATGCGCCTCAAATGCACGATCGCGTCCAGGTTATTCTGATCATTACCGGTATTGGATCTACACCGGTCTCAGGAACAGTCTTACAAACACTGCAGGGAATTGCATCTCAACCTGTAAAAAAACAGGAAGTTTTTTCTTCTCAACCACCATTTGTCCCGCTATCAGAATCAGATGATACACAATTGATAGAGACGGAAGCTCCGGAACGAATGGAAGTGATGGAATACACAGGAGTATCCAATAATCTCGATGTACCGGCCTTTATCCGCAGGAGAATGCGCTAAAGACCTGTGAAAGGAACGGTCCCATGGACAAAGCGATTTTAACGAAAGTATGCCAACAGGTGTACAACCGGCATCCTGAAGTACGAAACACACAACCGAAGGTAAATGAACAGGGTGAAGGAAAATTTTTGTTGATTTTTAACGGAACAGCATTTGGTGCCAATGGGAAGCCAATTCCCCGTACCATACGCGCAGTTGTTGATTCCAATGGGAAGATCGTTAAGTTATCTTCTTCCAGATAAGGAGATAGAGCATGGATGCGCTATTCAATAAAGTAGAGATTTTGTTTTGGGACCGGATCACTCCGGCCCTATCGGATTCGAAGATTTTCCAATTAGTCGTAAAAAAGGGATATGAAATTGTCCATCAGCCAGATTTTGAATCTTCTCTTCTCTGGGGTATTGGCGCCGGGGTAATTGGTTTGTTGTCTGGCCTGATTTTAAGCATACTATCTGCTGCTTCGTGAAAAGGTCTGCCATGCGAATAACTCCACCCGATTCAGGTTTTCATGTGCCTGATGGCTATAATCCGAAATCCAAGAATTCCAATCCCTCAAGAATAAAGAAACCCGTTCTCTGGGTTTCTATTCTTATTTTCATAATTACGATCGGGCTCGGGTATGCTCTTGGAACAGGGTTGGTAGTGCGGTCTGGAGATTTTTTACCCGTGTTTGGGAAGACCCTTTCTTCCGGAAATAAGGTAATAACAGTATATGAAGTTACAGATCTCGGACTTGATAAACCCGATCTGTTATCCATTTGGTATATTCATTTGATCACTGGAGATAATCCCAGTTTAGGTTTTACTCCTGTTGTAACAATCTCCATGATTGATGACCAAAGGTATTCCTTACTAAAAGAATTCGCGATCGATGGAAATGGTTATCCAACCTCGGAATTTCGGAACAAAATCCAATCAACAGGCGTTTCCTCTGATGGTTTCGTCATATTGGACCAGGCTGCGGTTTCGACTTTTATCAATTGGTTTAAAGGTGTTGAGCTTTCATCCCCATCGGGATTATCGTCCTATTCGATGGCGGAATATGGACAGGTTCTTAGAGGCATGTGTAACAACTTTCCTCTTATAGCCGAACGCGCGCCCGGTGAATTCCCCTGGTCTATGATTGCACCACTGCATTTTAGAACATCGCTTGGATTTGATGAGGTTATATCCAACATGAGTTTTCTTGTAGATTCTATAACCCCTAAATGTGAAATGGTTCCATTGCCTTAAAATGAATGAACACCTGGGTGAGGGGGGCACCCAGATGTTCATCTATGCATAGTTTATCAGATTTCAGTATTTTTGCAATAGTTATTTTGAGTTCTTATCAAACTCTAAACATCTCTAACCAAATTTTAACCTAATAATCACATTCCAAAAATAATAAAGAGACCATCTCCTGAGAGATGGTCTCTAATTGAGACTATGCCGCAGATGTATCTTGCGAATTGCCTTTATTCTTGAACCAATTCTTCCATTCCTTATTTTGCCAGACAATCAATATCATTGCGGCGTTAAATATGGATGAATACGTTCCTGAGAGTATTCCGATGAAAAGAATAATTGAGAAATGACGTATGGAAACCCCACCAAACATCGACAGTGCAAGCAAGGTAACCATAACAGTGAAAGCAGTTTTCAATGACCGGGTAAGCGTTTGAACGATCGAATGATTTACGATGGTTTCATATGGAAGAGAGCGATGGATATGAGTATTCTCGCGAATACGGTCAAAAATGACGACTGTGTCATTCACAGAATACCCAATAACTGTCAAAAGAGCCGTCAGATAGAGCGTATCCACTTCCCATCCCATAAAGTGACCCAATATGGAACCAATGCCTATAATTACGATCACATCATGTAGCATGGCCATGATCGCCGCCACACCATAGCGGAACGCATTTGGAATTCCTCTAAATGCCCATGTGATGTACAGCAAAATTCCGATGGATGCCAGTGCGATGGTTATAGCGGCCCGGCTGGTTATCTCTTTACCGATGGTGGGTCCAACTGTTTCAAACTGTAAAACAGTTACATCGCCACCTGATACCTGTTTCAATTCACCCAGAATGTCATCCTTCATTTCTTCATCAATTTCTTTTGAACGAATAATACGGATGTCATTATCGGATGTTTGTACAAAGGGATCCAGGATGTCTTTTGATTCATAAATTTCTGATATTTCTGCCGGGGCGAGGGCGGTATTCTGTTCAAATTGAACTTCCAACATTGAGCCGCCGGTGAAATCATGTGACAGGGGCAAGCCCCACACACCAAGAGCGATCATCCCCGGAAGAATGATGATCAGTGAAATGAGAAAATAAAGGTAACGATGTTTTACTAGGTTCATTAGTGATCTCCTATACCCCGAATAACCAGGGGCGGTCGGCAATTTTCAGGTTGTCAAGCGTCAAATGTAATAGCGCACGTGTAACGACAATAGCGGAAAAAAGGCTGAGGAAAATACCAATGAACAACGTCACGGCAAAACCCTTAACCAGACTCGCCCCAAACGCATTGCCGAACCAGAACAGGATGACAGAGGAAATTAATGTAGTGACATTGGAGTCTTTGATGGAAGACCATGCATGAGACCATCCAAGGTCGATCGCCTGACGTACTGTCCGGCCCGCGCGTAATTCCTCTTTCATTCTCTCAAAGATCAGAACATTGGCGTCTACCGCCATGCCAACACTCAATATAAAACCGGCAATACCGGGTAAAGTCAGCGTAACAGGGATCAATTTATAGATCGCCAATGTCAAAATGGCATAAAAAATTAGCGCAAGGCTCGCCATGACACCGGGTAATCGATAGGAAATAATCAGGAAGAGAATTGTGAGTATCAAACCAATACTACCGGCCAGGATTGATTTATCAATGGAATCCTGTCCCAATGTAGCACCGACAGCCTGACTTTGTACTACCTTGAACGGAATTGGGAGAGCACCATACTTCAACTGGATCATCAAATCGTTCGCGGTATCCTGTGTGAAATTCCCGGTGATCTGCCCCTGCCCCTCTGTAATGGCTGAATTAATGGTGGGAGCCGAGATAACTTTATCATCAAGCACAATGGCCAGGTAATCACCGACATGATTTTTGGTGTACTCACCAAACATATCTTTGGCTGTTTCCTTCAACGTGAAATCTACTGAGTATTGTCCCAATTGGCTGCGGCCCACAGTAACGGTATCCAGGTCAGCACCAGACATGAGAGGAGAATAGATCATTTCAGGCACAGTACCGTCGGCAGATGCTTCTGGTAATGCATTTTCCGAAATTTCCCCTATTTTTGTACCGATTTTTGTGTAGTCGATCTTTACAGTTTCACCTTCTTCAACAGGATTCTGCCCCATAGGGACAAATGCCAGTTGACCAACTTGTTTCAATGTTGAAACAACCTGGCTGGTGTCGGTTAATCCAGGGAATTCAGCCACTATACGTCTGGTTCCGGCAACCTGGAAAACAACCTCGCTTACTCCCAATCCATTGGCACGGTTCTCAAGAATTGTTTTTGCGTCTTCCATTTCGGTCGAAGAAACAGCCGTCTCAGCAGGAAGATCAGCTTCCAGTAGAACGCGTAGACCGCCACGTAGATCCAGTCCAAGCTGGGTTTCAAGATTACGCTCAAAATCACCGATCTTAATACCCGGATTACCGGGAAGGTCGATCCAAATTGATGCAGCAAGTAATACTAGAATCAGAATTAATTTAAGACCATTGCGTTGTCCCATGTGGGTTCGTCCTCCGGGAGTTGCTCCCTGAGCGGGATAAGATGTCCTGCGCTTCGAACGCAGGTAAAACTCGCAGAATTATATCTCATACCTGGATATAACGTGAAAACCCAGGAGTGATAGTTGTTTATTCAACAAATTTTTGTTGAACCAGGAGCTCTGCATTATAAATGGCACCGCCGGCCGCCCCCCGGATTGTGTTGTGTGAGAGCACAACATATTTCAATCCGAGTATCGCGTCCACTCTTACCCGGCCAACGGAAGTCGTCATTCCATTTCCTTCATTGCGGTCCAATCGAGGTTGGGGTCTGTCAAACTCTTCAAAAACCCGGATCACGGGGGTTGGAGATGATGGAAGTTCACGACTGATATCCGGGCATCGGTAAGATTTCATGGCATTGACTGCATCAAGAGGTTTGATCTCTTTATCACATTGAATTGATACGCAGACCGTATGTCCATCTGTTACAGCCACGCGGTTTGTATGTGCTGAAACAAGAAAGTCCGCGTTATGGATGTGATCATTATCCAATTTGCCAAGCATCTTCAGCGGTTCCCATTCCACTTTTTCTTCCTCTCCTTTGATACAGGGAACCACATTGTCCAGAATATCCATGGATGAGACCCCCGGGTAACCCGCACCGGATAGCGCCTGCATAGAAACAGCAATTACTTTTTTGATGCCAAAAGAATCCAGTAACGGCTTTAACGAAACCGTCATTCCAGTACTGGTGCAATTAGGATTTGTTACAATGAATCCTTTTCTGTTTTTGGTTGCTCGCTGTATATGGATCAAGCTTGTATGATCGGGATTTACTTCGGGCAGCAATATGGGTACATCCGTGTCACGGCGATGAGAGGATGCATTGCTAACTACGGCCATTCCGGCAGCTGCCAGTTCTGGTTCCACATCTTTGGCCTGGTCGGCTGGCATGGCTGAAAATGCAATGGCACATTCGTTTGCCGCAGCGAAATTCTCTCTGATCTCCAAATTCCGCACCGCATCCGGCATTCTTTCTTGGAGAATCCAATGGCATGTTTGTTCGTATTTTTTCCCAATAGAACGATCTGAGCCTGTCAGACACTTCACTTCAAACCATGGATGGTTTTCAAGTAATTGAACAAAACGTTGTCCCACGCTACCGTTCGCGCCAAGCACAGCTACAGGTATTTTTTTATTCATATTTATTACCTCTTTGATCAGAAAGAATCAAATCATGCAGTGTCTTAACAGCTTCTTTTAGTGAATCCTGATCAACAACCAGGCTGATGGAAACTTCTGAGGAACCCTGCGCAATAGCTATGACATTTACGCCGGCAGTTCCAAGAGCAGTAAAAATCCTTCCGGCAACGCCCGGTGTATACCGCATCCCCGCACCTACAGCCGAGACAATGCTGACGGCCGGCGAAATGGTTATGCAATCAATATCCCGACGTTGAAGTTCGCCGGTGAACGTTTTTTCAAGAGCTGTTTTAACTTTTTCCGCTGAATCAAGTGGAACGGTGAAACAAATGGACTGTTCTGAAGAAGCTTGAGAAATCAACGGTACACTGGTCCCGGTTTTGGCCACAGCGTTAAAGGTTCTTCCCGCAACACCGGGAACACCCAGCATACCGGTTCCTTCAACAGTGACCAATGAAAGATCTTTAATAGCTGTAACCGCTTTAACCACGCCCCCCGTCACATAGGACGAATCCGAAACTATCCATGTACCTTCATGTTCAGGCATAAACGTGTTGCAAACACGTAATGGGATATCATTTTCAATTACCGGTCGTATGGTCTTGGGATGAAGTACTTTTGCTCCGAAATAAGCGAGTTCGGATACCTCTCTGTAAGAAAGTCGATCTATTGTGCGTGCCTCAGGAACAAGCCGTGGGTCTGCTGACATAACACCATCCACATCAGTCCAGATCCAAACTTCCCCGGCTGGTAAAACGGCTCCAAGAAGAGCTGCGCTAAAATCACTCCCTCCACGCCCCAGGGTGGTAACAATTCCATCAGCAGTTGCACCAAGAAAACCGGTAACAACAGGCACAATTCCCTTTTCGATCATTGGTAAAAGGGTTTGTTGCGTTTTGATTTTTGTGGCCTCTTCGTCAGGGTTCGCAGAGGTAAACCAATCATCTGTAACGATCAACTGGGTAGAGTCAACAGCTTCTGCCAGCACATTTCTTTCATTCAACAATCCGGCAAGAATTCTAGAGCTCATTCTTTCGCCCAGAGAACCAACGGCATCAATACCGCGTGGAGAAGCTTCACCAAGAACATACATCGCATGGACAAGATTTGAGAAATCACCAATCAGCTTATTGATTTCCCACGCGACCCTGGCTTTATCCTCTGATGAGGACAATAATTGGTCGATCATCTCCCGGTGCCGCTTGTGAAGTTCTTTTGTAGCATTTTCAACTACAAACTCATCACCCGAAGAAGCTTTTTGTGCGGTTTCCAACAATAAGTTGGTAACACCATTCAAAGCGGAAACAACGGGTATTACCCCTCGCCATCGTTCCTTTTCTGCCGCGACGATATTCGCAACAGTGACCATAGCTTGTGGTGATCCAACTGAAGTTCCCCCAAATTTCATGACAAGTATTTCTGAAGCTTTATTCTTTTTCCGTATTTCCATTGGATTAACCCGTTTTTAATAATTCCCTCATATATACCAGTAATTCACTGTTTTTTGAAGGTTATCAATCGATCAGATAATAAATGTTTTTTCCGAGTTGGTAATGGTTCAAGCAGTCTGGACAATAAAAATACTCCGGAAGAGTAACCTGGTTAACTCACCATTTCTACTTAGCCTCCCATACCTTCCGTAAAGGATTTCGCTATGGGCAAACCCAGCCCCAAACCCTGTGGCTGGAAGATCGCCCTCAACTCGAAAGAAACGGTCAAATTGTGTGCGATAACAAAGATATCTAATATCTATGCGCAACGCCACAAGCTGTTTTTCATTGGAATATTCCGCTGGATGTTCGCGGTTTTTGTTGGTGAGAGAAAATTAAGCCATAGGACTTTCAAATGGCGATTTGTGCAGGACTACCTGATTTCTGCCATTCCCTTTTCCTTTATAAAGAGCTTGGTCCGCCCTTTCGATACATTCATGTATTCCGCCATTTGAAATGCATTCAGCCACCCCGAAAGTCATAGAAAGATGGATTTCCCTTCCTTCCAGGAATAGTGGTGTCTGTGAAATCACCATGCGCATTCTATCTGCTACCTCGCTGGCTTCCTCCCCAGCTGTGTCAGGAAGAAGCACCAGAAATTCTTCTCCACCCCATCGGGCGACAACATCCTTTGATCGAGTGGCACTCTTTAAAAGGTCAGCGATGCTAACCAAAACTTGATCACCAAAAGAATGTCCATATTTATCATTGAAAGACTTAAAATGGTCGATATCAGCCATGATTATTGAATATACCTGGCCACTTTTTTGAGATTGATTATCTTCCTCGCCTATTCGTTCCACTATGGTTCTTCGATTATTCAATTCGGTTAATGGATCAGTTCGAGCCATTTCATCAAGGCGCGAATTGACCTCCCGTAATTTCTGTTCCACCTCATTTGTCGTCACTTGATAATAGAGTGCCACAGCCGCAAAAGTGGCAAATGCCACAAAGACATTAATGATGGTCATTAGATTCACCTGCCAGTTCCGCATTGGATGAATTGGCGGATTTATCAGGGAAAAATAGAAAAGGCAGGCATACACAATAAAGAGAAGCAAACTGCTGTATATCTTTAAATTTGTCTTCCAGGATGGCCAGAAAAAAAGGAAGGGAACAAGAACAATGAGATAGTAATGAAATCCACTGTCCCACCCAACATAATACACTGCACAAATCGCATGAATAATGATCTCAGTCGCGCCAATAATAAAAGCGGGGACATGAATTTTCTTGCGGGTAAAAATGATAGCTATAAGAAGAAAGCTTGTGCTGAAAATGTTCAAGATAACCATTTCCTTTATTTCCAGCCACAGAAATAAAGGAATAAAGCTGAAATGCCCCAGGAAGCTGGCTATCAACGCCTTTTCTAACACATAGGATAATCGTCTCTTACCCGCCTCGCTCAGTTTTCGCGGCTTTGCGTGCATTTATTTGATTTTCCACAGGTTTCTAAAGAGTAACAAAAGCGTAACATATATGAATTCCCAAATCAATCAAAAACACGTAAAAAAAGAAGAGACTGAATTAGTCTCTTCTTCTTTTCAAAAAAATCAATGAGCCTCTCTAATTAATTGTCTCGCCGGTTTTTTTCATCAACCATACGTAACCATCCTCTAATCCGGCAGCGACCGTGCGTGCATCACCATGTTTTTCAGCCGATTCTCCCACCAACCGGTATTGAATTCCATCTGTCAAATGCAACATGGATACTACAGTAAGCCCACCATCCGGCTTTTCATCATTACTTGAAGTTAATGACCAGACATGCCCTTCCGCATTTCGGGTAAGATCAGTCGGACTACCGCGAAAAAGCAGATTTCCATGAGAAAGTACTGCCAGATCACGACAGGTTTGGCCGATATCTTCAACAATGTGAGTTGAAAGAATCACTGTCCGATCAATAGCAAGGTTCACCAGAAGATTTCTGAAACGAATACGCTCTTCCGGGTCCAATCCCGCTGTAGGTTCATCCACAATTAGTAAACCGGGATCATTAACCAAAGCCTGGGCTATACCAACCCGGCGCTTCATCCCTCCAGAAAAGCCTTTAATTTTTCTACCCGCATCGTGACCAAGCCCAACCATCTCAATAACCTTTTCAACCTGTTTTTTTCGGTTTCCGGCATCATCCAATCCCTTTAGTATCGCCATATAATCGACAAATTGAAATGCGGTAAGTTCAGTATACATTCCCAATTCTTGAGGAAGATACCCAAGAATTGATTTTACGGCAGTCTTTCCATCATCAGTAGAAAGATCATTCCCATCGACAAATACTGATCCGCTGGAAGCATTGACAATTCCAGCAAGAATACGCATAAGCGTGGTTTTGCCGGCTCCATTTGGACCAAGTAGACCGAACATTCCGCATCCAATCTCGATATCCAGGTTATTCAAAGCGATAACAGTTCGCCCACTTGATCGATAGACTTTCGTAAGATTTTTTATGATGATCATTTGATTATCCTTTTGTAAAAAAAAGCTGGATGTTAAATATATCTTTCCTGAATACGTAGAAGCCTCCAGGAAATGAATAAGAACACAATTGATAGGAAGGCTAGAAACATCTGATTCGCGACGAGATCCGGATGATCAGACATCAGTGCGCCCATAAAAACCAGTAAGTATTTACCAGAATTATTGGCAAGCCAACCTCTTGCCAGTAATTCGAAAAGCCAAACCAGTCCAGTAATTGCCGTGCCAATAATTGAGAGCCTTCCAATAAGAGATGAAATCGTCCCAACAGCCATTAATGTGACAGTTGGTATGAACCATGCCAGTTGAATTTGTAATTCTGTCCCCAATCCAGATAAATCGCCACCAACACAGTAAATGAAAATTTGAAACAATCCAGCACAAATAACCTGAATAACTAATACTATACCGAGCCTTTCATACAGTAATTGCTCCATTCGTATCGGTGTCGCAAATCGCAATTCCAACATGGGATCATCCAGTAAGGCGTAGGCGGCCATCATCCCTCCGATCATGGGTATCACTGCGCCTAAATAAGCCCTTGACATATCGAAAAGATGATCGGGCTCCAATTGGAAAAGACAGAGAATTACGAACAATGCCAGGAAGGCACCAGGGATGTACAATTGATCAAGTTTAAAAGTTGTTAGTACATACAAAAATTGTTTGTTCTTCATGCTCTACCTGATTAGTGATTACCTATTTGCATTTTTGATTTGAAGTAACCGGGCGGTAGCAGTCAGCGCAATACCGGTCATTAGGATAATTATGAAAATATTCATTACAGCTTCCGAAAAGCTATGTGGAGGGCCACCCACTGGAGATATTGATGAACCAAAGATGCCTTGTAACGCAAACATTCCACTGGCGTTTAGGATCGTGTCACTAACGGTTGGCAAAAGACGATTGGTCAATAAATTTCCCCAAACCCAATAACCTGTAAACAAGATTTGATATACGCGCACAGGTAAAACCATTGGGACGCCCATAGATAATGCGGTTATCAACATAAATGCCGGACCTAACATGATGATAAAAACAACAATTTCTGCCAAAAGAAATTCCATTGGATAATCCAAAATCAGGATTGAAACAAATCCATGGAACAATGATGCAGCAAGCCCTACAATAACCATTGAGAATACAACACCCCAGAATTTTGCCATGATGAATTTGCATAAACCGGTAACTGTACTGGTCTGCAATTCTTGAAGATTGATTTCCATATCACGCTGCAATCTGTCTGCTGCCAAAGCTCCTACCAAAAGAGGTGTAAACATATTCATCGTAAACACTGTTTCTGCTGCTTCAAGAAAAATGTCTCTACCAATGAGATGATTTAACAATCCATCACCAGATGTTGTGTTTAAGCCAAGAACAAAAATAAGGCTTATGAACCCAAAAGAAATCCATAGGCTGCGTCGAAGTAAAGACATTTTCAATTCATATAAGAAAATATTAAAAAACTGTTTCATTCTGAGGTATTCCTAAAAATTTAAAAATTCTGACGCTTTTTAAAGCTATTCCAGCAATGAACAATACGAAAAATCCTATGGCATAAAGCAGGAAAATATTCAATAAAGCCTCCGAAACGTTGTGAATTGGATCTTCTGTCCGACCAATAATTCCAGCAAAGAAACCGTGTAATGCGTAAATACCACTGGAATTCAAAATAGTATTGCTGATAGAAGGAAAAAAGTCTGGGTTGAGAAAATTTTTCCAAAACCAGTATCCTGTTAGTAGGATCTGGTAAACCCTGACAGGCATAATTATTGGACATGCTAATGAGAATGCGTTTACGAAAGCCATGGGAGGCATTGAAATAATAAGGAAAGCCACGAGTAATCCAGTGATCATCTCAATCGGATCGTTTCCCATTTGAATGCCATAAAATCCCAAGAATAAAATGGAAATAAATAGTGGGGTCAAACTCGCAAATAAAACGCCAAAATATTCTGCAAGTAGATAGATGGATAAGGGTAAGCGTGTACTGTTTTGTAATTCTTTGATGCCATTTTGAAAATCTCGCTTTAATCGATCACTCGCAAGTATCCCGGAAACAAGCGGGAGAATCGTATTGAATAAATAAACAGCATCACCCGCCTCTTGCCAGAGGGAGTTTCCGGAAAACAGCATACTTTGGTCCTCAGGATCAGGAGCCAAAAGTGCCACCAAAAATAGGCCGATAACAATTCCGTTTACTATCCATAGACTCTTACGGCATATGGACATGCAGAACTCATGACTGAATAAGCCGATAAATTGCTTCATGTTTCACCTGTTGCTATTCCTAACCCTTTACCAGGTATTTCCTGAATGAGCGCTATTTGAGATCTCTGTCAAACGGGTTGAATACAAAGCCGCGATCAGAAAAATGCAGGCTATAGGAAACAGCCAACCGGGATTTTGCCAGAATAAGCGGTATCCATCCAATAAAGCATCCCACCTACGGAAAAGCTGCATTCTAAATAAGAATTGTGGCGTATGAAAAAATTGTATTGTCCACAGGAAAAATGAAATCGCAACCGCATTTCCTGTGCCAATCCATATTGAGAGCATTAATGCCATTGCGGACAACATGGCCACCGGGCCAAGCCAGGAAAAAATCAATTCGCCCAGCATGGTTTGGGGAATCATGAACAGCAAAAAAATACTCGATATCAGTGCAAGAAAAATGTTATAGCCTGATACAAGTGTTAATCGGGCAAGAAGTATTTTCCATTGTGATGTCGTAGTAGCAAATGTCAGTTCGCTTGCCGGATCATTTTGCGGTCCATAGATAGCAGCCAGGCTAGCTGCGGAAATTAATGGCGCAAGAAATGTCAGGATCGCAGACTGATCCGACAAAATAACAGCAATAATTCCAATTGCCATCACCAGAGCGCATGCCGGCCAAAGATCTTTTCGGATAAGGTATGCCTGCGATTTTAGCAAGTTAATGGCACGTGTAAAAAGTCGTCGGGGAGAAAGCCGTTTTTGAGATTGAGTAATTAATCGAATATCTAAACCTTGGGGAGCCAGGATGGAATTATCAAATGATTTGATACTCGTTCCAATTTCTTGCCAAAAATCCACTTCTCGTTGACATTCCTGACAACTCTTCAAATGTTCTAATATCTCACTGGTTTCCTGATCAGTAAGATTCCCCGCGACAAGAAATGGTAATTTATCGAAATGTTGGTGTTTCATATACCATCCTCCAACCCGATGAGCATGCTTTTTAAATACGCGCGGGCATAGCTCAGTCGGCTTTTTACTGTCCCGATTGGGCAATCACAAATTTCAGAGATCTCACCAAGATTCATCCCCTGATAAAAGACTAGATCCAACACAGCCCGATGATCCGGTGACAATTTTTGAATGCAGTCTTGTATTACGCGGGATCGCTCATTTCGTTGAGCTTGCTCTTCTGGTGTAGGACTATTGTCAATGAATCGTCGTTCAATGTCTTCATCAATAGGAGAGGAAATATGTCTTAGCGATTTGACAGCAGTATGGTGAACAATTCCCAGCAACCAGGTTAGCAATCTGTTTTTACCTTTATAGGTTTTTGCGGAATTCCATACAATAACAAGCGAATCCTGAATGACGTCTTCTGCCAAAGCACGATCTCCTGTAATGCGAAGAGCAAAAGCGAACATTCGCTGTCCGTACTCCTGATATAGATGATGAAAAGCGATCTTATTCGATGATGCAATTCGATCCATCAATATCAGATCATTTTGTATGGATTCTCTCTGCCCTGAACCGGTCATTTTGGCTATCGTATGTGGTGAACATCTTTCTTTAGTAATTCCTACAATCATGTTGCCTCATTCCGATATTAAACAAGTGTATAAGTAAGTACCGGAAGAAGGCAAAAAGGTTCAAAATCAGACTTTCTACCGAAATTGTATCCAGTTAAATACAAAAAAGAGGACTGCTTTCACAAACAGTCCTCCTCAAAAAAGCCAGACCAACTAATTTAGGATCCAGTCTCGATAGGGAATCCCTTCTTCTGCCAGTCCGTGACTCCACCGGACATACTGGTCACGTTCAGATACCCCGCCCTGAGCAAAATATCCCGTGCTTCCGCGCTCCGGTTCCCTGTTCGACAAACTACAACAATATCTTTATCCTTCGGGAGCCTGTCAAGTTGTTGCCGCAGAGAACCTAAAGGTAACAATGTAGAATCAGGTATGTGAAATTGATCCCATTCGCTTTGTTCACGAACATCAAGAATAAAAGCACCCTCTTCCCGCATTTGGGCGGCTGTTTCAACTGACACAACAGGTGTCAGATTTCCACGGGGTGTAGTCATAAAAAATCCAAAGAAGATGACAGCAACTAGCGCAACACCTCCAATAAGCCAGACCCATGAAGGTATTTTTGTTTTTTGTTTTTGTAGGGCTCTTTTTGTAGTTCGCTTAGACATACGTTTCTCCATACTTTTTTATTAGGATACATTGTTGCTTATTGGATTCAAGAGCCCGAATAAGGTTTCAATGATTTTTCCTCAGATTGTCATAGTATAGAATTGTATAGGAAAAATGTGTAGGATGTTCATATAATCTTCACAAACGGCGGGTAATCTTTACGTATGGTGACTACATCAAAAAAGAAAATTCTCGTTGTAGATGATGAACCACAAATAGTGCGTGTTTTAACCGGGTATTTGGAAAAAGCCGGGTTTGAAGTGATCAGCGCTCTGGATGGAATTCGGGTTATGAATATTATTCAGAGCGAAAAACCCGACTTTGTCATTTTAGATTTAAATCTCCCCGGTTTGGATGGACTTGAGATCTGTCGTAGAATCCGACAGGACTCCGATATTCCCATCCTGATGTTGACAGCCCGCTCAGAAGAAGCAGATAAACTGGTGGGACTCGAGCTTGGCGCAGATGACTACATCGTCAAACCATTTAGTCCAAGAGAGATTGTTGCAAGGGTCAAAACAATTTTCCGCCGTGTTTCCGGTGAAATAGCTGTACCGCAAATTGTTCAAGCCGGTGATCTTTTCATTGACCTTGACAGACACATTGTAAAACTGGCTGAAAAACCAATCGATTTGACCCCGACCGAATTTATGATACTTACGACATTAGCCCGCCAACCTAAGCGTGTTTTTTCCCGTTCACAACTTATGGAACACGCCCTTGGTTCCTCCTTTGAAAGTTTTGATCGGACTATAGACACCCATATTAAAAATATTCGCTTGAAACTCGAACCGGACCCGAAGAATCCCCAATTCATTCAAACAGTTTTCGGGTTGGGGTACAAATTTGAAGCAGGTGAAAATGCGAATTAGTCTTCTATACAAAATTATGGGAGCGTTTCTTCTGCTAATTCTGATAAGTGCCCTGGTGATATCCATTTCGACGTTATCCGGTACCCGGCACGCTTTTTCCCAATACTCTTCGAATAACCGAAATCAATGGTCACTTCGATTGTCAGAGAAACTGGCTGATTTCTATTCAGCATCAAGTAGCTGGAATGGTGTTGACCAATTTCTTTCAGCAGAACTGGTCAACGACTCCCACCCATCTGGATTTATGGGTAGAGGCAAAAATGAAAGTGTAGACAAGGACCACACCATACGGATCAATGGAACAATGGATGGTTATGACCTGAGATTGGTACTGTCTGACAAAGAGGGCAAAGTAGTTTTTGATTCACAAAACCTATTAACCGGGCAACCGATGTCAAAAGAAGTTACAGGGACAGCATATCCGGTCACCGTTTCCAGCCAGGAAGTTGGTTCGTTGCTGGTTTCTTACGGCGATATTGTTACCGGTTCACCGGCTGCCAACTTCCTTGAATCTGTCAGACGATCAATACTGTTTTCAGTTATAGCTGGAGTGCTGATAGCCATTATTCTGGGTGCCATCTTGTTTAACCAGTTTACGTCGCCACTACGTCAGTTGAAAAAAGCCGCTCATGCTGTGGGAGAAGGTGATTTTCACCAACGCGTCAATATCCAGTCACACGATGAATTCGCAGAAGTTGGGAAATCATTCAACCAGATGGCGGAGAGCCTGGAAAATGCCGAAATATCACGCCAGCATTACATGGCAGATATCGCGCATGAATTACGAACTCCATTGACTGCCATACAAGGCACTGTTGAAGCCATGCAAGACAACATCCTTCCTTTGGATGAAGAACAACTGGCAGTATTGCATGCGCAAACCACTTTGTTGAACCGCCTTGTGGATGATCTGCGCTTACTCACTCTTGCGGAAACAGGACAATTAAAACTGATGCTTTCATCGGTTAATCCCGGCGTGATAATCAAACAAACCGTTGACAGCTTGAAACCGATGACAACTCCCAAAAATATATCATTGGTGCTTGAAATTGACCCTGAAATACAGGAATGGCAGCTTGATTCACATCGTTTTATCCAGATACTGAACAACCTTCTTAGTAATGCCATCCGGTACACACCTGAAAACGGAGCCATATCCGTATTTTTAAACAGGACCAATTCGGGAGACCTGGAATTGAGAGTAAGAGATACGGGAATCGGTATTCCACCGGATGACCTTCCGCATATATTTGACCGCTTTTACCGGGCAGACAAATCCCGCGCAAGAATCAGTGGAGGCGCAGGCTTGGGCTTATCCATCGTCAAACATCTTGTCGAAGCACATGGAGGTGAAATAACCGTTACCAGTCCTTTAAACCAGGATAAGAACGAGAATCTCATGGGAACGGAATTTTGTGTCATTTTTCCAGTAACCACAATCAACGATCTTTAATAATGGGCTTGACACACAATTCAGTTCCACTATAATTACCAGAATGTTCGTGAAAATTGTTTTCCTGCATCATCATCACAATTTCTCCCCCCACTGATCGGCGGAGCTGTTTTCGTATATTGAAAGATGCGTAATCCAACCCCCGGTCAACCGGGGGATTTTTTTATCCCAAAGGACGGACCATGCTTAATCGAGAATCATCTGACTTACGACTTTCACTTCCATCAAAAGGCAGACTGGCGGAAGAAACCATGGATTTTCTCTCCGACTGCGGTTTGACGGTCTATCGCCCCAATCCGCGTCAGTATGAAGCGGTGATTCCCGCTCTCCCTAATGTACGGGTGCTTTTTCAACGTCCACCAGATATTGTCGTCAGTGTTCGCGAGGGAACCGTTGACTTTGGAATCACCGGTCTTGATGTTGTCGAAGAGCGTAAGGGAGACGAGCAAGAGGTCATGGTCATCCATGACGCGTTGAATTTTGGTCAATGCCGCTTGAACCTTGCCATACCGGAAGCCTGGTCGGATGTTACTTCGGTGGATTCACTCATCCTGAAAACCCGCGACATGAATCGCAAACTGCGTGTTGCCACTAAATATCCGGAGTTGACAGGGAAATTCCTGTCCTCCCGAAATATCCCCCATTCCTTGATCCCGGCGGAGGGCACACTGGAAACGGCACCTTCCATCGGTTATGCCGACATGATTTGCGATATCGTTTCATCAGGTCAGACGCTTCGCGATAATCGACTTGTCGCATTGCCGGATGGTTGTTTGTTGACCTCGGAAGCTGTATTGATTGCCAATCGCGATTCCCTCACTAACCGCCCTGAAGCTTTGCAGGCAGCCCGCCACATGTTGGAATTCTTCGAAGCTCATTTACGTGCCAACGAAAATCTTTCCATTTTCGCCAACATGCGAGGATCTTCACCTGAAGCCATTGCCGAGTCCATATTTCGCTCATGTAATATTCCCGGACTCCAGGGACCTACGATCTCCCGTGTCATTGTACGGGAACCGGGAGAAGACTGGTACGCTGTAAATATCATCGTTCAACGTGATTATCTATATCAAGCGATCACTGAGCTGCGATCCATTGGAGGTAGTGGGGTTGTGGTCTGTCCGGTCAAGTATATTTTTGATGAAGAGCCCCCCCGTTATTCCGCTTTACTTCAATCTCTTGAAGGAAAGACATCATGAAAACTATTGGCAGCCGGATCAACACAATGCAGGCTTATTCCCCCATAGAGCCAGTTGAAATCCTCGCGGCACGTCTGGGAATTCCCGGGGATCGAATCGTCAAATTGGACGCGAATGAGAATCCTTACGGCCCATCTCCGCTAGTGCGTACAGCCCTCACAGAATTGGATATTGTTCACATCTATCCCGATCCGGAAAGCCGCTTGCTGCGCGACGCGTTATCCAAAGCACACGATGTTCCGGCAAAAAACCTGTTTGCGGGATCCGGAGCAGATGAATTAATTGACCTCCTTCTACGTGTTGTACTTGAACCGGGAGATCGCGTGGTCAATTGTGTTCCAACTTTTGGCATGTATGATGTTGATACAGTCTTGAATTATGGGGACTGTATCAACATTCCGCGAAATACAGATTTTTCATTGGACTTGCCTGCAATCAAGAAAGCCGTCACAGAGCAAAAAGCCAGGATTGTCTTTGCCTGTTCTCCAAACAATCCGGATGGTCGTCTTTTGACAAAGGAGGAATTGGAATTCCTTCTTTCCCTTCCTGCCTTGATCGTTCTGGATGAAGCCTATATTGAATTCACTCAAAAGAACATGGATCTAGGAGCGGCAAATACCTTGATCAAAAAGGCAGCTGAAAATGAAAACCTGGTTGTGTTGCGTACATTCAGCAAGTGGGCCGGTCTGGCTGGTCTTCGTGTTGGATTCGGGGCTTTTCCCGATTGGTTGCTCGAACCGTTGTGGAAAGCCAAACAGCCATACAATATCAATGTAGCCGCCAGCGCCGCCGCGATCGCCTCTCTAAATGACAGGGAATACCTTGCCGGTAATGTAGCCAGGCTTCAAACGGAAAGGTCACGGTTATTTCAGCTATTGGGAAATCTTCCTGGAATTACACCTTTCCCCTCTCAATCAAATTTCATATTATGCAAAGTGGAAAATTTAGCGGCGAAACAGATTAAACTTGATCTGGCATCAAAAGGGGTCTTTATCCGGCATTACGATAACGCCCTGCTCAATAACTTCATCCGTATATCTGTCGGACGACCGCAAGACACGGATAAATTAATACGTCAATTGGAGGGATTATTATGACAGAGACTACAACATTCACCAAAGAAAACCGAACGGCTAATGTAACCAGAAAAACCTCAGAGACTGACATTACCATCAATATCGACCTGGACGGTTCTGGCAGGAATGATATACAAACTGGTGTTGGGTTCCTTGATCATATGCTCAAACAGATCAGCTGCCACGGATTATTCGACCTGACCGTAAAAGCAACGGGTGATCTGGAAATAGACTGCCATCACACAGTTGAAGATGTTGGACTGGCGTTGGGAGAAGCTTTTTCAAAAGCGCTCGGCACACGGAAAGGGATTGTGCGCATGGGAGAAGCGACAGTTCCAATGGACGAGAGTCTCGCGTTTACCTGTGTTGATTTATCAGGCCGGCCATATTGCGTTTGTAATACGTCCTGGCAGGGAGAATTCGTAGGTTCTATCCCGGTAAGCCTTATAGAGCACTTCTGGTACTCCTTCGCAATAACGTCAGGAAGCAATCTGCATATTCGAGTACTTGACGGGCGAGATAACCATCACATGGCGGAAGCCATTTTTAAATCTGCCGCCCGGGCATTGTCGACAGCCACCCGTATTGATCCAAGAAGAGCCGGAACGGTACCTTCCACAAAGGGGACTCTTGGTTTACGGGAGCAGTCTGTATGACCCCAAAGACTGTTCAATTGATTGATGCCGGAACCGGTAATTTGCAATCTGTCTTCAATGCCCTGAAAAACCTGGGGGCAGAGATACGAATGGTTACCTCTTCGGCAGACTGCCACAAGGATATCAGAACCATTCTTCCTGGTGTAGGCGCGTTTCGTCACTTTATGCAGGGACTTTTTGACCGCGAACTTGTTGATCCCGTTATGAGGATCGTACATTCCGGAATTCCCCTGCTTGGTATCTGTGTTGGGATGCAAGCCATGTTAGATACCAGTGAAGAAATGGGAGAAACATCCGGCCTTGGAATCATCCCGGGAGAAGTAAAACGATTCCCCGATCAACCAGGATTTAAAGTCCCGCATACCGGCTGGAATGAAATAGTCCATGATGGCAAATCACCTTTATTGAAAAACATACCGACCGGTTCTTTTTTTTATTTCAATCATTCCTATTATTGCCAACCGGTTGCCAGCAAACATACTCTAGCAAGTACCGATTACATCCTGTCCTATTCATCAGCTATCGTGAATGATAACGCGTTCGGTGTCCAATTTCACCCGGAAAAAAGCCAGAAGCTGGGTCAAAAGCTGCTTCAAAATTTTCTTGATCTCTAATTCCTTGGAAGCGTACATACAGATGAAATCATTTACCATTTTTCCTGCTATTGATCTTCGTGGCGGAAAGGTTGTTCGCCTGACACAGGGTGATCCCAACCGTCAAAAGATATACAACACGGATCCCTCGGCTGTGGCACAGTCCATGATTGCCGATGGGGCAAGCTGGTTGCATGTCATAAATCTGGATGGCGCATTCGGGGACTCATCATCCGCGAATTTTCAGGCATTAGCCGCCATAGTCGAGAACACGCGGCAAAAGAAAACTTCCATTCAATTTGGTGGCGGGCTTCATACCCTGGAACAAATAGATCAGGTACTATCCAGTGGCGTAACCCGGGTCATCCTCGGAAGCCTGGCCGCCCGACAACCTGAAATTGTTCATGATCTCGTTCAAAAATATGGGGCTGAACGAATAGCTGTCAGTCTTGATGGCCGCAATAAGGAAGTAATGGTTTCCGGCTGGCAGGAGGCTTCCGGTATCGGTGTTTTTGATCTGGCTACCCGCTTAAAATCCTATGGACTGAAGTGGTTGGTGTATACAGACATCACCCGTGATGGCATGCAGACCGGCAGTGATTTTGAAACAACGGTCGCTCTGGCACAGGAAACCGGATTGAACATAATCGCCTCAGGTGGAGTATCCACCCCTGACGAGGTGCAACAATTAATGAACCACGGAGTTGCCGGTGCCATTATCGGCAAAGCCTTGTATGAGAGCTCAGTAAAATTGTCTGACCTGATTAGAATTTCACGGGAGGACCAAATCAAATCATGTTGACCAAACGCATTATTCCCTGCCTTGATATTAAAGACGGCCGTGTCGTCAAAGGTGTTCAATTTTTGAATCTGCGAGATGCCGGTGATCCTGTAGAACAGGCAAAAATCTACGACGAATCTGGAGCGGACGAACTCGTATTTCTGGATATTTCAGCCAGTGCGTCCGGAAAAGCGACCTGCCTCGAAGTGGTAAAACAGGTGGCACGGTCCGTTTTTCTGCCCTTTACGGTTGGCGGCGGCATTCGCACCGTGGAAGACATGCGAAATTTGTTGCTGGCCGGAGCCGATAAAGTCAGCATTAACACATCGGCTGTCCAGAACCCAGATTTGATCACCGCAGGCGCACGCGCGTTTGGGAGCCAGTGTATAGTCCTTGCCATTGATGCCCGCCGCCAATCGGGTGATCTCCCATCAGGCTATAGTGTGACAATCCATGGTGGTCGAACACCGGTCAACATGGACGCGGTTGAATGGGCCAGACAGGGAGTGCAATTTGGGGCGGGCGAGATTTTATTAACCAGCATGGATAGGGATGGCTCTCTAAATGGATATGATATCAATCTGACTCGTGCTGTGGCGGATGCCGTCTCTGTACCGGTGATTGCTTCCGGTGGAGCCGGTTCCATGCAACATTTCGCAGACGTCTTAACCGAAGGAAGAGCCGAAGCCGCCCTGGCAGCCTCACTGTTTCACGATGGAGTATTATCCATTCCGGCTCTCAAGGATTTTCTTTCGGAGCAATCCATCCCTGTTCGCCGGATGTAGGAACGATTAAGGTTTGATATGATACATAATGATTTAAATCCCAGATTTGACGCAAATGGATTAATCCCTGCCGTTGTTCAGGATAATTCAACCGGGGTAGTATTGATGGTCGCGTGGATGAATCAAGAAGCCTTCGACCTGACACGTGAAACCGGACAGGCACATTTCTGGTCCCGCTCTCGCAAAGAGCTTTGGCGAAAAGGTGCCACATCCGGCAACATACTCACGGTAAAATCCATATGGATTGATTGCGATGAAGACACATTACTCTTAAAAGTACATCCTGCCGGTCCAGCCTGTCATACGGGAAACACTTCCTGTTTCTTTCGCGAAATTGAACTAAACAATTGATTGGATGGTATATGAAGCTCAATGATCTGTACTCGACAATTCTTGACCGCAAAGCCAATCCCACCCCCGAGTCATATACCGCCCGTTTATTCGATGCCGGGCTGGATGAGATATGTAAAAAGGTGGGAGAAGAGGCAATTGAAGTTATAATTGCTTCAAAAGGACAGGGAACCCAACGCCTTGTCGAAGAAATATCTGACCTAACCTATCATGTACTGGTATTGATGGCCCAGAATGGGGTAAAGCCTGATGATATTCTGGGGGAGCTAAACAGACGACATAAATGAGAAAAACAATCATGCTTTTTGATATGGACGGAGTTCTGGTAGAGCCCAGGCGGTATCGGGCTTCTCTTCAACGGACCATGGATTTCTTTGGGAAACTAATGGGTTGGAATGATCTATACCCCGGCGAAGAAACCATAGCCTGGTTTGAAGCCAGGGGTATCATCAGCGAATGGGATATCGCCCCCCTCTGTATCGCCAGCGTGATCGAAGTTTTATTGGAAAACAATCCGCAGGTTATAGCCCCGGCAGACCTTTTGTCGTTTTGCGAAATGGTAAAAGCCGCCGGCATCCCCAAGCCTGAAGTCCAGATCGAATCGATCATTGGACAACTTCCAAGCATGAAAAAAGCCGGTTATACCTACTGTGATCTGGTTCTGTACCTCATTGAATCTGGTCCGGCAAAAATGACATTCCACCGTCTGGCAGGGACGTCCCTGATTCAAAATCTTTTGCAGCAATCCCGAAATGTTCATCAGAACATCATCACCCGGGTATTCCAGGAAATCTTCCTGGGCCAGCTCGCGTTTGAGAACTCTTTCCATCTGGCCAGTATCTGTTCACGTTATTCCGCCCAGAACATCGTTGACCGCCCTTTGATCACGCCTCAATGGAACGATCAGTTAAAAAAACGGTGGGAAATTGGCGCGATCGAGCTCTCCATATTGACTGCCAGACCATCGGCCGAAGACTACCCCGCGGGCGATGGGCGTATTGAATTCTCGCCTGAGGCAGACATTATCGTAAATCAATTGGGATGGAATCGTTTCCTTCTTGTTGGTCAGGGTCAGTTGCAGTTCATTGCCGATCAGCTGGGATGTTTCACAGTGGATCTTATAAAACCATCACCGGTCCACGCGCTTGGTGCCATCGGGACGTTGATCACCAAAAATATGCTTGAGTCTTTCCAGGCAGGTTGGGACCTTTTCAATGGAAATGAAACGAAATATTTCGAGAATTTCCCTGAACTGGATATCCATGTATTTGAGGATGCACCGGTGGGAATTCGTGGAGCTGCCCGCGCGGCTGATTTGCTTGAGTCACAGGGAATACGAGTCCAATTGACCAAATGGGGAATTTCAACCGATCCGAATAAAGTGAAGGAGCTTCAAAACCTCGGCGCTTTGATCGTACCGGATGTCAATGAAGCATTGGATATGATCCCGGCATTGCGGTAGGATGATTCTGAACCTCCCGTAAATCCGGTCGATCAGCCGATGTTAAACTGGGGGATAAATATCCTCTTTTTTTCATGTTAAAACTTACTGTCACTTCCATTCCGAACACCAATAATACTTATACAAAATAACCAATTAGTCACCATCATATTTTCAGAAATGATCATCCTGTCATCACCGCTCTAAAATATGATCACTTCTATAAGATCAGAATAAGGCTAATCCCTGGAAAAACTTGGCCAGGTTGATGTTTAGAAAAACTCCTTTGTATGCATTTGTAAGTGACATCGAGCCAGGCTTGATATATGAACTCAGACACATGCCTGCGTGTTTCATAATAATCCATTTGATGTTCGAGGTTATCCTGGTACATTTTGTTCGCCATCAAACGATAAACCCCGTTTATCTCAACTCCAACGAGATGGTCCTGTTTAGGGCAAATCCGATCTACCCAAATTCTCGAAGATCAAATGTGAATTTGAGGTCTAAAACGAAGTTCGATTATCCAAAATATGGCGCAGTACCTGGCAGGCCAGGCTCGAGACCCAGTCCGGGTATACCATCAGTAAATCCCATTTATTGAAATAATCATTTCTTGACTTGTTTCTATCACCTACTTATTTTTTAATTTGACATTTTTTGAAAACCAATCTAATATAGGTGTGGCTAATTTATTATTTAGGTTTATCTAGGAGTAGATTGTGGACTTTTCATTTCTCTTTTGGTTGTTACTCGCTGGTACTCTGGTAATGGCTGTTGTATTTCTAGGAAAGAAACTTTGGATGTACTGGGGCACACAGAAAAAAATGCGTCAACGCCAACAGGTGGAAGATACCCTGAAATTGATTTTTGATCTGCATCAAGATAACCAGATGATCGACCAATATCGTTTAGCTGTAGAGTTAAAAATTTCTTTGCCCGTTGTGCAAGCTTTAATTTCAAAATTACAGTCATCGCAACTAATCCAATTTGACCAGACACATTATCTGAAGCTGACCCCAGAAGGTCAACGGTGGGCTTTACAAGTTATTCGCGCTCACCGTTTATGGGAGCTCTATCTGGCAGATGAAGCACGAATGCCGTTAGAGCATATACATTCTGCCGCAAACCGCCGCGAACATCAGATGAGTCTTGAAGAAATCAATGCATTAGACGCTGCCATGGGGCATCCTATCCACGACCCACACGGCGACCCAATCCCAAATGAGGCTGGTGCGTTGCGCGACAAGCGTATTGGCACACCTCTTGTGAGCATGCATCCAGGACAATACGGTCAGATTACCCATCTGGAAGATGAGCCTCCGTTAGCGTATGCGCAACTTCTTGCAGAAGGCTTATATGTAGGTCAATCTGTACTGATACAGGAAAATATCCCTTCCCGGATAGTGTTGACCAGCGCGGAAAATGAATACACCCTGGCTCCTTCCATCGCAAAAAACGTCTACATCATTACAGATACTGTCAAAAAAGAGCCTGACAGGAAAGTGATCCTGTTAGGCAACCTGCCACCTAAAGCGCAGGCAGAGATTGTGAGCATCGACGAACGCTGTCAAGGTTTTACACGCCGGCGTCTTCTTGATCTAGGCATTACACCGGGAACGATGATTTTTCCTGAATTGGAAAACGTTTTCCACGATCCACGCGCTTACCGGGTTCGAGGGACGTTGATTGCCCTTCGAAGTGATCAGTCTAATATGATCTTGGTACGTCCTGTTTAATTAGAAAAGGAGATCGAAATAACAAATGGATGGTGTCACATGTTAAAAGTTCTTTTTAATCCTTCCGATAAAACCCCACAGTCCAATGTCCATCTGGCTCAGATGGGTTTGAAATTTGACAAATTTGACAAAGTCATAGCCCTGGGGGGTAATCCCAACACTGGAAAATCGACGTTATTCAATGCACTGACTGGGCTCAATCAACATACTGGTAATTGGCCCGGCAAAACTGTCACCCGCGCCGAGGGCGGCTACAAATATAACGGTGTGCGGTATATGCTGGTCGATCTTCCCGGAACCTACTCGCTGCTTTCTGCGTCGCAAGATGAAGAGGTAGCGCGCAATTTCATTCTGTTTGGACAACCAGATTGTACCGTGGTGGTAACCGACGCCACCGCTCTGGAAAGAAATCTTAACCTGGCACTGCAAGTGATGGAGATAACTGACAAGGTTGTCGTTGCTGTCAATTTGATGGATGAAGCCCGTCGCAAAGGGATAGAGGTGGATGTAAACAGCCTGTCACGCGACCTGGGTGTTCCAGCCATACCTATCTCTGCGCGTACCGGCGAAGGGTTACCCACACTTCTGTCTACCATCGACGGCATTGTCAGTGGACAAATTCAAACCAAATTATTCCATATTGAGGGAACACCAGCATTACAAAATGCTGTTTCTACCTTAAGCAACAAAATTGAGCAATTGTACCCGGGGACGCCCAATGTGCGTTGGCTGGCAATTCGACTATTGGATGGTGATATACGCGTACAACAAGCAATCTTGAGCGGTGAAATTGCCGAAATGGTCAAACGCCAACAAAAAACTGATGAGATTTTCAGTAAAAGAATAAACATTGAAGGACGGCAGTAGGATATCGATATGGATTCAACTCTCAAGCCTCAAGATATTATTGATCTGGCAGAAACGCTTCGTCCTCAGCTTTCGAGTGGATTTCGCGACGAAATGGTCAGGTCACTCTACAATGAAGTAAAACGCATTACCAATAATGCTGTGAAAACCAAAGCCACAAAAAAGTATGATTTCGATCAGCGCTTGGATCGTTTGGTTACGTCGCCCATCTTTGGGTTACCGTTGATGCTCCTGCTTTTGGCTGCAATCTTCTGGGTGACAATCATAGGTGCAAACGTTCCCTCCAAACTATTAGCCAGCGGGCTGTTCTTCATAGAGGACAAAATCGCAATTCTGTTTACCCAACTTGGCGCGCCGTGGTGGCTGACAGGGTTTATCTGGCACGGTGTCTATCGTGGTCTTGCCTGGGTTATCTCCGTAATGCTGCCACCAATGGCTATTTTTTTTCCAATTTTCACCATTCTGGAAGACTTGGGATATCTGCCTCGGGTTGCCTTTAACCTTGATTTTCTATTCAAGCGTGCTGGTGCACACGGAAAACAATCCTTATCCATGGCAATGGGCTTCGGTTGCAATGCTGCAGGGGTTATTTCCACACGGGTAATCGATTCGCCACGCGAGCGTCTTATCGCCATCTTAACCAATAATTTTGTGCCTTGCAATGGACGATTTCCCACGCTTATTATGCTGGCTACGATGTTTGTGTCTGCGGCTTTTCCACCGGCTTTTGCCTCCTTTGCAGCAGCCGGTGCAGTTGTCGGTGTCGTATTAGTAGGTGTGTTTTTCACTCTTCTCGTTTCTTGGGCACTTTCCAGGACAGTTTTGCAAGGGGAAGCTTCTGCCTTTACTCTCGAACTGCCTCCTTACCGTCGCCCGAGCATTATGCGAATCCTGTACACCTCTTTGATCGACCGAACGATCTTCGTTTTGTGGCGTGCTATTCTGACCGCCGCTCCCGCTGGCGCAGTGATTTGGATACTGGCAAATATCAATGTCAATGGTTTGAACATTGCTCAACACATCTCCAATTTTCTCAACCCGTTCGGTGTACTACTTGGATTGGATGGTGTTATCTTGCTAGCTTACATCATTGCCATCCCTGCAAACGAAATCGTTGTCCCGACAATGATGATGGTCTATATGGGTGTTGGAATGATGACCGATCCACCAGAATTAGATACATTGCGGACATTGTTGATTGAGAGCCACGGATGGACCATGCTGACGGCAGTTAACCTGATGCTTTTTTCCCTTTTGCATAACCCCTGCGCCACCACAATTTTGACAATTTTCAAGGAAACCAAGAGCCATAAATGGACATTTTTAAGTGTGGTAATTCCGCTTAGTCTGGCATTCCTGGTAACCTTTTTGATCGCTTCGGTTGTGCGGTTATTTGGAGGTGCCTAGTAATGCCCAGACCTGAAAACAAAGATACCAGTGCTTCAGAAGAAAACTATCTTAAAACGATTTTTTACCAGACCCGTACTGGTCAACCTACTTCCACATTGGCACTGGCGGAAGCTTTGGGGATTCGCCCGGCATCTGTAACGAATATGTTGCAAAAATTGGCTAAAGCGTATCCCGAATTAGTCACGTATCGAAAACGCTACGGTATATCCCTGACCCCAGAGGGAGAGAAAGAAGCCCTTCGGGTCATCCGCCACCATCGCCTGATCGAACAATTTTTGTATCAAATTCTGGAATATCCACTGGATAAGATTCATCCAGAAGCCGAAAGGCTGGAACATGCGGTATCCCCATATTTCATCGATCGCATGGCTCAACTCCTTCAAGAACCCGTTTTTGATCCACATGGGCATCCCATCCCGGACAGCAACTTAGTCATGGAGGATTCACGTCAACTGGTTTATCTATCAACCTTAAATACAGGGGAAAAAGGGATCGTCCGTCAAATTATGGATCAAAATCCCGAATTGTTGACTTTTCTGAATTCGATTGGTCTATTCCCTGGAGAAGAACTTGAAATTATTAAAGTAAATCCAATCGATGGTACTCAACAGATTTTCTTAAGTCATTCTCGCGAAACGCATGTGTTAGGCAGGTTAATTAGCACCAATGTTCAGGTTGAAATAAAACACGAATGATGATTACCTAAAATCTTCGGAAAATTGATTATTCACTCGTTCATAGCTTAAAAATGATAAAGGGCTTTTCTAAGCATGAGATCTGCCGACGATCTGGCGTTTACTGAACGATGTGTTTTCTCTTGTTAATGGTGAGATACTGCCATCTTATCAAGAATCATTTAATCCCTCTATCTGTGGAACAAGGGCAAAAACGAGTTGTGACATAAACCGGCGCGATGGAATTCAAAGGAAACCTTTTCATCGACCTTTATAGCAAACCGTTATCGAGTTGAGATAATCGATGGGCATGGTAAACTTATAATGGAACTAAAAAAAACGAGGCAACATGCCTGATCTCTCCGCTGCCGCAATGGCACACCCAAACATCGCATTTATTAAATATTGGGGCAATCGCGATTCATCACTTCGAATACCAATGAATGGTTCCATATCAATGAATCTGGATGGTTTGGAAACATTCACTAGCGTAACTTTTGATTCAAACCTGAATTCCGATGAATTTGACTTGAATGGGAAACCATCCGATTCGAACCAATTGAATCGTGTATCCAACTTTCTCGATCTGGTTCGCCGCCAGGCACAAGTAAACTTTCATGCCCGGGTTGAGAGTAAGAACAACTTTCCCACCGGAGCCGGGATCGCATCATCAGCCGCCGCCTTCTCCGCTCTGGCTCTGGCAGCCAGCAAAGCTATCGGATTGGAAATGAATGAGAAAGACCTGACCCGTCTTGCGCGGCGCGGGTCCGGATCAGCAAGCCGTTCAGTGCCTGATGGTTTTGTGGAATGGCTGCCGGGGGAAACTGACGGAGATTCATACGCTGTTTCCATTGCGCCGGCCTCCCACTGGGACCTTGTCGATATCATTGCCATAGTAAAAGCCGGAGTAAAGAAAGTCGGGTCAACCGAGGGACACAACATCGCACCCAGCAGCCCTCTGCAAGCCGCCCGCGTTGCGGATGCTCCCCGCCGTATCAAGATATGCCGAGAAGCGATACTAAAACACGATTTCGAATCCCTTGCGGCAATCATGGAACTGGACAGTGATATGATGCATTCTGTGATGATGACTTCTTCACCACCACTTTTCTACTGGGAACCGGCCTCACTTAAGATCATTAAATCCATCCCGGTTTGGCGCAGTCAGGGGCTTCCATGTGCATACACGCTGGATGCGGGCCCAAATGTGCATATACTCTGCCCTGCTGCATCGACAAAGGCAGTTATGGATCAACTTCAAACAATCGATGGTATTGACAGCCTGCTGGAAGCCCGACCAGGCGGTCCAGCTTGTTTGATTTCCTGATTAGAAGTTTATAAGAACAATTAAATCCCCGGTCAAACTGGCTATAATAAAAAAGATAGCCACATCGATTTGATCTATCTACACAGGATTAAGAATGGATTTAACAATAATAATCACAATACTTGAATTTATCATCGCATTCGGATTGCTCCTATTCATCCACGAATTCGGACATTTCATTATGGCCCGAATATTTGGTATTGAAGTTGAAGAATTCGGCTTTGGGTTTCCTCCCCGCCTGGCGAAGTTATTCACCTGGAAGGGAACAGAGTTCACCCTAAATTGGATTCCCTTCGGAGCATTTGTCCGCCCCAAAGGCGAAAATGACCCGGAAGTTCCGGGAGGAATGTCTTCCGCCAACCCGTGGAAACGCCTTGGCGTACTTGTCGGTGGTCCATTAATGAATATTTTGACCGGGATCATCATTTTTACGGTTCTTTTTACCAAAACCGGAGCACCAGATACCAAAACAGTTCAGATAGTGGAAGTCGCCAAGGATTCTCCCGCTGAGATGGCAGGAATTCTTCCTGAAGACATCGTACTCAAAGTCAATGGCACAGATATCCTCGGCACCACTGATCTATCGGCAATCGTAAAGCAGAATCTTGGAAAAGAGATCACAATTTCATTGGGACGGGCCGGGAAAACAGTTGAGGTGAAAGCAACTCCACGGCTTAATCCTCCACAGGACCAGGGGTCGCTGGGTATCGTTATGGGAAACCCGGTTAAGCCAATAACTTTTTTTGAGGCTCTCCCCTACTCGCTCATTACTACGGCTGCTCAGGGGGCCGCGCTGATCACAATGCCCATAAAATTAATCCAAGGCGAAGTAGCGGCTGAAGATGCCCGAATGGTAGGACCTGTAGGCATGTATGACATCTACTCGCAGGTTCGTACCCAGGATATTTCCGCAGAATCGAAACCATCCAGTGAGGCATCTTCCTCCCTAAATCGCTTCTGGCTCCTTGGGATCATTTCCATTGCCCTTGGGTTCACCAACCTCTTGCCTCTCCCGGCATTGGACGGCGGACGGATAATGTTCATACTTCCGGAACTGCTTTTCCGTAAACGGGTTCCCGCACAGTATGAGAACATGGTTCACCTGATCGGATTTGCTGCGTTATTGGCATTGATGGTCTACATAACCACACAAGATATCACCAACCGAATAGTCCTCCCCTGACAGGTTTTTTTCAAAATGACCAGACCCAGCAGTTCCGTACCTTTCCAGTCTGTACTGGATTCACTCAACGATACGGGCAAACCGTTTCCACAGAGTTACCTCACCAGTTTTTCCGATATTCAACCGACTGATTTGGCTCTATTAAAAAACATTTGGAATGATATTAAACCGAAGCGCCGTTTGTCACTCGTTGAAGATCTGATCAAATTTAACGAAAATAACACAATTGTCTGTTTCGATGACGTTGCCGTTCTTTTTCTGGCAGATACGGATACACGCGTCCGGGCAGCCGGAATACGTCTTTTACGTGAATCAGAAGACCCCCGGATGGTTGACCGCCTGATTCATATGGTTGAGCATGATAAACAACTTCTCGTTCGTGCGGCAGCCGCGAGTGGGCTTGGGTCATTTGTCCTCCTGGGAGAACTTGACAAAATCTCAAAGGAAAAGTTGGCGCGTATTGAACGCACTCTTCTACACCGCATAACCAGTGTTGATGATGACCTTGTTCGCCGTAGCGCGTTGGAGGCTATGGGATATTCCAGCCGCAACGAAATGACTCATCTGATCTCGGAAGCATTTGAAGAGACGGATCCAGATTGGATTGCCAGTTCATTGGTAGCCATGGGGCGCTCCGCCTCGGAAGAATGGGAAATGCATGTTTTGCGAAGTCTCTTTCATCCGGATGTGGTTGTCCGGATTGAAGCCATCCGCGCGGCTGGCGGCCTAACACTCTCCCGTGCTGTGGAACCATTATTGGAAATGCTCGATTCCGGTGGTGAGCCAAATAAAGAATTACGACACGCAGCCATCTGGACATTATCGGAAATTGGCGGAGAAAAGGCGAATGCCGCACTTGAAGCACTCCTCGATAATGCGCTTACCGATGAGGAAGCTGACTTCATCGAGGAAGCCCTGGAGAATCTTGGCAATGGTAGTGGATCCCTTGGGTTGGATTTCCTCGATCTGGAAACACTTGATAGTTCAACCAATGAATATGATGAATTTTCCAACTATGCAGAAGACGAGTTTAGTAAAGAGTATGCAGAAGAAGATGAAGTAGAAGACAATTATGACTGAAAAAGAATACAACCGTCTTCACGCTGTTGTCGAAGGACATGTTCAGGGAGTAGGTTTTCGGTACTTTGTATTGAATTGTGCGCAGCAGTTAAACCTGACAGGCTGGGTTCGTAACACGCATGAGGGGAATGTGGAAGTAGTAGCGGAGGGGAATCACGCAGACCTCGATGAATTTTTGGACATGCTAAAAAAGGGACCACGAATGTCCTTTGTCTCCAGAGTGCGGGAAGATTGGGAACCCGCCCGGGGAGAATTCCGGCTTTTTGATGTGCGGACAACGAGCTAGCCTATTCTTCGCCTGTCAATAATCTGATCTTCTTCCAGGGTGGCATTTCAGACTGATCTGCCAGCTCATTTCTTAACTCGTAGATCTGATCGCGCAATGCGGCCGCTTTTTCAAATTCAAGGTCTTTTGCCGCCTGTTTCATTTGTTTGTCCAATTCATGAATCACACGCTGTAATTCTTTTACCGGCATTACACCTGCGCCCTGTCCGGCTCGATAATTCTCTTTCTTTTCGGATATGCTCTTCGAGACGGAAAGCCGCTCAGTCAGGTCATGCACAGCTTTCATCACGGTAACCGGCTCGATGTTATGATCCCGATTGTAAGCCGCCTGTTTTTCCCGGCGTCTATTGGTTTCTTCGATGGCAAATTTCATCGAATCGGTCATTTTGTCCGCGTACATAATAACCGTACCATTGACATTGCGTGCAGCCCGACCAATCGTCTGTATTAACGCCGTACCCGAACGCAAAAATCCTTCCTTGTCCGCGTCAAGAATGCCGATCAGTGATACTTCGGGAAGATCCAATCCTTCACGCAACAGGTTGATCCCAACAAGCACATCATAGGTCCCAAGACGCAGGTCGCGAAGGATACTTACCCTTTCCAATGTGTCCACTTCAGAATGAAGGTAATGCACTTTGATGCCGATTTCCTTCAGATAATCTGCCAGATCTTCCGACATGCGTTTTGTAAGTGTGGTGACCAGGGTTCGTTCACCTCTCTCGATCCGCTTGTTAATCTCCGCAATCAGATCATCCACCTGCCCCTTGGTGGGCCGAACTTCCACCTGCGGGTCGATCAAACCCGTTGGACGTATGATCTGTTCGGTAATCTGATCAGCGTGGTTTAATTCATAAGGTCCCGGTGTCGCCGAGGTATAGATGGCATAACCCATCCGTTGCTCAAATTCTTCAAACATCAATGGACGGTTATCCATAGCCGAAGGAAGCCGAAACCCATATTCAGTAAGAACACGTTTGCGCGATTGGTCTCCGTTAAACATCCCGCGCACCTGTGGAATGGTCATGTGCGATTCGTCAATGAATAATAGATACTCGCTTGGCAGGTAATCCATCAATGTCCACGGCGCGGACCCGGGCGGCCGTTGATCGAGATGGCGGGAATAATTCTCAATACCGGAACAATATCCAACCTCTTTGAGCATTTCAATATCATATCTCGTCCGTTGCTCGATCCGTTGGGCTTCAAGGAATTTATCATTTGCCTTAAAGTAAGCCAGTTGATCCTCAAGTTCTGTCTCAATATCCGTAATGGCTTTCTTCAGGCGGTCTTCGTTGGCAATGTAATGTTTGGCCGGATAGATATCAATGGATGCCGGATGATCATAGATCTCACCTGAAACAGGATTAAGGGCGGTGATTTTTTCGATCTCATCACCAAAAAATGTCGCCCGGTAAACCTTTTGTTCCTCATATGCCGGGAAAATTTCCAATGTGTCACCACGAACCCTAAACGTACCGGGACGCAGCTCCATATCGTTACGCTGGTACTGACTCTCGACCAACTGGCGTAGAAGCGCATTCCGCCTGAAGATCTCACCGGTTTCCAAATGGACCACCACCCGGCCGTAGTTGGCCGGATCACCAAGGCCATAGATACACGAAACCGATGCCACAATGATCACATCTTTACGCGACATCATCGCTGCCGTTGCGGCCAGCCGCAGCCGGTCAATCTCTTCGTTGATATCCGTTTCTTTCTCAATATACAGGTCGCGTTGCGGGACATACGCTTCCGGCTGATAGTAATCGTAATAGGAAATGAAATACTCTACCGCGTTCTCAGGAAAGAATTCACGAAATTCCGCGTAGAGCTGTGCGGCCAGGGTTTTATTGTGTGCCATGACCAGAGCCGGCATCTGAAGCTGCTGGATGATGTTCGCCATGGTAAATGTTTTACCCGTTGCCGTGGCGCCCAGTAATACCTGGTTCTTCATGCCTTTTTTTATTCCCGCGACCAATTGATCGATGGCAGCAGGTTGATCCCCTGTTGGAATATATGGGGCAGTCAGTTTAAAATCCATGTAAACCTCGCAAGGCACATCTTAATCAGTACAAATATTCTAACACAATAGACCCGACCGCAGACGGTTGTATTGAGAAATTATTCTTATTTTTTATATGGATCAGGTGGAAAAAAATTTGGTGGCGCGTACCAATCACCCGGATCAACATCACTGGTAACTGAATTCGGGGCGACAATGACATCGATCAATGAATGATCCTGACATTCTGCCGTTAGCCCACACGTGACAAATTCTGTGTAGCCTGCTGCCGCGCCATCAGCTTCTGGTTCAATTGGATACGCGAAAACATGATATGTCCCGGCAGGCAAGCCCTGCAAACCATATAGACCACCTTCATATTCTTCAGTGGCAAAAAGCTCACCCGTTTCCACATTAACCGCAACAACCCGCAGCGGGGGAATGGATTCGGAAGGATACGATAATCGTCCGGAAATTGAACCATTTAGTGGCCGCGTTATGGTTGCAAAGGTGATCTGAGTTGTGGGAGCCGGAGTATCCGTGATCGCCTCCATTTCAAGAGCGACGATCGTTGTCTTTAGACTTGCGAGAGTGACTTCCTTTTCTTTTTCTCCCGGTGTCTCCAGATACGGAGAGGAAAAGAACGAGCACATCAGGGATGAACCGGTTAAAACCAGGCAAAGGACTATGATAGGGTAACGTTTTATCAGCATGGACACCTCATCAATCACCGTCCATGATTGTAGCATAATCAAAACGGCTGTTCGTGAACAGGGAATCACGGGTCTGTTCAGTGATGAAACAGATCATTCATCCAATTCAACATAAATCCGTTTGTTGATTTTGCCTTTTGATTTGTAATCAACGATCCGCATTCGCCCGACCTCGCGTGTATTGGCCACGTGGGTACCGCCATCTGCCTGCAGGTCTAGTCCGATGATTTCAATGGTGCGGACTTCTGGAATACCGGGAGGAAGCAGATTTATCTTCGTTCGGATCAGATCGGGGATTTGAAAAGCTTCATCACGCGGCAATATCTTGACTCTCACATCGCGCGCAGCGGCTACTTCTTTATTAACCGCTTCTTCAATGACTCCCACCAGATCTTTGGAAAGGTTTTCAAATTCAAAATCCATGCGGCCCTTTAATGGCTCCATATCACCGCCGGTTACCTGGGCGTTAAAATCACGGAAGACCACACCACACAGGATGTGCATGGCAGTATGTGTGCGCATGAGCTTGTAGCGGCGATCCCAGTCAATCTCTCCCGTTACATCAACACCCACTGCCGGCAATCCGCTTTCGGCTGCTATTTCATGCAGCACGCCATCGGGGTGTTTCTTTACCTTAATGACAGGATAGCCAGTCCCGCCTGCGCTCAGCTTTCCTGTATCGCACAACTGCCCACCCCCGCCCGGATAGAATGCCGTGCGGTCCAAAATGACGCCATGCGCAGGTTCATCAATTCCAATAACCTTGGCCTGGAATGTTTTTATATACGAATCAGTGTGACATAAAAGCTCGGTCATGGCTTACTCCCGTATGATTGATACCTAATTCTACCGCTAACCCAATTGTCATGTTTGCAATTGATTCAGAAAACATTCGTATGCTTATATGTCCATGAAAAGAAAAATGAAAAATAAGATTAGCCAAATTGAGGTCAGGGAGAGTTATCTATGATTCCACCCATCACTGTTGAATTTCCACTCCGGGGTGAATGGATCGCCCCCAACACCCCCGGCACGAAAGTCCCCAGCCATGGAACCGATATTCTTGGACAGCGCTACGCGTACGATTTTGTCGGACTGGAAGCCGGGAGTTCGAACACCAATTTCTATCAACACTCGACGCTCCGTTATTTCCTGCTCGGTGTGCGGTTGAGGGACTGTTACGGATGGGGACGTCCGGTCTACGCAGCCGCGGAAGGGACTGTCGTACAGGCCGCGGATGGTTGGCCGGAGAGAGATCCCGTTCACCTTGTTAGAGATATCGCGAACATGCTCAAGAATTCGCTGATGATCAATGCGGATCAAACCACTGACCTGCGCATTCTGACAGGCAACCACATCATCACAGAGAACCCGGATGGGTTCACCCTCTATGCCCACCTCAAATCTGGGTCAATACGAGTCTCGCCAGGCGACAGGGTCATCACCGGTCAGCCGCTTGCCGCGGTGGGACATTCCGGCAACTCCACCGCCCCGCACCTGCATTTTCAGATGATGGACAATCTTGATCCCTGGAAAGCACAGGGACTGCCCTGCGTCTTTCGCGAGATGGAAATCCGGCGTGATGGAATCTGGCAAACGATCAATAATGCCATGCCCAAAGCCACCGACCGCATCCGGGTGAATGAGCAATACATATCCCGCATATCCTGAGAGCGGGTTGATGAACGGCATTCCCCAATTAAAAACCCGGTTTATTTTCCGCCAAAAGCCGAAATAAGGTTGGACAGGATCGGGATTGATGTATCAATGCCATCAGGATTCTTTATGATGTACATAAGCAATAGAATGATCAGAAGGATGTCAAGAAAACTAATGGTCGAGGTCAGAATGGAAACTGTCTTCCATTTCTTTACCTCGCTGGTTTGTTTTTTGATCAACGCGTCCATCGCCACAAACCCTGAATAGACCTTTTTGTCAAAGTCTTCATTCTTGCGGGTACGACTTTCCATGGAGACCATCCATGTATTCAACTCATCCAGGTTTGTGACTGGTTTCTCCGGCATGTTTTATCCCCTGTACAATAACATCCCCTTTCGCGGATTATACTCCCGAAAGGGGATGATGATTTTTTTTGTTACAGGCACCAAATTTATCGCCGCAGATCGTTGAGAGCCCTGTTGAGGTTGGTCAATCCAACACGGATCTCCTCCGGGTTGGAACCGAAGCCAAGCCGGAAGTAACGGTTATCCATTTCAAAACAGCGCCCGGGGATGGTGAACGTTTTGTATTCTTCCGCCAACCGGCGGTATAACGCCTCTGGATCCACATTGACATCCGCTTTCAGCCGCGGCATACTGACCACCCCGGCTTCAGGGAATACCCACTCAAAATCCTCCTGCTGGTCCATCCACGCGGCAACAATTCCCCGGTTCTCCAGAATACTGGCACGGGCTTTTTGGAGGTATTTCTCCTTCTGTTGCAGAACCCGCAGAGCGATCTCTTCGCCGATGGCGTTGTTGGTAATGGTCACCTGTTCGCGGATGTTCAAGACACTATCCAGCATTACCGGATCCTGGGTGGCCATCCACCCGATGCGAATGCCGGGCAGACCGTAACATTTGGACATGCTGGAGATGCTGATCACATTCGGACTTAATGTGGC
Organism: uncultured Leptolinea sp.; assembly: GCA_964446955.1. Classification (GTDB taxonomy): domain Bacteria; phylum Chloroflexota; class Anaerolineae; order Anaerolineales; family Anaerolineaceae; genus Leptolinea. Next base: position 867,832 of record CAYUQJ010000001.1, read on the forward strand.
CGCCGGTGGCAGCGTGGCGTCAAAAACCATTTCGCGGTAGGTTTCGTCGAACAGCAAATGCAGGTTGCGGGATTCAACCCAATGAATCAATTCATCCAATTCCTGGCGGGTGATCATGGAGCCGGTGGGATTGTTGGGATGGGTCAGACTCACCAGTTTCGTGCGCGGTGTAACCAGACTGTCCAAATTCTTTAGATTCGGTTTGAAATTGTTTTCGAAGGTCAATTCCAGAAAGCTGACATTACAGTTCAGTGAGCGTGGGATCTCGTAGAGCGACGGGTAATTCGGGTGCTCCACTATGACGTGGTCGCCGGGTTTGAGCAGGGCCGATGCGATAAGAAAGATGGCTTCACTGCCTCCGCTGGTGACCACAATGTTCTTCGCGCTCAACCCCGGATACTGCTCCGCGATGCAGGCGCGCAGATCGGGCCGTCCATGATGGTATCCGTAGCGGATGGGCAGGTCATCAATGTTGATGCCGAGCTGACCAAATGTCAGATACTTGACCGCGCTTTCGCCGATGTCATATTTCACGGCGTACTGATAATCGTCGAACCATTCTTCCAGGATCATACGCTTGAACCACATAATGCCACTCCTTTTCCGGTGTGTATGCTTGAATGTGATGCTATTGTAAACCACTCCTGAAACGCGGTCATTCCCCCATTAAGAGCCGCATCATGGAATGTTTTTCTCCATCTGTTGTGTTGTTAAAAGCACATGAATTACCCGTCCGTGCGGCCTGCAAGCCAAATTTATTCATTGGCATTGTCAGGGTTTTTGAAGTTCACCACACTGACCACGGTATGCGTATTAACATCCGATTTCTCAAAACAGTCTATGACCACATATACAGATCCCGCATCATCATTCAGAGGATTAATATGCTCAACAATCTGTACACTATTGTTCCGAAAATCCAATATAAGAAAGCTTTTTAAAGAAAAAACCTTCGATTTCACGAAGGTCTTTTGTTAGTCGGGGCGAGAGGATTTGAACCTCCGATCTCACGGACCCGAACCGTGTGCTCTAGCCGGACTGAGCCACACCCCGAACAGCATTGAATTATACAGCACCCCGCCGTCTTTTGGCAAGGTCAGCGTCCGCCCTCCGGTATCAACGCCCGCAGCATATCCACATCCCACTGGTCCTGTTGGCAATCGTACACCGGGAAGTCTGAGCAGAATTGCCAGTGGATCCAACCGATGTTGCGTTTTTCGGCTTCCCGCGCCACAAAAGACATCCAGCGGGCGCGCGATTCCCGGTCAGCCAGGTAGATCGCCCCGAACTCACCGAGTACCATCGGTACCTTATGCCGCTTTGACCAGGCCGCCGCGCTGTTCATAACTGTGGTGATCGCCCGTTTTTCCGTCCTTGTACCCTTCCAGGGAGTACCCATCCATGCCCGTGAACCGTCCACCCAGTCAGCGCCCTGGTGCGTGAACGGCAATGGTTCATAGTAATGGAAAGTTGCTACAAGGTTGGGATCATCGGGCAATACAAGTTGATCCAGGTCCACCGCGCTGTTCATCTGGCTGGTGCCCACCAGCACCTTCCTGTCAGGGTTGGTCTCCCGGATGGTACTAATGCCTTTTGCCAGAAGATCGTTCCAGCGCGCCGTACCCAAACGCCCGGTAGGCTCATTCAACGCCTCGAAATACAGGCTTTCAGGGTATGAAGCGTAGTGCTCACCCAGTTGCCGCCAGATGGCAAGGAAACGTTCCTCCTGCCCGTCGGGGTCTTCCATAAGTTCAAGGTAATGGTGCAGGTCAAGAATGACGATCAATCCGTTTTGCAGTCCGGCGTTGATGACATCATCCATTTGTGACAACAATCCGGGGTCAACGCGGTATGGCGCTGACGGCTGGGTATGGGCCGAGACGCGTACCGGAAAACGTACAGTATTAAACCCCGCCTCTTTTATTGCCGTAAGGTGTTCCGGTTTGATGATCACACCCCACTCCCCCGGTGTGGGCGCGTCAAACGCGTTTCCCAGATTTATACCCTTCATGATCGTCTCCTCCTCGTAGCCTGTCGTCAGTGGTTCAAGTACAAGTATGCTCCCCGGGTCGCTCTTCGACGTCAGGAAATACCAGACCAGCACAATCACTGCAAGTCCGGTCACGAAAAGCGCGAGGATTGTCAGAATTCGTTTCATGACCGCACCAACATATTATAAAACGCGGGTGCGGATAATCTTGAATATATTATCTTTGCTGAATTCGCCAAAACCGTTCATCTGCCGGTCAAAAATAAAATTGACCAGGTAGGTGTTTTGAGAAGCCGTCAGTTTGTCAAACATCAAAATGAACTTTTTGCCCCATGCCCGGCTCCTTAAAAACACTCCGGGGATGGCCTTCCCGTCTTCCGGGAAAACCAGGTGAATCTTCATTCCTGCCAACGAGTCAGGTTCCGCTACCGGTTCCGCCGGTGCAACCGCGCAGCCTGCTACCGAAATATCCAACATATCAACCGACAATTCACGTCCGTCTTCAAGTCGTAAAAGCAAGCGGTCTTTGATACTGAACCGTTCCGCCACACGATAGCGCCGTTTTTCAAAACACACAAAGATAGCTACGAATATTCCCAGCATGTTGTACAAGAGCCAGAAAAGGTTCACCAGATAAACCGGCATCATGTAATTTACATCCGTCAACATTTTGGTAATTCCGACCACAAGGGCAATCAAGCTGAAAATTCCGAGAATGATATGCGGCATGGCAACCCGAAAAGCGAAGTAGGTATCCCGCTCATTCTTTCCTTTGGGAGTAACCGAGAATTTGATCTTTTTTGAGAAGAACAACTCTGAGACAGCTGAAATTGACAGGTATGGCGCTAGGGCGGACTCATAAATATGCGCCCAGGTATAGGTACGGCTTTTGTGTCCAAACAATGTGAAGATCAGCGAAGCAGAGTAATAGGTAGGCACAAAGAAGAGCAACATGGTGAACACATCAGAGTAATACATGGGGATGCCAATCAACAGAAACAGCATCGGGCCGATGTAATACATCATCTTTTGTAATCCAAAAAACCAGTAGAGAACACCATCCAGATAAATCAGCCGCTGCATGAAACTTAGTCCCGGCAGTTTCAGCGGATTCCATTTCTTCAAGACCTGGATGTTTCCCCTGCACCAGCGGTCGCGTTGGATAACGTAATCCGCGAAGAAATCGGGGGAAAGGCCCATGGCGAGATTCTCGTTGACAAAAGTCGTGTTGTATCCACGCGCCTGCAGGAGCATACTGGTGGCCATATCTTCGGTAATGGTTCCCACCGGTATCCAACCGATATCTTCTATAGCTGACCGGCGAAATACAGCATTACTACCCACATTCAATACGGCGTTGAACTGGGAGCGCCGTTCCAACACTTCACGCATGAAGAAATCCTGCTCGTTGGGAATGGTCTCGAACAGTTTTAGGTTATTCTGGAATGGATCGGGGTTATAGAACACCTGTGGGGCCTGAACCAGCGACATTTTTGGGTCGTCAAAGTATCCAACAGTCCTTTCAAGGAAAGTGGTCTTTGTGATCATATCTGCATCTAGCACGGCAAAAAGCTCTCCGCTGGCATAGTTTTGAAGACAGCTGTTCAGGTTGCCAGCTTTGGCATGTGTGTGTTCATCACGCACAGCCCAAATGGCTCCATATTCCTCCGCCAGTTCACGCACCTCTTCCCGCCGGCCGTCATCACAGATGAAGACCTTGTACTTTTCCTTCGGATATTTTTGCGAGGTAGCCGCTGCCACAGTATTCCGTAATACACTCACCGGTTCGTTATAAGTGGCTATCAGGATATCCACCGTTGGCAGTTCTTCCAGATGGTCCAGAGTTTTTATTACCGGCTGGTAATCGTTAAGGAACATTATCCGATGCGTTGTAGATTGGATGAGGGCAACAAGTTCCGCAAGAAATAACATCCCCCCCAGAACGATGCTGATCGCGTTGAACATGGGGATGGTAAAAAGCAAGCGCCAGATAATATAGATAGTCTGCAGGGCGATGGCAAAACCAATAAAGTATTTCAGCCGACGGCGGTCACGGTGCGCGACATTGGCAAACAGGAGTAAAAGCAATATCACGGCTGCCAGGGCAACCATTTTCATGGCAATGATGCGAAGATCAAAGGGAGAACCCAGCATTTGTGTATTTCCCTATTTCAAACGATTTTGAAAAGCGGAGAGCATGTAGATGACGACGACAACCAGAAAAACGGATATTGTTACGAACAGAGGTCGGTTTTCCAGTGCCCATTTCTCAAAATCTTCGGAGAACTGTTCATAATCACTTTTTTCTAAAATCTGGACAGGAACTTCTTCCACCGCTTCAGTAACCCCAGATCGTGCTTCTGTGTTTTCTCCCAAAACCAGTTTAACTGGCAGGTTGACTGTCTGGTTCCCCATACTAAATTTCACAGAAATCGTTTCATCTTGAGAATCGGCAGGAATGGTTAAGACTCCATCCTGGTCTATGGATACTCCCGGGTTAAGAGTGCTTTGGATTTCCCAGAGATAGTCAGATCCCGTCACAGCTTTGCTGTCATCCAATGTATAGCTTTCTCTGTGCTCACCCGTTTCAGGGATTCGTATGACCGTCTCGCCACGCAACGCCCGGGGCAAATTTCCATCCGCCAACACCTCAAACGTGTCAACATAAAACGTCCTCGGATAATCCTCATTCAGGGTTACTCCGATGGCATAAGATTCAACCGCCCCGGTTTGCAGTTTTCGATCTCCACGGGCCGTATTCCAGTCCGGAACAGAAAAACTTTCCAGTGGAATAATTACCCGCCCCGTAAAATTTGCGGGAATCACGAGATTACCATACAGGCATTCGCTCTGCGAATAAGTCTCATCAGCACCCATAAGGAAAAAAGAAGAACCGGAATTGACTGACCAGTACTCGTTGTACGCTTCCTTGAAGTTGAAAGTCAACCATAGCGCATCTTCAGAAGGGTTGCCTAACCAGAACGATATACCTTCAGCTCCACTCCAATTACGGCTGAAAAGGGGAAGAGAATGGAATAATGACCCGGTCTTTTGACCATCATGAGGATTGGGGCCCAAAACCTTGACCTGCATGGCATTCCCTGAACCATCTACGGTGTCCTCCTCAAGAACAACCTCAATCCTGGCCCCGTCTTCCCAAGTGGCATACGCTTTTTGCAATTGGTAAGTGTTGACATAACTCTCAAAGGAATCCCGGAAAACAGTTGATGGAGATGTCTCCTGTGACCGAAAAGCTGTAATAGCAATGAAAATTATCAGGAGAAAAAATATATGAAACGCTCTTTTTCCCGGTAAATTTTTCCGTAGATTTTGATGTCTCATCAATGCCATCATCCCTTGCTTAGAATGGGTAGTAAACACGGAATCGCCGCACAATTGCGGTTTTTCACTACTCATTAAGTATCATAGAAAACGGACAGGGATGGTGAACTTTATATGAATTTTTCACACAGAATTTATCTGTTTATTACGTCTCAACACATCAACCACGCCCGGTCAACCACCGTTCCAATTGTCCAATAGACTCCCCGATCGAACGTGGATTTATGGAAGCCTGCATCGCGGCGCCATTCAATGTTAATAATATGGTTGTAGCGACCTGGTCCGGTTCCAGATAATTTGGCCAATAACCCTGGCGAATTCCGGCCTGCAATAAAGTGGTAAGTTTTTTATGCCACATTGTTTCCAGATCGGAATATTTTTGCGAAGCCGCTGTCCGACCTGCCCGCAATTGGATTTCGGCGAAAACAGTGAACATGCCGGGCTCATCCCGCATTTGACGGTATAACCTTGTCAGATAGGCATGGAATTGCTCCCGCGGCGTACCGGGAGATTCGGTGGAAAGAATTCCCAACCGATCAAACACATGATCAACCACCGCGTCGATCAAGGCCTCTTTTGTGGGGAAATAATGATACACCGTAGCCGGATTGATCTGAACAATAGACGCCACATCGCGTACACGCAGACCTTCGAACCCCTTTTCTGCAATCAGGTCACACGCGGCTTTTACGAGTTGGTCGTGTCTTTCCATGGATCCACCTATCAAACAATTGTTTGATTGAGAATACACTAATATACATAATATGTCAATCAACTGTTTGATTAATAATGTCCTTTTTCTACCAATAGATCACCCTGCGGACTATAATTTATTCAACTCGATTATCGTTCTACCCTCTATCACACTTAAAGGAGTATTAGCATATGACAACCAGCAAAAAAGTTCGTGTCGCCATTATAGGCGTCGGTAATTGCGCCTCATCCTTTGTTCAAGGCGTGCAGTTTTATCGCAACGTCAAGGATTCAGAACGTGTCCCCGGTTTGATGCATGTCAATCTCGGTGGGTACCATATCAATGATATTGAATTCACGGCAGCTTTTGATGTGGTTGATACCAAAGTCGGCAAAGACCTGTCTGAAGCCATTTTTGCCTATCCCAACAACACATTTAAGTTTTCAGATGTCCCCAACCTTAACGTGCCTGTTCACCGCGGCATGACCCATGACGGCCTTGGAAAGTATCTGTCCCAGATCCTGACGAAAGCACCCGGCCCCACCGCCGATATTGTCAAGATCCTCAAAGACACGAAAACCGATGTGGTTGTCAGCTATCTGCCGGTTGGATCTGAAATGGCTACGAAATGGTACGCCGAGCAGATACTTGATGCCGGCTGTGCCATGGTCAACGCGATCCCGGTTTTCATTGCATCATCAGAATACTGGGGCGATCGCTTCAAACAGCGCGGCCTTCCGATAATCGGCGACGATATCAAAAGCCAGGTGGGTGCCACTATCGTTCACCGCACACTGACCAGCCTGTTTGTCGATCGTGGTGTTAAATTGGAACGCACCTACCAGTTGAACTTCGGTGGTAACACCGACTTTATGAACATGCTGGAACGCGAGCGTCTTGAATCAAAAAAGATCTCCAAGACAGGTTCTGTTCAAAGCCAGCTTCCTGTTCCCCTGCCCGATGAAGCCATCCATGTTGGCCCGAGTGATTACGTACCCTGGCTCACCGACCGGAAATGGTGCTACATCCGCATGGAAGGTACCACCTTTGGCGATGTTCCGTTGAATTTGGAAACCAAGTTGGAAGTTTGGGATTCCCCAAATTCTGCCGGTGTGATCATCGACGCTGTTCGCTGTGCCAAGATTGCCATTGACCGCGGTATGGCCGGCCCGTTGATCGGACCTTCCTCCTACTTTATGAAGACCCCTCCAAAACAATTCCGTGACAGTGTCTGCCGTGATATGGTCGAATCCTTCATTCGTGGAGACGAAACCGAAAAAGCTTAAACTTAACGTTGTGGTGTGATGGAAGTTGCTGGTAGAATTCACATCATGACAACTCATACAAAATCAAACCGCCGCAATTGGACAGTAGTATCGATTATTCTTCTCGGAATGGTCATTTTGTCCGCCTGCGGCGGTTCTCTCGTTTCTGCATCGGTCGACCAACCCGAGATCGACATCACAAAGATCTTTCAAGATGCCCTTCTGACGGCCACATATGCCGTTCCAACAGCCACAACAACCCCGGCGCCTCCCACCGTCACGCCTACTCCCACTTTAGACCCAAACATAACCCCTCCGCCGCTCCCGGAGATCTACCGCTCAGACTTTCTTAAACCGGTGGATATTCCACGCACATATGAAGCAGATACATGTATCTATCTCAAAAACCGCTGGGACCCCAATAAAAGCGCTCCTGGCACCATCGTTATGCCCATTATGTTCCATGGCATCGCCGCGGAAGAAGCAACCAAAGACAATGATATAAGTAAGACAAACTTCAAGATCCTGATGAAATCCTTGAAAGAACTCGGTTTTGAAGCCATAAATATGCAGCAATTCGTCGATTTTATGTACAGCAACGGGAAAATCCCATCCCGTTCCGTACTGTTGATTGTGGATGATCGACATTACCGGGAATACTTTGACCAGAACTTTCGATCCTATTGGGATGAATGGGGTTGGCCTGTCATCAATTCCTGGATCAGTTTCAAGGACAACACACAGGACCTGATCAACGATCAATTAGGTCTGATAGCTGACAAATACGTCGATTACCAGGCACATGGTGTGGTTCATAATTATTTTCAAAATGATGAAGAATTTCTGCGTGGCGAGCTTCACGGTTCAATGGAAGCCATGCAGCGTGATTTAAATGTAAAACCCATTGCGTATATTTGGCCGGGAGGTGGTTTCTCGGCGCTATCGGTTCAATTGGCTCGTGATGCCGGATTTAAGGTTGGTTTTACCACCATCCCGCGCGGTCCGGTGATGTATAACTGGATACCTCAGGCAGATGAATATGATCCTCAACGTCCCGGTTATGCGGTGGAAGGCGAAGCGGGAGACCCGTTAATGACCATTCCCCGGTTCTGGGATTCAGACGCCTACTACCGGCTTGACGAAGTCCGCCTAACAGGTAAAACAGCCGCGGCGAAAGCGCTGGAAACAAAAGAACAGGAAATGCTGTATTACGATTTGGTTTGCAAACCCATACATGGAGAGATTCCCGCTCCGGCCGCTGAGTAACTATTTCATTCAAGACAGGCATAGCCCATGGCAACATCATGTGTTTTTTGCGAAATTATAGCCGGGCGCAAGCCAGCCAGCATCGTGTATCAGGATGACCGGGTGACGGCGTTCAAGGACCAGTTCCCCCGCGCGCCATACCACATTCTCATAGTGCCAAACCAGCATATCGAATCTGTGAGCGCTCTTACGGAAAATGACGCCGAATTAGCCGGTCACTTGATTCTGGTTGCGCGAAATATCGCCCATGAAGCAGGACTAAATGAAGGTGGTTATCGGATTGTCATAAATACCGGCCCGTTTGCCGGCCAAACCGTCTTTCATTTACATGTTCATTTACTGGGTGGAGAACCAATGCCCCTGATGGGAGGTTAACCGGTGCGTTCAAAACAACATCTCACCATAAGTTTCCTTATCATAAGTCTGGTGTCTCTGGCCTGTGTCAGAAATGCCCTGATTCCAGATATGACAGATGAACAAAAGATCCAGGCGACAGCCTATTCCATTGCGACTCAGGCAGCATTGAACCCCACACGAAGGCCAGGTGAGAAAGCACCAACACCAACCCCCGACGCTCCGCACACCCTGCCTACTCTCAGAAAAGAACCATTACAATACTTTGCCCAATCAGGCGACACATATTCCATAATCGCTATGAGACATGGAGTTCCCCTCGAGGAACTACTCGAAGAAAATGATATTCTTGATGAAAATATGTTGCTTGTTGAACAAGAAATCTCCATACCGCCAGTCAGGCCTGTGGGTGATGCCCCTTCATATAAAATAATTCCCGATTCCGAATTGGTATTCAGCCCGGCAACGGTCGATTTCAGTCCAGCTCAATATCTTGAAGGCCGTATTGGTTACTTATCCAATTACAGTGAGGAAATAGACGGTCAACGGATAGCCGGAGTTGAGATTATCAATCGAGTCGCCCGCAATTACTCGGTCAACCCACGGCTACTGCTGGGTTTATTGGAATATATGGGCGGATGGATTACCAACTCCCGACCCTCACAGGATCAAATCGATTTCCCGCTGGGTTACGCGGAGGAGAATTTTAAAGGGCTCTACCGTCAGCTGCAATTTGCCGCAAATAACCTGAATCGGGGTTTCTATTTATGGCAGGCTGACGCCCTGGCACAATTCATCCTTTCTGATGGTTCAGTTATCCGTCCCAATCCAACGGTGAATGCCGGAACCGTAGGTGTCCAATATTTCTTCAGCCAGATACTGGGAAAGGAAGCCTGGGAGCAAGCTTTATCTGATCGTGGATTTGCCGGACATTATCAGATATTATTCGCGAATCCGTTTGATCTTGCCGTCGAACCACTTCTGCCCGGCAAGTTGGTCCAACCGGTTATGCAGCTTCCGTTCGAGAACGGTGTTGAATGGTCATTCACCAGCGGGCCGCATGCCTCCTGGGATTCGGGTTCTGCCTGGGGTGCGCTTGACTTCGCACCACCCGGTGATATGTACGGATGCAATACATCCAATGATTGGGTCACAGCCGTGGCAGATGGACTTGTCATTCGTTCCGGTGATGGTGCTGTTGTCCTTGACCTGGACGGTGATGGTAAAGAACAAACGGGATGGACGGTTCTTTATTTCCACATCGAATCCCGTGATCGTGTTGAACGTGGAACATTCGTCAAAGCTGGTGAACCGATTGGTCATCCATCCTGTGAAGGTGGGGTTTCGACAGGAACGCATTTACATATTGCCAGAAGGTATAATGGCACGTGGATTGCAGCGGATAGTGATATCCCATTTGATTTAGACGGCTGGAAATCTTCCGGCCAGGGAACGGAATACGACGGTGAACTTACCCGCAATGATAGAAAAATTGAAGCCTGGGATGGCCGGAACGAAGAGAACCAGATATCACGGTGATCTTACCGCTTCGGTCATAATTCTTTTTTCTCTGATTCTATCTTCCTGTGCCCCTGCATACTCGAGCCAGTTGGATCTAACTGCGACAGCGCATACGCGGAAACCCGTGGAAACCATGCAAGGAAAAACCAGCCCTGAAAGTTCTAAAGTATCCGGGGCAAATGGTTTGAAAGACCCGATTGCGCTGGCAACAACCGTTGTGAAAAACGTAGTAGTTACAAAAACAATTATAGAAGTTCCGGAATATACCAGCATTCCGGAAAAACCTGCCGCGACACAAACTGCAGGAGTAACCAATACGCCTTTCCCCACGGAATCGCCAACCAGGACAAGCCTTCCCCCCACTGCCACCAGCCTGCCTCCAACTCGGGAACCGATAATCACACGAACACCTCTGATATCTCCCACCACACCCCCTATCAAAGACTATGTGTCCGGTGATAACCAGAAAATGGTACTTTATTACTCCCAGGCTGGCGATACCCGTTCGGCTGTTGCGGTTCGTTTTGGGGTAAAGGAATCAGAAATCACATCACCGCAGGAAGTTCCGGCATTCAGCTTATTGAATCCCAATCAATTACTTGTAATTCCAAACAAATTGCAACAAACCGGACCCAAAGGCATTCTGATGCCAGACAGCGAGGTTGTTTTTTCGCCCTCAGCGCTTGATTTTGATGTCGAGGCTTATGTTCAGGAAAAAGGTGGTTACCTGAGTACATACAGAGAATATCTATCAAGCGGATGGCATTCCGGAGCAGATGTCATTAACCGGGTTGCCATTGAAAATTCTATAAATCCCCGCCTGCTGCTTAGCCTGCTCGATTACCGAAGCAACTGGGTAACCGGGAATCCCCCCAGTCCGTTAGAAACTGAGTACCCCATTACCCATAAAACAATGAAGTATCAAAATCTTTATCATCAGCTTAGCTGGGCAGTTCAACAGTTCTCCATTGGGTACTATGGCTGGCGTGCGGGACTGATTACCGAACTGGCTTTCCCGGATGGTTCCAGACTCCGTCTGGCCCCGGAATTGAATGCCGGAACAGTCGCTGTTCAATATCTATTCTCGACCATCGCGAATCAGGATGAGTGGGGAGCCTCTTTATATTCACCGGGTAATCTATCGGAAAAACATGAAGAGATGTTTGGCAATCCTTGGTTAAGGGCACAAAAATTTGAACCACTTTATCCAACAGACCTGAAACAGCCAGTTCTTGAATTGCCCTATAAAGCGGGGCAGAGTTGGAGCCTCAGTGGAGGCCCTCATTCAGCCTGGGGTCCTGATGGTGCCCTGGCTGCCCTGGATTTTGCACCGCCCAGTAATTTTCATGGATGCGCCGAATCAATAGAATGGGTAACGGCTTCAGCTCCCGGACTCGTGGTGCGTTCCGGTAATGGTGTTGTGATGCTTGACCTTGATGGCGATGGATATGAGCAAACCGGATGGGCTATTTTATATTTACATATTGCGACTAAAGACAGGGTTCCCGCCGGAACCTGGCTTAACCAGGATGATCCAATTGGACATCCCTCCTGCGAAGGTGGAATGGCTACAGGAACGCACGTCCATGTAGCCCGGAAATATAATGGCGAGTGGATTCTTGCCGACAGCCCCATGCCATTTGTCCTTAGTGGTTGGACAGCTCATGCCGGGGCAGAACCATACCTGGGCACATTGACAAAAAACGAAATGACCGCAACGGCAAATACCAGCGGTACAATGGTTACCCTTACCAATAGACCCAAGATTCAATAATTTCATGACAAGAGCGTTTTATATTCAATTTACCATAGCACTGTTCTTTATGATCCAGTTGACAGCCTGTGTCCCTCAAGCCGTAGAACCGGAATCATTGGATCAGTCAGGCATGGAAGAAATCATTGAACCATCCGTTGAACCGACACCTCTGCCGGTTCGTGAGGCCTATTCCCCCGGCCAGCTGGTGGATTACACAGCACGTTCCGGTGACACACTTGCCGGCCTTGCGGCAAGGTTCAACACAACTATTGCGGAAATTCATGAAGCGAATCCCATCATCCCCAAAGATGCCACAACAATGCCTCCCGGGTTGCCGATGAAAATTCCTGTTTACTATCAGTCGTTATGGGGAACCCCTTATCAGATCATTCCCGACAGTCAATTTGTTTACGGCCCGGCACAGATTAATTTTGATCCAGTTGCATTCGTGAATGATCAACCTGGATGGTTAAAGAATTATTCCGCGTATGCCTATGGCAAAAATAGAAAAGGTGGAGAAGTCATTCAATTACTGGCAGAAAACTACAGCGTCAGTGCAAGATTACTGCTCGCGATAGTCGAGTACCAGACGGATGGACTGTCTGACCCTTTACCAAAGTTGGATGTTGATGGATTTCCTCTTGGTTATCAAAGCTCCAATCACAAAGGGTTGTATCTGCAACTTAGCTGGGCAGCCAATTATTTAAATAATGGATATTACGATTGGCGGATGGGTAACATAAAGGGCTTTGATTTACCGGATGGGCGTTTGGAACGTCCGGACCCCTGGCAGAATGCCGCAACAGTTGGCCTGCATTATTATTTTGCCAGTGTTCTGGATAAAGATTCGTATGACAAAGCGATCTCACCCGAAGGTTTTTATAAAACCTACGTCGATCTTTTCGGCGATCCATGGGAAGGCGATCTGAATTTTATCCCGGGAAGTCTTCACCAGCCGTCAATGCGTCTACCGTTTGTGGGAGGAAAATCCTGGGCATATACCGGCGGACCACATACGGCATGGGGAAGCGGATCACCGTTCGCGGCAGTTGATTTTGCGCCTCCGGCAGTGGTCGGTGGTTGCTCCGAAACCAATGAAATTGTGGTAGCACTGGCCGATGGGATCATCGCAAGAGCCGAACCGGCTATAGCCGTCCTGGACCTTGATGGAGACGGTGATGAGCGAACTGGCTGGAATATTTTCTACCTTCACCTGGCTTCAGCTGATCAGGTCAAAGCTGGCGCTGTAGTCAAGTCGGGTGACAGGCTTGGACGGCCGTCCTGCGAAGGTGGTCACGCCACCGGAACACACATCCACATTGCACGAAAATACAATGGCGAATGGATTCCCGCAGACGGTCCAATTCGATTTGATATGGAAGGCTGGCTGGCTAAGAACGGTCCCGTACCCTATCAGGGAACCTTGGTTAAATACAGCCGCGTTGTCAATGCCTGTGAATGTTCAGATGCTGCCAGCCAGATACAATCGGAAGCACCCTAATTGAAAACGTATTAATAAAGTCAAAGCCGGTCGAAAAATATTCAACCGGCTTTATTCATTTATCGAATGGTAATTTTGTGGGAAATTTTGGCTGCTTTTGATAGCATTGCCTGTGCAGGGCAGTATTTTGTCTCAGACAATTCCACAGCTCTCTCCACCGCAGCCCTGTCAATATCATCTCCGGATATTATGTATTCCAATTCTATGACAGTAAACACCCGGGGATGCTCGGATGCTTTTTCTGCGTTTACTCTGACCTCAAAACTGTTAACTTTCTGTTTTTTCTTCTGCAAAATGGATATAACATCCATCGCCGTGCATCCGGCTAATCCTATCCCGATCAATTCCATTGGCCGTGAACCGTCATTATCTCCCCCCACTGCGGGATCTGTACCAAGTGGAACGACAAAACCCGAATCGGAACTACCATCAAAACTCATTCTGCCTTTCCAGACCACTTTTGCTTCCATTTTTCCTCCTATCAATTACCGGTAGTTAACTGAAGTTATTTCCCAACGGGAAATGCAGGGTGTCATCAGGTTGAACCGCCGCCTGATGTATATCCACAATTTGGGCAAACAAGGTTCATCAATCCATCCATTTCCATATTGGCTTTCTTGCATTTTGGACAAAGCAGCATTGATGGACAAAAATCCCCTGGGGCTGCTAAGTCGATCAAATTTTTCTGAAAGGGATTACAGGAAGATGGTTCCGGTATGTGATTGTCAGGATGCTCCGATTTCTCCATCTTGCGCATAAAAATTTTCTTTTTTATCTTAATGGCCAGGTTGGCAGTACATCCACTTCAAGGTTGTCTATGTGATCATGCACAAACCGGTAATAACCAGCTGTTGCAATCATCGCCGCGTTATCCGTGCAAAGATATAGAGGGGGGATGTGTACTGGAAATTCCCCTTGCCCCATGAAAGCTGAACGAAGCGCTTTATTGGCAGACACACCACCGGCTATTACGATCTCTTTTACACCGAATTCCCTGGCTGCCGCAATGGTTTTCGTATAAAGGACATCAACCACAGCTTCCTGAAAACTTGCAGCCAGATCAGCTACGGGAAGTTCCATGCCTTCTGTTTCCAGTTGTTTTACTGTTCGCAACACTGCCGTCTTCAATCCACTAAACGAGAAGTCCCAACTGCCTTCCAGACGGGCTCTGGGAAAATTGAACGCTTTTGGATCCCCACTTCCAGCCGCCTTCTCAATGGACGGACCGCCCGGGTATGCTAAACCGATGAGCCGGGCGACCTTGTCAAAGGCTTCACCGGCAGCATCATCAAGCGTAGAACCCAGACGATGATATTTAAGATGACCTTCCATCAGGTTCAATTCTGTATGCCCACCTGATACCAGCAGCGCCATAACAGGGAACTCTGGTGGGGTAAAACGGTCTGCAGTCGCGGGACGTATCCAGGAAGAATAGATATGTCCTTCCAGGTGATTAACTCCTATAAGGGGAATGTCGCGTGCCAGGGCAATACCTTTCGCCGCGTTCATTCCCACAACCAGAGAGCCGGCCAATCCTGGACCGCGTGTGACGGCAATAGCGTCAATTTCATTCCAGGAAAGATGTGCTTTCTGCAGGGTTTCTTCTATGATCGGATAAATACTTAACGTATGCTGACGTGACGCTACTTCTGGAAATACGCCACCGTATTTCTTGTGCAGGTCGATCTGCGTGGCAACCGAACTGGCCAGCAGATTACTTCCGTTCTCAATAATCGCGGCAGCGGTTTCATCACATGAAGATTCTATTCCGAGTATTCGCGCAGGTTTCAAGTCAGTCATTAGTTCAGCTTATCAAGATTTGACAGGTATTATCAAATCGTACGGGTATTCTGCCATTAATTCAACCGTATTTCTATGGTTGACACAATAGGTATCCTCAATCCGTACACCCATTCCCTTATCCGGGTAATACAGACCAGGCTCCATGGTAAAAACCGCTCCCGGTACCAGCGCATCAGTCTCATCTGCCTTGTCACCAGACCACGGTTTCTCATGCACCCGCAGCCCCAGGCCATGACCAATGGAATGGTTATAGCCATCTTCGGTATTCGGATGCGATCTATTGGTCGGGTGTCCCATGGCTTCAAAAAGATCGTAAGTGCGAATCTGGTACGGTCGAAAAAGATTTCCGGGTTTCAATTCAGAAATGAGTTGATCGTACACCTTTTTTACCTGCTGGTGCAAAAGCTGGACATCGTCAGGTGCATAACCCAGACACCAGGTACGGGTAAAGTCAAAGAAATAACCACCGCCAACCTGACATGGGAAGATGTCAAAAACAATCGTCTCCCCTCCCCGTAGGGTTTCATCATTGTTACCGGTTGAATGTGGAACACCGGCATCATGCCCCAGCGCAAAAATTGTGCCTTCCGGATTCTCTGCGCCGGCTTCAGCCAACCAGCGGTTAATCAGACCTTTTACTTCTCCAATTCGAACCTGGTCGCCATTTGCTTTTACCAGTAAATTATTCTTAAGCTGTTGCTGAGAAAGAAAATCCGCTGTTTTTCCGACTACGCTGGTTGTGATCTTTCCCATCTCACGGATCTGATCCAATTCATGGTCGTCTTTTGTGGTCATGGCTTTATAGAGGAACGCCTCATCCCAATCTGCCATGAACTGTACGTCAGGAAGAAATTCGTTTACGCCAAATATGGTGGAGTAAGCTTTTCCCATGTCCATCTGACCATAGAGAACAACGCGCCCTTTTGTAATCCCGTTATCTTGCAGAATATGGGCAATGCGACGAGCTTCCACTTTGGTCCGATCCCCATTCGTCTCTTTTAGCAATTCTTGATATGGATATCGATTATTAGGCAACAACAAACATCCGGTTTTGGCAGCCTCTTCGCGTTCAAAAGCCTCATGGACCAGGACCGGTTTTTCTCCCGGTTTTATGACAAGCTCACCTTTTGAAACATGAACATTCCCCAGAAAATAGGTCATGGCCGGATTGTGATCGGCAGACCCGGATATTAATATTGCCGCTATATCTTTTGCTTCCATTAATTGACTTAACTCAGTTTTCATATTCCTCCCGATACGTATTCAATACTTCTCGTAATTTAGTGATAAATACTTCATCCTGCCCGGGTAGAACTGTACGGGGATCAAAGCAAATCAAACCATCCTGAATTCGGGATACGATTGCAGGTCGAACTTCTCTTAGCTGAGATGCCAGCATATCCATTTTTTTGACAGATAAGGCCAGCAATTTGGTCGGTAGGACCTCATCCGGGAGGCTTCCCCCTCCTATTGTCGACAGCCCGTCAATAATACTCCCGTCACCAAGTTTGTTCTTCCAGTTTTCAACCCGTTTTTGAATTTCATCCACGGGCGTATGGATCATTTTCCAAATCGGAATCTCTTGTTCCGCCTGACCTTTGAGGTAATGCATCAACGTAGCTTCAAGTCCTGCGATCAAGCTTTTATCCGTCCGAACAACCCGCGCAAGTGGATGTTTTTTTATCTTTGCCAGATACTCTGACTTTCCCACTATCATGCCAGCCTGGGGGCCACCAAGCAACTTATCGCAGGAAAAACAAACAACATCGGCCCCTGCTTCCAATGACTCCTGGGCAGTAGGCTCATGTCCAATACCAAAACGGGATGTATCCAACAGGGCACCCGATCCCAAATCGTCGATCACCGGCAAATTGTTACTATGGGCGAGATTCACAATGTCTTTTAAAGACGGCTCAGATGTGTATCCGGTTATCTTGAAATTTGCGGGGTGGACATGCAAAACAATCGACCCACCCTCGTCAATTGCGCGTCGATAATCATCCAACCGTATCTGGTTTGTGGTTCCAATTTCCAAAAGCTTCGCGCCGGACTGCTGCAAAATATCAGGTATCCGAAAACCACCCCCAATTTCAACAAGCTGGTTGCGGGCAATGATGACTTTCTTTTTATTTGCAAGGGTTCGCAATGTTAGGAAAACAGCGGCCGCGTTATTATTAACAGCCAGTGCGGCTTGAACCTTTAATAGCCTTTTCATTAACGTTTCTATGCCGGTATTGCGGTTCTGGCGAATTCCAGTTTCTATGTTTAACTCTACCGTGGAATAGGACGTTAATGCGGTCAAAACAGCTTGAGCAGAAGATACACTCAGGGGCGACCGGCCCAAATTGGTGTGCAAAATTACCCCGGTTGCATTGATCACAGGAACAACAGAATTCCGTTCAAGATCATCAAGAGATCTTCTTGTATTTCTAACGATTTCAGTAATATCCGGAGTGGGGTTGCCATTAAGAATACCCTGCCTGATTCCGGCAATCGTATTTCTTACTTCATCAACAACCAGAGTTCGTCCATACGTAGAGATCAGTTCGATTGTTTCTGGTTGTTGAAGAATCTGCTCCACACTGGGAATTCGGGTCAAGTTATTCATCGTCATTTGTAGGCTTGTTAAATTGACTTCGCTCATTCATTCGGATAATCATCTCAAGAGATACCAGTCCGATGGCAAGGAACAGAACCAGCCCCGAATTTAAGACTCTGCCAAATTGCAACCAGGCCATTACACAACCGTACAGCCCGAACCAGATCGCCTGTCTGATAACTACATTCGCGCCTGCCCGGGGGTTGCTTGGAAATCGGCGGTTCAAAAAATCCGTGACAGGCAGACTAATACCCGCAAGTGATAGGAATAGGAAAAAATAAAACAGCCAGCGTGGTCCCAACGTTGGAACTGTGTTAATCAAAACAACAGCCAGTCCTCCCAAACCGGTTATGGATAAAAACACAGATGTGAGAAAAACTGGCAGGCGGGAATATTGTTGATTCATAGTACAGGAAGATTATAACCCAAGTGGTTTAATGGGTTGACGAAAGAAATTGGATATGATAATATACAGTTCGTTCGGGGGCGTGGTGTAGCGGCTAACATGCGGCCCTGTCAAGGCCGAGATCGCGGGTTCGAACCCCGTCGCTCCCGCCAGAACACATAAAAAAGCAACTGAAAAGATTCAGTTGTTTTTTTGTTCCTCTTATTAATTATCCTTTTATCTTTTGGTATTTTTTATGGACAAGACGATTTATTAGTGAATATGATTGAAAGATAGTGCCTTTCCAATAACCAATAAATTCAAGCCAATTATCAGATTTTCCAGACGATTATTAACAATTCTTGTTTATAATCGCCTGCATACATGAAAAAAGACATCCTCCCGCCTAATAGAAACAAACCAACAGCCTGGCAGATGCTTTTTATTCTGTCAGCCCTTGAGGGCGTAATGGCTGCCGTAATACTGGTCAGCTTGCCATCTGATTCGAACGTTTTTTTCGGATTGTCCCCCGCCCGGCTGATGATATTATCGGCCATACTCTTACTAGCTATTCTCTGCACACTCTTCATCTTTCACCCAATACGAGATCGACTGATCTCAATTCTCACAGGGAAGCATAGCTGTTTCATTATCCTCACAACTCTCGCGATGGCGGCCATCTGCCTGGTCTCTTTGGCCATTCTCTATGATTTGTACATTGGCACGCATGTTTATTTCTATTTCGCCTATGCGCAGCGGCTAGCCCCTTTTCTCACCTATGTAGCTGTAATTCTGATCCAGGTATCATCCCTCCTCATCGTCAAAAATCGAAAGAATTGGCTTCCACTTTTGAAAAGCGAGAAACCGTTCCTTCTCACATGGATGTTGGTTTACGGAGGAATCCTTGTACTTGTATCAATAATTGTCACCTCCGGTTTAGGGCTTATTGCTGACGAAAAAGGTTGGGGAGATCCTACTGTTCCACTGATGGAATGGCAGATATGGCTGGGAATTTTTATCTGCCTTGGAACGCGTGTTTTCGCTGAAACCCGGCTTTTTACCAGGCTTGTCCGCTGGAAACAGGATAATCCCATCAGTAGTAGTCTGGTTATTTCAACATTGATCTGGTTTCTGGCAGTTAGTATCTGGTCAAGTCAACCAGTGCCTCCCGGCTTTTTCGCCACGCCACCCCGTGCCCCAAATTTCGAGATCTATCCCTTCTCGGACGCGGCTTTTTATGACCATTATTCACAATCCCTTTTGATTGGTTTGGGGTTTCGTGGAGATTCCATTCCTCCCAGGCCATTGTATATCGTCGCACTTGCAATTTTTCATCTGATTGGCGGACAGGATTACTCTAGCGTCATATTTATTCAAACGTTACTACTGGCGATATTCCCGGTCGTCGTTTTCTGGATTGGCAGAAAACTTGGCTCGGATGTTATTGGCTGGATTTGCGCGCTATACGTCATTCTACGTGAATTGACATCCATCCTGTCTACCCCGTTTACATCAGATGTTTCCAATACCAAATTGTTGTTTGCCGATATCCCTGCCGCGCTTGTGATCAGCCTGGTTATTCTTTTCACCACAACCTGGCTTCAGAATCCCCGCCGACCAGTCTATGGCCTCATTACCGGAGGAATACTGGGCATCAGCCTGTTGGTACGTACTCAGATAATCATCCTTCTGCCGGTCATCCTGGTTGTTGTCTGGTTGGAACTTTTCAGACAGCGATCTCCATTCAAATCTTTGTTTCTCCCGACCGTACTCTTTTTGGCTGGATTGGTGCTGGCAATTGCGCCCTGGTTAAGCCGTAATTATGGCATCACCGGGCAATTGGTTTTTGACCATCCGGAATCTCAAACCCGGATTATGGTGCAACGATACTTTCCAGAAATTGAGCCGGAAGATTTTGACCGCCGTCCAGGGGAAACTACCATTGCTTATAACAGTCGTCTATCGACTGCGTTAAGGGAACGGATCATTAGCGACCCGCTATATGTCGCCCGATTTGTTTCAGCCCACTGGCTGAATAACCAGATCGCCAATTTGCAGATATTCCCTGTTCGATTCAGTATCGTGAACATAATGGAATTAGTTTTTCCCCAACATCCGTTTTGGGAAGAATGGGATGGCACCACAAGACCGCGGGAAACCGCATTATTGCTTGTCAATCTTGCCATGCTAAGTTTGGGAGCCGTGTATCTCGTTAGAAAAGCAGGCTGGGCGGGTGTTTTCCCTTTGCTGGTTAATTTGGCATACCATTTCAGCAATGCCGCCGCGCGTAATTCCGGCTGGCGATATTTACTTCCTGTAGATTGGATCTATCTGGTGTATTTTTCTGCGGGAATTTTTGCATTGATCAATCTGGGTATAACTCAGGTCAAACAGCAAACGGTACAAGAGATGAAAAACAAGACACCTCGCGTTGCTACACCCATCTTCAGCCTTGTGTCCATTGCCGCAGGAATTCTTTGCGTAGGGTTCACTCCACTGCTGGCCGAAAAGGCTTTTCCACGAGTTTATGAAACTGCGACTGCCGGAAAATTGCGGAATGTCATTTTGGAGAATGCAAAGGGAATGTCTTCGAATGAAAAAGATTCGCTGGAAAGCGCCCTTGATTCACCTGATACCAAAATTCTTTACGGAAGAATGTTATATCCCCGATTTTACGATGCGGGAGAGGGTGAGAAAAAAACCGGAAAAACAGGTTACGCCCCCTCACCTTATGCCCGATATGTCTTTCTGGTTGCCGGAGATCCTGAAGGTACGATTATCTTTCCGCATACACAAAGTGATCTCCCATTAAAAAACGCTCAGGATGTCATTCTTGTGGGTTGTATGGATGGATTGGCCGTAAAAGCCGGGCTAGTGATCCTCCCCGAACAGAACTATGACTCTTACACAGCGGAACAGGGTTTTTCCCAGGTTTGTCCCGGCCGGCCATGATCCACGAAACACATCCACCCTCTTCAAAACCGTTTTTTTTCATTGGAACGATACCCATCTATGGACGATTGATTTTGGCACCCATGGATGGATATACAGATCACCCTTTTCGTTTGATTTGCCGACGTTGGGGTTCAGCCTGTACATATTCTGAATTTATTAACGCCATGGACATTGAGGGCAAACATCCCCATATAGGGAACCGCTTATTTTTCTCGGATGAAGAGCGGCCATTTGGTTATCAGATGCTGGACAATTCACCTGAACGAATTGTATGGGCTGCTCAACAGCTTCGAGGACGCAATCCGGATTTCTTTGATGTAAACCTGGGTTGCTGTGGAAAATCCGTCTGCTCGAGAGGAGCCGGGGCAAGCATTCTGCTCGATCCCGAAAAAGTGACCCGCATTATAGAAATGCTTGTCCAAACCATGGAAATTCCTATCACGGCAAAGATCCGGTTGGGGTGGGATGAGACTACCAGGAATTACGAAGAGATCGCCCGACGTATTGAGGATGCGGGCGCTTCCGCTATTGCCGTTCATGGAAGGACTCGCATTCAAGCTTATTCCGGTTGCGCAGATTGGGATGCCATAGCCAGAGTAAAAGAGATGGTGAATATTCCTGTGATCGGTAATGGAGATGTGAAAACCTCGTCAGACATTGATCGTTTCCTTCAGCACACTGGATGTGATGCCCTTATGATCGGGCGCGGAGCTGTGGGAAACCCGTGGATTTTTAGTGGAAAATCGCGCGCGGATTTTTCACCCGATCAAATTTATCAGACCATGGAAGAACACCTTCTCGCTTCCATGTCATACTACGGTAAAGATCATGGGCTCGTCGTTTTCCGGAAGCAGACGGTTGAGTATATAAAAAACGAATGGCCAAACGCGGCCATTCGCAGACAAGTTCTAACAACAATCGATTGGAAGGAATTCCTTAAGCGGATTCATGCCGTGTTGATCGAAAGATCAACTTTCATTGAGTAGTTTCTTCATAACATCCACATCAATATCTGGTTTCGGGTATTCCATCTTGAAAGACTTCAATGTGTCGGCAATAACAGAAGAAACGATCATATTCCGGTACCAGTTGCGGTTTGCCGGCACAACATACCAGGGGGCCCACTTTGTCGAAGTCTTTGCAATAGCCTCTTCAAATGCTTTCATGTAATCAGGCCACAGCTTACGTTCTGCAAGATCACCGGGGTTGAATTTCCATCTCTTCTCGGGCATATCAAGTCGTTCCATGAACCGTTCTTTCTGTTCGTCAAGACTGATGTGCAAGAAAAACTTTATGATGGTGGTGCCTTCTTCGGTTAATTGCTTTTCGAAATTATTGATCTGTTGATACCGTTTCTTCCAAACATCTTTTGGGACAAGGTTGTGAACACGTACAACAAGAACATCCTCATAATGGCTTCGGTTGAAAACAACGATCTCTCCCTTTTTCGGGGTCTTCGCGTGTATGCGCCATAAATAATCATGGCTCAATTCTTCAACGGATGGGGTCTTAAAATTGGCAATTTTTACCCCCTGAGGGTTTACGCCATCGAAAACAGCCCGTATTGTCCCATCCTTGCCCCCCGCGTCCATTGCCTGAAAGACTATGAGAAGGCGATGTTTGTTTTGTGAATACATCAACTCCTGCAACTTATCAATGTCTTTACGATATTCTTCAAGTTTTTCAATTCCCTTTTGCTTTTTTCCATCAAAATCTCCTGTATCATCCGGCGAATAATCATCCAATCTAAATTTCTTGCCGGGTTCCACACGATATTTTTCCATGATATTCTCCCTAATTATTCAAACAAAAAAATCTTTTTCTTGATTATCCATTAATATGTATAATTCAAAAAATCCATCCGACTTGGTAAAACCGATCAGCGTCCTTGTGAATTATCCAATGCGGTTATATAATTCGTCGGTTATTTAGGACGAAAAGAGGAAAGACACATGATTGATGTAAATGATCTTCGCAAAGGTGTGACCTTTGAATTGGATGGCAGTCTTTACAAAGTACTGGAATACAGCCATCACAAACCCGGACGTGGTAATGCCACAATCCGGATTAAAGCCCGTGATCTACGCACCGGGACGACTCTGGAGAAGACTTTCCAGTCAGGCGACCGTGTTCCTGAAGCCCGGCTTGATTATCACAATGTTCAGTATTTATATAAAGATGGTGAGCTGTATTATTTTATGGATATGGAAACATTTGAACAACCCGCCATT
Organism: uncultured Leptolinea sp.; assembly: GCA_964446955.1. GTDB lineage: Bacteria > Chloroflexota > Anaerolineae > Anaerolineales > Anaerolineaceae > Leptolinea. The sequence goes on from CAYUQJ010000001.1 coordinate 891,494, forward strand.
CCGGCAAAAATTGTGGCAGAAGCGGCAGGTTTCTTAAAAGAGAACATGGAAGTGAAAATCACTTTTTATAATAATGAACCAATTGACATCGAGTTGCCAACTTCCGTCGATCTTAAGGTCATTCAAGCTGAAATGGCCATCAAAGGCGACACTGCTACGGGTGTAACCAAGAAAGTGGTCACAGAAACAGGATACGAGGTTCAAACCCCGTATTTTGTTGTGGAAGGTGACACCATTAGGGTTGATACACGTACCGGTTCCTATGTAACCCGCGTGTAAGGAGAAAATTGTCGCCACCAGTCTCATAAAAGAGACTGACGGTTTATTGATGTGAATTATGCGAACTCCAGCAGGATTTGAATGTAGCTTTTTCTTTGGCGATTATTTCCGTGGGAAGAATCGTGAAGAATGTCGTCTGATTGGCAATGCGTCTCCCCCACATCACTGGACAGGAGATCTATGTAAGAGGTGTCCGGTTCCGGGCATCTTGCGGGCAAATTCCTGTCCTCACATGGTATTGTCAGGTTCTGTCAGCCGTGGATTTCTTGGGTTTGGTAGAAAAGTCATTGTCAAAGCATATTGTCAAAAAAGCCAGAAATTCGTTGAAGATCCATACGTTGGTTGTGGACAATGTCATGAACTGCCGGATATTTTCATGGGAAATGAATAATTATGTTGTCTGTTCTCTTTGATCTTGATGACACATTAATCCATAATAACGCCGGGCTTTTTACAAGAACTTATCTCGACCTTCTCAGCAAGTATCTTCAAAATAAAGTTGAACCGCGTATTATGATCCAGGCAATGTCTAAGGGTGTTCACCAGATGGTGACGAAAACAAACATTGCAGGTACGCTGGAAGAGACTTTTGACAATTGTTTTTATCCTGCCATTGGTTTGCCCAAGGAAATGCTGACGGATACGATTGACAGTTTTTATAAAACCGGGTTTCCCAACCTGCGATCAGAGACATCTCCCCGTCCCAGCGCGCAAAAAGCGGTCGAAGATTGTCACATCCAGGGCTGGACGATAGCGATTGCCACAAACCCGCTGTTCCCCATAACTGCCGTACATCAACGCATCAATTGGGCAGGATTGGATTCCGGAAGGATACCCTTTGCGGATATCACTTCATATGAAACGTGTCATTTCGCCAAACCACAACCGGCCTATTTTGCTGAAGTCAAAGCACGGATAGAAGCATTTGATCATCCAGTAGTCATGATCGGCAACGATCTAAATGACGACATCATTCCTTCAGGCCTTGCCGGAATTCCATCCTACTGGGTCACAGACGCAGATGAGCCGCTTCCAGAAGGGTTGCCGGAAGGTTCATACAAAGGCCGAATGGAGGATGTCTATCCCTGGTTAAAAAGAATGGAAACCAGTTGGATAAGAAAACCAGCCACGGTTTCTTCATCCCTGGCAGCATTACGGGGAGGTGTGGCGGCAATAGACACAATAGTGAAAAGTGTTCCTCTTTCTCGATGGACAAAGAAACTCAACGATATCGAATGGAGCATTACCGAGATTATTTGTCATCTGCGAGACTTGGAACAGGAGATCAATCTGCCAAGAATTCGCACAATCTTGCAGGAGCATCAACCATTTGTCGCGGGGGTCGTCACAGATGAATGGGCAAAGGAACGTAAATACAATCAACAAAACGGACTTGATGCGCTTATTCAGTTCATCACTACCCGCCAGGAAATCATATGCCTTCTAGAGATGGCCAATCAAGAAGATTGGGAACGAATCATCCGCCATTCCATTTTAGGGCCCACTACTTTGAGAGAAATGGTCAGCTTCATTGTTGATCATGACAACAATCACATCAAACAACTCAAGAAACAAATAAACACTTGTTGCGAAATCGACAAATAGGTACGGTTTTTTCCACTTTTCTCAATTTACTTTGACAGTCAATCATAAGTGGAATAGAATGAACACTTAATTTACCAGTGTTGTTTTAGGCATTGCAGACGATCTTAATGGGGAAGATCATGGTTGAACATCATGGCCCAAAATAAACAAACACAAACTGGTCCGGAGTTTCAAGAGCTCGCGGCATGGCGCAGAAAAACATTAGATATTCTGTACTATGTTGCTGTTATATGTGCCCTTGTTGAATTAGTTTTCCTGATTTCGTATTTCAACCGTAACCCGGAATACGAACAGAATCTTATCCCATATCTTGTTTGTTTTTTTATCGTTTTAATTCTTGCTTTTGTCAAAGTGATCCCCTACCCAATCCGGGCGAACTCGTTGTCATTGATCACATTGTTGTTCGGGGTGATGGAAATGCTGTCAACGGGATTAACGGGTGACGGCAGAATATTTTTGCTGGCCGCTCCAGTAATCGCGCTTCTTCTATCAAGTACCAAATTTTGCGGATTTATCACAGCGACCAGTATTATGGTTTTTCTGGCAGCCAGCCTGTCACCTGTGTTTGACTTTATTCCCATCGAATTAATTCCACAGGAACAAACCATTGATGAGTACACCTGGATTTCCTCCGGGATTATCTTTGGGACAGTAATGATCGGATTGGTTACTGCCGTCTGGAATTTCGCGCAGGTTAGCGCGAAAACATCACAACAGAACAGCCGATTGGCTTATGAAGGGAAGATACTTCGTGGTATTACCGAATATTTGCAGGTCCGCGAAGCGGAAATGCAAGCCCTGTTGGATGCAATTGGCGATAAAGTTCTTGTCATAGACCAGCAAGGCCGGATCATTCATACAGCCGATGGCAAAGACCATTCCCAACAAACAGTAGCTGAAAATCACAGGAAGAATATTTTACGGTTGTATCCACAACCGCAATCCTCAGAAATTCTTGCCACAATTCAAGCTGTTCTGGAATCTCGACAAACAGATGTGGTTGATTTCTCCCTGATGCATGAAGGAAGTGAGCGTTGGTACACGGGAACAATATCTCCTTTTAAGGATGATAAGGTGGTTATGGTAACGCGAGATATCACAGAATCCCTATTTTCCAGCACGCGTGAACAGGAGCAACGTGCGTTAGCCAATGCGTTGAAGAGCACGGTTTCACTTGTGAATAGTCCCATGGAAATTGATGAGGTCCTTAAAAGGATCCTTTCAGCTGTTGGCGAAGTGGTTCCCATGGACGCAGCAACGATAATTCTCTTGGGGGATCATGGAAAACTAAATTGTGTAGGACGTTCTAACCTGGTTGATTTTTCTCGAAAATACGAAAAAATGAACCGGATGACAATAAACGACGTCCAAACGCTGCGTACCATCAAACGTACCGGGCAGCCCTTATTCATCCCGGATGTCACAATGTATCCGGCATGGGTCACTATGGAAAACGAGAACCGGACACGCTCCTTTCTGGGTTGTCCTATCAAGATCAAAGGAAAAGTCGTTGGCTTTCTAACCCTGGATAGCATGCAACCAGGTTTTTATAACCAGGAACATGTTGACAGGCTTCAGTCATTTATGGATCTTGCGGGTACCGCAATTGAAAACGCAAACCTCCAAAACGAGACACGCAAAATGGCCATTTCCGATGAGTTGACAGGGCTTTTCAACCGCAGAGGATTGATGGATCTGGGTAGACGGGAAATTGACCGTGCCAAACGTTTCCATCATCCGTTGTCCGTGGCCATTTTTGATATTGACAATTTCAAATCCATTAACGACACATACGGACATATAGCCGGCGATCAATTGTTGAATCAAATCGCAGATTGTTGCCGCGCCAGTTTCCGAGAAATCGACATAATAGGCCGGTATGGTGGAGATGAAATTGTCGTAATTCTTATTGAGAGCACCGCAGATCAGTCTTATCAGATAATCGAACGCTTCCGAGAATCCATCGCCAATCACACATTTCGCACGGAAGCTGGCGACCTTACGACAACAATAAGTATCGGGATTGCCGAATTAAATGATGACATTGAAAACTTAACCCAATTAATTGATCATGCTGATCGCGCACTTTATATGGCCAAGGAAGACGGAAGAAACCGGATAGCAACAATTTAATTGTGGTAATATCGATAAATTCGAGACGCAAGATCTTGGATTTTTTCACCGGAATACTTAAGGTCATATTTGACAACCGGTGTGTTTCTTCTTATCTGAACGAAGGGTTTTAGCCATGTTACGTAAATATACCAATCGCGCTTATCTGGATCTTATACAAAAACGGGTGGCTGTCTTTGACGGCGCCATGGGAACTAATTTACAAATTCAGAACCTGACAGCCGAACATTTCGGTGGTGAAAAGACCAACGGCTGCAATGATTTTCTGGTGATCAGCTATCCCCAGGCTGTTGACAAAGTCCACAGGTCATTTCTGGAAGCAGGTGTGGACGTTATCGAAACATGTACCTTCCGGGCTAATCGGGTTACCATGATTGAATACGATTTACAGGATCGAATTCTGGAAATAAACAAAGTGGCGGCCGCTCTTGCCCGGAAAGCTGCTGATGATTTTTCTACGAATGAGCAACCCCGTTTTGTGGCAGGTTCAATGGGACCTACTGGCAAACTGCCCTCCATGAACGACCCTGAACTGTCCAACATATCTTTTGATGAATTGGTAGATGTCTTTCGGGAACAGGCTGTTGGATTGATCGAAGGCGGAGTTGATCTGCTTCTCATCGAGACTTCACAGGATATTCTGGAAGTAAAAGCTGCAATCCAGGGAATCAATAAAGCGTTTGAAGAGACCAATGTTTGGCTTCCGATTCAGGCACAGGTCACCCTTGACACCACTGGCCGAATGTTGCTCGGAACAGATATTCACGCGGTAGATGCCATTCTCGAAGGCCTGCCCATTGATGTTATCGGGTTGAACTGCAGCACTGGTCCTGATTTCATGCGTGAACCGATCCGTGAATTGGCGGAACAGACAAACCTTCCGGTATCCTGCATTCCCAATGCCGGTCTGCCATTAAATATTAACGGGCAGGCTGTTTATCCACTGGAACCGGAACCGTTTGCCCAGTCTTTAACCGAATTCGTGCAAAAATTTGGCGTCAAAGTGGTAGGTGGTTGTTGTGGAACCACCCCCGCCCATTTACATACCCTCGTTCAGGCTTTACGCGATGTAAAACCCGCAGAACGGGTAGTAGCCCCGCAAGCCCGCCTGGCATCATCCATCGCTGCCATGAATATGCAACAGGAACCGGCACCTTTCCTGATTGGTGAGCGTTTGAATTCACAGGGCAGCCGGAAGTTCAAGGAATTGCTTCTCGCCGAAGATTATGAATCCATGATCACCATTGCCCGTGACCAGATCGACAATGGCGCACATGGACTGGATCTGTGTGTGGCGCTGACAGAACGCACGGATGAATCCACTCTGATGTACAACATCATAAAGACACTGTCGCCGGTTGTGAAAGTGCCGTTCATATTTGACAGTACCGAACCAGATGTACTGGAAACAGCCTTGAAAACCGCGCCGGGGCGAAGTCTGATCAATTCAACCAATCTGGAATCCGGCCGGGAAAAAGCGGACAAAGTATTCGCCCTCGCCAAACGGTATAACGCGGCCGTGATCGTACTGACCATTGATGAAATCGGAATGGCCAAAACCGCGGAACGAAAACTCGAAATCGCCAAACGCATATATGATATTGCCGTTAACGACCACGGTCTGCAACCAGGTGACCTGGTGTTTGATGACCTGACCTTCACCCTTGCTACCGGCGATCCAGAGTTCGCCCGCTCAGCTATTGAAACAATTGAAGGAATCCGCCAGATCAAAGCGGAACTTCCAGGCGTGTTGACTTCACTCGGTGTAAGCAATGTCAGTTTCGGCCTGAAACCTGCCGCGCGAAAAGTAATCAACAGTGTCATGCTGTATCACTCCGTTCAGGCTGGACTGGATATGGCCATAGTCAACCCGGCAGCCATTACCCCGTATTCCGATATTCCGACAGAGGAAAGGGAAATGGCAGATGATCTCATTCTCAACCGCAAGCCGGATGCCCTGCAACAGCTGATCGAATACTTCGAGAGCAAAGGCGAAACATCCCAGATTGTGAAAGAAAATCCCCTGGATGGGTTGTCACCCGCGGACCGTATTCACTGGAAGATACTGCACAGGGTAAAAGATGGAATTGAAAGCGACCTTGACGAATTACTTGAAGAAGGCACGGCAGCATCTAAATCTGATCGCGCGGTTGAGATCCTGAATACCGTTTTACTTCCGGCCATGAAAGATGTTGGAGATAAATTTGGTGCCGGTGAACTGATCCTCCCGTTTGTGCTTCAATCCGCAGAAGTAATGAAAAAATCTGTCTCCTATCTTGAACAATTTCTTGAGCGTAAAGAAGGCGCGGGCAAGGGAACAATTGTGCTGGCTACAGTCTATGGCGATGTTCATGATATTGGCAAGAATCTGGTAAAAACGATTTTGTCAAATAACGGTTATGTAGTGCACGACCTTGGCAAACAAGTGCCCGCTGAAACCATCATCAGCAAAGCGGTTGAATTGAACGCAGATGCGATCGGATTAAGTGCCTTGTTAGTCAGCACCAGTAAACAAATGCCACTTATCGTCAACGAACTTAACCGCCGCAATCTGGAATTTCCGGTGTTGATCGGTGGTGCTGCCATAAATAAAAAATTCGGCCGCCGCATACTTAAGACTGACCAGGATAAGTATTATGGTCCGGGTGTCTTTTATTGCAAAGACGCTTTTGAGGGACTGTCAACCATGGATAATTTAACCAATCCCTCTCAAAAACCGGCCTTGATGGAAAAAATGCTGCGTGAAGCAGACTACGAACTTGGACTGGTTGATTCGGAGGTTGGTGAGAGACCATCTGTTGAACCGAGGTCGTCCATACCTTCGGCAACCCTCATTCCAACTGTAGATGAATATGGCCCACGTCTGGTCAAGAAAATGCCTTTGGAAGCCGTCTATCAGTGTCTTTCCAAGAATGAGTTATTCCGTCTTTCATGGGGCGCGAAAAATTCCCATGGAGATGAATGGAAGAAACTCCAGGCAGACTATGAAGACCGGCTGCAGCGTATGATCAAAGAGGCTGAAAAGGAAGGTTGGTTGAAGCCTCAGGCGGTATATGGGTACTGGCCATGCCAATCTGAAGGCAATGATCTTGTTGTATATCAACCCGCATCCATAAAGTCGGGCAAACCAATTGAGATCACCCGTTTCAATTTCCCGCGCCAATCCTTCGGTGAATATCTTTGTCTGGCAGATTTCTTCGCATCAAAAGAGAGCGAAAAAATGGACATAGTAGCGCTGCAGGTGGTCACCGTTGGACAGGAAGCGACAGACCGATTTGATAGATTGCAGGCAAACGCAGGTTATAGCGAAGGCTATTTTACCCACGGACTCGCGGTTCAAATGGCGGAAGCAACCGCAGAATACCTGCACCGGCATATCCGTCGTGAACTGGGGATTGAACCGGAACAGGGCAAACGTTATTCATGGGGTTATCCCTCCATTCCTGAATTGTCTGATCACAGGAAGGTTTTCTCATTATTACCCGTTGAACAAGAGCTCGGAATGAGTCTGACTTCCGCCTATCAACTGATTCCGGAACAATCAACGGCAGCTATTGTCTTGCATCATCCCCAGGCGAAATACTTTAACCTTGGAGAAAGCCGGATCAACCAGTTAATGAAGGAATAAAGTCAAAGTTTGATCAATCATCATCTGTCAGAACGATCATTCTTTTCTAAAATGGGAATAAAATTCGACAGCCAGTTCAATTGTTTGCTGGCCGAATGGAACCTAGACTTTTCTGTGTGACTTTCGAGTTTCAACAATGGTTGACGGCTGGCCAGCTGAATAAGGTGATGATTCGTTTGCCATGATCATTTAGTTATAAAAGGGCTCATCCGAATGACGTTTCTGAAAAATAGATCCATTTATTCTGTGGCAGCCGGCCTGATCATAATGCTGGCACTCGTTATATTTTCTTCCTATGAGAATTTCAGGTCTTCAGCTACGGCGGTGGAAGGGCTGGATGAATTGGACATGGTCACTGCATGGGACAGACGAATGCGCAAGATCAGAGAATTGTTGCCAGACCATGGAGTCGTCGGTTATCTGGCAGACTGGGACCTGCCTGATACAAAATTTGGATCATCGGACCAGGAAGTTGAGTTCCTTCTGGCACAATACACTGTCGCCCCTGTTGTCCTGGAACGCGGTCCCGACCATGAACTGATTCTGGGCAATTTTAACGATAGCAGTGAATCCACCAAAATGGAGAAAATTCTCGATTCTTTCCCTATCTCTCTCCTTGTTCCATTCTCCAATGAATTTTCTCTTTTCCAGGGGACGAAAAAGTGAGCTACCTGGTCTATTTGACGCTTTTTCCGCCTGTCATTCTGGGAATTCTGCTGGTTGCATGGCTGGCTGTTCCCACACGCAAAGGTAATATACTTCTGTTTTTATCTCTGGGTGTTCCGGCCGGATTTGGCGTTGTTTCGTTACTTCAGTTTCTCTGGTCTCTAATTTTCAATCCCTCCAACCCGGCATTTTTCGCGCTCGAATTCCTGACCATCATTATTCTGGGCTATCTTAATTGGAAACAGCGGGAACAATTGCGTTTATTCCTTCCCAACCTTAAACGTGTAACCCGGTTGGAATGGGTTGCCGGAGGGGTATTTTTTCTTATTGCCATTTTCGGTCTGATCGCTTTCATAAACTTCACAAATGCCAATCCTCATGGACGTTATGACGCGTGGGCTATCTGGAATGTGAGGGCTCGAATGCTGGCACGTGCCGGGATATTCTGGAAAACAGTATTTGTCCCCCAGGTTTTTCACGCGGATTATCCACTGTTGCTCCCATTCTCCATCGCTCATTCCTGGCTGATGGCAGGCACGGAATCCATTCGGATACCTCAGGCAATTGCCGGACTATTTACCTTTTGTACCGCGGGGATACTGGCTGGGGGATTACGTGAATTTCAGAAAAGAGAGAATGCCTGGGTGGCAGGGATGTTCGTGATCTGCCTGCCCTGGTTTATCTACAATGGTTCAAGACAGATCGCAGATATCCCGCAAGCCGCCTGTATTCTGGCATCCTTGATAAGCCTATCGCTCTTCCTCCACTCCACAGAAAAATCTCATAACTGGCTCGTTCTGTCCGGGCTATTTGCCGGAATTTCAGCCTGGGTAAAAAATGAAGGACAGTTATACTTGCTTATCTATTTATTCATACTTTCAGTCGCCGCATTCACCCTCTATTGGAAAAATGGGATCGGTTCCTTCTTTAAACATTTATTTATTGGACTAATTCTCCCGCTCTTGGTTATAGGTTTGTTTAAAAATACGCTTGCGCCCGCCAATGATGTGGTCAACACCCAGATCCTGGACCAGAGCTTGTCCTTCTTTCTGTCTATGGATCGATACCGTGAAATTTTAAGAATCTATAACCTATTCCATACATCATTTGGCGGTTTGCAAATACCTTTTCTGCTTATTATAACGATCGCTTTCTTGTTCATGAATCCCCGAATTACGAGGGAAAACAAGAAACCAGTTTTTCTCGTGATTGGAATTCTTCTCTTACAATGGATTGGATATTTTGGTATATATCTAATCACACCACATGATCTTTCCGATCATGTTAATCAATCGTACGACAGGCTTCTTTTACACTTATATCCTTCACTCCTGTTCGTTGTATTCCTTATGGCAACACCTCTCTCCGATCTCGTAAATCCGTCGAAAACCGATCAGGATACGCCTGCGGTATAATTTTTCTATGCTGCTCACAATTGACATTGGAAATACGAATATAACAATCGGCTGTTACACGGGAGATTCACTCGGCGCCCGTTGGCGTCTGGCGACAGACCATGACCGAATGGCAGATGAATACGGGATACAACTGTCCAGTTTGCTTCAACACCAAAACATCAACACGGACAGTGTAGAAGCCATCTGTATGGCCTCGGTTGTACCACCGCTAACAGGCCGGATTTCGCAAGCCTGCAAACAGTACCTCAAAAAAGAACCATATATTGTAGATTCATCGATCAATACGGGAATATCCATTCTTGTGGATGATCCCAAATCGGTTGGCGCAGACCGAATAGTGGACGCCGCCGCCGTTCAACGCCTTTATGGTGGTCCGGCTTGTATTGTGGATTTCGGGACAGCCACCACTTTTGACGCATTAGACTCGCAGGGAAACTATCTGGGTGGTGCCATAGCTCCCGGTATTGGTATTTCCGCCGATGCGTTGGTACAGCGAACATCAAAACTTCCCAGAGTGGATCTCATTCGACCGCCATCAGTTATAGGACGGAACACCGTCCATGCGATGCAATCCGGATTGCTTTTCGGGTATGTAGCCATGGTCGAAGGTATGGTGCAACGTTTTAGATTGATACTAGGTGAAGGGATGAAAGTCATCGGTACCGGCGGTCTGGCCGAAATCGTTGCCAACGAAACAGATGCCATTCAGGTAGTAGCTCCCTGGCTTACACTTGATGGGCTCAGAATGATCTGGGAGATGAACAACAGGAAATGACAAATCCACTAACCAATAAACGCATAATTCTCGGCATTACTGGCTCGATTGCCGCGTATAAGGGTGTTGACCTGGCTTCAAAACTCACACAGGCTGGTGCCGATGTTGATGTCATCCTTACAGAATCTGCCTGCAAGTTCATTTCGCCCCTATCCTGTCAATCCGTAACCGGTCGTAAGGCATATATAGAAGCAGACCTTTGGGGTGGTGAAGGTCATGTAGTGCATATTGCCCTGGGCCACAAAGCGGATTTGATGATCATCGCTCCGGCATCCGCCAATACCATGGCAAAACTTGTTGCCGGTATTGCGGATAATCTCTTGACGGTTACGGTGTTGGCCTGCTCTGCTCCATTGCTTATAGCACCGGCAATGGACGCCGATATGTTCAATCAACCGGTTACTCAGGCGAACCTCCAAAAGCTGCGTGAACGCGGTGTGTTGATCGTAGGACCGGAAAGCGGCCATCTTGCATCCGGACTTGTCGGTCCGGGACGAATGACCGAGCCAATGGATATAGTCAACCAGGCTCGCTTCGTATTAAGTCGTGATGGCACAATGGCTGGACGGAAAGTGATTGTCACCGCAGGAGGAACATCCGAAGCGATAGATCCTGTCCGGGTCATTTCCAACCGGTCATCCGGTAAACAGGGTTATGCCCTGGCTCAAGCCGCCCTGGACCTTGGCGCCAATGTCACTCTAATCAGCACGACACAGCACTTACCCGTCCCGACAGGGGTTGAACTAATGAAAGTTACCACTGCTCAACAAATGTTGGACGCGGTGCTTGGATCGATCAACGATTCAGACCTTTTGATCATGGCTGCGGCTGTGGCAGATTTTCGACCATTTAAAGTTGCCGGAGAAAAGATCAAAAAAGAAGACGGCCCACCCGTGATTAACCTGGAAAAAACGGCGGATATTTTAAAAGAAGTAGCCAAAAAGCGGGAGCATACAGGTTTCCCCCGCCGCGTGATAGGCTTCGCTGCCGAAAGTGAATCTCTGATATCAAATGCTCAGAGGAAAGTAAAACAAAAACGGCTGGATATGATTGCCGCTAATGATATTACCGCCACCGATGGGGGCTTTGAAGTTGACACCAATCGTGTTGTGCTGCTTTTTCCAGATGGGACATCTCGCGACCTCGGATTGAAATCAAAAATGGAAGCCGCCTGGGAAATCCTTGAAACGTCGGCAGTCTGGTTCAAATAACGTTGAGAAAAACACGCGTTTTGTCGGTTCTGCTTTTAACATTTCCCCTGTTATTTGCCTGTCAGGTACTTTCACCGGTCACTCCCACGGCAGCACCATCTGCGAACGCGTCAACACAGGCTTCTGTAATTTCTCTGCCGCATGAAGGTGATCCGACTCCTGCAGCGGATCTGCCCAATTCTTTCCCGGAACCAACAATTACCCCCCCCGAGAATATAAATCCGCTTACCGGATTGGCCGTCCAAAACCCCGAAAATTTAAATAGGCTCCCCGTTCTAATAAAGGTCTCCAACTACCCTCGTACCGGCAGGCCACACGCGGGATTGTCATCGGCAGATGTTGTTTTTGACTATTACATCGGCGAATTATTCAACCGGTTTGTAGCTGTCTTCTACGGCGATAACGCCTCCCAAGTTGGACCCATCCGTTCGGGTAGGCTGGTCGATTCTCAACTCACCATGATGTTTAGGGGGACGCTGGTCTATGGTAACGCTGATGAACGAGTTGACGCCGTCCTGAGTACAGACCTGGGAGCCAGGGCAATACCCTATAAGTTTGCTCCATGTCCCCCGGTTTGTGGTGACGATACTCACAGTGTAACAGGGGTATTTGCCGATTCGGCCGGTGTAACTGATTATTCCAGGAGTATCGGTGTCGTTCAGGAAAAACCAGGGCTTCAATTTGCAACCTTCTCACAGGAACCTCCACCCAATGGTCAACCGGCGGCTCAACTACTCGTCCAATACGCGGATATCAACCGCGGAGAATGGCAGTATGATGCTGTATCAGGAAAATACCTGCGCTGGATAGAAGACGGGAATGAAGGGGAACCGCTTACTATGATCCCCCTGGTTGATCGGAATACGGGATCACAGCTTGAGTTTTCGAACATCATCGTTCTTAATACGTTTTACATCGAATACAATCGGACATTACACAATATCGACCTGTGGCACAATGAAGGAACCCAAACAGCATACTTTTTCCGGGATGGTCAAATGTATGAGGGGAAGTGGATAGTCACAGATCATTCACAACCTATGAGCTTTTATTTAAAAGACGGCAACATTATGCCTCTCAAACCGGGAAACTCATGGATTGTTCTGGCTGGAGTATCATCATTAATTACAAATCCGCAAGGTGGGCGGTTTGAACTTTACTTTTACACCCCATAAGAGAATAATAAATTAACTATGAAAGGGCATAGTTATTTTACGCTTGTGTTTGTCTTGGTATTGATCAATGCCTTAACCGCATGCAATGTTGTCGCGGATAAGGCTGTTTCCCCATCTACTCCTACCGATATTCCCATTCCAACCTCAACTGAGACAGGCACAAGTATTCCGACCCTGGTTACTCCGGTGGTAATCACAGCGACCCCGCAACCCACTTCGACCAATACACCCCTCCCGACAATCACATCAACCATCGAAGCGGTTCATTATGGGCCTGACCGGTTTCCAAAAGATATTAATCCGTTTACCGGAACAAAAGTGGAAGACCCTGCCATTTTGGACCGACGACCGGTTATGGTCAAGGTTAGCAATTTTCCCCCATCGGGGCGTCCACAATTTGGGCTTTCTCTGGCTGACCTGGTTTTTGAGCACTATATTGGAGAAGGGATGAACCGTTTTTCTGCCATTTATTATGGCAATAAACCCGAGAAAGTAGGACCGGTTCGTTCGGCAAGGCTTGCCGACATTCAATTGGCCAGCATGTACCAGACAATTTTTGCTTTTGCCAGCGCCGACCCGCGTGTCCGTAACGATCTAATTGCCTGGCTTGATGGATTGGCTGTTTCCATACGAGAATCCACCTGTCCGGCTTTGTGTGATACCGGCGAACACACCGTCAATTCAGTTTTTGCAGATATCTCAAAATTTGATGAATACGCAAAGATAAAAGGCATTAACAACTACAGGCAAATCGTTACCGGAATGGTTTTCGATTCAATTCCACCTGAAAACGATGCTTTTTTCGGTGATTCGGTGCTAATCCGTTATAATGATTTGAATGTCAGTGAATGGCGTTATGACTCTGTTCAGAGGAAATACCTTCGCTGGACTGAGAGCGACATACCCGAGAATCCGGTAAAAATGGTACCATTGGAAGATAAACTAACCGGGGATCAACTTGCTTTCGACAATATCGTCTTACTCTATGCCAGATACAATGAATATAATCCGACACTTCACAATATCGAGCTTTGGGCAAATCGGGAAGCGCGAAGAGCAGTATTCTTCCGGGAGGGGAAAGTGACAACCGGATACTGGCAATCTCAGGCAAATGATCGTCCCATGGTTTTCTTCAATGACAGTAATAAGGCTGTTCCGCTTAAACCGGGCAACACATGGTTTGTAATTATCGGCCTTTCATCCACCGTTGACCAATCTGAACCAGGTCAATGGAAAGTTCAATTCTCACTTCCCTGAATCCTATGAGAATCCTGGTCATTTCTGATATCCACGCCAACCTCACCGCCCTGGATGCGGTACTGGAAGATGCCGGGAGTGTTGATTCTGTGTGGTGCCTTGGAGATCTTGTCGGCTATGGTCCCGACCCGAATGAAGTGATCGACCGAATTGCGAGCCTTCCATATTCTGTCTGTATCCTTGGGAATCACGATGCGGCGGCTCTGGGTCAGATCGATCTTGACAGTTTCAATCAGGAAGCCAAACAGACAACATTGTGGAACCAGGAAACCCTAACACGCGACAGTAAATTGTATTTGACCAGTCTTAGGAAAAAGACCGTCAGACATGGTTTTACACTTACACACGGAAGTCCGCGGAATTCGATCTGGGAATATGTCCTAGATGTTGAAAGCGCGGCAGATAATCTGGATTACTTTGCCACTCCATTCTGTCTGTTAGGCCATACTCACATCCCTGTCATTTACCATACAAATAACGGCAAGTCTTCTTTATATGCCATGAATTCTGACAACCCTTTAAGTACTAAACTAACAGGCCGGGCGATACTAAATCCGGGATCTGTTGGACAACCCCGTGATGCTGATCCACGTGCTTCATATGCCATATTGGACCTGCGCGATAAAACATGGGATTTACGCCGTATACCGTATGATATTGCTTCCGTACAGCAACGTATTGTGCGCGCCGGTTTGCCCGTCCGAAATGGCGAAAGGCTCTTCGGGGGTTGGTAAACCTGGGAACAATTTCCTGTTTGTTTTCGTCATTACAATAGAAAACAAGAGATGGAGGAGAGTATGAAACGTATCGCGTTGTCATTGGCTATTCTGTTATTGCTTTACACGGGTTGCGCGCCAGCTGCGTCTGAAGCCCCTGCCATGGATATGACGTTTGAGGAAAAATCGTATGTTTCCAATGAAGTGGCCCCCGCCGCTCCCATGAGTGGAGAAATGACGGAAGGAACATCTGACAGCCTTTCCTTTGATGGATATGCTTCCCAGGTTGACCAGCTTGTAATACAAAATGCGAACATGTCTATCGTTGTTGTGGATCCGCTTGAATCCATGGATGCCGTTGTTCGAATGGCTGAAGAGATGGGCGGTTACATAGTCGAATCCAATGTCTACAAAACAAGCAACGAAAACGGATTGGAAACGCCAGAAGCCCGCATGACGATACGGGTTCCAGCAGAAAAACTTACCGAAGCCCTGGACCAGATTAAAGCATTGACCCAGGATCCGGATGTTGATGTCATTTCTGAGAACCGCAGCGGCCAGAATGTAACAAAAGAATATACCGATTTGAAAAGCCGTTTGAAGAACCTTGAAGAAGCGGAATCACAACTTCGGGAGATCATGGCGTCCGCGACACGTACCGAAGATGTTATGTCCGTATTCAATCAATTGACCCAGGTACGCGAGCAGATTGAAGTGATCAAAGGTCAGATGAAGTACTACGAAGAATCTTCTTCAATGTCTGCGATCAGTCTATTCATTCAATCAAAAGCCTCTATTGCTCCGCTTTCTATTGGCGGGTGGCAGCCGGCAGGTGTCGCCAGGAACGCGATCCAATCTTTGATCAATGCGTTGAAGTTCTTTGCCAGTGCCGGGATTTGGATCGTTTTATTCTTTATTCCAGTATTGATCTTACTTCTCATCCCGGTTTGGTTGGTCTTTGTTGTAATCAGAGCCATTGTGCGGCGCAACAAAGCACGCAAAGCGGCAAATCAAATTGTGGAAGAAGAAAAAAAGTCGGACAAGTAAATTTTTCACGGTTCCTGTCGGGCAATTGAGAAATCCTCAATTGCCCGTTTTTTTTACCCGCTTCAGATGCTATAATCGAAAGGTTGTTCCGGAAAGATCATATAACATCCATCCCGCTCTCGAATGCGACGGATAAAAAAGGTGACGTCTAAGCCTATTCAAGTTTATTCTCGGATAGCACAATTTTCGGAAACCACTATATTTTTGGAGGAAACCCTTTACCGGAGTATTCATCCGGCGGCGTAATTATGAGCTCCATCGTATCGCTAGACATAGAAACCACCGGATTGGATCCCTCAAAGGACACGATCATAGAGATCGGCGCGGTCAAATTCAATGGCAATCGCGTGGAAGCGGAATATTCCCAGTTAATCAATCCCGGACGTCCCATCCCGCCCATGATCACGCAATTGACCGGGATAACAAACGAGATGGTTCGGAACGAACCGCCAATAAAAGCTGTTATCCAGGAATTTGATGACTTTGTCGGCAATTGTCCTGTTTTAGGTCACAACGTTCGCTTCGATTTAAGTTTTCTTCGCAAACATAAAATACTCGAATTTAATGACGTTATCGACACATACGAGTTGGCTGCTGTCTTACTGCCAACAGCCAGTCGTTACAATCTCGGCGCTCTGGGACAGTTGTTATCCATCCCCTTCCCGGCAACCCACCGCGCGTTGGATGATGCCCGGGTAACAAGGGTTGTTTATGAGAAGCTTGCCCAAAAAGCAGCCGGGCTTCCCATTGAAATCCTGGCAGAACTTGTCCGCCAAAGTGATCGAACAGATTGGATTGGTGCGTTTGCCCTACAACAGGTATTGCGCGCCCGCAGCCGGGAACCAATTCAGGCCCGCAAGGCATTACATGTTGCGTCGGGTCCATTGTTCCAGAAACCTCAGGGAAAAATTGTCATCAACGCGGAACCGGACGCCGATAATGCAACACTTGATCCCGACGAAGTGGCTGCAATGCTTGAGCATGGCGGACCGTTTTCAAAATTCTTTGACTTATATGAATTCCGCCCGCAGCAGGTAGAGATGCTGAAATCTGTAGTCCGGTCATTTTCAGACGGGCAGCATCTTTTAGTCGAAGCTGGAACAGGAACCGGAAAATCTTTCGCGTATCTGGTTCCGGCTGCCATGTGGGCATTAAAAACAAATACCCGTGTCGTTATCTCCACTAATACGATCAATTTGCAGGACCAATTGATCAATAAGGATATACCGGATCTTCGGGAAGCACTGGGAGTAGATCTGCGGGCGACGGTCCTAAAAGGCCGCTCCAATTACCTTTGCCCGCGGCGACTTGAAATGCTCCGAAACCGCGGCCCTGAGACAGCGGAAGAGATGCGCGTTCTTGGAAAAATCCTCATCTGGTTATATGAGGGCGGTTCCGGTGACCGCAATGAAATCAACTTGAACCAATCTCCTGATTGGGACGTATGGCTCCGAATTTCGGCGGAAGATGAAGGTTGTAAATCTGAAACCTGCGTCAGCCGCGCAGAAGGCGAATGTCCCTTTTTCCGCTCACGTCAGGCAGCCAACCTTTCACACTTGATCGTAGTAAACCACGCCCTCCTGCTCTCTGACGTTGCAGCTGGAAGCCGAATTCTGCCGGAATACAACTACCTGATCATTGATGAAGGCCACCACATGGAAGATGCGACAACCAACGCGCTGGCTTTCAGAGTGAACCAATTCGATATAGACAGGCTCATGCATGAATTGGGAGGTCCCAGCTCGGGACTTTTAGGGCGGTTTTTGGTGCAATTACAGGGAAACTTGCCACCTTCAGATTGGGCTGCGATTCAAACCGCGGTGCGCCAGATTTCTGATCTGGCGTTCAAGGTTTCCAGTATGAACAATCAATTCTTCAATGCTCTCGATGACTTTCTGACTGATCAACGTGATGGCCGCCCTATGGGAACCTATCCACAGCAGGAAAGGATTCAAGGAGCCACACGCACCCTGTCTGCCTGGAATATGGTGGAAGAGATATGGTATGAAGAGGGTGAGTTGATCAAAGAGATGCTCAACCTTATAGCCTCACTTATTCGCAGTACCGGTTCCAATGAAGAGGATACCAACGAAGAATTGGATGACGTTACAGGGAGTCTGGCTACGTTGAATAGCCGCTTTCAGGATATCTATACGAATGTCACAAATCTGGTTTCCAAACCGGATGTAATGCAGATCTACTGGGTGGAAAAGCAACCGATGAGTAACCGGATCAACCTGCAAATGGCCCCGTTACATATCGGTCCCCTGATGGAGGAACACATCTGGCATAAAAAAACCAGTGTTGTTCTAACCTCAGCTACCTTAACCACACACGGTGAGTTTGATTACATCCGCCACCGGTTGAACGCGGACGAAGCAGATGAACTTATGTTGGGATCACCGTTTGATTACGAGAACTCTGCTCTTCTCTACCTAGTGGAGGACATTCCTGAGATAACTGATTCTTATGGTTACCAACGCTCAATGGAATCCAGTCTTGTCCGCCTGGCGAAGGCTACAAATGGACGAATGCTGGTTTTGTTCACGTCGTATGCCCAGTTAAAGAAAACATCGCAGAACATTGCGGCGGGAATGGCAGATGCCGGTATCCAGATCTATGAGCAGGGTGTGGGCGCATCTGCCAACGCCCTGCTTGAAAACTTCCGTGGTGCCGATAAAGCTGTTCTGTTGGGAACACGGGCTTTCTGGGAGGGAGTCGATATCCCCGGTGAAGCACTCTCTGTTTTGGCTATTACGAAGCTGCCTTTTGATGTCCCATCCGATCCCATCATCGCCGCCCGATCTGAAACGTTTGAAGACCCGTTCAATGAATACTCTTTACCGGAAGCCATTTTACGGTTTCGGCAGGGCTTTGGCCGGCTAATACGGACACAATCAGATCGCGGCGTTGTGGCAGTTTTTGACAAACGCTTGCTGACAAAGAAATATGGCCGTCTTTTCCTGGAATCAATACCGGATTGTCACAAGATTAAAGGAACGCTGGCCGACCTTCCCCGAACGGCAGCCAAGTGGCTAAATCTTTAACCACCAACGCCCATCCACCAGGATGAGCTTTCAATAAGTTCGCGGTTCTGTAACACCTCAACCCGGCCATCTTCCAACCACAACACGCAGGGGCGGCCTGTCAAATTGTAATTTGAAGCCATGCTTAACTGATAAGCACCACTAACCGGTACAACCACCAGGTCACCGCGCTTACATTCTGGCAGGCTGATCTGACGTATCAATTCATCACCAGATTCGCAATACCGTCCAACAAGCCGGGAGGGCAGCGATTCCCCGCTACTGGATGATCCTATCCATTCAGCTGTGTAATTCGAATTATAAAGGGACGGCCGCGGATTATCCGCCAATCCTCCATCGACAGCCACTATTTGAGTACCATCAGGTAATCTCTTCGTGGCGCCTACTCTGTAGATCGCCACTCCGGCTTGTGCGACAAGCCATCGTCCCGGTTCTATGACAAGTAAAGGTAGCTTTGAGTTAGTCCCACTGAAACGCTCGAGAATTGTTTCACTGATCTCATTGATCCATTCGGCCGGATCGACTGCCTGCATTTCTTCAGTGTAAGTAACACCCCACCCCCCGCCAGGACTGATTACTTCCGGTATCCAATCGTTTTCATCACACAACGCAATCAGGCCTTCAAGAGCTGTTCGGTACCGCCCGGCTTCAAAGATCTGAGAGCCGAGGTGGGTATGAATCCCACACAGGCGTACAAATTTACTTGCCAGGGCATATCGAATAGCCAGAGAAGCTTCTCCGTTTTCAATCGGTATTCCAAATTTACTGGCACTATGTCCGGTTTGTACTGCCGCATGGGTATCAACCGTTATGTTCGGATTTACTCTCAACCAGAGAATTGGGATTAAACTGATTTCTTCCGCAATTCTCTCTATATACCTTAATTCATCCAGGCTATCGACTACAATGGATTCGATTCGGTTGTGGATAGCCGTGCGTATCTCTATTTCCGTCTTATTATTTCCATGCAAATGAATTCGATCAGATGGCATTCCAGCCATAAGAGCCAGGTTAAGTTCTCCCGCCGATACAACGTCGATAGCCGTTCCTGCAATGACCAACTTTTCGGCAAACTTACGGGACAGATAAGCCTTTGACGCGTAAGCAATCTGATAAGGACCAGGGTATTTTTCTTTTAACAATTTATCCAAATGTTTGAAGTTTCTTTGGAATGTCGCCGCGTCATAGATATAAAGCGGCGTTCCAAAAGAATCGGCTACAGCAGAAAGAGAAACGCCGCCGATCTGACATAATTGTCCATCCACCCATTCTGCAGAAACAGGGAAAAGAGATTCTCTGGTGGTCATAGTTTCATCATAAATTTAACATCTAAATACCCCAATATAGAACAAATTATGGCTTCGAAGTTAGTTCTGGCTCTATCCTACCCCAGTTTTCCGGGGGATTTGGCTGCGGCCGCAGATCGGGTATGAACATCCAATTTTTCAAAGACAGATTTCAGATGGCGTTTAACCGTATTCGTTGTAATGACCAGTTTTTGGGCGATCTCCTTATTAGTCATTCCCTGCGCCAGTAGGTCAAACACCTCCCGTTCACGCTCTGTAAGTACATCAAGTTCATTATTGCCGAAATGGCTGTTTGCTGCGTCTTCGACGATCTTTAAAAACGATGACCGCTCAAAAGACTGTTTTTCCATATAAGCAAAAATTGATTGTTCAGCATAGGCCCGTTTGATCTCTTCCGGTGAGGCAACACCACTAACCACAATTGTTGGAACCCCACTGGCTCTTGTGCTGGCAAGAAGCTGGTATCCCTCCAGATTTTCGCTGGGCACATGCTGTTCCCAAAGCGATGTTATTGAACTGTGGAGAAGAAGATCAACGACAGCAATTGACATTTTTTCACGCCGCAAATATCCCAATCCTTCCCCATAACTGCAACACACCCGTACCTGATATCCCGCGTCGGTAAGCAATTCCTGAAGAATGCTGCGCCATCCGGCATCATCTTCCACGACAAGTGCTCTCTTTTGACTGTGATTCTGTAAACTAGTTTGGTTTTCTGTTTTTTCGTTAACAACTCTGATTTTTTCATCGGTTCTTGAATAATCCGTTGAGACTCCCTGTGGGGCGCTGGCCAGTGCACGTGAGACCAATTCCTTAAATTGGCTGCGGTGAAAGCTTTCTTTGCGAAGAAATGTAAAAGCACCGTAGTCTGAAAGCGCGGAAACAGCCAATTCCACTGTGGCAAACCCCGTCAGCAAAATTGTCCGGCAATTGGGGTCCAATTTTTTAACCGCTTCCAGTACTTTTAAACCGTCAATATTATTATGATCATTAAGTGACAGTGAGAGATCAACTACCGCCAGTCGATGTGGTTTCTTTTTCAATTCACCAATAGCGTCTTCCAGGTTTCCGGTTGTTTCAACCTCAAGACCACTATCAGATAGAATTTCCGTCAGGATCTGCTGCCATGAACGATCATCCTCTACAACCAGGGCGTAATTCATCGGGGCTGTCATTCGTTTCCCTCCACACGGGGCAACTGTAATCGAAAAGTGGTTCCCTGCCTTCCATCGCTAATAACCTCAATTGAACCGCCCAGCCGTGTCATTAATGTCTTCACCCACCAAAGTCCAAATCCAAGTTTCCCCGGACGATTTCCCGCCCTACCTGAATAAGTCAGTTCAAAGATCCGATCATGAAGTTCCGGAGGAATACCAGGCCCATTATCTTTAATTGAAATTTCAACCGAATTCTTTATTATGTGACCGCTGATCTTTATTACCCCATTCCCCTGCATGGCATCCGATGCATTTTCGATCAGATTGGTAAAAACAAATGTAAGGCTTTGGCTGCCAGCCATTACCAGAGGCAGATGAGCCAACCCGTCTGTTTGAATAATAATTCCGGGAGGAAGATTAGCTGATTGAAGCGCTTCAGCAACGCGCGCTTCTATGCAAACAGGCTCCAGGCGAATTGGTCTGAGATGCGAAAGATTGTCGCGTACGGTTTGCATCGCTTCCATGGCACACCGTTCTATCTCGGCCAGGTTATTGGACAAATATGCATCCGCCTCCAACGCTGAATTGCATTTATCCTGAATGCTCTGCACGCGTACAGGTATGGTCCCAACCTTATTGTTCAAATGATGCAGTAAGTTCGATGCAATATCACCGACAGCGGCAAATGTTTCAGCCACAGAACGTTGTTCCTGCGCGGCTCGCAATTCCTGCTGGCGTGTTTCGTTTTGAATCGCGAGAACCGCGAAATGAGCCAAAAATGTTAACACTTTTTTATCCCAATCCGATTCGGCAAACCGGCCGGGGTCTGATTCGGAGCTGTAAACACCAAAAGCGCCAATCGGCATATCCGAGTCATTTGTCAGCAATGGAACAACAAGGGCGCGGGCCCATTTTTGTGCACGAGCCAGATCCTGCCTGTGAAACCGCGGATCGATCCGAACATCTTCAGCCACAACTGCCTCACGGTTGATCACGGATTCACCGGCAAGGCTGCCTTTAAGAGGCACCCGTTCGCCATGAACAAAACCACCAAATGATGATTCCAGAACCAATTCAGAATCGCTGCGTAGCCACAGCGCGCCCACTGAGGCATTCAAAAGATCGCAGGCCAACGATGTGAGATGATCCAAAACATAAGTGCATGGTTGAGAAAAAATTAGCCGTGCCACTTCTTGAAGCGCGTCAAGCAGCCGCACCTCTTGAATAGCGGTAACGGCAAATGTGGCCATGGTCTGCAGCATATGGCTCTGGTTTTCATCGAACGCGCCGGGTTCAGGGCTTTCCAGGTTTAGTACTCCTTCCAACCTGCCGCTGGCGTTTATTAACGGAACAGCTAATTCAGATCGCATCTGCATCCCGGCATCCAGAGGATAATAAACTTTAGACCACGGATCAGCCAGAAGATCGGGAATAACGATTGGCAGACGTGTACGCGCCACATAAGCCATGATACTGTTGCCATCCACAGCCAACACTTCCGTTTTGGGCCGGGTCATGTCAGTACCAGCAAAAGCCCGCGTTACAAGATGTTTCCCATCTTTATCCAACAACCGGAATATGCCATAATGCCCGTTCGTCATATCCAGAGCGAGCTGAAGAATGGATTCGAGAGTTTCTTCCAACTGCAGGCGTGAAGAGATCAACATGCCTGCACGGTTCAACCGGTTCAGTTCATCTTCTTTTCGTGCCAGATCCCTTCGGATACTGGCCATCCGGCGAGCATGGTAAATGGCCATTGCAGCCTGGTTGACAAAATTATCCAACAGGAGAAGCTCAAGCCGGGAAAACGGGCGGTCTTCACACAGATACATATACAAAACGCCAACAACCTGTTCCACCACTATCAACGGGAAACAGCCAACCGCTTTCACTCCCAGAGCGTCATAATACGGATGTATTTCCACATCCGCTTCTTCATAAGATAATACGTTCCTTCTTCGGTTAACCGCGCGCCTGCCAAACCCATCCTGGCGCGGAAGATCATCGATTTCGACCGTATTCGCTACAACTCTCTTCTTTTCCTGCCCTGCAGATACCCGGGAGGGAACATCAAATTCCCCTCGAATTTCATCATACGAGTAAATGACAGCGGATGAACCGGGAACAACACGTATCGCACTTTCAACCACGAGACGAAGGCTATCATTGCTGCTGATAACATCATCCGATCCGATTCGGTTGATTGTGCTGCTGATCTGGTTCAGACTGGCAACAGCTTCCAGTAACCGTACATCTGCTTCGGAAGAAAAATGATTTTCGTTGATACTCATGGCATCAGATAACCTGTTGATTTTTGTCATTGTATCACGCGCCTCTTTCGGACAAGCAGCAAGAAAAATTTGACCGCCGATCGCTGAAAGCAGACCAGTATCGGTCAGCGGTCAGGTTTCGGCGGTCGTAACAATAAGGATTTTCTTCGCCTGTGTGAGAGTTTCTAAATGTCGAAATACAGACTAAATTCGTACGGCGTGGGACGCAGGCGTACAGGATCGAGCTCATTGACCTTTTTGTAGGAAATGTAAGCTTCCAACAAATCTTTGGTGAACACATCACCTTTCAACAAGAAGTCATGATCTGCTTCCAGTGCGGCAATCACTTCGCTTAATGAACCAGGAACCTGCTTAATCTTTTTCATCTCTTCGGCTGGAAGTTCGTACAGATCCTTGTCCTGAGGTTCACCGGGATCGATCCGGTTCTGAATACCATCGAGACCGGCCATCAAAATGGCAGCGAAGCACAGGTAGGGGTTACTTGAAGGATCCGGCGCACGGAATTCCACACGCTTGGCTTTTGAACTCTTGGTAACCGGGATACGGCAAATGGCAGAGCGGTTGCGCTGTGAGTAAGCCAGATTGACCGGTGCTTCGTAACCGGGAACCAAACGGCGGAAGGAGTTCGTTGTCGGGCTGGTAAGAGCCAGCAGCGCCGGGGCATGCTTTAACAGACCACCGATGTAATACTTGGCCGTATCAGAAAGACCGGCATACCCGGAAGCGTCATAGAAGACATTGGATTCACCCTTCCACAAGGATGAGTGCACATGCATACCTGAGCCATTGTCGCCAAAGAGTGGTTTGGGCATAAATGTTACGGTTTTTCCATTTTTACGGGCAACATTCTTGGCCATGTACTTGTACAACAACAGTTGATCAGCCATCCTGGTGAGCGTATTGAAGCGCATGCCAAGCTCGGTCTGGCCAGCGGTAGCCACTTCGTGGTGATGGATTTCCATCGAGACACCGGCCTCTTCCAAAGCCATCACGATCTGTGACCGGACATCCTGCAGGGTATCAGCGGGAGGAACCGGGAAATAGCCACGCTTTGGAGAAATCTGACCGCCAAAATTCGGTTTATCAGCACGTCCACTGTTCCACCAACCTTCCTCGCTATCGATATAGTAGAAAGATTCGAAGGTGTTGCTTGAATACCGGACATTATCGAAGATAAAAAATTCTGCCTCGGGTCCAAAAAAAGCTGTTTCGGCAATTCCCGTCTGCTTCAGGTACGCTTCCGCTTTACGCGCGACAAAACGCGGATCGCGGAGGTACGGCTGCATGGTAATGGGATCGTACACATCACAGGTGATCACAAGAGTGGGAATAGTAGCAACAGGATCAATGAAAGCAGTTTCCGGATCCGGTTTCAAGAGCATGTCTGATTCATGAATCTCCTGAAATCCACGTATGGAAGAACCATCAAAAGGAATACCTTCTTCAAACAGGTCAGCCTTAAAACGATGGACCGGAATTGTAAAATGCTGCCACTGGCCGGGAAGGTCAGTGAAGCGAATATCAACCATCTTTACGTTTTTGGCCAATGCCAACGCGTCTGCAACTGTCTTAGCCATGGAAAACTCTCCTTAAAATAATTTCGCACTGCCTTTATTCAATATGTCCCAGATTATATTCACCCATATTACCCATGTATATTACCCAAATGGAGCATCTTCATGTGCAAAAATGTCACAAAAACGCAGTTTACCAGTCCGGGGTAATAGTCTGTCCTGGTTGTAATACCAAACCATCCTATAAATCTTATAGACAACTTGAATAATTTACTCTTTTGGGTGATAGCCGTATCTCAGCGAGGTTTGTAAAATCTTACGGATTATAGAACTCGCCAGAGGTCATCCATGTGGATCGCAATCCTTGTTTTTATTATTTCATATGTTGCAATTTCAACCGAGAAGTTTCCCCGGCACTGGGTGGCTACACTGGGGGGCAGTTTTCTCCTGCTTACAGGCGTACTCAGCCCGGATGAAGCACTTGCCTATATAAATTGGGAAACACTGGGATTGCTGGCCGGAATGTTTACCCTGGTCGGAATCCTTAGCGAGGGCGGGTTCTTTCACTGGCTATCCATGACAATCCTGAGGAAGGTCAATTTTCACCCCACATACCTGTTTGTTATCCTGGTCATGATGGCTGCCATCCTCGCCATGTTTATGGACAGCATCACAGTCATGCTCTTCCTTTCTGCACTTACTTTTCAGTTGTGCCGTCTGTTAAAACTCGATCCCGTTCCATTGATCATTGCTGAAGTATGCGCGGCAAATACCGGAGGTTCCGGCACACTGGTTGGAGACCCGCCTAATGTCATTCTTGGGACAACTTTGGGATTTTCGTTCTCTGATTTTGTTGTCCATACCGGACCAATGGCAATAATTACATCTTTATTCTTGTTAGGTTTGTTTTATTTACAGAATAGAAAATCGTTAGTTAATGCCCGCCAATCCCTTACCCTGGAGACAATTTCAGAGATTGAAAAACTGCATCACGAACCATTGCACGCTCACCTTACACAAGTAGGCCTTACGGGGTTCATCATGGCTGTTGTGCTTCTGGTCTTTCACGTCCCCCTTACCCACCTCAGTGGTTTACCCATTAATGCAGCGGTAGCCGCCCTGGTTCCGGCGAGTCTGTCCATGATCGCATTGCGTGACAACCGGATTAAAAAAATCATTCTACGGGTAGATGGTGAAAGTATCCTGTTTTTTGGTGGCCTATTCCTTTTGATCGGAGGATTGGAAAAGGTAAAGATATTTGAGATTATGGCGGAACAGATGTCAGCTATCGCCACATCAGATACCTTTGTTTTTATCACTGTTTTACAGTGGGTACCCGGATTGATCAGTGGAGTAGTGGATAACGTGCCCCTGGCGCTCGCGATGAGCTATGTATTGAAAGACCTTTCTGCCATGCCCGGCGTCCCAGCGTTATCTCTGATGGTATGGTCGTTGGCCATGGGCGTGGATGTTGGCGGCAATCTCACCCCGATTGGAGCATCTGCTAATGTGGTTGCCTATGGTTTTCTTGAACATAACCATGGGAAAGTCGGTTGGGGACGATGGCTTTTGTATTCAGCACCGGCAACAATATTGGCCATGGTATTGATAACAGGCATGCTTTACTTCAAAAGCATCACAGGCTGGTATTAAGGTCGGTTTCTTTTCCATTGGATAAAGGAAGGAGTTGGTAATGAAGATGAATACTGTCAACACAACCCACCATATACATGGCATCAACAAATGGAATTATGAAAAAGTCCCGGCCAAAAATCTGCGAATTAAAAAAATGCAATTATCAAGTTCTTTCCTGGTTTATTCCTATTTCATTAAATGAGGCCGATCATGTCATTACCTGAATTTCTATATCTTGCCATGGGCGCAATCATCACTCGAATCTACCTTGAGAATACTTCAACCAAAGGTTTTAAAACATTTGATTGGGTTCAATTAATTTTTGAGATTCTCCGAGTTGTAGTTTTATGGCCTCTAGTTTTGTTCCTGGAAAAATTCGAAAAATGGTTGAAAACCGAGGATACCATTTAGACTATGAATCTTACTGAGCAATCCATTCTCAACGATAACAGAAAAAAAACTCTTGGCCTTTCCGGCCTGACAATCCATGCGATGACATTGGTCTCTCCTGGATCGTTTGTCTGGTTTCTCTACCCGATTCAGGCACTTGTTGCGCTGCACTATTCCGGTTCAGATATATGGCCCGGCGTGCTCATTGCGCTGATTGTCGCTTTCTTAACTGTTTGGGGTTTTTCCAATCTGGTTTATAGATTTCCTCTCGCTGGCTCACGAAGCGCCTACCAATTCGCGCAATGTGTGTTCGACGAGGTGGCATCCGCAAAACATCGTTTCTGGTTTAGACCTGTGAAGTTCATCACAGGATGGTCGGCGCATTTGTTTTACTGGGTTTATCCGGGAGTATTAACTGCTTTCATGGCAACCCTTATTACATATATTGCCCGAGAGTTTGGCTATTCCCCGACAGCCTTTGGCCAGATTCTCCTGGCATTTAGTTTTTCCGCGTTCGTCGGCTTTCTCGCCATCCGTGGAATTACAGGATCAACCACATCCAGCATCATCTTGAATATTGTGCAAATAACTATCCTGGTGGTTTTTTGTTTTCTTGCCATTATCTACCGCCTATCAAACCCAGACAATCTCCCACAGACATCATGGCAATTCGGCCAAATTTCTGATATTTTCCTTCCAGTATCTTTCAGTGGATTATTCTTTCAGGCAGCTATCGCATTCTTTCTTGTTTCTGGTTTTGAAGCTACAGCCGCTCTTGGCGCTTATTCGGCAAATCCCGGACGTGATCTTTCTCGAGGTTCATTTCTCGCTCTTATTATCCAGGGTACTATCTCTTATTTATTACAGTACTTTGCTATCAACTTTGTGATCAATACTTGCTTCTTTGACAACCAGATTCCGCTGGTTGCGGCCGCCAATTCTCAAGCGCCAATTGCTTCGATTGCAATCTCCATTGGTAACAGCTTATTATGGAACAACGGATTCGCCTTTATGATCGTTATAGCGACCGCTGTCATTATCTCATTGATAGCGGCTATGCTTACAGCGATCAACAATGGTGTTCGTGTTAGTTTTTCCATGGCACTGGATGCGGAAATGCCAGGTGTTCTTCAAACATTACATCCCCGATTCGCGACACCTTATATGGCAGTAGCACTCCTTTGTCTGGTGTCCGCGATTATTGGTTCAATCGGTGTATTAGGCGGAACCGCCTCTCTGCTTGGTTTTACTCTGGCAGCCAATATGGGAGCGTTTTCCCTCTACGCAATTATTTGCGTTCTGGCTATCATCCCAACTCCCTATACAACAACATCAAAACGCAGGTCTATATCCGGTTTTTTTGGAGCTTTTGCAAACATTGGAATGATTGCCGCTCTGGTTTTTTTTGGCTTGCGTGTAAATGGCGATGCTTCGAATGCAACAATCATGGCAGTAGTAGTCGCTTTGGTGTTCTTCGCTGGAAGTCTCATCATTTTCATCACCCGTCACAAACAAGAAGGTTTATGTGAAAACAAACAGGATGACAGAAGAATTTGAACGTTCTGCAGAAATTCCAACTCGTTTATTGATCGTAACCAGGATTGAAACAAGATTTTTTCTGGAGGCGTTTGATGAATTTCCAGTCAAACAAAATTGAAACCAGTGGGATTTGTCACATTGGCCCTGTCAGAGAAGAAAACCAGGATACGATCTGCCTGATTGAAAAAATGGGGGAAAATTGCGGATCACTATTTGCTGTCGCTGATGGTATGGGAGGGTACGACAACGGGAAGCTCGCCAGTACCCTCGCAATAGAATCCTTATATTCAACCTTTTCTGATGATAATCGCTCACCAGAAAAAAGATTGACTCACAGCTTTGAATCTGCCAACTTCATTGTTTTTAAGACCGCGCAAAAACTGGAAACAGGACGGATGGGAACCACTCTGACGGCTGTTTATCTTGAAGGGAATACACTCACCGTAGTTCATATAGGGGATAGCCGTGTGTATCTGGTTCGTGGAAATAATGTCGAATGTCTGACCAGGGATCATACTGTTGTAGGCGACCTGGTCAGGATGAAAGTTCTCACACCAGAAAAATTACGTACCCACCCTCAACGTTCAATACTTACCCGGGCAATAGGTCTCTCACCATTTGTTCACCCGGATGTAACAAAACATGAAATGAGAGAGGGTGACGATATTATCCTTTGTAGTGATGGCTTATGGTCTGTAATCAATGATGAAGAACTTCCAACAATCTGTCAGACTTCAAACGGTATCACGATAGTGGTAAACCGGCTGCTTAACCTCGCAATCAAACGTGGAACGGATGACAATATATCTGCAATTGGCGTACATATCCATACACTGGGAAAAAAATCACTTCCTTCAAAACCGAATACCTGGCACCGCAATTGGCTAGATGGTCGATAATTCATTGGAAAAAACAGAGAAAGACAGAATAAATGGAGAGTCTATGTATGCACCGAATGGATTAATACCTACGGAAATGTTCCAGATCGGTGATCAAATTGACCAATTCCAAATCAAAAACCTGATAGCTCAAGGGGGAATGAGCAAAATCTACCATGCGTTCGACCTGATAAAAAAAACTGACGTTGTAATTAAATTTCCAGACAAATCTCTAATAGGTGATCCGGCGCAATTTGAACGGTTTCAACGCGAGATAGAAATTTCCCAATTATTAAGTCATATGGCTGTATTAAAGGGGATTTGCACAGGCATCTATAACAGTATTCCCTATCTGGTCACAGAAATGGTCAAAGGACAAACCCTCCGCCATTTGATAAATACGTCCGCACCGTTAACCGTTGACCAGACTTTTTCACTCGCAAGAAAAATTGCGGATGGAATGGCTTACTGCCACGAACATGGTGTTGTCCATCGAGATCTCAAGCCTGAAAACATTCTTATAACCAGCGATGATCAGCCAGTCATTATGGACTTTGGACTGGCATTAACAAAATCCGCTCATCGGGTTACATATGCCAATCTTTCCATCACAATGGGAACACCGGATTATATGTCTCCGGAACAGGTAGAAGGACAACGCGGAGATGCGAGATCTGACATCTATTCGCTTGGCATAATACTTTTTGAAATGATTAGTGGTGCTCCCCCATTCACTGGAGATAATAACCTGGCCGTTCTTGCGCAACATGTGCGTAATGACGCTCCCAGACTTGATCGAATCCGTCCCGATATTTCTCCACAGACAGCAGTAATCGTAGCCAGATGCCTTCAGCGAAAACCGGATGACAGATTTCAAACGATGCGCGATCTCATAAGCGCCATAGATAGTCCTGATAGCCAGGATCTTTCATTGCTGGAAAGAATTAGTGTTCCTCCAGTGGAACAGCATTTCTGGCGTTCAGATATGATCAAAGTGATCGTCATCGCCATAGGAATACTGGCTGGCATTGTTATTCTGGCCATTACACTCCAATACTTGAAATAGAAGGTGTTTATGTCTCACCAGCCCAGAAATGTTGATGAATTAAATGAACTTATTGATCACAACAAGATTAAATATATTGACCTGCAATTTGTTGATGTGATTGGGGTTGTAAAAAACATTACCATACCAATCACAGAATTGCATAATGCCGTAACCAATGGGATCTGGTTTGATGGTTCATCGATAGAAGCATACGCGCGTATGGCAGAATCGGATATGCACCTCTGCCCGGACATAGGCACTTTTGCCATCCTTCCCTGGCTAAATGGCGAAGAAGCCACTGCCAGATTAATTTGTGATGTATACACTCCTGATGGACAACCATTTCCAGGTGATCCACGGGCCGTCTTGAAGCGTATTCAATCACAAGCTTCTGAAATGGGATTAAGCTATAAAACTGGCCCCGAACTGGAATTTTTCTTATTTAAACCACACGACAATGGCAGCCTGCTACCGTTGCAACCACACGATTCGGGCAGTTATTTTGATGCTCCACTAGATAAGATGGCGGGTCTTAGCCGTCAGATGGCATCCATGCTTACCGAGTTTGGTATACAGGTGGAAACGATGCATCACGAGATTGCTCCCGGTCAACATGAGATCGATTTTCATTATGCAGACGCTCTCAATACCGCCGATAATATCGTCTCATTCCGTGTAGCGCTAAAGGTTTTAGCCCGGATAAATTCCCTGTATACCTCATTTTTGCCCAAACCAATAAAGGGGGAAGCTGGAAGCGGTATGCATGTTCATCAAAGTCTTTTCTATTCGGAGACCGGATACAACTCATTCCACGATCCGGGCGATCCATATGGACTGTCCACGCTCGCCAAGCAATTTATCGCGGGTCAACTGGCACATGCAAGGGGAATGTGTGCTGTGCTTGCGCCACTTGTAAATTCATATAAACGCCTTTATTCCGGATTCGAAGCACCTGTATTCCTTTCCTGGGCGCGGATTAACACCTCAGCATTGATCAGGATACCCAGGGCATCCAAACCGGAAGCTACAAGAATTGAGATCCGTTGCCCCGACCCAAGCTGCAATCCGTACCTTGCATTCTCAGTTTTGCTGGCTGCTGGAATGGATGGTATCCGACGTGGGTTGAACCTGCCTGAAGCTACCGAAGAAAATCCATACTTACCAGGCACAGGTATTCAGCATAAGACTCCTCTGGAATACTTACCAGAATCACTCAACCGTGCTTTGGATGCGTTCGAAGAAGATGAAGTCATCAAGGATGCATTGGGCCCGTATATTTCTGATCTTTTTCTCAACGCCAAAAGGTTGGAATGGCGTGAATACCGACTGGAAGTAACAGAATGGGAATTGCAGAAATATTTATCACTTTTTTAAAATGGGAAATGTGCAAGCTCCATTTTCATTCCTGTATAATCTGATTATGAAGCTGTCATCGCTGGAACATATTCCATTTACTGATCCTGAATCAGCTCATAAAGTTTTTGATCGATTGGCTGACAGAAATCGCAATTTTAAACCCATCCTTCCTACACTTTTATCAGCACTGCAATCTGCCGCCGATCCTGATCGTTCTCTTATTAATATCGAACGGTTTGTTGAGAATTACGGTACAGGTTGTCTGGAGATTTTTGAGCAAAATCCTCGCGTGATTGAGATACTGGTAACCCTGTTCTCAGCCAGCCATTTTCTGACTGAGATACTGTTGCGCAATCCACAATCCATTTCCCTGCTCCTCGACCGGCAGGAGTTAACTCGCCGCAAGACGATTGAACAAATTCAGGCAGAGGCTGAAGCGGTTGTCCGGTCTGCGCAATCTGACCTGGATAAAAAAGATGCCTTGCGCCTGTATCAACAAAGCGAATTACTGCGCATTGGTGCCAGTGATTTCCTGGATTTCTATGATTTGCGTGCGGTTGTTTCCCAGATCTCTCGTACAGCGATCGCGTTAATCCGCATCGCGTTGAATCTGGCATCCATCCAAACCGGAATACCATCCGCCGGTTTTGTTGTACTGGCAATGGGAAAACTGGGTGGCCGGGAATTGAATTACAGTTCTGACATTGATCTCGTCTTTGTGACCCGTGATGATCCATCACGCTTTATCCCGCTTGCTCAAAAGGTGATTGACTTTCTGGCATCCACCACCACGAATGGATTCCTCTACAGGGTGGATATGCGACTGCGACCCTGGGGTAACGATGGGCCGCTCATACCCAACCTGGCCGGTTTCAAGCGATACCTGGAAAATAATGCCCGTTTGTGGGAAAAACAGGCATTATTGAAAGTCCGTCCTGTCGCCGGCGACCTCTCGCTGGGTGAAGAGTTGCGGGATTTCGCCTTCTCACTGATACAGGAATTGCCAGCCAATCAGATCAGGTCTGAAGTGTTCTCCATGAAAAAACGGACGGAAGAGATACTTCAAGAAAAAGGCCGTCAATGGGGCGAAGTTAAGCTGGGTGTCGGCTCCATCCGGGATATTGAATTTGTAATCCAATATCTTCAACTGGCTAACTTAAAAAAACATCCGAACATCCGCACGAGGGCAACATTAAAAGCTATCCCGCTGCTTCGTTCCGCCGGGTTGTTATCATCTACGGACGCGCGAATCTTGCAGGATGGATATATTTTTCTCCGTACCATTGAGCATTTCCTCCAGATGATGGATTACCGGCAAACTTACTCCCTGCCTTCGGACGAAACAGCCATCCGTGTCCTTGCCCGCCGTCTGGGTTTTTCTTCGGGAGAACATTTTATCGAGCGGTACGAAGAGCATTGCAAGGCGATCCGTTCCATTTTTCTACAGACCATCGGTGATGAACAGATCATCAATGAACCATCACCCGTAGTCCGCCAGCATATTTCCCGCATGGATACATCCTACACAGAAGTGTTTTCCATCGATGAAATCCACAGGCATGCAGACCTGGCAGAAAAATTATCTGAAGAAACCCCCGTTATGGTGCATATTGATCCATTGGAAAACGACACATGGAATGTCACCATTGTGGCATACGATTATCCGGGTGAGTTGTCCATCCTCTGTGGGCTTCTATTTGTTCATGGGTTTAACATATTAAATGGGTACGCGTTCACTTATGAGCCCATTGAAACCAATGAAATCCGTCAGACAGGTCTTCCCGCGTCAGATTTCTCTTCCGGCAGGAATGCGGATAGAAATAGATCGTGGAATAACCGGCAACACGGGCATTATGAAGACCATCAAAAAATTGTGGATGTTTTCCGGGTACGATCTGTCAACAAGGGAAGCATGGTACAGGACAAATGGGAAGGCTACATTTCAGACCTGCAGGAAATGCTTTCCTTGTTCCAGTCAGGCAAACGAAGGGAAGCCCGCGGTACGCTAGCAAAACGAGTCGGGATTGCCTTTCAGGCAGTTCCCGGAAGGACGAGCCCGCTACTTCCCATTGATATCGAGATAGATAACAGTCGGTCAAGACGCTACACTGTGTTGGAAATTGATGCCCCGGATACAGTGGGTTTTCTTTACGAGTTTACAAATGCTCTGGCATTTACCCGGACAAACATAGCGCGAATGATTGTGCGGTCTATCGGCAGCCGCGCGCAGGATGTATTCTTCGTTACGGATGCCAACGGGAAGAAGATCGAAGATCTCTCCAAACAACGGGAGCTCCGCGCGGCGATCGTTCTCATAAAACATTTTACGCACTTGCTTCCCAATTCTCCCAACCCGGAAACCGCTCTTCTACATTTCCGGGAGTTTCTCGGTCACTTATTCCAGCGCCCGAACTGGCCGGATGAAATCGGGTCCATAGGACAATCAGAAGTCCTCAAAGCACTCGCACACATTCTGGGCGTCAGCGATTTTCTATGGGATGATTTTCTACGAATGCAATACGCTAATCTCTTCCCGGTAGTGAAAGACATGGACGCGTTAGAATCATCCAAACCCCGCGCTGTATTGGATGCAGAGCTTGACCAGGCACTGGATTCCTGCCTGGTTGGAGGTATCGGTTATCCAGACTGGCATTCTGCTCTTAACGCTTATAAAGACCGCGAGCTTTTCCGGATTGATATGCGTCATATTCTCGAACTGACGAATGAATTCTGGGATTTCGCCGCTGAGTTAACTGACCTCGCGGAAGCAGTCATCCAAAAAGCCTTTCACCTTTGCAGAAAAGAGCTGGTTGAACGTTATGGCGAGCCACAGACCAAAGTAAAAAAATCCAGCGAGATGGTATTGCTGGCTCTGGGGAAATGCGGCGGCCGGGAACTGGGATTTGCTTCAGATATTGAGTTAATGTTTGTATACAGTGATGATGGCAAAACCGCTGGGCCGGAAGTTATTGAGACCAGCGATTTTTATGAGAGGTTGGTCCGGTCGGTGGTGACAGCCATCCACGCCCGGCAGGAAGGAATATTTCAGATCGATCTTCAATTACGTCCATACGGGAAAGCAGGCAGCATGGCTGTGTCTCTCGACGCATTCAAGCGTTATTACTCGCCGGAAGGACCGGCATGGGCGTATGAAAGACAGGCTCTGGTAAAAATGCGCCCCATAAGTGGGGAGAAGAATTTAGGCCGCATTCTATGTCAGTTACGTGATGAATACACCTACGGCAGCGGCTCATTTGATATCACAGCGATGCGTGCCATGCGGGAACGTCAGATCCGCCATCTTGTAACCGGAGGTACGTTTAATGCAAAATTTAGTCCGGGAGGACTGGTGGATCTGGAATACCTGATCCAGGGCTTGCAGATCATCCACGGTTCCAGCAACCCGGATCTCCGTGTTACCAACATCCGTCAGGCTATGGCTGTCCTGCATGAATGTGGTATTCTTTCGGATGACGACTACACGACATTAAGAAAAGCCCACACTTTTTTACGCTGGTTGATCGATTCTCTTCGTGTGGTCAGGGGAAACGCGAAAGATATTACGGTTCCACCTTACGAGAGCGAAGAATTTGCCTTTCTGGCACGTCGTCTTCGATATGAAAACAACATCGACCGTCTGCGAGATGACCTCCTGCGCTATCAAACAGACGTGCAGGAAATCAATTCCCGTCTATTGACCTAAAAAAAGGTGGATGTATAAAGCCATCCACCTTTTCATCCTGCTGTATCAGATCAGATGATTAGAACAGACCTACAACCTTGCCGGTCTCAAAATCGATATCAATATCATAAAACGCAGGTCTTGTGGGAAGACCAGGCATAGTGGACATCTTTCCCAGCAGAGGATATAAGAAACCAGCGCCAACGGAAGCCCGAATATCCCGGATGGGAATCCTGTATCCCTTTGGAACACCCTTTAACGCAGGATCATGACTCAAGCTCAAATGGGTCTTTGCCATACAAATCGGTAACCGGTCAAAACCCAGCCGGGTGTAGTCGGCAATTCGTTCTTCCGCTTCCGGGGAGAAATCCACACCATCTGCGCCATAAACTTCGCGTGCAATGATCTCAATCTTTTCTTTGATGGTTTTTTCCAGCGGATAAAGGAAATGGAAATTGCGTGGTTTTTCTCCTGCCGCAATAACTGCCTTTGCCAGTTCAACCGCGCCTTCACCACCCTTTGCCCAATGACGGCATACCACCGCGTCTTCCGCGCCGCCTTCATCCATAGCTGCCTTGCGAACCAATGCCAGCTCCGCATCGGTATCTGTCGCGAACGAGTTTACGGCAACAACAACAGGAACACCAAATTTCTTTGCGGTCTTGATGTGATGCACCATGTTTTCGAGGCCTGCTTTTAGCAAGTCCAGGTTTTCATCCGTATAGGCCGGATCTAACGGTTTCCCGGCTACAACTTTCGGCCCGCCGCCGTGCATTTTTAGCGCGCGGATGGTTGCGACCAGAACCACCACATTGGGGACCAGTCCGGATGTACGACATTTAATGTTGAAGAATTTCTCCATCCCCATATCCGCGCCGAAACCGGATTCTGTAATCACATAATCGGCCAATTTTAGGGCGATCTTGTCCGCCACAATGGAGCTGTTACCATGAGCGATATTGGCAAATGGTCCGGCATGAACAAATACCGGAGTTCCCTCAAGTGTTTGCATCAAATTCGGTTTTATGGCATCTTTCATCAGCACGGTCAAAGCCCCTGCGACACCCAGATCATCGGCGTTTATCGCTTCACCTTTTTTGTTCGTGCCAATAACGATCTCACCAAACCGTCTGCGCATGTCTTTCAGATCAGTTGTCAAAGCAAGAATAGCCATGATCTCACTGGCTACAGTAATATCAAATCCTGTGTTACGTTCATGACCTTTTTCATCATCGCCCGTTCCAACTGTTATGCCCCTCAGGAATCTGTCACTGGTATCCAGTACCCGCCGCCAGGTGATGGAATCAGGGTCAATATCCAACCGGCACAAACGGGATCGTTCTTCGGGTGTCAGGTCATCCGGGTTTGTCTTAGTGATCCCGAGTTTCTTCAACCGGTTTTCCATGCCGCGTCCAAAACGTCGTCTCCCGGATTTATCCGCCGGGCATAAACGGTTAAATAGTTGTTCATCTGTGGCTCCTGACTCGTGCAGCATGCGCACATCAATTGCGGCTGCCATCAGGTTGTTGGCCGCGGTTATGGCATGAATGTCGCCTGTCAGATGCAGATTGAAATCCTCCATGGGAACAACCTGACTGTATCCACCACCGGCAGCGCCGCCCTTGATTCCAAAAGTCGGCCCCTGGCTTGGTTGCCGGATGCACGTCATTACCCGCTTTCCCAGATGAGCTCCCAATGCCTGGCTTAATCCAACGGTTGTTGTGGTCTTTCCCTCACCCAGAGGGGTTGGAGTAATAGCTGTCACATCTACATAGATACCATCAGGTTTATCTTTCAAACGATCCAATACATCCAGTTTTACCTTAGCCTTTACCGGGCCATAAAACTCAATCTCATCAGGTAGCAAACCCAATTCTTCCGCCACCAATGAAATCGGTTTAAGGTCAGCATCCTGGGCAATCTCAATATCAGAAGGAACCGGACTCTTCAATTTCAAAGGGATTGGACGAAATTCTTTGGTCATTCAGTTCTCCTTAATCAATAGGTCAAATATACGGATATGGATAATTGTACCTTTTTGAAAAAAATAAGGGAAATTCCATGCGTCATTTTCCAGTTGATCATTCCTCATGAAGCTTCAGATAGCATAACCACCCTGTTTAGAGATATCACGGAAGCTATGAGGATTTTTTTATTTCATCTAAACAAAATCTGAATGAGACAGGCGTAATATCACCTTGACAAATAAGAGCAACAGAAAAATCTTGCATATTCCTGAAATCATTCAGGGAGGTTAGTCAATGAATTTGAAAAGCAAACCATTTTTTAGAAAGAAAGTCGTAATTCCATTATTCACAGGGTTGATCATTGTCAGTGGCGTTGCTTACTGGCTGATAAACAGCGGGATGATCTTCTCCAGTAAGAAAGCAATTCATGTTGCAATTCCATCCTATCAGACATCCGTGGTTCGCAAAGGCGATCTCACAATTTCTGCCTCCGGCTCTGGAACCCTGATAGCCGGGAACTCTGTTGATCTGAGCTTTTCCACCAGCGGCATTGTGGAAGAACTCTATGTCAAATCAGGTGACAAAGTAACAAAAGGGACTGAACTTGCGCGGATGAATAATGCGAAAAGCCTGGAAGCCCAGGTAGCTGCCAATAAGCTCAATCTGCTGCAAGCACAAAAAACTCTGAAAGAATTACAAGATTCCAAAGACTTGAACCTTGCCAATGCCTATCAGGAAGTATTGAACGCGCAGAAAACTTTCAACGAGGCCGAAGCGCAGATCCTACGCCAGGACAATGCGAGGTGTAGTGATGAGGTTAACAAGCGAAATCTTGCCTCTTTGGAAAAGGCGGAAGATCGTCTGAATGAGATTAACCTTCGTTATCATGGATCAGACGATTGGATTGAGGCGAAAAACGTTTATGACCAGGCCAAAGCCAATTACAACTATTGCATCGCCTACAGCGAAGACGAGAAAACCGATTTCCAGGCGGAACTCGCAATCGCCGAGGTGACACTTAAGAAAGCCCAATCCACATACGACACATTGAAAGCGTCAGCAGGGATTGATCCTCAGGAACGCGAACTGGCTGAAGCAAAATTGGAAGAAGCTCAGATTAAATATGACAAATCGGTGGAAGATCTGGCCGGATCAACCCTGGTCGCCACGATTGATGGGACTGTAACCTACCTGAGGGCTAATGTTGGCGCTTATGTAGATACATCCCCATACATCACAATCTCTGACCTCACGACATCTGATGTAGATGTGAGTATAGACGAATCGGATCTTCAGAAATTGTATGTCGGAGCAAAAGCGACCGCGATTTTCGACGCTTTACCGGATGAGATCTTTTTTGGGGAAGTGGTACAGGTAAATCCGGAACTATCGCAATCTGGTCAATACCGTGTCGCTACGGCCGTCATCAGCCTTGATGACATAGCCGGCAGCAAACTGGAAAACCTTCCACTGGGCGTTGTTGCCAGTATAGAAATCATTTCCGGTGAAGCAAAAGATGTGCTGCTCGTTCCCGCCGGAGCCGTTCGAAGCATCGGTGATGATCAGTATGGCGTATTTGTTATTGGTCCGGAAGGGAAAATGACATTCCGGCTGGTAGAAGTTGGCCTGATGGATAGT
Organism: uncultured Leptolinea sp.; assembly: GCA_964446955.1. Lineage (GTDB taxonomy): Bacteria > Chloroflexota > Anaerolineae > Anaerolineales > Anaerolineaceae > Leptolinea. The sequence goes on from CAYUQJ010000001.1 coordinate 930,853, forward strand.
TCCTCAGCGGAGATCAAATCCGGATTGGAACTTAACGAGACTGTTTCCACTGGTCTGAGCGTGGGAACGTACTGAAGCCAATTTTGCACCAGGAAGGATCAAATCATGGATGTGTTGTTGAAATTAAAAAACAAACGTCTGGTCATTGGTGGATTACTACTGGTATTCCTTGTACTTGGAGGTCTGGCTTTTATGCGAACGCAATACCCAGACTCACCGGGAACACAAGCGACCCAATCCATTAAAACAACCGAAGTAACCTCCGGGGACCTCATCATGGAAATCTCAGGAACCGGCAGTATAGTCGCTCCAAATGCCATTGACCTGGTTTTTTCGACAGATGGAAAAGTGGCCGAACTTAATGTGAACCCCGGAAAATCAGTGGAAGAAGGCGATGTACTGGCACGGTTGGACAAAATATCGGCGTTACAGCTAAATGTAGAAAAAGCAAAACTTGAATTAACAAAAGCACAGAATGCCCTCGATGACCTCGATGTGAACAAGGAGGTTGCCCTGGCTAATGCGCTGCTCGCAAAATCAGAAGCGTCCGAAAACCTTGAAAACGCGCAAAAAAACGAGGTGACCAAGTATTCCCCTCGATGTGAAAAGGCTTCGACCGAAGAGTATTACTTTGAATATATGTACGATCGGAGTGATTACCTCTACTGGTACAACGCGTACATAAAAAAGAATACAGGCTATGGAGAAATGTATATCCTTGAGCGGATGGCTCCGTACAAAAAATCGATGGATCAAAACTTCGCGAACTGGAAATATTGTGAAGGTTATTCTGATCTTGAGGTCGAGCAATCCCAGGTTGCCGTAGAAAAAGCCCAGGCGGAATACGACCAGGCTGCTGAATACTATGAAAGCCTTCTGAATAATGATGGAATTGATCCCGACGAGCTGATTCTCGCAACCATTGAGAGAGATAACGCTCAATTGCAATACGATGAAGCTATGCGCATATTAGATGGCGCCACTTTGACTTCGCCCATGGATGGAACAGTTTTGTCCGTCGCCTCTGCTGTTGGTGAAATACTGGACAAAGAATCCTTTAACGAACCTTATATTGAGATTGCTGATTTGAGTGAGCCGATCCTTAAAGCTGTGTTTGATGAATCAGACCTTGCCAGTATCAACACGGAATGCGAAGTACAGGCCACATTCGAAAGCTACGCCAATCAGACTTTCCAGGGAAGGATTACACAAATCGATCCGACCCTGATCGAATCCACCAGCGCGATGAGTATTGAGACTAATAACGCGGATATGCCCATGGAGATGAGTTCTTCCAGCTCAAGCGGCTCATCCAGTGTCAAAACATATATCAGCATTGACACATCAACCTCTTCAGAAGACATCGACATGCCCGTTGGGTTAAGTGCTGGTGTCGAATTATCCTGCAAAATTGCGTCGAATGTGACACAAGTTCCACTTCAGGCGCTTAAGAATGAGAAAAATGGTAAGGCTGAAGTCTACGTCTTGAATGACGATGGCACTATGACAGCTCATACAGTGGAAGTTGGTCTAAGATCGCTAACAGCTGCTGAGATCATAGGCAATGTACAGGTTGGAGACAGGATTGTAACAAGCTCAATCCCGTAATATCCGCAATCATTTTCAAAAAACTCCAGAAATGGAGAGGAGCATAAGATCAATGTTCAAAAAATTCAAACTTCCTTCCAGAAAAATATCAATCACAATCGGATTTGTACTTTTACTGGCAATTGCCGGAGGTGCTGCATATTTCTACCTCACAAAGCAAAATCAGAAACCGGTTAGCACTGCGGCATTTTCAACGTACTATACATCCAACGTCCGTCAGGGTGAGATTTCCGTAACAGCGTCTGGAACCGGTACGGTGGTTGCCAACCGTCAGGCGAAGTTATCTTTCTCCATTGACGGGATTGTGGAAGCAGTCAATGTACAGGTTGGCGAAAAGGTAACGGAAGGACAGGTTCTTGCGAAACTTGAAAACCTGTCCACATTGAACGCTGAACTCACCTCAGCGAAACTGGCTTTGGTGTCAGCCGAAAACGCGCTGCAGGAAATAAAAGATAACGCGGCCGCAACATTGGGTAACGCCCAATTGGCCGTATCTACAGACAAAAAGAATCTCGAGGACGCGGAGGAAGGGCTGATCAAAGACGGACAACTCCGCTGTGACACAAAAACCACAGAAGCGTACTACGACAACTATCTGCGTCTTCAGAATAAATATGAAGAATTGAACGATGGTTCCGTTGATGGCAATTACTATCTGACGGTAATTGTTCCGGCAAGAGATGCCGCACTGACCGCGTTTTCAACCTACAAGTACTGTTCGGAATTCAAGGAATATGAGGTAGATGCTTCTGAGGCAGCTTTGAATCTGGCAAAAGCTCAACTTCAAATTGATCTCACCAAACTGGAAACCCTTGAGAAAAACAACGGCATTGACCCCGTCGAGCTGGCATCCGCGGAGAACGAATTAGCCATTGCTCAGGCAGCCTACGATGTGGCCGAGTCAAATCTGGAAAATGCCACCATAACCGCTCCCTTTGATGGAACGATATTGACTGTCGCAGGGATGGCTGGCGACAGGGTTGACTCTGATACGGTCTTTATTACGATCGCGGACGATGTTCATCCACAGATCGAATTTGTGGTGGACGAATCGGATCTTCTTAACGTGGAGTTGGACGAATACGCGGAAGTTGAGTTTGATGCTCTGGAGGGGATGACTTTCAAAGGTACAGTCACGCAGATCAATCCCACGCTGGTATCCACAAGCGGTTACTCCACTGTTCAGGGCATCATCAGTCTTGATCTGAGCGATGTATCTGATCCCCCTAACTTCTTCCAGGGATTGACCGCATCTGTAACACTTTATAAAGGCAAATCAGATAATACATTGCTTATTCCGATATCGGCATTGCGTGACCTTGGTGAAGGACAATATGGCGTATTTACCGTCGAAAAAGACCGTTCCCTGAAGTTTAACCTGGTCACTGTGGGTTTGAAGGATATGACCAGCGCCGAAATACTCTCCGGTCTGCAACAGGGGCAAACCGTATCAACGGGAATAACGGAGACGAGATAATGGAACCCAAAACAATTATTGAAACGATTGATCTTGTGAAAGATTACGGTGATGGAGAGAACATTGTCCATGCCGTCAACAAGATCAGCATTACGATCAAAGAAGGTGAATTTGTGGCAATTATGGGCCCCAGCGGCTCCGGAAAAAGCACATTAATGAATATTCTTGCCTGCCTTGACCGCCCTTCTGATGGAAAATATATCCTCAATGGGGAAGATGTAAGCAATTACAACCGTACTGAATTGGCCCGGATCCGCGGGAAAGAACTCGGTTTTGTTTTCCAATCGTTCAATCTGCTACCTCGTATGACAGCACTTGAAAACGTCATGCTGCCATTAATGTACCGGCCTGACAAAATCAAAACAATTCCGGAACGGAAAGAAATGGCGATGAAAGTGTTGGAAAGTGTTGGCCTGCGAGACCGGGCTAATCACATACCCAGCAAACTATCAGGTGGACAGCAGCAACGTGTTGCCATTGCCCGCGTTCTGATCAATGATCCCATTCTCATTCTGGCGGATGAGCCAACCGGCAACCTGGATACTAAATCGAGCGAAGATATTATGAATATGCTTCACGATCTTCATGACCGCGGTCGAACCATCGTGATGGTTACTCACGAGCCTGAAATTGCCGCGCATACCCAGCGCATTCTTCACATCCGTGATGGCAAATTGCACTCTGATGAAAAGAACGGACATCATTATCAACGCCGGACCCTTCAGCCCGTTGATATGGATCCGCAGAAGATTTGAGGTGAAAGATGAATCTTAGAGAAATACTCCATACTGCGTGGTTAAGTATTCTTTCCAATAAACTCCGGTCCATATTGACCATGCTGGGTGTGATCATTGGCGTGGCTGCTGTCATCATGATGATCGCGATCGGAGCCGGAACAGAAGCTACGATAGCCGAACAGATCAACGGATTGGGTTCAAACTTGATCTTCATCAATGAATCCTTTAGCCGTGGCGGTCCCGGGCAGGGACCTACGAACCAGCAAGGTGGGTTGAAATACACCGATGTGGCAGCCATCCGGGAACAGGTTAAGGGTGTAGCCGGAGTATCAGTGGATCAATCTGCCAGCAGCCTGACCGTAAAAACCAACGAGATCACCCTGGAAGATCTAACACTGGTTGGGACCACACCAGATTATCTGACCGTGCGTGATCTCGAGATGAGTTCCGGACGCTTTTTTACCGATGAAGAAGTGACAAAAGCATCAAAAGTTGTCGTTCTGGGAAGTTCTGTTGCGGCAAACCTGTTCCCGAATGACGACCCGCTTGGACAGGTTATCACTGTCGACAATGTTAAATTGACGGTAATTGGAGTAATGGCACCTAAGGGATTGGTATCAGGCACCGATTTTGATGAACAGATGTATGGACCGATCCAGCTTGTATTCAAGAAATTCACACCATCTATGTTCGCTCGTATCATGGGTGACCGGGTGCGGATGATCTTTGTCTCGGTTGCGGAAGACGGCGATATGCAATCTGTTATCAACCAGATCACAATTCTTCTCGCGAATCGGCACAAAGTAGAAACCGACTCATTGGATTTTAGCATCAGTACACAGGATGACATTATTGCCACAGCCTCTTCAACCACCGAATCATTCCGGACATTGCTGGCCGGTGTTGCCGGTGTATCGTTGATCGTAGGCGGCATTGGAATTATGAACATTATGCTGGTCAGTGTGACAGAACGTACCCGTGAGATCGGGTTGCGACAGGCCATCGGTGCCACTCCTTTGGATATCCGTGTCCAATTCCTATCAGAAGCCCTCATGCTGAGTTTGTTCGGTGGGATTCTTGGGGTGGTTGTAGGAGTTGGAGGTTCCTACCTGTTTGGCATGTTTGGTGGTATGCGTACGGTGGTGTTACCTTACTCCGTACTTCTCTCCTTCCTCTCGGCAGCAGCAGTCGGAATTTTCTTCGGCTATGTTCCCGCCAAAAACGCTTCTGAACTTGATCCCATCGTTGCCTTAAGGCACGAATAGAAAAAATGGACGAAAGGATATTTTCGATGAAAAAGAGTCTAATTATTACCAGTATCTTGGTTTTGGTAGGAATTCTTGTAGCCTGTAACACTACACAGTCAGGTCCCATAAGTGGTATGTCTGGAGGAAGATCCGCCGAAGGTGGAATGCCCGCCAGTGGAACTCAACAGGCTCAAGGTGAGCCTCAGGAAATGGAACTGCCCATTGAATCAAAAGTTGGCATCGGAATTCTAAAATTGGAAGAAACTGATCTCGCAGTGGACCTGGAAAAGGCAGAAGAATTACTCCCTCTCTTCAAGGCGCTAAAAGTATTGAGTACTGACAATAACACCGCGGTCGATGAAATTTCTGCCCTGAATACACAAATAAAAAATACAATGACCGCCGAGCAACTGGCAGCCATTGAAAATATGGAGATTACAATGAAAGATCTCCGTACAATGATGGGAACCTATGGATTGACCGGGACAACTGGTGGAACCACAGCTAACTCGAGCAACACAAACGGACAGAGAGAGTTTGGCGGCGGCCCAGGAGGAATGCCGGGAGGAGGTATGATGGGTGGGATGATGAGCGGTGGACAGACCAACGGTTCGGTGCAGTCGACCCCAAACGCGGCAGCGGCTATGACTACATCGCGCAAAACAGCGGGCGGTTATAACCTGACCTTTGCAGATCCGATAATAAAATTACTACAAAGCAAGATCACTGGATAAAACCGAATTTTTCACAAGACCGCCTGAAATTGCCAGGCGGTCTTGTGTATTAAAATCCAGAGAGTAAATCTTTACAGGATTCTTACAACATTCTTACATAATTATTAACCACAGTTCTTATGGAAGATGGTTTAATAACATAATGATTAAACCGCGGGCATTATAAATATGACTCGCGAATATGCCAAAAGGAACTCTACCTTTTTTTCACTTAACGGTAAATTTCCTTTATAGACTAATCCCGCATTATGGATGATGATTTTTTGCTCCATCCGGGAAAACCAGGCATTATTGCCGGATAGATGAGTTATGTTAACAGGTATTCTTGACAAGCTTGCGTATGCAAAAATACGGCAAACACAAAAACACATTCAGATTAAATCCGGGAATGGGCATAAATCTGTTCCAGATACAACGATAAAACACACCGGATCGAGGAACAACGGATCAATAATCAACCTGACGGATGTTGTTAAATCATACGCGACACCGGCTGGCGATTTTCATGCTTTAAAAAAGGTGTCCGTTTCCATTGATCACAATGAGTTTCTCTGCATCGTTGGCAAATCCGGAGCTGGTAAGACAACATTCCTGAATATGATCTCGGGAGTGGATTCTATTACAAATGGTGAAGTGCATGTAAATGGCACATCTGTTCATGCCATGACCGAAGATGACCTCGCCCTCTGGCGTGGATTGAATCTTGGGGTCATCTATCAATCATTCGAACTCATGCCAATGCTTACTCTATTGGAAAATGTTATGCTTCCCATGGACTTCTGTCACCTTTACTCACGCAGTAAAAGTCGGGAACGGGCTCGTGAACTGCTGCGTATGGTCGAACTGGAAGATCATATGGATAAATTACCCGGTGCCATCTCCGGTGGGCAGCAACAACGTGTTGCCATCGCACGAGCACTGGCAAATGACCCGCCTGTCATCATCGCAGATGAGCCCACAGGACGTCTGGATTCGACAACCGCGGAGACAATACTGGATATTTTCGAAAAACTGGTAAAAGAGGGGAAAACAATCGTAATGGTAACTCATGATGCCAGTGCCGCACAAAGAGCCACCAGAGTTCTTCAGATTGTTGATGGTGAAATCCGCACTAATGGATCAGAAGAACTACTGATGAAGTCCATTGTGAGCACCAACTAATAAAACCATTCATATTCTTTATGGGCGTCTCTTTCCGATCATTGAAACAAAAAAAGACTAAGGTTCCAGCCGAGCCGGAAAGTAACTCTTACAACATCACGGTTGATTCTTCCTTAACCGATCATCAACCGCTCATTGAAATGCAGGACATAAAAAAGATTTACAAGACCCACGCTGGAGAATTTCCCGCTCTTAAAGGGGTTTCTGCCCACTTTTATCCCGGGCAATTTGTCAGCATTATCGGTAAATCTGGCAGCGGGAAGTCAACCCTGCTTAATATGATCACAGGCATCGACCGGCCATCATCAGGAAAGATCCGGATCGCTGGAACCTACCTTCAAGATTTATCCGAAAGCCAATTTTCTGAATGGCGTGGGCGAAACCTGGGGATCGTTTTTCAATTCTTCCAGCTTCTTCCCATGTTGTCTCTTCTTGAAAACACCATCTTACCCATGGATTTCTGTGAAATGTATTCGCTCACGGAACGGGAAGAACGAGCCCGTGGGTTGTTAAAGATGGTTGGGCTGGAGGATTTCGTCGACCAACTGCCCTCTTCCGTATCCAGTGGACAGGAGCAATGCGCAGCGATAGCAAGGGCGCTTGCCAATGACCCGCCAATTATCGTTGCGGATGAGCCCACCGGAAACCTCGATTCTAAAACGGCGGAATTGGTCCTTCAATTGATTGAAGGATTGGTCAAACAGGGAAAGACAGTACTGGTGGTAACACATGATGAAGCGGTAGCGCAACGCGCGTCCCGCACCCTGGTTATTTGTGACGGGGAACTTGTGGACGAAGAAATTTCTAATCTTGTTCCATCCATTTCCCACCGGTCTATGCTCAATATCTCACATCAGGCTATCCAGTTGGAAAAAAAGCCTGGCGAAAATTTATTCGCTGATAGTGACTCATTACCGGGATTGTTATTATTAATGGATGGAGAAATAGATATTTGGAACACAACAGGCAAAAAACTGTCTCATAAGCCTGCCAACACTATTCTGACATCGACAATTATTCGCGACCATCATGAAAACGGTCATGCTCTCGTCGCGGGATCACACAAACCTGTCCGAATGAAACTGGTATCAGAAGAGGACTTTCAGAAATCCTTGATTGCCTCCCGAAGCCTCCAGCGCCTGGTGGCCTCCCTTGAACAATCGCATAAAAAAATAGACACAGGGGTCAGCAAGAAATGAGACCTCGCTGGCAAAAGGTTTTCGCTGATCTGTGGGGAAACAAGACCCGATCGTTTCTGGTAATTGCATCAATCACTGTTGGTCTTTATGCCGTGGGTATCATTTCCAGTCTTAATGTCATCCTCAATGAGGATATGCGTTTGGGATACGCGGTTATGGATCCAGCCAATCTTCATATTTCCATCGCGGCTTTTGATGATGGTTTGGTCGACAAAATACGCGATCTCCCCTACGTTAAAGAAGCAGAAGGTCGTCGCAGTATGGTCCTTCGATACAAAAACAACCAAGGGGAATGGGACCGAATCGAAATACATGCCATACCCGAAATTGACGAAATGGCAATCAACCGGGTCAAACCAATGAAAGGCATCTGGCCTCCAGTGTATCGGGATGTCGCCATTGATCAGAGTGACCGCAAAGATGTTCCCGCAAATCTCGGTGAGATGATCGAGATTCAATTGGCATCCGGAAAAGTCCGTGAATTAAGACTGTCTGGTATTGTTCATGATCAGACAATTGGAGCAACAGGTGGTGGGGGTGGATATTTTGTTGCCCCTGTAAACGCGTATATCACAACACACACGCTCGATTGGCTTGAGCAGCCGGTTTACTACAACACCCTGCTGGTCACCACAAAAGAAGGCCAAACGGATGGCCTATATCTGAAAGAAATTGCTGCAATTATCAACAAAGAGATTGAAGATTACGGAGCTGTTGTAACATCCACTGTCGTTCGAGAATCGACAGCCCATCCCAACTCGGTGTATATTGACGCCCTTACAGGGATTCTTTTCGCGTTGGGACTGCTTGTTCTATTCTTAAGTGGTTTCCTGATTACAAACACGCTTTCGGCATTGATGAGCCAGCAGATTAAACAGATCGGGGTTATGAAGACAATCGGCGCCCGCCGGATGACGATCATTACCATTTATATGGTACTTATCGCCTTATATGGAGCGATCGCATTTGCCATCGCCATCCCAACGGCAAATTGGTCTGCCTTTGGCCTTACCAATTTCTTGTCCGGTCCTATCAATTTTGATGTTCGGGGATACCGGCCTATTTATCAAACGATCATTATCCAGGCTGTCCTGGCGCTTATTGTCCCGCAATTAGCAGCCTTCTTTCCGATTTACAGCGGCGCAAATATCAAAACTGTTCAAGCCATCAATGGCGGACGGGAAATGACAACGGTCCACAAGGATGACTGGGTTGATCGAAAGATCAAACAGATCAAAGGTGTTTCACGCCCGATGCTCATATCGCTGCGTAACACCTTTCGTCACAAGGGACGGCTGGCGATGACATTATTTACATTAACCCTTGGTGGTTCTATCTTTATAGCAACATTCAATGTTCAGGGGGCTCTTACGAGCTATATCGAAAAAGTAAGTAAATACTTCATCGCCGACATCAGCCTGACAATGAGTCAATATTATCGTATAGACCAGGTCAGAAAAGATCTTTCGTCTATTCCAGATGTCGGGATAGTGGAAGGATGGACGTATGCCGGCTGTGAAGTGCTGGAAGCGGATGACAAACCCGGGGAACCTGTAGAAATGCTCGGGGTTGATCCGGCCAGCGAACTCATCACCCCCATCATGATCAAAGGCCGTTGGGTGATCCCCGGAGATGAAAATGCCATTGTTCTCAGTGAACTTTTCCTGTCCTCCTACCCTGACCTCGAAATCGGCGACACAATCAAGATGCGGGTTAATGGAAAAAACAGCGAATGGCAGGTTGTCGGCTTTTTTCAATTAGCCGGAAAAAGTACCGGTTTCCGCGCCTACAGCAATTACTTCTACCTCTCCCACTTCATAGGCAGTCCGGATAAAGCGATCTCCTTTCAGATCAGTTCGAAGACACCCGATCTTGAAATCGACCAGCAGCGTGAGTTTGGCAGCCGTGTTGAGAACTTCATGCGAACCAGAGGGTATAGAGTCGCTAGCACAAACGCCGGGCTTTTTGCCCTGAGCTCCAGCACAGAGGGTTTAAATATTCTGACTACGTTTTTGCTGATCATGGCTTGCCTTACAGCCTTAGTGGGAGCCATAGGTTTGATGGGAACCATGAGTATGAACGTGATGGACCGCACAAGGGAAATTGGCATCATGCGCGCTATTGGCGCGTCAGATCGAACCATTATGTCTCTGGTCATTGTGGAAGGTTTACTGATTGGTCTGATAAGCTGGGTACTGGGATGCCTGTTATCATTTCCGATTAGCAATGTATTGAATGACATTCTCAGTCAGGCCATCTTTGATGCCCCATCTGTGTTTTCCATATCACCTGCCGGATTCATTATCTGGCTGCTTCTGGTAATAATTCTGGCAGTCCTTGCCAGCGTTGCTCCCGCCCGAAATGCCGCTCGCCTCACCATCAGAGAGGTTCTTTCCTATGAATAAACGCTCTTTTTCCTTGAATGGAATAGAATGGGATAGGAACAACTCTTAATGCTCAATCCAAGGGATTTTATGAAACCAGTTTTTTCAAATGTCATCACCGGCATACTCATCTGGTTATTCGCCATAGCAACTAACGGGTGTACTATCTTAAATCCGGTCGTGCCCGAAATTCAACCGACTGAAACTTTGATCCCGCCGCGTACGCTCACAGAAGCTCGTGTTGTTCCTAATCGCAATGCTGCGCTCAGCTTTCCAATCGCAGGAATTGTTGATGAAGTTTTGATATCCGAAGGTGAAAATGTTGAAACAGGAGACGTGATTGCCCGTCTCAAGGGAATGGACCGTGCCCTCGCGGCAGTAACCCAGGCAGAGTTACTGGTCGTTTCCAGCCAAAAAAACCTGGATGATTTCACAGAGAAATCATCCATTTCTACGGCAGATGCGGAACTTTCACTTGCGAAAGCCCGTATTGAATTGCAGGACGCGCAGGATGCCCGCAAGAGCCTGGATTATCAACAGGTCTCTGATGCGGCACTGGATGGATTGCGTGCGACATATTATATGGCACTCGATGAGTTCAAAGAAGCAGAAGATGAATATGAGCCTTACAAAGACCGGGGCGAAAAAGATCTGGATAAAGCTGCCTTTCTGACAAAACTATCCAATGCCCGTCTGGCAAAAGACCGGGCTCTGTTTAACCTGAATAAAGCCCTAGAAATGCCTGATCCCGAAAAGATTGCACGGGCAGATGCCCGCCTTTCTCTGGCAGAAGCAGCCATGGCAGACGCTGAGTTAACGTACGACAGAGTTAAAAATGGGCCGGACCCTTCACAACTCGTCATTTTGGAAGCGGCCATGAAAAACGCGGAAACCCAGTTGGAAGCTGCCAGAGCTACCCTAAATGATCTTGAATTGATCGCTCCTTTTTCCGGCACAGTCGTCTCAAATGACCTGAAACCCGGCCAGGCAGTAAATTCTTCTGTCAGCGTGATGATGGGAGACCTTACTGCCTGGCAGGTCGAAACCACCGACCTTGTTGAATTGGATATTGTCAATGTGCAGCCGGGTGACCCCGTGTATGTAACTTTCGACGCCATCCCTTCACTGAAAATCGGTGGAACTGTCAACCGGATCAAACAACTTGGTCTGGCAAGCAAAGGTGACACGACCTACACCGTTACCATAGATCTTGATGAAGACGATCCACGGATCATGTGGAATATGAAGGCATTTGTATCCTTTGAGAAATGATGAAATCTATGAATCGATCGATCCATCCTTTATTTGAATTTCCATATGCCATTTTGCTTGTGATTGGTCTTATCATTGTTTCCCTGTCGGGTTGCGCGCCACTTACAAAAGTGACACCCACACCCTTAACTCCTGTAATAACCGGAGCCGGCGCGGCCGCAGAAGCCAAGGTTATCCCTGTACGCCATTCGACCCTTAGCTTTTCAGCAACCGGTAAGGTTGCGGAGATTCTGGCGCCGGAAGGTTCAATCGTAAAAAAAGGTGACCCTATTGCCAGATTAGACGGTACTGAGACCGCACGTGCCGCGATAGCAGCAGCAGAGCTTCAGGTCGCGTCAGACCAGAAATCCCTGGATGATCTATTCGAGAAAGCACGGATAGCTGCCGCGGATGCGGAAATGGCTGTAGCACTGGCTTCCCAGGAATTGAAAGACGCCAAGGAAGACAGAGAAGACTTGAATTATCAACGGGTAAATCAGTACATGCTCGAGAACATTCAGGCTCAGCTGACCATGGCAGAAAAGGCGGTGGAAGACGCCGAAGAAACGTACAGTTTTGTCCAGGACAAACCAGAAGATGACGCCGACCGTGCCCGGGCCCTCGCTTATCTATCTCAAGCCCGCCTGGCCCGTGATCAGGTCAAGCGAAATCTGGAATACGCCGAAGGACCGCCCACTGCCCAGGATATAGCAGAAACCGATGCGCGTGTCTCCAAGGCTGAAGCCGCGTTGGAAGACGCCCAACGCACCTACAACCGCCGCAAGAGCGGCCCTGATCCACGGGACCATCAATTGGCGGAAGCAGCCCTGGCCAATTCGAAAGCGCAGCTGGAAGCAGCCCGTTCGGCCCTCACCGATCTGGAATTGACAGCTCCGTTTGATGGCACGGTTATCGTCAACAGTCTGGAAGCAGGCGAGATCGCCTCTCCCGGACAGGTTTTGATCGGTGATACCAGTGCCTGGCAGGTGGAAACCACTGATCTTAAAGAGGTTGATATTGTGGGAATCGATAAAGGGGTCCCGGTAAAGGTAACCTTTGATGCCATCCCCGACCTGACGATTAATGGGACTGTCAACCGGGTGAAAGGGTACGGTATCTCCATCCGGGGTGATAACACCTATGTCGTAACCATCGATTTACAAGAGACCGATCCACGGTTATTATGGAATATGACAGCACGGGTTGTCTTCCCTGCCGCTGCCGCAACCAGAGAGACACCGCAACCATGACCCGATTTCAATGGCAATTATTACCCATTATTCTGATTTCCCTGCTTACGATTATTTCCGCCGCTGGCTGTGCGTCATTGATTCCTCAGGAACCCACAGCCACAGCCACACGATACCCGACAATACGACCGCCCAAACCCACGCGGACACATACCAGTTCCCCGTCCCCTTCACCACTTCCCACAGAAACCCCGACGATCACCCCATCAGCTACACTTCCACCACCTGTTGATGATTTCACCGGAGCCAGGTTATACGCTTTCGGGCCGCAACCCGGTTGGGAGTTTAGTTTCACCCTGCTTCTTCCTGAAGAGATCAAAGGGGAATACAACGCCGTGGTAGGAGACCCACCCAAACAATTTAGTTGCCGCCCATTGAATGAATACGCCTACCCTGACCGGCTGTATTGCACCGGCCGAATACCCAGGGTTGATCAGAACCTGGAATTCAAGATCCTGGAAAAAACCACCGGGCGGGTAGTGTTTACCGGCACGGTTTTCAGCCCGCTTCCTTAGGTCGATAAAAAATCCTTCAAACCTTTCGCGTACTTAGAAAGGCAAACCTCTTCGAGGATTTTTCGGGTCGAACTCCACCCCATCCGGCATGATGGCTTCTTTCAGATTGGCGCCGGTAAGGTCCACATCACGTAGATTTGCCCCGGCCAGGTTTGCTCTCTCCAAATTGGCATTCTTCAAAATCGCCCCCTCCAGATTTGCCTTGTAGAGATCGGCATCCATTAGTTTGGCACCTTTAAAATCCACTCTGACTAGGTTGGCTTTCTTTAAGGTGGCGTCTCTCAGGATACAGGATTCCATGTTGCATAGTTCCAGATCGGCTCCATCAAGATTAGCTCCCTGTAGATTTGCACCCGCGAAATTTGATCCCCTTAGTTTTGCTTCCCGGAAAATGCCAGCCTTGATATTGGAAAGTTGATAATTTGACCCTTCAGATAATACGCGTTCCAGATTCGCGTTTTCCAGGTTGCAACCTTGCATGTTTGAATGCCATAAATAGGCTCCGATCATGCGAGTGTTCTTTAATATCGCGTCTGTCAGATTACCATCTTGAAAGATCGCCCCGTTCAAATTCGAATTGGTCAGATCTGCCCTGGTTAAAACCGCATCATGGAATATCGCGTCGCTCAAATCACAGTCGATCAGACTGGATTTGGATAAGTTTCTACCTTTGAAATTGGAACCGGCCAGATTGCTGCCCTTCATTTGAAGTGGTCCGGATTGCTTCGAAGTATCAATGACCATTTCTTCGGAGACTCCTCGGTTCACCTGGATTGGGTTGGGTGGGTTTGGGTTGTTCTAAAAACTGGGAAAACTTTTTAAGAATTGCGTTATCAAATAATCTACTTGAAATATTATACCAAGTTCAATACTTAATAAAGAGTAGTAAAGCATGCACCATTCATGATAACCATCCTGATCTTTCAAAAAAGGTCTGGAATCAAGTATGGATTGGGTTACGATTTACGAATTTTCTCGCTATTGAATACCCCGTCTGGGGTTCTGAGGATCAAATTCTAATCCGTCTGGCATTATGGCTCCGGTAAAATCTGCTCCATCTATCTGGGCTCCGGTCATTACCGCATTCTTCAGATTCGCGCCTTCCAGATGGGCATTTTTCAACACAGCATTGTTAAGGTTTGCACTGTCAAGATTTGCCTCTACCAGGCGAACACCTTTCATATTCGCATTGGAAAGATTCGCAGAATTCAAGAAGCAACCGCGCATATTGACAGCCTGCAAATTGGCGCCCTGAAGGTTTGCTCCTTCCATATAAGCAAATTGGAGGATGGCTCCCCACAAATTGGCGTTCCTCAGACTGGCATGAATCAAATTACATGTCTGCATTTTTGCGATCTCAAAATTTACATCGTCCGCCTGTGCCCCTTCCAGGTCAGCATTTTCAAGATTCGAACCCTGTAGGTTTGCCTTCCACATGAAAGCGTCTTTTAGGGAAGCCCCCATCAACATGGTTTCCATCAGATTTGCGTTCTGCAAAATAGCATTCTTCAAATTGGCCGATACAAGGTTCGCGTTCCGCAAATCCGCGTCACTAAGGATAGTCTCGCTAAGGTTGGCTCCAATAAGGCGAGCGTCACGGATCACCGCGCCTTTCAGGTTTAGGCCGTGCAAGTCTGCTTTTTCGAGGTCTTTTCCAGAAAGTTGAACGGGAGAAGACTGGTTTATAAATTCCAGGATCTGTTCTTGCGTGAATTCCATGATGCCTCTCCAGATCAGGCTGCCGCCAAAGAATGAATAACAATAAACCAAAACACCACCAAAATGTTATAGGTTCATTCGCCCGGAATTGATAGGGCTCAAATCCGATTAGAGATATTATAGCCCTTAGATGAAAAGTGTGAAAAACCGGTACCAATTCCCGGTTTTAAAATATGCTTGTGGGGCGAGAGGGGGTCGAACCCTCACGATGTCACCATCGACGGATTTTAAGTCCGTTGCGTCTGCCGATTCCGCCATCGCCCCGTAGGTTTATTTATTCTACTCGAATCATTCCACCCGTCAAGAGACGTATCCTATCAGGCTTCTATTGAAGGGAAAAAGGCTTTTATCAATTTCGCGTATCGTGAACCGAGATGCACCAATGGTGAGGATAATTGTGCTTCCACCTTCCCATTACGAATCACAGCTCGCAATTCGTCAGCGGAATGAAAATGTGGCAACATCATGGCCGCAGTCCCGATCTCTAAAAGCGAATGAGAATCAGAGCCCACTGTTCCAGCCAATTCGTGTTCATTGGCAAACTCCATCGCCTTAAAATTCCATTCCTCACGGTAGCAGCGGGCATTAAAGATCTCGATCGCATCAACCAATTCGCATATCTCCAACAAGTCAGAAACATCCCATCCGCGATGCGGGTCAAAAGGATGCGAAACACTGATAAAAGCTCCCTGGTCACGTAATCGTTTTATGGCTTCCTTTGGTTCCAAATCGCGGGGGATCTCTTTTGTCACAAAAGCCGTCACCAATTCCCCCCGGGTTGTCATTATTTCTTCCCCAACGATGATCAACTCCGGATCAATTTCCTTACACTTTAACGCCCCTTTGATGCGGTTGTGATCAGTTACCACTATGCGGTCCAGTCCTCGTTTTCGTGCAGTTTCGACCAATTCTTCCGGTTTTACAAGACTATCAGGCGAGGCATTGCTGTGGCAATGAAAATCAACTTTTATTAACTCATTTGTCATAAACTCAAAACCCATGAAAGTGATATTGATAATCAGGTCGTTTTCCAATGACCTGAAAGGATTATACCCCACCCGCGACAGCTATCAGGCGGAGGACCGGGCATGTTAGAATAAAGCTACCGAATATAAATGGTTCAATAATAGTTGACCGTATGAGGAGATTTGTACATGGATTCCCAATCCAACACATTCCAAATTAAACCTTCCATTAACACCGCGATCAAGGAGATGAAACCGGTCGTGGCGCTTGAATCAACTGTGATAACCCACGGTCTGCCAGTTCCGGCAAATCTCGAACTGGCCCGTGACATGGAACGGATTGTTACAGAAGGGAAAGCACTTCCGGCTACGATCGCCGTTCTTGAAGGGCAGGTTCACATCGGGTTGGAAGATAGCGAATTGGAAAACCTTGCCTCATCGCGTGAAGCTCATAAGATCAGTGCCAGGGATTTTGGTCCGGCTGCCGCACACCGCTGGAATGGCGGTACGACCGTTGCAGCCACGCTGATTGCCAGCCGGATGGCCGGTATTCGTGTGTTTGCCACCGGGGGCATTGGAGGGGTTCACCGCGGGTCAAATTTTGATATATCCGCAGATCTGATTGAATTGGGTCGCAGTCAGGTTATTGTAGTTTGTGCGGGTGCAAAATCCATCCTGGATTTGCCGGCAACGCTGGAGGTACTGGAAACTCAAGGAGTTCCTGTTGTTGGTTTTGGTGTTGATGAATTTCCTGCCTTTTATTCCACAACCAGTGGATTGCGTTTGGAAGCCCGGGCGGACACAGCAGAAGAAGTCGCGCTTATCGCAAAAGCCCACTGGAAGACCGGTTTAAAATCCTCCGTTCTGGTCGTTGCGCCTCCACCTCCGGCCGACGCCATATCACCGCAAGTGGTCGAAGCCTGGATCTCCCGGGCTGAAAAGGACGCGAGACTCGCAAATGTTCATGGAAACGCCGTCACACCATTCCTTTTATCACGTCTGGCGGAAATCTCAGGCAACAGCACTCTTAACACAAATCTTGCTCTATTAAAGAATAATGCGTCGATTGCCGCTGAAATAGCCTGTGCGCTATTTCCAGAAAAGAAAATGGTTGTCTGATCCACATCTCAGGAGATGAAACTCCCTATGCTCAGGGAATCAATCCGGATGGTGGCGTGCCCGTTGCGGTTATCACCAGAACATCCGGCATAAATGGTGCCTGGGTATTAACCGGAGCCTTTGTCCCCGTACTGGCTGACTTCCCTGTTGCCGTTGGTTGGCGCGTGTCAGTTGGTCTTATATAGGGGGTCTGGGTCGGAATAGGCGTGGAAGACGGTATTCGAGTTATGGTAGGGGCCGGAGTACGGGTTGGCAAAGGCGTCCTGGTTGCAGTCGGGGCATTCCCTTTCAAAACGAACTTTCCTCCGGTTATGTACCGCGTTCCAAGGAATACCTGTACTTCATAATCACCGGGTAACCATTCATCAGCCGGCAGCAGACAATCCGTGTAACCATAACCTCCGGTTCCACCATCCCAGGGTTTTGTCTCATCGCAAACGATCTCATCTCCCCGTATCCAGATAGCCGTCCATTGTGAACCATCATTCATTTTGTCATAGCTGAACGTTCCGTAAAGATGAGTGATCGGGTTGTTGAATTCTGTAACCGGATCAACGGGTAAATTTCCCTCGATCTTTTCGCTAAACTGCAAACCACTAAATACAGCATCAGCGCTCGGAGTAACCTCAGAAAGAAACTTTTCCGCAAAGGTGGTTGGCAATATCGGTGTTGGTGAAAAAAGTGGTGTGGTTGTAATGGTCGGGGAAAGCGTTATCGTAGGTGTCAGGCTGATCGTCGGCGTCTGAGTGATTGTGGGTGTTAAAGTCACTGTAGGTGAAGGTGGGAACACCCTGTAAATAGCCGGTTCAGCATAATTATTTAATGAATAAGAAACCGCTCCAAGAATAGCCCCCAGGAAAATGTTCCGCCAACCGCGCATGATCATTTCCTGGCGTTTTCGGAAGAACATTAACCGGGTTCCTGCCCGGATTGATTGCAACCCTGATACAACAGCAAGCACGGCTCCCAGCACTGACAGAAAGAATAGGACCTGTAAAGCCGTGTCAATATCCAAATTAAGTGATTCAAACATTTCGTATACCAGAAAAAAAGGATTTTTGATTATAGCACGGCAAATCTTTATCCCCCTATATGCCCTGCATGGTGTAAAATCAATATCAATATGGAGATACCGGAATGATCCTTGAGGCCGGCACATTACTCAACAATCGCTACAGAATCGTGTCTGTCCTTGGCCAGGGTGGAATGGGAGCTGTCTACCGTGCTATCGATGAACGGTTGGGCAGTCCAGTAGCGGTTAAGGAAAATTTAAACCTCGCCGATGAATTCGCTCGACAATTCAAACGGGAGGCAATAACCCTCGCCAGTCTGCGTCACCCTTCCCTTCCACGTGTGGCCGATTACTTCGCCTTTCCCAAGCAGGGTCAATACCTTGTAATGGATTACATAGAAGGAGAAGATCTGCGTCAGCGGATCGAACGTGCCGACCACCTGCCAGACCGTGAAGTCGTGTTGATTGGTGAAGCTGTTTGTGACGCACTCACGTATCTGCATACCCGTGTTCCCCCGGTCATCCACCGCGATATCAAGCCGGGAAACATCAAGATCACACCCAACCAGAAAGTCTTTCTGGTGGATTTTGGTCTGGTGAAATTGGACTACGGTAACCAGGCCACGACAACCGGGGCACGGGCCATGACACCCGGATATTCACCACCCGAACAATATGGGACAGCCCGAACAGACGCCCGCACAGACATCTACTCACTTGCCGCCACCCTGTATGCCGCCATCACCGGCTCTATTCCGGAAGACAGCATAACAAGAGCTACACGCAATGTCCCTTTGACCCCAATACCCAGTCTTGTTTCTACATGCAGCAAACACCTTGCTGTTGTTATTGAAAAAGGTTTGGAGCTCAATCCGATAGACCGCTACCAGACAGCGGCGGAATTCAGAGAGGCATTGTTGAATTCGCTGGAAATGACTTCCAGTTTCGTTTCACCACCCAGAGTTTCAGCACCTCCACCAGATGCAATAGATAATATTCCCGTTGAAGAAACATTTGATGAAGAGGTTTTTACCCCCGAACCAATTTTTTCGAAACCGGTTAAACCAGAAATAGAACCATTGCCGGAACCAGTATACACGCCACAATACCGCGATAAGTCCAAGTTGGTGTTAATTTCAGCAGCAACAATATCCCTTCTTGTTCTTGGGTCATTCTTTATACCCTGGAGAAATCTTCCATCTTTTGTTAATCCTGATCCTCCTACTGTTGCTGTTCCATCTGAGACTTTGGCAGCAATTCAACCAACGCAAGACCAAGCTCCGACAACTGCAATTATTCCTAGTGAGACACCACAATTAATAGCGGCCGTTACTCTTGAAGAACCAATTCCCACAGAAATTGTGCCTACTGAAACCAGTCTACCTGTTGAGGAGACAAGTGTCCCTGTAATTGCAGAAACAACCAGTTCTCCTACTCCGGGGACACCAGTCCCGGGTATTGGCGGAAGTTCGCAAATAGCCTTTGTGTCCGAACGAACGGGAAACTTTCAGATCTGGATCATGAACAGTGACGGAAGCAATCAAAAACAGATTTCAGGGATGACCAGCGGCGCCTGTCAACCTGTTTGGTCGCCGGATGGTGCAAAGATCGCTTTCATTTCTCCATGCAATGGGAAGAAGGAAATCTATCCGGGTGCGCAAATATACATCATGGATTCTGATGGTAAGAACACGAACCCGCTGCCAATTCCGCTCAACCGGGCAGGAGATTTCAGCCCGGCCTGGTCACCGGATGGGAATACACTGGCATTCGTTTCCTTGCGTTCCGATGGAAAACCCCATATCTTTCTTTACTCTTTTTCCGATTCCTCATTCCAACAGATCACCGATGCCGCATACGGAGATGTCAGCCCTGCATGGGCACCCAGTAGTTTGCAACTGGCCTTTGTTCGTCAATTCCCAAATCCCCAGATCTGGATAACAGACCTCACGGGAAAACAACAAATCCAATACAGCCCAAGCGGACCGTTTTATAACGCTTTTCCCGAGTGGGGAATTGACGGTTCAACGATTTTCTACTCGCAAACAACCCCCGACCCTATCATGTATTATCTGGTTGGTCTTTCGTATGAGGACCGCGGCAAAAACAAGGAATTTCGAATACCGCCCATTGGCGCAGAAGAAATGGGTCCCATTGTAGATCTGGCTCTATCGCCTGATGGACAATGGTTCCTGTATGAGAGCTGGCCGGATGGCATGAACCATGATATTTATATGATTTCAATCGATGGCACAAACCGCCGCCGCCTGACAACAGACAAAGACAGGGATTTCAACCCTGCCTGGAAACCCACAGCCATTCTTCCTTCATGACATTTCAAATTGGTGAAGTCGTCAGGGACCGGTATCGGATTGTCCAGGTTCTGGCAAGCGGTGGTATGGGCATTGTCTACCGGGCTAAAGATGAGAGCCTGGGTATTGACGTCGCGTTAAAAGTATCATTTGCCGGGACTATTCCAGCTGAAAGATTCCGACAAAACGCGGAATGCCTATCCGGATTGCATCACCCGGCCATACCCCGTATTACTGACACATTTGAAGCTGAAACCGGGGAACAGGTTCTGGTTATGGACTATATTCCAGGTGACGACCTGAAAACCCGGGTTGAAAAGAATGGCCCGATAAAACTGAGGGAAGCCATACAGATCATCCTTACGGTGGGGTCTGCTCTGAATTACTTGCACAGACAGACTATTCCGGTAATCCATCAGGATGTGAAACCCGGCAATATCCGAATCACGCCAGACGGAAAACCAATATTGATTGATTTTGATCTGTCGGCGGCTATTCAAGAAAATCAGACCAGACCGCCATTATCTGAGATAGGGTTCACACCAGGGTTTGCGGCTCCAGAACAATACAACAATATGGGTATCCCGGCCTCCGATCAATACGGATTGGCTGCAACCCTGTTTTATCTCCTTACCGCAACAACCATCCCAGATGGATTAAGTAGAGCGTCTGGCACAACCCACCTCCCTGAATATACCGGATCGCGTATTCCCCTGGATATTTACACATGTTTGGAAAAAGCCTTAAGGATCAATCCAGCAGATCGCTACCCGGATATACAATCCTTTATGAATGCCTTATCGGCCGTCGCATCAGAAAAAACCAACATCAATGTTGATACCACGCGAAGGATCCAAAGACGCAAGAACAGAACAAAAATGGTAGTCTTGCTTGCGATTTTTGCCTCAGTGATCATCACGGGTTTATTTATCGGTTTTAATTTATTCGAAGCAAGAACATCTTTGATTAAAACTGAGCCGACGGATACAAAAGCGCTAATCACAGTTGAACCTACCATACAACAGACAGTAGGACTTTTTCCCACCGAAGAATTGGAACCCATCCCATCCTCAGTTCCTACCGGTAACCTTCCCGCAGATGTTCTCCCCACTCCTCTGGGTGGAGGATCAGGGGAATATGCGTATGTCAATGAGAACACCGGTGTCCCCCAGATCTACATCGCAAGCACAGGGCTGGGAAATTCAATCCAAATAACAACAGTCCCGGATGGCGCATGTCAGCCGGACTGGTCTCCCGACGGTCGACGGATCGTTTTTATCTCCCCCTGTCAACCAAAAAACAGGTTGTCCGGAAAATCCGAACCATATGCAAATTCTGGTTTGTTTATCATCAATGTTGACAGCCGACAGGTTATCCCGATCCCATCCAAACCCGGGGGAGATTTTGACCCGGCCTGGTCACCGGATGGAACCCAAATTGCTTACACAACAATACGCAATAAAGTCCCCCAGATATTCACATACGATTTTGCTACGGAAAATTCTCAGGAATTGACCCAAGCTGGCATAATAAACCGGCAACCCGCCTGGTCTCCAGATGGATCACGTATAGCCTACAGTTCAAACATGAATGGTTCTTTACAGATATGGATTATGAAAAATGACCAATCCGAAGCGAAAGCGTTCTCTATTCAGGTTAACGGAGCCGCTTTTACTGCTGATTGGTCTCCGGATGGAAAATCAATCGTTTACAGCCAGACGAACTCATACCGCCTGGTAAAACAGGGTTATGGACTTTCTTCACCTTCCGAGAATATCCTCAACCCGCAAATCCATTACGCCAATAATCCTGACTTTTCCCCGGATGGTTATTGGATACTCTTTGATTCAAACATGAGTGGAACAAACCGTATTTACCGTGTCACGCGGGACGGCGCAGGAGTTGAGCCACTTACTCCCGAAGACGAAAAAAGCTACCAGCCAGTCTGGAAACCTGCCAATTGAGCCTTAAGTGCTCAATAATTGCTTCGTTTTAGCCTTTCCTCGAGATCGCATGATATTCAAGATCGCTGGCAAAATGGATGTATAGAGCCGGTAAACGACCGGTTGAATGGGGAAATCCCATGCGCCCAGTGTTCTAATTACCTTTCCTCCGAATCCCTGTTTAAATCGAAAAACCCCGGAGAGAGAATCATTAAGGTCGAACTCATTCGGCGCTCCCCACATGTCATAGATCTGTCTCCCCTGCGATCTGGCAAGCTGAATACCCCGCCATTGGAGTAGATGGTTGGGCATGTATTCTCTGTATTTTCGGCTGGACATTCCGTACAGATAATGCGCTTTTTTTCCGAAACCAACAACCCAAATAGCGGCGACCAGTGAACCGTCCACCTCAGCCTTGAGGCAATTGGCCATACAGCTATTGGTCAATGTGGACCAAGTTCGTTGATAGTATTTCCAGGGACGTATGACAAACCCATCTCGATCAGCAGTCTCGCTGTACAACCGGAACAATTCAGGCCATTCGCTCACATCCGCCGGTGATACGATCACGCCTTTTTTCTCCGCCAGACGGATGTTGTACCGCGTTTTCGGATGCATCCGCTTGAGCAGTTCATCATCCGATATCGAAATATCAATTTCGATGGTATTTCGAAACTGTATCTGATCCGTCGAGAACTGCCAGCCATTTTCTTTCAAATATCTCTTTACATTTAGCCCGTCAGAATATGGACTGTCAGAGTCTGTTCCGGGTATGCCCTCACCCACTGGCAGATCCGGGTCGATTTTCAAGAATATGGCCTGGTTTTCTCTTGCCTTTCGAGTCAGTTCTTCCAACACCGGAATGTATTGCGTCGAGTCAGACCAGTCGACTAACGGCCCACGGGGAACATAAGCGACTCGGAAAGGCAATCGATGCAGGGAACGAAACAATAACATAGCGGCCGCGGATACAGTACTTCCCGTTGTCGGCCATTTCACCCAATCTGGAGTCCATCCGAGCGGTTCTTTAATGGACGCCCATTCCTTCGTTTGAAGAAAGCTGGCTCCCGGAAGGTCTTTGATAATATCGTCCCAATTCTGTTCCATTATCCGGCCCCGATCCCCCGGCTATGGTTCATTCTCCAGCGGATGACTTTATAGAGAAATGGATCATACACATAATCAAATCCAGAAACAGAACGATAGATTCGACCGCCAAGTCCGCGTTTAAACCGGTAAACACCCCATAATCCATCTGAGCGGTTCTCAAAACCAGTTTCCAATTCCTCTTCTGTCGCGTCAGGAATTCCCCAAAGGTCATAAACAGTACAGCCCCTGGATGACGCCCATTTCATAGCCTCAAATTGAAGCAGATAGGTAGGCATTCGTTGTCGCTCTTCATCGCCGGAAGCTCCGTAAAGATAATAAGCCCGGTCCCCATGAGCAAAAACCATCAGCATGGCCAATGGTTTCCCCTCAAATTCAGCTTGCAGTAACGCAACGGAACCACTCTTTTCAAAAGCCTCATAGGCTGCGCGATAATAATCCTTAGTATGCACGCCAAACCCGTCACGCTCACCGGTTTTTTGCATTAACCGGTCAAACGCATCAAAATTCCGACTCTCAACAACCCTGACTTCCTTCTTTTCAGCCAACCGGGTATTGTAACGTGTCTTCTGTTTCATCCGGGCCAGCCAATCATCCGGTTGATCGGAAATATCAATCAGAATCGTTTGCCGTGGTTGAATTGTGTCGGCAACCGGAATAAAACCGGGAAGTTGATCCACAGGTACTTTCGACCCGGATTCCTCAAGATCAGGCTCCACCCTTAGGAAAACAGTTTTGTTTTTCCGGCAAAACGCGTGTATCTCTGGCCACAGATCACTCCAATTTGTTCCAATTGGGCCTTTGGGTATATACGCGATTTGAAACCCCAAAGGCAATTGTCTTATTAAGACCTGGGCACCCGATAATCCGCTTGAAAACCGGGCAGTCTTCCAACCAAACTGGGACTTCAAATTTCCCCACATGGAGGTTTGCAAAAGATGGATCTCAGGCCGTCCTGATATAAAATCGTCCCATTCAGAAGAATTTATGATTGGCATCAGTCAATAGACAGCAATTCGGGTGGAGGTGTACTGCAAATGGAAGCACCTGGAATGATCTGGTCCATCAACCCCAACACGGCTTGCTGATCACCCTCACGGGTCAAACGTAGGATCTCGCTGATGGCTTTTTCCAGCTCTTCTCCTCGAAGATCGGTATTCCCGTCAAGCTGATAGATATCAGGATGGAGCGTTCGGGCAAAGACATTGCCACCATCCCAGAGATCTTCACTGAGCTTTTCACCGGGACGTATGCCGGTGAAAACAATTTCAACATCACGACCGGGTTCGAGCCCGGATAATTTGATCAGGTCTTCTGCCAGATCCAATATACGTACCTGCTCACCCATGTTTAACACATAGGTCTCGCCACCTTCGCCCATTGCAGCAGCCTGCAAAACCAGGTAGACTGCCTCCGGAATGGTCATAAAGTATCGCTTCATGTCCGGGTGTGTAATCGTTATAGGTCCGCCACGAGAGATCTGTCTTTTGAACAATGGAACAACACTCCCTCGACTTCCAAGCACATTGCCAAAACGTACCACACAAAAATCGCACCCACAGTGTTCCGCGGCATCTAATACAGCCATTTCCGCCAGTCGTTTGGTTGCACCCATCACATTTACCGGACGTATCGCTTTGTCAGTCGAGATCATGACAAGACGTTCAACTTTATGGTCCACGGCTATCTGAACAAGATTGCGGGTGCCGAAAATGTTGTTGGTTACAGCTTCTTCGACATTCGTTTCCATCAACGGGACATGCTTGTGGGCAGCAGCATGAAATACAACTTGCGGTCGGTATTCTTCAAAAACCCTGTCAAGACGTTCATGATCCCGAATATCCGCTATCACAGGACGCAGTGATAATGCGGGGAACCGTTCTTGTAGTTCCAAATATGCTTCAAAGATACTATTTTCACCATGACCAAGCAAAATCAACTCAGACGGATTCCAACGCGCAATCTGACGGCACAACTCAGATCCAATAGATCCACCGGCTCCGGTTACCAAAACAATCCGGTTGCTGATCGTCCGTCCAACCTTTTCATCCATGATCCGCGTGGGTTCACGTCTCAAGAGGTCCGTAATGTCCACTTCCCGAAGACGGTTAACATTGACCTTCCCACCTAGTAACTCATAAATACCCGGCATCGTGCGGAAAGGGACACCCTTCAGACGACAAATATCTGTAACCATTCTTATGACTTTGCCGGGGGCACTGGGAATGGATATGATGACTTCATCAACCCGTCGGTTATCCAATACTTTTGCCAGATCGTTCAATGAGCCAATAACGGGAATACCATATATCTGTTGTTTGAACTTAACCGGGTTATCATCCAAGAAACCGATAGGTATTAAATTCACCTGCGGATTCTTTTGAAGCTCCCGAACAACAATAGCACCAGCGTCTCCCGCCCCTATGATGAGTGCTTTTCTGCTCTTACTGCCGGAAACCAACGCTGCGTGTTGAGAAAAACTCTCTGACAGCAATCGAATGGTAAAACGCAAACCGCCGACCAGAAGAAGTGACATTAACCAATCTATGATCAGCACTGACCGCGGAAACCCGGTGAACATGCCCAGGTTGAAAAAGCTGACCATAACCGCAGAAAGCACAACGGAGCCGGTCGAAACCGCGGCCATGATCAATTTCAATTCCTGTACCGAGGCATATATCCACATCCGTCTGTAAAGGCGGAAGTAATAATAAACCAACGGTTTGATGATCAACGCAGTCCCAATCATCCAATAAGCCGACGGTAAATAGAAGGAAAAAGCCGCGCCAAGTTCAAGGCGCAGAACATAACTTCCCAGGACAGAAATTACGATCAGCAAAAGATCGGCGAAAAGCACATAACGATTGCGAATATTTGGACGAGACTTCATTATTGCCCTTTTAGACCAATCACATTACCGACGGTCCGTAAGATGATCATAACATCCAGAATAAGGTTTCGATGTTTGATGTAATAGAGATCATATTCAAGCTTATTGATCGTTTGTTCAATCGTTGAAGCATAACCATAATTTACCTGAGCCCATCCGGTAACACCGGGTTTTACAAATAAACGCGCCCGGTAAAAAGGTATTTGCGCCTGTAACGTGTTTACCAATTCCGGCCTTTCGGCTCTTGGACCCACAACACTCATGGTCCCAATTAGCACACTGATGAATTGCGGGAGCTCATCGAGGTGAGATTTCCGCAGGAAACGGCCAACCTTTGTCACCCGGTCGTCGTTTTCTGTTGCCATGCGGGCTTTTCCATCTTTTTCCGCATCTTGACGCATCGTACGGAATTTTGTGATCCGGTATATCTGCCCGTTCATACCCAACCTGTCTTGAGAAAAAAAGACAGGACGCCCGCTATCCAAAAGGATTGCCAGTGCAATTATAGGAGTAAGAGTGATACAAATGATAAGACCGATTAAAGCCACAAAGATATCCATAAGCCTTTTGGACAATTCATAGAAACCGCCCGTGTGGGCTTCATCCACAAATGACCGTAATATCCAATCAGATTGCAGCAACATGATGGGAACCCGTCCAAGCGCTTCTTCATACACGATTGGCATGGTTGTGATCTCGATACCGTTTTCTTCTGCTTCGAGCAAATTCTGAAAAAGCGTCTGGTTCATCTCACCTGTAATGGAAAAAACCAAGTCTGAGATGTTTTCGTTTTCAAGCAAATATGGAAGATCATTTCCATTCCCTAGAACGGGAATCTTCTCAATAAATTCGCCTTTTTTCTTTGGATCATCGTCAACAAAACCGACGATATGGAAAGGCAATGGTTTAAGTGTATGTAATGCTTTAACCAGATTTGATCCTGCCCTTCCCGCGCCAACAATGATCACTCTTCGCATAAACTGCTGCGCGGTGAATACATTAATGTAAAGCAGACGCCAGAGGATGGTCAACACAGAAGTAGCTATTATGAAACCTGCCACACCCGTGCGTGGGAGGGAATTAGGCTCGCTGAAAAAGAACAGACTCATGTAGATGAAAAAGCTGACACCGGCCGCAATAGCCACACCACGGATGGTGTCGTTGACCCGGCTCGATCGCCGAACATCATAAAGCTCTATCATGAGCAATAACCAGATAAACGGCAACAGGTAAAACCATCCAGCCGGCCGTATCTGGACGAACTCCCATGTAAAGTTAAACCATTGATCACGTTGAGCCCAAAAATACAAGGATATAAAGAGGCCCAGCCAGGATGCCAGCAAGTCACCCAGTAAAAGGATCAATCGGCGTTCTGCTGTCTTTAATCGCCATCGCAGTGGGCGAAGAGTTTTTTGTATGCTCATTCGTTAATAAGTTACTGACTTTCCTATTTTGTAATCAATCCGGCGATAAAACCGGTTCCCCATGTCAAATGCATCGTCATTATTGCCAGAGGCATGCTGACAAGAAGGGATGGATCATTATTGTCCCTGGCACCCGGGATTGAGGCAAGCATGATTATACCCAGATATCCAAGAAATACGAATAACAAACCATACAGCAACAACGGGGAAAAAAGCCCCCCAATTAACAACAACAATAACCCTGACACAAACGCGGGAGGCAAAAATTGACGTGGTTTTATGGATAAAGGATATCTCTTAACCATTTTTGCTTTCCAAAATCCATACCGCCAGTATTGCTTACTCAATTCCAGAAGAGATGGCCGTGAATAGTACTGGCAGCGTATTTCCGGATCAAACCAGATAATCCCTCCATTCTGGCGAATTCGAGTGTTCAGTTCGTAATCTTCATTAGTCAACAGAGACTCATCAAACAACCCGATACGATCAAAAAGAGTCCGATAATAACTCCCGAACGGGACAGTATCAACAGAACCAGCCTGACCGGATATCCGGTATTTTACATTTCCAACACCCAGTGGATGAGAAGCTGCGGCAGCGATTCCCCTGGCTACAAAGGTATCCGCTCCGGGGATAATCTCCCAGCGTCCGCCAACATTTTCTCCCAGGCCTTTGTTCAGGTTATGCACACACCGGTTTATGTAATCGGATGCCGGCAGCGAGTGTCCGTCCATGCGGACAATGATCTCTCCGGTACTGGCCTCAATTGCCAGATTCAAACCTGTCGGGATTTGCCGCATCGGATTATGAATTGTTTTTATGGTCAAATTGGGGTGGTTCATCTGGAATTCATTAATTTTTTCCAGAGTACCATCCTCTGAGCCGCCATCGGCAATTATTACCTCCAACGTTTCGATTGGATAATCCTGGTCATGGATCGCTTGCAAAACGGTGGATATCGTTTTACTTTCGTTCAGGCATGGAATGATCACGGATACACTGGTCATGAGTTTTGTTTGTTAACCTTGATAGTTGTTTTTTCTAACGCTGGAAGCTTCACAAAAAACGTGCTTCCCTTACCAGGATCACTGGTCGCCCAAATCTCTCCGTTATGTGATATGACAATTTGCCTGGCAATAGCCAACCCTAAACCGATCCCGCGGCTTGTGCCTCCACGCCGTGATTTATCCACCTGATAAAAACGCTCAAATATTCTTCGTTCTTCATGGTTGGGAATGCCCGTTCCAGTATCTGTCACAGAAGCAATAACAGTATCCTCTTCGCTATAAACTCGGAGTGTTATCAATCCATCTTTGGGTGTGAATTTTATGGCATTATCCAATAGATTGGTAAATACCTGGGCCAGGCTATCGCCATCTCCCATCACGACCTGGCCGGGTTGAATCAGTTTTTTGATCAGCAATTCGGCTGATTGGATTTGCGGTTGCATTTTCTCATCGATCTGGTCAATGATCATGGAGAGATCAACCGGAATATGCTGCATTTTCGCTGAACCTTCTTCCAGGCGGGAAAGTGTCAACAGATCCAGAACCAGACGATGCATACGTGATGCTTCATCATATATGACGTTGGCGGCCTGCATCAGTTCTTGAGGCGTGCTGGCAGCCCCATCCTGGATTGACTGGGCAAACCCCTGTATCGATGTCAGCGGTGTTTTTAGCTCATGCGAGACATTGGCTAAAAAGTCTCGTTGTGATTTTTCTGTCTGCTGAACACGCCGGCTCATCTGATTCAAAGATTCCGCCAGTTCCTGAATTTCCTGAGGTCCTTCCTTATCAAGGACAGGATAATTTCCATTCTCAAATTGTCGAGCTCCATCCGCCAGCCGCCTTAACGGATCTCCAATCCACACAGACATAAAGAGACCCAAAGCGAAAGCGACAAACATTGCGATCAGGCCTCCTTTGACCATGGGTTGAACAACCTCATCACGCAGCATGGTCCGGATCTCTAGAACCGGCTGTTTTGATGCAGCGAGCAGGAAAAGCTGGTCTGTTACAGGTTGCAAGACATAAATCCAGGATTTCCGGTCAATATCACGAAAGGTATCAAAAGAGATCGGGTCTGTGCCAGTCGTGAGTGGAGGTGATCCGAACCCTGGTATCGGAGGATACACGCCCATACCGCTGTCATAAATAATCTTGCCGGAATAATCCACCAACGCGTAGCGAACTCCATCCAGTTTTGTGTGATGTTGGATCAAGCGTTTCGCCACCATCAAGTCGGTTTCCACGTCATCGATCAATGCAGCTAAAACAGTTGAGTGAGCAACATGCAAACGAAGAACAGCTTGCCGGTAAAACAAAGGATTACGGCTCAGCGTGGATAACGTGGTGCCAATAATTGCCGCCAGAGCGGCAAAGATCACCAGTGAGTAGCTGATCCATAACCGTAGTCGGATGGAAGATAACATCAGATTGTTAATTTGTATCCAATCCCGGTAACAGTCTCAATGTGTACCCCGCTCCCCTCCAACTTAGCACGCAGCTGGGCAATATGTACATCAACCGTTCTTGTCTGTCCAAAATACTCAAAACCCCAGGCCAGATTTAGTAACTTTTCACGAGTTAAAACCAGGCCTTTGTTCTTCGCCAATACCCAGAGAACTTCAAACTCCTGGGTTCTCAGGGACAACTCCTTTTCGCCAAGATACACTTCACGCCTTGCCGGGTCAATAACCAGATCCCCAATCCTGAGCATTTCGCTGGAACTCTCTTTTGTAAACCGTTCTGACCGGCGCAATATTACTTTAACCCTGGCTGTCAATTCGCGCGGGTTAAATGGTTTGGTCATGTAGTCATCCGCGCCCAGCTCCAACCCCAGGATCTTGTCAATATCATCGTCACGGGCTGTCAGCATTATGACAGGGACGTTGTTTTTCTCCCGGCGCAAGCGTTTGCATACCTCAAGCCCATCCATTTCAGGCAGCATCACATCCAGAACGACGAGATTGGGTTTCTTGACCCTGATCGCATCTAACGCTTCTTTTCCATCCGCGGCTGAGATGATCCGGTAACCTTCCCGTTCCAAATACATACGAGCCAATTGAATAATATTCGGCTCATCATCAACCAGAAGGATCAATTCATCAGCCATGAGTCTGCTCTGTTCTCAATTTCGGAGATAAAAAGGTTTAGTCCTGGCAATCAGTATTCGGATCGAAGGCAACTACTTCGATCTCGACCAATCCGTTTTTGGGTAACGCCGCCACCTGGATAGTGGATCTGGCGGGATAATTCTCTGTAAAATATTCCGCGTAAATCCCATTCATCACTTGAAAATCAGCCATATCTTTAAGAAACACGGTAGTCTTCACCACATGAGATAAATTAAGACCCGCCGCATCAAGAACATTTTTTATATTATCCAATACCTGACGTGTTTGAGCTTCAATTCCGCCTTCCGCCAGTTCATTTGTAACAGGGTTCAACCCGGTCTGTCCGGAGCAATAAACAAATTGTCCAACTTTCACACCGGCAGAATACGGACCTAACGCTTTGGGTGCTTTTGGGGCAACAACAATTGATTTTTCTTTACATGATTTTGACATGATCATTTCTCCTCAAGGTATAGTGTACATTCTAAGACATCACGGAGTAGTTGACAACAAATTTGTACTTTAATCCAAGAAAATCTATAATTTTCCTAGCTGATGAATAACCATGAAAGGAGTTGTTTTAATGACCACTATCAAAGACATTGAAGGCATCGGTGATGTATTCACAAAAAAACTGCATGCCATGGGTATCAATACAGTTGAAGCATTACTGGAAAGGGGGGCTTCAAAAAAAGGACGCGATGAAATCGCGAAAGAAGCCGGTATCGATGAACACAAGATTCTTGAATGGGTGAATCGAGCCGACCTTTACCGGATTAAAGGAATAGGCTCTGAATACTCCGATCTCCTCGAGGCCGCTGGAGTGGATACTGTGGTTGAATTGGCAAAACGCCGGGCTGACAATCTGACCGAGAAAATGGTCGAGGTAAACATAGAAAAAAGACTGGTTCGGCGGGTTCCAACCCAACAAATGGTGGAAGGTTGGATTAACGAGGCCAAGAATCTTCCCCGCATTGTTACATATTGATTTATACCTATAACTTATTTTGCGGTTAAATGGCTGGAGTAAGAGACTAGTCTTTTTAACCGCTTTTTTCGTTAAAGTAAGAAAAAAGCCCATGAAATCACGGTTAGACCTGACAGAAAGAACACAATGGGATATCTCATCGCGAATTGATGAGACACAAAGTCAATTACTAATTCAGGCCATTAGCCACATTGATAAATGGTTGGAAACTCCCGGTTGCCTCTCCAATGTTGTACATCAATATGGATCTGCAAGAATTACCCCCTCCTCTTTTTTCTGGCAAAAACTGGGGTTTCATCACGTCTTTCTCTCAACCATTTTTCTTGACCCCGGGCACCTGACTGTTCACACTGCCGTACATGAAATTGCCCATTTACTCGACAACTTAATGGGATCCCATCCGCTCGCGGTAATCTTCGGTGGAGGTCCTTCTGACGACATGCTGCGTTTTATGAATTGCGAACCGGATCAGTTTTTTCCACGTTTCCATTGCCCTGATTATGAGAACTCGCTAAAAAGGAAAAATATAGAACTCAACCCGACCATTTACGGACGAACAAATGGACCCGCAGAAGATTTTGCAGAGACATTCCGACTGGCAGTAATGGAACCCGATCATCTTGAGTTTGCCGCTCCTCTGCGTTACCGTTGGATCAACACCTGGAAAGCTGAACGCTTCGGATTCCAATCTAAATCCAACTAACCACAGGAAAACCGAATGATAACGATTGACATTTCATACAGGGAAAACTAAACTTTATCCATGCTTTCTCGAACTTTTTCCTGCGCGGTCATCGGACTTGAGGGTGTTGTTGTAGAAGTCGAAGTAGATACCGGCCCGGGATTACCCAAAATGGTGATCGTTGGCCTCCCTGACGCCGCCGTTCAAGAAAGCCGGGAACGTGTCCGTTCAGCCGTTCATAACGCAGGATTCAATTATCCCCGCCGCGCCTTGACCGTCAATCTTGCCCCCGCGTCAGTGCGCAAGGAAGGTCCGGCGTATGATTTGCCGATTGCGCTTGGTGTTCTGGCTGCCACCCATCAACTTGATCAAGATCTATTAAAAGACAGCCTGGTGATTGGTGAGTTATCTCTGGATGGGTCCGTTCGGCATGTCCGCGGGATGCTCCCCATGGCGGCAACAGCCCGTCAACAAAACTTCAAAAGGGTCTTTGTCCCGGCTTGCGATGCGGCTGAAGCCGCACTCATACCGGATCTGGAAGTAATTCCTGTAAATTCCCTTACTGAACTGGTAATGTACTTGAGAGGTGAAATCCACCTCGAGATCACGCCAACTATCGACCCGGCTGTATTGGAAGAAATACCCGGTTCCGATTTCTGCGAGATTAAGGGACAGGAGCATGCCAAGCGCGCGTTGGAAGTGGCTGCCGCCGGAGGTCACAATGTATTGATGATCGGTCCTCCGGGTTCGGGTAAAACACTTCTTGCCCGTGCCATGCCGTCAATTTTGCCCAAAATGACGATCGATGAAGCCCTGGATGTAACTCGGATCTATTCCGTCGCGGACGCCCTCCCGCCTGATATCCCATTATTCAAAAACCGGCCATTCCGCGCGCCCCACCACACCATAAGCCATGCCGGCCTGGTAGGCGGCGGTCACATACCCCACCCCGGTGAAGTGTCACTTGCCCATCGCGGTATCCTCTTCCTGGACGAGCTGCCTGAATTTGGTCAGCGGGTTTTGGAAGTGATGCGTCAGCCAATTGAGGACAAGGTGGTTACCATCAGCCGCGCCAATGGTTCATTGACATTCCCGGCAAATTTTCAATTAATCGGAGCCATGAACCCCTGCCCGTGTGGATATTATGGAGATCCAGTGAGGGCTTGTACCTGTTCAGATGCAACTGTTACAAAATATCAAAAAAGGATATCCGGACCCCTTCTCGATCGTATTGATATTCACATCCAGGTTCCGCGCGTTGAATATGAAAAACTATCCAGCGACCGCACCGGAGAGCCTTCCAGTAATATCCAGTCACGGGTGGAAGCTGCCAGAGAACGTCAACGAGCACGATTCATGAATAGCGAAGGGAAATTCATGAATGGAATTACCTGTAACGCTGATATGCGTCCGGCAGAAGTCAGGCAATACTGTGATTTAGATGAAGCCGGCCGCAGCTTGATGAAGAGCGCGAGCATGCAGCTTCAACTTTCAGCCCGTGCGTATCATCGGGTCTTAAAATTATCTCGAACCATTGCAGACCTTTCCGGCAGTGAAACAATCACCTCTCCCCATCTGGCAGAAGCGTTGCAATACCGGCCCAGAATGTTGGACAATAACTAAAACCCACCTTTCTTGTGGACACTATGAATTAGATTCTTGCGCTTCCTCAATCAACTGCAATTTGATTAAAATCCAAAGAACTAGCAGTGCCCCAAAGAATAAATAAGATTGCAAAAAATTCCAAGAAGTGGAAGCCAGTCGATTCAAGAACAAGAACTGATTTGCCGTCAATATATACGCGATTGATGACAGGAGAATACCTTTCTTCCATTTTTCTCGTCGTTGCCAGGCCTTGGGGAAGATTATCATAAAGACCGGAAACAATATACCGTAATGGTGCTCCCAGGCTACCGGCGATGCAAGGGTAAATATCAGGCCGGCAATTACAAAAGACAACCATGTGTCTTGCGTTTTTGTTTGTCGGTTGAACAGAAAGGCGAACCCCAAAAATGCGATTGAAGAAACAATCGTAACCACTCGAACCAGATCATTTTCCGGAGCAAAATGCCAAGCATCCCATTCAAGGTTGTTTCCGTTAAACAATAACCGGTTCATCAGCCCATTCACAGATTGATTGGGAAAATATGTCTCGCCATGCTGTCCGATATAACTCAGAACTTCAATATATTTCAGGTGTGATGGAAGCCCATAACGTACTAGAGACATTACCAGGAATATTGCTGCAACACCCAATATCCCTAAACAAAATTTCCATTTCTTTCTCAAACATCCCCAGATAACAAACAAGCCCATTTGTGGTTTGATTACGGACATTAAACCCAAAAACACGCTGCTTGCAGTTTCTTTTTTCTTTAACCATAGCCAGAGGCTGATGGCAAAGAATAGATCCAGCCAGATTTGTATTTGACCAAGATAAAAGGCCCGGTTTATCGGATAAAAGATCAAACCGGAAATCCCAAGTATGAATACAAATATGGATTTCCAACCTCTAGATAGTGGATAGTCCGGGTTGTGCATACCCCAGGCAGTAAAGAAGATCAAAATGGAAAACAAAATGGTTCCCCAGAGACTGATCCAGGAAATCCAATCGATCACCTTGTTGGTTAGATCCAATGGGTCCAAAAACCTGCGAATTCCATCAACGAACAAAAGGCTGGTTGGGGGATATTGAAACTTATGTTTCTGGTTGAAAAAAACCTTCTGGTAGATCGTCGCATCTTCGCCTTCAAAAAAAACCCGAAGTCCACGAAACATTGGATCCCAGGAATCTGCAAACTTTGGATCAATAGCAATGACCCTTTTTATGTTGTTGATCTGGGTTTGATCATGACCAAGTACGATGATCGCACCATTAACAACTATAAGGTTGAACAGGAAAAGTCCAACCAATAACAGCATGAACCGCCGGTGTGGTGAGGATTCTTTTTGCAACATCGCTATATTATACTTACCGTTGATTATGCAAGTTCAGAAAAAATTCCTTCTTTCAGTTTTCCCATTGCTGATCAACAGCATACTTTCTCTGTTCCTTATGGGAGAAGCCTACCTTTCCCTGCAGTGGCGAATGGTCCACGATAGTCCGATTTTGTACTACATGGGTTTTCTGGTCAAGAATCTCAATGCTGTGCCCTACCGTGATTTTTTCGACATGAATACGCCAGGTGCTCATTGGTTGAATGCTATTGTTGGATCAATTTTCGGATTCACGGATCATGGATTACAAAAGGCAAACGTACTGATTCTAATCTTCACTCTTTGCTTGATTTTCCTGTGGCTGCGATCATTTGGCACCACAACAGCCTGGACAGCCGCCAATATATTCGGGATTCTTTTTTTGCAATATGGACCAGCGATGAGCATGCAGCGGGAGTTCCTGACCTTGCCATTCCTGCTTCTTTCCCTGATCGCATATTCAGTAACAAGTTCGCGATTTAACATTGTCCGTTTGTTACTTACAGGCTTCTTTATCAGTTGTGCTGTTTTGATCAAACCGCAGTCAGGATTGATACTTGCCGTCTTCTTTTTAATTGATCTCTGGTATGTGATGCATACGGATCAAAACAACCGCATCAAAAACTTTTTTATTCAATACAGTTGCGTTCTGATCGGTTTGTTTGTTCCTCTCCTTGGCACAACAGCCTACTTTTTCGCGAACCACGCCATGCCAGCTTTTATTGAGGTTGCCACAGGATACTGGCCCCTTTACACAGACATCAACGCGCACCTTGTGGTAGTAACCGGACAGGAAAAATTCACTTCCGCGATTAATGGTATCCCATCCATCGGCCAACATATTCTCTGGCTGATCCCCGCGATATTGAATTCCTACGCTTTCTTTCGGACAAAGAATTTAAGTCTCACCAATAAAAACAAAATCCTCCTGATGATGGGAGGCATACTGGTCAGTCTGGTCGAAGTCATCATCGCGAATAAGTACTGGGAATACCACTGGCTTCCGATGATTTTTTTCATGATCTTGTTAGCATGCGCAAATACCGGTTCAGCAAAGAAAAAGATTTCTTATCCAGGTATAGCTACACTAATTCTGGTTAGTGCTTTCATCCTTCGCCCCTCTGGATACTTTGTTAATCAAATTTCAGGCCAGCCTCTACCGCCACCTCAGGGTGGACGCGTGGATGACATCGCCGAATACCTGCAACGGAATCTGGATCCGGGGGATACGGTACAACCACTGGATTGGTCAAATGGGGCTGTCCAGGCAATGCTCATGGTTCAAGCCAAACCCGCCACCCGGTATTTATATGATTTTCACTTTTACCATCACATCTCCACACCACAGATCCAACAATTGCGAAGTGATTTACTCACGAAACTGCAAATCGCCCGACCAAAAGTGATCATTGAATTCTATGATGGCCGACCCCGGGTTAGTGGTTCCGATACAACCCGTACTTTTCATGAATTATCACAATTCATTTCCTCAAATTATTACGTGGATTTAGATCGTGCCGGTTACCGGTTATGGATGAGGAATAATTAATAAGCAAGAACCATTTTGTACAAGCTTTGAATAAAGAATTCTCATTTCTGTATAATTTAATCAGCTCTAACAAATACAGGATGGCATATGAAACGTTTAACGGGTATCTCACTATTACTTATTTCGGCATTTTCTGTTCTCTTTTTGTCGGCCTGTCAAACAGGCGTATCCCAGGAAGCATCAGCCCAGGAATCTGAAGCCACATCAGAAGT
The DNA here is from genome assembly GCA_964446955.1 of uncultured Leptolinea sp. Lineage (GTDB taxonomy): Bacteria > Chloroflexota > Anaerolineae > Anaerolineales > Anaerolineaceae > Leptolinea. The sequence continues at coordinate 968,432 of CAYUQJ010000001.1, forward strand.
TACTGTAAGCCGAAGTAATCTGATCATTGAAGGTGAAGCAATTCCTGTAAATAACGTCATTCTTTCGTTTCCCATAACAGGAGTTGTTGAAGAAGTTTTGAAACCAGAAGGCGAGCAAGTAAAACAAGGGGATGTGATCGCCCGTCTGAAAGGAAGCGAGAAACAAAATGCCGCCATTTCCGCAGCTCAGGCAGAATTGACTTCAGCAAAACAAGCTCTTGACGAATTGATTAAAAATGCCAATGTAACCAGGGCGGAAGTTCAATTACGCCTGGCACAGGCAAAAAAAGATCTGGACAAGGCAGTTGAAAATAGAAACTATAAGAATTACAAACGCGCCGATCAATGGATTATTGACCAGGCACAGGCAGATTACATATTAGCGTTGAACGATTTTAATAATGCGGAAACTGTTTGGAGCAACTGGCGTGATAAAGACGAAACCGATCAAAATCGAGCGTTCGCACTCCAAAACTTCGCGGCCGCCCGCAAAAAAGTCGAACAGGCCGAAGCTAATTACAACTATCTAATGGGCTCTCCAGAAGAAGTAGATGTTCAGATTGCGGAAGGAGAACTTGTCGTAGCCAAGGCGAATTTCGAAAAAGCGGAAAAAGACTGGGAACTGGTCAAGAATGGACCGAATGAAAACGATCTTATTTTGGCTCAAGAAAGAGTAGACAACGCCACGGCTCAATTTGAAGCTGCGCAGGCCGCTCTCAAAGATCTTGATCTTGTGGCTCCCTTCGCTGGTACGGTCGTCTCGTCTACCTTGAAAGTAGGTCAAATCTCTTCCGCAGGTTCATCATCGGTTATCCTTGCCGATCTTAACAAGTTCCATATTGAAAGTAACGACCTGACAGAATTAAATATAAATCGCATTGGCGAGGGGGATCAGGTAATCGTAACATTTGACGGGATTCCCGGCTTATCCATTCCAGGAACCGTGGTACGCATTAATCCACTGGGACAGGACAATCAGGGTGATATTACATACACAATGATCATTGAAATAAAGGAACAGGATCCACGTATCAAATGGCGATTAACCGCTTCGCTGGAATTTCCTGAGAAATAAAAAGACTTTTACTTGTCCTTGCTTACGGGGTTGCTAAAAAAAGCAACCCCGTTTTTTTCCGGGGTTGCTGATCCATTAATAATGATGCGTAATCTATTCTTATCCACAGGCTATCAAAGCATCAATGGCCTCTCTGTCATCAATAATGGAAGCGATCTTTCCGTCTGAAATCTGGATGATCTTATCCACAAAGACGCACATCCGTAAATCATGCGTAACCATTATTCCGGCTTTCTTATCCTCATGAATAAGGTCGGCATACAAACGGGTGACTTGAAACGCCCGTTCCGTGTCCAGGCTTGCGGTTGGTTCGTCAGCCAGCACTACACTTGGATTATGGATCAATGATCGGGCAATAGAAACCCGCTGCCTCTGTCCACCGGATAACTGGCTGGGGAGATTATTGGCGCGTTCCGTCAAACCAAGACGGTCCAACATTTCATCCACACGTTTACCGGAGTCGCCATTCGACTGCCCGTTCAGCTTAAGCATTAGATGCACATTCTCCCGAACAGTCAGGAATGGAACCAGGTTATTCGATTGGAATGTAAAACCAATTCGTTCCCGTCGGAATCGCACCCGTTCTGCTTCGGACATATCACCCAGGTTGACATTATCGATTAGGACTTCCCCGTTGGAGGGAACCAAAAGTGCCGCCAACATGGCAAGCATGGTGGTTTTGCCAGAACCGCTCGGCCCGACCAAACCAACAAATTCCCCGGCATTAATCTGAAAATTCGCATTATCAACGGCCAATATCTCCATTGGACCGTTTTTGTAAATCTTACTTACATTTTTTGTTTCAATAACAGCTGTCATATCGGCTCCTACGATGATAGTCCCAAAGCAATCAGCGGTTCCACCTGGATGGCAACCCGAACAGAGACCAATCCACCAACCGGCCCAATAGCAAGCAGAGAGATGACGGCGATGATGACTGAGCTTCCATTAAACACAATCGGGATACCGGCCGGTAACGCCACAGACAGTAATAACGTGATCGCGCTGCCGAGCAATACACCGAATGTTGTAACCACAATGATCTGGGATATCACAGAGACCGCAATGATCCAATTTGATGCGCCAATGGCTTTCAATACTCCAATCAACGGGATTTTTTGCAAAAGCTGAATCTGAAAGAAACCGCCTATAACAAGAACCCCGATCAATAGCGTAAATATCTGCTGGGTGTTGAGAGTATTCTGCTGTACACGATATCCTGGCACGGCTTCGATGGCTGCAGCTTTATCAATTACTTCGATGCCTTCAACCTGGGTTTCAATCAGCGAAGCCATACGTTCCATATCTAACGGATTCTTGAGTTTGACCGCGATAATATTCGATGTCAATTCCCCTTCTAATCCGGTACGAACTGCCTGAGGTTTGATCTGGTCCCACGTTTTAAACGGAATAAACATCGTTGGCGCATACTGGTATTGCTGGCTATCTGATTGACCGACAACCTGTAAATCAAAGTACTTTTCTTTTGTTCCCTGAATTGTCTTGATCTTAATTACATCGCCAATTTGAATCCCATATCGTGTCAAGAAACGCGACTCAACTACAGCTTCATTCCCTTTCAGTGTATTAATCGTTCTACCGTTTAGAACCGGAGGCATCCCCGGGCTATCTGGTTCAATTCCGATCAATGAAACATTGACTGATTCACGTCCATCAGGAAATATCAATGTTCCTGTTGCTGCGCCGATCGCACCCACTTCCTGAACACCTTCTACCCTGCGAATATCATTGATCTTTGAACGCCCTATACGGCTGGTTGCGATAAGGTTATCAACATCTTTTTGAAAGACAATCAAATCAGCATCCAGCTTACTTAAGTACTCCCGGTTTGATAGAGCCAATCCTTCTGCCAGTGCTGCGATGAATAAAACCAGGGTGGTGATCAAGGCGATAACCAGACTGATAAGCAGGAAGCGGCCCTTGTTCCTCCAGACTTCCTTAACAGCGAGATACAATCCCATAGAACCTCTCAAACTCGTGTAGATTTCTTGGATATACAAAAATTATACAGGTTTCATTGATTCTTCTGGAAAAGATTGTACATTATTCGAATTCGATTTCTTGTGGACGACAGTAAAATTACTGCATGGATAATCGCAGATCTCTCACACTAAAATATGCACGCATTCTCTGGGACTACTTAAGGATTGGACTACCTGTCCAAACAGCCGATGGAATATTGATATTTTGCAGTAATGACCTTCGGGTGGCTGATTATGCGGCAAGCCTTTATCACCGCGGATTCGGTCCATGGGTATGTCCCTCCGGGGGTGTTGGACGGTTGACATATGACCTGTATCACAAACCGGAGGCGGAGGCATTTGCCGATGTTCTCTATAAAGCAGGCGTTCCCAAGAATTCTGTTTACATTGAGAACAGTGCTACCAATACGGCCGAGAATATCTTCCTCACCCGCAAGGTTTTACAGCAAAACAACCTGTCTCCCAAAAAGCTGATCGTCCTGCAGAAACCATACATGGAACGTAGAACACACGCAGCTCTTACGCAATACTGGCCTGAGATGTCTGTTTGTGTGTCTTCTCCTTCCATATCATTTGACGACTATCCATTTGAAGGTTTCACAATGAACGATTTAATCCATGTAATGGTGGGAGATTTCCAACGGATTATCCTGTACGCGGAACGCGGATGGCAGACTCCACAGCCTGTACCACCTGAAGTTCTTTCGGCCTACGAAAATCTTGTAGCCACCGGGTATACAAGAGAATTGGCCAACCCCCAAGCGACTCCATCCTTGCCCTGATCGGAGTAAAACTCACTGGCCTTGTTCTTGCAACCATTACCGAAAACCTCTTTAAGATGGCGGTTGAACAATGGCCGAAATGAATTCAGAAATTACCGAGTTACTGGCGCAGGCAATGCGGGCAATCCAATACGGGCACAAACCGGCAGCCGCGGCATACTTGAACAGGATACTGGAACTGGATCCAGAAAACATGGATGCCTGGCGTTGGTTGGCTGAATGTATGCCCAACCAGGCTAAACGGAATTACTGCCTGGAACGAGCAGGCCTTTCTGCTTCCAATGTTCAACCGCTTATACCGTCTTCAAGCCGGATTTCTTCTACGATCGGTCCAGGTTCATTCCTGGATGGCGATTCGGATCCAGATGAGACTACCCTCGCAGAAAAACATGTCAGAAAAGCCGCAATCCGCGGGCAGAAGAAAGCCGAACTTCCCCCACATTACAACACAACACCAACCATTAACTTTGAAATTCCAAAATCAAACACACCCATCCGTCGTCCAGCAACCAGACCTGATAAACCACGGAATAACCTTCCCCCCGTCCAGGTCCGGGTTCCCCGAAAAAAACGCAGGGGATTAAGTCTTCGAGCATTGGGGTATAGCGCGCTTGCTGTAGCTGTTTGTACGATTGCCGGTTATGTTCTCTTTTCCACCGGGTTAACGACAGGTGAACGTGTATGGAACTGGATCATTCTTCAGGTGAAGAATAATACGTCCGATATTTCCCTATTCTCGACGGACGAAAAACCACAATCAACATATAACCTTCCTGCGGAAGAACCCGTTCTCGCAACCTACTTTCCGACACCTGCCGGGACACCTGAACCGATCATCATTCAAGATGAAGATGCGCGTGTTTCAGCAGAACTTCCAGCAGATGAACCGGTAATAATTGAAACAGAAACGGCCATCGTTGAAGAACCGCAAGAAACAGCAGAACAGGAACAGGTTGATGCTACCGCAACAGTTGAAGATGCAGAACCAGTTGAAGTCGCACCCGTTCCAACACAAGCACCAACAGACTTTATTGACGGCCCGATCATTATTGGGCATTCCATAAAAGGAAACAATATAGAAGTCATGCAATTTGGCAATGGCCCGGTAGAGCGAATGATCGTTGCTGGAATTCATGGTGGGAATGAATGGAACACTACACTGCTCGCCGATGAGCTGATCGAATATCTAAAACAAAATCCGCGTGTGGTGCCCGCAGACCGAACCCTGTATATCCTCCGGCTGCTAAACCCGGACGGTGAAGCACGGGGGCATAATCTTGATGGACGTGTAAATGAGCGTGGTGTTGACCTGAATCGGAATTGGGATAATAAATGGGTCATTGACTGGCCCAGAGATGGTTGCTGGAATTACCGGCCTGTCAGCGCTGGTTCTGAACCGTTTTCCGAACCGGAGGTTGTGGCACTGCGCGATTTTTTGCTGGAACGAAAAGTCAGTGCGTTAATCAACTACCATTCCGCCGCGCTTGGAATATTCCCCGGGGGACAACCCCCGGAAGCAGAATCAGTGCGTTTAGCCGAGGCTATCGCGGCTGTGACCAACTATTCATATCCACCCATGGACACGGGTTGCGCATACACCGGCCAATTTGCTGATTGGCTGGCGGCGCGGGGAACCGCAGCAATTGACCTGGAATTGACGAATCATACCGACTCAGATTTTGACCAGAATCTGAGAGTTTTGAATGTACTCTTGAAATGGGAACCCTCGACAGGTCCAAAATCACTGACTGAATTGATTAATATTGCAGAAACAACTCCACCCGAACCCAATGTGTTCGCAAAAGTCGAGAAGTTCTGCGTACAAACCATGCAAAAAATAAATATCATGGTCTTTGGTGTGCAGGAAGAGAAATAGACTGACCTTTTTCCATACGTGTGATAGTGGTCTGTTATCTAATCCGTTTTTCTTCCATTTATTACCTGCTCAACGGTTTAGATAAAGCAAACCGGCACCTATAACAGGTGCATACGGACCCAGTTCTGCTTTCTCGATCTTTAACTGTTTTTTTCGCGACCACGAGTGATAACCATTTGCGTAAACCAATTCACGCAACGGATTTATGATCAGGTCTTCGTGCTCACATAAACCTCCGCTGATCACAATCATCTCCGGTGATAATATGGACACCATATTGGCAATCCCTATTGATAGATCAACCACTGCATCATGTATTACTTCAAGCATTTTTTTATTATTACTTCGAGCCAATTCAAAAACTGTTTCGGTTTTGTGAGAAAGGTTCTTAAATAAATCCGGGGCACATTCATAGGCCCGTTCAAAAATACCGGTTCCGGAACAATATCTTTCCAGACAACCCCGGAGACCACAATTACACTGTTTCCCATTACGGGAATAAATTGTATGCCCCAACTCTCCGGCCGTATTCATGGCACCATTAAATATCTTTCCATTCATTACAATGCCGCATCCAATCCCTGTACCGATCGTGACACATGCCATTGATCTGGTACCCCTACCGGCTCCCAGCAAATACTCCGCCCATGCAGCAGCACGCGAATCCTGTGAAATGACAACTTCCCTTCCGAGAGTGTTATGAAAAATTACTCCCGCAGGAATATCCTCCCAACCAAGATTGGGGCAGTATTCGACCAATCCGTTTTCAGGATCAACTGTTCCCGGCACTCCGACACCAATGCTTTTTATCTTATTTACGGATAAATCATTCCTTTCCCACAATTCTTTGATGGCCTGAGAAATTCGCGCAATCAAGCTATCAGGTGTTTCAACAGGTTGCACATCCAACCGTCTAGAATCATAGATACGACCTTTCACGTCAACGAGTGCCAGACTTACTTTTGTTCCACCGATGTCTATTCCGGTACTTAGTGAGGTTTCCATCTTTCGGGCTCCCAGGTTGTTATCCAAAATCTTATAAGCACTTAATGAATTGTATCCTCAGGTTCTACGACATACTAACCGTCTATGACATAAGAAATGTAGACTTTTATAAATCCTCCCATTCTGGGAGTAGAAAAAATCATGTTATTATCGGTCCATCTTCTATTTTCACGCAGAAATTCAATATAACAATCCCAACTCCAAACAAAAAAATGAATAAAACATTAGTCTTTATACGAATTATTACTTTTTCTATTCTGGCTCTCATTGTGATCAGTATTCTGGCAGTTAATCAAAAACAGTTGCCTGGTTTTTTACGTTCACTGTACGCTTTTCCGCACGGCGACAAGGTTATGCATTTCATCCTATATGGTATTCTGTCATTCCTGTTCAATATGAGTTTTCCTGGTAAAGGACTTCGCGTTTCTGGTTTATTATTCCCCGCAGGAAGTCTTGCCATTCTATCTATGGCCATTCTTGAAGAAATATCACAGTTCTATGTTGATTTTCGTACTCCATCATTTATCGACTTGTTTACCGGGCTGGCAGGGATTATTCTCCTGGGAACACCAGGGTATTTTCTTTCTTCGTGGTTATTTGGATCACAACGTGAGCCATAAAAGCTATATGCCGGTTTGACTTTTCCGACTCAAATTTTTAGAATCAGATCATGAATGCCTAACATAAAAGGTGCCGATGAGATGACTCTTGAAGGTAAGAATATCCTGATAACCGGCGGTGCAGTCCGATTAGGCCGGCATCTCTCTCTGGAAATGGCAAAAGCCGGAGCGAATGTCTTCCTGCATTTCAGTAATTCAGCCGCGAAGGCACAAGAAACCGCGGCCGACATTCTCAATCTGGGCAAAAAAGCCTGGTTATTACAAGCAGATCTTTCCAATCCTCTTGAGGCGGATTCTCTGATCGAAAAAGCCTGCGATATTGCACCGGTTGATATGTTGATATTGAACGCTGCCATTTTTGAGCCGATAAATCTTCAAATGACAAATCGGGAGATATGGCAGCGACACATGGAGATCAACCTGAATGCTCCATTCTTTATCAGCCAGGCTTATTTTTCTAAACTGGCCCCAGAAAAAAAGGGACGGATTATAACAATGCTGGACTGGCGGGCATTGCGCCCCGGTATTGAGCATTTTCCTTATTCCATAAGCAAGGCTGGCCTTGCCGCCCTGACACAGTCAATGGCACGGGCAATGGCGCCTCGTGTCACAGTAAACGGCATTGCTCTGGGAGCCATACTTCCGCCATCTGATGGAGCACCGGTTGATCAAATTATCCAACCGGTTCCCATGAAACGATGGGCAGAATTGGATGAATTGTCACAAACAGCACTATTCCTGCTTGATGGGCCCGAATATATCACAGGCGAGATCATCCATCTGGATGGTGGACGTCATCTTGTTTAACCAACGGAGAAATCATGGATAAGATATTGATCAAAGACTTGCTTGGTCGTGGTGTCATTGGAATTTCTGATAGAGAACGGTCTCAACCTCAAGACATACTTTTTAACATAATTATTTTCACAGATATTCATGAGGCGGGAATTTCTGATGATATTGAGAAAAGTGTTAATTACAGGACAATATCCAAACAACTCCTGGCACTGGCTGAATCTGCACAACGATTCACCGTTGAAGCGCTTGCTGAAGACGCGGCGCGCATAATTTTGGAACATCCGCGAGTGTCGAAAGTACAGGTCAGAGTTGAAAAACCGGGTGCTGTTCGTTTTTCTCGTTCGGTCGGAGTTGAAATCGAACGCGGACGGGAATAAGATATATTTTTAACAGTCCTTTATGCCTATGGGTGAAGCTGTAATACTACTGGGTTCAAATATTGATCCGGCGGAAAATATCCGACAGGGTGCACGCCTGTTATCTGAAAAACTGCCCGTAATTCGCGCTTCATCTGTCTGGATGACACTCGCAGAAGGGACAAACGGCCCGGATTTCTATAACGCGGCATTACTGTGCGAAACTTCCTTCGATGAAGAGATACTAAAGCAAACAATTCTCAGACCTTTGGAGACCCAACTAGGCCGTGTGAGAACGCACGATAAATTTGCGCCCCGAACCATCGACATGGACACCATTATCATGAACGGAATTATCCTTGACGATCGCATCTGGGACACTGCATTCATCATGTTGCCAGTAGCCGAAATCGCTCCAGACTTAACGAATCCTTCGACGGGTAAGAAATTGCGCGGCCTTGCTAACGCTTTAGAGCCCGTCTCTGGAGCGCGAAAATTGACCAATTTTCACTTATTTGAGAAATAAGTATTTAGAAATGCAATGACTCGGCGCCCCGAGATATATTGTCCAGGAATTCTGTTCTTGTTGCAAGATTATTCCTAAAATAGCCCAGCATGGCGGATGTGGTCATTCGCGAATCATGTTTTTTTACACCGCGCATCATGGAACACAGATGCGTCGCTTCAACCACCACGGCTACGCCATGCGGGTGAAGAACTTCATTCAAAAAATTGGCTATTTGCTGGGTTAATCTTTCCTGAACCTGAAGGCGGCGGGCAAACATATCAACGATCCGCGGAATTTTCGAAAGTCCAATAACCTGTTTGTTGGGAATATACGCAACGTGGGCTCTCCCGATAAACGGTAACATGTGATGTTCACAGAGACTGTAAAACTCAATATCCCGCACGATAACCATCTCATCGTAATCAACATCAAATAACGCGTCATTGATCAATTTATTGGGATCTGTGCGGTACCCGGCCAGTAGTTCTTCGTAACTCTTTGCAACCCGGCGTGGTGTATTGATCAAACCATCGCGCGAAGGATCTTCGCCAATAGATTTTAAGATATCACTGATAGATTTTTCAATCTCCTCCCTATCAATTCCATCACCGTCCAATAATTCCGCTGCCTTATGCAGATCACTATTATTTTCCATTAATCCCTCATCTTTCTTCGTTTTTTTCTTATATCCAATTACACGGGAATAAATCTATTATAGATATCTGACCAAATTATTCACAAACTGTATACACTTATTTTTCCCTGCACAACAGCTTATCAGCCAATTCATCCAGATAATCAAGATAATAATTCCAGGGCTTTATTGCATGAAGTGCTTCTTTTGCTTTTTGCGTCAGATCCATTGTCTCTTTCTCAACCAATTCTTGAATTCCATCATTCTTCAGCAATTCGGCCAAATCCTGTATCTCTTCATCACGAAAAGGACGTTTATCCCAACGTTGCCGGAATTCCCTGGAAGATTGCAGTCCAAGCAGGATCGGCAACGATTTTTTTCCACTTTTCAAATCACTGTCTGTAGATTTTCCAATCAGGGCGCTGTTACCCCAAACTCCCAACCAGTCATCCTGTGCCTGAAATGCCAGTCCTAGATTTTTGGCAAAATTCGATAGAGCGGTTTTTACAGTCTCTGGAGCACCTGTCAACTCTGGGCCAATTGAAGCACTGCAAGCCAGTAAAGCTGCCGTTTTACCGCCTACCATCGCCCAGTAATCCTCCAAAGGCAACTCAACCGAACTTTCATAGGCCATATCAAGATATTGACCACTCGTGAGCTGAACACAGGTGTTTTGAAGGTTCTTTAATGCTTTTAGGATATTGGCGGGTTGACCATCCGCAGAGCCCAACGCCTCAAAAGCCAGTGAAAACATGCAATCGCCGGCGTTTATCGCCTGTGCTTCACCCCAAATAGACCATACTGTCTTCCGTCCATGTCGCATATCGGATTGGTCCTCAATGTCATCATGGATCAACGAAAAATTATGAATTAGTTCAACCGCCGCCGCTGCCGGGAGAGCATCTTCCCAATTCTTCCCCGCGGCAGAGGTTGCCAGCAATACCATCACAGGCCTGATCCGCTTTCCACTGGCTTTTTCTCCAGCACCCTCACCCTCCCACCCCATGTGATACGAGAGCATGGCGTTCAAACCGGGGTATCTTGACTTATCTATCGTTCCGATAATTTCACGTAGTTTTTTTTCAATAGCCGGCCGTGTTTCCTGTGAAAACTCTGAAAATGTCATTATGAATTCCATCTATCCAATATGGAAGTATTTCCGCGCATTTCGTTTAGATCCTTAATGCCGCACGCAAACATACAAATCCGAATCTCCTGTTTGACAGCTATTATTGCGCGCATACATTCTTCCATTGAAATATCTGCCGATTTCAGAAATGGTGATGCCATACCACCTACTTCAGCGCCAAGCGCGATGACTTTTGCCAGGTCAACGCCATCACGCAATCCACCGGATGCAAAAATCATCAATTCAGGTGCTGCCTGCTTGACCAAAACAAGTGAGCGCGCTGTGGGAATGCCCCATCCCTGGAATGAGCCGGCAATACCAGCCTGTAACGGGTCATTAATCCGATGCATTTCCACCTGAGACCAACTGGTACCTCCTGCTCCGGCCACATCTATTCCATTTACTCCTGCAGACGCGAGCCGTTTCGCATCATCGGCGGAAATACCCCACCCAACTTCCTTAATGAATACTGGCACTTCCAAATGACGACAGACTTGTTCGATCTTCTTTAATAGGCCTGAAAAACGTGTGTCACCCTCGGGTTGGACTGCCTCCTGAAGGGCATTTAAATGCAAAAACAGGGCGTCAGCCTGAATCATATCTACCGCCCGGCGACAATGGTCCACAGTGTAACCGTAATTCAATTGAACAGCCCCCAGGTTGCCAAATAAAAGAACATCAGGGGCTACATCTCTTACCTGGAAAGAGCTTTTTAACTCCGGTTGTTCAAGCCCGGCACGTTGTGAACCAACCCCCATCGCTACCCGGCAATTTTGAGCAGCTTCCGCCAGGTTTCGATTAATCCGCTCGGCTTCAATTGAACCACCGGTCATAGATGAGATAATAATTGGCGCGTTAAGTATTCTTCCCAACAATTCAACTGAAGAATCCACATCATCCAGATCAATCTCTGGCAACGCCCGGGGAATAAACCGGTAATCCTCCAATCCGGTCGTGATCGATGACCGCACATCCCGCTCCAGGTTAATTTGGATGTGGTCACTTTTTCGAGATGATAATTGTGATGAATCAGGCATTAATTAGTCCTGTGTTTTATTGAATTGAGTATACCAAAACACTGCTTTGGGGTTATATTTCATAAGTGATACTCGGGAAAGCCAGTCAGTGCACCTCCTGGCAAATGAATTGGATACTTGACAATCTTCGTACCCAAATTACAATTCAACCCGAGGGAAACCAAATACTCATCCAGGAGATTAACCATGAGCGACACACTTGAGCAAGTTAGCAGCGTGATTGTCGATGTTCTTAAGATCGACGGCAAAGGAATAAACATGGATACCCGCTTCATTGAAGACCTCAAGGCGGATTCCATGGATCAATTCTTCCTCATAGACGGATTTAGCGAAAAGTTCAATTTGTCCATAGGCGATGAAGATGCACGAAGTATTAAGACTGTCGGTGATGTTGTACGTTATATCGAATCGCAAAAAAGCTAATAAATAGAATAAACCAATCTATATGCCCCTTTTCTCAAGGGGCTTTTTTTTAATCCGGGTTATCGTAATAACAGGGTTGGAATTTCTTCCGGGAAAGTAGCTATTTTTACAGCAGCTTTTTGCAATGCCGCAATTTTGTCCTGAGCGTTACCAAGCGAGCTTTCAATGATCGCTCCGGCATGCCCCATTCGCCTCCCAACTGGAGCCGTCTGACCAACGACCATGGCGACCACAGGTTTTGTCATATTCCGGCTGATAAAATCAGCTGCTTTCTCTTCTTCTGATCCACCAATTTCTCCGATCAAGACAATTTGTTCCGTGTACGGATCATCTTCCATCAGTTTGAGTACTTCAATAAAGTTCATTCCTTCGACTGGATCTCCACCCACACCAACACATGTGCTTACACCAAATCCCGCGTTCTTAAGGGCAAAAAGAACCTCGTACGTCAACGTTCCAGATCTGGAAACAACACCAATTCCACCCGGTACGGCAATATCCCCCGGGATTATTCCTATCTTGGCCTCACCCGGGGTCAGTATTCCCGGAGTATTCGGTCCGATAAGCAACGTTCCACATTTTGTAAGATATTCATGGACACGCATCATATCCAAAATGGGAATACCTTCTGTAATACACACGATAAGGGAAATTCCGGCATCAGCAGCTTCGTACATGGCATCTGCCGCGAATCGGGCCGGCACGAAAATAGCGCTAATCGCAGCACCGGTCATTTCAACCGCAGTTCGAACGGAATCAAATACTGGTATCTTCCCATCCAACACCCATTCTCCACCACGCCCCGGTGTCACACCGGCCACTATATGGGTTCCATAGTCCAGCATCTGTTGAGTATGGAATAGACCTTCATGGCCAGTTATTCCCTGTACCAGTACTTTCGAGTTCTTGTTTACCAGAATTCCCATTCTATGCAGCCCCTTCCGCCGCTGTAATGGCCATTTTGACGGCTTCGCTGATCGAGTTGGCAGCCAACAGATTGGCTTCTTTTAGGAGATTTGTACCCTCTTCCGAATTTGTTCCCGTAAGCCGGGTGATAATGGGAATTTCCGAAGGCATTTCGCGAATCGCGGCCAATATCCCACGAGCAACCTCATCACAACGGGTTATACCCCCAAAAATATTAATCAGGATGGATTTCACAGACGAGTCCATGAGTATTATTTTCAATGCCGCTGCAACCCGTTCTGCGCTGGCGCCGCCGCCAATATCAAGAAAATTGGCTGGCTGCCCTCCAAAGAACTGAATGATGTCCATGGTTGTCATAGCTAAACCAGCACCATTTACCAGGCAACCGACATTTCCATCCATCTTTATGTAAGCAAGACCAAATTTACGGGCTTCAATATCAACAGCACTCTCACCATCCAGGTTCCGGTAATCCGTCATTTCTGGATGTCTGAACATGGAATTCTCATCAATCGACATTTTCCCGTCGATTGCCAGAAGTTTTTGATCACCGGTAATTACCAGAGGGTTTACTTCAGCCAGAGTCGCATCAAAATCATTAAAAACGTTCCATAGACCATGTGCGATATCTATGTAACTTTTCCACAGATCACGCGGCAGATCAATACCGGCCGCCATATCGCGAGCCTGATAATCGCGCAGGCCGAGTAAAGGATCTATCGGTATTTTTATAATTTTTTCCGGTGTAGTACGGGCAACCTCTTCAATATTCACCCCACCGGCAAACGATGTGATCATTACAGGTTTGCGTAAAGACCGGTCATGTACAACGCTTAGATACAGTTCTTTTTGAATGTTTACAGTTTCATCAACCAGTACTTTGCGTACAGGTAATCCTTTTATTTCCATCCCAAGGATTGCTGAAGCCAATTCTTCGGCTTCCCTCGCGGATTTGGCAAGTCGAATGCCCCCGGCCTTACCGCGTCCGGTTATAAGGACCTGGGCTTTTACCACAACCCTTCCGCCCAACTCTTCTGCTATTTGTCTGGCCTCACCCGAGGATGAGGCAACTCTCCCGTTTGGAATAGGGATCGCATATTTCCGGAAAATTTGTTTAGCCTGATATTCATGTAATTTCATTCAATATTTTCCATTTCTTCAGGGTTAAATTAATACAGGTCTTCCGACAAAAAAGTCAGAAAACCAGTACAAGCCCCGACAGAGGTGGATTTCATCACCCTCACATTAATCAAAGTGGATAGATAAATTATAACCAATTCCAATAACAAAGATAATCAGGGAGGATATTCATTTTCAATATCATGAAATGAATATAGCTTAATGGATATTGACGCGATATTTTGCCATGGATTAGAGGTAAAAAACAGGCACGGGAATGTACTTTTCCCGCGCCTGATTAATCCTTACGATGGTTCGCAGATCATCCTTTTAGGAATGCTTCCAGCGCTTCTTTGCTGATGCGATACGCGTTCCCAATTTTCTTTGCCTTGAGGTCACCTGCTGTAATAGCTGCGACAATATCTTCCTCTGATACACGTAATACAGAAGCCGCTTCCGCGGGTGTCATCACATCACTCATAGCCGCGCCAGCGGCTGCGCCAGCAGCTGTTGCTGAACCCATTTCTCCGGCCTTTGATGCCATTCCACCAGCCAGAGCCTGATTCATGATGTTGCCAATCCCCATTCCTGCGCCAATTCCGGCTGTGAGCCCTGCCCCACCTCCAGGATTCTGAGCGGCGTCACGCATGGCATCGGCAGCCTGAAGCTGTGTATAGGTTGCCATGTCCAGCATACCCATGGCACGTAATTCTTCCGCTGATTTTTCCGATGGTTTGAGATTTCCAATATAGAAGGATTTCAACGTCATACCAATGGCCAAGAAATCATCCTGCGCCTTCGCACGGACCGCGGCACCGAGTTCTTCGGTCAGGCCAATCAATTGGACAACGCTATTTTTCGCGGCTGTTTCACCAAGAACATCCTGCAACTTGCTGAGAAGCATATTGCGGACCCGGTTCTCGATATCTGACATACGATACGAGGCTTTTGCGCCAACGATTTGGGTAATGAATTGGATCGGATCGGAAATCGCGAAGCTGTAAGAACCAAAGCCTTGCAACAAAGCCACACCAAGCCCCATTCCAGGATTGCGGACAATAATCGGCTGGGGAGTTCCCCATTTTCGGTCAACAAATTCTTTTACGGAAACATAATAAACTTCTGCTGTGAACGGTGTTCTGTCATTGAAGGCTTTACCGATCAGATCGATCAGTTTTGGAATATTCGCCGTAACAATCGTGTGGCGTCCCGGACCAAACACATCCAGGGCTTTCCCATCGCGGAAAAAAACCACCCGCTGGCTTTCCCGAACAATGATCTGACTACCAATTCGAAGGTCGGCTACGCCTTCCTCCGGAAAGCGGTGTACGATCTCATCAGTCATCTCATTTGGGTATTCAACTACATCAAAAATCCTGGCCATGTTTTATCTCCACTGAATAATTTGATTCTATTATGAAGGTTGAAAATTATTGCGAAGTCTGATTTTGCGCGAGAACAATCTCAGACCGGTGATTGAAGACATCAACAGCCTTGCCTGCCACAGTTCGCAAATTCCGAATAGCAGCCGGCATCCCATCCGTACCAATGGACGATTCAACAGTGTCAACGGCACGGTTGGCTTCATCAACAAGGGTCAACATCGAAAGATCATAAGAGTAGATCTTGGCCAGTTCAGCCTCATTGATTTTTATTGCGTCAAATACACCGGAATAACCGTATGAAGCATTTTTTACCCGGTCAATAAACTGGCGGTATTTAATGGCAGAATTCTCCAGATCATCCACATATTCCAGGCCACCCTGACTTACAAGGTCGGCTTGAAGTGTGCTGATCCGTTTCCAAACTTCCTCAAATTCATTGGCTACTGTATCGCGCAACAATTTATCGGCTGCACGACGATTTTGCCTTTCAATGTATCCAGCAAATCCTGGAATCTTTGCCAGAAGCTTGGTTATAAGATCTTCACTTGATGTTACTTGATCGAACAGGTCACTCATGATTTCCTCCGATACGAAGTCTGTGACTATCTATGACATATGGATTATAGCGGGTTCAAAACACCGGCACAAGCAACCCGTCGTATGACTTCTTGTAAGGTGTTTGTAATCTTTGTCACTTGCATTTGTTACAATTCTTTTTATAATAAGTGATAGGTAATAGTTAATAGCATCCAAAGAATGGAAGGAGGTGAAAGAACATGTTATTTGCCCCGAAGGAAAAAGGTCAAGGTTTAGTTGAATATGCATTGATTCTCGTTTTAGTTGCTGTCGTGGTTATCGTCATCCTCGCCCTGCTCGGCCCTGCGATCGGTCGTATCTTCTCGAACGTCGTCCAGGCCATCTAGTCTTATTGCAATGTTACTCGTACATCTAAATTGATATACGGAGAGAAAAGCCCGGAGTTGCAGGGCTTTTCTTTTTTTAAGAAAACAGGACAAAAATCACCGGAAAAGCATTTCATAATTGTTAAATATGAGAACGAGTTTTATACTATAATTCTTTACGGTGGGAGAACATACCGCATCAATCGTAATGTAGGAGGACTGCATGGCTAGTGGAGGAAAACGTCGGGGTTTGATATTTATCATTGTCGCCCTTGTAATTCTTGCAGTTTTGGGGGTTGTGTTTGTTTTGACCCGAAGTGGAGGATTAGCAATACCCGGTTTAACGAGCAACGCGCAGCAAGGTGCCGCGGCTGTTCCGCAAGTCTCGGAAAAGATGACAACAATTGTTATCACAACCCAGAAAATTCCACGTGGTTCAGTGATCACAGAGAGCGTCATCGCCACACTCGCGTATCCTGAAAAGGATCTGGTTCCCGGAACATTCTTCACCGATCAAAACGCCGTATTGAATAAACAGGCCAAGTACGACCTGGAAGCCCGCATTCCCATTACAGAAGGCATGCTTGTTACCGGTCAGGTGGGTTCTTACGCAGCTTTCCAGATCCCGAAAGGGTATGTGGCTGTTTCAATTCCCATCACGAAATTGACCGCTGTTTCTTTCGCTCCTGTAGTGGGCGACCACGTAAACATTATCGCATCCATGATGGTTGTTGATATAGATCCGAACACGCAATCCCGTCTTCCCAATAAGACAGGTGACGCGATTCCCCCCCGTGGTGCCACAGAAGGTGATCCCGGTTCTCTCACTGTTACTACTTCTGCTGGTGGGGGAGATCTGGGTCGTGTTGACCTTGACCCGACATTAAATCAACCTGTATATCTGGTTCCGTCTGAAAACCAGCGTCCACGGTTAGTCAGTCAAATGGTTATTCAGGATGCCATTGTTCTCAGGGTTGGTGATTTTCCAACAGATGAATTGGCCAAGACCAGTGGCGTGGAACCAACACAAGCGCCCGAAGCGGCTGCTGCCGGAGAAGCGACTCCCCCACCCACCCCCAGTATGATCACGCTGATCGTAAGGCCTCAGGACGCGATCACCCTCAATTACCTTATGCTAAGCGAAGCCAAACTCAGTCTCGCCCTTCGTTCCGCAGGTGATCTGGATCCCGCTGCCGTTGAAGCTGTTACATTGCAATACCTATTCCAGACATACAATATTCCCAACCCGCCAAAAACTGCGTTTGGACTTGAACCGCGGAAAGATGATCTTGAATTTAGCAGCGGCTCTGCTCCCGCTCCAACACCCATCCCGCAATAGTGACCAAAAGTTTAATGGATACCAGGAAAAATCAGTAATCAGGAGAAATTATGCCCGGGCAAGAAAAAATTCGGGTGCTGATCGTAGACGATATAGCTGAAACCCGAGAGACGGTTCGCCGCCTCCTGCAGTTTGACACGACCATCGAAGTCTTGGGTGGCGCACAATCTGGTAAAGAAGCCATCACGCAATGCGACCAGCTCAAACCGGACGTTGTGTTGATGGACATTAACATGCCGGATATGAACGGCATTGAAGCCACAGAAGCCATCCGCAAGAAAACACCCTATACACAGATCATCATTCTTTCTGTTCAAGATGATCCTGGATATTACCGAAAGGCGATGCTTGCCGGTGCACGTGATTTTATTTCCAAGCCTCCGATGATCGATGAGCTAACCGCCGCCATCCATCGCGCGGGAGCAATGGCGCAGGATGAAAAGAATAAAGCTGTACAGGCGTATACATCAACAGCCGGCAGAACTGGTCCGCTTGCTTATAGCAGCATACCAATGTCGCTTGGAAAGATCATTGTCATATATAGCCCCAAAGGTGGAACCGGCTGTACGACAATCGCCACCAACCTGGCTGCCGCACTCCAGGGTGAGAATTCCAATGTGGCCTTGGTTGATGCCAGTCTGCTTTACGGTGATGTGCCGGTGTTCTTAAACGAGCAACCCAAGAGTTCAATTATTGATCTATCAGTCAGGGCAGATGACCTTGACCCTGAAACAGTGTCTGCTTCGCTAACTCAGCCCAAGACAGTAGGTTTCAAAATTCTGGCCCCACCGCCCAGTCCGGACCTGGTTGACCGGGTTAATGGAGATCAGTTAGTCAAACTACTGACATTAATGCGCCAATCATTCCAGTACATCCTTATCGATACGTCATCCTACCTGTCTGATGTTGTGCAATCTGCTCTTACAACATCGGATGTGATCATATTGATTACCACACCGGATATCGCATCGATAAAGAATTGCAGCCAATTCTTGAACCTGGCTGACATGAGCGGTATCGAACGGGAACGGATTGTTTTTGTGCTAAACCGGTTTGACCGCAACTTACACATTGATCCGGCAAAGGTTGGCAACCGTCTCAACCAGGCGATCAACCTTACTATTCCTATGGACGAAGCCTACATTATCCGATCCATAAACAAAGGGGTTCCGCTATACATTGAGAACCGGACACATCCAGTAAGCATGAGTATTCAAAAATTAGCATCCCTGGTCAAGGAAAAAGTGACAAAACAGGACGAGAATGCTTATGCGCAAGCAGGATTGAAATAATCAGGGCGGAATTATTTTTGGAGGTAAATTATGGCGTTGCTTAAAAGGTTTGGAACAAGTGATTCTGGAACTCCCCCCACCCGGGAACCTGGCGGTAATAATGGTTCTGGAAATGATGTGAACCGTCCTGTCCCGGTACCGGTCAACACTCAACAACGACCGGCCATGGTTGCCAATATGTCAACCAATTCGATGGAAGGTTTAACAGAATTCAAGAATCGAGTACAGAACAAACTTCTCGCGACGCTTGAGCCGACAACAGATATGACCCGTAAAGAGCAACTCCGGACACAAATTGAACGGGTCATCGATGACATGATCATCGAAGAACACATGACCATTTCACGTCCTGAGAAACTAAGGCTTCACGAATCAATCTGTGCTGAACTCCTCGGTTTTGGCCCGTTGGACCCGCTCCTTGATGACGAAGCCATCACAGAAATCATGGTCAACGGGGCGAAACACATCTATGTTGAAAAGCGCGGAAAGATCATCAAGTCAAATCTCACTTTTGAGAGCGATGATCATGTCCTTCGGATCATTGACCGCATCGTTTCCCCGCTAGGCCGTAGAATCGACGAATCCAGCCCTTATGTTGACGCCCGTTTGCCAGATGGCTCGCGCGTTAACGCGGTCATTCCACCCATTTCGCTCGTCGGACCTGTATTGACAATCCGTAAATTTTCCAAACGTCCGATTACCGTGGAGCAATTGATTGGCTATGGCTCCATCACACCCGAAGCGATGCAATTCCTTAAAGCCTGTGTGGAAGCCCGTCTGAATATCGTCATTTCCGGTGGCACTGGTTCCGGTAAAACCACCCTTTTGAACGTGCTGTCGAGCTTCATTCCAGGCGATGAACGAATTATTACCATTGAAAACGCCGCAGAGCTCCAGCTACAACAGGAACATGTGGTCACAATGGAATCCCGCCCGATGAATATTGAAGGCAAGGGTGAAATCACAATTCGTGCCCTTGTGGTTAATGCCCTTCGTATGCGCCCTGATCGCATAATCGTCGGTGAAATTCGTGATGAGGCAGCCCTGGACATGTTGCAGGCCATGAATACCGGTCACGAAGGTTCCATGACCACCCTTCACTCCAACAGCCCACGAGATACCCTGTCCCGTTTGGAGACCATGGTCTTGATGGCCGGTATGGACCTGCCGGTTCGTGCCATCCGTGAACAGGTGTCCTCCGCTATTGATTTGATCATCCATCAAGACCGTATGCGCGATGGCACACGTAAAGTCACCTATTTGACCGAAGTCATCGGCATGGAAGGCGATGTAATTACAGCCACAGACATATTTGCTTTTGAACAGGCTGGTATCGAAAATGGACAGATCATTGGTATGTTGCGCCCGAGCGGTCTGGTTCCAAAATTCATTGAAAAGATCCGTGCATCAGGAATCAATCTGCCAACATCTCTCTTTGGTCTGGGACGGAGATAATCTCATTCGATGGAAACCAGAATTTATAAGCCAATGAACAGGGTACTCGCATGAGTTTGATGGTCATCTTCTTCTTGATAGGTGGAAGTGTCGCCGTCTTTCTCCTGATCATTGGGATTGTTGTTTCCTTACGCAGTGAGCGAGATATTGTTGATGAGCGCCTGGGGCAATTCGTAGATCCCAGTGTGGCAGAAGAAGAGATAAAACAGCAGGCAGCAACACCACTGACCAGCTGGATCAACCGTCAGGTGGAAGGCTCCTCCATTGGCGACAGACTATCAAAAAGTCTGGCCCGGGCGGATCTAAAACTGAAGCCGGGTGAATTTATTGCCACAATGATTATTGCGGCTTTTGGTGTGGGATTGATCCTGTGGTTTTTTGGCGGGCAGAACATAATCCTGGGTATTATTGGTGCTCTGGGCGGATTGTTTCTACCATTTATGTACCTTAGAAGCCAACAGGGGAAACGCCTTCTTAGATTTAATGACCAACTTCCGGATATGTTAAACCTGATGGTAAATGGTTTGCGGGCCGGTTTTTCTGTTATGCAGGCAATGGAAGCTGTCAGTCGTGAAATGCCTGCCCCAATTTGCGATGAATTTCGTCGTGTAGTTCAAGAGATGCAGCTGGGTGTTACCATGGAGAAATCTCTCGATAATCTTCTCCGAAGAATTCCCAGTGATGATCTAGACCTGGTGATTACCGCCATCAATGTTCAACGCGAAGTTGGTGGTAACCTGGCAGAAATCATGGATACTATCAGTTATACGATCCGCGAACGTGTTCGTATCAAAGGTGAGATTCGCGTTTTAACCGCTCAGGTTATGTATTCCGGCCGCTTTCTCGCGATGCTGCCCCTATTTGTCATTGGTATTCTGGCGCTCTTGAACCCCCAATACATGGATGAATTCTTCAAACCAGAAAACATTCCCTGTGGTTACATCGCATTGGGAGTTGGCGCTTTGTTGATCGTTATAGGGTACATGGTTATGAATAAACTGGGCGATATTGAAGTCTAGTTGATTCAAAGAATGGATGTGAGATATGGATAATATTCTGATTGGTTTTCTCATCCTCATAGGCGTAGTATTGATCGTAGCAGCCATCCTTGTTGTCATTGGATTGCGTAATCCTTCCTTTCAGAACAACCGGATTATGCAGGAACGTCTGGAAGAAATTAATACCACCGGCGAGGTTGTGAATCTTGAAAAGCTTGAACTCTCGCTGCCATTTTCAGAGCGTGTCATCTATCCTGTTGCTCGGAAATTAGGCGAGATCGCCATTCGCTTTACACCGCAAAACGCTCTACAGGACACCTCGAGAAAATTGGAACTGGCTGGCAACCCGGGAAAACTCGACCCGACCATGATGATGGCCCTTCAGTTCATATCGTTTGTTTTCTTTGGCGGTATGCTATTTCTGGTTTTCTCTGTGGCAAAAGTCAGCTGGTCTCTCGGTGTTGTCATTCTCATCGTTCTAGTCTTTTCGCTGTTGGGTTTCTTCATTCCCCAGCTCTTATTGAGTTCAGCCATCAATCGACGGCAAAAAAATATTCGGCGGGCCATGCCGGACGCGCTTGATCTGTTGACTATTTGCGTGGAGGCCGGTCTGGGTTTTGATGCCGCCATGTCAAAAGTTGCGGAAAAATGGGAGACAGAGCTCAGCCTTGCATTCGCTCGAGCAATCAGGGAAGTACAGCTTGGAAAATTGCGCCGCGAGGCTCTTCGAACCATGGCGGAGCGCATTGGAATTTCAGAAATGACAAGTTTTGTCGCCGCAGTTATCCAGAGCGAGCAGCTTGGTGTCAGTCTGGCCAAAGTGTTGCGTATCCAATCTGATCAGATGCGTACCCGCCGCCGCCAATTGGCAGAAGAGGAAGCGCACAAAGTCCCCATTAAAATGCTTGTTCCTATGGCTCTCTTGATCTTCCCATCACTGATGATCGTACTACTAACGCCAGCCGCATTCCGGTTGATGCATTCCGCCCTGGGAGGGATGTTCAAATAGACAGGACAATGTCGTCACAAACTGCTGCCATCACCAGGCAGCAGTTTTTATATAAGTTCAATAAACATCTTTGGTATGCCTTAGATTGGATATTTCCCCCGACCTGCCCTGGATGTAAGAAAACAGGTGTCAGGTTGTGCAAAGAATGCCTGTCAACTGTAAAACTCATAAAAGATCCAGTCTGTCCTGTTTGCGGTGAGCCGGGGGTCGATTCTTCAGTCTGCCATGATTGTGTGGCGAATCCTCCAGCGTTTAACAAACTCAGATCCGCCACTTTGTTTGATGGAATAATCCGTGAAGCTTTGCATCATCTGAAATATAACAATGACATAGGACTTGGTGAAATTCTCGCGCCATTCCTCGTCGATCTCTTCACCGCTCAGAATTGGGATATTGATCTTGTCACGGCTGTGCCGCTCAGCAAAGAACGCTATCGTTCCCGAGGCTACAATCAGGCAGAGTGCATCGCCAGACCATTTGCGGCGATGATTAATAAGCTGTATCTATCTTCCGCTGTGAGCCGTATCAAAAACACACAAAGCCAGATAGACCTTTCCGCCGCAGAAAGACGGGAAAATGTTTCAGGCGCTTTTTATGCAAATACTTCGCAAGTTAATCTAAAATCTGTAATAATAATAGATGATGTATCCACTACAGGTTCAACCATATCTGAATGCGCCAGTGCTTTGAAATTGGCAGGAGCAAAAGAAGTGTTTGCGCTTACCCTGGCAAGAGCGCCATTAGCAGCAGATCGGTAGAACAGGTGGATGCAAATAATAAGCTGTCAAGGAGGCTTCTATGAATTTCAAGGTCGAAATTTCAGCTAAAAATATGGAGGTAACAGAACGAATAAGCGACTATATCAACAAGAAGGTTGCGAAGTTTGAAAGGCTGCTTCCAGTAATTGACGATGTCCGAATCGATCTCTCACACTTCAAGAACGCCCGAAGCTCTATTGATCGTAATGTGGCGCAGATCACCATCCGTGGAAAAGGATATATCCTTCGCGCGGAAGAACGATCGGATGACATCTTTACAGCGCTTGATGCCACGCTCGATAAAATGCAACGGCAGATAGAACGATACAAAGGCAAACGTGAACGCGGACGGGGAGACGGTACTCCCGCTTCTGCTGTGGCTCCCGTCGATTTGCCCTTTGAAGAGAAAATGGCCGAACCAGTGGTTGTTCGTAGAAAAGAATTCACACTGGTACCAATGGATGAATCTGAAGCTATCGAACAAATGGCGTTGCTAGGGCACGAAAACTTCTTCATTTTTTACAACGCCAATACCAGTCAAATCAATGTTCTTTACCGCCGCCGAGATGGTAGTTTTGGTCTGATTGAACCAAAAATAGGATAAAAACTGTCACATTCATGACAAAAACGGGAAAAGGGAAGTCCTTTTCCCGTTTCTTATTCATCGATAGCTATTGTTTGAGAAATAGCTGTTGGCTTTTTCTCAAAAATCCAGTTAACAACACTCATAATGGTGCCAAGGATCAACATACCCCCCAGTATTAGAAAGACAATTTTCATACCTTCCACCTGGATGGTACTTTCAGCGGCTGTCGCACCTTCGACAAGGAATCCTGTTTTCCTAAAAACCAAATACGTCCACAAAGCACTGATCAGAGCAATTCCACTCGTCTGCCCCAGTGTGCGCGTTATAGCCAAAAGACCAGAAACAACACCTAATCGGTTTGATGCGGCGTTGCTTAAAATGGCCGAATTATTTGGGCTCTGAAATAAACCCATACCAATTCCAATTGGAAGATAAAGGATGACAAACTCCAGCCAGGTTGTCTGTGTGGAAAAACGGGACAAATTCATATACCCGAATGATAAAATGGACAATCCTAAAACAGTCAACAGACGAAATCCGTATTTGTCAGACAACCAGCCAGCCAGAGGACCGCTTATGCCCAGTGTAATAGGGAAGATCGCCATTAGAATACCGGCGTACTCAGGATCGTATCCAAGCACATTTTGAAGATAAAAAGGGATTAGGAATATCGTCCCAGAGCTAGCAATAAATGTAAGAAAACCCGTTATCAAGTTGACACGAAAAAGTCCATTTCGAAATAATGAAAGGTCAATGACCGGCTGTTTCACCTTGTTTTCAAATTTAATAAACAAAATAAGCAAAACCGCGAATAAAACCAGAAGGCCTGAAGTTTGAAAAGACAAGAATCCAAAATTCTGTGAAAACGTTAAACCAAATAATAGCGAAATCAAAGACAAAAACAAAAGGATCGCACCTATAAAGTCGAATGTTTCACCATGTCTCGTGTTATCCATTGGAAGCGATTGATACGCAATCACAACCGCGATAATCCCCATCGGAATATTCACAAAAAATATCCAATGCCAACCCCAATGGGAAAGGATTACTCCACCTAAAGTTGGACCCAGGATGATTCCCATTGAAACAGCCAACCCATTAAACCCGAGAGCCTGTCCGCGCTGTTCCGGTGGAAAACTTGCCGCCAGAAGTGCCGGACCTAATGCCATCAGGAATGCTCCCCCGATTGCCTGTACAACTCTGAAAAGGATGAGATATTCCACGCGAGCCGAGATCCCACAAAGGAATGATCCGATCATAAAAATCATAAAACCACTGATATATAGTTTTTTCTTGCCAACCATATCAGCCAGTCGGCCAATGCCTAATAGAAGCACAGTAATTGTCAGTAGATAAGAAAGCACAACCCATTGAACTGCCGCGAAACTGGCATTAAGCTCTTTTTCAAATGTCGGTAATGATATGTTGACAATACTACTATCTATCGTGGCAAGAAAAACCCCAAACGCTACAGATATCAACACCTGCCACTTTTTTGAGTAGTCATAATTCATCATAAGGAATAAGTTTCTTCCAAACTATAATTTTGAGATTATAACATGTGGGAAATTTCTTCGATTACAATCAATTCCATGTTCATATTTCTCTCAAAATTCTTACCGTTGTTTGTGTATCCTGTTGGTCTTTCGGCTTTATTGATCTTGTCAGGTCTCTTACTAATGAAAAAGCAGAAGATCTCCAGAATTGCCTTTCTTCTGGCCTTTCTGGTGATTTTTATTAGTGGCAACCGGTGGTTCTCTTACACACTGGCGCGTTCATTGGAATGGCAATACATACCAGATAAAACCCCCGAGATATCAGCAGACGCGATCGTTGTACTTGGTGGAGGTACAGAATCCGCCCTATCACCCCGTTCATCCGTGGAAGTAAACAGTGCCGGCGACCGCCTGATACACGCGGCAGATCTGTTTAAGAATGGCGCAGCTCCTCTGCTTGTCCTTAGCGGGGGAAAAATTGAGTGGATGGAATCGATCGAAGACTCACCTGCGGCTGATATGCGCGAGATACTGCTGAAAATGGGAATACCTGACGATGCACTTTTGCTTCAGCCAAAATCGCGGAATACACATGAGGATGCAGTTTTTTCTGTAGAATTGCTAAAAGACAAAGGATGCAAAAAAATAATCCTCGTAACATCAGCCATGCATATGCCACGATCAATTGCCCTTTTCAAAAAACAAGGGATGGAAGTAATCGCTGCTCCTACTGATTACACAATAACAGAAGATGGTTGGGCACGAACATTCTCACCAAATCTGGAAACATTCCTAACCAATTTGCTTCCGAATTCCAGCGCGATAGGTCTTACCACAAGCGTTCTTAAAGAATACATGGGATATACGGTTTATTATTTCAGAGGCTGGTTGTAATTTTTCTTCCAGTGGGACAACAATCTACCGATAAATTTCGGGTTTTCTGAAACTTCTTAGAGTTTTCTAATCAGCATAGTTCTTTCATAAATCTTGTAAATACCGGGGTTTCGGTTTATGATAACAGAAGGATATATGAACTCGCATCAGCGGGTATTTATACATGTATCCTGGCAATCACTTGCACCGTGAATCCATTTGATATCGTAACAGACAAAATAGGACGGTAGCGAGAATATGAATGTGATGGTTGATATTCTAAAGACATTTTGGCAAAACCTCCAATTTGGTGTAGTTTCAGACCAGATTGGGTCGTGGAGTTACCTGATAATTGCGTTGCTGGTAGCTGTTGAAGGGCCTATTGTTACCCTATTAGGCGCTGCTGCTTCGGCGTCTGGTCATCTTAAGACAGGACTGGTGTTGGCTGCTGCAGCAGGTGGAAATTTAACGGCAGATATTGTCTGGTATAGACTTGGTTATGCCGGTAAACTCGAATGGCTGCAACCATATCAACGCTGGTTGGGGATTAAGCCAAGACAAATGTCGAAACTTATTGAGGGGATGCACCAGCATGCCTCAAAGATTTTGTTTTTCGCAAAATTATCTTCCGGACTAATGATCCCGTCTCTGTTAGCAGCAGGCATTGCCAAAGTTCCCTTAAAGAAGTGGCTGCCGATTCTATTTTTGGGAGAGATGCTCTGGACGGGTGCTCTGGTCATTATCGGATACCACGCGACCATAATGCTTTCAACTATATCAAAAGGAATTGAATACATTCTTCTTGCTTCAACACTAATTTTCCTCTTTGTCATGGTATATTTCATCCGTCGGACGCTGCGCAACAGTGCAGAACTTGGCGAAGACGTAGAAGAATAACTTCATTGTAAATCATCATCTTAGGACGGCTCTATGCGGATCCTGATCACAGGCTGCACATATTATCCATCTCGAAATGGTCAGTCAATTTTCACAATCAATTTAGCCGAAGGTCTCGCCGCACAGGGGAACCATGTGCTGGCTGTTATACCGTCATTGGACGGCAAGGAAACATTTTTTGAGCGTAACGGTGTTATGGTTCAAAAAGTCCGCGCGGTAGATCTCAGTTGGATCCACCCAGAGACAGCCATGACATTCTTCCCCGGATCGCAGGTTCGGGAAATACTGGATAGATTTCATCCAGACATAATTCACATCCACGATCACTACCCAATCAGTAACACGTTCGTCCGGGAAGCCCGGCGACGTGGGATACGGGTAGTTGGCACCAACCACTTTGTCCCAGACAATCTTGCTCCGTATGTTCCCGGCTCTGATCATTTTAAAAACATTTTGAGCAAGATCATGTGGAGATGGATGCTCTTCACATTCAATCAACTTGATTTTGCCACTGCCCCATCCCGCACCGCCGCAGAAATTCTACGTGAACAGAAGATCAGATTACCGGTTTATCCAATCTCCTGCGGTGTCGACACCAAACGATTCAAGCCTGACAACACCCTTGACAGGGCATTCTGGCGACGGAAATATAACCTTGATCCAGAAAAACCTGTTTTTCTTTTTGTTGGTCGGATTGATAGTGAAAAGAAAATTGATGTTCTTCTAAAAGCGCTCAAAATCAGAAACAAGAATGATATCCAACTGGCCATAGCCGGTGGCGGTTCCAACAAGAAACATCTGGAACAACTAGCAAAAACCTTTCATCTGGAACAACAAGTACGCTTTCTTGGTTTTGTCCCCAATGAGGATCTACCACTGCTAATAAATGCGGTTGACGTCTTTACAATGCCCAGCGAAGCTGAGTTGCTTTCTATTGCATCTCTGGAAGCCATGGCTTGCGCGAAACCCTTGTTGCTGGCCAATGCGCGCGCGTTGCCCGAATTGGTTCACGAGGGTTTAAATGGATTTCTGTTCCAGGCAGGTAACCCAAAAGACGCGGCAAAAAAGATGGATCTTTTGATTGAGCAGTCCAGCTTTTGGGAAAGTATGGGCAAAGAAAGTCTCCACCTGGTTCAATCTCACACGTTGGAAAATACGATTGAAGCATACAGTATGCTTTATTACGCGCTGGTGGCTGGAAGGAAACTACCAAATCCACAGACGGAATGGCCATCAGTTCGCCCTGGTGCAACCGCGCTCAAAAAATCGCCTTCTGTAAACCTCTAATCAGAGCAAACGAAAAAGAGCCTCGGTATTTGAAACCGCGGCTCTTTTAGTTTAACCAATACTATTTTTTTGATGGCAGGTAACGGAAAAGGCTCGCGCCTTCTACAGTTCCGATCAACTCCACCCGGTCAGAAAACATACGGCGATAAGGATCACTTTCTGTCACCATATAGATATTGCCATAGACATAATCCAGCCCGATACTGTCAAAATATTCTGTGGTTTTGCCGCGTCGCATCCGTTGGAAATATTCCGGGCTATTGATCAAACCATCCAGATTTATGATCGTTCGGTCGTTGATAAAGTATGCGACGATACCCCCACCCGTGGTACCTATTGTTGAGCCGGGTTCGGTATAGGTCTCAAGTGCATGTGCGCCGCCCAGATATGCTTCAGCAAATTCAGGAGCCACATCATACGGTGCCAGATTGTTAATGTATGAAATATATGGAATGATAAGAAGAAGGCCGACCAATCCCCCAATGGCTTGATATACACGGATGTTGTCTACTTTTGATTTCACCCATGCAACCACACAATCCAATAATAATCCACCGGAAAGCACAATCATTACCATCTCGCTGACCCAGTACCAGTAAAGCGATTCCACATAGGTCGTTGATTTGTAACTGGTGATTTGCATCAAACAACCTATAAAGAAGGGAACCAAATAAAAACGGTCAACAAGTTTTATGAAGCGTTTCCAATGGAACGCGATAAAAATCATTGAAATTGCAGAAAGGATAATGCTGCTGATCAAAACCAGTATCCGGTGAGTAGTCTTCTGGTCACCAGAAAACTTAAAAAGACCTTCCAGTAGATTGGCAATATCGTGCGGTGTTTGTGTCGCGAGTGCAAACGGGCCAATATTTATTTGAGGGGTTATCAAATGGGTCAGGAAGACTTTGTAATTGTCGACCGGAAACCCATAGACAGTATTGGGAAGCGTTCCCCACCATCGCTTGATCTGGCCGCTGACGGGCATTTCTGTCCCAAAATACAGCTTATTGAATCCCAGATAAGCTCCAACAGTAATTCCAACAGGAAGGCCTAACAATAGTGCGATCTTCAAACGGCGCTTCCATGTTTGCCACTGTGTCTCACCTGGAGCACGAAGTGAATTGAAATGTTTGAACAATGCCCACAGAAGTACGGCAAGTACAACAAAACCGTTGTCGATCCTGCTCAGGAAAGTAAATATGGCTGTAATTCCCAGATTCAGGAAATCGCCTTCCCGCAAGGATCCTTGTTCACGTTTTAAGTCAAGTTGTGATGCCATGTAAATTAACAACGTAACCGTAAGAGCATTGACTGTTGATTCCATACCGAGCGTTACCGTAATGGTGTGTACCCGTATGGAAAATGCCCAGAACAATGCAGCAACAACTCCGGCAAACGCAGCTTTGTTCTGTTGGAATAACCGCCAGATCAATAATACGGTGATGGCATTCATTATCCCCGCGAGAACCACAACAATGCGCAATGGTAGGATCAGATCAACATTGGCCAGCAAAAAAATGGGAACACAGATCATCATCCACAAAGGATGAAAACCGTTTGTCCGGCTTATTCCATCAAATGATATGTCATTCCCCAGACCGATATTCTGCGCTGTCTTAAAATAATAAAATGCGTCGTCGGTCGTAAACCAATTCATCAGACTGTTGGCTGGAGCCAGTGAAATATAGATATGCGCGATCAATATCACGGCAACCAGAATGATTTCAAACGGGGATCTCAAGATCTTCGAACGCAAAGAACCCTCCAAATATTCAGCATGCAAACCGGGGCGGAAAGCCCCGGCGAAACATCCGCTATTGTACCAGATGCGCTCCCCATAAAGCTGATTGGGTGATAGAATCCCATCGCAATGAAACTGGCAGTAAATTACTCTCCGCAAGCTGCAGATCTCTTCAAATCCGGCCAGATAGAATTTGATCTGTTCAAAACCCCTAATTGGAAAGATATGGTGGCAGATGCCAGCAAGTATCTTCCAGTCTATGTGCATTTTGATATTCGCACCGGTGATGGCGAGCTTGAAAACATCAACTGGCAGGAAATAGACGAATTCCTTGCCCTGACAAGTACCTCTATGGTAAATCTGCATGTTATCGCGCCCGCCTGTCTTGACCCATGCAGCCAAACACAGGTGGACAGAGTACTGGATGGCATTCTTAGGGATGTTGAATTCGTTTGTAGTCGGTATGGGTCAGACCGGGTGATCACGGAAAATGTTCCATATACAACAAAAGGCAAAGAATATCTACAACCAGTGACTTTGCCGGCCTTCTTTCAACGTCTGGTAACAGAAACGGGTTGTGGAATGTTGCTGGATTTGGCTCACGCGGCAATAACTGCCATGACTTTAAAAACTGATCCTGGCACATTTTTCTCTGAATTTCCAGTAAAGCGGCTCAGGGAAATTCATGTCACAGGGTTGGGAATGCATAACGGTGAGATTCACGATCACATGAAAATGCAGGACCGTGATTGGACTCTATTTGAGTCTGCCATTGACCACATTCGCTTTGGTGAATGGCGGTCTCCAGAGATCGTCGCATTTGAATATGGTGGAACCGGATCCCCGTTCGTCTGGCGTAGCGAATCAAGTGTACTTCTGGAACAGGTTCCCCGATTAAATCAACTGGTTCACAATGGCAACGGGAAAAACACATCCGGATAACGATCCCATAGACGGAGAAGGTTCTTCAAACAATCAATACTGGTTTTACCAGTGTGCTTCTCCCGAATGCAATTTTCGATTTCCCGCTCCAGATACAATCAGAGGGGACTGTCCGGTTTGTCATTCAAAATTAGAAAAACGTGAAAGATCCACAGCCACCGGAATCACACCTGAATATCAACCATCTTCCGAAGCGCTGCCTGTTTCCGTTTTGATGGACAATTTGCGGTCGGCTTACAATGTCGGTTCGATCCTTCGCACGGCAGATGGAGCCGGTTTTTCCCATGCCTACCTATGCGGTATCACTCCCACCCCGGCTCACCCCCGACTGGCTAAAACCGCCCTTAATGCAGAATTGCATACATCATGGTCATATCATCGGAATGGGGTTGAACTTATTCAAGAAATTAGGAGACAGGGTAGCAGAATTATCAGCCTTGAAATCACAAAAAATGCCGAAGACTTGTTCCAAACGGACTTCGAAATCCGGAAAGAGATTGTGCTAGTGGTAGGAAATGAAATCTGTGGTATTGATCCATCGATTCTTGACCTATCTGACCAAATTTTATACCTGCCAATGGCCGGTATTAAAAAATCATTGAACGTATCCGTCTCCTTTGGTATCGCGGCTTATTTTTTGTTACATCAACATCCGGTAAAATCAAGACCACCATCAAAAAAAACAGGATAAATTATGCGCTCTTATGCACACTGGACACCCGCCTATATCTTCCATCGATTGGCTGACTGGCTTTACAGGAGAATCCACCCTGGAGATCCCTGGCTAACACCGGATGCGATTCGGTACCTATCCACAAACCTTGGATCCAAATTCGCTGGCCTGGAATACGGTTCAGGGCGTAGTACAACTTGGTTCGCCCAACGAGTTGGCAGCCTGATCAGTATGGAACACAACCGGGAGTGGTACGAGCGTGTCAAATCAGAAATCTCACGTCTGGGTTTATCGAATACATCGTACTATCAGAAACCCAAGCCCGATACCAATTTACCCCTGACAGAAGCGTTGGTATCCGATTACGTAACGGTTGTATCAAACCTGAAGGAAGAGAGCCTGGACTTCGCCTTGATCGATGGTGTCTCACGACCAGCGTGTGCCATACATGCCATCCCTCTTTTGAAAAAAGGGGGGCTGTTGATTATCGATGACGCCAATCATTACCTTCCCAGCTCATCAAAGGCCCCAAATTCACGCTCAATAAAAGAGGGCGCACTAAATGCGGAATGGCAGAAAGTGGAAGATATGATTTCCGGTTGGAAGTCTTTCTGGTTTGGAAATGGTATTAAGGAAACTGCGGTTTTTATAAAACCATCAGAATAATTCCCTTTAGTTCTTTGCTTAAAACCAGATTCCATTTCCTGGTATAAAATACCTGTACTACACCATGCCTTTATGTAACGAAAATTGGAGTTTCACGGTATGAGAGGCAGAGCCGCCATCCTGATCCTGCTGGGTATCCTGATTGTCCTCGGAACGGTTATCGGGATTATTGTGATTCAACTCTTCTACCGGCAACCGTTTGTACCACCATCAACTCTGGCAGCGATGATGTCACTTACCCCGGTGGAAGGCACACCCGGAACCACCACACCAATGCGGATTATGACCGCCACACCATCTGCTCCTGATATGTCAGCCCCCCCGTCGACGCCTCTCCCATCACCTGAATTGTTCAATACACCCGGACCTACAGAAACACCGGGACCACTAAAAGAAGTTTGTGGCACAACTGGATCATACATAATTCTTGGCATACTTACGGATGTGACCAACCCAGATCTCGACAAAGATGGCGCCATCGGGTTCAGAGTAATACAGGTCGATTTCAGCCGTGAGCGCATCATAGTATATGCCATACCACCAGAGCTTGTTTTACCCGGCGTCAATCTTCAGCCGTATGGAAGAACAAGCGCGACCCTCACAGACGCTTTCGACATTATTTATAATTCCGAACGCAGCAACGCCGATGCAGTCTCTTTGGCCGCAAATGGCGTAGCGCAGATGATTAATGAAAACCTGGGCATATTGGCTTCACATTACATGGTCATTGACACAGCCGCGGTTGAAGATTTTGTTAATGACAACGGCTCGTTGGATGTTAAAGTCAGCGCAACGTATGTGACCGATGAATTTGATTTCCCCCGCGGATCACAAAAGTTGGACGGAGCATTAATTCGACGGTATATGGTCGCAAAGAGTACGCAACCAGGCAGTGAATGGGACCGTGTATTACGCCAGAATGATGTGATCAATGCTTTTCGGAATTACGCACTAACCAGTGATATAACCAGTTTCGCATCTAATTTCATTAATCAGCGTGAAGACGGATTTATCAGCAGCCTGTCATTCGGGCAAGTCCGGCAATTGATATGCCTCGCTAATTCCATTGATTCCGTTCGATTCCGTTATTACGCCATGCCAGTCAGCCGGCTGGAACTCCGAGAAGATGGCACAATTATCATGGCCGATCAATTATCCTTGCGAGCAAATATTGCCAACTCTCTGGGTGGAACCGGCGAATAATCTCGCCACTTGGATGGGGTTTTCATGCATAAATACATTGCTGCCATAGATCAGGGTACCACGAGCACTCGTTTTATTATTTTTAATAAGAGCGGGAAAGTTGTCGCGGTCGACCAGAAAGAACACCGTCAGTTCTATCCACAATCCGGTCTCGTGGAACATGATCCGATGGAAATCTGGATTCGGACGCAGGAAGTTGTTTTAAACACACTGCAAAAGTCCGGCATTCACCCATCAGAGATTTCGGCGCTTGGCATTACCAATCAGCGTGAGACCACTGTTTTATGGGATAAAACAACCGGTCAGCCGCTTCACCCGGCCATAGTCTGGCAGGATACCCGCACGGATGGTATTTGCGCCGATTTGGCTCGCGAAGGTGGGCAAAACCGGTTACGGGACAAGACCGGTTTGCCTCTGGCTACATATTTTTCTGGTCCCAAGATCAAATGGTTGATCGATAACATTCCACAGATCGCCGAAGCAGTACATCAGGGGCGAGTGTTGGCTGGTACGATCGATTCATGGCTGGTTTGGAATCTCACCGGTGGCAAGAACGGTGGCTTGCATATAACAGATGGAAGTAACGCATCCCGAACACTGCTAATGAACCTGAAAACCCGATGTTGGGACGATGAACTGACAAATTTAATGGGTATTCCCGCCAGCATACTTCCAGAAATCCGTCCTTCGTCTCAAATTTATGGCCAGGCGCATGGTATTTTGGAAGGTATCCCCATCGCTTCCATATTGGGAGATCAACAGGCAGCCCTGTTTGGTCAGACCTGTTTTCAGCCGGGAGAAGCCAAGAACACGTATGGAACCGGCTGCTTTATGCTCCTTAATACGGGAACCGAACCGGTACCAAGTAATAATGGATTGCTGACGACATTCGGTTACCAACTGGAAGGTCAACAGCCGGTTTATTGCCTGGAAGGTTCCATTGCCATATCCGGCGCCCTTGTCCAGTGGTTGCGGGATAACCTTGGGCTTATTCAATCGTCCAGCGAGATCGAAGTTCTCGCCTGCAGTGTTGAAGATAACGGTGGCATCTACATCGTCCCCGCGTTTTCCGGCCTGTTTGCGCCATACTGGCGCAGCGATGCACGCGGTGTGATCGTAGGTCTCACTCGTTTTGTCAATAAAGGGCACATCGCCCGGGCCGCTCTGGAAGCCACCGCTTTCCAGACCCGTGAAGTACTGGACGCCATGCGGACAGATTCTGGAATTGACCTCCAAAGCCTAAAAGTAGACGGCGGCATGGTTGTGAATGACTTGTTAATGCAATTCCAGGCCGATATTCTTGACGTCCCCGTGACCCGTCCCAAGGTTACTGAAACGACATCTCTCGGAGCAGCCTACGCGGCCGGGCTTGCGGTTGGTTTTTGGAACTCGCAGGACGAATTACGGGAAAAATGGGCGGCAGATAAAACATGGACTCCATCCATGACTTCTGCCCGTAGGGAAAAATTGTTTTCCGGGTGGAAAAAAGCGGTAACGCGATCTTTTGATTGGATTGAATAACTTATGCCACAGAAACCAACCGCTGTAATCATTGGAGCCGGCTTCACAGGTTGTGCTCTCGCATACGATCTAGCCCTGCGTGGTTTTACCGTAAAAGTCCTCGAACGCGGTGACATTTGCTCCGGAACATCCGGCCGCACACATGGATTATTACACTCTGGTG
Source organism: uncultured Leptolinea sp. (assembly GCA_964446955.1). GTDB lineage: Bacteria > Chloroflexota > Anaerolineae > Anaerolineales > Anaerolineaceae > Leptolinea. Next base: position 1,003,910 of record CAYUQJ010000001.1, read on the forward strand.
CCCGCTATTGTGTAAACGACCCGGAAGCCGGGCGCGAATGTGTTGAGGAAAATATCATCCTCCGAAAAATTGCAAAACAATGCATTGAATACAACAAAGGCATCTTTATAGCGCTAACCGATGAAGAGATGTCATTCAGTGACAAATTCAAAAATGGTGCGGAAGAATGTGAAATTCCCATTCGCTGGATGGAAAAAGAAGAGATCATCAGACGGGTACCCATGATCCACCCAGATGTGCTGGGAGGGTTTGAAGTTCCGGATGGCGCCTTTGATCCGCTGCGTCTGGCTTTGGCATTTGCCGCCAGCGCAAAAACAAGGGGAGCTGAATTTCTTCCCTTTCAGCAAGTTGAAGCCATACATATCAATGGAAACGCCTGTGTTGATTTCATAACCGTATTTGACCGACATACCGGCCTTAAAACGGATTTAGGTGCCGATATATTCATTAATGCCACAGGGGCATGGGCAGGAATTGTGGCAAAAATGGCCGGTATCGATGTTCCAGTAATACCAGCTCCGGGAGTAATGGTTGCTTTTGAACAGCGGATGAGCGATCTGGTCCTAAACAGATTGAATTATCCGGGTGATGGTGACATCATAATTCCTCAACGAAGAATGTCAGTCATTGGTACCACTTCTTTTGAGGTCGAAAACGCGGACTATATACCTGTCGACCCTGATCAGGTGAAAAAAATGATAGAACGTGCGGTTGAAATGATCCCGGCCTTGAAAGGTGTGAAGGTCCGGGGTAGTTATATGTCCGCCCGGCCGCTGATCAGTACAGGTAAAGACACCCGCAGCTTATCGCGCACGTTCAAATGCTTCGATCATGAAGCCGCGCAGGGTCTGCGCGGATTTATCACCATTTCCGGAGGAAAAGCGACGACCTGCCGGATAATGGCAGAAAAAACAGCCGATCTGGCCTGCTCAAAATTTCACATGGATGTTCCATGTCAGACAGCAGAATTTGAACTTGACTCATACCGTACCTACTATCATCAAAAGGTTCAATCATGACAAACAGGCTATGGAACATCACACTTCGCATTCGACGGCAGCGCGGCTCAGGCGCTTCTCCTTCATGGCAGGATTTTCCTTTAGAAATTGATCCGGACGAGTCTGTTCTGGATGCAGTGGAACGCGTCTGGGCATATCAGGATCGCTCGCTTACATTCAGACATGCTTGCCATCACTCCACATGCGGCGCGTGTGGGATGCGCATAAATAATGTCGAAAAATTAACATGCATTACACCGATTCATACTGTAACCCACAACAATGGAATCATTAAAGTAGAACCTCTTAGAAATTTCCCTATTGTTTCCGATCTTGTTGTAGATATGTCTAAATTTTTCCAGGAAATAGAGAAAATGCGTACCCCACAGGTTGTAACAAACCAACAGGGGAAATTGGAATATGAAGAACTTTCTGTTACAGATACTGATCTGGAACGACTAGTTGATTGTATTGAATGCGGATTGTGTGTATCAGCCTGCCCTTCTGCGGCTACCGATCCAACCTACATGGGTCCAGCCTCACTGGCAGCCCTGCAACAATCCCTCGCCGCTGGAATATCAGACATCTCTGCCAGCCTGGCTGATGATCAGGAAGGAGTCTGGCGTTGCCATAGCGCCTTCGAGTGTTCAGCGGTATGCCCATCGAATGTGGAACCCGGTTACAGGATCATGGACCTGCGGAAGAAGATCATGCGGCAAAAATTCACGCAATGGTGTGGGCAAAAAGAGGGTGACAAGCGATGAACGGATCTCCTTCACCCAAAAAGATCTGGCAATGGTTTGATCCCCGCGGTCGAAAAGGGGGATCATGGGGTTTTATGTTAAACCGCATCACCGGTCTGGGACTGCTGCTGTATTTTGTTATCCATATGGCGGTTCTATACCAGCTTACCCGGGGAGCGGATGCGTATGATTCCTTTGTGGCATTGATGAAAAATCCCGTTTTTCTGGTTGGTGAACTTCTGGTTATCGCAGCCGGTATCATGCACGGGATAAATGGAATCCGTCTTGGTCTAACCAGCTTTGGCATAGGGGTTAGGCACCAATTGGCAATGTTGATCGTAGTCGGAGGGATTTCCCTAATAGGAATTGCCTACTTTGCCCTTCACATGTTTGGAGGTGGTTAATCCATGAATTCACCCACTTCAAAAAAGAGCCACGAAAATGCCCTGCTTTGGTTCATAAAAGTCCTGGCTGGCGGAATGATTTTCGTTTTCCTGGTTATTCACTTTATTGTCAACCACCTTTTGGCACCCGGCGGACTATTATCGTTCAAGGATGTGGTCGCGTACTACCAGAATCCGATCGTGCTTGTAATGGAGGGATCCTTTTTATTTTTTATACTGGTGCACAGTTTTCTCGGATTGCGTAGTGTCATTCTCGATCTTAATCCATCGGAAAAAATCATCCGCATCATGGACATTTTCTTGATAGCAACTGGTTCTTCCGGTTTGATCTATGGAATCTGGCTATTAAACACAGTGGCAGCCATGTAATCAATGGCTTTTCTTGACACGTATTTCTTTTGTAAGATAAAATTTAATTTCGTTCTTTTCCAACCAGAGAAAGCCGGGCTAAATGAACCCTGTGTCTAATAAAGCATCCAGAAAAGCTGATGCACCACAATCAGCCTATATGAAGAATTTGTCTTCCGACTCGGTTGACGCGCAGGTTGTTGAGATGCACCAGAGCGGCGCTTCGAAAGTAACAGCTGAATCGGTTAAAGCAATAGACAGCTTTCTGGGAGAAACCAACTGCCAGACGGCAGGCATAAACAAAGGTTTGTGCGGATACATCCATACAGATCAGGTTGCGGTTGACCATGGTTTTACTGGAATACTATCAACCGGTGAAGCCGTCATGAACGGACCTGTTGGTATCACCGCCGCACGATCTGTTCGCATGAATGGATCAAGGTCGGGTATAATAATGGCCCGTGAGGTTCACGGAGCAAAGGTCAAGACTGTTTTTCTTCTTGCCAATCGCTTGGATGCTCCCGTGGAAACAGTAGTTGATACACGAAGCATTGCGTTATTTGGGGCAGCCGCCGGATTAACTTTCAGCATATTGTACGGGTTCTTCCGCTGGCTGCGATCAAAAAGTAAATAACGGCGAAAGCCGAATCTATTATAGAGCGAAGGTAACCTTGAAACAGAGGTGAGAGGCGCTCGAAGGAAAAGAAAATGGAAAAAGTAGTAATTGAAGCCACCCTGCGAACTGTAAAAGGGAAAAAAGTAGGCGCCATGCGCCGTGAGGGAAAGCTCCCCGCCGTTTTGTATGGCCATAAATTTGATTCCACGGCGATTACACTTAATCTGCGTGAAGCCTCCCGCGTCTTACATGGACTGACAGCCTCCAGCCTTATTTATATCAAGCTTGAAGGTAAGGAACATGCAGCCCTGGTTCGCGAAAAACAGCGTGACTATCTCCGCAACATTCTCAAACATGTCGATTTCCAGGTTGTCTCGTTGACGGAGAAGATCCGCGCAGGTGTCTCCATTATCCTTGAAGGTACATCCCCTGCTGTCAAAGACCTTAATGGTTTGATCATTACAGAGTTGGATGCCATCGAAGTGGAAGCATTCCCACAGGACCTGCCTGAAAAGATCATTCTCGATCTTGGAAAACTGGCGAAAATCGGCGATCATTTGACTGTCAAGGACATCGTCCTGTCTGACAAAGTCCAGATATTGGCCAACCCGGATGACGTCATTGCGATCGTTACTATGGCTAAATCTGAAGAAGCCGTTGGTGAGGGCGAAGGTGAAGCCATATCCAGCGAACCCGAGATCATCGAAAAAGGCAAGAAGGAAGAAGAGGGAGAAGAGTAATCTCCTCGTTGATAACTACGCCCCTGCCGGAAAACCGGCAGGGGTGTTTTTTATTTATTCATTAACTGGATCTTTTTTAGCAACTCATGCACTAATTGGGCAGTTATTCCCCAGAGAAGCTCATTATCATATGTCTTATAGTAGATCACATTTGTTCGCATTACGCCGTTCTGAGAAAATGTCCGGTATTCCCAGTTATCTGGATTCGCCAGCCAATGAACAGGAATGGTAAATATCCGTGATACTTCTGCCGGGTTGGGTGTCAAACCTTCCAAATCGCTGCACCAGCCAACAACCGGGGTGATCCACCAACCGGAGCCAGTAAAAAGATCTGAAGACCGTCCCAGTATTTTCACTTTTTCCGGTTTTAAACCCACCTCTTCATCGGCCTCTCTAAGAGCAGCGATTTCGAGACTGGCATCATTCGGTTCAACTGCGCCGCCGGGAAAAGATACCTGCCCCTTATGATCAATCACATGATCCGTGCGCCTGGTAAAGAGCAATTCAAACCCCGTCTTATCCGATACGAACAAACTCAGAACAGAGGCTCTCTTCCATTTACCCGGGGGAGTCTCTTGAACCGGATCTGAAATGGATAATAATTGAGTGATAGTATCTTTATTCATTCGTTATGTTTATAGCATATGTCTATTCATCAGGAAGGATCACACCGCAGTATCCACAGGCCGTCTGCCCGTTTTCTACCGGCTCAACAGTAGCAGGGTGAACCGGTGCACCACAAGAAGGACACGTGGATGGAAGTCTCCCTGGTCTGACTTGGGTATCCCTCACGGCAAATTTCGCCTCGTTTTGACCAACATTCGACCAATCTCGTATCTTCCCGGCTTCAACGGTCAATCCATTTTCCTCAAATAGATTTACGGTCCGGTCAATAAACCATGTCAGATCTTCCAACCTTCCCTGTTCACGCAATATTTCAAATCCTCTGACTAGTTGATCAATTCCCTGACTTACGGCACCATTGAGCGTATTCGCCTGTCCTGCTTTGATCAACCAGTTAACAGCCCTGGGCCTACCCTGCATCAACCCTCTGTGTGATATACGCGTAAACAGAGCTGCCGCCTCAGCATAATCCCCCGACACAAAAGCCCGGTTAGCTGCTTCAAGAAATTTCAAAGCTATCGGGTTTTTGGGTTGAACCAATCTTCCAGCCGGTGGCGGGCGCAAAGGTATTCTTCTACGAAACATATCATTCTCCTGTGAATCTACATCCCGTTATCGGATTCCCATCCCTCTTTGATCAAATCATTCCCTTCATCCAGTGAATGATCAATCAAAACCGGACGCGAGAAGATCAAATACCCGGTATGGGCAACCATTCTGTCAGTCGGGCGTAACTTGTCTGGCTCCGGTTTATAGAACCGTAACATGATCTCAAGGACTTCCGTAAAAGCAAAATCCTCCTGCCTTAATGCGTAAAGCAGCTTGGATACCTGGTTTGTTGTGGGAAGAATACTCCCGAAGAAACCGCCTGGTTTAAGCGCTGCCCGAACCTGGCGGATGTAATCATAGGAATTGGCAACATCCAAAAATAATGCGTCTATACCTGTTTCCGAAAAACCGTCACCAATATTCCCAATTTTAAAATCAACCCTCTCTGCAAGTCCAAACCGTTCCAGGTTTTTTCGGGCGACTTCCTGCATTTCTGGCCGCGCCTCATAACTGATAACCTTTCCCGTTGACCCGACCGCATAGGCAAGGGCAGTAGTCAACGCGCCTGATCCAGTTCCGGCTTCGATCACATGCTGCCCGGGGCCTATTCCAAGCGCGACCAGGATATACCCGATCTCTTTGGGATACATGATCTGGGTTCTGCGGGGAACGGAGCGCAGCAGATCATTCAAAGCCGGTTGGAGCATAAAAAATGGACTGCCGGAATGGGAAAAAATCTGACTTCCCCAGGCAGTCCCAATCAGGTCCTTGTGATAGACTATCCCCCGGTGGGTATGCAATTCCCCGCCAGTTTTTAACAGAATGATAAAATGCTTGTGGCTTAATCCTACAAGCTCTACCAGGTCACCTTCCTGAGCGTGTGTTCCATGCAAATTCCAGGTCAAAAGATACTCCTATTCTGTAAGACACAGTGTAAAATTAACCCACAAAAAACAACTAACGAAGGTTCTCATGAATTATATCCAACCCGCGCAACGAATTGCCGGTTTCAAACCGTATTTCTTTGCTTCATTAAACCAGAAGATCAATGACCTGAAAAAGAAGGGGGTTCCCATTATTCGTCTGGACATGGGTTCACCGGACCTGCCACCTACCGATGACATTATCAATGTTCTGGTGGAAAACGCACGCAATCCCCATCAACATGGTTATTCAGCCATTGGAGGCACTCTCCAATTTCGGAATGCCTGTGCCGACTATTACCTAAAACGTTTCAATGTTACATTGGATCCCGTAGGCGAGGTTCTGGCTCTGGTCGGTTCCAAGGAGGGCATCTTTAACCTCAGTCAGGTTATTCTGAATCCCGGGGATATCTCCATCGTTCCTGATCCTGGTTACCCTGCTTATCGTCAGGGGGGAAAGATCGCTGGGGCGGAACTGTATGATCTGCCGCTTCTGGCGGAAAATGGATATCTCCCTGATCTCAATTCCATTCCAGATAAAATTCTTGAGAAAGCCAAACTGCTCTGGTTAAACTATCCCAACAATCCAACCGGAGCGATCGCCCCGCTATCATTCTTCGAGAAAGCGGTTCGGTTTGCCCACGATCATCATCTTCTTATTGCCCACGACGCACCGTACGTGGATATTTGTTTTGGCGGATATGTTGCTCCATCCATCCTTCAAGTCGATGGATCGCGTGATGTAAGCGTGGAATTTAATTCATTGTCCAAGACGTACAATATGGCAGGTTGGCGGATCGGTATGGCGGTTGGAAATGCCGAAGTGATCGGCTACTTGAACACGTACAAAAGTCAGATGGACAGTTCGCAATTTAACCCGATATTGGCCGCCGGCATTCATGCTCTTGAATCTGACCAGGAATGGATCCAGGAACGCAACGATATCTACCTTGAACGGCGCGATATTGTAGTGAGCGGCCTAAGGTCTTGTGGATTTGAAATAGACAATCCCGATGCCGCCATTTACGTCTGGGCTCATCTTCCCTCCGGAATGGATGATTCCATTGCATTTTGTGACAAATTACTGGAAGAAACCGGTGTGAGTCTTACCCCGGGTATCGTGTACGGCAAGCACGGGGAAGGTTTTATCCGGGTGTCCCTGGGAACATCAACACCTGAGGTCAGATCCGCTCTGGACAGGATTAAGACCTGGATGAAAAAAGCTTAGGTTATGTCAAAACGAAAACCAGAACCCACAAAACCGCCGCGTCAGCGGGCTTTTTTAGTTGGGGTGGAGATCAAAGGTCAACCGGGGATTTTATCCCTGGATGATTCCCTGGAAGAACTGGCACTCCTTGCGGATACAGCAGGGATCGAGGTCATCGGCCATACCACCCAGCGCATAGACCGCATTCATCCCGGAACGTTTATTGGTTCAGGCAAGATCACCGAGATCATTGCCCTGGTTGAAAACAGTCTGGCGGATGTAGTTATTTTCGATAATGAATTATCACCAACCCACCAACGAGAACTCGAAGAAAAATTGGGCAGCAAAGTACAGCTGCTCGATCGTACAGCCCTGATCCTCGATATATTTGCCCAGCACGCCCAAACCCGTGAAGGTGCTCTTCAGGTTGAATTGGCCCAGTACGAATACCGGCTTCCACGCCTGACCCGTGCCTGGACACATCTGGCGCGACAGGCAGGCGGCGGCGGAGGCCGTTCCGGAAGTGTGGGAGGGGTCGGTTTGCGCGGCCCCGGTGAAACCCAGCTGGAAGTTGACCGGCGTGAGATCAACAAGAAGATCGCCCGCCTTAAAACAGACCTTGAAAAGGTACGGGCTCATCGTGAACGGTATCGTGCCCAGAGAAAACGGTCGCTTATCCCAATCGTCGCACTTGTTGGCTACACGAATGCTGGCAAATCAACCCTTCTCAACCGCCTTTCCCGCAGTGATGTTTATGTGGCCGACCAGCTTTTCGCCACACTGGATCCAACCACCCGACGGATCAATCTCCCTGGCGGTCACCTGACTCTGCTAACCGACACAGTCGGCTTTATTCAAAAACTCCCAACCCAGCTTGTTGCCGCATTCCGGGCTACACTGGAAGAGATTTCGGAATCAGATCTACTGATCCACGTGGTTGATATCACCCACACCAACGCTCTTGCCCAGTGGGAATCTGTACAGCAAACTCTTAAAGAGATAAAAGCTGATCATATCCCTGTGATCACCGTATTCAACAAAATGGACCAGCTTGAAGACTTGAATTATGGTGAGGAATCAGTTAAGGCGTTACCCAATTCAGCATTGATCTCCGCCCGATCAGGTGCAGGCATTCCGGAATTGACTGCATTGATCGAGAAGGTTTTGTTTGAACAGTATATCCCTGTGGTTGTCCGCCTCCCCTTCCAGGAAGGCCATCTGATCTCATTGTTTCATGATATGGGACAGGTGGAACGATTTGAACAGGAGCGCACCGGTGCAATCATCCACGGAAGTCTTCCAGGACGCTTGCTGGCACAATTTCAACCTTACTTTTTTAACCCCAGGGATAAAACCGTCACACCTGATGAACGAATATCTGGCGATCCGGATTACGAATCCGATCCTTCAGATTGAGATCTGAGCGAAAAACAAAAAAACCGGGCTGCTTTCGCAGCCCGGTGGCATTTTCAGCCGGATATTACTTTGCTTTTTCTTCTTTTGATACAGCAATAACCTCACGGCCTTTGTAGTACCCGCAATTGGGGCATACCGTGTGGGGAAGGCGCATCTCACCACAGTTGCTGCACTGTGTGAGGTTGAGGCTCTCGAGAGAGTCCTGCGCGCGACGGCGGTCGCGGCGGCCTTTGGAAAGTTTCCGTTTTGGAAGTGGACCCATTTTCTTGCTCCTGCTTGATCAAGTCGTTGTAACCAAAAATTAACAGACAGATTATACCCGCCGTGTTCCGGTTATGTCAAGGAAAGCCTAAAATGACCGGAAACATCGAAGAATCATGACGACATCATTTTTCCCAAACGCAGAGATTGTAATCCGCTCTCCTCTATCATGCGGGGAACAATACTCTCCCAGCCAACCGCCATAAAGTGAATTCCATGTACTGGAAGAGCTTTAATCTGTTCAACCAGTTCCAACCCGATCTGAATACCTTCCTCTTTGGGATCCGCCGATTTTTCCATACGTTCGATAAGCGAGTCGGGAATTTTTACACCCGGCACATTTCTCATCATATAAGCAGCCTTTACACTGCGTATCGGGGTTATGCCAGCCAGAATATACGCCCTTCCAAGCAAACCGGCTTTATCCAGCATGTCCAGATAGGTTTTGAACGAATCCACATCGTAGATCAGATTGGTTTGAAAATATTGCGCCCCGGCATTCACTTTCTTGGTTTCCCTGATCACCTGGAAGCGTTGTTCGGATGAATTGGGCGAGCTCGCTGCTCCGATGAATAATGACGGCGGTGTTTTAATATCCCGTTGATCCAGAAACTTCCCTTCATCGCGCATTCGGCGTAATAACCAGATCATCTGGATCGAATCCAGATCCCAAATATCCATCCGGCTGTGTGGTTCAGGCCCTAACCGCGCGTGATCTCCGGTCAGGCATAGGACATTCCGAATGCCCAGGGCGGCTGCACCAAGAATTAATGATTGCACGCCCATCCGGTTGGAATCGCGAGCCGCAATCTGCATAATCGGCTCAACACCATTTTGCAAACACAGAGTGGATGATGCCAGAGGGGACATGCGGGATGTGGCTGACGGATTGTCCGTAAAATTGACCGCGTCTACGTAATCTTTCAACATGGTCACTTTCTTCACCAGGTCGACGGCTGTCGCCGAGATTGGCGGGGCAACTTCTGCGGTCACAACAAATTGACCATTGACCAGCTTTTCTTCCAGCGAGGACACCGGTTCATGCGGAGGTGCGGGATGCGGTTGATCATCGCCCTGCCACCAATCCGGCTGACGGTATTCTTCCATAAAGTGTTCAAAGATCACCATGCGGTCTTTGGATTTAATCGCTTTTATGGTGGCGCTCAAACCACCTTTCTTTTTCCATATCTCAAACAGATCCCACCATTGTTCGGTCCCCACTTTCTCCCAATCCAACGGCGGTAGGACTTCCAACAGTTTATCCGTCCGGCCCAGTTTTTCAGCCCGCTCGTAGATCTTGTACCAGATGCAGGGACGGGTTGGGTCCACATAACAGTGTTCGCCGGTTGATCCGCCGCAGGGACCGTTGCGCAATCCTTTCGGACACTCCATCGGGCAGATGAACGCGGTCTCCTGCAACAGGCAGTTGCCGCACATCCGGCATCCAAACAATGGACCTTTTACCCAGCGCTCAAACGCCGCCAGAATCTTCTTCGGGATGGAATCATTGTGAAAAGCATAGTAAGCTGGCTGCCACCGGCGCCCTGGTGTAAAACCTGGCATGATAACCTCATTTCCGCGTTAATGCGTTTTAGAATTGACAAATTATATTCCAACTTGCATCAATCAAAGACCGACAAAATCTTCTGATCCGCATGTACAATGGGAAAATGAAGGAAACACCGGGTTCTTCGATAAACGATTACTACAGCACCATGTGGAAAAAATGGTGGGTACGAACCATCCTCTGGGGATTTGATCTTCTTTATCACCAGTTTTCCTGGATTTACGATTTTGCCGCCTGGCTGGTTTCCGCCGGAAAGTGGAACGATTGGATCAGAACAGCCGGTTGGTTGGCCCCGAAAGGTCCTTTGCTTGATATGGGGTGTGGAAAAGGCATCCTGCTTCAACAAGCGGCGGAACGTGGTATTCCTGCCGTCGGGCTGGATGAAAGTCCGCAAATGCTCCGTCACAGCAGCCGTTTGCTTCGCGAAGAGGACCGCCGTCTTATTCGCGCGGTTGGCCAGTCCATCCCAATTCAGTCAGGCGCGTTCCAAACGGTAACAGCCACCTTTCCGGCGTCTTATATCTTCGAACCGGCCACACTAAATGAAGTCCGTCGTGTTCTAAGGCCGGGCGGGAAAATGATCATACTGGCCACAGCGGAAGTCACCGGTGCGACCTTGCATGAGAGATTGATCCGTTTGGGTTACGTTTTATTCGGTTTCGGACATGCCCAGGAATCACTGCAAGCCTATTTGAAGGAACCCCTGCGTAAATGCGGTTTTCTGGGACATGTGGAATGGATAGCCGGACCGAACGCCCGTTTGCTGGTCATCATTGCACAACCTGTATAGTACCCTGTCTTACTTTTCGGGACACTTTGTATTAGAATACATTTAATTATGGAAATCAGTGTTGCGGTAGCCAAGACAAACAAGTATGCCATCTCAGAATCGGGTGACACCCTCGAAGTGGTGGAGCGTCCGAACGGTGGTGTATCCGTAGTTCTGGCGGACGGGCAGACATCCGGCCGCGGGGCAAAAGCCATCTCTTCCATGGTCGTGCGCAAGGTGATTGGCCTGCTGGCAGAAGGTGTGCGTGATGGTGCCGCCGCGCGTGCCGCGTCCGACCACCTGTTCACTGAACGCAATGGAAAAGTCACGGCATGTTTGAATATTCTCTCTGCCGACCTGCAAACCGGAACCATTGTCATTGCCCGCAATAACCCGACACCGGTGTTTGTCGCCGCCCGTGACAAGATCGAATGCCTCAGCGCGGAAAGCAAACCCATCGGCACATCGCGCAATATCCGGCCTGCCATATCAGAAATTCCGCTGGAAGCCGGCGTGACCATCGTGATGTACACCGACGGTGTCTTTTACGCGGGAGACCGCTACGGGCAGCAATTTGATATCTGCCCGATGCTGAACAGCCTGATCGAAGAACAGGACCCGACCGCGCAGATGATCGCGGATACGTTGTTGAACCATGCCATCCGGCTGGATCAGGGACGCCCCAATGATGATATGAGCATCGTCGTCCTAAAAGTACAGGCCCGCGAGACAGATCAGATCCGCCGCATGAATGTCCGGCTGCCATTCAGGGCAACCGGAAGTATGCTCCTGAGAGAAAGCTTCCCGATGGAAGATGACCAGAACATGAATTGATATTCACCCCTGCCCGCCGGATTGAACCGGCGGGTTTTTATTACAGGCAATATGGACGAAACCTCCGCAAAGAAATGGAAAATTGGCATCGTCGGCCCCTGTGCGTCAGGCAAATCTACCCTGATCGCCGGTTTGAATATGGCCAATATCGAATTCCGCCATATTGCCCAGGAACACTCCTATGTCCCCACCATGTGGAAACGCCTTACAAATCCCGACCTTTTGATCTTTCTGGATGCCTCATACGCCGTAACCTGCCGGCGTCGAAATCTAAATTGGACCGATGCGGAGTACGCCGAGCAGCACCGCCGCCTCTCCCATGCCCGTCAACATGCCGATCTCTATATCATGACGGACAACTTATCTCCGGAAGATGTGCGGACCCGTGTCCTGGACTTTTTACGGTCAAAACAGATCATGATTTTCGACAGTTCATCCGTCAGTCGCTAGCGGCGATTCTTCCTGCTACAATAAATCTGCAGTAGATTCAGATGACTTTCCATGTAATCCCGTCTCAAAAAATTTGGAACAGGAGCAGGCCATGCGAAAAGAAGTTGTCTTGATCACAGGCGCGAACGGCGAAATCGGTCACGGATTGATCAGCCACCTCGGACAGCGCGGCGATGTGCAGATCGTGGCGCTGGATGTAACACCCATCGATGAAGCCTTGCGGGGATTTTGCCATCCATTTATCCAGGGTGATATTCTTGATAATATGCTGCTCGGCCGCCTTGTCGCCGAATATGAGATCCGCACCATCTACCACCTGGCATCCATCCTGTCTACCAAAGCCGAATATAATCCCGAAACCGCCCACCGGGTGAACGTGGAAGGTACATTGAATTTGCTGCGACTGGCAGTGGAACAGGCTGCCTGGCAGGGTAAGACGGTGAAATTCCTGTACCCGTCCTCCATTGCCGCGTACGGCATTCCCAACCTGGAGCAGAAGAACCAGGTGGAAAAGGTAAAAGAAGAACAATTCCTGGAACCGTTCACCATGTACGGCTGCAACAAGTTGTATTGCGAACACCTCGGCCGGTATTACACCCGGCATTACCGCCAGTTGGCCGCCGACAAACCGCGCAACAATATTGACTTTCGCTGCCTGCGGTTTCCCGGCCTCATCAGCGCGGTGACCACCCCCACCGGCGGCACCAGCGACTATGGACCGGAGATGGTGCACCATGCCGCCCGCGGCGAAGAGTACAACTGTTTTGTCCGCAAGGACACCCGCCTGCCCTTTATGATGATGCCTGATGCCATTCGTTCCCTGCTGGAACTGGAAGCTGCCCCGCGCGGCTCGTTGACCAAGCTGGTGTACAACATCACCAGTTTCAGTATGACGGCAGGCGAGTTCCATGAGATCGTCCTGCGGCATTTCTCCGATGCGCGGATCAACTTCCAGCCGCATCTGGCCCGCCAGGGAATCGTCGACTCGTGGCCTCAGGACGTGGACGACAGCGCCGCCCGCCGCGACTGGAACTGGCAGCCGGAATATGACCGTGAACGCGCTTTCAGGGAATACCTGATCCCGGCCATCAAGGAGCGGTACAGGGTGTGAACAGGAATGAAAAAACAACAGCCAGGGTATGGCTGATAATGCTAATTATCTACCCGCTTTTAATCATTTTCACTTTCATCAAAAGATTTATTGAAACCATAATTCCCCTCGTAATCAAAATCTTCAATCTGAATTTCGCGATCATTTCTTAGTGTGTTAAACATATGAATAAGCAATTTTTCTATAAATACTTCAATTGACTTTTCTTTCGGATTTGCTTTTCGATTGAAGATTACTTTTTCCTTGAAAAGATTGAACATTTCTTCATTAACAACAATGATCCTTTCAGGGGCTAGACCGTCGCTACATCGTACTGTCCGGATGCCATTAACATAAAGGTCGCTCATCCAAAAATAATAATACTCACGTCCATTAATCGTTTGCATATTCTTTACATCGAGTTCAAGCCCTGATTCCAACAGGAAAAACTCATTCCGATCTACATCATGTTTCCCCTGTGGAAAGTCGTACCCTTTTCGATTCAGAATAGAAAAAATTGAGTCGCCATAATGATTGACCGGATTCCCCAATTTGAAAATTTCATCAGCTGTAAAGGCCTGCCCGGCTTTTGCCATCAAATGGGCTACGGTGTCTCCATCATGATCAGCCGGGTTTCCCAATTGAATTAATTCATCGACAGAAAAGTAAGTTTTTGTTATTGACAGATGGGCAAGTGTTGTACCAAACGAATCAGGTGGATTTTTTAATTGGAGAATTTCTTCAAAAGTAAACGCGTGCCCATTCTTTGCCATCCACAGTGAGATCGTCATACCATCATACAGGCGAGTATCACCCAGTGATAGTATCTGGTCCATGGTGAACATTTTCCCTTTTTTTGCCAGAATATGCGAAGTTGGCACACCGTTTTGCCCGGGATTATTACCAAATTCAATCAGGTGATCGTACGTAAATTCCTCTATTTGCTCTGCGTGCAAAACCGTATTTCGAAATGCAATGCTCACATCCCCATAATTTGATAGCTCACGTAATTCAGCAATGGTAAATGGTTTTACGAACTTGCACATCAAGTCGGTAACCGTATCGCCTTCATCATCCATTGAATTCCCTAATAACAATATCTGATCTATCGGAAATTTATGTCCTCTAGAAGCCATCACGTGAGCTATTGAAAATCCATGTTTATTTACGGGATTACCTAATTCTCGTATTTGCTCTACCGAAAATTTATGTCCTTCTTGTGCCATTAAGTGAGCTATCGTAGTTCCATTTTTATTTACGGGATTATCTAATTTTTGTATTTGCCCTACCGAAAATTTATGTCCTTTTTGTGCCATTAAGTAAGCTATCGTATTTCCATTTTTATCTACTGGATTGCCTAATTCTCGAATTTCCTCTACTGAAAATTTATGACCGTAATATGCCATTACGTGAGCGATCGTCTTTCCATCTTTACCTACTGGATTGCCTAATTCTCGTATTTGCTCTACTGAAAATTTTTGTCCTTTATATGCCATCACGTGAGCTATTGAAAATCCATGTTTATTTACGGGATTACCTAATTCTAGTATTTGCTCTACCGAAAATTTATGTCCTTCTTGTGCCATTAAGTGAGCTATCGTAGTTCCATTTTTATTTACGGGATTATCTAATTTTTGTATTTGCCCTACCGAAAATTTATGTCCTTTTTGTGCCATTAAGTGAGCTATCGTAGTTCCATGTTTATTTACGGGATTACCTAATTCTCGTATTTGCTCTACCGAAAATTTATGTCCTTCTTGTGCCATTAAGTGAGCTATCGTAGTTCCATTTTTATTTACGGGATTATCTAATTTTTGTATTTGCCCTACCGAAAATTTATGTCCTTTTTGTGCCATTAAGTGAGCTATCGTATTTCCATTTTTATCTTTTGGATTGCCCAATTCTCGTATTTCCTCTAATGAAAATTTATGTACGTAACTCGCCATTTCGTGCGCTATTGTTCTTCCATCTTTATCTACTGGATTACCTAATTCTCGTATTTCCTCTAATGAAAATTTATGTACGTAACTCGCCATTTCGTGCG
>CAYUQJ010000001.1:1019592-1265478 GCA_964446955.1 uncultured Leptolinea sp.
CTATTGTTCTTCCATCAGCATCTTTTGGATTGCCCAATTCTCGTATTTCCTCTACTGAAAATTTATCTCCTTTTTGTGCCATTTCGTGCGCTATTGTTCTTCCATCTTCATCTACCGGATTACCTAATTCTCGTATTTGCTCTACTGAAAATTTATGTCCGTGACTCGCCATTTTGTGTGCTATTGTTCTTCCATCTTTATCTACTGGATTACCTAATTCGAGTATTTCCTCTACTGAAAATTTTTGTCCGTACCTCGCCATTTCGTGTGCTATTGTTCTTCCATTTTTATCTACTGGATTCCCTAATTCTCGTATTTGCTCTACTGAAAATGTATGTCCCTTCCAAACCATTTCGTGAGCTATTGTTCCTGCATATTTGTTTACTGGATTGCCTAATTCGAGTATTTCCTCTACTGAAAATTTATGACCGTAATATGCCATTACGTGAGCGATCGTCTTTCCATCTTTACCTACTGGATTGCCCATATAACAAATTTCATCAAAAGAAAATTTATATCCATAAATGAAAAAATGATATGCTATTGAGGAACCATCAGAAAAGATTTTAATCTTTAATAGATCCAACTCCTTATCAGAAAACCGATACTTTCTTTTTATTAGTTGACGGACAAGATAACGCCCATTGGAACCATCCAACCATTTTCTAAAATTTTCCTCATTCATCGAATTAAATTCGAATTCGCAATATTTTCTATTAAGAACATTCCTGTAGAAATTTTCTAGCATCGCGATTACCTGTGATAAATCAGCAGAGTTGTCCATTTTTTCCTCCCATCATGACTAATAGATATATCGGTTTACTGGAAAATATCTTTAACAGTCATTTTCAATAAAAGAGATGATAAATTCCTTAAAAAACCTCAAACTATTAATGTCCACCCATACAATAATTCATGCTGATTTACCGGGGTGTAAAATTAGTAAACTTTTTCGGAAGGGATTGTGAACATGGCGCGAAACGTGGAAGATGGACGCAAAGGGCTATCAGACGCGGAACTGGGCGGCGATGTTGATGCCGCCATCCGCGGCAAACTGCGGGATTACAGCGGCTACATGCTAATGCCCGGTGATCCAGACCGTATCAGTGTGATGGCCGCACAATGGGACAGCGCGGAGGATTACCCGCAGTCAAGAGGCTACCGCGCGGCCATCGGCGCATACAAAGGCGCGAAGATCTCAGCCATGACCTCCGGTGTCGGCGCCCCGTCGCTGGAATACAAACTGACGGAAGCCGCCGAAGCCGGGGCGCATACCATCATCCGCGTCGGTACGACAGGAGGGATTCAGGAAGGCATCGAATGCGGTGATCTGATCATCAACGATGCCTGTATCCGGCTGGATGGCACAACGCCGTTGTATGTGATGCCGGAATTTCCAGCGGCAGCTTCCTTTGAAGTTACCATGGCGCTTGTGGAAGCGGCCGAAACCCTGGGGTACCGTTACCATGTCGGCACGGGTTGCACTTCAGCATCCTTTTACGCCGGACAGGGACGCACTGCTTTCGGCGGATTTAAACTATCCGGCAACGACGCGTTCTTCGAAGATATCCGCCGGCTGGGTGTGTTGAACTTTGAAATGGAAGCCGCCGCTCTGTTGACTCTGGCACGTCTATTCAAATTGCGCGCCGGGGTTGTGGCATCTGTCATCGCCCAGCGCCTTACCGGAAAATGGGACGATGCCGGCGGCGAGGAACGCGCCTGTCGTACCGGAGCCGAAGCCCTGCGCCTGTTGCAGAGTTGGGACGAAAAGAAGTCCAAAGGGAAAAAGAAATACTTCTTCCCCGGGTTGGGATGATCACGTACTGTTTCTAGATAACAGTTTTCAATTAATCGACTCCCACACGACAGTATCACTTCCCGCCCCGGCCGGTTGAATTTTGGCTGGTTAACCATCCGCTGACCAGATAAAAATTGCATAAAAATTGTAGCCAAACTGTCATTCTTTATGATGAATCAGGTAGAATGAATCACAGGTATATTAACTTTTTCGTTCAAGGTCATTCCCCGGACCGTCCGTTTTGCGCACTGGGGGAAACAGCAACCCAAACACCATCAAATTGAATAGGCTGGTACGTATGAAACCTGCTCGTCCTGTCATCATTGGTTTACTGGTCACCATTGTTCTTGTCCTTTTCCCCGGAAATGCTCAATCCTTACAGGCGTCCAACGAAATCAACAGGGACCTTTTCACCGGTGACCTGCGATTCGAACGATTGGCTGTCGAAGACGGCCTCCCGCACGCCACGGTTCTGTCGGTTATGCAGGACCGTCAGGGTTTTATGTGGTTTGCCACGGCCAACGGTCTTGCACGTTATGACGGAAACACGTTCACCACCTTCAGACACGACGTTGACAACCCCAACAGCCTGAGCAACAATAACACATTCGCGTTGATCGAATCATCAGACGGACTCATCTGGATAGGCACCGACCCCGGCGGTTTGAACGTATATGACCCGGCGACCGGCCAATTCAGTATGTACAAAAAAGAGGAAGGCAACACCAACAGTCTGATCGATAACAGCATCTGGTCGTTGATGGAAGCGCAGGACGGCCGGATTTGGATCGGCACACGCGGGGGATTAAGTGTGTTGGATCGGAACACAGGTGTATTTAAGAACTATGAGATCGATCCGGATAATCCGCGGGCACTGGCCGGGGCCGTGGTCTACCGCATTTATCAGGATGGCAGCGGCACGATCTGGCTGGGCACACGCAGCGGTTTGAACCGTTACGACCCCGAAACAGATGATTTCACGATTTTCACAAACGATCCCGAAAACCCGGAAAGCATCAGTCACAATAATGTATGGGCAATGATCGAAGACAAACAGGGGGAATTCTGGGTAGGCACACGGGGCGGCGGGTTGAACCATTTTGATCGGGAAACCGGCACCTTTACAGCATACCGCCATGATCCGCATGATCCAAAAACATTGAGCAATGACCGCATCTGGAACCTCTTCGAGGATAGGTCCGGCAACTTTTGGATCGTCACGGAAAATGGCGGTTTGAACCTGTTTGACCGTGACACCGGCCTTTTCCGTTCATTTCAGCACAATCCCAACGATCCGTCCACGGTCAGCAATAACGACCTCTACTGGATGGCCGAAGACCGCTCCGGTGTTCTGTGGATCACCAGCCGGTATGGCGGAGTGAATAAACTGTATCCTTCATTCCAGCGGTTTGGCCTGTACCGTAGTATTCCCGGCAATCCGAATACACTCAGTTCCAACAACGTTTACAGTATCCTGGCCGAAGAAGATGGCATTATTTGGATCGGAACTTTTGGGGGTGGATTGAACCGGTATGAGCGCACGACCAACCGGATGACCATCTACCGGAACGACCCCAATGACCCTGAAAGTCTCTCCATTGACAAGATACAACATATCTACCGCGATCGAAAAGGCTACCTCTGGTTAACCACGTCCGGTGGCGGATTGAACCGGATGGACCCGAACACGGGGAAATTCTTCGTCTATCGTTCGATATTGGACACAGAGGGTTTATTAAGCAGCAACTTCCTCACCAAAATCGCGCCGGCCGGACCCAACCACCTTTGGATCGGGACTCTGGGATTTGGGTTGGATCTGTTCAACACGGACACCGGCCTGGTTGAACAGAACTACAAGAATGATCACAAAAATCAAAATTCCCTAACAGAGGATACAGTCTATGATCTGGCTGTGGATCCATCCGGCCAGGTTTGGATCGCGACGGCCCGCGGTGGGTTGGAGCTTCTTGATCCGGATACCGGTCAGTTCACCCACCACCGCAGCGATCCATCCAACCCGAACAGTATCCTGGACGATGCCGTTTTCGCGTTATACCTTGATGAAAAAGCCGGGATTATCTGGGCCGGAACTTCCAACGGCTTGAGCGGGTACGATATAGCGGCTGACAAATGGCATAACTTCACCACAAAGGATGGACTGCCAAGTGACACCATTGTCGGGATTCAACCCGGAAACGGCAAGGACCTCTGGATCAGTACCGGTAAGGGGATCAGTCATTTCAGTATTGATAAAGAGACATTTGAAAATTTCAGCGTACGTGACGGCCTGCAGGGAGACCTGTTCGAGATTTCAAGCTCAAGCCGTGGACCGGATGGTGAAATATTCTTTGGCGGCTCCAACGGACTGACCTTCTTCAATCCGGATAGTATTACCCAGAATCCATACCATCCGCCGGTGGCGCTCACCGGTTTCGAATTGTTCAACCAGAATATATCCGCCGGAAGCGAAGTACTCCCCGGCACGATCGAAAGCACCCAGGATATCGTGCTTGATCACGACCAATCCGTCATAACCATCAGATTTGCCGCATTAAGCTATCAGCTCTCTTTCAAGAACCAGTATCAATACAAAATGGAGGGTTTTGACCGGGACTGGTCACCACCCCGTACCAGGAATGAAGTAACCTATACGAATCTTCCTCCCGGTGATTACACATTCATGGTGCGCGCCGCCAACAACGATAGTATCTGGAGTGACGATATCCGCACACTCAAGATCGTCATCCACCCACCCTGGTGGAAAACCTGGTGGTTTACCCTGCTCGCTGGGATCGGCGGAGTATTATTCGTGTTTTGTCTTGTGCATTTACGGACCAAAACTGTTCAATCCAGAAATATTGAATTGGAAAAGCACGTCGATGAACGGACCCGCGAATTGGAAGAATCAAGGGAACAATTAAATCAGGCCAATGCCGAATTAAAACTTAAGCTGGAAGCTATTACCAAACTGGAAAAAGAAGTTCGGGAATTGGCCATCCATGACGCCTTGACCGGTCTCTTCAACCGGCATTACCTGACAGAAAGATTACCAGCGGAATACAACCGATCTGAACGCTCAGGACATCCCATCTCCTTCCTGTTGATGGATATTGACCATTTCAAGACAGTCAATGACACCTACGGACATCAGGCCGGAGATCATGCCTTGAAGCTGGTTTCCCAAACGCTGCTCTCTCATTTCCGCCAGAGTGATATTGTCACCCGTTACGGCGGAGAAGAATTCATGGTCATCCTTCCCGACACCACCGCGGAAGACGCGTTAAAAAAAGCGGAAGATTTGCGCAAAAAAATCAGCGATATGCAAATGAAATTTAATGGGAACGGGTTCAATATTTCCATTTCAATTGGTATCGCGGTCTTCCCGGATCATGGCGCGGATAATGACCATATCCTCTCGCGGGCTGATGAAGCGTTGTATCAGGCCAAGGAATCAGGCCGCAATAAGGTGGTTCTCTTTACCCCGGGCGAAAAATAAAAAACCGCTCTTGAACGAAAAAAACAGGATCCCCTTTTTAGAGGATCCTGTTTGCCATAAACCGTCAATTCATATTATTCATACCGTACGTCAACGCTCATACCCGGCAGCAATCCTTCCGGTATCTCATCCAGCGAGATGATCGTCTGATAGACCACATCCCCGCCCAGTGCGTCGGCCATTGGCGCGATATCAGCCACCGCGCCTGAGATATCTTTATCAAGCGCCTTCACGTACACCGTGACCGGTTCCCCCCCGCGAACCTTGACCACATCGCGTTCGCTGAGGTCGGTAGTCTCCACCCGCAGATGTTCCAGATCGACCATCGCCAGGATCATCTGTCCCGGTGTGACCCAATCGCCGGAATGCACATTGAGTCGGCCGATTGTGCCATCGAACGGAGCCTTTATCTCCATCTCATCCAGGGCGCTTTGACTGGAGAGTACCTGGGCCTTCGCGTTGCTCACCCGGGCTTCGGCCAGCGCGATTGTTTCAGGGTCTGGTCCATTTTTTACCCGCTCGAACGCTTTCTCGGCATCAGCCACTTCCGCTTTGGCAGCCTGCAGGTCTGCCTCCGCCTGCTCAACATCCAGGTCAGCAGGCATTCCGGTCAGGTAGTTCAGGTTCGCCACAGCCCGGTCATAGGCTTTCTGGGCAGCAGCCAGGGCGGTCAGCGCGCCGGCTTTGTTGACGTTATCATCATCCAGATCGACGAAATAACCATAGGCATCACTGGCTTTTTCCAGATTGTCTTTCGCCAGAATGAAATCCGCCCGTGCTTCGTTTATGGAGCTTTCTGACCCATTGCGGAAATTCCGATATTCCCGCCGTTTGATGGCATCGTCCAGGGCTTTTTTCGCTTCTGCCAGGCGTACCTGGGCGCCGGCGCGGACTTTATCCGCGTCACGGTTCACAGCGTTAAGTGCCTGTTCCGCGGAAAGTAATTCGAGACGGGCTGCCTCAAGAGCAGCCTGCATTTTCTCGCGCCCCGCCAGTAAGACAAGTATTTCGCCTTCCTTTACGTCTGCCCCGACAAACGTTCTCACATCCTGAACAGAACCACTGCTGCTGGCCACAAATGTAGCCTGGTTTACCGATACAACCACTCCAGAGGCCGTCACACCGCCAATGCCCGCGGGGTTATCATCTTCATCCGGAATTGGGTCTTCTGTGACTACGGTTTCCTGAACCTCCCGTGTCTGCCCGGAATCGAGTGAAACCGTAGGGATGGGAGTGGCTGAGCTATTTCCGCAGCCAGCCATTAACAGTGAGAAGATCAACAGAAAAATGAGGTTCTTTGTCATTTTTTTTGTGCGGCTTCCGCTTTCCCGGTCATTTCATCATTTACAATCCGACCGTCCTGTAAAGTTACGACACGGCGGGCGTATTGGATTACCCTTGGATCATGAGTGGCAAATATAAAGGTCACACCGGTCTCTTTGTTTAGACGAGTCATTACCTCCATGACCTGCTTGCCGTTTGGTGTATCCAGGTTGGCGGTTGGTTCATCCGCCAGGATCAACGCCGGGTTTGTTGCCAACGCGCGGGCAACAGCCACCCTCTGCTGCTGTCCACCGCTCAACTGGTCAGGGCGGTTATTTGCGCGGTAAGAGAGATCAACCATTTCCAGAAGATACTTTACCCGATCGGCTCTCTCTGCTGCCCCTCTTCCGGCTAGCAATAAGGGCATTTCTATGTTCTCATAGGCTGTCAACGTAGGAATAAGCGCGAAGAA
Source organism: uncultured Leptolinea sp. (assembly GCA_964446955.1). Taxonomy (GTDB): domain Bacteria; phylum Chloroflexota; class Anaerolineae; order Anaerolineales; family Anaerolineaceae; genus Leptolinea. The sequence continues at coordinate 1,026,622 of CAYUQJ010000001.1, forward strand.
TTGAAATACAAAGCCGAGCGATGCAGCGCGGATATCCGCCCGTTGATCGCGGTTCAAATTGGTCACATCCTTGCCATTGACATACACCTTGCCGCTGGTAGGTTGGTCCAGGCAGCCAATGAGCTGGAGCAAGGTCGTTTTCCCGGAGCCCGACGGTCCGATCAGTGCACTAAATTCACCGGATTGAACACTAAGATTGACACCCTGCAGGGCATTTGTTTCGACATTCCCGATCTTATAGACACGGGTCACATTTTCGGTTTTTACGACTTCCATGATGAACTCCTCTAGTTCTTTCCACCGCGCATGGCTTCAACCGGTTCCAACCGGGCTGCCATGATGGCCGGATATAAAGCTGCCAGAAGGGCAACAATAAAAGCAATGATTGTCAACATAACCGCATCGTTGATTCGCATATACGCGTAGATCCGCTCCCCGATCATCAGTCCGGTTGACCCCACATCACCAAAATAGAACCCTACGGTTGACGCGTAATAGACCATCAAACCGCCGATGATCAAACCGGCAATGATGCCCCCAATCGCGAGGAAACTGGATTCAAAAAAGAACATTGACATGATCTGTGGACCCTTCATACCGATGGCAGAGAGGATACCGATCTCTCGAGTACGCTCGAATACAGACATGATCAGGGTATTGACAATGACCGTCGCGGTTATTGCCAGTACGATGAGGTAGATCACCACCATGTAACTGCGTGAGAATTCCTCCATTTGCAAGATCAAGTCATTCATTTCCAGATAGGTAACAATATCCAATTGATCCGTCTGGAGAGCGTTACGCACAATATCCGCCTGTTCGGCGTCATGCAGCAACACATAGATCAGACTTGCCCGGCCTTCTGTTTTTGTCAGCGCCCTTGCCTTTTCTATGGGGAGGAGAACGGTGTAATCATCAAAAGACGGTGTGCGGGTTGTAAAAATTCCACGTATGGTAAACATCTGCTGGTCAACGTCGCCGTTGGACGTATTTGCCATCACATTTACCGTGTCTCCGGTCACCAGATTCATCTTGTCTGCCAGCGCGTGGCCGATCATGATACCCGAGCGGTCATCCGGTTTGATAAATTCACCGGAGAGTATTTCCTCCTGGAATGCTTTATTGGCAGAAGATGACGGATCTATGCCAAACAGCCGGATCCCGTTGGTCTCGTTCTTATTGGCAATAATGCCGCTGGCGATCAACCGGGGCGTAGCTTCATCCACCTGTTCCAGCGATTTTATGCGGGATGCCACCTCTTCCGGATCGGATATTAAATCCTCAAATGCCAGGCTGTTTTTGACCTCATCATATGTTTTTGCCCTGACTTGAAGATGCCCGCTCTGCAGCTTTACGGCCGTTTCCATGGAATACCGCATTTCGCCGGATATGACCGATGCCATTAGTAGCAGAAGCGCCAACCCAATACCCAGCGCGAGAGATGAAAAGAAGGAGCGCCGTTTGTTACGCAAAAGATCTCGATAAGCCATTTTTATTATCTGTGTCATATTGGCCTCACACTGTATGCAAAGCGGCAGCCGGCTCTTTTGAAGCAGCCGTCCGTGCCGGGTAAAGTGATGAAAGCACCGCAATGACCAGAACAGTGATCACCCGCTGCCAGATCTTTTCCAGGCCCAGGGTTGAATAAACCCGTCCTTTAATCAGCGCGGTGTATTCCGTCATGCTGGCAAATTCACTGTAATCAAAACCAACATTTCTGAAGATACTGTTGATCAACAAACCGAGTGCCACTCCTGCGATCAAACCCACCAATCCCATCAAGGCGCCTTCCAGGATAAACATCCAGCCGATCTGGCGCGGTTTGATTCCCAGAGCTCCCAAGATGCCGATCTCACGGGTGCGTTCGAATACAGCCATCAGGAGCATATTCATAATTCCAATTCCGGCAATCGCCAGAATGATGACACCAAACACATCCATAACGCCATTCTTCCGTTCGATGGTCGCGCTCATCTCTGGGAAATTTTTGACCCACGGATCAACTTCATATCCCGTGATCGTTTTTTCCAAATCCCTGATCACTTTGTTTTCCTGCCCCAATTGTTCAAGGAATAAAACAACCTCTGTTGCCTGATCATCCAAACCGAAAAGATATCCAGCCTCTTCCAGGGAGATATAGACCGTCTTTTTTTCGATCTCAGGCAAACCAACATCATAAATTCCGGCGATTGTCATGGTCCGTTGAATCGTCTTATTATGTACATCAGAGCCGGCCATAGTGATCCTGTCACCGACCCCCGCTTCCATTGCCTCCGCCAGTCCTTTTCCAATCAGGATCATATCCTGGTCAGCTGCGGAAAGGTCACGACCTGCGGTAATGTTGGCAGAAACCAGGCTGACTGCCCGTTCCACTTCCGGTTCAATGCCGGTAATTGTTACAGAGAAAGCACCGGTTCGATTGGTAATAATCCCCCCCGTATTGATCCTCCGCGAAGCAACTGTCACCTCGGGCAAGGAACGGGCTGTCTCGACCACAACCTGATCATTGATCAGCGGTAATAGGGGTTTGTTCCCATTTTTCATTCTGTATCCATTGGCGTGAACCTGGACATTTCCACCAAGTATCTTTACGGCATTGGCATAGATGGCATCGTTGAAACCCACCATCAAGCCATCATAAATCATCATCATGGCAAGGCTCATCGCGATTGAAAGTACAACGATCAGCGTCCGGCGTTTGTGCCGCCAGATATTCCGCCAGGCCATCGTAAAATACAATTTCATGATCACACTCCTGCTCAAACAAGCTCAAAGTAAAGCATCAATGACAGTGTGGTTCATCTCTCTATGCAGGAAGCCAGTCCTTCATTGCCTCCATATCAATCATCCTGACTGATCCAGGCTCTGTTCCGAGGATCCTCTCAACAGCGTCTGTATAGGAATAAACCACCTGTTCAATTTCGTGAATAGCGGTCTTCCTATCACCGGGAGGATCTGAATTGACTCTTAACAGAATATGCCCGAGGGAATCACTCATCTGAATCATCAGAGAAAAGATGATCTTACCGGCCATTTCCGGGTGATTGGTGTGAAAAACTCCCTTTTGGATACCATCCTTAAAAACCTGCATCAACAAATCACCGAATGTGAAACTCGACTCCGCCATCATCTTCTGTCGTACGAGCGCGTTTTCATCTGAATACCAGGCTTTGAGTATGGCCATCATAAAGGGTTTCTGACCGGCTTTCCATTGCATTCCGGCCTGTATGATCATTTCCAGTTTCTTATCCGGTGGAATGGAAGGATCTTTTGCGATGGGGGTAACAACTTGCATACCCTGTTGATTGGTTCGTGTTAGCAGGGATTCCAGAAGGGCGGCTTTTGAGGGAAAATAGTGAAAGAATGCGCCTTTTGATATACCAATTTCATTAATGATGTCCTGAATGGACATTTTTTCATACCCTTTGGTATAGATCATTTGTTGGGCGCAATCCAAGATTTCGTTCTTCTTGGCTGACCGCGTTGCTTCGTCAATCACTCTGGCCATAGGTATCCTCAATAAACCGACCGTCGGTTTAATAATGAATATACAACCAGAAAAAATACCTGTCAAGAACATGACAGGTATTTTGCATCGATTTTACAAACAGGATTTCTTCACCCCAGGGCAACGTCCAGGATCATCATCACAGTGAAACCAAGCATGACACCTATCGTTGCCAGATGGGTATCCTTGTGATCCAACTGGGCCTCTGGAATCAGTTCTTCGACAACAACATAGATCATGGCACCCGCTGCAAATGCCAGCGCGTATGGCAGGATAGGCCTCATGAAAATAACCGCTGCCGCACCAAGAACCCCCGCAATGGGTTCGACAATACCGGATGCCTGCCCCATCAAAAAACTCTTCCAACGTGACAAACCCTCCCGGCGGAGAGGGGCTGAAACAGCCAATCCCTCTGGGAAATTTTGAATCCCGATACCGATGGCAAGCGCGACAGCACCCGAGAGATCTGCTGAAGGCAGGTTGGCTGCGATGGCACCAAAAGCAACACCCACTGCCAGACCTTCCGGAAAATTATGCAGCGTTATTGCCAGAACAAGCAGGACACTGCGCTGCCACTTTGTTTTTATACCTTCTGCCTCCTCCATAGGGAAACCGATATGCAAATGTGGTAATACTTTATCCACAGACCAGAGGAAAGCACCGCCCAGAAGAAACCCTACGGTCGCAGGAAGCCAGGCCAATTCCCCGTTTTCCTCGGACATTTCAATGGCCGGCGCGAGCAATGACCAGTAGCTTGCCGCGATCATTACACCGGCAGCAAAACCCAATAGCGAATCGAGAACACGCCTGTTAACCGACCTAAACGCAAAAACTGTAGCCGCACCAGCTGCTGTGAGGAACCAGGTAAACAATGTCCCCAACAAAGCTTGAGTTATCGGATGTTGTGCAACAAACCAGTCAATCATAAGTTTTAGAGTTCCTTTACATAGAAAAAAAAGGGAGATTATGTATTACTACAAATAATCCCAATGCGATTATCTCATACTCCAAAATCGATAAACATGATCATATTTTACATACCAAGATTATCGAGGTCAAATTTTACTTCCAAGTGACAAGATCATTCCGGCTGTAGAAAAATCCCTCGTAGAAAATGGGTACTCCGGTTCCATCAGTCAGATCGGTAAGGTCGCCACCACGGCGGGCATGGATGTGCAAATGTGGTTCTGTTGTGTTTCCTGAATTTCCCACCCGCGCGACCATCTCACCGTTTTTTACCTTATTGCCGGTCGCAGTTTCTATGCTTCTCTGTTGAAGGTGTGCCAGTAAAACATAAACATCATCACTATCACATTTTATGTATACATGGTTTCCCGCGGCATTTTTCTCATCACCCGGTGTACCGGTCGGTAGATCCATCAGACCATCCACAACTGTGTGAACGACACCATTACACGGGCTGTACACCGGTTGACCAAAAATGACATAGTCATCGGGTTCTGACGGGGAAAACCTGTTTGAGCTCCTGCCTAACGGGTTTAGCTGCACAATATCCTGCGCGAATTTCTGTGATCCAGCACCGTAATGGTGATTGACCAGTCCGGATGCCCCAGCCTGGACGAATAGATAGTTATCACCTTTGAGTGGAAATTGAAGAGATATCCCGCTTTCGGGAGCCGATTGTCCCATCCACGCGTTCATTGTTAAGAATGTCATGATCAACGCAGGCAGCAGATTACCGAAAACTTCGGATAAATCAGTGGTACGCAATGCCTCCAACGTCCAGGTATTTCGTGGAAGTCGTAACAGGGAGATAATCACGCATAGCGCACAAACACCGGCTATAACCGTCCGCAGGTGTTGGCTGAAAATAAACCATCCACCTGTTAGGAAGAAAAAGCCGGTTATGGATACGGCCAACCAGGCCGACAGAATCCAGATAATTCCTGATTTTGTTTTTAATCGTAACAGGGAATAATCCAATGCCAATGGCGCCAAAATAGGAATGATCTTGTAAATGGCTTCGATCATTGGGCCAATCGTCGGATCGCATTGGAATAAACGGCACAGGCTTCCAAAATTTGCGATACAGCACATTTCTCGTTACGCATATGGGCGAGCTTATGCTCACCAGGCCCAAATCCAATGACTGGTATCTGATGAGATATCAGTGCCACGGCATCTGTACTGAAATCCCAGTAGTCAAAGGAATTCGGCTCAATGCCATAGACATCACCATACGCGCCGGTGAATGCTTTTGCCAGATCATGTTCCCGGTCTATCTCCCAGGCAGGATGCAAAGGCCGGTATGTGACTGATTCACCTGTCCATGTATGCCGTCGCATGGTATCAATCTCCCAGTAAGCATCTTTTCCGGCAATGATCCGGTCCATCTCATCGTGGATCGTCTGCTCGGTCTCACCCACCACCATACGCCTGTCCAGGTAAATCCGGCATTCTGACGGTACAGCATTCAACGACACAGCCGTACTTGAAATATCAGACAGGACCAGAGTGCCATGACGACCTGGATTTTTCATCAAATCCAGATTTGTCCTCTCAACACGCTGAATGATCTCTGCCATTTCATAGACTGCGTTCTTCCCTTTTTCAGGAGCAGAACCATGCGCAGAAACACCGCGCGCGGTGACAATAATTTGCGCCTTTCCTTTATGCCCGGTTGAGATCACATTGGAAGACGGCTCACAGATCACACCATAATCCGGTTTTCTGCCAATCGTTTCCATCGCGTACTTCAACCCTTCACCGTCGCAATCTTCTTCCAAAGTGGAACAAACAATAAAAACTGTTTTACCGTCAAGCCAACCGTGGTTTTTTGCCGCCGCAGCTGCGTAAACAGATGCCGCCAGGCCAGATTTCATATCCACCGATCCACGCCCCCAAAGATACCCTTCTTTGACAGTGCCGCTGAAAGGTGGTTCATCCCATAATTCCGCGTCATGAACCTGGACCGTATCCATGTGAGAATCAAACAATAGTGATCTTTTGCCATTCCCCACCTGCCCGATCACATTTCCCCATCGGTCGATGGTTACAATATCAAAATCCAGGGAAGTCATTTGACGTTCGATGATCTTCGCCAGTGCACCCTCTTCTCCCGAAAAACTGCGGGTACGTACCAATTGCTGGCAGAATTCGATCAGGGACGTATTCCATTTTTTTTCATTAAAGGTCTGGGGTTCCATTTTCCATAATCTCCGGTAGGAATTGTACAGTCAAATTATCCATCTTGAAATGAGAAAACATTGGGCATTTGGACGGCTGTTAATGCAACTCATATATTTTTCGTCTACAATATCCATGTTAATCCTGAACCAAAGGGGAAAACCATTATGAGTGCAAAATCAGAAACACCCACACCCATGTCTTTTCGAGCTGAAACCCGGCAATTATTGGATATTTTGATCCACTCGTTATATACAGATCATGAAATATTCCTTCGCGAGCTCATTTCCAATGCGTCCGATGCCCTGACCCGAATGAATTTCGAAATGCTGACCAACCGTGATGTCCTGGATGCAGAAGCAGAACCGGGGATATGGATAACAACCGATAAAACAGCGCGCACGCTTACCATTCGGGATACCGGAACCGGCATGACCCGGGAGGAAATGGAAGTAAACCTGGGAACCATTGCCCACTCGGGAGCAAAAGCCTTTATGCAGGCTGCCAGTCAGCAGGAGAATAACGACCTTTCTAATATCATCGGTCAGTTCGGGGTTGGGTTCTATTCCGTGTTTATGGTGGCAGAGAAAGTGGAAGTCGCTTCCCGTTCTTTTTTGAAAAATGAGCCGGCTCATATTTGGATATCAGACGGAAAAGAATCCTATACGATCAGCGCTTATGAGAAATCAGACCGCGGAACGACCATCACTGTCCATTTGAATGTGCAAGCGAACGAGTTCACCGATGAAAGCCGGTTGCGTGATATCATCCGGCAGCATAGTGACTATGTACCCTTCCCTGTATACGTAGGAGAATCTAACGAGCAGGTCAATCGCCAATCCGCTTTGTGGCGCCAATCCACACAACAGATTAACGAAAAAGACGCCGGTGAGTTCTACCGGCAGTTCACGTTGGACCAAAAAGAACCTCTCGCCTACACGCACATGGCAGTGGACGCGCCTGTTCAAGCCTATGCGTTGCTTTTCATTCCCGGTTCCGCCGAACACTACCTCTTTGCACCACGTAAGCAGGATGGTCTTCGTCTGTACGCACGTAAGATATTAATACAGGATTTCTTCCGCGACCTTTTGCCAGAATATCTTCGCTTTGTTCAGGGAGTCGTTGATTCAGAAGACCTGCCATTAAACATATCACGCGAAACGATCCAGTCAAACCGGCTCTTATTCCAGTTAAAAAAGATCATCACCAATAAAACCATCGACATGGTCCGGAAATTGTCACAGGACAACCCGGAAAAGTATAAGGAATTCTGGAAATTATTCGGCCGCTACATAAAAGAAGGTGTCGCCTCTGACCCCGCCGATTACGACAGTCTGGTTCCACTTTTGCGTTTCCAGACGCTTCACCATCCGGATGAACAGGTATCTCTGGATACCTATCTGGATGAACGTGGATTGGGACAACAACAGATTTACTACATTTTTGGTGATGATGACCAGACTGTTATTCACAGTCCCCACCTGGATATTGTACGCAAACACAACCTGGACGTAATTTTGCTGACAGATCCTCTCGATTCTTTCATGCTCCTGGCACTCAAACATTACAAAGACATACCATTAGTGAACGTGGCAGAAAAGAACCTTGAACTCGCCGGGACTTCCGCTGATAATGAAGGCGACCTTCCCCCCGCGTCGGAAGAGACCAAGTCAACACTCATCAACCGATTTCAGGCTGCTCTGGGAAGCAGGGTTGCTGATGTACGGATATCTGACAGGCTGATTGAATCACCGGCCCGTCTTGTGGACCCGGATGACAGTCCTGGACAAGAGATCCAAAGGGTTTACAAGATCATCAACCAGCCTTTGGAAGTTCCGCGAAAAGTTTTGGAAATAAACCCGCAACATGAATTGCTGACACACATCGCTGCCATGCCTGAGAATTCCAGCCTTGCTCCACTGGTAATTGAGCAAATATACGAAGATGCCCTGTTGATAGAAGGACTTCATCCAGATCCAGCCGGGATGATCAACCGCATCCAGAAGATCATGTCTGCCGCGATGGAAAGTAAACCGGATTAGTCAAGCAGCATAATAACCAGGTCATTGACGTTCGTTCCGGTTGAGCCGGTAATAATGGCCGCGTCCAACGACTTGAAAAAAGTATGGGAATCGTTATTCGAAAGGTATCTTTCCGGATCCAGTCCATGCTTTGTGGCTTTACGGAGTGTCTCGCCAGTAACCATGGCTCCGGCAGCCGGCGACATACCATCCTCGCCGTCTGTGGCAAATGTGATCAGTGAGGCACCTCTTACACCGTCCAAACCCCTGACAGCCGCCAGTGCCAATTCCTGATTTCGTCCACCTGTACCGCTTCCCTGCATGGTGACAGTAGTCTCTCCACCGGCAATCCAGCAGCGCCGTGGTCCGTCTAGTGTTCGTTCCAATGCCTTTGACCGAAGAAAAGAAGCCAGTCTTTCACCTGCGTCCCGGGCTTCGCCGGTCAATAATACAGGAAGAATTTCCGTCGAGTACCCGATCTTTTCCGCCTTCTTCCGCGCCGCAACCATAGCCAGTGCCAGACTCCCGATTACCACCACCCTGTTGTTGAAAAATACAGGATCGCCCGTTTTTGGAGTTCCCGGAATCTTTCCTGCCATGCCAGCCTGAAAACAATGCAATACAACTGTTGGCACTTTCTCTGTAAGCCCGTATTTCTTCAGAACCTCTATTGCGTCAAAAAACGTGGATTCATCGGGCACTGTCGGGCCTGACGCGATCACATCCAACCGGTCACCCAGAACATCCGAAAGAATTAGTGAAACACAATCGGCTTCCCCACAGGCTGCCGCCAGCCTTCCCCCCTTAATTCCATCCATATGCTTGCGAACTGCGTTAATTTCTTCGATCGAAGCTCCACAATCCAACAGAAGCCCCGTCACAATTTTCATATCACGTATTGTTATGGGAGGTATCGGCTGAGAAATCAGAGCACTTGCTCCACCTGAAATCAGACAAAACACTTTATCGCCTCTCCCAAAACCGGATATATACCGGAGGACTTCTCCACCCGCTTTTATGCTATCTTCTCCAGGAACAGGATGGTTTCCAGTGAGCACTTTTATTCCGTCAATAAAAACCGGTTTTTCCTTTGGCAATACCTTGGCGACAACCACCCCGGTGTCTATTCCTGATCCCAGGGTCTCGATGAGACCTCTCGCCATCGGAATGGACGCTTTACCAATTGACACGAGGCCAATTCTTTGCGGTGAATGGATCACCGTGTCAAATGGAAAATTTTTTAAAGCGGACTTTACCGCCCATGCAGGATCAACCGATTGAACTGCGGCGGAAATAATATCCACCACCTCCGCGGGAATGTTTTCAGAAAAACTCAACACAGATGATGTGACATTCATCCTATGGTATCCTTTCAAAATCATCATTAATTCTACATATTTTCGGTATCGATTTGTCGTAAAATAGACATGATAAAGATTTCAACCGGCTGAATTTGTTTCACCGGTTGGTTTTGTGTGCTTGCACGTACTTATCGCTTTACTTTAATAACCATTTCCTTTAGGAGGAACAATCGTGAACCATGATGAATTAAATACACTATTGAAGCCCAAATCGATCGCAGTGATCGGGGCTTCAGCCACACCCGGAAAGATCGGCTATACCGTTCTGGAAAATCTACAGAAATCTGGATACAAAGGACAGGTATATCCAATCAACCCGTCAACTACAGAGATCCTCGGTGTGAAATGCTACGCCGCCATCTCTGATGTTCCAGGTAGCGTGGATGCCGCTGTGATGTGTGTTCCGGTCAAACTGGTAAACACCATGGCAGAAGAATGCGGGAAAAAAGGTGTTAAAGGTTTAATTGTCATCACCTCCGGTTTCAGCGAAGTCGGCCGGAAAGACCTGGAAGACGAATTAGTTTCCATCGCCCGCAAATACAAGATGCGCGTACTTGGGCCGAATATTGTCGGTACCCTTTCCAATTCAGATAAGATGAATGCTTCCTTCGCGCCGTTCCTGCCGTTGGAAGGTAAGGCCACACTTATCACCCAATCCGGCGCACTTCTCATCGCCATGGACGCGGCTTCCTATACCCGCCGTGTCGGTTTTGACAAACTGGTGTCCATTGGCAATATGTGTGATGTTGATATCGCCGATATCATCGATTGGCTTAACGATGACGAGAATACAACCTGCACTTCGCTTTATATTGAAGGTTTGAAAGACGGACGCAAATTCATCAAAGCCGGTCGTACTTCCAAGAAACCGATCGTCGCGTTGAAATCCGGTGTATCGGCTCATGGTGCTGCGGCAGCCGCCTCACACACCGGCTCTCTTGCCGGCGCTGCAAAGGTCTATGGGTCCGCCTTCAAACAGGCGGGTGTCATCCAGGCTTCCGACCTCGACAATCTGTTTGACCGCACCCTGGTACTCTCCTTGATGCCACCACTAAAAGGAGAGAATATGCTGGTCATCACCAATGGTGGTGGTGTTGGTGTTCTGGCCACAGACGCGGCGGAACGTTATGGTATCCCTATGAAGTTCGCGCCCAAAGATGTACAGGAAGAGCTTAAGAAACACATGCCTGAATTCGGATCCGCCAAGAACCCGGTTGACCTGACCGGTATGGCCGGTACCGAGTGGTACGCGGAATCGGTCCGCTTTGCCATTTCTCACCCCTGGGTGGATGGTGTGGTGGTTTTGTACTGTGAAACAGCCATGACCAACCCGCTGGAAATCGCCAAGGGTATCAAACAGGCTGTAGTCGAATCTGGCATTAAAGACAAACCGGTAACCGTCTCATATGTCGGTGGCGAGAAATCCGCAGCCGCCATGGCATGGCTTGTGGAGAACGGTATTCCTGCCTACGGTGCGCCTGATCTGGCTGTCAACGCGATGGCTGCCCTGCGCGAGTATGCCTTGATGCGCGAAACCGTGAAAGAACCCGAATTTAAATCTGATGAAAAAGCTCGCAAAACAGCCATGCAGATCATCTCTGCCGCCCGGGCTGATGGCCGCGATGCCCTGACCGAGATCGAAGCCAAACAGGTATTCAGCGCTTATGGTCTACCTGTCACAGCCACAGAACTCGCTAAAACCGAAGACGAAGCGGTAGCCTTGGCCAAAAAGATCGGATTCCCGGTCGTAATGAAGATTGTTTCTCCTGACATCCTGCACAAATCCGATGCCGGCGGCGTAAAAGTTAATATCAAAGACGAAGCCGCCTGCCGTGACGCCTTCAACACCATCCTCAAGAATGCCAAAGCCTACAAAGCCGATGCCCGAATTCATGGTATTGCTGTGCAGGAAATGGCACCCTGGGGCACAGAGGTTATTCTGGGTTCCACCAATGACGCCACTTTTGGCCCGACAATGATGTTCGGTCTGGGCGGTATCTTTGTGGAAGTCTTGAAGGATGTTACCTTCCGTGTAGCGCCTGTTGATAAAATACAGGCAGCGGAAATGTTTGAAGAAATCCGTGCTGCCGCTATCATCAAAGGCGCCCGCGGTGAAGCTCCGCGCGACCGTGTCGCCCTGGCCGCAACCGTTGAGACATACTCCCGCATGATAACGGACCTTGAAGATGAAGTCAGCGAATCAGATGCCAACCCTGTGCTTGTGTACGAGGAAGGCAAAGGTCTTAAAGTAGTCGATGCGCGCATCATTCTGAAAAAGAAATGATCCGGATTGAATGAAAAAGAACGGGATGAGGAATACTCCTCATCCCGTTCTCAATTTAAGTTAGAGAAATCTTATTTTTTCTTCTCTTCGGATTTTAATTGCCTGTACGCGCCCACCCAGGGCGTCCCCACCCGTGCGCCGGGTGCCAGCTGAACCTTCATTAATTTCTGCGCGATCAAACCGGAAGTAGCAGCCACTGTACCCCAGTCACCTGAAAGGACGGCATTACGCATGGCCGAGGCTGCCCTTTCACACCACTGCCATTCCATGCGGAATCGGTCAGCCTTGACCCAGTAGTCGCGCTTTTCCCAGGCGACAACACTGGCTTCAACCGATTTATACATTGCATCACAGGCAATTGCGATGAACGCGGCCAAATCACGGCTTTCATCGTCCGGTTTTTCCTGCTGTGCCAGAATTCGGATGGCCTTAACAACAGCTTTGCTTAAACGGGTACGTTCCCGGGTTCCACTTTCACTGGATATTATGCGGCTCAATGGAGACTCCTTATGCGATGTAGGCTGCAATCATACGCTCCCATTGAAAAAATGTAAAGTTACCAACCGCATTCCATATCAGACTGGCTAAAAAAATCCACAATCGGGTTATATCCCGGAAATACCGGTACATTGTTCCTGTTACTTCAGTGACTATGTAGACCATCATCCTTTCGATCAATTAAAAACAATGCTAATCCCTATTTTCATTGATCACCTGGTTTAAAGCCTCAAGAATACCCAGAATACTGTCAGCTATCTGTACGTCATCAAAGAACTGAAAATCTGAACGCTTCACCTGGTCAATGAATACGTGAATGGGCTTAATTTCATCTGCAGTAAATATTTGATCAAGCATGTGAACAGAATTCATGATTTTCAATATGACCAATGTTTTTGGATCAAGTTCCTCGCCACCCAATATCTGGGCTCTTATCTCCTCTTTTATTGTGTATTTACTGGTGGGCGATGTTGCGTGATCCGGGTGGAAATGGCACACCTGCCCATCCAACACAAGAACATTCTTCGCGAGAAAAACCGCCAGGAATTCTTCTTCGACTCTTTTTCGTTTGCGGCCAAGAGCTTCCATCCAGAACGCGGCCTTCTTCCCGCTCTTCTCATACATAATTTGACGGATAAGGTCTTCAGGAATCACCTGAATATCCACCGCAGGATTGATGACAATAAACTTCCGTGAAGAATTTATTACGGCTGACCTTGATAAAACCAATTCAATCAGACTTCCCGAAATCAGGCCATAACTCAAATAAGGTGATTTACTCAATTGAATTGAGCCATTTCTCTTTTCATATAAGCTTAATAGGAAAATTTTCTCGGGTATGGAAAACATAGTATCCTCGTATAAGGCTGAATTTTTCATCAATTTAATAATAAACAGGCAGCTTTAACAAAAGAGAAACAATTTGTTAATCCCTTGTAAAATTGAAAAATCTTAAATTTTTTTCACTCCCCAAAAAGTTTTTTTGAACAGGTACGTGCAATGAGTCTGTAAAGTCTATAAAATGTATAAGAATTGAATAAATCGCTTAAAAAGTGATAAAATTTCTCGGCGTTTTATCGTGGGGATGTGCTGGAATTGGCAGACAGGCATGACTTAGGATCATGTGTCGAAAGGCGTAAGGGTTCAAGTCCCTTCATCCCCACTACCTTTTTTAGGGTAATTTGATAGAAAACCGACCATAACTGGCGGTTTTTTATTACTTTCGGGGATAAATTACGGTAATTTCTCCGGCGCGCCATTTTCCTGCCCTTCGTCCTGATGCAATATGATGCAATTGCCTTGCGGGATTTCCACCTGGTAGGTGGTGGTTATATCATCCATCAATTTAGAAGCCCGCTCTTGATCGTCCGGTATGTAGTGTGCATAGGTGGAAAGTAACACGGCCAGGCTTTGCCCTAATATCGCGGCAACCCTTACCGGCGGTTCACCATGCAGAAGCATGATACTGGCCGCGGTATGCCGTATGTCATGGAAACGGATCACTTGCATACCGGCGGCTATAACCGCTTCGTGAAACGCCTTAGAGACTTCATAGCCATTTCGCGGCTTTCCGATTGTGTTAGGGAATACCAGATCGTATTCCTGCCAGCTATCACCGGCAAAAGCCATAAGGTTAGGAATTCTTGAATTTTGTTGAACCCTCAGCGCTTCCAGTAATCCCTTACCCAGGCGAATACCGCGCCGCCCGCGTTCTGTCTTAGGCGGTTGGAAGATAAAACCGCCGCCTTCCGGTGTGTACACCTGCCGCCGTAGCTGGATCGTTTCACTCTGCCAGTCTATATCTTTCCATTGCAGCCCGATCAATTCACCGCGCCGCATACCGGTTGCAAATGCCAGCCGGTAGAATACATCGCCCTGGACAGCCTGCAAGAATTGACTTACCTGTGCTTCATCCCAGACAGACATTTCCCGATTTTCAGGCCGTGGTACTTCCACCAATTCAGCCCAATTTTGCGCCGTCAGTCCTAACCGTTGTGCATATTTCAGGAAGCCATGCAAAATCGTATGAACGATCTCAATAGTCCGCTTCCCTGTCCCCTTCTTTTCCATGCTACTATAAAAAGCCTGAATACGTGCCGCGGTAACATCCTGCAATTTCAGCTTACCTAATGCCGGACTGATATATAAACGCGATAACCGCCGGTATTGCTCTTCTGTCGCGGGACGGGTCTTACCCTTCTTCAATGCCAGCCAGTTTATAAGTAATTCTTCAACGGTGGTCTTTGCGCTGGAATAGGTTAACCCCTGCTTTATCTGTCCGTTGGTGGTATTCAGCCATTCCTGCGCTTCCTTGCGGATCTTAAATGTTTTTGATACCCGGCGGCCCTCTATGGTCACTTGTGCCAGGTATGTACCATTCGCCCGGCGGCATAGCGTACCCTCTCCGTTGCTTCGCTTGCTCATGTTTTCCTGCTTTCTTGCAGGGGCAAACAAAACGCCCCTGAATGGAATCCACCAGGGGCAAGGTATGCGCTGATATAATTACTGTCAGCCATTCCACCCCGTACTGGTGGTTTGGTCAGGTTCTAGTGAGTGCTTCAACACTTGCTAGAACCGTTTTATTAGTAATATTATACAACATTAATCAAGTCTTTCTTGAAAATGATTTTCAACATTCTGTTCATTATTTGATCCGCTCTCGAATAAAGCCCGGTGTTATTCGTACCCCGAAAATGTCAGCCCATTCTATGCCGGTTGTCATCAACCATTCTTCTGCTTCTTTGTCACCCTTCCGGGCATCGTCAATCGCCTGGTTTATCATCGCTCCAACTAAAATACAGTAACCCTCAAACATCAGCCCTCTTTTTTAAGTGTGACAGATTCGGACACATTCAGGACATTTTCGGACATTCTTCCCGAGTGGGGCAGCCTATTGACCGCCCCACCGTGGAGAAGGAGGGTATAGCCTGAATCTACTAAACCGCTTCCGGCATCCGTACACCGGTTACCCGCGGATCGTTTTCAGCCAGGATTTCAAGCTGTCCGGTTTCATCTTCCCGTACTCTAGCCAGCGCCTTAGACAACGGCCCGCTATTCCCGAAAGGTGATACCGATTCGCCTAAAATTTCAGCGCACTTTACTACAAGGGCGCGGGAGTTCGTTTTCAGGTCATTAGCCGCCTGTTTGACCTCAATCTCTGCCTGTGTGATCTGTTCGGTGGATCGCAAGCGGGCAAGATCATTCTTTGCCTGCCGGGCCAGCGGCATCAGGTCTTTTTGCGGTAAGTTTGATACAACTTCCATAATAGCCCGCGCTTTGTTTACATCGCCGGACTGTACCGCATCCTGATATAAAGCCTGTACCTTATCGGCTTTCTGGCTCTTTATAAAAGCGTTATCCGGTTGGTTAACCACCATCCCGACAAGAGTATTAGCCGCCTGAATTTCAGCCGCCAGCCGGACATTATCAAACCGGGCAGCTTCCGCTTTCTTCGCGTTTTCATACGCGGCCTGTTTGCCCTGGTAATTGGCAATCGCATTATTCCAATTCTGCAATGTACCATCAATAACCCGGTCGTGAATTTCATCCCGGTACGCGGCGATCCGGTTCGTATGGGTCGCTTTTTCAAACTCAGTCATAATACCCGCGTATTTCGTCAGGGTGTCTTTGTAATCCTTCAATACCAGCAATTCATCGATAAAGTCTTTCATTTATTTTTCCTTTCCAATTTGACCATTTCTATAAAGTTATTCCAGGAACGATCCTCTAATTGCATTTCATCGCGCCGCTGTGTTTCCTGGTCAATCATCCGCTGTAACATACTGTTAAAACCTAAATCCGTTTCTATATGCACTCCTTCCGGGAATTGTGATACTCCATTGATCTTCTCAAAACCGTATTGGTCATACCATTCGGCGGTTTCATCTCGGCAAGCCTGGCAGCCATAGGTCGGGTTTCTCTTGCGATTCTTGCAATTTGCATACGTCACACCCGGCGGGTGCGGTAATAAAGACCGCTGGTATTCGTCCCATTCGTCTTGACTACAATCACCAAAAAACGGGTTTGGTGCTACTTCAAGTACCCCCGGCTCTTTCCGGTTGCTTTCCATCGCTCCCCAATGAGCCATACTCAGGGCAACCGCGGCATCAATCTTTAGCGATGTTTTCTCTTTTGCCAGCCGGAAGCCGCGCGGCGTTTCAACTGCAACCGCGTTTTTTATATGCTCATTCAGTACCGGATCGTTATAGTGTTGAATATTCCGGCCTATGATCGCGGTATATAAGGACTGGTCAGCGTCAACCCGCCCGGCGTTCTGTGCCAGTTCTACGATCCTGATACCGGCTTTTTCCCACTTCACAATTAAGGTATGCAATTGGTACGGGTCACATACAACTTTTTCCACCATGCCCGCGGCGTGTAATTCGAGTACCGTTCGCCCTATGGTTTCTTCAAGGTCAACGGTTGCCTTTCCCACCCGGATACCTAACAACTTTTGCGGCTTCCATACCTGAGTAAACGCCGTACGGATCATCAGGCTTTTAGGATCACGGGTCACACCGACAAGCGCGGTTAGGTCGTGACTTGTGGAAGCATCAGCGCCTAATATCAACTTTCGCCGGTCGCTCCTCTGCACCGGATGACAATCAGGACTATAACAACCCTGCCAGGCTTCAAAGGGAATGAACGCGGATTCGCTGCTAGTTCTCTGATTCCCGTGCATACGGGTAAAAGCGTTCGGCCTGAGTGATGTTTGTTGATCCGCGTAGTATGCTGCGGCTTCCTCTTGTGACCCCCGGAAGCATCTCTTCCGCGCTTCTGCGCCTTCCGCGTGAAATATAATCAGCCCGCCGGCTTTGTATATCGGCCATTCTTTATCGATCCGGTCGCCCTGTAAACCACGGTCTACTAATTCGTGCCAGGTCTTACTTTCACCTTCAAAACCCGCGTAGCTATCTGCAATCCGCAACGCCGGGAAGCCGTACTTCTTACCCGGCGGTGGTGTCAGTTCTTCCCACGACCTCACGCCGTTTTCATAGATAATACCCCAGGCTTCCGTATGGGATACCGTCAAATGATTAGCGCCTGCATTACCCGCCGCGTCAACGGCCAGCGCGATTAATCTTGATCCGGTCGGTGTGAATACCAGTTCATTCTTACCGATCTTCACATTAGCAGACAGGAAGGAATTTCGCTTGACCATCTCCGCGACTTCTGAGAATACGCGACTAGAAGCCTGGTCAAGATCGTTACCGGCGGCAAAGTGTACACCGGGCAAGGCCAGCCAGCGCCAGGCGGTCAGTACCGCGTCTAACAGGGTTTTACCGGTCTTTTTGACGTTCGATATAGCAAGGGTCGTGCATGTGTCCTTGTGTTGCCAGTAGGATAGCAATACCGCCCGCTGCCAGGGTGTAAGGGTTATCGGCTGCCCGTCCTCTGTGATCCAACCGTAAGCACCTTCACACCATGCGACCGGGCCAATATCTCTTAGTGTCTCTGAATATTCTTTACTCATTTGATCCTTTCATCGCCTGGATCACGTCCACAACACGCGGCCCGGCGCTTGTCTTTGCCTTCTCATCCGCTCTAACTTGCTGCCATGCCCTAAGTGATACACCGGCCAGCCAGCCATAACGGGCAACGTACCGATCAAGCGCGGGCAAATCTTCATCCTGTAAAGCCTTCTTGACCGCTGCAAGGAATAAATCAGCGACCGCTTGCAACTGAATTGCATCACGCTTGACGATCTCTTCCACCCCGGCGGTCTCTATTTCGGCTTTGACGGCTTCCTCTGCTACAAATGCCAGCCCTGCAAGCGGCTTTCCGGCCTGTATTGCCTTCAATCCGGCTTCCCCGCCGTGTTTTGTCGCGTTCTGATTATTCTTAGGTGTCATTTCAAGCGCTCTTTCCCATGATTTACAATCATGTGCAAGCTAAAAGCGCCTGGAAAGGCGGTAGTTTCTAAAGGATGCAAGCCTTCAAAATGAAGGTGTGGGGCGTTATCGTTATGTAACGATGTGTTATCTGTTACCCCCATATAAATATGGGGGGTAACATAACAGTTTGACGTGTTACGGTAACGGTAAGGTAACGGTTTCATAACGGGTAACAGGTTCTGCAAGTTCATAAATTGCCTTTCGATCTCCGGGATTAGTCCGCTTGATCTTGCCCTGTTTGGCAAGCGCATATATTCCCTGTTTAGCTCCGCCTGGAGTACATCCATTAGCAGCGGCCGTAATATCGGTTACGGTTGACGCGCCGTGTTCTGCAAGGTAACGCATCACATATAATTCACGTTCGCGGGTTTCTTCTTTTCGGCGGTCAGCGGGTTTCAGGTAAAATTCGCAGTCAGTCCAGACCGCTTCAGCTTCCCATCTTGCCCGCTCTATGTCACGTTCCTTCATGGTCTTGAAACTAATAAAACTGCTTCCTTGTTCAGACTTTATTTCGATCATCAGATCAACCGCGCCCTTAATCGCGGATGATCCGCGATAGCCGCCGGTTTTGTTCGAATGGTGAATAACAATAATCGCCGCGTTGGTTACATCAGCAATTTTTTGTAAAGCGGTGAAGATCGGTTGTGTATCCTGCTTACTGTTTTCATCCCCGGACATAACATCGCATAGGGCATCGATAAGGACTAATCCCGCGCCGGTTTCTTCAATAAGAGATTGAAGTAAAACGACATCATCAGGATCGTCTAACTTGAAATTAGCCCGGCACACGTATTCGAGATTGATATTTTCGTTACCTAATTCACCGCGGATAGCTTCACCCAGGCGGCGGGAAAGTCGTCTTTCGCCCGATTCCTCATCGATAATGAGGACTTTTGTTTTTGTTGTCTTAAAGCCTAACCAGTCTTTCCCCAGGTTTACACACACCGCAAGGGAAAGCATAGCGTAGGTTTTCTTAGACCCCGATTCACCATAAGGTAATATCAAATCGCCGCGGTGGATAAGTCCTTCTACCACTTCCTCTACCGGTGGTTGTGGTTGGAGTGCATACGCGGCGTTATGGATCACATAACGCGGGCGTTCCTGCAATACGATTGTTTCAGGTGTTCGTAATTCGAGACTATCCATTCATGGAATCCCCTGGAATTTTCCCGATGTTGGAATAAAGATATTCAACTACATCACCACCACCGATAAAATAATCGGTCAGGTCTTTGCCATGTGGCAACCTGTCCGCTTTGTAAAAGTGTTTGATCTTGCCTAATTCATCCGCTGCGGTCTGTCCGGGTTCGTCATTGTCATAAGCAATAATGACATCCTGAACGTTCCCCAGGATCGGTAAATAAATATCTTTCATACTTTGACCGGCGGGTAAACTCACATGCCCCACACCGGGCAAATGCTGCCAGCCTAGAAGCGCGTCCAGTTCGGACTCATACAAGATTGCGGTCAGGGCATCCGCGCAAGTTTTCCCACCGAATAGCCAGCCCTGAGAACC
The DNA here is from genome assembly GCA_964446955.1 of uncultured Leptolinea sp. GTDB lineage: Bacteria > Chloroflexota > Anaerolineae > Anaerolineales > Anaerolineaceae > Leptolinea. The sequence continues at coordinate 1,046,851 of CAYUQJ010000001.1, forward strand.
GCGTACCAGGTGGTATTTACTACCTTTGTCGTGTGGAATACGCCGGATCTTAATATAGTGAACCTGGTTATCAACGCAAGGAATAACTACCCCGGCGGGTAAACATATATCTTTACCAGTACCGCCCCACTCTTTAGCCGGTATATAAACCGTAGTAGGATTTAAACCAATGTGAAATAACTCCAGGGTTTCATCATGCAGGCCGCGATTATGAAGCCATTCAAGAATGATTGTATTGTTAGGTTTTGTAAGGTTTTTGTCACATTCCTGAATGAACGCCCTTGCCCTGCTTTGCCATACATCGCGGTCAAATGGTTCTGGTTGATCCGGCGGTTTATTTGCAATACCTGTAAGGTTTTTCGCCCTTTGCACCGCTTCCGGGAAGGTGATATTTTCTTTCTTCATCAGGTAGGCAAAAACATCATGCCAGCGACCATCACCACACCCGCGACACCACCACCGCCCGCCCTCAAAGAATGGTTGTATTCGGAAGCGGTCTTTTCCACCGCATAAAGGACAAGCGCCCGCCCATTCGCCGCCGCATGTATCGGCAACCTTCTTAAATTCCCCTGATATAACATTCAGTAAATTGATTGATCCGCGCAAGGCGTCCAGGTCGTTATCCATTTGCCCCGCCTTCCAGGTGGTCGGCTATGTGTTGCTCAAGATCACACAACCTAACACGCACCTTACTACCGCACCGATAAACTTTTAGCTCTCCGGTTTCCATCATCCGGTAAGCAGAAGCAACACTACAATTCAGCCGGGTAGCAACATCAGCCGCCCTTAGCAGGGGTTCGTTAAATAATCTTGTTTCCATCATTCACCCCTAACTTTTCAAGTTCGATCAATCCGGCGGGAAGAAAACCGCGGCGGGCCGCTGCTTCCCGGACTGTCTCACGCAACATTTCGGACGGTGTACGCCGTTCACGCGTGGCTAAAATATGTATGATCTCGTACTCTTCCGGCGATGCTCTAAAGCCAACTTGTTTTGTTTTTATCTGGGTCATTTTTCGTTTCCTTGTTATTCACCTGAATTACCATTTTTAGGAATAAAAAAGAACCCTTCTGGGCTCTTTTTTTACTTCTATAAATAGTCAGTTTGAAAAACTGGATTCGTTACATTATTTTTTCACGGATTTTGTCAATAATCCTTTTTCTCCGTTGCCTCAAAGTGCCTTGTGGAATCCCTCGGGTTTCGGCGATTTTTTTAATATCACCTTGTTCAATAAAAAGTAATTCCATATCCTCTGAAGAAATATTTAAATCTGCTATAGCTTTTTTAACATCCGAAATATTTAATTGATCCTCTGATTCTGCTCGATTTTCTGCCAAGTTTATAATCGCATATTTCTTTTTAGCAAACGGGTCAAGTTCCTGATCTTCTTGAAGTTTAAATTCTCGTTTTTCATTTTCTTTTTTATTTTTATATTCATCAGTATTGAAAATAATACCTCCCAATAATGATCTTTCAATTTCATTTTTTACAGCGGCAAGAAGTAATCCCCTTCGTTTTTGTTTTTGTCGCGATCCATCTTGAAATATTGTTTCTAAAGTAAAATTTTTATATACCTTTGGATCATTCAAACTTATAATCAATGCGCTTGCTACTAGGTCAATCCAATCAGGCCTGTTTTCAATATCTGGGAAAACATTTCTGATGGTTGTCTCTAAGTTGACAAGTCCTTCAGCAAAGAATAAGCACCTTTTCGGAAAATAAATTTCAAGAAGTTTGCGCCCCATTGTTCGCTTATTCATTAGTGCCCCAAATGGTATTTTTTTTCCCTTTGAATAATCCTCTTTCTGTCCAGTCATTGCATAGTCGCATAACCGTAGATAGTATTGTCTTTTTTCATCAATGGCGATAATTCGTTCTCTCGCTTCAGTATCACCATCTTTAGCAAGTTCTTCTAATTCCCCGTAAGACGTTATGTCGTAATCAATCATTTGTTGCAACCATGATGCGATTTTCAAAAAGCGGATTTTTGGGATGTGTAAAAACATTATAAGAATTCAACATATGATAGAATTTTACGCCTTTTGAGTGTGGAAAAGGGTATAATTTGCCCGTTTTAAGACACTCATTCAACCTATTGTAGGGATGATAGATAGCTAGTATTAGCTTAGGATCATGTGTCGAAAGGCGTAAGGGTTCAAGTCCCTTCATCCCCACTGTGACCTCAATATTTTTAGAAGGAATGTACCTTTGAAACTTGAAACAACTCCCCGTGATGACCATCAGGTCAATGTAGTAGCGGAATTTGAGAATTCCGACCTCGAAGCCTATATGCATAGAGCCGCCCGTCGCATTGCCGAACGGACAAAGATTCCAGGGTTTCGCCCCGGAAAAGCCCCTTATCCCGTAGTTCTTCGCATGTTCGGTGATGAAGCCATCCGTGAACAGGCCATAGAAATCCTGGTTGACGATAAATATCCCGCCATTCTGGATGAGGCAAAAATCGAAGCTTCCGGTTCCGGAAAGCTGGATGATATCATCAGCACCGATCCCCCGAAATTTTCATTCACCATTCCGCTCGCACCGGTTGTAACCCTTGGCAATCTGTCTTCTGTCAAAAAAGAATATGTTGAACCGGTAATCACCGATACGCAGGTTGATGAAGCCATCAAACGGGTGCTCAACAGCTACGCGACTCCCACCGACGTTGACCGCCCCGCGAAAGAAGGCGATTTGGTCAACATGGAACTTTCAGCCGATTACGTGAAAGCCCCGGAAGGTGAAGATAAATCTTTCATCGCCAAATCACCCCATCAGGCGATCATCGGCGACAATGACATGCACAAGGAAACCTGGCCATTCGAAGGTTTTTCAACCAACGTTATTGGAATGAAAGCCGGTGAAACCAAGTCGTTCACACACACATACCCCAAAGACTCCCCTGTTGAAAAATTACAGGGCAAGAAATTGGAGTTCACCGTAGAATTGAAATCTGTTCAGGAACTCGTGTTACCTGAAATGAACGAAGAATTTGTTATGAAGATCGGCCAGTTCCAGACTGTTGACGACTTCAAAGCATACATGCGCCGCCGTATGGAAGCTGACGCGAAAACGGAATACGATAACACCTATTTCGACGAACTTCTCGATGAAATGGTAGGCCTGAGCTCTTTCAAATATGCTCCGCACATGTTGGATGAAGAGATCCATTCCGTTCAGCATTCCCTGCAAGACACGTTATCACAACAACGCATGGATCTTGAAACGTACCTAAAAGTCCGAAAATTGACCATGGATGAGCTTATCGAAAAGGAACTTAAACCCATGGCGGTTAAACGCCTGGAACGTTCCCTCCTGGTAACTGAGGTCAGCAAAAAAGAAGACCTCAAACCATCTGATGAAGAACTGGAAAACTCCTTCCATCAAACAGTCAATGAGATCAGCATGTCTTACAACCCAAAGGACATGAAGAAAAATTTCTCCAACAAGAATTTCAGCCAGGCAGTCGCTTTTGAAGCGGCAAACCGGGCAATGAATCGCAAAGTACTGGAACATCTACGCGATATGGCATCTGGTAAGCAAACCGGCAAAACATCCAAAGAAAAATCAGCGGTTAGTGAAGCCAAACCAAAGAAAACCACCCGTGCCAAAAAAGCCAGTACAGAAGAAAACACGGAAACAGCCGCGTAAATGTCGGTTGTATGTTCTCTAAAGGAGCCCGAATGAAAAACTCGACGTTCAGTTCAGTGATCCCGATGGTTATTGAGTCATCCGGCCGCGGGGAACGGGCCTACGATATCTATTCCCTGCTGCTCAAAGAACGGATCATATTCCTCGGAACACCCATTGATGAGCAAGTCGCGAATCTGATTGTGGCCCAGTTGCTCTATTTGAGCCACGAAGATCCGGACAAGAGTATTCAAATGTACATCAATTCTCCTGGAGGTCAGATCTATGCCGGTCTGGCCATTCTGGATACCATGAAAATGATTCCCAACAAAATCAGCACAGTAGCAGTGGGTGTAACCGCTTCATTTGGCACCGTTCTGCTTGCGGCTGGAACCAAAGGTCAGCGTTTTGCCTTACCTCACGCTACCATCCACATGCATCAACCGCTGGGTGGTGCGCAAGGGCAGGCGTCAGATATCGAGATTCAGGCCAAAGAGATCCTGCGTCTTAAAGCCCGTCTGAACGAGATTATGTCTGAAGCTACCGGACAAACCCTGGAGGTGATCGAGCGTGACACAGAACGTGATTACTACCTCGACGCGCAGGCTGCCGTGGATTACGGACTGGTTGACCAGATACTGAAATCCCCGGAAAAATAATTCCACAATCGAATTACAATAAAGGCCGGTGACTATCCACCGGCTTTTATTATGATTATTGATAGGGAGATACGATGATCCAAACATTAAAACCTGCAATTCGCGGCTTAATCCTTGATATGGACGGGGTTCTCTACCAGGGGAATGAACCGCTGGGTGATCTACCGGCGTTATTCGGCAGGATAAAGGAACAGGGTTTACGTGTGATCATGGCGACAAACAACGCCATTAGAAATTCCGATGAGCACCGTGAAAAGATGCGTTCATTCGGTGTTGAGCTTGAACCATGGCAGGTCATAAATTCCATGCAGGTTGTCGTTGAGCTGCTCAAGCGAAAATTTCCCAAAGGTGGCCCTATATTCGCTGTAGTCAGTTCTTCCACAATGAAAGCTTTTGAAGATGCCGGCTATTACAATGATGAGAAAGACGCTCAAGCGGTTATAGTCGGGCTAGACCGCCAAGTCACATATGAGAAGTTGGAGACGGCAACCCTTCTGGTACGATCCGGTCGGATGTACATTGGCACCAATCCCGATGCTTCCTTCCCTACCCCAAGAGGATTGTTGCCAGGCGCAGGGTCGATCATCGCGGCCGTAACCACTGCTTCCGGTGTGCAACCGCGTTTTGCCGGCAAACCGGAACCATCCATGTATCAGATTTGCATGGAACGGTTGGGAACCACGCCTGAGACCACACTGGCTATTGGAGACCGGTTGGATACCGATATCCTCGGTGGAAACCGCGCCTGCTGCCGTACAGGGCTGGTCATGAGCGGTGTGACATCTCATGAAGAACTCTCAAAATGGGAACCAAAACCCGATCTGGTAGCGGAAGACCTTTGGAAAATGCTCGGGATATAACAGATATGCCGTTTCCATTAATCTATGACCTTGATCGCAACGGAATAAAGGATCTACTGGCTGAGTGGAATCAACCGGCATTCCGTGTCAATCAGATTTGGGATGGGATCTACCGAAATTTAAAAACGACCCCATCAGAATGGAGCAATCTGCCATCCAGTCTGAAAGAATTACTTACGGCTAGAACCAGGTTCACAGGGCTCAATCCGGTTGATGAACAAAAATCCACCGATGGTCAAACGGTCAAGACCTTATTCAAAACATTTGATGGACACCCTGTTGAAACCGTGTTGATGAAATATGATCAACGCCGCACCCTGTGTATTTCCTCGCAGGCCGGGTGCGCCATGGGATGCGTTTTCTGTGCTACCGGACAATTGGGTTTTTTTCGAAATCTAACCAGCGGGGAAATTGTTGAACAGGTGCTTTATTTCGCCCGACAGCTAAAAGCAGAGAACGATGTGGTAACCAACGTTGTGGTTATGGGTATGGGTGAACCATTCCATAATTACGACAATACACTGGCGGCAATTGATTGTCTAAATGACCAGCGCGGATTCAACCTGGGTGCACGGCGATTTACGATTTCAACAGTAGGAATAATCCCCATGATCAGGCAATTTGCCGGTGAGAGACGGCAGGTGAATCTTGCGGTCAGCCTTCACGCAGCCAATGATACATTGCGTTCAGAGTTGCTACCCATTAATAAAAAATTTCCGCTTTCAGAACTGATACCAGTCTGCCATGAATATGTCGAAACGACTGGAAGGCGCATTACTTTTGAATGGGCACTCATCCAAGATGTCAATGACCGTCCACAGGATGCCCGGGAACTGACAAATTTGATCCGTGGAATGAATTGTCATGTAAATGTTATCCCATTGAACCCAACCCATTCTTTCTCCGGACAGGCAACCTCTGCCAACCGGGCCAGACAATTCGCAGATGAATTGGATTCGGCGGGAATTCCCTGCACCATTCGCCTTCGCCGTGGTATTGACATTCAGGCGGGCTGTGGACAGCTTGCAGGAAAGCACCAAAAAATTGCGTGAAATCGTTCGATATCTGTACATCGTGATAAATCTGTAAGGTATAATACGCACCCGTGGCAGACATATTTTCGAAATGGATTAGTGGTCTTGAACGCACTCGAAAGCAAACTTTCGGGCGAATAAGTTCATTACTGGGCACCAGTGAGATTGACGACAACACGTGGGATGAGCTGGAAGCCGCGTTGATTCAGGCAGATATGGGGCTGGCGACAACCCAGTCGGTTATTGAATCACTGCGGGAAGCCGTTCAATCAGAAGGTCTTACAAGAGCCGACGAACTGCAAAATGTTCTTCGAAATGAGTTAATCAAACGACTGGATCCGATACCTGACGAACCCTTTCCTGAAGCCCACCCGGCAGTGATACTTCTGGTTGGTGTTAATGGATCAGGCAAAACGACCACCGCAGCAAAACTGGGCAACCGGTTTACTTTATCCGGGAAAAAGGTACTTCTGGCAGCCGCGGATACCTTCCGGGCAGCAGCCGTCGATCAGTTGCAGGTATGGGCAGATCGCCTAAATTTACCGGTCATCGCCGGTCAAACAGGCGGCGATCCAGGAGCTGTGGCATATGATTCTGTTGAAGCGGCCAAAGCCCGCGCGATGGATGTCTTGCTCATTGACACCGCCGGCAGATTACATACCCGCTACAATCTCATGGAAGAATTAAAAAAGGTTTACCGCGTGGTCGGAAAGGCCATGCCAGGCGCACCTCATGGTGTATGGCTGGTTTTGGACGCAACAACAGGCCAGAATGCCCTGCAGCAAGCCCGCTCATTCCACCAGACCGCCCCTGTTACCGGCGTTATTCTGACCAAACTCGATTCATCCGCTCGCGGTGGTATGGCTTTTGCCATCCAACAGGAGCTTCACGTTCCCATCCTTTTTGCCGGTCTGGGTGAAAAACCGGATGATTTGCAACCGTTCAATAGAGAAGAATTTGTCAACGGCATTCTGGCCGTGTAGAACAGAAATTGGAGTTGGAAACCATGCAAGACCTTGAAACGCGCGCGCAATCTTGTGCCGAGAAAATTCAACATTTTTTGGAGCATCTTTGACTTCCCTGCCCGGGAAATTGAGCTTTCTGAACTGGTAAAAAAATCTGAATCGACCGAATTATGGAACAACCCGGATGAAGCCCAGCTCATAATGAAAAAACTATCCGAGATCCGGGATGATGTCGAAAGCTGGCAAAAACTAAAAAAACGCATATTCGATACGCTTGAACTCTCAGAAATGAACGACGAGAGTATGCGGCCTGAACTTGAAGCCGAGCTGAATTCCATTGAATTGGAACTTTCCAGGCGTGAATTGAGCATCTTTCTCTCAGGAAAATATGACCGGGGCAACGCATTGCTGGCCATTAATTCCGGTGCTGGTGGAACTGACTCGCAGGACTGGGCTGCCATGCTTCAGCGTATGTACCTTCGCTGGTGCGAACGCCGCGGCTTTCAGACAGAAATACTGGATATTTCTGAAGGAGAAGAAGCCGGAATTAAAAGTTGCACCATTGCGGTAAATGGACTGTACGCCTATGGATACCTTCGACCAGAAAAAGGTGTACACCGGTTGGTACGTCTCTCTCCATTCGATTCAGCTCACCGCAGACACACATCCTTCGCGCAGGTTGAGGTTCTACCCGAGGCTGCCTCTGAAGATCTTGAAGTTCAGATCAATCCAGATGATCTGAAAATAGATATTTTTAAATCATCCGGCGCGGGGGGACAGAATGTGCAAAAAAATGCGACAGCCATACGCATTACCCATATCCCCTCCGGATTGGTCGTCTCATGCCAGAATGAACGTTCGCAAATGCAAAACCGCGAGAATGCCATGCGGGTTCTACGCTCCCGCTTGTTGGAATTACAACATGTGGCGCAAGATAAACATCTGGCTGAATTACGCGGAGAATACACAAAAACCGAATGGGGTAGTCAGATCCGCTCATATGTGTTGCACCCCTATCAGATGGTCAAGGATCACCGCACGGAATACGAGGCGGGAAATACCCAGGGAGTCCTCGATGGCGATCTTGACGGGTTTATCGAAGCCTATCTTCGGTGGAATGGCAAAGCATAAATAAAGACGGCGATTGCAGTTTTGACAATCGCCGTCTTTTCTTATTAATCCAATAACGTTAGTCAAGAATTCGAGCCAGTTCAAACAGGCTGATATCCACTTCTTTCTTGTTAGCGTTAACCTCTTCAATGGGAGTTGAAGCGATTTCCGATTTGATCATACCAACGAGAACTCCCGTTTCTCCCCGTGCAAGGGCTTCTGTTGCGCCTGCCCCTAAACGTGAAGCAAGGATACGGTCATAGGCACTCGGAGCGCCTCCGCGCTGAACATGGCCCAAAATGGTGACGCGAAGATCAAATCCAAGACGTTCGCGGTGGGACGAGAAGTATTGTCCTAATGCTTCTGCATTGTATTTGGCACCTTCTGCCACAACGATAATGGCATGCTCTTTGCCTTTTTGATAGGCAGCCCGTAATCGTTGGGCCAGATCTTCAGGATCTGTCTCAACTTCAGGAATAACAACAGCTTCCGCACCGCCCGCAATGGCAGACATAAGCGCCAGATATCCGCAATCGCGTCCCATAACTTCCAGCATAAACGCCCGTTGTAACGACGATGCAGTCGTTTTTAGACGGTCGATCGCTTCCAACGCGATATTGAGGGCGGTATCAACGCCGATTGTAATATCCGAACCATAGAGATCGTTATCAATGGTTGAAGCCACACCAACCACAGGATACCCAAGTTTGTGGAGCGCCCCGGTTCCTGTTTGCGAACCATTTCCACCAATGACAACCATTGCCTCAATTCCCTGCTCATTTAAAGTCCGCAGAGCTTTTAATTGACCTTCTTCTGTTTTAAACTCAGGACAACGAGCCGAACCCAGTACTGTTCCACCCCGCTGCATAATTCCACCAACATCTCGGGGACCAAGTGGAGATATCTTCCCAGTGATCAAACCCTGGTATCCACCCTTAACACCCCAGACTTCCCAGCCCTTCGCGACACCAGTTCGAACAACAGCTCGAATGGCTGCGTTCATCCCCGGCGCGTCGCCACCACTGGTTAAAACACCAATCCGTTTCATTGCTCCTCCAATACTGTTTTCTCAGTAAAATAAGTCAGGTATATATGCAATTTTGTATTTTATCATATAGATATAATTGTATCGATTCAATACAAGCAGGATACTATCAGAACAAATTCACCGATCCAAGGTCGCGAATGTGATTAAGAAGAAACCTCTTATTTATTTAATTCAAATGCTGGCCGCTACAATGATTGTCGGCATTCTTACATGGTTTCTTGGTTATTTTCAATCCAGATTAAGCACACCGATCATAGCCCTCCTGTTCCTATTACCAGTCGTTATTTCTGCCGGCTACTTTGATATAACCGGTGGAATAACCGCTTCTGTGATTTCATTTCTGGCATTCAACTATTTCTTTATTTCACCATTCCTTACTTTTTCTGTATATCATTCACAAGACCTATTGGCCCTTATTGTCTTTCTTTTGATTGCCGCAATTACCAGTCAATCCATTGGCAAAGCCAAGACCAATCTTGCCGCCGCAAAGGCAAGGGAACATGAGACAATGCTCCTTTATGAACTAACGATTGCCCTGGCCGGAACCATGAATGAAGAAGAAATTTTGGAGAGTGTAGGCAAGAAGATCATTGAACACTTCCCGGTGGAGACTGTTCTATTTCAATTAACACCGGAAACGACAGAAATACAATCGCGGTTATTTCCATTTGGGTCAGTCACACCGGATCGGGAAGCAGATTTTTGCCTGGAGATTTCCGCGGGAGATGAAACCAAAGGGAGCATCATGACATGGTTAAAAATGCCATTAGATCATCCCCAGGAACGGCTACTGAGAGCGTTTGCCAGTCAGACATCCCTTGTACTGGGAAAAGCATCGCTAGCGGATGCTGAACGGCGGGCGAATTTATTGGAGGAAAGCGACAAGCTGAAATCAACACTTCTCTCCTCAGTCTCTCATGAACTCCGAACACCGCTTTCAACAATAAAGGCATCGATATCCAGTTTGCGCAGCGATGAGATTGATTGGGATTCGAACGCGCGGCGGGAATTACTAACCGCAGTCGAAGAAGAAACCGACCACTTAAACCAACTGGTCGGCAATCTCCTCGATATGTCAAGAATTGAAATGGGTGCTCTCCAACCAAACCAGAAGAATAATTCCATCAAAGAAATACTCATGGGTGTTGTGAGAAGGATGCGTCACCAGTGGACATCACACCGGATAGTCATAAATATCCCGGATAACACACCTGAGGTATTTGTGGATTACAGTCAAATGGAACAGGTATTTATGAATCTACTCAGCAATGGGATTAAGTACTCCCCACCCGGGTCAGAGATCACTGTTAATACAAGCCATCATGATGAGAGAGAATTGCTTGTTGAGGTGGTCAATCAGGGTCCGTTTGTAAAGCCGGAACATTTAACTCGGATTTTTGATAAGTTTTTCCGGGTAACAGATGCTGATCAGGTCACAGGAACAGGATTGGGATTATCCATCTGTAAAGGTATCATTGAAGCGCATGGTGGTCATATTTGGGCAGAGAACAGACCAAAAGGATTCACTTTTATATTTACGGTTCCCATGGCGACTAGGTTAATTATTCCAGTTGATAGCGAATCGGGAGACATCCTGTGAACATTCAACCATCCATACTGGTCATTGATGACGAACCTCAAATACTGCGTGCTTTGAAAACAATTCTTTCCTCCAAACATTTTCGCGTAAATACCGCAAATCGGGGAGAAGAAGGTATAACATTGGCCGCGACCCTGCAGCCCGATCTAATTATTCTCGATCTTAGTCTTCCAGATATGTCGGGGATCGATGTTTGCACACGAATACGTGAATGGAGTCAGGTTCCGATCATCATTCTATCTGTGCGGGACCGTGAAAGCGACAAGGTATTGGCCCTTGATCGAGGAGCAGATGATTATCTGACAAAACCATTTGGCATAGAAGAACTGCTGGCACGAATTCGCGTCGCCTTGCGCCACAGCAGTCAATCGGCCGACAAACACCAATCCATCATATCTGCCGGTACCATCTCCATAGACCTGGTTAAACACATCGTTACCCGCGAGGGGAATGAAGTAAAACTCACCGCTACCGAGTTCAAGGTTTTATCATACATGGCTTCGCATGCAGACAGGGTATTAACTCACCAGGCAATCCTGAATCATGTTTGGGACTATGAAGATTCAGATCATGTTGAATACTTGCGCGTATATATTGGCCAATTGCGAAAAAAACTGGAAGCCAATCCGGAGGAGCCTGAACTGATCATCACAGAATCCGGTGTGGGTTACAGATTCGTGACAGCCAAGTAATTGCTTCCGATATTCATCTATTACATTAATACCGAGGGCTTTCCCACGATTGTTCTGATTGTGAAAGATCAATGAACGGCAGAATGCTGGTATATAATCCTCTCGAAGTTGCGTTTGTCAGTATTGATTACACAACAAATGCCCATATAACAAAGATACAGGCTAACCATAAGTAATGATCTGATCTTGCCCAACCTTCCTCAGGAGAAAACCATGACCGACAAAATTCCATATCTTCCAGTAAATACCCTGCTTTCATTCATGCGCGACGTGTTCATCGGTTGCGGCGTGCCACCCGAAGAGGCAGATATATGCGCCGAGGTTTTAATCACATCCGACCGGCGGGGAATCGAATCCCATGGTATTGGCCGGTTGAAAATGTACTTCGACAGAATACAGAAAGGTATCCAACTCCCTACGACCAATTTTGAGATTGTTCGCGAATCACCGACCACAGCTGTTGTTGACGGTCATCATGGAATGGGACAGGTAATTGGTGTCCGCGCCATGAATCTGGCTATCGAGAAGGCGAAAAAATTTGGTATGGGTGCTGTCGCAGTTAGGAATTCGACTCATTTTGGTATCGCCGGTTATTATCCCTTAATGGCCGTAAAAGCCGGGATGATCGGTATGGCTTTCACAAACGCCCGCCCCAGTATTGCCCCGACATTCAGTGTTCAACCTATGCTGGGAACCAATCCCATTGCGTTTGGTGCACCCACAGATGAAGATTGTCCATTCCTGTTTGATGCGGCAACCAGCATTACTCAGCGTGGAAAATTTGAAGTTCTCGCACGACAGGGAAAACCGGCAAAGCCGGGCTGGGCTATCAATTCCCTCGGTGAAACCATAACCGATGCCGAAGGGGTCTTGCAGGGGTTTGCCAAAGATGCGGCTGCCCTTCTACCTCTGGGAGGTGCTGGAGAAGACCTGGCGGGGTATAAGGGGTATGATCTGGCTACTATTGTTGAAATTTTAAGCGCGTCTTTACAGCAGGGAAAATTTCTCTGGGATCTCTCGGGTATAGGTCCGGATGGAAAAACCCAGCCCAACTACCTGGGTCATTTCTTTATGGCCATTCAGGTAGACGCTTTTTGCCCACTGGATGATTTCAAACGATCGACGGGCGAGATACTTCGTCAATTGAGAGCTGCGCGAAAAGCCCCCGGGCAAAACCGAATATTCACAGCCGGTGAAAAAGAGTTTCACAATGAAAAAGAAACATCTGTCCATGGAATACCAGTTGTTCCCAATCTTCAAAAAGATATTCTTGCCATGAAGGAAGCTCTGAAACTGGATCAATATGAGTTCCCGTTTTAAACCACTCGTATTGAACCGGTTTCTTTGAAGTAACATGGTAATCTAGAGTAAAATAGTTGCTGTTCCGCCGCCTTCCGGCAAACGGGGGCGGCGTTGTTTATAAATTATCTGTTATGGGTGATTCGATGGCAATAAAAGCGTTTATTTTTGATTTTGACGGCTTGATCATGGATACGGAAACACCAGAATATGAAGCCTGGCAGTCTGTTTTCCATGACCACGGGTTTGGATTACCACTCTCTGAATGGCAAAAAGCCCTCGGTACCTCGCGGCTGCAATTTGATCCCCCCACCTACCTGGAAGAGCTATCTGGGCACCCAATCGACAAGAAAAAGGTGGAACATAAACAACGGGTGATTTGCTTATCGAAAATCTGCCGCCTTTCGGCCCTCCCCGGTGTGGAGAACTTGATCAAGTCTGCCCATGCCAGTGGAATTAAACTGGCAATAGCCTCCAGCAGCGGATCCGATTGGGTCTGGTGCAATCTGTCTCGCCTTGGCCTTGCCGGATATTTTGATACCATCTGTGCCGGTGACGAAGTTAACAAAGTCAAACCTGATCCGGCCTTGTTCAATAAAGCACTCGACGAGTTGGGAGTCTCCGCCAATGAAGCTCTGGCATTTGAAGACTCACCGAATGGGATCAGAGCTGCCCGTAACGCCGGCATATTCTGTATCGCAATCCCCAATTTTATTTCACGACAATTGGATATCAGCCACGCGGATATGACCCTCAATTCCCTGACGGATGTTACAGTAGAAGAACTTATAACCATTCAGAATATGTCACGAGAAAGGTAGACACATAAGTATGGATATCCGATTTCCAACCGGTTTCTTATGGGGCGCAGCTACAGCATCCTATCAAATCGAAGGGGGGTGGAATAAAGATGGACGCAGTCCATCCATATGGGATACATTCAGTCATGTGCCCGGTAATGTGTACCATGGACACACCGGTGATGTTGCAGCAGACCATTATCACCGTTGGAAAGAAGATGTAGCCCTGATGAAAGAGCTCGGATTACCCGCATACCGTTTCTCATTTGCCTGGCCGCGGATCATTCCAGGCGGAACAGGTAGTGTCAACCAGACGGGGTTGGATTTTTATGACCGCCTGGTGGATGAATTATTGCGTAATGGAATAAAGCCCTTCCCAACCCTGTACCACTGGGACCTTCCTCAGATACTGGAAGACAAAGGTGGATGGCCGAATCGACAAACAGCGCAATATTTTGCGGATTACGCCTCTGTCCTGGTGGATCATTTTAGTGACCGGATCGAAAACTGGATCACCATAAATGAACCCTGGGTGGTCTCCATGCTTGGTTATCATGAAGGTGTTTTCGCACCCGGAGTTAAAGATCAAAAAGCCGCGGCTGCGGCTACACACCACCTTCTATTAGGTCATGGTCTTGCCGTACAAGCCATGCGGGCAATAGCCAGGCAACCCTTGCAAATTGGTATCACACTCAATCTAAGCCACGTTGAAGCGTTCACAGATTCGGCCAAAGATGTGGAAGCCGCCCGGCAACGTGATGCCCACCTGAATCGGATATTCCTGGACCCACTGTATTTTGGCAAATATCCTGATGAAATTATCGGCAGTCAGGGATTCGTCTTCCCGGCTGGATATGAAAACGATTTTCAGACGATTACCACATCTACAGATTTTCTTGGTATCAACAACTACTTCCGTGATGTAGTCCGCTATTCCACAAAAAATCCCCCCTTTGATTACGAGACCATTCAACCAGAAGGCAGCAGTTACTCCGAGATGTGGGAAATGCATCCCCAGGGCCTCCATAAGCTATTGCTCCGTATAAAACGAGACTACCCTGTCAAGGCAATCTACATAACCGAAAACGGGACATCAGTGACCGATGGAATTGATGCCGATAATCGGGTTCGTGACTCACGCCGGATACAGTATATACAGGACCACCTATCCGCCACGCACCAGGCTATTCAAGATGGAGTTCCGGTAAAAGGGTATTTTGTCTGGTCGTTGATGGATAATTACGAGTGGAACAAAGGTTACAGCCGTCGCTTTGGCATTATCTTTGTTGATTATGAAAATGGGCAACGCCGGGTGATAAAAGACAGCGCCCGTTGGTTTAGCAATACCATTCGTGATAATGGTTACCGGATAAAAACTTACTATTCAGAACCCTTTTAGGGATTTTATATTGGCTTATGCATTCGAGGATTGTATACTATTGACTGAATTACAAAGAGGCAATGCGCATTTCAGGGTTTTATGAAAATTGAAGATTTGATGGCCATTCTTCCTGATAGTTACAGCGCCGTTGACCGTGAGCTGGTCCAACGGGCGTATATCTATACGGAAGAAGCCCATAAGGACCAGAAACGGGCATCGGGTGAACCGTATGTAACCCACTGCGTAGCCGTAGCCGGTATTCTGGCTGAAATGAAAGTCCCTCCGGTGGTGGTTATCGCCGGTCTTTTGCACGATACGGTCGAAGACACATCGATCAAAAACGAAGACCTGAAAAATGAATTCGGTGAAGAAGTAGCCAAACTGGTAGATGGTGTCACAAAGCTGACAAACCTGCCACGCGTTTCCCGTGGTGATCAGCATATCGAAGAAATCAATAATGACACCAACAACGATTCTGAATTTCCGGTTTCTCGAAGCCGACGGCAGGATCTTGCATCAGAAACATTGCGCAAAACCTTCATGGCCATGGGAGAAGACATCCGGGTTGTGTTAATCAAACTGGCAGACCGTCTTCACAACATGCGCACGCTTGGTTTCATGCCGGAAATAAAAAGACGCCGAATTGCCAAGGAAACACTGGATATCTTCGCCCCTCTTGCCAACCGGTTAGGTATCTGGCAAATGAAATGGGAACTGGAAGATCTTGGTTTCCGGTATGCCATGCCTGAGAAATACAAAGAGATCGCTGAAAATCTCGCCGAACGCCAGGAAGACAGAAACCGTCAAATTCTAAGCATCCAGACCCGCCTGCAAAATATTATGGGCCAGGCTGGAATCAAAGTCGAGATCAGCGGCCGCCCGAAACATATCTATTCGATTTACAAGAAAATGATCGAAAAAGGGAAACCATTTGAAATGGTTCGCGACTTGCGCGCATTCCGGCTTATCGTGCCGGATATCCCCTCATGCTATGCCGCGCTTGGTGTGATACATACCCGCTGGCGTCCCATTCCACACGAATTTGATGATTACATCGCGGCGCCGAAGGACAATTTTTACCAATCGCTGCATACAGCGATCATCTACGATGACGGTAAACCGCTGGAAGTTCAGATACGAACCCCGGAGATGCACCAAAACGCTGAATATGGTATCGCGGCACATTGGAGATATAAAGAACGGGGACGCCGTGACGAAACATACGAGCAACGCATCAATTGGCTAAGACAATTGATGGATTGGCGCCAGGATGTGGACGACGCTCAGGAATTTGTTGACAGCATGAAAACCGATGTCTTCCAGGACCGGGTTTATGTATTCACCCCCCGGGGAGACATTATTGACCTCCCAGCCGGATCCACTCCAATTGACTTTGCCTACCATGTGCATACACAGATTGGACACCGATGCAGGGGCGCAAAGATCAACGGTAAACTCGTCACACTGGATTACACCCTCAAAACCGGTGATCAGGTTGAAATACTGACGGCAAAACAGGGGGGACCAAGTCGTGACTGGTTGAATTCCAATCTCGGTCTTGTAAAAACGCAACGGGCACGTTCCAAAGCACGTCAATGGTTCAAAAAACAGGATCGGGACCAGAACATCTCACAGGGTAAAACCCTTCTTGATCGCGAACTTCGCCGGCTTGGGATATCAGATTTTGACCTGGAGAAGATCGCCCATGATTTTGAATACAATGTCGTCGATGATCTATATGAAGACATAGGCTGTGGAGACTTCTCCTTAGGTCGAATTATAAACCGCCTCTCGGATGTTGAAAAAAACAAGCAGATCGAAATTCTGGAAACAAAATCTCCATCTGAGACGAAAAAAGTAGAGAACGCGGTAATCGTACTAGGGCTGAAAGGGATTTTGACCACACTGGCCAAATGTTGTAACCCCGCTCCAGGGGACGAGATCATTGGTTACATCACACGCGGCAGAGGTGCTACCATACATCGCCAGGATTGTCCGAACATCCTCCGGCTGACTGACAGGGAACGCCTGGTAAAGGTAAGTTGGGGTGAAGCAAAAAAGACCTTCCCGGTAGCGGTTCAGATTAAGGCGTATGACCGGCAGGGATTAATGGGAGATATATCTTCTATACTCACCAATGAAGGGGTAAATGTACTGGATATCAACCTGAAAGTTAACCAAAACCTGGCAGCTTTTAATTTAATACTGGAAATTGGTGATATCGCGCAACTCAGCCGAGTTCTGACAAAGATCGAAAATCTCCCCAATGTCCTTGAAGCCCATCGACAGAAACCGGGATAATTCCCCAGCTTTCGCAACAGGCTTTACGTATTTGCACCAATGCGGTAAAATCGCTCCGCTTTTGATGAGTACATGAGGAACAAATTTGACATTGTCTCAAAATTATTTCTCAAATCTAATCGTTGGTTTTTTTCTGACTATCACAGAAAAGAACTACCACATCGAGAACTGCGGTTATTCTAGTCCTGTCAATAACAAACTCTCAGCCGGGGATATTATCTATCAAACCATGACCCAAATTTTAACGGGCAAAAAAACTTATCTTCGATTTAGACATTCTGGAGTTAATTACTCAAATGAATGGATAAATACTGTCTCCATTTTCGGATTTTTATTATTAATTAACTTGACCATCTTGCAGAATGAGGTTATAAAAGCGGTCTGTCAGAATCCGGTACTTTTATTTGGCATCATTTCGGTTACATGGACTTGTGCTCTGTTCGGGCCTTTCCATTATCAGAGCAATTACAAATTGTTTTCGGAGGAAAAGAATGGCTAGAATTCGTTGTCATTATCTCGATTGTGTCTTCCTTGATGAAGGAATGTGTAGTGCGGCTGCTGTTGAAATTGATCCTGATTCAGGCTGCATGACCTATAGACCCAATACAGATTCTTCCGCCAATGAGGATTGGGACGAGGAAGAAGAAGAAGAATTGGAAGAATGGGAAGAAATTGACGGCGAAGACGACGATGATGACCTTTGGCCCGATGAGGAGGATGAAGCATACTAGACCAAACTAGTTTTCCGCAGTAAACTTGGCTGCGAAAGAAGGTCAGGAAGCATACATCTCAGGCAACTTATCCCCTCCCGCCAAACATATGGGAGGGGTTTTTTATCAATCAAATCAGGCAAAGATGACACAGGAAATTCGGAAGAACCTAAAACATAATCTTATTGTCAATATAGCGGATGGATCTTTTTACGGTCTCGGGGTTGGCTTATCCTCATTTAATACGGTACTGCCACTCTTTGTAGCGACGATGACAGATTCAGCCATTCTGATTGGGCTAATTCCAGCTATTCATAATGTCGGGTGGCAATTGCCGCAATTGTTTACCGCACAAAAACTGGGGCGGTTGGAACGTTTTAAACCCTTTGTATCAATAATGACCATTCAGGAACGGATCCCGTTTCTGGCTCTGGCAATAATTGCTTATTTTTCTCCCCACATTGGTTCTACTTTTACCCTTCTTCTTACATTTCTCATTCTTATATGGCAAGGTTTGGGAGCCGGATTTACAGCAAACGGTTGGCAGAATATGGTAAACCGTATTATGCCGCCAGAAATGCTGGCTACTTTTTTCGGCCTGCAATCTGCGGGGGCTAATCTACTGGCAAGTGGTGGAGCGGTTGTTGCAGGTTTTATCCTGGAACAAATGACTACATCAAATGGTTTTGCCATTTGCTTTTTTACAACTTCAATCTGCATGGTCATTTCCTACGGATTTTTGCAAATGGCACGTGAGCCATCAAAACCGGTAACGGCTCCTGATGAATCCAAAGCTGATTTTTGGCGAAAAGTTACCGAGATCATGAAAAAAGACGTTCCATTTCGCTGGTTCGTTATTGCCAGAAATGCCTTCCAATTTGGAATGATGGCCCAGGCTTTCTTTATCATCTATGCCATAAAAGCCCATGGACTTAGCCTTGAAGCTTCAGGTTTTATGACCGGCCTGTTATTTGTGACACAAGTAGCTGCCAACCCGATCCTGGGTTGGATTTCAGATAAGTGGAGTAGCTCCATCGTCCTCAAAGGTGGAGCCGTGGCCATAGGTATCGCCTCCCTCTTAGCCTGGTGGGCTCCCTCCGCAGACTGGTTCTACCTGATTACCATTCTCTCTGGAATTGCCAGTACGGCTTTCTGGACAATAGGGATTGCAATGTCCCTTGAATTTGGCACCGAAGAAGAAAAACCTACCTATGTGGGATTGGCAAATACATTGATCGCGCCAAGTACTATCTTTGCCCCGCTTATTGCCGGATGGATTGCTGACCTTTCCAGCTACACTGTCACATTTTTTACAGCAGTATTGTTTTCAACACTGGCTGTCATAACTCTCCAATTATTCGTCAAAGACAAAAGAAAAACTGCTTTGGACATTTAACTTGTTTTAATCTTTTTGGTCTGTATAATGTAAGTGCATTTCCGGAGCAAAAAAAGGAGGTCAGATGCGCAGAATTCTGGCAACTCCGTCATTTTGGCTTTTCGCTCTTCTTATGTTGATTTCGCTGGCGTGCAATTTGCCATTGATCGCTAATACAGGAACCAGCCCGACAGAAACATTTACTTTACAACCATCAGAAACTGTTACCGGATTGTCAACTAATACTCCGGAACAACCTACAATAACAAGCTCGAGCACAACAACTCCAATCCCACCTACAGAGACATCCACCAGCACAAGTACAATAGTCCCACCTACGGTTACAGCTACAGAGCCAATTATTCCATGCAATAGAGCGGAATTCGTAAGCGATGTCAACTATCCTGATGGATCCACTGTTATTGTCAATGCAAATTTTACAAAAACATGGCGTCTAAAGAATACCGGATCTTGCTCATGGACTTCGGGATACCGGATCATTTTTGAATCAGGCGACAAAATGGGAGCCCTGGATGAAACAGTACTCACCAGCGGTTCAATTCCGCCAGGAGCCACTGCAGATATCTCGGTTCCGCTGAAAGCTCCATCGACAGAAGGGAACTACCGTGGGTATTTCCGGTTGAGATCACCTGATAGTGTGGTCTTTGGGATAAATGGCGACGCCAATGATGCATTTTGGGTTGACATAAATTCAACACAGTTTAAATTGCATTATCCGGAATTACCCATTTTTAAATTACCCACTCCCACGCCGACCTTGAAATTCATAATCCCACACTTTTCAATAACTTTGCTGCCGTTCTATCCCTGAAAAAAAGTCATCCTGATCAAAGTGGATTGGTCTGGTTGCGAGCAAAGGAGTTGAACCTCTAATATTCCTGGCGCTTGGTGATTTTTCCAACCGCCTGTATGTTCGTTTGTTGTTAAACCATCTCATCACAAACTAATATGTTTTAGTCAACATGACTGGTTACACAAGTGTGTTTTGGCATGCAAAATTTTTTTTGACAGACAATTGATTGATATCAAAACCATCGATAGGAATTTTTGACCATTTTACTATTTGAAGAGGAGATTGTCTCAAAAAAAGTTCTCATGCACACCGAATTAGAAATTACCAATGATGGTGTCAATCCACTCGTTTTTTGGTTTTTTTAATGGCTAATGATAATTGCGGTACGATCACATAACCTGTTAGACGCCAAAAGACTTTATAAAACAAGTACAAAATTTGCTTAAGCCTTGAAAATCGTTTTGAAGAAGGCAGTCGGTGCCAGAGTTCCACCCTGTTTGATATGCCAAGATATTTCGGTTTGAGAATAACGGGATTACCATTCAATGGCTGGATTATCTTCAGGATTTCTCCCTCCGAGCCTCCTCGAATTCCTCTACGCAGGAGAGTTTCCCAATTTTCATTTTTATCAATCCGGCGGGAAAAACGAATAGCCATTTGATACGCTAATTTATCAGGAAGAAAATTTAAAAAAGGAAGTCCTGTCGTATGTGATTCCAAAATTGAATAGCGATAAGGAGTTTCAGAGATTAACAGGATACCGTTTTCCTTAAGACTATCCCACAAAATTGGCAATGTTTGTAAGCGTTCAGACGGAAGCAAGTGTTCAAATACGGCATTCAGTACGACAAAATCAAATTTACCCAGATTTTCAGGTAGATGATTTCCATCCGGTGATAAAAAGAAGGATAGTCCATTTATTCCGTGGAATTTTACACGTTCCCTGGCAATTTCCACAAAATCTTTGACTAATTCACAACCAACAATTTCTGCTTCAGGAAACATTCGTGCCAAAACAAGCGATGATGAGCCAGAACCGCATCCGAAATCCAAAATTCTGGTTTTTCTAAACTCTTCGGGTTTGACATAACTAAAAATTTCTACTTCCAACGACTTACGAATATAACTGTCATCCTCATCCCGACGAATTTCATCACAAAGGTATTTAGCACCTTTGACTTGAAGAATTTTTTCTATCAATTCTATTGGATAGCTGGTAACCCACCGCGATATGGGAGAAGAAAGAACAGAATCGCGAAACACACTTATTTCGCGTTTTGAATCGGATTTTTCTTCAATTGTTACAAAAAAACTGCCGTCAACAATTTCTTTCATCTTCCTCTCCACACTATGCCATATCATTGTATTGACGTTTTATGCAATTCACCCTCCGATTTCAAAGAACCAGGAGGGTGAATGGAAGATAGTAGCTGGGGGCAAAGGAGTCGAACCTCTACATACAGATTCAGAGTCTGCTGTCCTGCCATTAGACGAGCCCCCATTGCTTGCTCGCGCCCCATTTATACCACCGCGAGGCTTATGTGTCAACTCAAGCGGCCTGGTCGAGCAACTCTATAGCCCGTTTCAGTCGGCGCAGCACTTCCGCCTTACCGATTATTTCCATGCTTTCAAATAAGGGTGGACTTACCTTCTGACCGGTTACCGCGGAACGAAGAATGCCAAACACCTGCCCCGCGGAAAGTCCCAGCTCATCAACCAAGGCGCGCATGGGCGGTTCTGCAACCTCAGGAGAGACTGAAGCACAGTTTTCCAATACAGAGAGGCTGCGTCTCGCGACATCAGCCGATTGGGTGGGTGAAAGCCCTTTTGCTGTCAACTCTTCCACTCCGGGTTCCACACTCTCACGGAAGAAGAAACCGGCAATATCCGGAGCCTCATCCAAAGTGGCTACCCGTTCCTGGATAATCGGGGCAATTTTCAACAATGTGTCATCATCCGGTGTCAATCCGGCATTTTCGAAAAAGGGTTTGATCCTCCGGCTAAATTCTGCCACTGGCAGGCTGCGGATATGCAACCCGTTGAAGTGATCGAGCTTTGTGAAATTGATTGCCGCTGGCGAAGGATTTAATCGCGTTAGGGTGAATTTTTCCACCAGATCGGAGAGAGAAAAGAACTCTGTATGGTCATCAAAGCTCCACCCCATAAGAGTAATCCAGTTGACTACGGCTTCGGGTAGGTATCCCAAACCATCAAAATCTTTAACAAAGATGGAATGTCCATCCTTGATCAGATCGGCAGCTTCCCGTTTGCTCATTTTACCTTTGCCTGTTGGCTTGAGAAACACAGAAAGATGCACCCATTCCGGCTCCTGCCAGCCGAGAGCTCTGTGTATATGGCTATGCAAAGGAAGCGTGGGCAGCCACTCCGATCCACGAATGACATGGGTTATCTTCATCAAGTGATCATCCACCATGGCAGCCAGATGGTATAAAGCAAGCCCATCAGATTTCACCAGAATGTAATCATCAATAGTCCGGTTTTCGACTGTTATTTCACCGCGAAGGGTATCCTTTACCGTTATAGAGCCTTCTCGCGGTGATTTGAACCGTACAACATGAGGTTCACCGGCTTTTACCCGCCGCAATGCTTCGTCCGGATCAAGTTCCCGGCAAGTACCGTCGTAATGCGGAATCATTTTTGCTTTTTGTTGTTCGGTACGGACTTTAGTCAGGTGGTCGGGAGTACAAAAACAATAAAAAGCCTTTCCTTCAGCAATTAACTGTTTGGCATACTGCTGATAAATTTCCTTACGCTCAGACTGCCTGTATGGTCCGTATGGCCCTCCAATGTCTGGGCCTTCATCCCACTGAAGTCCAAGCCAGCGTAAACCGGCCATAAGCTCTTCTTCCGCTCCCGGAACAAGGCGTTTCCGGTCGGTGTCTTCGATTCGCAATATAAATTGTCCGCCCGTCTGTTTGGCCAGCAAAAAATCATATAATGCTGTTCTTGCTCCACCCAGATGTAAGTGACCGGTTGGTGATGGAGCAAATCGAACTCGGACAGGAAAAGTAGAAGTAGACATGAGACTCCAGAATAATTAGAAATCTAACGGTTTGGACCGTAAGGCAACACTTTCAACCAGACCAATCGCAAGGACTGTGGATAATAAAGAACTACCACCGTAGCTGATAAAAGGCAAAACCAGACCAGTCACCGGGATCACATTGAGATTTACCCCAATGTTCACCGCGCTCTGGAAAAACAACAATGTACCAATACCATAAGCGATTAAAGCGCCAAACATATCATTGGCCTCTCTTGCTATCCGGAAACATCGGTAGATAACAAATACAAGCAGGCTGATGACCAGTACCGTCCCAATAAAACCAAATTCTTCTGCCATAGCCGAAAAAATGAAGTCTGTGTGACGGACTTTTAGGAAACGCAATTGTACCTGAGTTCCATGTCCGTAACCCATTCCAAACCAACCGCCGGAACCAATTGATATAAGCGCCTGTTCAACGTTGTAACTGTTTCCATGCCGTGAGGTTGGATCAGGAAAGATAAAATTCAAAATCCGCAATTGCTGGTATGTTTCAAGAAACGGAAATAATACCAATGCACCGACAATTCCAACTATACCGAAAACCAGTAAATACTTGGGCGGCAGACCACTGATCCATAATAAAGAAAACCAAAGAACCACCAGAACGATGGATGTGCTCAGATTCGGCTGTAAAAGGATCCAAATGACCACCCCGAAGGTCAATCCGGCACTCTTTACAATCCATAGAAGATCATGTGGATCATGCTGTGTACGGGAGAAAAAATCGGCCAGGACGATGACCATGATAATCTTGACCAACTCCGAAGGCTGAATAAAAAATACGCCGGTGTCCAACCATCTCGCAGAGCCAAAACTTGCCTGTCCATAAATATAAATAATCAGTAATGAAACAAGAGCAAAAATATACATCGGTCGCGCCAGGCTACCGAGAAAATGGTAATCAATCATTGCTGTAATCAGCACAATGACCAGACCGGCAACAACAAAGGTCGTTTGTCTGTTTGCGTAATCGGCCAGTTCAATAGACCCGGCCACCGCTGACCGGATCATGACTATTCCAAAAATACAAAGAATGGTTACGGTGCCAAATAACCAGTAATCAAAATGGCGCCAGTTTGCTACACGGAACATAATTCGCTACAGTTCAGCCAACCCTTCGTCTCTGCCCTGCCCTGAGCGGAACGTCAGCCACAAGCCGCTGTTCCCGGCCATCATGATTTACGAGAATACGAACTTCTCCAGGGTCAATTTCTATATATTTCCGGATCACAGCCATCAGTTCAGATTTCAAATGATCAACTTCTTCATTTGAGAGATCTGTCCGATCATGTATCAGCACCAATTTAAGCCGTTCTTTGGCTTGATTGGCGCTGCTATTCTGACCTCCTGTAATTCGATCCAACCATCCGGACATGCGTATATCTCCTGACTAATTGACCCGAAAGAGTTTCTTAAAGAAATCATCTTTAACGTCCAACGATGGGAAGGGAATATCTTCTCCACGTAAACGCCGGGCAATATCATGGAAAGCCATTCCGGCACGGGATTTCGAATCATTCACCACCGGTTGACCACGATTGGCGCCTGATATGACTGATTCATCTTCCGGAACAATGCCGATCAATGAAACAGCCAGCAGCTCGGTTACATCATCCACGCTAAGCATTTCACCACGTTTGACCATGGATATATTCAATCTGTTTATGATGAGACGGGCGGGCCCCTTCTCTTCCGATTCGATCAACCCGATGATGCGGTCTGCATCACGAACAGCCGATACTTCCGGATTGGTCACGACAAGAACTATATCAGCCGGCGCGATTACGTTGCGGAAACCACGCTCAATACCGGCCGGTGAATCGATCAGGATCCAATCAAAATCCGGTCGCAATTCATCACAGAGCTTAACCATATCGGTTGGTGAAACGGCACTTTTATCACGGGTCTGGGCTGCTGGAATCAGATACAACTCAGAATTCTGTTTGTCACGGATCATTGCCTGCCGCAGACGGCAGCGACCTTCCACTACATCGACCAGGTCGTACACAATCCGGTTTTCCAGCCCCATAACCACATCAAGATTTCGCAATCCAATATCCCCGTCAAGACAGACAACTTTCGCACCGTCCATACTCAGTGCAACAGCGATATTGGCAGTGGTGGTTGTTTTTCCCACACCACCTTTTCCGGATGTTATTGTTACGACCTTACCAGACATTCATCTACCTCAATTCGTAGTATGTTTCCAGGGTTGGATGATCACCATACCCGATACAAGCGACGCGTATTCCGGCCCAGATTTCGATTTACGAGGCTTTCCTTCCAGGGTTGCGCCGGCGATTCTCAAACTCATCGGTGACATTTCCAACGCACAGATGATAGCTTTATCGTTGCCATTAATTCCAGCCTGAGCTGTTCCTTTCATGCGACCCCAGATGATCACATTACCACCAGCCATGATCTCTGCACCAGGATTTACATCGCCCAATATAACAACTGAACCCTGATTCTCAATCTTCATCCCGGATCTCAGCGTTTTTTGGACAAACACAGCGGTCTCACCAGTCAATGGCACTGGTTCTTCCATGGGTCTCACATCAGCAACAGACGTTCTGCGCGGGGACTGGATTTTTGTGGCAATTCCCAGCATCAACGCTGTTTTTTCCGTCACAAGACTACTGCTGATAACAGCTGTTAATGTGATGCCATAGTTTCCCAGTTTGTCTCGCAGCGCGCCCATGTCCGCTGCTTTAATCACATGCGAACCGACATCCAATGCCAGTCTGGCACCCTGAAAAAAAGCCGCCCTATCTTCTATGTTGTGTAAAAGTTGTTCCCGCAGAACCGGCCAATCACCTTCACCAAGAGTAACCAACAAACCATCGTTGATCCCCTTTATGTGAAAATCAGCGTGCTGATCACCGGTTATTGTAGCTGAGTTTAGCATATCTCTGTACGATCACTGTTGCAGATTGGACGCTGCATCAATAGATTTTAACTCATAATAGGCATCAATGATCTTCCGGACAACAGGTCCTGACACGCTGGCGCCTTCTCCACCATTATACACGAAAGAAACCACTGCAATTTCCGGATCATCATACGGGGCATATGCCATAAACCATGCATGTGACGGCCAGTTTCCCGGCTGGCATAAACCCGCTGCCTGTGCAATATTGTCACAATACTCAGCCGTACCGGTCTTTGCGGCAACCTTTAATGATTCATCACCGATGAATTCATCAGTGGCTGTTCCATTCCGAATAGTCTCATGCATACCCTCCTGTGCCATTTTCAACACCCAGGGTTCAACTGTTTTCATTTCACCTGTCGGAAGGAAATCCTCATCAAAAACCCGGATTTTGGGATCAACGGTGATATCCCATTTCATTTTTGGAGTGAACGGTTGAACAACATTTCCTTCTGAGTCAGTAATCTGGTTTACAAGTGTGGGCTGCATCAGTTTGCCATCATTTCCTATCGTGGCAGCTGACATCAATACCTGGATGGGGGTCGCCAGAACATACCCTTGCCCGACTGTTGCGATATACGTATCGCCCGTCGCCCAGTTTTCTCCCAGCTGAATACGCTTCCACGTTGGGTCCGGTATCAACCCGGACGATTCACCCGGCAGCTCAATACCACTCTCCACTCCATATCCCAAAGCCTTGGCATATTCAGCTATACGCCAGATACCAACACCCTGCGGTACTTCAGTCTCATACCCGCCACCAATTTTGTAAAAATAAACATTACACGATAGGGCAACTCCGCGAACAAAATTCACCATTCCGTGTCCATTTCGATCATAGCAAACGAAATCACGCGGCGTTCCCACTTCATTCTCAGTGAATTTTTGAACAATGGTGATCTTTCCGAGGTCTTCGAGTTCCTGGTTCGCGGTGACTACCCCCTCGTTTAATGCGCCTATGGCCGCCGCCATTTTGAATACGGAACCGGGCGGGTGTTCCGCTGAAATAGCATGGTTAAACAGAGGCCGGTTCGGGTCATTCATGATCTGATTGTAATAATAGTATGGTATCAAACGGGCCATTCGGTTGTTTTCATACGTTGGGTATGAAACCATTGCCAGAATCTCTCCGGTTTTCGGGTTCATGGCAATTGCCACGCCATTTGACGAACGGATCTTGTTCAAATAGGTGTTCCAAAAATCAATCTCTGCGATTAACGCTGTCTTTGCAGCATTTTGCAAACGCACATCGATCGTCAGTTTGATGTTTTTTCCGGGAACCGGATCAACCGGTTCTACAATATTGCGGATCTCTTTTCCCGCAACATCTACTTCAACAACACGCTTTCCATTTGTACCGGCAAGAATATCGTTCAACGAGCTTTCAACTCCGGCATATCCATATTTATCCCGACCTGGAACAAATCCAAGCTCCTTCATGGATTCTTCAAGCGCTGCCGGGATCGGCCCCAGAAAACCGATTATTTCTGATGTCAGGGAACCGGTTGGATATTCACGGACGGTTGTTATCTCAACCCCGACTCCGGGCCAATCGGATTGCTTCGATTGGACGACAAGTGCCGTTTTTTCATCCACGTCGCACTTGATTTGGGCAGGTGTATATGGGGCATTGGTGTCAGCGATATAAACGATCTGCGTAATTCCCATATCGTTATCACAGTATTTAAAAGCCTTGGTTGTTTCATCATTGATCTCACCACGATTAACCGGGATATCGATCAATTCGCTTAACTGACGGTAAACTTCCTGAATGGCTCCCTCATCAGCAGGAAGATTTGCGGGAGTGATCGTAATATTGTAAGAAGGAGCATTCCGCGCGAGCACGAATCCATTCCTATCAGTAATAATGCCGCGTTGTGTTGGTTCACTAACATTCTTGATTCGGTTCTCATTTGCCTGGTCTACGTAAACTTGACCATTAAATACCTGCAGACTTAACAGTCGGAACATATAGAATAAAAAAATGACCGCTATTATGCCCA
Organism: uncultured Leptolinea sp.; assembly: GCA_964446955.1. Taxonomy (GTDB): domain Bacteria; phylum Chloroflexota; class Anaerolineae; order Anaerolineales; family Anaerolineaceae; genus Leptolinea. Next base: position 1,075,126 of record CAYUQJ010000001.1, read on the forward strand.
GGACAACAAGCATACGCCAGCCTTCAAAATGGCCGGATTTTCGGTTTAAACTCATGCCAACACCTCTTCGGGATATAACCAATCAGCCAGTTCGCCCACAAGAGTAAAAACGGGAATCGCCAGGATCATATTCCATAAAATACTGGGTAAGATGATGAGGTTAAAACTGTCTCTCACCGGGATATCAGAACCAGCCACTAATAATACACCCATGGAGATCACCTGTATGACCAGCGTTCCAAAAAGGGAACTTACCAACATGGCCAGCACAGGAGTTTGCCATATCCGCTTTTTAAGCCAGTAAGACAGACCGGCCGCAATAAACAGGCTCCACAGATACGCGAAAAAAGGGAGAGCGGAGACGAACGACACCATCACCCCGGCCATAAGAACCCACTCCCAGCCATGACGTACCCGGTCATTCAGCATCCAGGCTAAGACAACAAGCATCACAATATCGGCCGTTCCATAGAGCATTGGCAAACGTGAAAATGCTGTTGTCTGCAAAATCATAGAGAAAACCAAAACCGGGATTCCAATAATAACCGGCATAGTCACCTACGGAGTAATTTCCGGGGTAAGCGGTTCAATATCGACCGGTTTAAAATTGGTGATCACCAGTACAGCCTGCAATTGCGTGAAATCCACCGCCGGTTGGAGGGACGCTGTCTGGAAGAGTTCCCCTTCGCGGCGCTGGATCGAGATTACCTGTCCAATCAGAACATCCGACGGGTAACTCCCACCCAACCCGGAAGTGAGGACCAGATCACCCGCGTTAAGTTTGGTTTCCTGCGGGATCATTTCTAACGTAAGGTCACCTGTGATGGAACCCTGCAATAAAGTCTCAGTCTGCGTTGATTGCAATCGGACGTTAATTGTTGACCCGGGATCCGTGATCAATTGCAGTCGGGAAGCGCTGGCTGTTACAGCATCCACCCGCCCTACCAGTCCCTGTTGTGTAACAACCGGCATCCCATGCCGGATTCCATCATCAGATCCATGGTCAATAATGACATAACTCAAAAACGGGCTTGGATCCCGACCAATCACAGCACTGGCCACATATTCATTTTCGGGCCTGGAACGGGCAAAATCCAATAAAGCATAAAGGACTTCAGCTTCCTTAAGTTGTTGCTGAAGCTGGATAATCTGCGTTTGAAGCCTGGAATTTTCATTCGTCAAAACAGCATTTTGCTGCCGGAGGCTGGCCACATCCCTTGGGACTGTTACAAATTCATATAACGCCGTATATCGGGTGGATATCCAGCTTTGAAGATCAACAACGGGATTTAATGTCATCCGGATAATTGGCGCGAGATACCCGGCCAGAGCGAGGAAAATGATTCCGGCGACTATTAGCGCTACAACAAACGGGCGCCACTTTGCGGGTGAGAATACTTTCATTTTTTCAGGTATTACAAATTAGAACGAACAAGCGGATTATAACCTACCGCCGATTACTTGACCTGTCGAGTGGAGCCAGAAATTGTCCATAGAGCTCCAGGTTTTCCAGCACCAATCCAGCACCACGTGCCACACATGTCATGGGATCTTCGGCCACCCAGACGCGTAATTTCAATTCATCTGACAGACGATCCTGTAATCCCTGCACCTGAGAAGTACCGCCGGCCATACAGATACCACCTTCGATCAGGTCAGAGATGATCTCCGGAGGAGCTTCGTCCAGCGCGTCCTTGATTGTGTCGACGATAACTTGAATGGATGAGGAAATGGCCTCACGGATCTCCACGGAAGATATCTCAATAGCTTCCGGTAAACCGGTAACGAGATTTCGACCGCGAACGGTCATTGTTTTTTCAACCGGGAGTGGATAGGCAGACCCGACCTGGATTTTGATCAGTTCTGACATACGTTCACCGATGAAAAGGTTATATTTGTTCCGGATATACAGGGCAATATCCTGATCCAATTCATCTCCGGCCACCCGCAAAGACCGGGAAACTACAATCCCACCCATTGACATAATTGCCACTTCAGTCGTACCCCCACCGATATCGACCACCATGCTGCCATGGATCTCTGAAACTGGCAGACCTGCTCCAAGGGCTGCAGCCCTCGGCTCCTCAATGAGATATGCCTCACGCGCACCGGCAGCCATTGCCGCGTCAAATACGGCACGTTTTTCCACTTCCGTCGCGCCGGACGGGATACCGATCACCACACGTGGTCTTGGCATTGGCACGATCGTTTGCTGATGCGCTTTCCCAATAAAATAACCCAGCATTGCCTGGGTGATCTCAAATTCTGAAATGACACCATCTCGCAACGGGCGGATGGCCACTACATTCGTCGGAGTTCGACCTACCATCTCTTTGGCCTGGGCACCAATGGCAAGCGGCCGCCGGCTTCGCTTATCGATGGCGACCCATGACGGCTCGTTGATAATGATCCCTTTGCCGCGCACATTGACCAGAGTATTGGCTGTCCCCAGATCAATCCCTATATCCAGGGAAAACATCCCCATCAGCCAGTTGAGAGGGTTAAAGGCCAAATAATTCTCCTGAAAAACTTGTAAACAAGATAATTTTCAATACCAAGTAAAAAATTATACCAGAGAAAAACCGGAGAGGTACTCACCCGGTATTCACAGAAGCAATAGCATGTCCAGGCTTTGCAGAGACTTGGCACTCCCTCAATATGGGTTATATCGAGCTGGATTAAGATTAGACTCCATTACGGTTAATCACTCTTAAGAAAACTTGAACGACATCAGGATCAAAAAATACTCCGCTCTGGTCTTTGATATATTGGATCACCGTGTCATAGGTCCAGGCAGGCCTGTATGGTCTGTCAGAAGACAGCGCGTCCCATACATCCACAACTGCAAATATCCGGGCCGGTAATGGTATCTCGGTTTCTCTTAACCCTTGTGGATATCCTGTCCCATCCCAGCGTTCGTGATGTGAATAGGGAATTGCCAGAGCCGGTTCCAGGTAGGGTATCCGTGATAATAAACGCCAGGCAAACACCGGATGCATCTTCATCACATTCCATTCATCTGATGTTAGTGGCCCCGGTTTCAACAATATGGAATCGGGAATGCCCATCTTTCCTATATCATGCAACAATGCGCCCCGGCGTATATGAACCATTTCCTCTTCTGAAATCTGGAATTCTTCCGCCATTCGCACAGTCATTTCAACAACATTCCGGCTGTGATTTGCCGTTTCTTTTTCCCGCAACTCCAAAGCGTCCGCCCAGCCCTGCAATGTCGCATCATAGGCTATCTGCAATTCTTCTTCTGCTTTCTTTCTTTCGGTAATATCACGCGCCAGACCATACGTCCCAATTATTTTTCCACTTTGATCATACAGAGGAAGTTTGGATACTGAAAACCATTCCGGCGGCCGGTCTGAAAAGACAATCATCTCATCATCATTGATGATGGATTGTCCATTTTTGATGATCTCCTGTTCCTGTTGAAAAGCGAACTTCGCGTGTTCTTGCGAAAAGAAATCGAAATCAGTCTTTCCCAGAAGGTCAGATGGCTCATTTCCCCCCAATCTTTTTGCCTGGGCTTTATTTACCCGGAGAAAACGGCTCTCCGTATCCTTGAACCATATGGTATCAGGGATGGTATCCATCAAAGTTCGCATAAGATACTGTTCATGTTCCAAAGCTTCTTCCGCTTTTCTTTGATCCTCGATCATTTTGAGCAGTTTCTCTCCGTATTCAACGGCTTCAGCATTCTTTTTTTCCAGATCAGCGGTTGTCTCTTTTATCTTGAGCTCTGCCTGTCTGCGATCACGGATATCAATTCCAATACCGGTAAAGAAGAGTTTCCCCTTAATTTCTAACCGTGAAGCCGTGAACTCGAACAGGATCTTTTCTCCACTTTTTGTAGTCACTTCGGCTTCGGTTATGGCATAGCCATTTTCCCATATTTTGGATACCCATTTTTCCACGCGGGCTTTATCATCCGGTTGGTTGGGGAACCATTCATAAAGGTTGAAGTGATCCAATTCTTTTGCGGAATAACCGGTTACTTCTTCGTGCCTGTTATTCCATCTTAGCAAGTTTCCGTCCACGTCATACAGGAATAAAATGCCCGGCACACTATTAAAAACAGCTTCAAGAAGATCATTCTCCTCTTTCAGGGCAATTTCCATCTTCCTGCGGTCTGTTATATTCCGGGTCACTCCAAAGATTTCAATTTCCCCGGATTTCGGATTCTCTTGAAAATTCGTGGCGACTTCTGTCAGAATGTAGGACCCATCCTTACAGATCTGCTCAATCTCATCCACATACATGTGATCCAGCGGAATAGCTCCGCTCTGAAAAGCTTCAAGCCGTTGGTGTATCAATTCCAAAAAACGATTTACAGCATCCGGTTTAAAGACATCATCAACCGGTTGGGATATAACCTCTTCCGCGGTAAAGCCGCGGATCTTTTCTATGGAAGGGCTAACATACGTGAAATGCTTGGATTGGGGATCCAATACCCATATCACATCTGAAATTTTTTCCGTGTATGAGCGGTATTTCTCTTCGTTTTGTCGAAGCTCTTCTTCCGCGGTTTTTTTCTCCGTGGTATCACGGTTACTCCCGCGTATTCCAAGATACTTGCCGTTTTTATCATAGATACGACGGCAAATATGATTGATCCAGCGGATTTTGCCATCCGGTTGAATGATGCGAAATTCAGCCGCTTCCCCATGACAATCATGATCAGCAGTTGAATGGGTCTTATGATGCTGCTCAAAATAAGACTGATCGTCCGGATGTACCATCTTCCATAGTAGATCCGGAGAGTTGAGCAACTCTTCTCTTGTGTAACCAGTGATCTGACTGACGGAAGGAGAGCAATATTCGAACAAACCTTCCGGATTCAACCAGTATTCCCAATCGTACGTATTGTCTGCAACAATACGGTATCTGGCTTCATTTTCAGCAATTGTATCAGCCATAAGCTCGCGTTGCAGCCGTGTGATGATGAGCCTTCCAAGAAGAACCGTACCCAACGGATATATCGCAAGGACAGGTAAGAATATGGTCGAAAAGGTCCTGATTGCAATCTCATAGGGCATGGTGAAACTCAAGAACACCATCACGATATGGATGAGCAATCCAAACAGGTATAGCTCACGTGATGATTTATTTTCCAAGGATGTATGACTTAGTTTTCGCCAGATTATGCCGATAGTTCCTGTCGTGACGATAACAGAAACGCCCATTATCGCACCCGGACCACCCTGATAGATTCGCAGGGTCAGGGTCATGAGCATGGCGATGATTGTTGGTATTGAACCGAAGAATAGCCCAGAGATTCCCAGCAAAACAGAGCGGGTATCAAAAACCACCCCGGGGATTAAAACCCAGGGTGTTAACATGATGGCAATCCCGATCAATCCGACCAAAATCCCAATAATGATATTTTGCAGAACACTTCTGCCGCCCCGCCAATTTTGAGACAAAATATCAACGATGAGAACAGAGGCAAGCAGCAGAGAAATATTTTGAACCAATACAAGGAAAGCTTCACCGATCATTGGGTCTACTCCAAATCTAGAACAAGAAGATGTCCCCTTAAAAAATCAGTCGATCTGTTTTCCTTTACTCCTGTCAATCCTTCAGGTTTTGTTTTCGATAATTCATGGAGTGAAAAATGATGTTGAATAAAGACTTCGTAACATCTCCAGATTTTTCATCGAATCTGACCGGCATTTATTGTATAGGGAAAATTGTCTCACATACCTATTTAAAACGAAAGAAAATTTACCTAAAAAAACCTTTTTTAGATTGGTAGAGAATAACTGTTCTTGTTGGTTAATGCAAAAAAGCTTCTGAATACCAGTTGTTTTGGTATAATAATGGCGTTTCCAGTCAAAAGCAGTACCGAGTGTAAAAATGGCAGGTTACTATGCGGGTGTCGCCAAGTGGTAAGGCAGTACCTTCCCAAGGTACCATTCGTGAGTTCGAATCTCATCACCCGCTCTCGTTTTCAACAAATCAGATCTTTACCAACCTCACAGGGCGCGTTGCCAGCGCCCTTTTTTATTTTTATGAACAAAAAAAGCCAACTATAAGGAGTTGGCTTGGCTTCTGTTTTTGTAGTGCGCTGGGGGGGACTTGAACCCCCACGCCTTGCGGCACATGGCCCTCAACCATGCCTGTCTGCCAATTCCAGCACCAGCGCAGTTACGAGTGCAATTATAATCGGTGCTGTACACGTGTCAAGCAAACTAACTGATGGAGGAGTAATCTATGGCCCTGGTTCTTGATGCTATGGGAAGTGATCAATATCCTGATCCCGAAATTCAGGCTGCTATCAAGTTTTCCAATGAATACAACGAAGATGTTATCCTCGTGGGAAACGAGGATATCGTCAAACCCAAGCTGACTGCCGCTGGAGGAAATCAATCCAGGGTCAGGCTGGTTCACGCCCCGGACATTCTGGAGATGTGGGACAAACCTGTTGAAAACGCAAAAAAGAAACCGTTGAATTCAATGGCAGAGGGGCTCAAACTCCTTAAATCCGGCGAAGGACAGGCATTTATTTCCGCTGGAAACACCGGCGGGGTTCTTTTCAATGCCATACGCACACTGGGACGCTTAAAAGATGTGCAACGTCCGGCGCTTACCGCTCTTTTTCCGGTCAAGGGGGGGCACTGTGTGGTGTTGGATATCGGAGCCAATGCGGAATGCCGGCCGGAATTTCTTCTTCAATTTGCCATTATGGGCAGTATTTACGCCCAGAAAACTCTCCGAATTGAAAAACCCCGAGTCGGGTTGCTTTCAAACGGCGAAGAAGCTGGAAAAGGCAATCAACTGATCAAAGACACCTACCACCTTCTCGAAAGCTCCGGTTTGAATTTCATCGGCAACGTGGAAGGTAAAGAGGTTTTCGGAGGACAAACGGATGTCGTGGTGACGGATGGATTTACAGGAAATATCCTGCTCAAATCCAGTGAAGCGGTAGCAAAATTGATCACAGAGACACTCAAAGAAGAGCTTATGGCTTCCTTCCAGACCAAGATCGGCGCGATGCTGGCCAAGCCAGCTTTCAAGGCAATTAAGAAATTGATGGATCCCGGTGAGATAGGCGCCGCGCCATTGTTAGGCGTGGATGGGTTGGTCTTCGTGGGACATGGGCGTTCGGATGCCCGCGCCATGATGTCCGCTCTGCGGGTAGCCCATGAATCGGTTCAGATAGATCTTCTCGGCTCTCTTCGGGAAGGCATTCAAGACCGTCTTTCCAGTCAACCATCCATAGAAAGTGTTTCATAAGAAAAGGACAGGAATCACGAATCAATGAAAATAATCTCCAACACGAATTTAATTAACCGAAACAAAAAGATCGGGCAGATATTGACCTTTGTTGCAGTGGCCATTCTGATCGGTGGGTTGATCCTCTCGCTGCAGGGCAATGTGGAATACATCACATATTCGTACATGGCCTTGATCTTGGGGTTTCTCGTCTCGCAGTTTGGCATCTATTTCAGCAATAAGTTTGGTCGATCCCCCCGTCCAGATGAGTTGGTGAGTGCGTCTCTAAAAGGATTGGATGACCGTTATACCCTTTATCACTACGCCACCGCGGCCTCACATCTGCTGGTCGGACCGTCCGGTGTATGGGTGATACTTCCCTACCAGCAGCGTGGAACGATCACATATGACAAGGGTAAGTACCGTCAGAAAGGCGGCAACTTATATCTGAAGCTCTTCGCACAAGAGGGACTGGGCCGGCCGGATAAAGAAGCTCAATACGCCACAGAAGACATTCAAAAATTCTTCACGCGTCAAATGGATGCTGATAAAGTTCCGACAGTTAATCCTTTGTTGATTTTCACCAACCCGAAGGCAAAAGTTGATGCCCAGAATGCTCCTTTCGCGACTGTGGAAGCTGAAAAAGTAAAGGATTTCCTCCGAAAAAAAGCCAAAGACAACGCATTTTCGTTGGAAAAAGTACAGCAGGTAAATTCAGTTATCCTTCCATCAGATTCATTGGAAGAAAATCTCAAAAAATAAAGAGTTATTTTGTTGTTCCGTCCAACAAAAAAAGGAACCATAAAGGTTCCTTTTTCTTTTAGCTAAACAAACCAAGTTATTTTTGGCCTGTTGTCTTTCTTCCACCGGGCCTTTTTTCATCCCGGTTGGTTTGTGTATGGTTGGCATCAGTATGCCTTATACGGTGGTCAGCCTGGCCAGGTTGGGTCGTTTCACGCCGGACAGGTCTTCCGGATCCGGATGCGTTTCCAGCTGGTCTTCTCACCCTGGAGCCTTCCGTGCCCTTCCTCCTACTCTTGCCCGGTCTTGATTCCGAGGAAGGATGGTTACTCCTTTCGGCGAACCGGTCAGAGTTTCTTTCGGCACGTCTCTTTGCCGCTATTGAATTAGGTTTTTCTGTTCCAGATTGAAGACTGCGCAGCGTGTTCACCTCTTCCGGTGATAGTTCCCGCCATTCACGGGGTTTCAATGTGCCCAGCCGCAGGGTTCCAATTCTTACACGAACAATCCTCACAACCGGTAGACCGATCCGTTTGCCTATTTCACGGATCTGCCGTTTTCGACCTTCTCGCATGATAATGCGTACCCACGCTCCCTTGCCCAACCGTGATTCGATCTGAACATCAGCCGGCAGAGTTTTGTCGCCATCTTCCAGTACAACCCCACGCCGCCAGGTATTCAGTTGTTCTTCATCCGGTGTGGCGGCAAGTAAAACACGATATTCCTTTTCATGCCCGTAACGCGGATGGGTCAGCTTATTTGCCAACTCACCATCATTGGTCATGAGGATTAGTCCCTCGCTCTCAAAATCCAGGCGACCCACAGTAAATAAATGTCCAGAGACAGGAACAAGGTCTCTCACGCATGGACGTGGATCATCTGGATCACTGTCAGACAATACATTGCGAGGTTTATTTAAAGCGATATAGACACGGTCAGGCTCAACCTTTGGCAGCTCTCTTCCATCGACCATGATCGTATCAACGGAGGCATCAGCTTTGGTACCCAGTATCGCTTTTACCCCGTTGACCTTTACCCGGCCAGCGGCTATATACTCTTCACAATCACGCCTGGAACCCAGTCCGCAGCGTGCCATGATCTTTTGAATCCGTTCTTCCATTCGTTTAATCCTTTAATAATCCGGATTCATCGCCAGTTACGACGGGTTCGGCCGGTTCCAGTGGAGGTAATTTTTGTAATGAATCAATACCAAAATGTTGTAAAAATTCCGTCGTCGTCCCATATAGGATCGGCCGTCCAGGCGCTTCTGCGCGTCCGACTTCTTGCACAAGCCCCTTATTCAACAGGCTCTTTAGTACACCATCTGAGTTAACACCACGAACAGAATCGATCTCCGGACGGGTGACTGGCTGCCGGTACGCCACAATTGAAAGGGCCTCAAGCGCGGCCCGACTTAATCGAGCTGTCACATCCAGACCGAGGAATTTCTCTGCCAGTGGAGCGATTTCCGGCGCGCTGGTCAATTGGACCCTTCCACCATGAAACTGCAGCCGTAGTCCACGTTCTGTTTCATATCGACTGCCCATGGATGTCAGAGTGGCAACCACCTGATCAATCGGGAGTTCAACTACTTCTGCCAGTTGGTCGGGGGTTACCGGCCCGGGAGCTATAAATAACAACGCTTCCAGGGTTGATTCAAGGCTTATTTCCAATGGATTCTCTGTCTCTTCACTCATGCTATAATTGCCGCGTTATTCAGGGTTTGTTTACCTATTATAAGGGTTAAAGTCATGAACAGAAAAAATCGGGACATTCTCCTAATCATTTCAGGGCTAATTCTTCTGGCCCTTGCCTGCAACTTGACATCCGCCATGGTCAAAACAGAGGAAAAAGTTGTGCCGACCCTCGATCCGGCCGAAAAGCAGCAACTGGATAGTCAGCTGGCCACACAGGTAGCTGGAGCTCTCAGTGGTGTGCCGGTCACCATAGAATTGACGGAAAGTCAGCTCACCAGTCTGATAAACACCCAGGCCGCCGCAAATCAACAGGATGCCCAGATCAGCGGTTTACAGGTCAATCTGGATAACAACCAGGCACAAATCTCAGGCGACATCGTTGCCAGTGGTGTTTCCGGCAAAGTTTCCATCATGTTATCCGTGGGAATAGATGCACAGGGAAAACCCAGTCTGGCCATTACGAATGCTTCATTGAACGGATTCAGTCTTCCCGCGACAATGCTCACATCCTTATCGGATGGCATCAATCAGGGATTGCAGATGCAGGCGGGTCAGAACTTCACCATTCAGTCAATGTCGATTGCCGACCATAAACTGATCATTTCTGCGATCAAACAATAAACCGGAGGGTTAAGGCCATCAACGAACGCCGCGCAGATATAAGAACTATTCTATTTGCCGTTCTGATGGCGGTAACCATACTCCTGGGAGGTTGTGCCACCGTATCAACACAACCCGCAGTAATTTCCATCGTAATCAATGTCGATGGAAAACAAATACCTGTTGATATCCCTCCAGGATCAAGTGTTCAAGCCGCGCTTGACGCAGCCGGGATTTCAATGGAGCTTCTGGATAAAGTCAATCCACCGGCTGGCAATGTCATCACAGATATCAGCCAGATAACAGTCACCCGTGTTCGCGAAGAATTGGAAATTCGCGATGTAATCATCCCATTTGAACACCAGACAGTCCGGAACGAAGCGTTACCGGAAGGTCAAACCATGTTGATCCAACCGGGTGAAAATGGTGAACGGCAGGATACCTACCGCCACGTATTTGAAGACGAAGTTCAAACAGCAGAAACACTGGTCAGGTCTCAAGTGATCAAAGAAGCCCGACCTGAGATCACCATGATCGGAGTCAAGTCTCCATTCAGTTCTGTTGCCATTCAGGGCAAAATTGCTTACCTCTCTTCAGGAAATATCTGGGTTATGGAAGGAGCCACTGGCAATCGCCGGCCGGTGGTCACAACGTCAGATGTGGACGGCCGAGTTTTCAGTATGTCGGCAGATGGTAAATGGTTGTTGTTCACACGAAAAATCAAAGACAGCCAGCCGAATATTATCAATTCCCTATGGCTGGCCCGAACGGATGTAAAAACTGAATCATTGATAGATTTGAAAATCAACAATGTGATCAATGCAGCAGGTTTTATCCCCGGCAAAGATGTCACATTTACATTTTCCACAGTTGAACCCCGTGCTACCGCCCCCGGATGGCAATCCAATAATGATCTACAGCTATTGCGGATTGATGATAGCGGGCAAATAGTAGGCGGTAAAGAAATCGTTCCTGTGAATTCCGGTGGAGTTTTTGGCTGGTGGGGCACCCGATACGTGTGGTCCCCCGATGGCGACCGGCTGGCGTACGCCCGTCCCGACTCCATCGGGTTGGTTGATCCTGATAGTGGAGAGACTACCGAGCTGATGCGTGTAACACCATTCCAGACGCGCGGCGATTGGGCCTGGGTTCCAGCCATAAGTTGGTCTCCAGACCACCGCTCTCTGTATTTCACCAATCATAATCTGGACACAACAGCACCCACGCCGGAACAATCCCAGAGATTCAATATTTCGGTGATGGTTCCCCGTCAAGGCCTATCGCTGGAGATTGTCCCGGATACCGGTATGTTCGCCTATCCGCTTCCATCTCCATGGCAAGATGAAACGAACTTTCTGGTAGCCTATCTTCAGGCTGCGTTTCCAGGTCAGAGTGAAACAAGCCGGACCCGCTTGACCATAATGGACCGGGATGGATCGAACCGGCACGTGATTTTCCCTCCGGAGGGATCACAACCTTTGGAACCTCAACAGGTTATCTGGTCGCCCGCGCCCGATGAAAACATTCCGCAACGTTTGGCGCTGGTTTATCAGGGAAATATCTGGTTTGTTGACCCATTTAGCGGACAATCACAACAAATTACCGGTGATGGTCTGGTCAGTATTGTCACCTGGCGATAAAATCATACCTTTGGAAGAGGAATTATGAGAATCTTAATTACTGGAGCAGCAGGCTTTCTTGGTTCACATCTATGCGACCGACTTCTTCTTGAAGGGCATAATGTGATCGGTATGGACAATTTCATCACTGGCAGTCCGGATAACCTTGGACATCTGTCCGGACATCCAAAATTCACATTTATCCGGCACGATGTGGCAAATTTCATATTCGTCCCCGGCAGGGTCGATGCTGTAATGCATTTTGCCTCTCCAGCAAGCCCCAATCCAAGCTCACCCTATGGCTACACCAATCTCCCCATCCAGACAATGAAGGCCGGGGCACTTGGAACTCACAACACTCTGGGTGTCGCCCGTGCCCACAAGGCACGTTTTCTTCTCGCCTCAACCAGCGAGATTTATGGCGATCCGTTAGAGCACCCGCAGAAAGAGACATACTGGGGGCATTGTGACCCGATTGGCGTACGCTCCGTCTATGACGAGGCCAAACGATTCGCAGAAGCGCTCACCATGGCCTATCATGGCGCCCATAGTATCGACACCCGTATAGTTCGCATTTTCAACACATTCGGGCCCCGCATGCGCCTGGATGACGGCCGTGTTGTTCCCAATTTCATCCAGCAAGCGTTACGAAAAGAACCACTTACCATCTATGGCGATGGCTCTCAAACACGCAGTTTTTGTTATGTGGATGACCTGGTGGAAGGCATTTACCGGCTTTTGATGTCTGATGAACATTATCCGGTCAATATCGGAAATCCGACAGAAACAACCATCCGGCAGTTTGCCGAAACCATCAACCGGATAACCGGCAACCCGGCTGGTATCCAGATAAAAATTGATCAACGGCTTGGCGATGACCCGCAAAAGAGACAGCCGGATATCACCCGGGCACGAAGCATTCTCAAATGGGAACCCGAAGTGCCGCTCGAAGAAGGCATAAAAAAGACTATTCCATATTTTAAGGAAAAATTAGGTTTTTCATGATCTTATCCAACGCTCAGGAAAGGACCCGGTTCATCAAATTCGCCACAGTGGGCGCTTTTGGAGCAGTAATTGATTTCGGGTTCTTCAACATTTTTACCAGTCTGGTTGGCGTACCTGCCATCATTTCAAGTGGAATATCGTTCATTCTTGCAGTTGCCAGTAACTTCGTTTTCAATCGATATTGGACATATCCCGATTCCCGCAGCAAGTCACTGGCCCGTCAGGCGATCCAATTTCTTTTGATCAGTCTGGTTGGCATGGGAATTCGTCTTATCCTGTTTGCCCTGTTAGAAATCCCGCTAATCAACATGGCCGCCGACCTTTTCCCCAATATCGGGCTTTCTCCAACTTTTATTGGCCATAATGCCACACTGGCATTTGCCATACTTGTTGTGTTAATGTGGAATTACATAGCAAATCGCTATTGGACATACAACGACGTTAGTTAAAAAATGAACAGTCAGTGAGAATTCAATGTCTGGTTTGAGAATCATAAGCGGCTCGGCAAGAGGCATGCGTATCCAGGCAGTACCCGGAGATACAACCCGGCCGGTGACTGACAGAGTAAAGGAATCACTCTTCAATATTCTTTCTGGTGATGTCCAGAGATCAAGCTGGCTTGATCTATTTGCCGGAACCGGAAGTATTGGTATTGAAGCACTAAGCCGTGGGGCTGAATTTGTCCGTTTTAATGAAATGAATCGCCAGGCAATTCAGACGATCCATACCAATCTTGAGATAACCCGGTTGAAACAACACGGCCAGATAACGCAGGGCGACGCGTTCAATCTTCTTCGATCTTCACCTGATCGATCGTATGACTATATTTACATCGCACCGCCCCAGTATAAATCTATGTGGAGCGAGGCGCTGCAAATGCTTGACACGAACCCTGGCTGGCTCCATGAGGATGGATGGGTAATCGTTCAGATCCATCCGGTCGAATTCAATGACATTCAATTGACAAATTTACAGGAAATTGACCGGCGGAAATATGGCAGCACATTGCTGCTTTTCTACGATCGTAAACCTTCGGGATGATCCATCTCCCACAGATCAAGAAATAAAGCGGATTTGAAGCTCTCCTTGATCAGAGTACGAATACTGCCCGTAGAACGGTGTCTGACCCTGCTTATGCGATAGAACGCGTGGGATCAATATGGACAGATCTTCCACCAGCGGGACTGAAACCATATCAAACTGGTGGACCCACTCAAGATCTCCTTCCGCTGATGGTTTCAATGCAACAGACAAACCTTCTTCCAGTTTCCCTTTAAAAACGAACATCCCAATACCAGTTTTCTCCCCCGTGTCAATTGTTACGATTGCGCACAGATCCAGATCAATAGACTCGATACCCGCTTCTTCAAATAATTCACGGTAAGCCGCTGACAAAACCGTCTCACCCGCTTCGACATGACCACCAATTCCATTGTATTTGTTGGCCCATAATCGTTTGGTAGGAGCACCTTTGATCAATAGAACTTCCCGGCCTCGAGTGATGAAGATCAACACGCGTGGGATGAGCTTATAACGATCATTGAAAACGCCCTGGTCTGAAACCGGCATACAGATAGCCTCAACTTTGAAAAAAATTAAGGCAGATCAAATTGACCTGCCCAAAAATGAAGTATTTAAAAATTAATCGGCCAGACCGGTTACATCTTCGGCATCTCTATCGATGACAAAGTAGTCCTTCTCAATCGGTTCAATAACAACAGGCTTTATGGTCTTGGCAACGATCGCGGTAGTTCCTTCTATTCCAAGAAGTGTGAACAATTTGGTGAACTGATCTTCCCAGGCTTTGATGATTTTCGCCCGAACATCTTCCGGCAGGTTCCAGGCCTGTTCCTTGAAAGGACCAATGGCATTGTTGCGTGTCGTGTAATAGAATTGCTCGTCTGTCATATCCGGTTTACGTTCGGAGCCTGAATTCGCGCGTAACCACTCGTACATTTCGTCTTTCAGACTGGACGGAATGTTGTCGTACCACATGTTCAGGAAGCTGGTTGCCAGATGGATTTCCAATCCTTCAAATTGAACGAAGTGACCGAAGGCATCTTCTGGAAGCGTGGAAGCACCATGCTGTACCACACCACCCAGTCCATATTCGCGGGCTACAGAACCTAACTCTTTCAGGCAATTGAAATCAACATTGACCTTCGCGATGGAACCATCCGGAAGGACGATCCCACCATGTGATGTTCCGGTTTGAATGCTGACCTTGCTCAAACCGACAGCCTTGGGGTCAAGGCGTGTCAGTTCTTTTTTGAGGCCGCCCAGGTAACCATGCAATTCTTCCACTGTAGAGTTATGCCCGCCAACTTCACCGATCTCGCCGCCAACTGAAATAGTGACTCCAGCCGGTTGGATATCCCGCAGGTATCTTGTGAACATGCCAGACAACTCGACGTTAACAGCCTGTTGTTCAGAAATAGTCTGTTTGTCCAGATCAACCAGGGTTGAGGTATCAACATCAATGTTGAACCAACCGGCTGCAATAGCTTCCACCATCAAGGTCTTGAGGGATTCAATTTCCTTTTCTGGATCTGTGTTATAGACTATTGGATTTACCTGAAAGTGGTCACCCTGGATGAACACCGGACCGCGATAATCCTCAGCAATGGCGGCAGCCAGAACGCTAGTAGTATATTCAGCAGGTCGTTGACCAGTATAAGCCATTTCACTGCGAGCGAGCTCGAAAAGAATGATCGCAGCATCCAGTTTCCTGGCAGCCCGAAAGATGGCGGAAGCACAGTCAAAGGCCTGAACACGCATGTTTATCGCGGGGACGGTGAATGTAGGTTTCACTTCACCGTTTCCACGGGCCATGTAGAGATCGTGTATGGAAGCAGGTATGACGCCCATCTGCCGGGCTACACAGCGGGTAATATAGCGGGCCACGCTTGCGCGTGGCCCCTTATCTAACGCTGAAATCTCAGCCAGTTTTCGGGCGTACTTTTTAACCACATCCGGCTTCAAAAGCTTCACCTTGTCGCCGGTGATCTCTATACTGTTTTCCAACAGTGTGACAAATTCTTTGGCTAATGCGCCTTTCATTTCTCTCAGACCGCCAGAATAACTCGCTGCCCTCGAGCCTAGCTCAAGAACATTGGGACGCCCATGAAGTCTTTCACTCTCGGACGGTAAGTCTCAATATCATAGAAAGCTGGAACGTCCACGCGCTTCTTACCAGACATGATCATGTCGATCGGTACGGTTGTATACTTTCCACCGTGCAACGCAGTCATTTTTCCGGTTTCATTGCGTTTAATCAGTTGAATAGCCAGATTACCAAAGGACATGGCGACCATACGATCCAGCGAATCGGGAGCGCCGGAACGCATCATGTACGCCAACTGCTGGTACATAATATCCTGCCCCGTGCGGGCTTTGATCTCGGCTGAAACAATTTCACCAATTCCGCCCAGCTTGCGGTGTCCGTAGGCATCCGCTTCGCCTTTCTCAATGATCTCACCACCTTCCATAATCGCACCTTCTGAAACGGTGATCATGGCATAGTTGGAGGAATTGTTTCGCTTGTCTTCAATCAGGAAATCGCATAGCTTTCCAATATCGAAAGTTACTTCTGGAATAAGAGCACGGTCTACATAAGCCAGATAGGCTGCGATCAGGCTGGTTTCGCCGGAGTTACGGCCAAACAGTTCCACAACACCAATGCGTTCATGAGACCCGACCGATGTGCGCATATTGGTGATCATATCTACGCTGCGTGTAACAGCTGTTGAAAAACCGATACAGTAATCGGTCCCAAAAACATCATTGTCCATTGTTTTCGGGATGGCTACACACGGATATCCTTCTTTGTGGAGACGCGCGGAATAACTCAGCGTATCATCACCACCAATTGTCACCAGAGTATCAATGGTAAGGTGGTCCAGAACTTTCATCACATAATCGGTGTAATCCATCATACCGGAATCATCAACTTTTGTACCAAAATTTGATGTCTTTAGAAAATCCGGAATACGATTTGCGGTTACTTTCTGGGGATTGGTACGCGATGTGTGGAGGAAAGTGCCACCAGTTCTATCGATCGTGCGGACATCATCCCTGTGCAATTCATGGACATAATATTCATGAGTAGACGGTTCATTCAGGTTGTAATTGAGCAGACCGGCCCATCCGCGGCGGATGCCCAAAACTCGGTAGCCCATTTCGAGCGCACCGATAACCACTGCCTTCATACATGGATTTAGTCCAGGTACATCTCCTCCGCCTGTCAATATTCCGATGGTCTTCGACATTTCTACCTCCTCAAGAAAAAAAAATAGAAGTTCATTGTGCCGGCGGTACTTCTGGTATGGCACCGCCAGGTTCAATCGCAGGAATGTGGAATGTAACCGTACAGCCTTTTCCGGGTTGTGAATCAATTTCGATTTCCCCGCCAGCCAGCTTTATACGTTGCTGCAATGTATGTAAACCACGACCTTCCAACTGGTCTAATTGGGTTGTATCAAAACCTTTACCATTATCTTTAACGATCACACTTACCTGGCTATCTTCATAGAGAACCTGTACAAACAACTGTAGTTTCACCGGGTAATCTTTGTTATGATCCACGGCATTAGCCAGCAATTCCTGCACTGCCCTGAAGAGGAGAATATCAAGATATCCAACCAGTCGGCGTTCAGCGCCCTTATATTCAAACTTATAATCGATCCCATTTTGTTCGGCAAAACCTTCGCCAAAACGCTTTAATGTTGGTAAGAGGCCAAGATCGTCCAGTGTCATCGGCCTTAATTCATAGATAAATGTACGGATCTTCTTGAAGGTTGCCGCCGCGGCCATTTTCAGATTTTCCAGTTCGATCTTTGCCTTTGCGGGATCCACATCCACTAGATGGGTGGCTATATCAGCCTGAATAATGAAATTTGAGAGCACCTGGGCTGGACCGTCATGCATTTCATGAGAGATCTTATCCCGGTCATTTTCAATCGCGTCCATCATCATCGCAAGGGTTTCAACACCGGTGGCCGATTGTTGTTGTTTGACGTCTTTGGTTATGGCTTTCTCGTTAAAGACAAATAGTTGGATTTTTTCCAAATAACTTATAAATCGCTGCAAATGCGATTGGTCAGATTGTAATTTATCCATCTGTCCCCGCATCACCAGAAGGCGCTGTTGGGCATCCAGTGCGTCGTTGAATGCAGCCCGTAATTCTTCACGGGGTAAGGTTTCAAAATTAGTCTGCATTTGCTGCAATCTGCCTGTCGTAGCCGCGTTGCGTTGAGTCAGGCGCGTAAGCTCAGACTGGCTTTGTTCAAGCATTAATTTAATCTCCGACATAGATCGTCGAGATTGATCAAGTTCGTTATTCACTTCCTGTTGAAATTCAAGCCAGGGGTCG
The DNA here is from genome assembly GCA_964446955.1 of uncultured Leptolinea sp. Taxonomy (GTDB): domain Bacteria; phylum Chloroflexota; class Anaerolineae; order Anaerolineales; family Anaerolineaceae; genus Leptolinea. The sequence goes on from CAYUQJ010000001.1 coordinate 1,093,386, forward strand.
TTCTGTTCAGCCCGTTTTATGGTCATGATGAATCTCCCGATTCAAACACGTTTTTTTTGGTTTTGCGTGATGACAAACCAGGCACGATTGGATAGTATAGCATAACCTTGCCACGAAATTGAAAATTTTTGTCTTCTTTTTTTCGGAAATTCCTCCAGATTCTGAGATAGCTCAATTACCATACATTGAAAAAGAACAAAGAAGCCTTTGTTAACTTTTAACTCAAATCAACTAAATTTTTCCATTCTCGAAATGATTTTGATCTATCAGATCACCAATGGAAAACGGCCATATTTTCTCCCCCGGATTGAATGGAAATAGAACCTTCCGACCTGAAAATCGCCTCTCTCTCGGCAGTCAATAGCGGATACCAGCCCGGGAATGTCACAAAAAAATCTACTTTCTGTTTATCCAGATATCTCTCAATGGAAGCTTCATCCCGAATAATTGGAATAATCTCCGGATTCACCAATCCGGCAAGATCAATAATCTCATGACCGGAAAAATAACCCATAGCCCCGATGTCGTGTGCAGCCACACGACTGCCAGCGGGGATATGACTCCTGACCCATTTCGCCGTATAAACCATTTCCGTCTCGATGATTGCAGTATCCGTCTTAAAAGTGACAGCACCCAAAAAGAAAAATATCCCGGTAACAGCGACCACACAGGTAATCACAAAAAAGTGAGTAAGGCTGGCCCACTTTTTTGTCGGCCATTTCCGCATCCACGTAAGCCAACCCCATAAACCAATCAGAAAGAAACCGGCCATAGCCGGGATCATATAACGTCCATGCTGGTAATAGACCGGAAGCTTTATTGCGTAAATAAGAAGATAACCTGAAATCCAAAGGAACATAGCGCCCGGGAGTACATTCTTTTTTTTCCATGCGAACCACGCGGACATCATCACTCCCGGTAATAGCATAACTCCCCCTCCCGCCAGGAAGGGAAGTAGAAGCCACCATAACCGTTGCAAAAGGGGATATCCAGTCGCAGCCGCGTATTCAGCCTGTTTCGCGGAATATGTTGTCGGCCAAATGCTGCCCGCAAATTGCAGGTTGAACAACAGATATGGAACAAAAACCAGGAGGAATGAACCCGAAAGTATTGATATCCTCGCAAATCTTTCCCGGCTGCTGCCAGTACATAAAATAGTGCACAAAAAAGCCGGCCCCAGCAGGGTAAGACCATCCGGGCGGATCCAGGTACAAATCCCGATGATCAAACCGGCTGTGCCAAAAAGCGGGGTCTTCCTGCTAAGCGTGTGAAAAGTCAACAGGACAGCGAGAACATACAGGGATGTCTCCATACCGGAAACCGATGCCCAGATCAGATGCCACTCAAATGTGAAGAAAAAACCAACCCAGGGAATCGACGATTTGTAATCAGGCGCCCAGGAACGGACCAGCTCATCCGCGAATACGGCAATAAGGAATAATGTCAGCCAGCCCAGCAAACCGGACCATATTACAGGGTTGATCCTTGCAAAATATCCGGCAGCCATCAATAATGACCACAGAGGGGATGTGGATCCACCGGATGACTCTCCCGGATTGAATGCCCACTCTCCTCCCTCCACCAGATTCCTGGCGTAAACCTGATGGATCCAGGCGTCATCAAGCGGAAAGCCGACAAATCCATTCCATGTCGAGTAAAACAAATATCCACCGACAGACAAGAATGCTGCTGCCAACAGTAAGGCCATCCGTTTCCATCGGTTGATTATGAAGGGCTTCATTGCATTATGCCCTTTTCATTTTTAATTTGCAGCAAAATTTTGTCATCCATTCTATCCATTACAGTAAATTGAGGGTACCTCTCCGGAAAAAGATACAGATCCATCAATCCAGAAACGATATTCTTTTCCAATACTACATAATCCGACTCGAATGATTCAGCTGTCTGTGACAGAGTTACGGCATCCCCAAAAGGTATGACTATCGATTCTCTCCCGGAGATCAAACTGAAACCCGCGGGATTATTGATCATTATCCGTGTATTTGAAAGGATGGCATTTCGTTCCACCAGATCGCGCGCAACAACAGCCTGTCGGTAACTGTCATCCCACACAGGTTGTGCCGCGTCCGGGCCGATGACGAGAATTTGAAATATAAACAATGTGGCTGCCAGGCAGATCAACACAATTCCCGGCGCGAACATTTTTAGCGCGCGAGTTGGTTCCCAATGTCGTTTGACAGATACCCGGTTAATGAATGATGCAAAACCATAGGCAGCCAGTCCCCACAAGAACGGCTGCAATGCGGCAGATGAATGTAAAAAACCACCCCGTTTACCGGAATAAGGAAACACCACAGTCATTACCAGAAATAGCACGATTTCCATGCCCAGTCCGATTTGAACCAGCCGTTCATGTCGCAATTGGTAAAACGCGATGATCCAGAAAGGAAGCAAAAATACCATCCCCTGTACACCAAAAACAGTGAGTAAGACACTTCCCACCGCTTCCATTCTATCGGTGAGAATTTTCACCACACCGTTTCCCAGCCAATGCTCAAACGTTAAACCTGCCGCCGGAAACATGAACAACTCATCATAGGAATTTACCCACAGCGCCCTTGAAGATCCGGGAATAAACAGGCTTCCAAACTCTATCAGATTACGGTAATACCAGAATCCGGTAACAACCAGGTAACCGGTTAATGACAAGCCAAGCAATAATAGAAATTGCTTCATCGACTTGCTTTTCTTGAATTTCATAATCTGAATGAAACCCGTCAGAAAAATAAGTAACAACCAAAGCATTCCATCCGCGCGATTCAGATGCATCCACCCGGCGGCCAGCCCGGAGACGAACCACATCCATCCCAAACGGTTGTCGGGGTTACTCAGGATTCGGTCAAGACAGACCAAGATGGTCCAAACGGCCAGCATAACAAGATAGAAGCTGTCTATAGTGGAAGCATAAACCGCAAAATAACCGCTAAAAACAGCCAGGCCAGCGGCCAGCCATGCCGTAATCCGCTCTCGTCCCAGACGGTATCCCATCCAACCGGACATGGGTGCCGCTAACGCGGAGAGAAAAATAAACAGGAACCTGCCTGCCACAAAATCAGTCCGACCTGTCAGCATCATGCCGCTGGCGGCAACCAAGGACGGTGCCGGCATCCAGTAAGTATGTGACGGATGCGGTAACCCCGCAGGGTCATCCAGATAATTCCACAGGATGGGTTGTGTCATTCCCTTTCCCTCGACCATCTGGACGGCCGACAACATGTAATACTCCGCGTCCATATAACCCGGTGAACGGATCCAAAAGCTGCAAACCCCGAAAACAACCAGGGCTGCCAGATACTGGAAAAGATAATCAAGTCTCTTCATTCGTCTGTATCCCCCACAGAATATTCCAATACCAATAGATCGCCAAACCGATGTTCAATCGGATTGCCGGCCGATAGCTTCAATTTTTCCAGAACCGGATGGTTTTCTCCTATCGCACCATACTCTTCCAACGTCTGGGCAAATACAACAAAGAACACGCGGTCAAAACCGCCAATCGCCGTATTGACATCATCATAAGCTGTCATATCCAATGCGAGAAGTGTTTTTTCTGCCAATGTGTCATTGGCCGATCCTGCCGCATCTTTCAGGAAACGGCTGTTTAAATCTGGAGCATATACCTTTGACGGGAAATAGCTAAGCTTGTTATCGTGGAGGATGACACCATTCACATTGATTTCCGATGCAATAAAACGGTTTGCCTCCATAAAAGGTGACCGGGGAAAATTGTTATAGTGGATGGAAGTTGGCAGCGTAAAAATGGAACTGACTGCAATGAAAATACCGATCAGGCATTTTTCTACAGCACTCGAACGGGATGCCAGAACCCCAAGAAATGCCGCCAACCCGACATAGGCACTCAAAAAGGCGCGTGGAACAAACATTGGCATCATCAGGTAAGAAAGACCGAACAGACTAACCGTTGGAATCAAAATCATAAGAGCAAAAAGCAGGAGGTTGTTGTCTTTCGTCCGGGTTCTTCGTAGAACCATACAGGAGATCAGTACAATGGCGATGGCGGAAAACAATGCGATCCCCATGGCAATTGACGAGGCAGGAATATCTCCGAAAGCCATGATGAATGCCTGCATGATCTCAACCGCGCCGGGGACCGGTGTCCAGAATGCCTGTTGTACCTTTGCGATCTGTCCTGGAACCAATACAAGCCAGGGAATATACAACAAAATGGATATGGATCCGGCAGCTATCATCGCCGATAGCCGCTTCCAATCACGCCTCAGCATCAAGAAAACAAACGGCGCAATAAGACCGAAACCGGCCAGCGCGTGGCTGTATAGCGCCCCCGCTCCGCTTAATATCAATACCACCCATTTCCAGGCCGGAAAAACGCGCAGGTCATGCTGGTGTACCAATTCGATCATGCCCCAGGTCCAACCCAGGATCATGAATGTCGCAAGGCTGTACATGCGGATATCCTGGGCGTGATAATACTGTAATGGGGAAACTGCAAGTATCGCAGCCGTCCATATGGCCGCCTGCCGGTTCTCCACTTTTTCTACAATCCGGTATGCCAGGTAAATAATTCCCAGGCTGAAGAGAATTCCCGGTAATCGCAGGAAAGCAATCGAGGTACCCATCTTCTGCCAGAAATGCAGAATTACATAGAATAACGGCGGCATGGTATCTGCGGCCGTTCCTACCAATATCTCGTTGATCGGACGGCCGGACAGCAGGATACTGAACGCATCATCATATTGAATGCCACGGGTAAAAATGCCTGCAAGGCGGATAACCGCTGCCCCGGTTATCAGGCCAGCCAGGGGATGACCTATAAACCGGCGCATAGCTTCACCACCGTGTTATCTCTTCAAACCACAACCGTGATGGCCGCACAGCCCACCAGCGCACCCATAAAAGCAATATAAGACAAACTCCGACCAACGGGAAAAACATAATGGAATTTTGGATAGGCTGGTAATCAAATGTGACTGTTCTGAGGAATAACCACCACAATCCGATCATTAGTAACCCCATAAGAAACCAGATAAAGTAATTTCCGGCTGTCTGGTATCGTTCGTGAATAATGGAAAACAAAAGCGCCAGCACTGGAAGGAGAATGATGAAATTTCCCGGATCGGTTTGGATTCCGATCCACTGAGCGGCTGTAAGGGTGAAGCAAATCGTCCACATAAATCCGCGGAATTCATACCGTCTCGAGAGGAACCACTCAATCATAAGAATGATAACGAGGATAACCGTCAGGCCAAAAGCGATGTTTTGACCTGTCGCAGGGAGCCATTCCGTAAATATGGCAGCGGGTGTTCCAGGAGGATTATATTTGGGATATAAAACAACCTCACGCAAATTTTGCATCAACCAGTCCGGAATCAGCATGGTTGAAACAGCTGTCAGTACGGCCACCGTTCCATATAACCAACCAAGCATGCGCCAGCGTTGATTGGATATCCCCCAGAATGTCATGTAAAGAATAAATACTAACGCGATCTGTGGTTTGATGGTCATGAACGCGAAAAGGACACCACCCAATTCCTCCGCCCTTCCGCGGATAGCCATTAGACCGGCAACCATAAAAAAAGCCACCAGGATGACAGCGTTTCCATTGATCAAAGGGCGCAATCCGTGGTACCACAACAACGAGAAAAGAATAAAACCAACCGTCAGACCCATTCCCGGTTTCCAATCTGCCAGTTTCATGGAAAAAATCGCAAGACCCACCAGGGCAAGTTCAAGCACAGTCATCCATACCGCCCGCGCCAATGTGAAATCGGGAAACAAGGCGAAGGGCAAAAAAATAGAAATGCTGTAAAGTGGATAGGCTACACGCAGTTGATGCTCGCCCGCCTGCGCCAGACGGCCATAAACGATTGTCTGGATCCTGCCTGCCACTTCGTCACTGTACGGGCTGATGCCATCGATCAACAACGCCCTGGTCCCTACCCAGTGAACCAGGAAATCGTTACCACCGGGGTTTCGCGCGGCGTAATAGTGGTTGGCATAGGTCAAACCAGCCAGAAAAACCAGTATGGCTATCGCAGCGATCAACCAATTTCTTAATTCCCGATGATTCTTCAATGATCACTCCTGATAAGGGTATATTCCAAAATTATAATTCATCACTTTTTTTGCCAACGGCTCCACTTTTTTCAGGGGATATGTGTCGATTAATCTGATTATTCATCGCGCCAGAGAGAAACACCACCCCCAAACCCAGTGTGGTTAACGTGCGGAGAACGATGACAATCCATATCAGATCATCCCGTCCACGGCTGAATAACAGAGGCCATTCCGCAAGGCTTAGACAAACATAAAGCGCGAGAAACAAAACCGCTTGATTTAATGGCAGGACAAGAAGAATGATTGGAATAATATACAAAACCCATTGTGGACTCCAACCCGGTGAAGCGAGGATCAAAAGAACCCATGCAGCGCCGGTAACGGCCAATGCCGCCGTGGGACCGGGTTTTCGGCCTGTAAACCGAAGAATCAGCAATCCGGCAATTCCTGCAGCAGCCAGAGGAATAAGAGGTGGCACTACCGGCGCATTTCGTGTTTGGCGAAACGCCATCGAAGCATCCAACCGGTCAGTCAATGGTCCGAAATTCCCCGTTCCTTCATTGCCATCCAACAACGCCCAGACCGTCTGCCATGATCCTTTTGAGTATTGCGCGGATAATGAGGATACGGTCATTTGCGGTGAAGCAATATACAGAATACCCATCGCGATAAAGATACAGGTGAATAATAGAAGGGACACTTTCAGGAACTTGCGGCTCGTCATTGTCATCCAGGCTAGAATTAAAGCCAGCACAGGGAAGAGTTTCCACAAAAATCCGCCTGCGATGGCAAGCCCCGCACCAATTGTTTTCTGTTGAAGAACGAACCACAGGCTGATCAAAAGAAAGAAGACAACAATAGGGTCAAAATACCACCAACCATACGGGAAGAAACATAGAACCGTCGTGTAAATGACCAGACGTAGAGCGCCGGTTCTTATACTTTCCAATTTCTTTAATAGAAGCGAAAAGATCAGGATCGATCCGGCATCAAAAGCGGTCAGTATTCCTGCCAGCAGGTAGCAATACACATTCTCATCTCCGGCAGCTATACGGTAAAGACTGGCAGAGAGCAAAGGAAAAAAGGGGGGGAATTCCACCCAGTATTGAAAAAAAGGCCAACCGGGTAGTTGTACCAGGCGGAAGAAATTTAACTGATCGCCAAACCCAAGGAATGTGGAATAAGGCATAAATAGAAAAAGCAACAGGCGGACAGTGACAAAGAATCCGGCAGCTGTTTGGCCATTAACCCGTTTTATCCACGTATCAAATGCCATATCAGCGGCCTGTTTTATCAAGAACCACAGCCTGATCATCCCGATAGATTTCCGTCCAACCGGCCAGTTCCGCAGCCTTAACCAGAGGACGGTCTGGTTCAATGAATATCCGGTCGACATCCCATTTGCCCAGTATTTCCTCCCATTCCTCGTTCGCCTGCATCACCGATACCCATTGTCCCAAAATATCATCACCGAACAGATCAGTCCGTCCGTCCACAAAAACCGGGATGTTTGGAGCTTTCCATGCTAGATAACCACCCCAGTTGTAGGCATTAAATATGTGATTTCCTTCCTCCTGTGGATTAGCCTGAATAAATTCAAGAGCTTTCTTTGGATAATAGCGTGATTCAAAAGCTTCCATCAAAATCGGGTGCGTTACGGCTGCCAGTTTACTAAAGCAGAACAATCCCATTAACCCGGCCAATGTAAGGTTCAATATTCTCTTATGACTTTCTGCCAATTCCTTCCCGCGGTGCTTCTGATACCAGTCAAGTACTCTGTTCATCCAATCTGGTAAAAGAGTGTGAATTCTCATTTCCTCCCAGGCATTTTCCCAGGATATTGATAGTATTCCTGTGGAGGCTAACACAGCACCCGCTATGTTTCTACGAGCATAAAGAGCCAGGAGGAAAAAGAATAACGCGGGAAACAAATGCCGGTAATCCACTCGAACCTTCGAGCGCCCAAGGCTGAATAGAATAATCAACATCCATGCGGCAAATGGCCATACTTCAACAGCATGAAAATCTGGTGATGCCCATTCCTGGATAAATTGGCGTAAAAGGTTGACCCCTACCGTTTCAAATGGGATGGTCCACATTTTCCATCCATTTGGATTCACCGCAGTTAATAAGAACGAAGCAATTGAAATAAGAAGTAATCTTCCAGATTGTTGGAGCTCTATTTTACGCGTCTCTTCGAGTGAGCCTATGGCGTCAAAAAAGAGACCCAATGTAAAGACCAGTAAATACAGGATCCCCATCATATAGCCACCATGCAGGTTTGACCAGAGAATGAAGAACAGTGGTATCAACCATATTGATGGTCCGCCTCTATCAAACCGGCCCCTCATAAACAGGATCAAGACGGCCAGCAGTAATAGCGAAAAGAATTGCGGACGCGGAGTCCAAAGTGGAGAACAGGCCATACTGGCCAATAGAACCAAACCGGCCCTGGTAAATAATCCTCCCGGAGAAATATGCCAGATAACCACAGCGATCATCATGGCGGTCACACCCATCCAGGCAGATAATCCCGTCCAGCCAGTTAACCGGTAGATTTGATATATGAGAACTTCACCCAGCCAGGAGTGATTGATCCATACCTCGCCTCCGCGGGTAAACGAGAATAAATCGACAAGGAGAGGCTTTCCGGTTTCCGCCATAACCTGACCGCTGCGCAAATGCCACCACAAGTCCGAATCTAATGGGGTCCGGGACGCAATAAGGAATACTATTAATAGCAGGAAAACAGGAATTAGACTTTGGAAACCGTTTTGGTTTTTTGTTTCCCCTTGCCCCAGATATTTTTTCGTCATGGTGTTCCTGTAAGATGTTGTTGTTTGAGTTCGACTGCCAGTTCTTTCGGGTGAACCGGGCGGGATAACGCATAATAGATGTGATAATCTCCGATCACTTTTTCCTTCCAGGATACACGGAGGCGATCGAAGCCTTTTTGTAGAGCGGTATCCAGGTCAGGATTGAAGGTTGTGATATATACCGTCCTATCACTGGCCTCAACTCTTGAAGTGTAATCCGGGATACGGTCATCGCGGGAGGTGTAGCGGAAATCAGTATGATACGGCAATCGTGGAGAGAAAATCAATTCCTCATCGCTCTGGAAAGCCAATGGATATGCTACCCAGTAATTGCTGTACCCAAAATGTCCGTTGTTTTCCCGTAAAAAGCTCATCAATTCCCCATCATATCGGTGGTCGATCCAGGAAACCGGATCAAATTGTGTGGTTATACCCGGTGGATTCTTTGTAGCAGCCTGAATGGTACCAATACCCTGATACAAGACCAATACTATGACAATAACTGTTCTGACACTTTTCGGTGCCGGCAAAGACGTGATAACTTTCGCTGCAATCAACGAAAATGGAACAGCCAGAGGAAGGAAATATCTGCCGGAGGGGTCCAATCCAAATGATGTAAAAAGGAAACCGGCTGCCAGTAAGCCAATTGAGCCCAACAAAACAAACCACCGCTCCCGATCGGTTTGATCGGAGAATTTTAATAATTTGGGAAACCGCCAGAACACCAACACCCACATAAATAGAACTAAGGGTAATAATGGCAAACCCAACCACCTGATTTCCCACGGCGGACGAAAACCAAACACAGCTGGAAGTCCAAGGAAGATAAAATTAAAAAGGTGAGACCCTGTCCGAAGCAGCCAGTTTCCATTTTCAGTTGAAACCGCGGATCCGGCTAGTTCACGTATTTGAATACCTACTCCCGAACCAAACGCGGCAATCCACCATGGGAGCGAACCGATAAAAAATAGTATTCCGTAAACCAAAAGAAACCAGTTTAATGTACCTTTTTTGTTTTTCCAATGCCGCCACACCAACAACAATCCATAAATTGAAGCAGGCAAAGTCCCGGTTAATGACAATCCGAAAACCCAAAATCCAATACCGGTAGCCAGGGCCAACACGCCAAACAGAATAACTTCCCGCTTAAATACCGGAGAACTGATCTCCGAGAGTTTGAAGACGATCAGAAAGGCAAGATTGGCGAGTAGAAGCGCTTCTCCATACCCACCCAGGCTGACAGTTGTGTATAGCGTGACGTTGACTGTCGGGATTGCCATGAAGACAGCAGCAATTAATCCCATCGTCCAATCATCCGCCAACTTTCGCCCAATTATGGCTGTCGTTATAATAGTACAGGTGTATAGAATGATCTGAAGAATGCGAATGGGAAGGATGGATTCACCCAATACAGCGAAAAGACCAGCTGCCAGGAAAGCATCAAGGCTGCCCATATAGGCCTGACCGTAGAAAAAAATTGGTCTTTCACCACGCAAAATGTGTCGGGCCATTAACCCTGTGATCGCCTCATCGGAATTAAAGGGGAAGACCCCGGACAACAGAAAGAAACTCTTCCATAGAATACCTGTAAGGGCAATAATAATGATCCAACCCCATGCTGGAATACGTAGAAGTAACCGTAATGTCCCCGGAATTCCATCCAATCTTTTCATCAAATTATTGTAGCGCAAAATGAAAACCTCTCTTCTGGTAAAGGCCGCCCTCTCAATTTTCTTCCTGATCATATTCTGGAATTACTTCTCCGGCATCTCTTCTGTTCCCTTTCATCCAGATGAAAGTACTCAGATCTATATGAGCATAGATGCGGTTACATCTCCCACGAAGCTCGTCTATCAACCATCCGAACCGCTCAACGACCGAATGCGATACAGACTTATCGATTCACCGATTACGCGATTGTTGATCGGGTGGGGATTATTCCTTCAAGATGAAGATCCCAATCCGGTAGACTGGAATTGGTCAAATGATTGGGATGAAAATGCCGCATCCGGAGCTCTTCCTCCACCCTCCACACTGACAGCCGCACGGCTTTCGGTTTCCTGGTTGTTTCCTTTGAGTTGTATGTTCGTTTTCTTACTGGCAAAAAGGATTGATGGCATACCTACAGCCATAATAACCATCACCCTGTTCGCGACTAACGCGTTAGTTTTGATGCATACGCGGCGTTCCATGGCAGAAAGCGCACTCATATGTACTTTTTGCGCGCTGGTTTGGCTGATGGTTGATTACAAAAAATCGGGTTGGATCACAGGACTGGCCGCGGGATTGGCTATCAATTCCAAACAGACAGCGGTCGCCACAGTCTTTATCGCAAACCTGACGGCCTTTCTTCTACCTCTCACGAAGGATTTGAGAAAACAGTTACTCCGAGCTGGCATGTTCTTATTTATCGTTCTGGGAATTAGTGCCTTATTGAATCCGGTATTCTGGCAGTATCCCGTAGAAGCCATACGAGAAGGGATTGCACAACGTGCAGATCTGACCAGTCGTATGCGGAAAGACTACAAGATTTCGGGGGATCCGCTTGAACAATCGTTGCTTTTGGTAGCCCACACGTTTATTCAGCCGCCAGCAGTTGCCGATGTGGAAAACTACAAAAGTGAGACGCAGCTATCCGAGAAAGCCTACTTCCAACAGCCGATGAATAACCTTTTCCGGGGATTCATTGGCGGCTCCATCCTTCTAATACTAACCATCACAGGGTGGATTATCCTCTTAAAAAAATCTATTACTCAAATCTATGCGGAACGCTTACGACTGTTGATATTTTCGGCAATTGTACTTTCCTGCATTCTATCGCTTATGCTGTTCACAGCGGCCCCATTTCAGCGGTACTACATTATCCTGGTACCCCTTTTCTCAGTTTTCCAGGCATCTGCTCTAGCATCGGCAGGAAGAGCATTAATTAATGTGATAACAAAAAAGGCTGCCCTTACGGACAGCCCCAGGAAACTTTAGAGCGTTTTCCGGAAAACCCGGTGATTTTTGTAGGCACGCCCACCCACATTGATCAGGTCTTTTCGCATCTGAACGGCTGTTTCCGCCACCTGTGTCAGTTCGGCATGGTCAAAGCTGAATTCCTCAATGGTTCTTTGCATTTCGGAGTACAAAAGCGCAGCCCCACCCCGTCCATGGTATTCAGGAAGTACTCCCGCGCCATTCAACGACACAATCCGGGTCTTTTTCATTTCGAGCATCATATCAATAATGCCCCAGAGCGTTATCTTTCCACCATGCCGCTGTAAAGCGGCTGAAATATCCGGGAAAGCCAGCAGAAAACCAACGATTTTTTCATTGTATGTAATGATCTTGATCAATTTCGGGTTGATCACAGATAAAAGGTTGTCCAGAAGGAGATTGATCTCACCCTGAGTCAGGGGATAATACTCCCAGTTGTTGACAAATGTGTCATTATAAGCATGACCAATCTCATTGGCCATTTTGATGATCTGGCGTTTATTCTTAAACTGGAGAACCTTGAAAGATCCTCTTTCTCGGACCCGACGTGCAATTTCTTTCGCCTTTTCAGGAAGAGAAAAGTTCTTACTTTCAAGGAAACAGGATACAAAATCCACTTCCTTCTCAAATCCTATCTTTTCCAGCAGAGTTGCATAGTATTCATAGTTGTAGTTCATCATGATCATCATCTGGCGTTCCTCAAAACCTTCCACCAGAATCCCATAGCCGTCAAACGCAGAAAAACCCTTTGGTCCAACAATAGTATCCAGTCCGCGTCCCCGAACCCATTCGATTACGCGTTCAAAGAGAGCATCTGCCGCTTCCTGATCATTTTCAATGTCAAATAAATAGAACTGAGCCTTCTTGCATTTGTGGTATTCATTAAAGGAGCGGTTTTCCATGGCGGCGATGCGCCCGACCATTTTTCCATCACGATATACGGCAAAGAAATCCGCGTCGTTTAACTCGTAGAATGGATGCTTCTTCTTATTCAACATCAATTTAATATCATTGATAAAAGGAGGCACCCACTGAGGACAATCCTTGTAAAGACGGAATGGCAGCATTACAAAATCATCCACCTGCTGTTTGTTCATTAGGTCGATTTGTTCTACTTTTATCATTTTTCCTCGAAAAAGTTGTATCGCTTATTTATGAAGGAGTTTTTTTGAGTATACACCGAACAGATCAAAAGATTAAGAGAAGATTAATAAGCAAAATGCGAAAACCGAGAAATGGTTTTCGCACAAGAAATAACACCGACTATATCAATCGTTGAGAATCAGATCTACGGGAGTTCCTACTCCAACGTTCAGTTCATTGGCGGCACTGCCATTAACCACACTAATACACAACCGCCCGGAACTGTTAGCCATCGCCACCAGATCACCCGGATTGCCATCCGCGAATGTCCGAACCCAATGATCAACAACCTTACCAGCAATTTTTATCCGGATGCGTTTCGGATCAATCCCGGAAAGCAGGTTCTTTTCCATATTCGTTTCCAGGCTTCCGAAATGATCGACCGACCAGATCTCCCCATGATACCCATTTGAAGTGGCTTCCGGGAATGCCATTGTCAAAACAACCGGGTTCTCGATCTCTTCGCCAAAATTCTCCAATGCAGCTCCAGCCGCCAGATAGGCGGCAGCCGGCGCGAAAAGGTCCCGTCCATGGAATACTGGACTGACTGGTTCAAGCCTGTACCTTGGATTGTCAAGGCGAACCGCTTTTATCGGTTTCTGGTTGTTCTTTTCACGTTTTATGACAAAGGTGAATAAGCCATTATCAGGACCAATAAAAAGGTAATGCCCGGCTCGCATAGCTATGGCATGTCTTTCTGACCCTACCCCGGGGTCAATCACCGCCAGGTGAATGGTGCCGGCAGGGAAATATGGATACGCCCTGTCCAGAGCAAGTGCCCCTTCCCGTATATTCTGCGGCGTGATCATGTGGCTCAAATCGATCACCCGGGCCTTCGGGGCAATATCCGCGATGATCCCTTTCATGATTCCAACATAGGGATCTGATATTCCAAAATCCGTTAATAGTGTTATCAGAGGATAATCAGGCATGGGAATCCGTCATTTCATGGGAACGACTTTAATTTTTACCTGTATTTCCTTGTCCAGCATCAATGATAGCAAATCTGCCTTCTGCGCGCCACCATCCCGCTCTTCTTTGGCCGCCCAGTTGGAAATACACTCAATGTAGAGAATATCCTTCTTCAACTCACACGATAGATCTTTTACCCTTCTACCATGTGTTTTATCCAATCCATCAGCCAGCCTTAAAAAACCGGAGAGCATTTGAACGGTTTTCTGATCTTGCGGATTGAGTGCCGCAAAATGGTCATGCGAACGGTTTGGCAGAGCTTTACGATGATATCGGGCAATGGAACCTATGACCAATCGCTCCCGATGAGAAAACGGAAGCATGGGTGTTTCAAGTATGATCCGCAGCGCGGTCTTATGATGACTTCGCCATCCCTCTACCCAGCCAATGTCGTGGAGAATGGATGCGCAATGCAGAATAAACCGGTCGGTTGGACTCAAATTATGCAATGATTGCAATTCATCGAATAGCCGTAACGCAAGAAAGGATACATGAGTTACATGTTCATATTCTGATTCGCACGTTTTCGCGAGATCCAGAACTGCGTTTAAAACAAGATCATCGTGAGGCCCAACACCGGATTTCTCAGACATGGCTATCCGTCTTGCATCTTGGCGCGACTCTTCCCGACTTTTTTTCCCGGTTCACCGGCCTGGACGGTCTCTCTGACAACTTCTACTGATTCCCCGGGTACTGTTTCAGTTGTTCCTTTTTTCCCAGGATTTCTTTTCACCGGGGACCGCTTATCCATTTTTTTAGCCGGTACGGATGGTTTTTCCATTTTCTCCGGATTAGTAACAGATTCTGCGGGTAGTTCAACCTCGGGAGATGGTTCTTTCAGATCATCAAGACTAAGACCTTTACGTGTCATTTCTGCGTAAACCGAAGGCAACCCAGCGGCCAATTGGTTTCTGGCAGCCTGATCCACATCATAGTCAATACGGAAGAAATCTGCTTCAAATTTTCTTTTCTTTATGGAAATAACGGCATATGAAGCACGGGGATCACCATCAAATGGGCGCCCAACACTTCCCGGATTAACAAATATCGCTCCTCCGGCAAATCGCATAAATGATTGATGGGAATGACCACACAGAATAATGTTTGCGTGAGCTTTCTTAGCCAGATCCCGCAACCGCTCTTGAGGAGTGTCATCCGTTAATGGTTCATCAATGGATTCCGGGCTGCCATGTGTCAACAATATCTTCCAATCTTTAATGGTCTCTTTTTGTGTTTCTGGCAGATCTGAGAGATATTTAATGCTTTTTTTCGATAGTTGCTCGTAAGTCCAATTGAACGAATACCATTTTTCAGGGACCTTTTTGTCTTTCCATTCCTCGATCTTTTGTGGAACTTTCAGAACCTTTTGGTCATAGTTGCCAATGATGGATTTAGCCTTCAGCTTTTTCAACAGTAAGACAACTTCATCGGGATTGGCACCGAAACCGGTAAAATCTCCCAGGTTCCAAATCTCTTTGACTTTCAGCTCCTGCGCATGATCCAATACCGCTTCCAGCGCGGGCAAGTTTCCATGGATATCTGAAATAAGTGCGATCCTCATTGCGTTCCTCCATCTTTAAGATGCTCAATTAACGAAAGCGGTGTGATCTCATGTTCATTCATAAACGGGACCTGCAAAACCTGGAATAACCCCTCCCAGGTTTTTTGCTCCTTCCATTCGTCCCATTTCTTTATAAATTCATCATATAAGGTTGCGCGGTTTCCCGTTTTAAGATCCAGAAGATATTGAATACCCGGTTGAAACCGTTCACTATGCCGGTCACGTCCAAAGTACTCAATTGTTCTGACCCTCTCCACTTCAAGAAATCCAGGAAGCTCAATCATCCAAACGTCACAATCATGAATGTTTCCCAGTAAGTCCTGGGCATTTTTCATGATAGACAATTGACTTTTAAGTTGACCTGAATAAATAGGTGCGAAACATTCCATAACATATCGAAAATTCTTCCCGGCGATACGCATGGCATGCAAATCCTCAACATTATCAGGATCCTGCACTTTTTGTTCAAATGAGACAAATGACTGATAAGCCGTTTGAATTCGCTCGAATGAGCGTTTATAAAGTTCAGGCGTATATATATAAACCTCAAGATTTCTGGCAGCCAGACCGGAAAAGGCCGCATTCATCTCCTCCGTTACACCCGATGCTTCATACTCATCCAACCTCCGGATCAATTTGTCCTGTAATTTCTCTCTTCTTTGTTTCAACCGGAGCAGTAGACGGCGAATTCCAGGCCGGTGTATTGGGTCTTCCAGATTTTTGTGAATCTCACCCACCGAGTCGATCTGAACATCGGTATCACGGGCTGCACCAAGAGCACGGGTCAGGTTCCGGACCTCGCTCATCCAGATTGCACCCCGCTTTGTCGGCAGACAATCCTGGAACACATCAAGAATCGCCCGCATCCGCCGACTGGCGACACGCATGCGATGAACAGCCTCTATATCACGCGGTTTCCTTATACCTATCATTTCGGCTGATAGGGCATCCAATTGCTTAAGAACCAGACCGGCAGCGAAAATACGGATACTTTGTTCCGGTTTTTGTTTCAAAAGCTTCTCCTCACTCAGCCGCCGGCTGATGTCGTGATTTATAGTGGAGATTATCGATTAATCAGGCAGTTGCTCAAAAAGCTGTTTTATTTTCAGTTTCAAATCAGCGGTTACCGTCTGTACAGGTCGGGTAGCATCAATTGTGACAAACCCGTACTCTTCAGACATTCTGTCAAATTCCTCGAGCAAACGCCCCTGATATGACACAAAACTATCATAAATATTATCCGCGCAACGGATGTCCATCCCGGATTCCCAGTAGTCAAAACCACGACCATGAACCAGGCGCGCAATTAATGTATTGACATCCGCACGCAAATATATGACCATGTCCGGTTTTAACGCAAATCCATATAGAGCCCGTTCTCGATCACGGTCGGCTCCACGGACAATATCACGCGCCATAACCGAGTAAAAGTACCGGTCAGAAAGTACAACAAAACCCGCTTTTAAAGCCGGGATAATCTGGTTCTCAAGACGATCCGCGAAGTCGGTCGCGTAAAAGAAACTCATCGTCAATGGGCTTAGTGTGTGTCCGGTACGGGCTGATTCCAACCCTGCCTGTGTCAATGGTGATCGACGAAATCCGGTATCGCTGACAGCATACCCTTCGTCTTCCAACCAACGACGCAACAATTGGATCTGTGTCGACCGGCCTACACCATCAGTCCCCTCAAGTACGATCAGCTTCCCTTCCAATTCCTTGACAGGATTATAGGGGAAACCTGCTCCATAAAATTCAGCTTTATGCATTGGATCCTCCCCTTATGGATACCGCGGAACGGCGGCGGGTACGTAAACTTGGGTTTGGTAAGCCATGCCACCCTTTAAGAACCCGGGTAACCAGCTGCCTGACGTACTTTTGTTCTTTTTGTACAGATTCAGTTCCATCAATGACGGTCATACCGTATTCATCGATCATCTTTTCGTATTCATCAATTACACGCTGTTGAAATAACCGGAAACTTGTGACCTTATTGTCGGATAAACCAAGGTCCATTCCGGCTTCATAATATTTGATCTTTGCCCGGCTGGATAAAATCCGGTCTACAGCAACGTCCAGTGGAACACGAAAATACAGTGTCAGATCCGGCATGGGTGCAAATGAATATAAGCTCCGAACCCATTGCGGATCCACCCCCCGGGCAACATCGCGGGCAAAAGCGGTGAACGCGTATCGGTCCGCCAGAACGATCCCACCGGCTTTCAGCAGCGGCAAAATATACCGCTCCCAGCGGTCGGCAAAATCTGTGGCTACCATCAGGCTGAATGTGGTAGGCGTAAACATTTTTTTGTCTTTCGCCATTCTTGACGTGGATTTCACCAGATCTGAGCTATTCCATTCACTGAAATAAACAGAATGCCCTTTAGACAGCAGCCATTTATGTAAAAGATCGATTTGCGTGGATTTTCCACTGCCGTCTATTCCTTCAACGACAATCAATTTTCCTTTGTAATTCCCTGTCGATAACATCATTCTCCTGCCTTAACATGGTTAGAAGATTTACATCATTATATAGCAAAGAGAATTATTCGTTATCTTCGTCGTCTGTCGTGTCCATCTCCATCAATTCACCGGTGGCAATGAAAACGGTCCGTTCACAGATGTTGGTCACACGATCACCAAGACGTTCTAGGTTATGAGCCACCCATAATAGCAGGTTGGTCGACTCGATCAACCCCGGATCGGAAATCATCTGTTTAACCAATCCCCGATACATCTCATTGTAGATCGCGTCAATAGCATCATCCTCAGCGGGGATCTTGCTGGCGACCTTTGCATCTTCCTCTACGAACGCGCTCAATGCCCGGTGAAGCATGCCGACACCCAGTTCACCCATCTGTTCAATCTCACGCATGGGAACCGGGATTTCCGCATCCCCCAACCGCATGGTCACCTTGGCAATACCTTTGGCATAATCACCCATCCGTTCCAATTCTGTAATGATCTCAAGAATGGCAGCCAGAGTACGCAGATCCCGTGCCATAGGCTGCTGGGTGGCTATTGTAATAATGATGGCATTCTCGATGGCAAAACGTTTCTCATTGATCGTAGAGTCATCGTCGTACACTTCCCGTGCCGCTTTTACGTCACGGTTTTTTAATGTTGCGATGGCGTTAAATGTTGCCTGTTCAACCATACTGCCAAGAAGTAGAACTTCATCCAGCAGTTGTTTCATCTGATAGGTTAATAGTTCACGCGTCATAGGTTTACCTGGCTCTCTGTCACTTTCACAATTATTATCCGTACCGTCCGGTGATGTAATCTTCCGTCAATTTGTCTTTTGGATTCGTGAAGATTTGACTGGTTTCACCGAATTCGACCATAACTCCTGCCCGATCCGGGTCCATAGTAAAGAAGGCTGTGTAATCTGAAGCCCGGGCAGCCTGCTGCATGTTGTGCGTGACAATAATAATTGTATATTGATGTGATAGTTCACGCATCAAGTCTTCAATTTTTAACGTCGCAATTGGGTCTAACGCGGAACAAGGTTCATCCATCAATATGATGTCTGGTTTAACTGCCAACGCCCGGGCAATACACAGACGTTGTTGTTGACCACCGGAGAGTGATAATCCAGATTTTTTTAGTGAGTCTTTAACTTCATCCCACAAGGCAGCCTGAGTTAACGCTTGTTCCACCATATCGTCCAGATTGCCCTTTATTCCATTGATCCGCATACCCCAGGCCACATTTTCATAAATAGACTTGGGGAATGGATTGGGCTTTTGAAATACCATTCCAATTTGTTTCCGGACCATTACTGGATCAACGTCAGGATGATAGATGTTTTGTTCATGAAATAGTATTTTTCCATCAATATGACATGTTGGAATAAAATCGTTCATTCGATTAAAAGAACGCAATACAGTGCTTTTACCACAACCTGACGGCCCAATTATGGCGGTAATTTTCTTTGAGCAAATCTTCATGTTGACATTTTTTACCGCTCGGAAACTACCGTAAAAGATCGACAGGTCATTTGTCTCGATTATGGAGTCTTGTGTGTCTTGTTTTATTTCAGTCATTCTTCCGCCTGTGGAATTGTCTGAACACAGCAATGGATACCTGGTTCAGGCAACTATTTTGAAGTAATAATACCAAACTCAAAAGTATTTCGAAGTATATCCCTTATTTTCAAGACAATCTTTTCTCAGGGTTCCTCCCAGGTTTGTGAATTGTTGACGTTTGTGTTGATGCAATTCAGGGATATTCCCACGATCATTTCCGAATTGAATGGGTATGTACCCAGACTCTGGCAAAGATATTGGTGGCCAAAACGATGATCATCAATACAAGAGCCGCGGCCCATGCCTGATTTACTCTTTCCGGATATGGTTGCTGAGCATATTTCCATAATGTTAACGGAAGTGAGTCTACTGGCTGTGCAAATATGTTGCCAATAATTGTAAAGATATCGCTATTTGCCGCAATACCATTATTGACAATGCGACCAATCTCATAATGATCATTTCCCAAAGCCGTGAATAATAAAGGTGCTGTTTCTCCGGATGCCCTGGCTACACCCAGCATAACACCAGTGATAATGCCATTCGAAGCCGCGGGAAGAATAATTTCCAGAACCGTCCGCCATTCCGGAGCTCCAAGGGCAATAGCACCCTCCCGAAGTTCCTTGGGGACTAGTTTTATCATCTCCTCGGTTGTGCGAATGATAATCGGCAGCATTAATATTGCCAGCGCGATACCACCTGCAACAGCAGAATAATGACCCTGTTGCTTAACAACCAGGGCATATATAAATAGACCGACAATTATGGATGGAACTCCAGAAAGCATATCAGTACTGAAGCGAATGGCAATCCCCAGTTTGGTATTAGGATAAAAAGCAGCATAGACAGCCGCTAGAATTCCCGGGGGTATAGAAAAGAGAGAACCTAATAATGTGAGGATTAGGGTTCCTTCAATAGCATGAAGAACTCCTCCACCTTCCATTCCAAGTGGTCTTGGTAGATTGATGAAAAACTCCAGATTTACGTAACTTCCACCTTTTACAAAAACATACCCAATAATCCAAAAGAGGGGTATTAGTGCCAGAATAGTCAGAAGAGCACATAGACCGATCATAAGATTGTTGACAATTTTTCGTCTGGATGATCGGAAAATTCGTCGGTGTGTGATTACATTTACGTGTGTCATAGTATGTTCAGTATTCATTTTTATGATCTTCCATCCACATGAATGGTTTTTCCCACATTCCATACCAACAGCCGCGCGACGATATTGAGCAGAAAAGTGATAATGAATAGTATCAGTCCTATCTCGATCAGCGCTTCGGTATGCAATACACTCACTGCTTCCGCAAATTCATTCGCGATAATGCTGGACATTGTGTAACCGGGCTTCAGCAATGAACCAGTTCCCTCAATACTATTACCAATAACCATCGTAACGGCCATCGTCTCACCGAGAGCTCTTCCCAGCCCAAGAATCGCGGCTCCCAAAATACCAGACAGACCAAACGGGAAAAGCACGCCCCAGATTGTTTCCCATTGAGTGGCCCCGAGTCCATAAGAAGCCTCCCGCTGCATATTCGGGATACTACGAAATACATCACGAGAAACTGCAGCAATCGTAGGGATGATCATGATAGCTAATATCAAACTTGCCGCAAGTCGACTTGATCCACTCGCAGGAATAGGTCCAGTGAAAAGATGTCCAAGAATTGGTATTTGTCCAAGTGTATCTCCCAGGAAGTTACCCACTGGAGTGACAACAACCGGCAAAAAAATAAAAATTCCCCACAGACCATAAACCACACTGGGAACGGAAGCAAGTAATTCAACCAGCATATTCAAAGGTTGCCGCAGCCAGGTGGGACAAATTTCTGAAAGAAAAACGGCTATTCCCAGACTTACCGGAACAGCAATCAATAACGCGATAAAAGAAGTCAATAAAGTACCATAGATGAATGGCCAACTTTGAAATTTATCCATGACAGGGTTCCAACTGGCATCCGATGTTGGAACTAAGAATCCCCAGCCGAACTCATTCCGGGCTTCAGCCGAATCGCTATACAGCAACACAAAAATGGCGACGATCAACAAAACAACTGAGACTGCCGAAGCAACAACCAGAATATTCCAAAGACTATCACGCGATTGGAAAAAACTCGATAATTTTTTGCCCAATTTCTTCATGGTACTGATCCGATTTCTTTTAGGGTTTTCTTATTGCAGAATGCAGCAGGAACAATTTCTTGTTCCTGCTGCAAAGATATAGGAAACCTTATTACTATTTGAGTGAAACCTTTTTCCCGTTTACGGAAATCTCAGCCAGTTTGGCCTGGACTTTTGTGGTTACAGCTTCTGGAAGTACAGAGTAACCTAATTCAGCTGCACGTTTCGCGGCACCGTCATCGGTCAAAGTCCAGTTGACGTATTCAACCAATTTTTGCGCTTTGTTTACATCTGACATACTGGACATGCGAACGATCAAGTAGGTGTATCCACAGATGGGCCAGGATTCTTTTCCGTCGCCATCAACGATGGTGGCTGTCATCTGTTCGGTGAAGCTGTCTGCGAAATCAGCCATGGCAGCGGCCAGGGATTTGTCGCTGGCGACAACGGTGGCACCGGATTTATTGACCATCTGAGCGAAAGCGATCTTGTTGGACACAGCATAGGACAATTCGACATACCCGATGGAATTCGGAGTGTTCTGGACAGCGGCGGCTACGCCCTGATTGCCTTTTCCGCCGACACCGTTACCGGCTTTGTCAACAGGCCATTCAACAGATGAACCGGCGCCAACATTCTTTTTCCAATCAGCGCTGAAAGTTGCAAGAGCATTGGTGAAGATTTCAGTTGTACCAGAGCCATCAGAGCGGTGAACAGCGCTGATTTGAGCATCCGGCAGTTTGGAAGCCAGGTCAGGATTGGTTGTTTTAATTTTCGCGTCATTCCATTTCTTGATGGAACCGTCATAGATACCAACCAGAGTGGCTCTATCAAGTACCAGCGCTTTATCTTCGGCGGTTATACCTTCGATATTGTAGATGGGAACAACAGCACCAGCCAACATGGGGAGCATCTGAAGATCTTTACCAGCAGCAATTTCTTCTTCTTTTAGAACGGAATCAGAACCAGCAAAATCGATAGTGTTATCAATAATACCTTTCTTGCCACCGCCAGAACCGATACCCTGGTAGTTGATCGTCACAGAAGGATCAACATATTGGTAGGCATAAATCCATTCGGTATATACAGGCAGCGGGAATGTGGCACCAGCGCCATTCAACGTGACCGGGCCAGAATTCGCCTGAACAACGCCAACAGGCGAGACAGCAGCAAAACCAGCTAGAAATACACTGACTGCCACTAAAACAGAAACAACAACATTTAGTTTTGAACGCATCTCTTTACTCCTTAGATTTTTTTTCATTGTGCTTATCGTATCAAGCCAAGTTTAAGGAGCAAACAAGAGTATGTTAACGTTTGGATAATAGGATGTTAGACAATCTTAAAAAAAACTGGATGGAACATCCATCCAGTCAGGTAATGGGAACGCATTAAGAATCTTATATAACCGGTAACAGAAAGAAAACGGTTGTTCCACTTCCAGGTTCACTTTCAGCCCATATCCGACCACCATGGGATTCTACGAGGTGACGGGCGATGGATAATCCCAATCCGGTTCCACTGCCCGATCTGGCTTTATCAACTTTATAAAAACGCTCAAAGATCCTTGGAAGCGATTCCGAATCTATACCGACTCCGGTGTCACGCACATAAATTACGACCCCTTTGTCATCCGTTCGGGCTCCACAGGTGATCTTTCCGCCCGGTGGGGTAAACTTCACCGCATTGTGTAACAGGTTTACCAAAACCTGTACCATACGATTGAAATCAACGGATACTCTGGGAAGATCAGAAGCAATATCCTTCTCGATGGTCAATCCGGCACGTTGTGCCTGCAGGATCATCCTGTCTACTGCCTTATCCACCAGATCACCCGGAAACACGGCCCGTCGCTCCAATGGAACCCTGCCAGATTCAATTCGCGATAGTTCAAGTAACTCTTCCACCATCTGGGCAAGACTATCAATCTCAATATCCATTCGCCCCAGAAAACGCTGCGCGGCAGGCGGATCATCAATAGCCCCTTCACGCAGGGTTTCTGTAAGAGCTTTCATGGATGCCAACGGCGTACGCAATTCGTGGGATACATTACTGACAAATTCGCGGCGCAATGACTCCAACCGCCGGATACGTGTCAGGTCCTGTAAAACCAGAAGGACACTCCCGGGCAATCCGAATTCCATGGGTGAAGCGCCAGCCTGAACAAATATCTTTTCCAGGCTTATCTCATAACTGGCTGTTTGAACTTCACCTGTTTCGCGGCAGCGCTGCCACAGATCCACCAGTTGGTGATGGCGTACAACTTCGACGAGAGTTTTCCCAATTGATTCAGCCGCTGTTGTTTTGAACATTCGCTCTGCTGCCGGATTGATCAGGTCAACCAGTCCATCTTCCCGTGCGATGACAATTCCATCTGCCATATTGTTGAGAACCGCGGCAAGTTTTGTTCGTTCGGCTGTCAATTCATCAATCTGAGATTGAAGCTGATAGCTCATTGTAGTGAACGCATGATCCAATCGAAGTAATTCATCCTTATCTTCCAATTCACTCAACTGTAATTTGGGAAGATTCCTGTTCTTTCTGATCGTATTTGACAATCGTCGGAATGGTAAAGTTGTCCAATTAGCAATTAGCACGGTTAGAAGAATTGCCAGAATAGTCGCTATGGCTGTCGCAAACAGTATTGCCCGGTTAAGATCCTGAACGCTCTTATCCACTTCTGTCAGCGTAATGGACAGACGGGCTACAGCCACAGCTTTTTCCCCAGCATAAACAGGGACAGCCGTATAAAGCGATGCCTTCCCAAGCGTACTTGATACACGGGTCGCCGACGCTTCTTCCCCATTTAATGCTGCCTGAACTTCAGGCCGTCTCAGATGATTTTCCATTCCCCCGGGATCGGTCTGTGATTCCCCTACAACAGTTCCGTCCGCCATTATGATGGTTACTCTGGAACCCAGAACCCGGGAATACTCCATCACCAGATCTTCCATCCCGGTTAAAGCATCCCCCGCATTGAAAAGTTGGGAAACATCTTCTGCCAGTGCCCTGGTTTCCCCCATCAAGCGGATGCGTAGATTATCTGTATAAGAATCACGCAGGGAATAGGAAACAGCCAGACTCAATCCAATCATGACAGCCAATATCAGAAGGATATAGGGAAGAGCGAATCGAGTAACCAGAGAATGGCGCATTTCTTGTTATCCTTCGAACCTGTACCCGGCCCCTCGCACAGTAACAATCCGTATTGGCAACGCCGGATCTTTTTCAATTTTTTCTCGCAACCAGCGGATATGAACATCCACCGTCCGACTGTCTCCGATAAAATCCCACCCCCATACTTTTTCCAGAATGATTTCCCGTGTCAATACCTTGCCCCGGTGGAGGGAGAGGTATTGTAACAATTCATATTCCTTTGGTTTAACGGCCAATGGTTTGCCATTAAGTAAAATCTCCCGTCGTACCGGATTTATCTCCAGATTTCCAAAAACCATCGAATCATTGGTAAGAAGGGATTCCTGAGCGGATCGGGCTGACGCGTCTTCTTTGATCAGCCTGACTCTGCGCAACATAGCCTTAACACGGGCCAGCAGTTCACGCATACTGAATGGCTTGGTGAGGTAATCATCGGCGCCGACTTCAAGTCCCACAACCCGGTCGATTTCATCATCCCGTGCGGTTAACATCAAGATCGGCGTATTCATCTCCTGCCGCAATGTCCGGCACACTTCAAAGCCGTCCATCTCTGGCAGCATAATATCCAACAGTATCAGATCCGGCTTGATCTCGCGGGCGGATGTCAGCGCCTGCCCGCCTGTAGCAGCAGTATGAACCACATACCCCTGCTTTTTTAAATTGTACGCAAGAGTCTCCTGCAATGAGATCTCATCTTCCACCACCAGTATTGCCTCGGGCATGTTCCCTCCTCATTTCTTCAAGCAAAGCCAGAAACTGATCCGCGATCTGTTTCCGGGAATAGTCTTTATTTATTATAGCCAGTCCATTTTTTCCCATAACCTCACATTTCTTCGGGTCATCGACAACCTGAAGAATGGTTTCTGCCAGAGCAGATGGATTTCCAGGTTCAGAAAAAACCCCGGCATTGGCATCTTCCACCAAACGTCGGATCACACCATCAATACACAGAATCACCGGTTTCCCCGCAGCCATGGCATCAAATACTTTATTCGGGTATGTTGTTTTATACCATTCCAAAGGTTTCAGGATTGCCAGACATACTGTCGCGGCGGAGAAGACATCGGGAATATCGTTTTTCTTCGCGGGAGGCATAAACCGGACATTTTTTAATTCAAGCTCTTCAGCCCGACTGACCAAGTTGCCTTTTTCCTTTCCATCTCCAATGAAAACAAAAACAACATCCTGCCTCTCTCGTAAAATGGCAGCTGCCTCCAGGACAACATTTAGGTCATTGGAAATACCATGCGCGCCCGCGTATAATACGATCTTTTTTTCGGTCAGTCCCCATTCTTTTTTTAATTCATTTCCATTCGTAGACGCAAACATATCCGGGTCAGCACCATTCGGAATTAAACGTACTCCCTTTGCCCCCCGCTCGGTTACATAGTCAATAAAGCCTGGCGAATTCACAATAACTTGATCTGCGTGTGAGTAGAGAAATTTTTCCAACCAGCGGGAAAGCCGGATTATGACAGGATTTTTAAGTACCCCCACCGCTATGGCAAATTCCGGCCAAAGATCTCGGACCTCGAAAAGAAAAGTCGCGCCCTTAAGTCTTGCGGACAACCAGGCCGTTGCTCCCTGAAATATGGGTGGAGATGTACCCCAGATAAAGTCCACCTTGCGGACTGATAAGGCTGCAAAAAAAGAAGAAACCATGAAGCTGATAAATGTGATCACCCGGTGAAAAAAACTCCGGTGCCAGGCGGCATACGTAAAGGCACGCAGAATGACGATGCCATTATCGTCCACCTGCCGTTCGATCCATCTTGTACGTCCGGTAGACTTGCCTGTAAGGTAGTTCACAGGACTGGCAATAATGGTTACCTGATGCCCCTGTTGCCGCAAATATAACGCCATTTCATAATGACGTGTCCCCCCCGCGTCTTCCAGAGATGAAAAAGCCTGATGAATAATAAGAATATGCACGGCGCTATTCTATCAGACTACAATTTCAGTAAGAAAACGAATCATTGATCTATTGCGAACTATCGCACGGAAAGACACTGCCGGATCTTTTTTCCCATAAAATGGTGAGTACCAACCCAGGTTAAAAATGTCTTTCTCGGGAATATCTTGATTACGATTTGAATACAATAGGCGGCCGGCTTTTATCATTTGATATTCTATTTGATCATTCAAATCAGTATCCATTGATGTGATGCTTATGGAATATCCTCCGGGTTTATCCTGACAGATCAACCCGGTTGGTGTAATAACCCAGTCAAGATCGGGAAGAAGCCAGTGTATATATGCATCAACCGGTCTTTGATGACCATGAGGAGATTCCGGCAAAATCTCATCCCAGACCTGCCAGGTATCTTCCGATATACCGCGGACTGTCCGTTTGTGGATAACCCCAAACCGTGAATACCCGTAATGTGCGGCTGTCATCTGGTTGTCCGTTGTTTTGTTCTCATCCCAGATAACCCGGGGCCAATCAAGCCATAGAAAAAGCCCGGCTCTTTGCATCTGGTCCTCTTCAAAAACCGTGACCGTATTGTGAACCCGGGTACACGCCAGGGCATTCTTCCATGGACTGCTGGCGTTGTAACGATATGTGCCCGGATCCAGCAAAAGAGGCATACCATCTGCCCAAAGTTCCAGGTGAAGAATATCCGCCTGACCGGGTCTGCGGTTGAAATTTGGCGCGAACAGTATGGCTTTTGACCGGCCAATTTCCAACTTCCGGTAAGACTGTACAGGCAATCCAACAGTTTTTGTATCCGGTTTGCTGTCTGAAATATCCGCCAGCCATTCAAACCAGAGTGACATCTCAGGGATTTCTTCACTGCCAGTATTTTCTTCCTGCCGCCCGGTTGGGAAAAATCTCTTTGCTGCCTCTGCCACGGGACGGTAGTCATCAAAAGCCTGACCAGTCAATGGGAAAATATACGCGCCATCATTATGCCCATAATTTGGCACATGCCCGGTCTCCGGCATGATCAACCCGTTCAACCAGTTGGCAGCCGCAGCCAGCTTTTCCTCGCTGGTATCAGGAAAGGATTCGCCATTCCGGATTGCCAGGGATTTCATCCATAGCGCGGTTTGCAACATCAAACGGTGATAATTGGTCGAGTATTGTGCGTATGTTCCATCATCGTCAATTTGTTCATTAAGAGCCTGATGAAACTCTTTCCATCCAGTCGCTCTCCAATACCCTGCCTCCGGATGAGATGGAAGGAATACACCGGCGGTATACAAACCGGCAGCTTCCGCTAAAATATGGTTGTTTTTCTGACTGCGGGCGTAAACCAGTGTGGGAGGAATGCGGCGGGCATGATTGGCAACCTGCTGCGCAAGGATCACCTTCCAATTTTCCGGCATCTCAGACGAAGTTCGGAATATCTCATGAAAGAAAACCAACGCGAATATGCGCAGTGCCACTTCCTGCCCGTTCATCCAATTCGGGCCGAAGTTGGTCGGGTTCAAACGGAAAAAATCTTCAAGCAGCGTCCACGCGCGCGTTCCCAGTGACGGATCCTTTTGAAATGCCGCCAGTCTGGCGATTGCGAAAACCCAACCCAGTCGGGCTGGTTCCCAGACTAACTTGATATCGTCAACCGGAAGCGGGATCCTCTTCAGTTCAAATTCGGTCCAATGGTGGGAAACATTCTGTGTATCATCGACAATTTTTACCGGCTGGCCACCAAAGATCTCACACATACCGGAAAGGATAAACTCAACGTTTTCACGGCATTCCTTTTCAAGCTTTGGATGGTTCTGAAAGAAACCGGCCACTTCTGATCTATCAAATGATGTGCCTTGCTCCAGCCATTTCAAATGATCAACATCATCTTTATAATCCTTGCCGGTCATTCTCCGGTATTGCCCGGTGGTTAAGCCCAACCGGTACAGGCCGACCTGTAGCACAGGCAACAGGCCTACCTGGTGAATGGTTTTTATTCCCCTTACCAGACTGTTCACAGTATTCTCAACCTACCCTAGTCATCCGCGATTTTGCTCGCGGCTTCGATACTGGCCAGACTGGAACCAAACAATTGATCATATGGAATGGATGGACCACTCCCCGTTTTAATAGACTGAAGGAACGCCTGCCATGCGGCCAGATGACCTTTATCCTGGCGCAGTAATGAACGGAATGTCTGCTTCGAACCTCCTGTCCATAGTTGCAACTCACGGAAATCATCTAAAATCGCGCTTCGCCCGGCAGAATGTACTTCAAGGCGTTCTTTTGGCAAGCCCTTATCGCCATTGGACAGGTAAATCACCTGAGCCAAAGATCCATTCGCAAATTTCAGGTTTATTTGAACATTATCACTTCTGTAACGTCCAACATCCGGAAGCGCCTCAGCATCCACGCTTATTGGGATTTCACCGGCGAGGAAGATGCAATAGTCAATGAAATGACATCCTTCACCGATGATCCGTCCACCACCCTGTTCAGGATCTTGAGTCCAATGTGTCAAAGGCAGGTAACCGGCATTGATCCTATATGTAGCCATGAAAGGTTCATTCCCAGCCTCAATAAAGTTTTTCAATCGGACAGATAATGGCGCAAAACGCCGATTAAATCCTACCGAAAGTAAAGGACTGGCAGGTTTTTGAATCTGGGAAATAATCTGATCCAATCCATCACGGGTTATTGACAGCGGCTTTTCACAGTACACATGTTTTCCTGCATCAAGCGCGGCAATAACCTGCCGGGCATGATGCTGATGGCGGGTCAGGACAAGAACGGTATTAATATCCGCATCGTTGAGAATTTTATTTTCGTCTGTAGTGGCAAAAGCAAAACCGAACTTTTTCGCGGCGGATTGCGCGGAAACTCCACCGGCTGACGCGATACCAGCAAACTCCACCTCACCGGTTTTTTGTATAGCCGGGAGAAGAATGGCATTGGCAAAGTTTCCCGCGCCGAGAACCCCGATGCGGACAGTTTCAGTTTTTCGCCCTTGTACCGTATGATAGATCATCTTACGGGTATATTTAGCCCGACCTTCCGGTTGGGGGTAGGTAAGAAGCACTCCCAGGAATGGTTCACTTGTCTTGCCAGTGATCAGATCATAAGCCGCATCTGCTTTCTCTATGGGAAAGCGGTGTGTGATCAGAGGTCGTAAATCGATCCTTCCTGCGGCGGCCATATCAACAATCGCTTGAATATTCCGGCCTTCTGTCCACCGAACATATCCGGCTGGATAGTCTTTTCCCCGTTCCTCATATTCCGGGTCATACCTGCCCGGCCCATATGAACGAGAAACCCGGAACTCGAGTTCTTTATCGTAATAGATCTTACGTTTGAGTTTCAGTCCAACCGCTCCGACCGCGACGATCACCGCCCTATCACGGGCCATTTTAGCCGCCAGGTCAACCGGATCAGCAGAAGCGGTATCAGCACAGATAAGCACAACATCCGCTCCACGACCCATCGTGAAGGCCAGTCCGGCTGCCTCTGCGTCTTCCCGGATCACAGCTGGCAAACCCAATTTTCCAGCAAATTCAACCCGCTGCGGATTGGTGTCAATACCCAGTACGGAACAACCGGCAGCTCGGGCGATCTGTCCGGCCAGCAATCCGAGCAGTCCCATGCCGATAATGACCACATTTTCACCAACCTGCGGATGAGCAAGCCGGAATCCATGCAAAGCTATCGCTCCCAGAGTGGCAAACGCAGCCTGCTCAAAATCAACAGTCTCGGGCAATTTAACCAACAGGTTTTTCGGGACAACGCCCAATTCGGCGTGAACGGCGAAACCTCCGCCGGCACAGGCAACACGATCCCCCACAGAAAAACCGTCGAGTCCGGGTCCAATCGCCTCAACAACCCCGCTGGATGAGTAACCCAGCACCATGGGCTGATCAAGCCGATTAAATGCCGCGTCCAGGGCGGTCAATGGCCCTTCTTTCAAGGCCTTATCAATTACTTGTTTGGCCAAATCCGGACGGGATCTGACTTTTTCGATCAGGTTCTTTTCAGCAAATTCGACTACCATGCGTTCTGTTCCGGCTGAGACCAGTGAGCATACGGTTCGAACCAGGGCTGTACCCGGCCTGACGATCGGGTCGGGAACTTCTTCCACACTGGTTTTTCCGGTTTTCATGGACTGTAGAACCTGTTTCATAATGTCATCCCATCGGCATGGAGGATTTAATTAGAGAAATACTGCAATGCGAGGCGCAATCTTGATTCGACATCTGATGCTGATCCACGAGGAATCGACTGTATGGCCGCTTGCGCTTCCACTATTGAATAGCCCAATCCTGTCAGAGCGTCCAACACCTGAGCATCAATTTCAATTGTACCCGGCTCGTGGTCCACTTCCATGGAGTCTTTGAGCTTCCCTTGAAGGTGGATCAATATTTGTTGTGCCGTTTTCTTTCCCACACCAGGAACCCTGGTGAAAAGATCTGCCTGTTCGGAACGCACTGACCGCCGAATGGCATCTGGAGACATACTGGTTAGAATTGCCAGCGCAAGACGGGGTCCAACCCCATTTACCCCGAGAAGAAGCACAAATAGATCGCGCGTTTCCTCTGTTTCAAAACCAAATAGTGAGAGGGAATCTTCACGGACCACAAGATGTGTAAACAGGAAGACCGGATCTCCAATCACAGAGCCGGCTGAAACCGCCTGGGTGGTAAAAATCTTAAACCCCACCCCGCTGGTCTCCACCACCAGATGATCATCGCCCTTTCCTATCACATCACCACGAATAGCTGCGATCATGCCTGACTCTCCCTAAGATCTTCGTTTGTCGCGGCGTTGATTAAGGATCTCATACAATACAATGGCTGTTGCTTCCGCCAGGTTCAAGGAATCCACATGTCCCACCATCGGGATGGATACAAGTGAATCACACAACCCGGTCAACTCCGCTGTCAATCCCTCCCGTTCACTACCCATCAGTAACACAAGAGGGTCAGCGTAACTGTGAGAATGATAATCCTTTGCACCTTGAACGGCAACCGCGCCTGTCAAGTGAATGCTCTTCTCTTGTTTCCAGTCAATAAAGTCGGTAGTTCCCGTCTTAACCAAATTCAAATAAAAGACTGCTCCTGTCGATGCCCGAATGGATGTAGGATCATACGGATCCGTACAATTATCCAAAAGAATCATCCCTTTGCCGCCGCAGGAATCCAGGGTACGCATAATTGTTCCCAGATTACCCGGGTCTGCCACCCGATCCAACGCCACCCAAAGGTCTCCCGGTTTCATGATCAGGTCACGCAATGGATGAAATGACTGCTGAACCACAACCCCCATTCCTGCCGGATTCTCTTTACCCGACAATCCTGAAAAGACCATCCGATCAACTTCCAGTACTTCAATACCGGCAGCTCGGGCTTTTTTCAATAATTCGTCAGAGAAAATTGAGTGCAGCGTTTCAGGGCAAATAACAACCTGCCGGATCAGTTCGACCCGAGTGAATGCGTCACCACAGGCACGCAATCCCTCAACCCACGCCAGCCCCGTCTCAGATCGGAACTTGCGGTCTCGGAGCTTTCGTATCTCTTTAATTCTCAGATTGGCTGAACTGGTGATCAAACTCAATGATATCCCTGCTCCAATTGTTTCAGACGGTAGGATTGGCAATGGCAAATGGCAATAGCTAACGCGTCAGCCGCGTCATCCGGCCGGGGAATATCATGCAGATTAAGCAATGCTTTTACCATTAGTTGCACCTGCTTCTTCTCGGCCCCTCCATACCCCGCGACAGCCTGTTTTACTTCAAGCGGTGTGTATTCAAAAACGGAGACATTGTTTCGAGCCAGCCCCAACAAGATCACACCCCGCGCCTGTCCGACAGCCAGCGCTGTGGTCACATTGCGTTGAAAAAAAAGCTTCTCCACAGCCGCGGTTTCCGGGCTGTGGAGAGCGATCAAATCATTAATTCTATCGAATATGGTTAATAACCGGCTTTCAGGCGGAGTATTCTTTGGGGTGGAAATAATTCCATAGTCCACCATTTCAATGCCCCCATCATCGGTCTCACGCACAAGACCGTATCCGGTGGTAGCAGTGCCGGGATCTATACCCAGAACAAGCATGACAGCTTATTCGTTCTCCAGAGCCGCCATGGCCTCCTCAGAGATACGTAGATTCGATGAAAGTGACTGTACATCATCCAGCTCTTCCAGGGCATCCAACGTTTTCATAACAGCCAATGTCTTATCCAGATCCAGATCCATTTCCTGGGTAGGGATCATGCGGAGTTCCGCTTCTTCAATTGTGATATTTTCAGCACGCAGTCGGTCACTGATAGTTTTGAAGGCTTCCACCGGTGCGAAAATTTCAATTGATTCTTCTTCGTTCGTTACATCATCGGCGCCGCATTCAACAGCCAATTCAAATATTTTGTCAAAGTTATTACCGGCAGCGGGAATGGAAAAATACGAAATCCGATTGAACTGCCAGGCAACCGATCCATTCTCTCCCAGGTTGCCGCCAGCCCGTGATAAGACATGGCGAATTTCTGCCACAGATCGGTTACGATTATCCGTAACCACTTCGATCATGCAGGCAACACCGTGTCCGGCATAACCTTCGTAATTGATCTGTTCAAAGGCATTACCTTCTTTCGACTCACCCGTACCCCGTTTTACCGCCCGGTCAATGTTATCCTTTGGCATATTTTGCGCGCGGGCTTTTTCAATAGCCAATCGTAGTCGAAAGTTCGACTCGGTGTCACCACCGCCATCGCGCGCTGCCATGACAATCTCGCGGGTAAGACGGGTAAATACCTGGCCGCGTTTCGCGTCTGCGGCTCCTTTTTTCCTCTTGATGGTTGCCCATTTAGAATGACCGGACATGGGTAATCTCTCCTAAATAT
This sequence comes from uncultured Leptolinea sp., assembly GCA_964446955.1. GTDB lineage: Bacteria > Chloroflexota > Anaerolineae > Anaerolineales > Anaerolineaceae > Leptolinea. The sequence goes on from CAYUQJ010000001.1 coordinate 1,127,017, forward strand.
TTCAGGGATTTGGTTAAAAAGAACGGAAAAAAATTATATCACGAATGAAAAACCAGTTGTCTTGCTACAATCGGAAATCTCAAAATCACAACAAGAAAAAAAGAATGCCGGTCTTTTGAATAAACTGGCATTCTTTAGTCTTTCTATTACCGGTGAGCGATCCGGTTTGTTAATGTCCCTATTCCTTCAGCAGTGCATTCAACCGTATCACCTTCCTCAAGGGGGCCGACACCGGCCGGCGTACCTGTGAGAATTACATCACCCGGCACCAGCGTCATAATGGAGCTGACAAAAGCAACCAACTGCTGCACAGTGAAGACCATTTCACGGGTGGAAGACATTTGACGCAGTTCACCATTCACACGGCAACTCAACAAAACATCAGAAGCGTCAAGGTCAGTTTCTATCCAGGGTCCGAGTGGGCAAAAGGTATCAAACCCTTTGGAACGTGTCCATTGGCCATCCCGTCTTTGAAGATCACGGGCGGTTACGTCATTGCCTATCGTGTAACCGAAAATGTGAAGATAGGCATCTTCCGGTTGTATCCATCGGGCTGTCTTTCCGATTACAACGGCCAATTCCACCTCATGCTCCACTTGTTCAGACTGCGGAGGCAGGTGGATCAGATCATCCGGACCAATCAAACTGCTGGGTGGCTTCAAAAATAACATAGGCCATTCTGGAACCGGGGCTTCATGTTCGCGGGCGTGTTCCACATAGTTCCGCCCAACACAAATGATCTTTCCCGGCACTACCGGCGCTAACAAGCTCACATCCGATAGAGGGATATCCACTTCCAAACGGCGATACTCACTGAATGGATCTCCTTCCACCGGACCGACCCGATCCTGATAAATCCATCCATACCGCGGGCGATCAGATCCATACTGGTAGCGAGCAAATTTCATTGTTTCACCTGTTATTATTTAGGATCCGAGTTCTGTGCCAGACCACGTCCTTTTTCTGTGAGGGACCATATCTTAGGACGAGTTCCGATTCTGCATGTCCGTGATAAAGGGCAGTTCTCACAAGCAGAAGCACATTCCTCATATGCCTTAAGATAACCTCTTTTAGACAAATCCGCAACCATACTATTGACCAGTTTCGGGGAAACAGATAATTGCCGTCCAATTTCCTCCATGCTGGCAACCGGGTTAGAATGAATGATTTTTAACAATGAAATTAGCACTTTTTTTATCCAAAGAAAGCTGTTCCCAGTTGATAAACGAGTATCCCGAAAAATACAGCCAAACCCACCATGATGAGGGAACTGATAACCGTCCACTTCGTTGATCGGGTTTCCTGTTGTATGGCAGATATCGTTCCCAAACAAGGGATGAAGAGCATTTGAAATACCAGAAGCGCGAGCGCCGCTGGCGAACTTAGTATGGCTGGGAGTGTCACAGAAATATCTCCATACAGTATTCCCAAAGTGGCAATCGTATTCTCTTTTGCCACCACACTTGTGATCAAAGCCAATAAGACAGGCCAGGGAAGCCCCATAAGCTGCCCCACTGGCTCAAAAAATTGCCCAATTACAGACAGGTAACTGGTCATAACATCCCCGGTCGGGAAGTATGAAAGTCCCCACACGATCAGGGACCCGGCAAGGATAATCGTTCCTGCTTTCTCAAGAAAGCCCAGAAGATTTTCCCAGACATAAAGTCCAATTGTCCGAAGATTGGGCACATGGTATAGAGGTAATTCCATGATAAAGGCTACATGGTCATTTTTCAGAATGTAACTATGTAAGATCAAACCCAGAACCATCAAGATCACAAGGTTACCGGCGACAAGTCCCCATGCTACCAGGGCAGCCTGTTCCCGGAAGAACAGGGGGGTCAAAACGGTTAAAACGGCCATGCGGGCTGTACATGGAATCAACGGGATCAACAAAATGGTAAGAAGACGGCTGCGCGGCGACTCAATGATTCGTGTCCCAAAAATTGCTGGAACATTACAACCAAAACCAAGCAGAATGGGAAGAAAACTCTTGCCATGTAAGCCCAATCTATGCATATATCGATCAGTCAAATAGGCTATCCGTGCCATATAACCTGTGTCTTCCAGTAGCCCTAAAGCAGTGTAGAAGATTGCAAGAATGGGCAGGAAGGTTAACACCAATCCAACGCCGCCCAGAATACCATCGGCCAGCAAGTGTGGCAGCCATTCCGGAGTACCCGTCATATTCTCTCTTACCCATACTGCCATAAGATTGATCAGATCACTCAGGTATTCCTGCAATGGTGTTCCAAGACTGTATGTAAGATAAAACACCCCTCCAAGAATAAGAGCCAGGAAAGCTGTTCCAATAATCGGATGCGTAAGAAAATGGTCGATTCTTGACGTGATGCTCCCACGGGTCATCTTGGGTTGAACCACTGCGGCGCGCACCATTCGCGCAATCCATTCATATCTCTCGCCGGCAATATCCAAGACCGCGTCCTCATGTTGATACATCAGGGCATCAACCGCTTGCCAGTTGGGTGCTGGAAGGCGTTCTTGCATGACAACATCCAGTTCTTCATCACCTTCCAATAGTTTTAATGCGACCCATTCATCAGGATATCCTTCTGGAACAAACCCGGTGATCAACTGCCGGATTTCTTCCAAAACCCCCTTATGCGCATCTGAGATGGATGCAATTCTGGGATTGAACTCAAACCGGCCTTCAATAAAGTCGCGTATCCGCATTAGCAGGGCATCCAACCCCTGACTGTGAGCCGCGGACATTGGTGCCACTGGAATTCCTATAGCGCTTTCCAATACCCCCGGTTCAATCTGAATACCTTCCTGTCCGGCCACATCCATCATATTCAACGCCAGAATTACCGGTACCGGTAGTAATAAAACTTCCGAAAGCAAGTAAAGACTGCGATCCAGGTTCGCCGCGTCCACGACAACGATAACCAGATCTGGACTGCGAGTCAGGATAAAATCGCGGGCAATCCGCTCCTCCTCGGAGCTGGCTGTCAAACTGTATGTTCCTGGTAGGTCAACCAGCGTGATTGAGGTATCTCCAACCATAAAACCGCCGCTCTTTAATTCCACCGTTTTTCCCGCCCAATTTCCCACATGCTGGTTGAGCCCTGTTAAAAGATTAAAAACGGTCGATTTTCCTACATTCGGTTGACCGGCAAGCCCAATGACGAGGTTTGACGTCCGAATCTCCCGTTGTGGAATTTCTTCAACCATGATTTCTTGTTCGCTGTAGGGAGACAACATGATCTTTTCTGCTTCGTTGTGACCTATGGCAACCTGGCCTCCACGTAATTTAACCAGTACCGGACCCATTCCACCCTTACGGACAACGTACACTGGAGTGCCGGGTGTAAATCCCATGGCAACCAGACGGGAAACAAACGATTTACCTCCCTGTAAACGCCTGACCAGTGCTCGCTGGCCTACTTTAAGATCTACCAGCTTCAAGAATTCATGCTCCATCAGGTTGTACCTTTCCCCAGAAAAAAGCTGAATCCTTAGCTGTTAAGGTCTTGTTCTGGTTATCCAAAATAAAACTCAGGCCGGCTTCCGACCTGGAAATAATTCTTACAAGTTTTCCGGGTATCAACCCAAATTGACGGGCAATCTTGAGAGATACCGGATTCTCCGGTGAAATTCGATTGATCAAAATCATCTGCCCCACTTCGGTATCCGCCAGACAATCGCCCTGATGGATAGTATTTTTTTCACTGATCTCGCTGCCATGAGGGCACGAATCGGGTTTTCCCAGATAATCAAACAGTTTTTCAGTCACCCAATCAGGTACCGCGTGTTCCAGATTACCGGCAAGAAGATGCGCTTCATCAATGGGAATTTTTAATTCATTTGAAAGGAAAAATTCCCATATCCGGTGGCGTCGAACCAACGAGGAAGCGGTTTTTTCACCTTTTTCCGTCAAACAAACACCCTTATAAGGAAAATATTCCGCCAGACCTTTTTGCGCGAGTTTTTGTACCATCTCGTGAATCGAGATAGGGGAAAACCCAAAGTGATCCTGAAGCTGCGAAAGAGGTAAAGGAAGCGTCCGGTCTTTTTGAAGGCGAAAAATAGCGCCTAGATAATCTTCGATAGAATCTGTAGTATTGGTCATAAATGATAAGGCATACCTTATATTTTTTAGTATAACATAGAATGCAATTTTTCAATAGTAATTTGAAAGTTAGCATCGGTTTTATGAGTGTATAAGATGAATGCAGTCCTTACATGCATGTGAGGCATTTTAACTAAACAAAAATCAGTGATAAATGTCACTTGCGTCGATTTCTCTTTCTAACTATCATGTACAAAAGAACAAGCTATGAACAATTGTTCACGCTTGTTGATCCTCCCGATACAACCGTTTTCGTAAACTTGGACTGATACCTATCAGCCCATCATATTTATGCATCGACTGAAGCTCCCAGCTTCGGGTTCTATTCGTACTGCCTTTTTTGAGGTGAGCAATTGTTCTACACAATTGATAAGCGGTAAACACCTGCAACACATTTTATCCACCCAATTTTTATAGAGTAAGGAGAAAAGCATGGCGAACGTAGAAGTAAAGAAGTTGTTCAACGTAATAGGCACCCTGGTTATCGTCAGCATGCTGCTAACAGCCTGTGCGACCGCCGCCCCCACTGAAGCTCCCAAAGCGGAAGCCCCTGCTGCTGCCGAACCCACCGCTGCTGAAGCCGCGCCGGCCGAAGCTGCACCGGCCGAAGCCGCCCCGGCGGGCGCTGAGGTCCCTGCCGGTATCAAAGAAGGTTTGAAGATTGCTGTTGTCCGCAACCTTCCATCTGACGACCATACCAAACAATTCCTTGATGGTGCCCGCACTGAAGGCGAGTCCTTTGGCTTTGTTGTGGATACCTTTATCGCCGACAATGATGATGCCAAATTCCAGGAATTGGTAGCCCAGGCAATCCAGAAGGGTTATGACGGCATGGTTATCTCTCATGGGAAGAAAGATTATTCCTATGACATGTTGAAACCCGCCATTGATAAAGGAATGAAAGTCGTCACCTTCGACACTGTGATTGATAAAGACGGACAGAACCTGCCCGATATTACCTCAACCGCACAGGATGATTTCAAATTGGCTGAATTGTCGCTAAACGAGATCGCTGCCCTGTCAAAAGATGGCAAACCTGTACGCGTCATCAAACTGTGGTGGGGTCCCGGAGTTCCGCCCCTTGACCGACGCCAGACTATTTATGCCCCCATGGAAGAAAAAGGCGTTATCGAGACATTGGAGACCGTTGGTCCTTCCAACTTCCAGGATGTTCAGGGTGATATGGCCACCAAAGTTGGCGCTCTGCTTGCCAAATACCCGGAAGGAACTGTAGATGCGGTATGGGGATCATGGGACGAGATGGCAAAAGGCGCCTACCGTGCTCTTAAAGAATCCGGCCGTACCGATATCAAACTCATTTCCATTGATGTCTCCAATCAGGATATGAACCTGATGCGCGAACCAGATTCCGTCTGGCTCTCCACCGCTGCCGTTGACCCGAAATTGATCGGAATTGTCAATATGCGCATCCTGGCCAAGAAATTCGCCGGCGAAGAAACCCCGGCTGAATACGACCTGGAAGCCAAATTGATCAAGAAATCTGATTTGAAAGAAGACACCACTATGCTCAACCTGAAAGATGTCATCGAAGGTTGGGGTAAATCTGACGCCTTCAACGAACCATGGATGGACACCCTGCGCGCGAAATACGCGAAATAATCAGGATTTCCTGAACCAGATTATTGGTTGATGAAAGAAAGAGAGAGAGTGGAAATCATCCCATCTCTCTCTCTTTCAGAAAACAAAAGTTTTCTCGTTTGTTAATGCAACATCTTTTTCAGAGGAATTCCTCTGCTGAACTCGATTATTCAACGGTTCTTCCTTATATATGTAAGCGGGATCGTTATAAGAAAATTTTCAAGATAGGAGGTGTCCCATCAATACACTGGAAGCGAACAAACTGGAAATGAAAAATATTTCCATCTCCTTTCCTGGAGTTAACGCCCTGATAGATGTTGATTTTCATGTAGCCAAAGGCACTATCCATGCGCTGGTTGGAGCGAATGGAGCCGGTAAGTCAACGCTGATGAAAGTTATGTCTGGCGCTTATGACCATTACACTGGCACAATCGCGATTGATGGCATGGATGTGAACATACGAACCCCCGGTGATGCCAAAAAACTCGGGATTGAAATTGTCTACCAGGAAGTTGATACCGCCCTCGTACCCTATTTAAATGTGGCGGAGAACATTATGCTGGATGTGCTTGTCAACGAAATGGGGAACAGGCAATTTGTTGATTGGCCAAAAACTCACAAAACTGCCCGCGAAACCTTAAACCGTCTGGGTATCAACATTGACACACGCGAGATAGTCCAGAACCTGTCTCTGGCACAAAAACAGATGGTATTAATTGCCCGCGCCCTGGCTGGCGAATGCAAATTCCTTATATTGGATGAACCCACCTCGCCTCTCAGTAACACAGAAACCCAGGAACTCTTCCGCATAGTCAAGGATATGGCCCATAACCATAACGTGGGTGTGATCTTTATCTCCCATCGCCTTCCGGAAGTATTCGAGATATGTGAAGAGATCACAATTATGAGGGATGGCAAGGTTGTTACACGCCAACCGATCACCGACTTCACCATCAAACAGGTAGTCGAGTTGATGCTGGGGAAAAAATTCGATGAAAACTATCCCAAATTTAAGATTGAATTGGGAGAAACCCTCCTTGAAGTTTCCGGATTGACCGAAAAAGATGACGCGGTCAAGAACATTGACATGAATGTCAAGTCAGGCGAGATCGTCGGGATTTCCGGATTGGTTGGTGCAGGAAAAACCGAGTTATGCAAAACTTTATTCGGCGCTCTCTCAAAGAAATCCGGCAAAGTTAGTCTCAACAAAAAGGAACTAAACATCAAATCGCCATATGATGCGGTTTGCAAAGGGATTGCACTGGTTCCCGAAGAACGTCGTAAAGAAGGTGTGCTGGTTATGGAACCAGTCTTCACCAATTTATCTGCGGCAAATCTAAAAAAGTTTACCAATATTTTTAGTTTTGTCAGCTCAATAGCAGAACGCTCTGCAGCCCGCAGCATGATCGTGGATTTGGGAATCAAAACCCCAAGCGAATATCAGAAAGTCGCGTTCCTTTCTGGCGGTAACCAGCAAAAGGTAGCTGTTGGGAAGTGGTTGATCGCCGATGCAGATATTTACATCTTTGACGAGCCAACCAAAGGGGTGGATGTTGGAGCCAAACGGGATATTTTCCTCCTGATCGGAGAACTTGCGAAAAAAGGCAAGGGTGTGATTTACGCATCCTGCGAACTTTCGGAAATTATTGGTATTACAGATCGGACGTATGTTATGTACGACGGCGAAATCGTCAAAGAACTCAAAACGGCAGATACTACGGAGGAAGAGATCCTCTTCTTCTCCACTGGAGGCAAGTAATACATGGAACAGACCACGTTAACAAGTTTGAAACATAATATGGGATTTTCCAGTTTTGGAGAATTCATCACCAAATGGGGGACGATCCTCACTATCATCATATTGACGATATTCTTTTCATTATCAATGCCCGGCTTTATGTCGACATCGAATATCGTCCAAATACTCCGTAGCATCTCGATTGTTACCGTCATCGCCATAGGCCTGACCATAAGCCTTACTGTTGGTGGATTTGACCTTTCTGTTGGCTCAGTAGCCACATTCGCGGATTCGCTGATCATATCCATGTTCGTCTGGTACACGTTGCCCACCGTCCCAGCCATTGTCATCTCGCTTCTAGTTTGTATGCTGGTAGGCGCTGTGAACTCGTTTCTGATCGTAAAAGTCAAAATTCCGGATATGCTGGTCACATTATCAACATTGTTTATTTTTGAAGGTGTGGCAATGACATACACCGGTGGTGGTTCCATCAGCGAAGGTATGCCCCGCCTGGACGGCACACCGACAATCGGGAAACTGATGCCTGATTTTCGCCTTATCGGTCAGGCTCCGTGGATCATCCTGATCATGATCATCGTTGTCATCCTGGTACATATATTCCTCAATTACACCAAACATGGACGTTACCTTTACGTTGTTGGTGGAAATATGGAAGCAGCCCGCCTATCTGGAATCCCTGTAGATCGATATCGTGCCCTGGCCTACTTCCTTTGCTCCTTACTGGCCGGCCTGGGAGGCATAATGCTGGCATCGCGCATCGGTTCATCACAGGTGAACGCGGGTGCCGGTTATCTGATGCCATCTGTGGCTGCCGCTTATATTGGTTTTTCAGTTGGCGGAACAGGCAGGCCAAACGCGTTCGGCACATTTGCAGGAGCTGTATTGGTCGGTATTCTCGAGAACGGTTTGGTGATGATGTCGGTTCCGTATTATTCATTGAACATTTTCAAGGGTGCAGTACTGGTAATAGCTCTCGCCCTCACGTATTTCCGCAAAAGACAATAAAACTCATATTGGAGGTAATACCATGTCACGGTTCGATACATATTTCTTAATGAAACCCGCCGATGTTTTGGAATATGCCCGGGAACGCCTCGATCTGTTCGATGCGAACGCCGATCTGGAATGCAAAGAGATCGGTGACGGTAACCTGAATTACATCTTTCGTGTGTGGGATAAGAATTCCGACAAATCAGTGATCATCAAACAAGCCGGTCATTATGCCCGCATCTCTGACGCGTTCAAACTGTCTCCTGATCGTAATCGCATCGAATCTGAAATGCTTCAACTCGAATATAAGCTGGCTCCGGGGCTCGTTCCGAAGATTTATAAATTTGATGATGTCATGTCCTGCTGTTCCATGGAAGATCTCTCTGACCATGTCATCATGCGCCGTGCTTTAATAGAACACCAAAAATTCCCTCTCTTCGCGGATCATATCACAACGTTTATGGTGAACACCCTGCTGATGACTACCGATGTTGTGATGGATCATAAAGATAAGAAATCTTTGGTCACAAATTACATCAATCCTGAATTGTGCGAAATTACCGAAGATCTGGTCTATACCGAACCATTCAATGACAACAAAAAACGCAACCTAGTTTTTCCCCCCAACCTGAAATGGGTGGAAGAAAACATCTATGCTGATGAAGCGTTGCTCCTTGAAGCTGCCAAATTAAAGTTTGACTTCCTGACCAACGCCCAGGCTTTGATCCATGGTGATCTGCATACCGGTTCCATTTTCATCAAACCGGATTCAACCAAGATCATTGATCCGGAATTTGCATTTTATGGACCGATTGGCTACGATACAGGCAACGTAATCGCTAATCTGATCTTCGCCTGGGCTAATGCCGACGCGACCATCACCGATCCGGCTGAACGGGCGGATTACTGCGGCTGGATTGAAAAGACGATTGTCGATGTGATTGACATGTTTATAACCAAATGGAAAGCTGCATGGAAGGAAAATGTAACCGAAGTGTTTGCCAAAGTGAAGGGTTTTGATGAATGGTACCTTGACAACATTCTGGCAGACACTGCAGCCGTGACCGGACTTGAACTTTCACGTCGTATCATCGGTATGGCACAAGTTAAAGACATTACAACCATTCCGGATGAAAATGCCCGTCTCCGTGCAGAACGGTTCTGTCTGACTGCCGCCAAAGAGTTCATCATAAAACGTGACAGCTATGTAAGTGGTGAGGATTTCCTGAAAACACTAAAATCTTCAGTAGAGAAATTCCCCCGCGCTTGAGACAAGGATAAGATGCACACAATGGACACTAAAAAAGCATTAGATTTTGAGACCGTAGAGTTGGATGATGCCAATAACGCGTTGGTTATTATTGATCAAACATTATTGCCCAACGAGTTCACATACTTGCACCTGACCACTCAACCAGAAATTTGGGAAGCGATTTATGAATTAAAAGTGCGCGGTGCTCCGGCTATCGGCATCGCTGCCGCCTATGGAGCATACCTGGGTGTAAAAGGTTGTTCAGCCAAAGATTTTGATACCTTCTACGCAGAGTTCAAAAAAGTCAAGGACTACCTGGCATCCTCCCGTCCTACAGCGGTCAACCTCTTCTGGGCATTGGATCGCATGGATACATGTGTAAAGTCCAACAAGGACAAACCAATCGCGGAGATCAAAGATTTGTTGCGCCGGGAATCTGAAGAGATCAAAGCAGAAGATGTCTGGGTATGCAAAACGATCGGAGAAAATGGGCTTTCCCTTCTCCGTCCCAACATTGGCATTCTTACCCACTGCAACGCCGGCCAGCTTGCCACCGCGAAGTACGGAACCGCGACAGCTCCCATCTACCTGGGTACCGAAAGAGGATATAACTTCAAGGTATTTGCGGATGAGACCCGTCCACTATTACAGGGCGCGCGGTTGACCGCATTTGAGTTACAAAAAGCAGGCGTGGATGTCACTCTCATCTGCGACAATATGGCCGCAACAGTGATGTCCAATGGATGGGTTCAGGCAGTTTTTGTTGGCTGTGATCGTGTTGCCGCCAATGGTGATGCCGCCAATAAGATTGGTACATCCGGGGTTGCCATCCTGGCACATAATTACGGCATCCCCTTCTATGTGTGCGCGCCCACATCCACCATCGACATGGAATGCCCTACGGGAAAAGATATCCACATTGAACAACGCAAACCGGAAGAGGTTTCAGAAAAATGGTATACAAAACCAATGGCTCCCAAGGGCGTGAAGATCTTCAATCCGGCGTTTGATGTCACAGAAAGCAAATTTATCACCGGCATCATTACAGAATACGGTATCGCCCGGCATCCATTCAAACCCGCCTTGGAAGAGATTTTCCAGAAAAAAGCGGCCGCAAAAAAGTAGCTTAATCTTTTCGTGGAATCGCAAGGGGGACGATTCCACGAAAAAAAAGGACAAAAGATGACCTCAATTGATCCATCACCATCCAGACAGACCCATTCTGTTCGCATCCTTTGCGTGGATGACCCGGCCGTGAAACTATACGCGGAAACCGGTGACCTGGTATCAACCTGGTCAAAAAAGACGGGTATTGGTGTTGAACTTGTCATCTTGCCCTGGGAAAAATATCCTGAAACGATCACCTCGTGCCTGAGTTCAGGAAGTGATGAGTATGATCTAGTGATGCTCCCCGGCTATTTCTGGCTTCCCGGATATGTAGCGAACGGTTGGTTGACACCCCTGAAGGATTTGATAGCCCGGCATTTCTCAGACTGGAAAGATTACGACTACGAGGACATATTACCGACTATGCGCAAAGAGTTGGAACTGGAAGGAACCCAGTATCTACTTCCCAGTTTCTCGGAAGTGCAGATCATTTATTACCGTAAAGATCTGCTTGAAAAAGCTGGCTATGGCAAAGTCCAATCGCCTGTTTCACTGGCATCCTGGTTGGAAATTTCCAAAATTCTGCATGATCCCGTAAATGGAATGTATGGCACCCATTTCAAAGGCTCGGCCACGGAGTCCATGGTGGAATGGCTACCTTTTTACTCGGCCTCCGGAGGGGTCTTGCCGAACGGTGGATCAGGAAGCAACTTCCCGGAAGAACCAACCATTGAATCCATAAAGCAACTAATACCATTTCTTTCCCATTGTCGCGCTGATGTTGGGGAGAGTGACAATGCAACGATGCTCGAGCTTCTTACCGGTGGAAAGGTGGGTATTGTCAATCATTGGAGCGGTCAGCTAGGCCCCATTCTGGATAAAACGGTCAATCCGCACACTGCGAATTATGGTTTCGCATCACTAGAACATCCCTGGGGCACTGTTTGGGCATTTGGTATTCCATCAGCCTCAAAACACAAAGATGAAGCCTTCTCCTGTCTGCTTCAACTAACTGGTTCAATGGCCGACCTTCAACAGGGAAAATACTCAGGCTCACCCGCCCGGCGGTCATCCTTCACAAATCAACAAGCGTCAAGTTTATTCCCATGGTTTCCGGAATTATTGGAATGCATTGAACGGAAGAATACCTTCCCCTCTTCCCCTGAATTCGCAAACCTGATGGGTGATCTATATGCACTTACGCATCAAGTATTCGCAGGAGAAATTTCTGCAGAAGTCTTTTCCCGGAAAGTAAATCAAAGATTAGATTTACAATAATAATTCCGGTTATCAGGAACGTTAAATTTTTCCGTTGAGGCAAATTCCATGACCGTATCCAGCCAGTCTTCAATGAATTACCCGAACCATAATTCCAGCGAGAATGAATTATTGGTTCGTATCGCATGGTTGTATTATATGGAAGAGTTAACACAGGCTGAGATAGCGGAACGCCTCAATATGTCCCGTATCAAGATCACCCGTTATCTAAAACAGGCTCGCGATAAGGGAATCGTGCAAATCAATATCCAATCCAATAACTCGAATCTTCTGGAATTGGAGTCGGCTCTTTCAAATAAATATAATTTGAAAGATGTAAAGGTTGTGATGAGCGCGGAAACTCGACAATCACAGCAACGGTTACTCGCGCAGGGTGCCAGTGAATGGCTTGTTCCCCGCCTGGAATCAGGCCTGACCATTGGAATCGGGTTAAGCCGCACACTATCCTACATGCCGGAGTATTTCCGGCCCAAACGCAAGATCATCTGCGATTTCACCGATATTATCGGCGGTGTTTCAGGACCCGCCAGTGCCATGATCTCGTTGAACATCACCAATCAGATGGCGGAGATTTGCGGCGGTCGGCCATTCCGACTTTTGGCTCCTTCTGTCGTATCCAGTAAGCAGGCATACGAGATCATCCTTTCCGAACCTGTGCTAAACGAAGTCTTCCAAAAAGCTCAACACTGCGACATCCTGTTTCAAAGTTGTGGAGGTGTTGACAAAGATGCTTTGCTCTACGAAAACAAAAGTTTGGAATCCGAAACACTAAAATACTTGTCGGACAATGGCGCGGTCGGAGATATCCTGGGGCATTTTGTAGATATCGACGGAAATCCCGTCAAGGTACCTTATGATGAACTAATCATCTCCATCTCATTGGAGTCATTACAGAAAGTACATCTTGGTGTTCTGGTGGCAGGCGGACAGGAAAAAGTAAAAACCATTCACGCGGCGTTAAAAGCAAAGTATTTCAACGTTCTTATCACAGACGAAAAAACCGCCACGGAAGTGTTGAAGATCTAATGACTTGTCTACGTTGATCTGTTGATCGGTAAAGGCAACTTCAAGGAATACACCTATTTCTATCGGTTTGGGCTAATTCAAGCAACGAAACATCTTACACCACCGCTTTTCAGACCTTTAAGGAGAAATTTAAATGCTAGGGAATCAAAAATTACAGTTATCGGGCGAGCGTTTCGCTGTCGTTTACAGTTTATTTGGTACACGTTCTGATATTGAGCAGCTTGCTGCCGCAATTATTGTTGAAGAAACAATCGAGTTCCCTTACGAACTCCTGCCAGAAGGTGAGATCAAAGAACATGTAGTGGGCCGAATAGAGGAAACCCAACAGGTTTCAGAGGATCATTTTCATGTGATGATAAGTTACGCAATTGAGATCACCGCCTTTACCATTGCCCAATTTCTCAATGTAGTTCTGGGCAATATCAGTCTGATGCCAAATATCCGTGTTGAACGGATCGAGCTGCCTGCTGCTTTGGCCAAGAAATTCTCCGGCCCCCGTTTTGGACGTGCAGGAGTACGGAAACTGCTTGGAGTTTCAAAACGCCCCCTCCTCTGTACCGCTCTTAAACCGATGGGATTAACCAACAAAGAGCTGGCGGAAATGGGGTATCAGGTGGCAAAGGGTGGAATCGATCTGATCAAAGATGATCATGGAATTTCCAATCTTCCTTTTTCAAAATTTAAAGAGCGCGTCCCGGTCATTCAGGAAGCCATTGCCAGGGCAAATGCCGAGACCGGTCGAAAATGTATATATTTACCGAATGTTACAGGACGTGCAGACGAACTGCTTGAAAACGCCCATTTTGCCAGACAAACAGGCTGTGGCGGGCTTATGGTCCTCGCTGCGCATACCGGACTTGATGCTGTGAGGATGCTGGCTGAAGATGATTCACTGGATCTTCCCATCATGACACATCCATCCTTCTCCGGCAGCTTTGTCGTTTGCCCGACAGCCGGCTTCTCCCCGTTTTCCTGGTACGGTCAAATAGCCCGTCTGTCCGGCTCAGACATGAGTATATTTGTCAACTTCGGCAGTCGATTCTCCAATTCCAAAGAAGATTGTATCGCCGCGGTAGCGGGTACCGCAGTACCAATGGAAAATATCAAATCCATTTTTCCTGTTGCCGGTGGCGGCCTGACAATGAAGAATATACCTGAGATGAAAAAAACCTATGATAATGAAATGATCTATCTCATGGGTGGTGGTCTGCATAAAGCCGGTCCTGACCTAATTGAAAACAGTAGACGCTTTCTCGAATCCTTTGAAGATTGAGACCCGGAGCCCGTATGAAAATTCAAACAACAACCATCGAAGTTTCGCCGGGGCCCGGTTTTGCACTGCAAAACATTACCCACTTCGTGACAGATTTTGTGGAATCCACCGGTGTTCACGAGGGACAGGTGACAGTGTTTTTCAAACACACAACTGGATCCATCTTTGTTGGAGAACACGAGTCCGGGATTATCGCAGATATTGAAAAGGCCCTTGAATCCATCGCGCCGTCAAACGGCACATATCTTCATCACCGCCGGGAACTCGATTTCAACGGATCCGCCCATGTTCGCGCGGCATTCATGCCAACATCCGTTGTCATCCCGATTCATGAGGGGAACCTGGTCCTTGGCACTCATCAGGAGATCATGGTTACCACCGGTCAACCCGAAGAATTGCCCCGTTATATCGTTTTACAGGTTATAGGAGAATAAAATGCCCCGGAATTTCTCAACAGTACTTTTCTGGTTTGATGGGGCATTCACAAATTCCCTCTCATCACAAATAGTGGAATTGCTCCATCCAGATGTCAGCAGCGCCGAAAAACTTGCCTTCCAACAAAAAGTGCGCCCGCTTCAAGAGAAATTGACAATTGGCAAACTGGATATGGAAACATTTTGCCGTGAGGCGGTGGAGGTATGTCAGTCTGATTATGATCAGACCCGGATCGCATTGAATCTGACAGAATCAGCAGAACTAAACACAGCATTTTATGATATCTACCGTCATATCACTCCTGATTTTGACCCGCGGGTAATCGTTGATATTCCGGAAAACCTGTTCCGCCAGTACATTCATCGCTGGCATGTGGAAGAAGGGTTCCCGGATGGACGTCTGATCTTCCTAGAACGATCCGGACTGGATAATCTCATACCCGATGTTTTCCAATTTATTCCAAAAGCGGCTAGCAAAAAAATGGATGATTGTTTTGTGATTGACCCCCTTCAAATGCGGGCAGTAGCATCCCATAAAGTGGGTCTGGTATCCACAGCTTTTGTCTATCCCCGTCGAATGAAGATCGACCTCGCCCTTCAAGGAATCTGGAAAACATCCGAAGATGTGTACCATCCTAAAGCGGGAGCAAGAACAAAAATTTGATATAGAAAAGGGTCTCTATTATTCCAACTTTTCCAGATTGAGTTCATTCAATTTTGGTGGATAGTGTATAATTGGAACTCCCGGGCGGGTAGCTCAGTTGGTTAGAGCACATCGCTTACACCGATGTGGTCGCAGGTTCGAGTCCTGTTCCGCCCACAATTGCACCCAACATACTTTCAAGTGTGTAAAATAACAGCATGCCATCTCCCTCGCGCCCTGTTCGCATGCTGTTCTGGATATCTCTGGCAGTCTTCTCCACCTTTTTCGCTGAAGTAACGGCAGCCAGCGCGCCGCTGGTTTTTATCAAACCCGACGGGTGGTTGATCACTGTCATCGTATATGGACTGCACATACTTGTACTTGCGCCCATAATCATTCGCAAGAACCGGGTTGCTTCATGGCAGGCGTTATACCTGACGGGTATGTTGTTTGGTTTATATGAAGCCTACATGACAAAAGTTCTCTGGGCGCCACCCTGGAATTCAGAAGCACTCCAGCTAGGTGGTGTTGCCGTTGTGGATTTCATAATGCTGGTCTTCTTCTGGCATCCGGTGATGGCCTTTTTGATCCCATTGATCTGTGTGGAATGGCTGCTCAATTTACCACCGGTGGTCATTCCTACCATCGGTGAGAAATGGGCATCCCGTTTTCTCAATCAGAAAAATCTTTGTTTGGGTGGAATTCTTATCGGGTTATCACTCGGTGCGATGATCGCCGATCCGCTTATAGTCCTTGGTTCGTTTATTTCAAGCATTGCGCTAATTCTCATTCTATTGTGGCTATGGAAAAATAACTGTGGGAATGAGAAATTAGATATGGCAGAGTTGTTACCCAATGGAAAGACCTGGGTGTTTTTATTCATCCTTCTGATTATTGATTATCTGGCCCTTGGAATCTTAATACGGCCCGAAGAATTACCTCCTCTTGGAGAGCAGGCAACGATCTGGTTTGTTTACATTGCAGTCGCAACTCTTGTATTTTTGGCCCGCCGTAAACAGCCTTACATAAAAGCGGAATTTGGTTCTTTTGAAAAACCGGCATTCCCTCTACCCTCCCATAACCGGTTGGCCATGTTATTTGGATGCACCTTTTCTGCTGCATTGGCCTCCAGTATATTACTACCCACTGTCAAAGACATTGTATTCCTCATGCTATGGGGATTCGGAATACCGGTAGGCGCTTTTCTATTCTATCGATCCATTATGTGGTTATTTCTTCCACAATCGCACGAAAAAATCATCGGAACTGAATCAAAAAATCTGTGAAAATGCTGTATCATAGGTTTGATTTTCACTTATCTTGGACATGGAAGGATATCCTATGTCAGGTATTACAGAATTTCCGTATGATTTCATCGGCAAAGTCCTCATCACGCCGGAAGAAATAGAAAAACGTGTTACCTTCATCGGCAATCAAATACATAATGAATATCGGGATTCAGAGAAACTCTTGCTTTTGGGTCTTCTTCGCGGGAGTGTCATGTTTATGACTGATCTAATGCGCAAAGTACAGATGCCAATGACCATGGATTTCATGTCAGTGTCATCCTATGGCGGAACGGAATCATCCGGGTTTGTGCGGATTGATTCGGATCATAAAACAAATATCAATGGTTGGGATGTTATCCTGATTGATGACATTGTGGATACCGGATTCACCATCAATACAGTTCGCAAGCTCCTGCTCGACCGCAATCCGCGAAGTCTAAAAGTGTGTGTCCTTCTTGATAAAGCCGAACGTCACAAAGTTGACGTTCCCATTGATTACCTCGGATTTGCCATCCCCGATGTATTCGTTGTAGGTTATGGACTCGACATTGATGAAAAAGGCCGGAATCTGCCTTATATCGCATCTGTTGACCCCAAAAAATACGAGAAAAGCAAGCACAAGTAATGGAGGAGGCTGTAGATGCCGCTCAATATAGCAATAGGAACCCAATGGGGTGATGAGGGCAAAGGACGGATCGTTGATCTTCTTTCCGCGGACGCCACTCTTGTATGTCGTTACAACGGTGGAGACAATGCCGGTCACACTGTGACAGTAGCAGACAAAACATTTAAATTACATCTCATCCCTTCCGGGATCGTGCATTCACACACCATTGGAATACTGGGTAGCGGAATGGTGATCAATCCGCTTACATTTCTTACCGAGCTCGATTCATTGAAACAGGCCGGTGTTGAAATTCCACCAAGGCGACTCTATATGTCTCCCCTGGCCCACCTGATCACACCAGCCCACCGTTTACTCGATCAGGCTCAGGATGAAGCCCGTGGAAAAGGGGCCATAGGCACAACCGGACGCGGTATCGGACCGGCTTATATTGACAAAGCGGCGCGGCGTGGTCTACGGGCAGGGGAAATTCTGGATATTGACAGGTTTCGGCTTAGAGTTAAAGAGCATCTCGAATTTGTCGATGACCAGCTACAATCCTTGTTCCAGAAAGCGCCACTCAATATAGCAACAATGACGGACGAGTATGTTACTGCTGCCAGCCAATTGAGCCCATTTATCCGCGACGCGTCCGGTTTACTCAACGATGCTCTGCATAGCGGTGATATGGTGTTGGCTGAAGGAGCCCAGGGAACTCTGTTAGACCTGGATTTTGGAACTTATCCATATGTCACAAGTTCAAACACAACTGCGACCGGGATTTTCAGCGGTTTGGGACTCGGTATCATTCCAATCGACCGGATCATCGGCATTACCAAGGCTTTCCAAACTCGTGTTGGAGGCGGTCCTTTCCCCACAGAACTTTCCGGTGATATTGCCACAAGCTTGCGTGGGACCGGGGAAAACCCATGGGATGAATTTGGAACGACAACCGGCCGGCCGCGCCGGGTTGGTTGGCTTGATATCCCGTTGTTGCGATACGCCATCCGGATAAATGGTGTCAATGAAATGTGCATTACCAAACTTGATATCCTATCCGGTCTACCGGAAATAAAACTCTGTGTGGCTTACTCAAAAAACGGTGAAAAGCTGGATGCGCCACCGATTGGCCTTCAGGACGATCAATTGCAAAAATGTGTACCCGTTTATGAGACAATGCCGGGCTGGTCTGAAAACATTACGTCTATGAGGCAATGGAAGGATCTCCCTCAAGCGGCGAAAGACTACATCCACCGCCTGGAAGCATTGACAGGCGTCGGCGTCAGTTTGATATCCGTAGGGCCAGAGCGCGACCAGATCATCCGCCTGGATTAATGCAGAAATATAGAAAAAATTCTTTTATAGCATTTCCGTAACGGATTGATCATTTTGATCAACGCCGGTGTACGACTTCCGTATGCGAACGATCCATTTACCACATCAGGTTATTCCGCCCAATGAAGAATCTTTCAAATTGGTTACAAACCAGCCCATTTTGCCGCATAATTTTTATTAAAGAAATGAAACGAGAATTCCTTTTTTTTTCAGTGTTTTTCACAACACTAACCTTCCTGATAACTGGTTGTTCATCAACAAGAACACCATCGGTGTCTTCTTACGCATCCCTCCCAGATAATTATTTACCAACACGTACACCAATATCTCCCGCGCCAATGATGGATATCACATATTGTTCGACGGGTGGACTTCAGCAGAAATTGGATTTTTATCCAGCAAAAAATGAACAAACCAATCCTGCCCCCCTTGTAATCTATATCCACGGTGGAGCCTGGCTTGAAGGTGACAAAGAGATCGCTTCCTACCTTTCAACATTTTCGTTGTTGGATGAAGCGGGATTTGCCGTTTCTGCGGTAAATTATCGGCTTGCACCGGATCATCCATTCCCGGCGCAGATCATTGACATTTTATGTGCTGTTCGCTTTCTCAGAGCAAATTCCGCCCAATTGAAAATCGACCCGGAGCGGTTTGGCCTTATGGGAGACAGCGCTGGCGGACACCTGGCCGCTCTGGCAGGATTGGCAGACGCGAAAGAAGATTGGATTACCAGTGAATACCCGGATATTAACATGGATATACAGGCTGTTGTCGACCTTTACGGTCCAGCTGACCTGACCCGGAATTTTGTCAATTCGGAATTAGACCTGTCAAAGCTTGTGTTTCAGGCGAAAGACCGATCTGACCCAATACTATCAATAGCCAGTCCCATTACATACGCCCACTCGGACTCACCTCCCATTTTGATCATCCATGGAGAAGATGACCAGCTGGTTCCAGTCGAACAATCCATATTGCTTAATGAAACACTAAAAGGTGTGGGAGCACCCGTCCGCTTTATTTCTGTGAAAAATGCCGGTCATGGTTTTTCACAAACAGGTAACGCACCGGTTGAGCCCGGTTGGGAAGAAATTGACAATGCTGTTGTCAACTTTTTTGTAGAAACCCTGAAATAAATCTTAAACCTTCGAACCCTTCTGATAGACTTCTTCCGTCAGGATGGTCGCCCATTTGATTGATTCAAAATAAATAGACCGGAGCCGCTCTGGGGGCAGACCGGTTTTGTCCGCGTTCGCCCAATCTCCCTGCTCCAGCGCCCGGACGGTCTTTAAGGCAAGTCCAATCTTCCCATCATGGTTGATCAAAGCAGCAATGACCTCGGGCGTCAAAGGAATACTGGAGATGACCTGCGACATGGGTATATCCATAATCGCATCCAGAACAGAAAAAAGGCCGGCTAAGAAATATGATTCCGCCTGTGGATCGCCGAAGCTCTTCCCCAGCATTTCGCACATTTTCGCGCGCTGCAATGCAATTGCTGTCAGCTCATGCGGTTTATCGTCGACAGTAGACATGAGGATCAACATCATCCATCCACGCAACTGGCTCAACCCGATCAAGGATATAGCCTGGCGGATCGAGTTGACCGTTGTGGATAATGAATAGTAGCCAGAATTTACCAGCTTCAATAATTTGTAACTCAATCCAACATCTTGAGAGATCAGTACTTCAAGTTCGCGAAAATCAGCCTTGGGATCTGTAACCTGCGCCAATAACCGCATAACAATGAGTCGCGATGATTCCATTTTTTTGCCGACAACGACATTCGGTTTACACAGGAAATATCCCTGGAAAAAATCAAATCCAAGCCTGGAGCACAGATCGTAATCATCCAGAGTTTCCACTTTTTCTGCCAGCAAAAGGACTCCAGATTCTTTCAGTGAATGGACAATATCGGGTAACAATACGCGCTTAACTCCCATCAGATCGATCTTCACGACAGATGTCAAACCCAGATGACGTAAAGGTAAGAATCTGTTCGTGGAGACGACATCATCAAGGGCAATTTGGAAACCGGCTTCTTTGAATCTTTGCAGCGATTCAATGAGTGGTTTATCAATCGTGATGTCTTCCAATACTTCCATCACCACCCTCTCAGGAGGTAGCGATATGGGATATTTCCCCACCAAAAAATTTCGGGTAAAGTTTATAAACGCAAAACCCTGTCCAACAATATTGTCAAGGCCAATCTCGGAAAACGTATTTAGCAAGACCTGAGTGGTTGCGAAATCACCATCGGATACATTGGCCGATTTGTCATTTTTTTGGCCCCGGTATAACAACTCATAACCGATAACTTCCCTGTTACGGTTGAAGATTGGTTGCCGGCCAACGAGCAAATCTGTCACGTTTTCTCTTTTCCCCCGTCTAGAATGAGGGCACAGGTTAATTACTGACAAGATTATTATGTCATTCGTTAAGATTTTAGTACATTCATGTCCACAAATTGATTAATTTATTGTGAATAATCCAGACAACAAATCAACGGGCAAAATCTGCTGGCCTGCTTATTGCACCGAATCGTCAATTCTTTCCTGATAAACGGTGAATGGCATGAACAAACGAAAAAATACAAATCTCGCCTATTCAAGGTGGATTATCCCGGTATTAATAAGCATTTTCCTCATCCTCATCGCCGGGACTGTTTATGTAGCCTTTCAATATTTCTACACCGAACCAACCGCTGAGCAGGTTTTCCCGAAGTATTCACAACCCAAAGATATGGCAACAGCAGAACTGGAACAGCAGCTCCAAATTGCGATTCAAAGGCACGATGAAGTTGTCGCATTTCTCATGTATCGTGTTGCCATCACCAATGTGACCTACACGGAAGATAAGAATACCGCACTTCTCTGGTTGGCACTTTATGACAAGGATACAGACACATTGGTACCGGCAGAGCCCGGACTTGCCATCGCACAACGATCCAAAGACAAAACCTGGATTGTCACGGTTCAACCGGATGAAGGTTTCAACAAACTTCTTCTGTCCATTCCTGAATCCTTGATTGACGCAGAAACAAGGGAGCAGTATCTATCTAAACCACAAACGGCCACAAAAGGTGTTGCCCTTCGCGGATACCGCCTGCCCTGGAAAAAGGGAACTACCAAGTTTCTTACTGGAAGCATCGGTCATGTTTTTACCTATAAATCCTGTCCTTCATCCTGTCTTTATGCTTTTGACTTTGCGGATGGAGGAAATTTCCCAATTCTGGCATCCAAAGGCGGCCGGGTAAAATACGCCGTCTGGAAATACCCGGATAACAATCACACAAACGCGAACTATATCATCCTGGAAGATGACACAACAACCCCTACAACCTACCAGGTTTACTATCATCTCTCTCAAGGTACCATTCCTGAAGCCCTGCGGGTTAAGGGCACCTGGGTCAATCAGGGGCAATTCATTGGGAATGTTGATAATACCGGTTACAGCACCGGTCCACACTTACATTTCCATGTTCACGCGAATCCCACTTCGTTCTGGGGCAATTCTGTAGATATCGTCTTCGAAGATGTTCCGGTTAACGGTGGCCGACCCCGCACATGCGCGGAAGCGAAAGCTTTTCCATCCTACGGGAGTGAATGTATACCCGGAGACCGTTACTTATCACAAAATGGTGACTCAAAACCCCCAACCGGTGTTATGAGCGCTCCAGCCGCAAATACAGTGGTTACCGGATCAACTGTTACGGTCAACGGATACGGTACGGATGAATCTGGAGTGGCGAAGATCCAGCCGATGGTCAATTACGATGGCATTTGGCGCCCCGCCGGGGAAGCTGTAACAGGATCGGCCATTGTGGCGGATGTAGACCTGTGCGCGGCTGGTGTTCCGGATGGACCTGTTTCCATCGGACTGCATATTTGGGATAACGGCGGGAACAAAACCATCAATCCGGTGGGCGAAGTGATCATCCAGAAGAAATACGCCTGCCCCATGCTACCGCCCGCCTGTACTCCGGCTGCCAACCAGGCTGCCTTATACAACAACACAAAATTCCAGGGCTACTGTCAGGTCATTGATATTGGCGATATAGCAGACCTCGCTACAATGGAAAGTTTTGGTGGAAACAACCTGGAATCAATTCAACTGGGTGGTGGCGTCAGTGCGATACTGTTTGACGGAGAGAATTTTACCGGCCGTTCACAAACCTTAACCGCATCTTCTGAAGATCTGGGTTCCCAGATTGTGGGGGCAAACAAGGTCTCATCACTAACCTTATCAAACGTCGTACCCCCCCCTTCCACACCTCAACCGAATCCGGTTACAGGGCCCGATGGAAAATCGCCAACAACGGATAACTCGATAGTTCTAAGCTGGCAGCCATCCATTGGCGCGTTGCAATACAGCGCGACGATCAAAGGACAGGATGGATTTGAAAAAACCCTCGATTGGCAGGATAGTCTATCCTTCTCAGTTGGTAATGTGAAAGCCGGGGCTTATGAATGGATCGTAACAGCCCGCAACAGCGCAGGTGAAAAATCCACCACAAGCAGTTTCACAGTGCAACCATCAACTGGTTCGAATCTGGAAACGGTCAATTCTCCTTACGAAGCCGAATTCTCCCAGAACGTATCCGGTTGGCAGTCGAATGGAATGTGGAAGCATACCGGGTTTACGCTGGACTCAACAAAACACACCGGCTGGATCTTTGGCTCAGACGAAAATTATGGAAAAGATTCAGCACCAGTGTCAGGCGAGTTGACATCTCCCCCTATTAGTATCGGGTATGCCGGTCAACAACTATCTTTCCAGTATGCGTCGTACACGGAATCATCCGGGAATGTCTGGGATCAACGGCGTGTCCAAATCTCTGTTGATGGCGGCGCATTCCAGGACATCCTGCAGGTCGCAACCGATCCTCGTGATAGGAACCTCCACGATAGCAAACCGGTAGATCTTTCTCCATACGCGGGTAAAAATATCCGCATTCGATTCCGCTTTGACTCGTTGGACGGGAATTACAATGAAGGACTGGCATGGGCAATAAAAACTGTCCGTATCATAGACGACCCGGCCAAAGTGTGCAGTGAATATGCCGATGATGGCACTTTTGAAAAAGCGAGCGACGTCAAACTCGGTGGTAGTGTTGACGCGCAAATCTGTCCCGCCGGCGATGTAGATTTCTTCTCGTTCACGGTGGACAAAAAACAATCCTTCAGTGCTGCGGTTACAGTGTTATCCGATGTCGAATCCTGGACGCCGTCACTTGTCATAATGGCTCAGGATGGTTCCTCTATTCTCGCCGAAGGCAGAATAAATGGTTCAACCGTTAGTTCCAGCACAACCCTGCCGGAAGCCGGGCGTTATTACCTTAAAGTCGGCGGACAATTTTCCGGAAAGGGAACTGTCCCGGGCGTGGATTACAAATTATCTCTGGTTCAGGACACAATTCCACCCACGGTCAAAATGACAAAACCAGCCGATGGGGGAATCAGTCTAAATCTGCCTATCGAATTGGCCGCAGATGCGGTTGACTCAAATGGCACAGTCGTCAGAGTGGAATTTCTATTGCAACCAGCTGGAGTCAACGTTGAGGGAGCGGAACGCGTGGCGGTTGACGAGATGATGTTGGATGGATGGACAGGAACAATCCCGGAAGGTTACCCTGGGAAATTGGAAGGTTCAGCGATTTTTGCCCGTGCCTATGACGAGGCAGGCAACTACACTGACAGCTCCGCAATTTTACTGGCCGGTGATGGAACAATCCCCGTAACCCACATGAATGCCCTGCCTGCTGAATATGGCAGCACGTTAATCCACCTCACATGGTCGTCCGTTTCAAAAGAACCTGTCGATCACTTTGAACTTCAATATCAGATCAATGACGGGAAATGGCAGCCATGGGCGGAAGCGCTAAACGGTTCTCTGCGTGCGACCAGCTTCTTCGCGAAAAATGGTACCTCGTACGGTTTTCGTATTCGCGCGGTGACGGCATCCGGCGCGGAGGACTTCCCGGAAAATGCCCAGGTAAGAACAACCATAGAAGCCCAATGTGTACCGGACAAATTCGAAACGAAAGACAATTTGCCGTCAGAAGCCACTCCCCTTGACCCGGGTAACGGACAGCTTCACAACCTTTGCGGGTTAAAGGATGAAGATTGGTCAGTCATGCTTCTGCAGGGTGGTACAAATTACACCTTTAAATCTCTACCAACAGAACTCGCGGCTGGAGTCGGATTGCAAGTTTTTGATATGACGGGGCAAGCCATGACGGATGAAGCCGTCCCCGATGATCTACTTACAGAGACCACGCTCAACTTCCGACCGGATACCAGCGCGACATATATTCTCCGCGCCCGGGCAGCCAATGACCAGCTTGCCGGAACCCGTTCCATCTACAGTATCAGCTATGACCAGGCGGCCCCCTTCTCACCGATACCTGTGGCTTGCGGGGCATTATTGATACCACTGTTGACAGCATTGGTCAAAATGTGGAACAGGTTACGGTCCAGATTGAAGTAAGCAGCATTAAGAAAAGAATTTCAGCGCAGCAACCAGAGCGAATAGCATGCACACTCCCAGAAAGACCGGGAGTGTGCGGCTTTTATCAGTGCGGTCCGATATCATAATCTGCGGGAATATACCACTCTCGCCCCATATTGGACCAGCCAACCAGGCAAATAGCGCACCACCTACCAGTCCACCCAGATGCCCAAAATTATCAATGTTCGGGATCATACCAACAATGAACAGATTGATGCCAATAACAATGGCAATATTGATCAGCATCGCACGCGAGTTTCGGAAGAATTTTCGGTTTCGGAAAATAAATATCCCTTCTGCGGCGATTAACCCGAAAATGGCTGTTGAAGCCCCATATGATGGTTCTGGAGTGCTCAGGAAAGAGAGAACGTTTCCAGCAAATGCCGCGGCGAGATATAAAGCCAGATATCGCTTGTGTCCATAAAACCGTTCCACATCACGCCCGATGGATACCAGCGCGTACATGTTGAAGAAAATATGGGTGATACTGCCGTGCAAGACCACAGGCGTAATCAAACGCCATATCTGCCCCTGCAGAATCTCTTCATTGATTTTTGCGCCCAGAGCCGCGGGTACATCTGTTTGAGACAGGAAAAGGCTTGTGATCTGCATTAAGTAAATGGCGACACTCACCCCCAGAATCACATGAGTAACAGTCGTTTTATCAGCTTCGATTTTAATGGCAATCTGCCCAATTGGTGGTTGGGAAACCGGTGGTTCCGCAGGAATATTCGCGCCGGATTGGTTATCTTCACCGAAAATTTCATTGCTCATAAAGTAATCTTTCTGGGTGTTGTTCTTGAATGTTCCACTTTAATGATAGCTTCGATATCATCAACAGCTTTCTGCAATCGATTCTGGGCGTTCACAACAACATAATCGAAAAGACCTAGCTGCTTTAATTCGCTACGCGCAGTTTCAATGCGTAATTTCAGGCTTTCGGGGGTTTCTGTTTTTCTTTCTTTCAACCGGTAAAACCACTCCTTCGTGTCTGAAGGAACCAGAAAAACCAGAATGGCCTCCGGACATAATTCACGGATTTTTCGCGCCCCTTGAACGTCCAACCGCATCACGACATCTTTTCCGCTGTCCAGCGCTTTCCTTACCTGCGCGCGCGGAATACCTTTATAGTCCTGATACACCAGAGCGTATTCGATCAATTCATTGTTCGCGATCATCTTCTCGAATTCCGCGTGGTTGATAAAGTTATAGTCAATCCCCTCAACTTCACCCGGTCTTGGGCTACGGCTTGTCGTTGTCACAACAAAATGGAAAGGCAACATGCGGGCTTTCATTTCATTGATAACAGCATCCTTACCCACCCCCGAAGGACCGGAGATGACAATTAATAATGGTGATGGTTGTAATACATCAAATCGGATGCTGGCTAAAGCCTGGGTGGTCAAATCTTCTTCCAAAGGGCTCTCCTTGGTTGCGATATTCGAACAAATTTTTCTGTCCGGGTTTGTTATAGATAAAGTGATTCCAGGCAACCAATCCAGACAGAACTCGGTATAGCTGTTGCCAGTGAGTATGTATTTATCCTTACTGTACCACTATCAATTGTACCGGATTGCCGTTTATAATGTCCGCGAACGCATGGAGTGTAGAATGCCAAATTATGAATTTCGCTGTTTGGACTGTAAAAAAAGGTTTGACGTTTTTCTATCGTATTCGGATTACGGGAACGTCAAAGTTACCTGCAAATACTGCGGTAGTAATAACGTACAGCGACGTATTGGCAGAATCCGGATATCTCGTTCAACACCGGAGAGATTACAAAACCTGGCAGACCCGGCCCGCCTGAATTCCCTTGAAGATGATCCTCGTGCCCTGGGATCCATGATGCGCGATATGCAAACAGAACTTGGAGAGGAAATGCCTGCCGAGTTTGATGAAGTTGTTGACCGATTGGATCATGGACAATCTCCAGAGCAAATTGACAGGGAAATACCCGACCTTTCTGAAAGTTTTTCCGCCAGTGACGATTCAAGTTCCTTAATGGATTGAAGATCTACTATTCATCCAGTGGTATTGTCACTTTTTCTTTCAGATCTTCCAGACTCGTGACCCATGAGATTTGTTCGAGGAATACGGACAAACTACCCACCTGTTGACGGAATGCCCGTACCACAGGTCCAACCGGATCCTTTCCAGCCGCTCCACCGGGAGTATCCGCGTAAGCGCCATAAAAGGCAAAATACGCCTGGTTCAAACGTCGGATGGGATATCCATTCTGCCAGAAGAATTGCCTGCGTTTTTCCATGTATTCTTCTGCTTCAGCGATCAACCCGGCAGACAACAACTCATCCACAGAAATCCGTGTGATGTTCATCTCTTTACGATAATTAAAAACTTCCGGTTCAAGCGCTTCATTCGGTACGTCCCTCTCTGTCGAGCTGGGTTGATCCACTGAAACATCAACCGGTAGCATATCCGGATAATACGTTCGCAGGACCAATTCGCCTATCTCGTTTCCGGCAATCGAGGCAGTCGTCTCATTGATCGTTCGTAATTCCGGACTCGTATCGTAGTTTAAACCCAGCGGCCGCAGTGTCAGGAAGTTATGTACCCATTCATGCGCAATTGTTTCGGTCAGATAATCCAGATCGGACGTTGCCATGACCATGGTCGGATAAACACCCACACCACCGACCGGCACAACCAGCGCAGAAACGTCCAATTCTTGCATAACTCTGTCTTCAAGCGAAGTCATAGTCTCAGCATTCATATCGGAAAAGAGAGATATATTCGCATCCTGCTGGATCCTGTCGCGCGGGGAGACGATCAGTGCAACCGGTAAGGGGGTGGAATGAAACAAAACAGCCGGTATGGGCTGTCCCATTTTTGAAAGGCCAATATCCCCCAAAACCCGGCTGATTTGGTTTTGTAAGATGGATTCAGCCCGGGGTGCCAGACGATCCCGATATTCTTTATAACGTGCCAGGTTGGAACGAACAGGTTGTACGGCTGTTTGCTTATCCATCACTGCGGGGTCGGCAAAAAGAATGGCGATTTCTGCCTCCAACCGTTGGATTTCACGTTGAGATCGAAGGTACTCTTCAACAATTCCTGTCGATCGAGATTGTGGAATGTAATCATCCACGCGGACTGCAGATTGCTTGATCTTTTCTCCTATCGCATTAATTGTCCAATCCACATAGTCAAATTCAATCGTGTGTGTGAATTGCCGCACCTTCTCCGGATAGTCATAAACCATTATTGAAGAAGAAGTTATTAGCGGAATTCCCCAGACAATCCAGAAACCGATAGACAGAATTTTGCGTATATGATGAATAGGTAAAGAAATCCTGATCCTGTTGTAAAACTTTTGTAAGTCCTTGTTAAACACTCAAACCTCAATTTGGATATGATTATAATAGTTTTGGTTTTCAAGCTTATACAACAATATTGAAATAATACCGGAAATATTCATTTCCGTAGGGATTAATCAACGTGACTTCAAACAAACAAAGAATTATTGTCTTTTCGGGAATACTTTTGCTGCTGATCGCCGGGGTTGTGTACGCGATTACTGTTTACCAATCAACAAAAGCAAAATCACTACCCGAAGGAATGACAACGGCAGCCATCAAACGTGAAACCATTTCAACCCGGGTCGGTTCTACCGGTGAAGCACGTCCCAATCAGATAGTCACCTTAAAATGGGAAACCGATGGCCAGGTGGGTCTGGTAAACGCACAAAGTTTGGAACGTGTAAAAACGGGAGATGTTCTTCTTGAGCTTGATCCAGAATCACTGGATATGACAATATTGCAGGCGATGGAAGACCTCCCAGCCGCCCAGCGCGCGCTTGATAATCTGGAAATCTCTGATGTTAAACGAACCCAGGCACGCGAGAACCTGGCACAAGCTCGAATTGAATACGACAAAGCCAAAGAAATTCGCGAACAAAAGAATTTACAGAACGCCAGTGAAACAAACCTGGAAGCGGCTTATGCATCATACCTGGAAGCTAAAGCAAACCTGGCTTCGGTGGAAGAATTTTTTGCTTTTCTACAGGACAAACCGGAGGATGATCTCACCCGTGCCCAGGTGACAGCGCAGCTTTCAATGGCGAGAAAGAATTATGACTGGGCACTCTGGAATTACCAGTGGGCGCAAAACAGATCTCTTCCGGAGGATATACGGATCGCCGAAGCAAATGTAAAAGTCGCTGAATCAAAAGTAGCTGACGCCGAACGGGAATGGGAAAAAGTAAAAAGCAATCCTGACCCCGATGATATCCTATCGGCCCGCTCAACAGTGGAAGCACTTCAATCACAGATTGATAAGACAAAAATTATCTCGCCCATAGATGGGATTGTGGTCGAATCAAAATTGTTGCCGGGGGATCTTATTTCTTCCGGTCAGACAGCAGTTGTCATAATGGACAACTCCCGCATGTTTTTAGATATCGCGGTTTCTGAAATTGATATAAATGAAATCACACCGGGAAAACAGGTTGATTTTTCATTTGATGCCATTCCGGAAAAAACATATATTGGCACGGTGACTGATATCAGCCCGGTCGGTTGGGTGGAGCAAGAAATAATTTATTTCACAGTCACCTGCGAAATATCCAATCCGGATATTGATATAAAACCTGGAATGACTGCGGCGGCAACAATCGCCGTGCAAGAAGCGCGCAACGTGATAAGCATTCCGAATACAGCATTGCGAGTATCAAATCGTGAGTACTATGTTTATGTGGTTCGTGAAAACGCCTTGGAAAAAATACCAGTAGAACTTGGCCTGGTTTCAGACCTGTACAGTGAAATGAAATCCGGCAATTTACATGAAGGGGATACTGTTGTCACCAATCCCCAGATTGTAAATAACTCGGGGGCAGGAAAATAATGCCTATGAAATCTTTCTCCACTAAATCCATCAAAAAAAAGATGGCAGGATATTCTTTGCTGGCCGCTATTCTTTTAGCCCTACTTCCTGTTCCTGTGAACGCGGCTGCTCTGAATATCAAAGAGAGCGAGAATCCCCCGGTAAATGTGCAAGATCTAAGAATAGGGAAATCCGGTTCCAATCCGGAAGAATTGACTTTTGTCGGAACAACCCTTTTCTTTAGCGCGACGGATGGAACATACGGTCGTGAACTATGGAAGATGGAATCACCATACACAAAAGCTGAACTGGTTATGGACATTAATCCCGGGTATGTCAGTTCAGAGGCTTCCAATATTACTGCTCTGGGCGATCTGGTTTTTTTCAGCGCAAAAGACAGTGCCGGGATGGAGTTGTGGGTTACAGAACCACCCTATAACGCATATTCCACCCACAGGGTTGCAGATCTCAATGAAGATGGTGATTCCGACCCGGCCGAATTGGTCCCCATAGGCAATGCCATGTTCTTCACGGCAGATGATGGTGCCCATGGCAAAGAGATCTTCAAGACCAGTCCTCCCTACCGTACGGTCGATCTTGTAACCGACATCTGGAGGGGCTCGCATGGTTCCTATCCGCGTGAACTCAGACGGATCGGCTGGATGCTATTCTTCGTAGCCAATGATTCCTCCAGCAGTGAGATTTGGCGCAGTGATCCCCAGTACCATCCAGGTTCAGCAGTCAAATGCACCGATATCACAAAGAACAACCTGGCGGAGATTCATGACCTTACCATCGTTGATAACACTATCTTTTTCTCGGGTAATGACGGTGAATCTGGCAACGAGTTATATAAGCTCGAGCCCCCCTACGGTTCTGCCGAAAGGGTCACCGATATCACCGGAGATGCTCCTTCCACCATCCTCATCTATCCCATTAATGATACCCGGCCGGATTGGATAACATCCATTGGTTCATATGTTTTCTTCGCCGGGAATATTGGCTTCAGTGGGACCGAGCTTTACATATCCAAACCGCCCTACGAACCGACTTCGACATTTATTGTGAAAGATATTTTCGATGGTTTCGGAAGTTCTTTACCCGAAAATTTGACTGTTGTAGGCACAACATTGTTTTTTACCGCGAATGAAGGAATTGCCGGGAGAGAACTATGGAAGAGCGTCCCACCGTATGATGAAGACCATACCAATATAGTGGCAGATATTAACAAGGGGCACAATGCGTCCGATCCCGAGAATTTTGCCGCTGTTGGAAACACGTTGTTTTTCACCGCAAATGATGGAACATACGGACATGAACTGTACATGAGCGAACCTCCGTATGAAGATTATTCAACTCTCCGTATGGATGATCTGTACAGCGGATTCCAATCATCCCTCATTCATAGTTATGCTGCCATTGACCGCACCCTGTTCTTCAGCGGCAATGACGGAAAGATTGGGCAGGAAATTTGGAAATTACAGGGTAACTTCTTTATGCCTGCAACCGGTTTCGCGCCTGATCGTATAACAAATATAAAACCGCAACCAAAAGAAGCACAATACAAAGATCTTGGTGGAATACGGCTTTCCATACCCAATCTGCAACTTCAGACCGAGATTGTGGGCGTCTCACCGACCACCAATGGTTGGGATCTGAGCTGGTTGTGGAACCAGGCCGGGTATCTTCAGGGAACCGCATTTCCCACGTATCAGGGTAATTCTGTAATTACAGCCCATGTTTCATTGCCCAATGGGAAACCAGGTCCATTCGCCAATTTATCCAGTCTTAAGTATGACGATCCTATCAAAGTTTATGCCTGGGGAAACACATATATATACCGTGTTCGATCCATTGAACGCGTATTACCGGATGACCGCAGTGCCTTCCGCCACGAAGAAGAAAGCTGGTTGACCATGATCACATGTCAGGGATTTGATGAAGCCAGTGGAGAATATCTCTGGAGGTTGGTGGTTCGGGCGGCGCTGGTAGAAGTTATTCCGGGAAGTTGAGGAGAAAGCAAATGATCAAGAAGTTCTTCGCGAAAAAAATAGTATGGATACCCACATTGATAATTCTCTTATCAGGTATTGGCTTTGGTGCATGGCAATTGATCAATCAGAGTCAATCTGCTGTAAATTCCATGTACCAGACATCGCCGCTATCTAAAGGTTCCCTAACCGCTACTGTTGGGGCTACCGGCTCTGTCAGAGCAAAACAGACAGCCGTTTTGAATTGGCAGACAACTGGAACAATAGAATCAATATTTGTTGAAGTGGGTGACATTGTAAAGAAAGATACCCGGCTTGCCGAATTATCTCAAACGTCGCTCTCCCAGCAAATCATTCTTGCCCAGGCAGAACTGGTATCCGCCAAACGCAATCTCGAAAATCTGGAAAAATCCAATCTGGCATCTTCTCAGGCGGAACAGTCCTTAGCCCTTGCGTTAAAACAACTGGATGACGCTAAGGAAAAGCGTGAGAGTAAGAAGTTCACCAAGGCTGATCAGAGTATTATAGATTCTGCCTATGCGAATTACATTCTCGCAAAAGAGGAACTGGAAAAATACGAAGACGACTACTTTGGAACCCAATATAAAGCGGATGATGATCCGGTACGCGCCTCCGCGGTCGCCAGGTATTCAGCCGCCAAGCAGAAAATGGAAACTGCCCTGGCTAATTACAACTATGCCAAGAGTTATCCTGACGAACTTGAACAGGCAGAGATCGACGCGAATCTCGCGTTAGCCGAAGCCAAGGTGAAAGACGCACAGCGCGAATACGACCGCATGAAAGAAGGCACAGATCCGGATGATATTGCCGCGGCAAAAGCAAAAGTTGCGGCAACCGAGGCCACATTAAAAATGGCATACCTTGAAGCCCCCTTCAATGGAACGATAACCGATGTAAAAGCAAAAGTGGGAGACCAGGTCTCCATGACCACAACCGCCTTCCGGATCGATGATCTTACCCACTTATACGCGGATATTGATGTCACGGAAGTTGACATTAACCGAATTAAAGTCGGGCAGGAAGCAACTCTTACATTTGACGCCATCCAGGAAAAAACATACAAAGCCCTTGTTACGGATGTTGGAACTGTTGGTACATCCATTCAGGGCGTGGTCAATTTTCTTGTGACACTTGAAATTTTCGAAGCAGACGATATGGTGAAACCGGGTATGACTACAGCCGTTAATATCACTGTCAATCAAATGGATGACATTCTCGTTATACCAAACCGCGCTGTCCGATTGGTGGATGGGAAACGGGCTGTTTATGTTCTCAAGAACAATATGCCCACTCCCGTGGACATTACACTCGGAGCCAGCTCTGATACAGAAAGCGAACTTCTCTCAGGTGATCTTAAAGAAGGCGATCTAATTATCTTGAATCCCCCGACCATGAATATGTTCGGTGGCATGTAAACGAACAGGTTATTTATGTCTGATCATGTTATTAATACCAACGAGATCACAAAGATCTATCAGATGGGCGAAGTCGAGGTACGGGCATTAAATGGTGTGTCTGTGAGGGTGGACCGTGGAGAAATTATCGCCATCATGGGTCCTTCCGGCTCAGGTAAATCCACCCTTATGAATATCCTCGGCTGTCTGGACAGACCCACCGGAGGTGAGTACTTTCTGGATGATGAAAAGGTCTCTGATCTCAGTGACGACCAGCTTGCCCTCATACGCAACCGCAAAGTGGGCTTTATTTTCCAGAGCTTTAACCTTCTTACCAGGGCAACGGCTCTGACCAATGTTGAATTACCCCTGCGTTATGCCGGTGTTAGATCCGGACGCGCAGAGATGGCCCGTAAAGCATTGGAAATTGTTGGGCTTGGCAATCGAATTCATCACAAACCCTTTGAACTATCGGGCGGCCAACAGCAGCGTGTGGCAATCGCCCGTGCCCTGGTGAACAATCCGGCCATAATTATGGCAGATGAGCCTACCGGCAATCTGGATTCAAAATCAGGGAAAGAGATCATGGAACTTTTGCTTTCTCTTAATCGTGACAAAGGCGCGACCGTTATCATTGTCACCCATGACCCCGGAATAGGCGAACAAACTCAACGGATCATCCGGGTTAAAGATGGATTGATCGTGGAGAACTAATGAACATTTTTGAATCATTTCTCGAAGCATTGGAGACTCTCAGCTCCAACAAGCTCCGTTCCGGATTGACCATTCTTGGAATTGTTATTGGTGTTGCCGCCGTGATCGCCATGCTGGCCATCGGTGATGGCGCACAGTCTTACATTACAGGCACTATCAGCGACCTGGGAACCAATCTGGTTTTTGTTGTCGGTGGAAATCCGATGAGTGAGATACGTAACCCCAAACCCTTAACCGAGATGGATGCGAAAGCCATGAGGGATGAAATTCTCGCACCTTCTGTACTGGTGGCAGAACCTTTAATATCCAGCCGGCGTCAGGTTACTTATAGTAGCGAGAAGATCAACACATCAATCGATGGTGTCACTCCCGGGTATGTGGCAGTTAGCAATTACGCCTTTCTGGAAGGAAGTGGAATCACAGAAGAACACCTGTTGGGAAAAGCGTCAGTTGCCGTTCTGGGTGTTGATGTGGCAGATAAACTCTTTGACCGGCGGGAAGCACTGGTGGGTGAAACGATCCGCATCGAAGGACAACCATTCCGTGTGATTGGGGTACTCGAACCCAAAGGTGGTGGTATGGGCGGTAGTCAGGACAACCTTGTCATGATACCTTTCACCACAGCCCAGTCACGGATAATCCGGCGGCCACAGAATGAAGTTGATGTCATAGTGGTTCAGGCTTCATCCGCCGAAACGGTAGATCTGGCAACAGACGAAATCTCCAATATTCTCCGTACACGTCATCGCACTCCAATTGGACAGGATGATTTCCAGGTGATCTCCCAGGAGTCGGCTGTCAGCATGGTAAGTTCGATCACAAATGTGTTGACTGTGTTCCTCGGTGGAATTGCCGCCATTTCCCTTTTGGTTGGTGGTATCGGGATCATGAATATTATGCTGGTTTCCGTGACTGAACGTACACGTGAGATCGGCTTGCGTAAAGCTTTGGGTGCGAGAAAATCAGATATTCTCATCCAGTTCCTAGTGGAGTCTTCGCTGCTAAGCCTTTTTGGCGGGATCATCGGAATTGGATTGGGTTGGTTGATCGCGTTTATTGTTGAAAAAGTGGCTGCCGCGTCTGGAACAGCCTTCTACCCCAATGTCGGTATGAATGCCATCTTGCTGGCAACCATCTTCTCCACGGCGGTCGGATTGTTCTTTGGAATATATCCAGCCAATCGGGCTGCCAGCTTGCAACCAGTAGAAGCGTTACGACACGAGTAACAGCAGTTCTTCATAAGCCTGATCACCTATAAAGTAACGGATTTCAGGTTCAAACGTTTTTAATAGAGGAACCTTGACTTTTGATGGTCGCAGGCAGGACCCGGGTTCATCCAACAACAGGCCGGTATCATCCAGTGTGATCCGGCCTTTTTCATCCAGATCCAGCGGATGCAGAACACAATAGAATGGTTTCAAATCCCACGGATGGACACCTGCTTTAACGGAAGCTGTCTGAAGGGCGCATCGATGATCCGGTCGAAGGAATACACACTCTGTGCCACCGTAATGTTTAGGGTTTTCCACTACCCTGGTATGAGCCACCTTTCCTGAAGGTGTATGCTCATCATTGTCCTCGCGGTCGTCAAACCAATCCGATGGATCTCGCCTATCCTCGGACATTTCCGATGCAATTATGTTTGAGTGTGCCAGTATCCTGTCGGCTTCCAATTTATCGACCCAAACGCCATAGAGACAACACGCCGCCCGGCATTCATGCAACCTGCAACGAACCATGAACTCACTTTTTAACATCCGTGGGTTGATATCATATTTCATATTTAAGCTAATTTTAACCCAGTATGAACCAGTCTGGTTGTCTTGCGGTAGAATTACGGGTATCGCCAAAACATTATTCGAGGAGGGTTCATCCATGGCATGGAAAGTTTTGTTAACAGATGGTCTGGAAGAAAATGGTAAAGAGATCCTACGGGCAAAAGCCCAGGTTACGGATCAACCGGGCATTTCAGCAGAAGATCTGCTGAAGGTCGCCAATGAGTACGACGCGATCATAGTTCGTGGACGCACAAAGATCACCCCGGCAGTTTTTGAAGCGGCTCCC
Source organism: uncultured Leptolinea sp. (assembly GCA_964446955.1). Taxonomy (GTDB): domain Bacteria; phylum Chloroflexota; class Anaerolineae; order Anaerolineales; family Anaerolineaceae; genus Leptolinea. The sequence continues at coordinate 1,163,232 of CAYUQJ010000001.1, forward strand.
AATCTAAAAGTAGTTGGTCGTGCCGGCGTGGGTGTGGACAATATTGACCTTACAGCGGCTATGAGCCACAACGTCATTATTGTCAACTCCCCTACCGCGACAACCCTCGCCGTTGCGGAATTGGCCATAGGCCTTATGTTTGCCATTTCCCGTGAAATTCCCCGGGCGGATTGCGGCATGAAGAACAACAAATGGCTGAAAAAAGAACTTGAAGGGGTTGAGTTAAATGGAAAAACCCTTGGTGTTGTTGGTTTCGGCCGGATTGGCCGGGCGACAGCACAACGTGCGGCTGCGCTGGGAATGAACATTATCGCCTATGATCCCAAACAATCCGCAGACGAGATCAAAGCCAATGGTGCCACACCTGTTCCTCTTGAATCGCTGTACGCTCAATCTGATTTCATTACAGTTCATACCCCATTAACAAATGAGACCCGTGGCGTAATCAATGCCTCCTCCTTTGCCATGATGAAGGATGGTGTTCGACTGATTGACGCCGCCCGTGGCGGTGTTGTGGATGAAGCTGCTCTACTTGAAGCTCTCAATTCCGGTAAAGTTGCCGCAGCCGGACTTGATGTCTTCGCCACAGAACCACCGGGCGAAACAGAACTCACGGCTCATCCGCACGTCGTTGCCACTCCGCATATTGGCGCGCAGACAGCTGAGGCTCAAGCCCGGGCCGCGGAAGATATTGCCACTGAAGTACTCGCTGCACTCAATGGGGAATACCTGCGCTGGCGAGTTGCGTAGCCATGAACGAGACTTCGCTTGACCGTTTGAAGACACTACTGGGGGAGGTCTACGACCTGAACGCGGCACTTTCGCTTCTCGGTTGGGATCAGCAGACCAATATGCCCGGTGGAGGTGCCGAAGATCGCGGAAGCGCACTGGCAACCATCTCACGGATCATGCACTTAAAGATCACTTCCGACGATTTACAGAAATGTCTGGAGGAATGTGAAAAACAAACGGCGGGATTGCCAGAGGAATCAGACGACTTCAGTCTTGTCAAGGTAACCCGCCGTGAAGTCAACCGCCGGACACGCATCCCACCAGATTGGGTGGCAAAGTTCGCAGAGGTAACCGCAATCGGGCAGGAAAAATGGCAACAGGCCAAAGGGACATCCGATTTTTCCTGTTTTCAGCCTTACCTGGAAAAGATCATTGAACTACGCCGGCAATACGCCTCATTCTTCCAACCATATGACCATATCTATGATCCTCTGCTGGATGAATTTGAACCGGGCTTAAAGACCATTGATGTTCAGAAAATTTTTGATGTTTTAAGGCAAGAACAGGTAGCGCTGATCCGGGAATTGAGCGAAAAACCGCAGGTGGATTCTTCTTTCCTGTATCAGTATTATCCTGAAAACGCGCAATGGGAATTTGGCACAGAGATCGTTTCCAGCATGGGGTTTGACTGGAATCGCGGACGTGAGGATAGTTCCGCGCATCCATTCACAACAACGATCGGTCTGGACGATGTGCGGATTACCACCCGAATCCTTTCGGAGAACCTTGCGTCTGCCCTCTTCAGCACCATACATGAAGGCGGACATGCCCTGTATGAATTGGGATTCAATCGAAATCTACGTCGCACCCCGCTTGCCACAGGTGCGTCCATGGCCATACATGAATCACAATCACGGCTATGGGAGAACCTGGTTGGAAGATCCCGTAGTTTCTGGGTGTATTACTATCCAAAACTTCAGTTGCTCTTCCCCGCTCAACTATCAAATGTGCCGTTAGATACCTTCTATAAAGGAATCAACCGGGTTGAACCATCACTGATCCGGACAGAATCGGATGAAGCAACATACAACCTGCATATTATGTTACGTCTGGAGTTGGAAATCGCGCTTCTGGACCGGAAGATAGAAGTGCGTGACCTACCGGAACTATGGAAAGAGCGCATGCAGGAATACCTGGGTGTCGCTCCAAAAGATGACGCGCATGGAGTATTGCAGGATATCCACTGGGCTGGAGGATTGGTCGGTTATTTCCCAACCTATGCTCTGGGTAATGTCATATCCGCCCAATTGTGGGATTGTATACACAAAGACCTACCGGATCTGGACGAACAGATTTCCTCAGGCCAATTTGAGCGACTTCTTGACTGGCTTCGCGTAAACATCCACACCCACGGCGCAAAATTTGAAACTCAGGAACTTGTCAAAAAGGTTACTGGTTCGCCAATCGATCCGCAGCCATATCTCAGGTATTTGAGAACCAAATTCAGGGAAATCTATTCGTGAAGTGCTTGCAGGATAATCAGGACAATAAAAACCGGCCGATCATTTTTCTTCGACCGGTTTTAATCCTGTTTTCCGTGCTGCTTATTATCACACTCTTATTGAGAGAAAACCCCAACCCCGTAAAGGCGAATTCTCTCACTCCAACATCTTCATTAACACCTGAACCGCATAGTATTACAGTTCCCGAATCAGGAGAACCGGTAATTCTTTCTCCCGGGAATGATGCCCGTCTGGTTTCGCCATTGAAATTGAAAGTAGCTTCAAAACCGGGTGACGATGGTATGGTCCGGATTGAATTGATTGGTCGTGACAACCGGTTGATTTTCCGCAAATTACTGGATTTCAAAGAATACAAAGGAAACACCCTGCTGATCGAGCAGGAAATACCATTTGAGATCCGGTCTGATGAAAAAGCCCGACTTCAGGTCGTTCTTGAGAACGCCAAGGGGAAACCGGTGTTTATCACATCCGTTAATCTAACATTGCTCTCTGTGGGTGGCACAGAAGTAAAAGGCGAGGAAGCCGTTTATCCCCGCTTCAAGATTGAGCAGCCATATCCCGGGCAAAGCGTACAGGGGGAATTTCTTGTTGTGAAAGGCCAGATAAAGCCGGTTAACAACACACCCATTGTTCTCGAACTCATCGCAAGTGACTGGCATACATTGACGTCAAAAATTGTAGCTATCACGTTACCGGCTGATCAAACAGCGTTCATACCAATAGAGGTAAAACTTTCCTACAAAACAGGTACACAAATTCCAGCAACATTACGCATAAGACAGGAAAGTAACAACATGATCAATGGGACTGTAATGCTATGGAGCGAAATGATCACCCTTGTTAAATAGAAACGGGATGAAAAGAAAATCCATCCCGTTTAGAAATTCAGATATAACTTAACCGCTTACGCTCCACCGTCTGTATAGAATGAGGGATCTGTTGGTGTTTTTCCAGTAGGGTCATAGACAAAAACATAATCTCCTACTTCAGCCCAATCATAGAGCCAGCGAGAATCGCCGATTGACAAATTCACACATCCATGAGACGCATCATACCCAAAACGGGCATGCCAGTACGCGCCGTGCAACGCGCGCAATTTATCAAAATACATGGTCCAGGGAACATCTTCCAAATAATAATACCCAGATCTGTCACCGGAAAAATCGCCACTCATTGTTTCTTTGTCTTTTTTCTGGTAAATTTTGAAAAGACCGGGTTGAGTGAAGAAAGGATCGGATCCAGTGGAAACCAGGGTGGCGAAGACCATCCGATTATCTTCATAGATCGAGAGAGATTGTTCAGCCAGGTTGATATCCACCCACCGGCCATTGGTCACACCCTCGGGTGGAATCGTGGTTGGTACCACACGACCGATAATTCGGTCCTCTATCCACTCACCCAGTCCGATCATGACCCAATTGGTATCTCCTACCATTTTGGTGGCAGAGATCGCGTATAGCTCTCCCTGTAAAACTTCCCGATTGATCTCCGGAGCATTAAAATCCGGGCTTGGACGTGGTTTCCCGGGAGTTAGTATCCAACCAAATTCTGTTTTGGGCGTGCTATGGACAATAACGCCCTGAAACGAAGGAGGAGCGGCTCGAGCCACATCACCGCCGTCAAGCCACATTCCGGAACTTGACTGAAAGTAACGTCCATTATCTGTATCTTGAATATAACTATACGATATATACCGGGTTGCTCCCGCCAATTTGTACGTTGCCACACGGGAATCCGCTGCGGCAAGAGATCCATATAATGCGGCACTGGGTGTTACGATTTTCGCGTATTGATATGGAACTTCATTTAATGCCAGAGATGGCTTGCTCACAGGCAAAGAAGGTGCCGGATAAACGATTCCTTCTTCAGCCATCTGGGTCAATACAGATGACGGTCCGGCGACCAGACATGAATTCGGATCAGTCAGATATACTCCCGGTAGGCATATCACTTCACCGACAATCCCATCTTTTGATGATTGAGCTGACGATTCCGCCTTCGCGGGCGAGATACCGGTACCGGACAGAAGCATCCCGAGTATCGCGGTTATTATCCAAGAATTACGCATGCAAACCTCAATAATTATCCAGTTTCGAATGGAACGATTTTACTCCAATTTAGACGGTAAATCAGGTATGCATCCTTTTTTTAGATAGGCAAAGATTACAGGTACGCATCTGTGTAATGATTAGCATTGAGACTTCTTGACAGGTTAAATATGTCGTGATAACCTTGCCAAACGTATGAAAGGCCACTGACCTTATTGCGAACTGTCAGTGGTTTTTCTTGCCAAATAAACACCGTATGGAGAGTTTTAGAATGTCAGAACGTTTAATGGGGACCGTAAAGTGGTTCAATGCCACGAAAGGCTATGGTTTCATTGGTCGTGATGAAGGGGAAGATGTTTTTGTTCACTTCTCCGCCGTTGAAATGGAAGGCTATCGCCGCTTGAAAGAAGGACAAAAGGTGGAATTTTCCGTTGAGCAGGGACCGAAAGGTCTTCAGGCAGCCAACGTAATCCCGCTACCATAGAGAAAACAGTAAGATGAAACAACAAAACCACCCTTCGGGGTGGTTTTTCTTAGTCAACTTTATGCAAAATTATATATCCAAAAAGTTTAACATATTCATTTATGGTATTTTTCCAACCAGCCTTTGAAAGCCACCAGGTTGATGATGAATACCAGCTATCACGTACAGGACGTACCAGTATCTCGGTTTCTGTCCCCTGAAATACTTCCTCCCATATCATTCGGGTGCGCAACGTGTGATAAGGATCTGTTACGACAAGCAGCACCCCGGGATGCATGCTTTGAATCAACGCTTTCACGTCTTTCGCTTCATCCCTCGTACTGGCAGCGTTTCGTGGTGTGATCATAATGGCCCCGCCGGGGATTCCCGCGTTGAGTAATACCAACCGGCGTTCTTTTGAATACTCTGCGTTAAACTCTTCCAGAAACGCCCCTGTTTCAGTAAGAATGATCGTATCGGCGTATTCTTCTTGATAGAGACGGATGGCTTCGTCAATTCGATGTTCATCTCCGCCGCTCAAAACTACGATAGCGTCAGCTTTTTGGAGAGGATCGGCAACAACAAGAATTCCACCCAGCATTGTCAGAAGTAGGATCGTTATAACAGGCAGGGCGATCAACCCAAACAGGCAACAACTTTTTTTTCCAGCTCTGTGTTTTACGGTTTCCATATAAAAATTTTACCAGACACAATACCCCCGTTTTTTTTGCAACCCGGATAACAGATTCCCGTATATTGTTTTGGAGGCAAAAATGTCTGAATCAAAACACATCCCCTTTTTACTGTGGCCGTTTTATGCGATCTGGAAATTGATCGAATGGATATTCCTTCTTACCGGTCGGTTGATCGGCGTCATTCTGGGTCTGGTCCTGATGATCGTTGGTATTGTTCTAACCCTGACTGTGGTGGGAGCCATTGTTGGCATCCCGTTTATCATCATTGGTTTCTTATTGACGCTTAAATCAATTTTCTAATCGGTTATTTTCACCAGCGCGTTCTTCATCCGTTCCAGGGCTTCGTTCAGCATGGCTTTGGTGCAGCCAAAGTTCATTCTAACGAAGCCTTTTCCCTGTGTGCCAAATGCTTCTCCATTATTGAACGCGACCAATGCCTTCTTAAGGAAAAAATCGTAAGGGTTCTCGTTCAAACCGGCATATCGGCAATCCAGCCACGCGAGGTAGGTACCTTCAGGCATGGACATCTTGATTTGCGGTATTTCGCGTTCAAGCGTCTCTTTCAGGTAATTCCGATTGTCTTCCAGATAGATCATCAGGTCTTCCAACCAGGGTTGACCGGACTGATATGCTGCCAAAGCTGCGGTTATACCCAGCATGTTTGTATTTCCCGTAATGCCCTTCATGGCTGCAATATACTGTTCCCGAAGCGCTTTATTCTGGATCACAGCATAAGAGCAATCCAGTCCGGCAATATTGTAGGTTTTGCTGGGAGCCATTAAAGTAATGGTATTTTGTGCGATTTCATGATTAAGAGACGCGAGAGGAATATGAGCGTAGCCTTTATAGACAAGGTCACAGTGAATCTCATCCGAGCAGATGGTTACATTATGATTGAGACAGACTTCTGCCATCTGCTCCAGTTCTTCACGGCTGAACACACGGCCCACCGGATTGTGTGGATTACAAAGAAGAAATAGTTTGGTTTTGTCAGTGATTTTTTGCTCAAAATCCTCAAAATCGATCCTGTAAGTTCCCGCCTCATCCTGGATCAACGGATTCTCAAGGGTTCTTAATCCGGCATAACCGCCTGTTTTGAAGAACGGGGGATAAACAGGCGTTTGGATCAAGACAGCGCCATCGGGTTCGGCCACTGCGTGGGCCGCGACATTGAAACCAACAACAACTCCCGGCGTAAAGACAATATCCTCCGGTTTTATCTGCCAGTTATAGTTTTCGGCCAGACGACCAACGATTACTTTGCGTAAGTCCTTTGGATCGCCGGCATAGCCGAATACGCCATGTTCAATCCGTGTGTGCAATGCCTGGATTACACCGGGTGGAGAGGCATAATCCATATCAGCCACCCACATAGGGAGAATATCATGGTCATACAAATTCCATTTAATACTGTCGGAATTTCGACGGTCAATAATTCGATCAAAAATTTTTGGCATTTTCTGTGTCCTGTTTCCAATAATGATCATGCATTATACCGCCTGCTATTAAGGATTTTTTAACCGGGATTCTTTTGCTGTTGGTCATTCCTGTGAGATAATTGACACGTGAAAACTAGCATAAACAACCCCCATGTCCATGTTTGTTACCCAAAATTTTGGGAAGAATATCAATTACTCGATTCCGGCGGCGGCCGCAAGCTGGAACGCTGCGGCCCATATACCATCATTCGCCCGGAAGCGGAAGCTGTCTGGAAAACGGAATTGCCAGATAAAGAATGGCAAAAAGCAGCGGCTGAATTTCTCCCCTCCCCTGAGGAGAATGGTGGACACTGGAATATTCGCAGCTATCTGCCTTCATCGTGGAACCTGCACTACCGGGATCTATGTTTCAAAGTCCAACTCAGTGGATCTCGCCATATTGGTGTATTCCCTGAACAAGCTGTTCACTGGGATTGGATCACCCAAATCCTTAGGAAGAACAAAAGCAAACTCAAGGTGTTGAACCTTTTCGGTTACTCGGGTCTGGCGACCATCTCTGCCGCCCAGGCTGGCGCCTCTGTCACCCATGTGGATGCGTCCCGAAAGGCTGTAACATGGGCGCATGAAAACCAGGATCTTTCCAATCTGTCCGATAAACCCATCCGCTGGATTGTGGATGACGCGGTGAAATTCATTCACCGGCAGGCACGCCGCGAAGAAAAATACGACGGCCTAATCCTTGATCCCCCGAAATTTGGACGCGGTCCCAAAGGCGAAGTATGGGAATTTTATAAACTGCTTCCGGATCTACTCCAGGCATGCCGCGAATCATTGACACCGGAACCGGCTTTTGTAGCGTTGACTGCTTATGCCGTAAAAGCCTCATCCATTACTCTGGCGCAATCACTTGAACAGACAATGCAGGGTCTCGGTGGCAACATCGTTGCCGGAGAGCTGGCATTGAAAGAGGAATCAGCGGGTCGATTGCTTAGCACGGCGGTTTTTGCCCTGTGGAGCAGCCAGCCGGTTGATATTGATTAATTCGTTGATGTGAAAGAGGGACTGTTATGGCATCCAATCCAACTATCGCGATCATTGGTTCGGGAGTAATGGCGGAAGCCATGATCTCCGGCATTCTCAAGCAAAATGTCACCACAGCGGACAAAATCCGTACAGCAGATGTACGGCTTGAGCGGGTGAATGAATTACGGGATCATTACGGTGTTGTTCCATTTACGGACAACCTGGAAGCCATCGATAACTCGGATGTCGTTATCCTATCGGTAAAACCGCAACGCATTGACAGTGTGTATTCCATACTGCGGGGGAAAATTCCCTCCGGCGCGGTTGTGCTTTCTATCGTAGCCGGCGCATCCATTGCAGCCATAAGTCAGGGATTGGAACACAAAGCTGTCATTCGCGCCATGCCGAATACCCCGGCTCAGATAGGCGAGGGCATCACTGTTTGGGTAGCATCCAAGGCTGTACGCGAGGATCAGGTTGATGTAGCCCGCCTGATCTTAACCGCGATGGGCGAAGAAGTCCTGGCCGACGAGGAAGATTACCTGGATATGGCTACAGCCCTTTCAGGCACCGGACCTGCCTATGTTTTCCTGTTTATGGAAGCCATGATCGATGCGGGTGTCCATCTGGGTTTTCCCCGGCGAATTGCGGAACAACTGGTCGGGCAAACCCTGCGCGGTTCAACAGATTTCTTTCTGGGTACAAAAACCCACCCCGCCCATTTGCGCAATCTGGTCACCTCTCCGGGTGGCACAACCGCTGAGGCCTTGTATTACCTTGAAAAGGCTGGTTTCCGTACGGCGATCAGCCGTGCGATATGGGCGGCTTACGAAAAATCAAAGGCGCTTGGCAAAGGGAAGAACGGCGAAGCCCCTGAGAAATGATCGAATTGTTTCCTAATACAAACGGAGTGTTAATTTCAACACTCCGTTTTTTCTTTGCCAAACAAATCAAAGAGTAGTAGATTTTCTAATAGATCAGTTTTCCAGGATCCTTACTAACCCGTTTCCTGAAGATCCAATACGTCCATCCTTGATAGACAAGAACAATCGGCACAAATATCAACGCGATGATCGACATCACCTGCAGGGTATAAGGGCTCGACGCGGCATTATATATGGTAAGGCTCCATTCCGGGTTTGTGCTGGAAATAAGCACTCGTGGAAACAATGCCAGAAAAGCGGAGGCGGTCACGGTGGCAATGGTCAATGATTGAAAAATGAACCCTTTTCCATACTGACCCCGATAAATGAAATAGCCAACAGCAGCCTGAAGGATCAAAGCAAGGTAAGGAAAAAAGCCTGGACGGATTCCTTCTTTGAGAGTCATATCCGTTTCGATCAGAGAATAGACTACCACTCCCGCCAAAAGGACCAACACAGGCACCCATAGACGCGAGGCCATGTGTTGGACCTTTCCACGAATCGGCTCTTCCGTTTTTAGAGCCAGGAAGATCGCTCCCTGAAGAATAAAACCAACCGTTGAAAGAAGTCCGGCTGTCAGGGCGTACGGATTGAGCAGATTCCAGAACCCGCCCGTATAGTTCTGAGCCGCATCAATCGGTACTCCCCGTACAAAGTTGGCAAAGGCTACACCCCACAACAAAGCCGGGATGAAACTTCCAATGCACACGGACCAATCCCAGAAAGAACGCCAGAGGGGGTTTTCGTCCTTACTACGGAATTCCAGCGCAACACCCCGCATAATCAGCCCGACAAGCATGAGCATCAATGGGAGATAGAATCCAGAGAAAAGTGTGGCATACCAATTGGGAAAAGCCGCGAAAGTCGCCCCACCAGCCGTGATCAACCAGACTTCGTTACCGTCCCAGTGTGGACCAATTGTGTTAATCACTGACCGGCGTTCCGTATCCGTTTTCGTAACAAAGGGAAGCAGCATACCCACCCCAAGGTCAAACCCCTCGAGGATAAAATAGCCGGTATATAGAATGCCTATCAAAACAAACCAGACAATATTCAGGTCCATATCTCCTCCTATCCCCAGACTGCTTCCGCTGCGTTGACTTCCACGGCATTGTCATCCCCCGGGTTAGCCGGACCGGCTTTGGCATACTTCACCAGTAGATAGACATCCGCAACCATCAATACCCCGTATAACAGTGTAAAGATGATCAGACTGGCCAATACCATTCCCGCAGTAACTTTGGGTGATACCGCTTCTGCTGTCTTTAAAACGCCAAAAACCGCCCACGGCTGACGCCCGGTCTCGGTCAATAACCAGCCCGTCGTGTTGGCTATGTATGGTAGAGCAATAAACCAGGGAAACAACCCCAATACCCGTTTTTCTGCAAATGGTTTCTTTTTATAAGCGACCAATAACGCGTAAACACCCACAAGAACCATTAGTGTTCCAGCACCGACCATAATGCGGAATGACCAATAAGCCGTGAATACGGAAGGCACATAATTTCCAGCCCCATATAATGCTTCATATTCACTTTGAAGGTTATTTATTCCCTTTATTTCACCGTCGAAACGGTTATAAGCCAGAAAACTGAGTACACCGGGGATGCGGATGGCGAATGTATCCTTCCGCGCAGCTTCATCAAATATACTGAACAATGAGAAAGAGGCCGGGTTTTCCGTCTCCCATAATGCTTCCGCGGCAGCGATTTTCATGGGTTGCGTCTTGATCATATACTGCGTTTGAGCATGACCCACAAGTACGGTCAAAAGAATGGCCGCTGTACCAAAAATGGCGGCAATTTTGAAAGACTTCTCAAAGAATACTATGTGGTTTTTCTTTATCAGGTGATAAGCGCTGATCCCCAGTACAAAGAAGGCGCCAGTGGTGAAACCGCCTAAAACAGTGTGTGGAAATTGATGCCACACGTATGGATTTGAAACCAATGCTCCAAAATCGGTCATCACCGCCCGTGTACCCTGCATTTCATACCCGACCGGATGCTGCATAAAGGAATTCGCAATGAGGATCCATAAGGCAGACAGATTGCTGCCGATGGCAACCAGCCAGATGGTTAAAGCGTGCATTTTCCGGGAGATCTTGTCCCAGCCAAAAATCCACAAACCTAAAAAGGTTGACTCAAGGAAGAAAGCCAGCAAAGCCTCTATCGCCAGTGGCGCTCCAAAAATATCTCCCACAAAACGCGAATATTCCGCCCAATTCATGCCAAATTGGAATTCCATCACAATTCCAGTTACAACACCCATGGCAAAATTGATGAGGAACAGTTTTCCCCAGAATTTTGTCATCCGGCGGTATAGCTCATCCCCTTTAACAACATAAAGCGTTTCCATGATCGCCACCAGCACAGACAACCCGAGTGTGAGGGGAACAAAAAAGAAGTGATAAACGGTGGTTGCTGCGAACTGGAGTTGCGAGAGAGAAAGAACATTCATCGGACACTCCTTAAGAAAGGATCTGATTATGGCAAGGTAAGGTCGGAATCAGCTATAAAACGGTCAAAATGTACGGCTGCAAGCTCACGGTTTAGTGATTTTTGTATATACCTCAGACTTTTTTGAACCGGACATGGTGTATCCATCGGACAATGAAAATCTGAAAGGAAGCATTCAGACAATTGGATGGGTCCCTCAACCGCTTCATATACATCCAGCAGGGATATTTGCGCAGCTGGACGGGCTAATTGGACCCCTCCTTCCCTGCCTGGGTATGTGTTAATAATATTATTTCGACTTAATGACGCCACGATCCTGTGAAGAAAAGAAAGCGGAATTTGCATTTCCTTTTGTATTTGCGCCGTCGATAGACGCACATTTTCCCCCACCCGGGCAAGAGCCAGCACTACTCTGAAACTGTAGTCGGTTTCCCGATTGATCCGGATCATAATTGAGTTCTTTCATGTACCAGTATACTCAACCTTTACTTAAATAGTCAATAATTAATTTCTAATCTGCGGTGGTATAATCGCACTCGTTTGATTGGATGGAAGGCAACATGCTGGAAAAATTACTTGGAATTGAAGAACGTTATAACGAGATCAATCATCTCCTTGAAGAAACAGGAGAGGACTATCAACGCGCCACAGAACTGGCGAAGGAACGGGCGGAAATCGAACCGATTGTGATTAAAACCCGTGAATATCGTCAGGCAATCAAACAGCGTGAAGAAGCGGAAATCCTCCTTCAGGGCGACGATGATGAATTGCGGGACCTCGCCGAATCTGATCTTGAAAGTCTGGTTCCCGTTATTGAATCTTTGGAACAAGATTTAAAATCTCTTCTACTTCCCAAAGATCCTCGAGATGAGCGCAGTGTTATTGTGGAGATCAGGGCTGGAACCGGTGGTGATGAAGCCGGTCTATTTGCCGCAGAATTGGTACGCATGTATACACGCTACGCAGAGCGACAAAATTGGTCGGTAGAGATTCTTTCCCAAAATGAAACAGGTATTGGTGGTTATAAAGAGATCATCTTCATGGTCAAAGGGAAAGGCGCTTTCTCCCGGTTGAAATGGGAATCCGGCGTTCACCGCGTTCAGCGGGTTCCGGCAACAGAGTCTTCCGGCCGCATTCACACATCCACAGTCACAGTTGTCGTCCTGGCGGAAGTGGAAGATGTGGATATCCAGATCCCCGAAACCGACATCAAGATTGATGTTTTCAAATCAGCCGGTGCTGGCGGACAGAATGTGCAAAAGAACTCTACCGCTGTCCGTCTCACTCACTTCCCGTCCGGCATTGTTGTTGCCTGTCAGGACGAACGCTCGCAGTTGCAGAATAAATTGCGGGCAATGAGTATTTTACGGGCGCGGTTATATGAAATTGAAGAACAGAAACGGATTTCCAACCTTGAAGCCGACCGTCGGTCTCAGGTGGGTACCGGTGAACGGTCCGAAAAGATCCGCACGTACAACTATCCCCAATCCCGGATCACCGACCACCGGATCAATATATCCTCCTTCAATATTGCCGGCGTGCTGGATGGCGAGTTGGATGTTTTCATAGACGAACTCTCCATGCGCGATGAATCAGAACGACTCGCAGCGGCAGCAGACTCAGAATAATTACCTGGGTGACTGGTTAAAAGAAGCCAGTGCCCTTTTAAAATCGGTAACTGAAAGTCCGGCTCTTGAATCACAGATGATTGCATCTCAAATCCTTGGAAAGCCCCAATCTTGGATCATCGCACACCAGGAGACCATACTGGGGGAATCCCTGATCGACAAAATGAACGGAATTCTACGTTCCATTGTAGATGGATGCCCGTTCGCATACATAACAGGACAGCGGGAGTTTTTTGGTCGGTCCATGGAAGTGCGGCCCGGGCTACTGGTTCCAAGACCTGAAACAGAACTCCTGGTTGAAAAAGCATTGCGCTGGTTATCAAACCACCCGAAACGGCGTTCCGCTGTGGATGTCGGATGCGGGACCGGATGCATTGCGGTAACACTGGCTGCCGAAGTCCCCGACCTGATAATTGATGCCATTGATGTTGACCCGCTCGCCATCCAGATAACCAACCAGAATGCCGCAAACCACAAAGTCCAGGCCCAGGTCGCCACTTTTTCCGGAAGTCTATTGAGTGGCAGCCGGCGGCAGTATGATCTTATCTGTGCCAATTTACCCTACATTCCTTCCGATACAATAAGGGAACTTCCGGCAGCTCGATACGAGCCGGTTCTCGCCCTCGATGGAGGGCAGGATGGACTCCGCCTGATTGAACTTTTGTTGCAACAATCAACGGAAAACCTTAGATCGGGTGGCTTGATCCTTCTGGAGATTGAAGCGTCACAGGGAAAGACAGCTCCCGTTATGGCACAGCAATACTTTCCATCAGCAACTGTTCTACTTCACCGTGATCTGGCCGGTTTACCCCGTATTGTGAGTATCCAAAGCTAACAATGATGAAAAACATGAAATTTCAGACTGGTCTCCCCGCTCTTATAGGGTCTATCGTGATATGGGCTTCGACTTTTGTGATCACAAAATCGTTGATGACTTCCATCGGCCCTATGACTGTGATAGGCGTGCGCCTTGTGATTGCGCTGGTCGTTCTTTTGCCTCTTTCCCTGCGGACCGGGTTTAAATGGAACATGATCTTCAAAAAGCATTTCTTGTTTTTCGGCCTTTCCGGGATCGCGCTCTACTTCGGGCTTTCCAACGTCGGATTGTTGCTCTCCACTTCCGGGAACGCGGCATTGATCCAGGCGGCCAATCCTGCTGCCATCGCGTTATTCTCCAATCTCTTTCTTAAAGAACAAATATCTAAACAACGGGCAACGGGTATCGTGCTTTCAATTATTGGTGTCCTCCTTGTTTCCGGCACACCGACAGGAGAGGGCAGTGCAACTTTCATCGGCAATATTTTAATGCTTGGAGGTGTGATTGCCTGGGCGGTATACACAGTGCAAAGCAAGAAACTACCTGAAGTCATTTCCCCCCTTACAGCAACGACCATAAGTTTTGTTACCGGTTTGGTATGGTTACTACCCTTTATACTTCTTGAAATAGCCTTTACCGGTTTACCGGTGATCCAACCATCCGCCTGGGTTGCCCTGGTTTATCTGGGCATCGCAGCTTCCGCCCTGGCATTTTTCTTGTGGAATTTCGGATTGGAGACGGTTGATGCATCGCTGGCCGCTCCTTTGATCAATTTGATTCCAATAATTGGCCTGTTCTTCTCATCCCTGGCCGGAGAGCAAATCGTCCTTAATCAGATACTGGGAGGACTGATCGTCATCGCGGGTGTATTGATCACCCAGGGGATTCATCCATTTCAAAAAGGATTTTTTCGTGAAAACCCGGATACTCCCGATTAATTCATTTTCCTCCATCAAGCAAGCCTTACTTATCATTAAAGCGGGAGGATTGGTCGCTTTTCCGACGGATACTGTCTATGGACTGGCAGCCGATCTCTATAATGAATCCGCGATAGACCGGATTTATCAAGCCAAAGGCCGGGACATGGCAAAAGCTATCCCCGTCCTGATCAGCAGTATGAATCAGATTGAGCAGGTATCACCAGCATTTCCTGAGTCTGCTCGAAAATTAGCTCAAAAATTCTGGCCAGGCGCGCTTACCCTGGTCGTACCTCGCTCCCCCGATCTTCCCGATAACCTTTCATCTGGTCCCACTGTTGCTATTCGAATGCCTGATTATCCACCGGTACTTACTGTTCTGCAACATTGCGGGCCTCTGGCTGTTACATCAGCCAATCTGAGCGGGCAATCAAATCCACTTTGCGCGCAAGATGTTCTAGACCAACTGGACGGCCGCATTGACCTCATCCTGGATGGCGGGGCGGTCAGCGGTGGTGTTCCATCAACGATTGTGGATTGCAGTATTGAACCGCCTGTGATTACCCGTCAGGGCGCGATTTCTGAACCTGACATTTTCAAAGAGGTTTGAATTAAATACTATCAATAGTATAAAGAAACTGCCTTACATAATCCAAAGAAAACCCGGCTGCAAAACCCACCAGGATTTGGGAGTAAAATCGGACTTATGGAAAACAGGCCAGCCTCTCCCCCAAAAAAACGCGATTTCATCACACTGATCATTCAGATCATTATCGCGATTCTTGCAGTGATGGCCGCTCTGGTGTCATACACAATTGTCAGAGGCATCACAACATCATGGAGCCTGACTCACCTTCCAGGAGATCCGTTATTAAACGCGGATCCTTTGTCTTTTACATTCCCCACACCTGAACCCATCATAGTCGGCGGAACGTCTGTTCCCACCCATTATATTGCCCCAAAGATCGAACCAACTCCAGTCCAATGGGATGGGACAAAACGTGTTACCGTCCTGCTTCTCGGGTTGGATTACCGTGACTGGGAAGCTGGCGACACTCCGCGGTCCGATTCCATGATGTTATTGACCGTGGATCCGCTTTCCAAAACGGCTGGTATCCTTTCCATCCCCCGAGATATGTGGACGGTGATACCGGGATTTGATTACTACAAAATCAACACCGCCTACTTTCTGGGCGAACGATATCAGCTTCCAGGCGGTGGCCCGCAACTCGCCCGTGAAACGGTTGAGAACTTCCTAGGTGTCCCAATCGATTATTACGCGCAAATCGATTTCAACGCGTTCGTTCAGTTCATTGATTCCCTTGGCGGTTTGGACATGAAGATTAAAAATCCCATCAAGGTCGATCCGGTCGGTCCTGGCAATACGGTAATCCTTGAACCGGGAACCCAGACTTTGAGCGGAGCAGTTGCCCTGGCATACGCCAGAAACCGTTACACGGAATATGATGACTTCGACCGTGCAGCCCGCCAGCAGGAAGTGGTTATGGCTATCCGCAATCAAGTGGTCAACTTGAATATGCTGCCCACCCTGGTTGCGAAAGCGCCGGAACTCTACCAGGAGCTATCCGGTGGAATCCGTACAAACCTGACATTGGATCAGATCATCCGGCTTGCGCACCTGGCAGAACAGATACCCGTAGAGAATATAACCAAGGGTGTTATTGACACGCATATGGTCCGGTTTGCGAAATCACCGGAAGGATTGGATATCCTGGTCCCTGTTCCCGAGCGAATCCATACGCTGCGCGATTCAATATTTGCCGGCTCCATAATCCCGGAAGGCAGACAGTTATATGGAGATGATTGGGCTGTCATTCTAAAAGAGGAAGGCGCTCGGGTCGAGATCAGTGACGCAAGTCGTGTTGATGGATTGGGCGAGAAGACAGCAGAATATCTGCGTCAAAAAGGTGTTAATGTTACAGGTGTTGCGCCATCAACCGGTTCATCCACTGTGACCTACATAAAGAATTACACCGGTATGGTCTATACCACACGATTTCTGGCAGATCTCTTTGAAGTTGATTCCTACCGGATTGAGACGAAATATATACCTGATTCACCCATGGATATCACGCTGATGATCGGTAAGGATTGGGCAAGAAGAGGATTGGTCGAGTGACCAATCCTCTTCTTTTTACTCATTTAAGGTTTCCCTGAACAATCTTTATTCATTCACCACAGGATGATAATAGGTAATATACGACTTCCTCACCTGTGACTGGATCTCCGGATCCAGAGTGATTTCTTTTGAACTCGTTGACGCGTCCAGATCACAAGTCGCGCGGTATTCTCTGCGGCTAGTGTTGAATCATAGGCTTCAGCCAATTTTTGTCCAACGGTTAAGAGTCCGTGGTGCGCTAATAGTACAGCCACACCGGAGCCAATTGTTTTGCCAGATCAATTACTTCATTACACAATTCATCAATTTTTATGATTCCTCAAAAAATTTTTTTTCAAATAAAACTATTGGTGAATATTCATTAGTAATGGATAAAAAACATACCCAAAAATTCAACCTGCATATTACAGGTTGATTCTTCCCTTTTCCCCATTCGGATCAGTTTCTTTTGATTATGTGATCAGGAACAATGAAACATTTCATCAACCAATCCATAACCATTTTTAATCCAGCTCGATCCATCAACCCAAAATGATGTTGGACTTTAAAAAACTATGGTGCATTATTCACAATTGTAAACGTGATTCTGATCACCGGACCTATCATCCGGGTATGCATCCACGTTCTCCAGGTGCTTTGATACGTAGCCGAATTCAGACCAACCAATTCAGGTACAACAAACGGATTGTTTGTATCAATAAAAGTAAATTCCTGTCCAGATTCAATCGAGCCCAACACCGGGATATGAGTCCATGCCCCAAACCGCATGGTTTCATCGGCATCAATATTGACTAGCATATCCCCCCTACTCTCCAATAACTGGTTTGGCCTGTATGGTGATACCGTCACCTTCATATAAAAACTATCTCCCGGATTCAGTGGATCCGGGTGATTGGCAATGACTGTGTTTAATGCCGGATCAAAAATCAAATCCGGGCATACCTCATTCCCACTTTGCTCCACAAAGCAAACCTTCAGTATATCCACGCCCTTATTGGTCAATGGAGTGTGTGAATGGGTAATGCCCATACTATTGGTGCCCGTCCAAAGATTATCGTCATTAATACAATAATCCGTTCGGCCATCGCAATTTGTCCCAAACGAAAGATCATACGTATCAAGATTGTTGTACGGGTTCCATTGCCCATTGGCATAATAAGAAACACCGTTGGAAGTAGCAACCCATACGCGGCCAAATTTGTCACATTTAATATCTCTTACTTCATTGCCTGGAAGCCCGTTGTCTTTCGTGAACGTGGTCCAGGTGCCATTTTCAAAACGGCTAACCCCTCCATCATAAGTGGCAATCCAGGAAGAGTTAGTACCGTTTTCATCCGATGAGAAAACTATACCCCGCACATAATTTCCTGACAGGCCGGAGGCTTGAGAAAAGTGTTCCCAACTTTTCGATTCAGAACGATAAACACTTAAACCATCTTCGATATAACCAATCCAGATGTTTCGAAATTTATCAATCGCAATCGAATGGGTCCGGTCATTGACCAGCGAACCATTCTCAACAGAGAACTTCGTCGTCCACACGCCATCTTTATAATAGGCCACACCTTTATATGTCGCGGCCCAGATGGAATTGTCTTCGTCAACAAATAAGCCGTATATCCAATCAGATGGCAATCCATCCTTTGTGGTATATAAGCGCCAGGTCTTTCCATCAAAAGATGCTATTCCGCCCTTTTCCATTCCCACCCAGACATTGTTATTCCGGTCAATAACAATATCATTGATATTCTGCCCACTGGTAAACACAGCCTGGTTACAGGTCATGATGGTTTTATTCTCTTTGTTATAGTAACTGACCCCGCTTATCGGATTCTGATCCGTTGCAAAGTAGCCAATCCATATACCTTTTGAAGAAACGGCGATAGATCGTACCTTATTGTTCAAAATTCCAGGTGTCAAATCACTATCGAACACAACCACACCCTGGCTTCTCAAAAACTGGTCATTTGTTACAGTTACAGGAAATGATTCAGAACCATAATATGCGTTATCCGACATTGCATCATCAGAATTATTTGTGTCACTTTTCTCAGTGCTGACAACTGATTCTGGTATTGCCGCAGAATTTTTCAACGAAAGATTCTCATCCAGCTTTCCAGGACGGATAACAAGTATCAAGATAAACAAAAAAATGAGAATAACAAATCCGAGAATTTTCGTTGATCTTCCACGAAAAGCATTTTCTGCGGATTTCATACTTGAGGTTGTTTCTTGAATACGCTCAAGATCTTTTGCTTCCTGCCCTCTGTTGACAGATAATGCGGTTACAGGGTTTCCCGAATACGAATGTTGTTTAACCAACAACTGTTCTTCTTCAGTAAGGACATTGCAAAATGCGGACACAGCCTTATTTTGTTCACTGGAGAACGTACGCGGCGAAATTTGATCCATCTCGCCAGATGTAGTCATCTTAACGATTGAGTACCGGTTCCAAAAACGTCCTTTTAATATATAGGCGTAATGCTGTTGACGTTCTGATCCCTGTTCCATCTTGAGCAATATCTGCGAAAAAACAAACCTCAGGGACTGACTATTGGAAAAAAGTGGATTTTCCTTGCGGCATTTCTGAACAAGGTAAAGTTGCCGCAATTTTGAATTCTCCAGGAATTCATCCTGATGGAATTTCCTTAGTAATTGATAAACATCGCTGTTTGTAATTCCCGGATGTTGGAGAAATTCTTCGTTATCCATAGATTTGCCACAATTTTGCAAGTTCTTTGCAATCTTTTGGGATTTTTATGTTGTATAGTCTTTTGCAGATAGGGATTAACTGAACACCACCCTGTGATACCTAAATATAACATCATCAATACATTTGTCAAATAGTAATTGACATATGCCAGTATCAAGGTTTTTCAGAAAAATTTGCTTCAGACGTAACCGGAAAAATCAAAAAGGTCACTGGCGAAAAAATTACCAACTTTAGATCATTCGCACCGTAAGGGGACGGTAATAAAAGGAACTGCTTTGTCTAAAAAAACCAGGCAGTTCCTTTTACTTTTAACTCTAACTCCCGTTTATAAAGTTTGTAATTCACCTTATCGTTTTATTCTGTAACTTCGCAAAACCATCGGTCTATTTAATTGCATCTGAATACGAGCCCACGTATTGGCTTGTGTCTTCTCCCTTTCTTGTGCAGCCATATTTGTGATCTAAAGCGCCCTCTTGACAACCCATAACCCCTCAGGTACAATCTTGTCACTCTGGAGTTGGGCCTGTAGCGCAGTTGGGAGCGCGCTTCAATCGCACTGAAGAGGCCGAGGGTTCGAATCCCTCCAGGTCCACTGGATTGGGATCGAAACGCAGAGTAGTTTAACAATTGAATGGGCCCATAGCGCAGTTGGGAGCGCGTCTCAATGGCATTGAGAAGGCCGAGGGTTCGAATCCCTCTGGGTCCACACAAAACGGGAGTAGTACGCCATCCGTCAGAGAGCCGGGTAAAAGGTGTAAACCCGGCAGGTGTAACGGAACACATAAGGCAGAACTCGCCCGTCATACCGTACACCGGTATGCAGCCGAGGTGAACCGATTAGCCGCGGCGGGTACGCCCGATACAGCGTCCAGAGCGGCTTGAAATTTCAGGCAAGCAGGGTGGTACCACGGAGAAAGTCCCTTCGCCCCTGACGGCGGAGGACTTTTTTATTTAATTTATTTTCTGGAGACGATTATGAGTCAGGTTTCAATCCCAACATACGATCCCGGAGAAATTGAACCCCGCTGGCAAAAAAAATGGGATACAGACGGGTTATACCATTCGGATATCAATCCGGATAAACCCAAACATTACGCGTTAACCATGCTCCCATACCCGTCCGGAGATCTTCATATCGGTCACTGGTATGCCATGACTCCCGCGGATGCCCGCGCGCGTTATATGCGGATGCGAGGTTTCAATGTTCTCTTTCCCATGGGTTTTGATGCCTTTGGGCTGCCGGCAGAGAATGCGGCCATTAAGAAGAACATACACCCCAAGACCTGGACATACGCGAATATCGAACGGATGCGCGGCCAACTGAGAAGTATGGGGGGCATGTTTGACTGGCGGCGCGAAGCTGTTTCTGCTGATCCAAAATATTACAAATGGTCCCAGTGGTTCTTCACCCAGCTCTACAAACATGGGTTAGCCTACCGCAAACATTCGCCGGTTGACTGGTGCCCGAATTGCAATACTACACTGGCACGTGAACAGGTATGGGGTGATGATCGGCATTGTGAACGTTGCAATACACCTGTGATCAAGAAAAACCTGAATCAGTGGTTTTTTAAGATCACAGCTTATGCAGAAGAATTGCTGGATTTCAGTTCCATCGACTGGCCGGAACGGGTGAAAACCCTTCAGACCAACTGGATCGGGAAATCGACGGGTGCGGCTGTCACCTTCCGTACGGAACAGGGTGATCCGCTTGAGGTTTTCACAACCCGGCCTGATACCCTTTGGGGCGCGACCTTTATGGTACTGGCACCCGAACATCCTTTGGTATCCAAATTGACCACTCCCGACCAAAAAAGTCTGGTCGATGGCTACCTGGCAGAAACCATCCGTCAGACTGACATTCAACGCGAAGCAGCTGACAAGGAGAAAACCGGAGTCTTTACAGGCGGTTACGCGATCAATCCGGTGAACGGAGAGAAGATTCCTGTCTGGATCGCGGACTATGTTCTGATGACGTATGGGACTGGCGCCATTATGGCCGTCCCCGCCCATGATCAACGTGACTTCGAATTTGCCCGCAAATTTGATCTCCCTATCCGTGTTGTCATTCAGGCCGAAGGAGATCCGGAACTGAAAGCTGACACGATGACGGAAGCTGTGCCGGCAAAAGGCCGTATGGTCAACTCCGGTGAATTGACCGGTACTCCAGAAGATCAGGCGATGTCACGGGTGATCAAATTTCTCGAGGACAAAAAAACTGGCCACGCGACAACAAATTTCCGCATCCGCGACTGGCTGATCTCCCGGCAACGCTATTGGGGCGCACCCATCCCCATGGTCTTTTGTGAAAAATGCGGCGTTGTTCCTGTGCCGGATGACCAACTGCCGGTATTACTTCCAGACGATGTGGAATGGAAACCTACTGGTGAAAGTCCACTTAAATTACACCCCACCTGGAAAAAAACCACCTGTCCACAATGCGGCGGGCCGGCTGAACGTGAAACAGACACCATGGACACATTCATGTGCTCATCCTGGTACCATCTGCGCTACCTTTCCCCTGACTACGATGAGGGTCCTTTTGACCCTGCCGAATACGATTACTGGGCACCCGTCGATGTCTATACCGGTGGTATTGAGCATGCCACCATGCACCTCATATACACCCGATTTTTCCAGAAAGCCCTGCGTGATATGGGCATTGCGAAAGGTCCCGAACCAATGCTGACCCTGCGCAACCAGGGCATTGTTCTGGGTGAAGACTCGGAAAAAATGAGCAAGAGCAGGGGGAACGTCGTCTCCCCGGATAATCTGGTTAAATCATACGGGGCCGATTCTGTTCGCGCATATCTCATGTTCTTCGCCCGTTGGGATCTGGGCGCGCCATGGAACAAAACGGGTATCGATGGAACCGTCCGCTGGCTGCGCCGTGTATGGACCAGTTGCCTCGAGAAATCCAAGGGCAATTCACCTTCACCAGAAGCTGAAAAGAACCTGAGGCGTAAACTACATCAAACCTTGCGGGCTGTTACGCGAGATTTTGACAACTTTGAATTCAACACGATCGTTTCAGGATTGATGGAATTGCTTAACGAGATGCAGAAATTCCGTGCGGAATTTCCTGGTCCATCCAAGGCCTGGGATGAAGCTGTTGACATTTATCTTCGGATGTTGGCCCCTGTCGCGCCGCATATCTCGGAAGAGATATGGGCACACCTTGGTAAGGCGTATTCCATTCACACCCAGAATTGGCCGGTCGTCGATGAAGAAGCAGCCGCCGATGAGAACATAACACTGGTGCTTCAGGTAAACGGTAAAGTTCGCGACCGCCTTGTTGTTCCCGTCTCGGTCTCCGAAGAGGAAGCAAAAGCTGCCGCCTTATCCAATAGTTCAGTTCAACGTGCCCTGGAAGGAAGATCACCGAAAAAAGTGATCTATGTTGCCGGTCGATTGGTTAACGTGGTAGGGTAAAACCTCCGATAATACGTTTGATTAACAAAAACCGGGGCCGAGAAAAAATTCGGCTCCGGTTTATTTCATTGCCCCAAACAGGTAAAATAAAGTGAATCAAGCAAGGAGGCACCAGTGCGTTTGGAAGACCTGAACTGGATGGACGTGGAAACGTACCTCTCAAAAGATGACCGCCTGATGTTCATTCTCGGCGCATGTCAGCAGCATGGGTATCTCTCACTTCTGACAGATGTGCGAATTCCATTAGCTCTTGCGGATGCATCTGCCAGGCAAACCGGTGTGTTGATTGGTCCGCCAGTCAATTATGGCATTTCACCATATTTTCTTTCTTATCCGGGAACAATTTCTCTGTGTCTTGAGACTTTGATACGGGTTGCGGAAGACATTATCCGGTCTGCATCTGGTGTTGGTTTTAAACGGTTTCTGATCCTTAATGGACATGGCGGCAACAACGGTGTGGCTGCTCATCTTGTGGATGTGGCCAATTCGCTCCCGCATATCCAGGTCGCCTGGTATTCCTGGTGGGAATCACATAGCGTGGAAGCTGTTTGCATGAAGCATGGACTTTCAATGGACCACGGTGGATGGGGCGAAGCTTTTTCATTCAACCGGGTGACAGAGCTTCCACTGGAACCCAAGCCGCCCATCAAGATCAATGGTTTGCCCAATGCTGTAGAAACCCGGAAACTGTGCGGCGATGGCGTTCTGGGTGGTCCTTACAGTGTGGATGAGGGCATAATGGCCGAAGTCTTCCAGGCAGCCCTGGATGATGTTTTACATCTTCTTGAATTCTAGTTTTTACAGTCTGATTACACCCATACAACATTCCGATAACGCTTCCTTTCTAAAATGGTTTTGGTTAACAAAATCTTACGAAATGGAGCTGTTATGAAAACAAAACAAAAAAACTTCAAACTTATCGGAATTCTGATTATCGCGACCCTACTCTCTGGAATAGCCGCGGCATCAACATCAGGATATGTATCTGCCATGTCAAAAGCCGATGACACTCCACCGCCGCAAACAACACCAGATACGGACAAACCACTACTACCGGAAGAAATGAGTGAAAAAGCCCGTGAATTATTGCTGACAAAGGCATTAAATCGTGAAAAAAGCAACCATGAAAAATTTGAAAATATCCTTGTAAAAGCAGACCAGGCAGAAAATCGGATATCAAAACTGATTGCGCGAGCACGTGAAAACGGCAAAGATACAGAGGATTTGGACCAGGCAGTGGCGGAATTTAACCGGCAATTGGCTGATGCCCGCCTGGCTTATGACCGCGCCGGTAATTTAATCCGCCGCCATGAAGGATTTGATGACAGTTTCAAAGTAACAGACATGGAACAGGCAAAAGACACTGTTGAGGAAATTCGGGAAGTGAACCGAGAAGTCCGGCAGATTCTAACCCGGGCGATGAAAACCCTGCGTGATGCCGGTGAGGTATTTCGGGAAGAAAATCCGCGTCCGTCAACCCAGCCAGCGAATGTTCCGGCTTGATCAAAAAAAAGCAAGACCCCGGGAGAGTATCCGGGGTCTTGCGTATATACCTGGTTGACGGAATGGATGCCGTCAGGCAAAATTATAAGCATGGTTTTCAATCGCCGGTTAAACTCACTGGCAGTTTCAGCGCGTATCCCGTTTGTCGCCGTTCTGGTTTCGGCAATTGCCGGTGGTATTGCGGTCATATATCAGGCGTGGGTTCTTTCTGATATTCTAAACATGGCGCATATCTCCCAATCTTCGCTTGATAAATTTACCACCCCGTTTTTGTTATTGCTCATCACAATCATTCTTCGAACAATCCTGGTCTATATCAATGAACAAAGCGCGGCCGTCCTATCAGAAAACATACGGGCTTCATTAAGAATACGCTTATCCGAAAAAATCCTTCGCCTTGGGCCTGCCTATTCCGGACAACGGCAAGCCGGAGACATGGTGCACACAGCCACAGTGGCTGTTGATTCACTTGATTCTTATTTCAGCCAGTATCTTCCCCAGCTTGTGGTTTGTGCTATATTGCCTGTCAGTATACTCATCATTGTTTTTCCTCTGGACATTCTATCGGCCATTATCCTCCTGGTAACAGCCCCGCTCATTCCGGTCTTCATGATCCTGATCGGTCGGACTACCGAGATATTAACCCACCGCCAATATGATGCGTTCAGCCGCATGAGCGCGTTTTTCCATGATTCTCTCCGGGGATTGACCGAACTGAAAAATTTGGGGCGCAGTCTGGACCATGCAACACAGCTTGACCGTGTCGGCGAAATTTACCGTAACGCGACTCTCAAGGTTTTGCGTGTTGCGTTTTTATCTGCTTTCGTTCTGGAACTGGCTGCGACCTTGAGTGTGGCAGTCATTGCTGTCCAGATCGGTATCCGTCTGATGTATGGACAAATGGAATTTCAACAGGCTTTCTTTTTCCTGGTCATTGCTCCGGAATTCTATTTTCCCTTGCGCCAACTCGGCGCGCGATTCCATTCCGCGCAGAATGGAATTTCAGCGGCAAAACACATCTTCGCCATTATGGATGAGCCGGAAAGTGATATAGACCAGACCACGGAAAAAAATGATTCTGTTTCAACTCCACTTTTCGCAAATGAATTCGAGATCCGATTTGAAAATGTCTCATACGCCTACCCTGGACGGGAAACAGACGCGATCACTCAAGTCTCATTTGGCATCCATTCGGGGGAAAAACTTGCCATAGTTGGTCTAAATGGATCAGGCAAAAGTACACTGGCTGCAATGCTTCTTCGTTTCATTCAACCCCGGCAAGGGTTGATAACCTGGAATGGAGTCGACATCCGTTCCATTCCGGTAGACACATGGCGTGCGGGCATTTCTTTTGTCAATCAGCCGGCAGCTCTTTTCAACACGACCATCCGCGAAAACCTGACAATTGTCTTGCCAGACGCAAAAGACCACCAACTTGAACAAGCTTTAGAGGATGCTCGTCTCCTCGATTTCGTGAAATCCCTTCCTGCGGGATTGGAAAGCCCTCTTGGGGAAGATACATACGGGTTCAGCGGTGGACAGTCCCAACGTCTGGTTTTAGCCCGCGCGTTTTTGAAAAACGCGCCCCTCTTAATTCTCGATGAACCAACCACTCACCTGGACCCCATAACAGAAGCAGAACTGGATATTTCCATCTCCCGTCTGCAGCAAAACCGCACCAGCATTGTGATCGCTCACCGTCGTCAAACTGCGCAATTTGCTGATCGGATCCTTGTAATGGATAACGGCCGGCTTGTTGGTTCTGGACGGCATTCGGATTTGCTGCGTGATTGCCCTGCATATATCAACCTTATCAACCGGGAGCCACAATGAGCCCGGGCAAATCTGCCACCACGATGCAACCAGCAACTCAAAAGCGATCAATCGTCCATAGATTGTTGCCATTTGCCCATTCATACAGGAAAGAGATTCTCCTCTCCCTGACGCTGTCGGTTGCCACCACAGCGGCTAATATCGGGCTGATGGGTACTTCAGCCTGGTTGATCGCCACAGCCGCGCTGCAACCATCAATTGCCGAGCTTCAGGTTGCCATCGTCGGGGTACGCGCTTTTGGTATCAGCCGTGGTCTATTCCGATATTTGGAACGTCTGGTTTCCCATTCGGCCAATTTCCACCTTCTTGCCCGAATTCGAGGGTGGTTCTTTCGTTCCATTGAACCGCGTGTCCCCGGTGCGATTGAAGACATCAAAGCCGGCGACCTGTTGGCAAGATCGGCACAGGACATTGAAAACCTCGAGGATTTCTACGTACGCGGCATAGCCCCACCCCTTTCAGCCGTGATCATCACACTGGGAATCAGTCTGTTCACCCTGCAGTATGGAATAAGTCTGGCAGCATTACTTGCCGGTGGCCTGATCCTCACAGGTTTTGTGCTATCCATTCAGATTCAATTTTTTACCCGAAAGCGATCGGAAGCATTGGTATCCTCCCGCGGTGAAATGGCTGCTGTAACAATGGACACAATACGAAATACGGCGGAGATACTAATGTCCGGTGCGCAATCGCGCCACATGGGCAGGGTAAGGCAGGCTTCCGCGGCTCTGCGGATGAACAACCTTGCCATAAGTCATTTCCAATCTTTATCTCTGGCGTCCGGTGTTCTTTTTTCAAACCTGACACTGGCAGCCATTCTTTTTTATGGAGTACAGCTTGTTCAGGCAGGGAGAATTGATGGTGTGACGCTTGCTGTTTTAGCGCTCGTAACCCTCGCCGGCTTTGAGCCTGTCAGTCAACTACCATCCGCCTCCGTCAGGGTGGAAACAAGCCTGGCCTCTGCCGGACGACTATTTGAATTAACTGATCGCCCATTACCGGTTGTTGATGAAAAGTGTATCGCACCCATCGCTAAACCTCGCAGGCTTACGGTCACCGGGTTGGATTTCACTTATCCCGGTGCGAATCACCCGGCACTGAAGGGTATAAACCTCGAACTTCATCAAGGAGAGAAGATCGCTCTCGTCGGGCCAAGTGGCAGCGGAAAGACTACACTATTTAGAATTCTCCAAAAATACCTACCGGCTTCGGTTGGTACAGTTTTCTGGGATGAAACAGATTTAACACAAATTGATGGTTATACAACACGTTCCTGGCAGGCAGTCATTCAACAAAAAGGATACCTTTTCTCCGGGTCCATCCGGGAGAATTTCAGGCTGGCGTTGCCGCAAATCAATGATCTGCGCATTATCAGAGCCATCCATGATGTGGGTCTGTCAGACTGGTTTGCCAGCCTTCCGCATGCACTCGATACATGGTTGGGTGACAATGGAAAACAGGTCAGCGGCGGTGAGAGACAAAGACTAATAATTGCCCGTGCCCTGGTTATGGATCGCACCTTCTTACTGGCAGATGAACCCCTTTCCAATCTGGATGTGACTTCTGAGAGAAAAATTTTAAAAACACTCTTTGAACATTCGAATACAGTAGCCTGTCTTATTGCCACACATCGCCTGGTTTCAATGGAAGACTATGATGAAATACTGGTATTAGAAAATGGTCAGATCATCCAGCGAGGCTGTCATAATGAACTGGTCAAACAAACCGGCTTATACAAACAAATGTGGGATCGACAAAACGATAGTTACCGTACTTCCTGAGGTCATTGGAACAAAAGAGCAACGAATTTCGTCCATCTGATAGAAAAATTATCAGGAGGCTATTATGCGCATCCGCTGGTTAATCCGTTTGACCGTATCCGTGTCTTTTCTTCTATCCAACGTCGGTTCGGTGTTGGCGGATGGTTTCATAATCCCGGAAGTACCGGTCTGCGACCCGTTTCCCTGCCCCCCGCCTGTTATCACACTCACCAGCAGCCCCCTGACGGTCAAGGAGCATATTGTTACGGTGCGAATAAAAGACCAACTGGCAGTAACGCATATAGACCAGGTATTTCAAAATACAGGTGAACAGACAATCGAAGGGACATATCTGTTTCCACTCCCCGTGGAAGCTGTTGTCCAACAGTTTACGATGTGGATTGAAGGTCAACCAGTCGATGGGCATATACTTTCCGCCGATGAAGCCAAAGAAACGTACGAGAGTATCGTGCGCGATATGCGGGATCCGGCATTACTGGAATACGCGGGACGAGGAGCGCTTCAAGCCAGTATTTATCCCATCGCACCCGGCGATGAACGCCGGATTGAACTGGAATACTCCCAGACATTACTCGCTGAAAATGGGCTGGTCGAATACACCTACCCATTGAATACAGAAAAGTTCTCCGCTCTCCCGCTTGAAAAAGTATCTATCACGGTCGAGTTGGAGACTTCGGATCCCATTCAGGCGGTTTATTCACCAAGCCATACTGTGGACATCCAGAAGGGAAATCCACATGCGGCTGTCGTCAGTTATGAGGATTCAAATACCAAACCAGATACTGACTTTACACTTTATTTCTCATCCGGAGAGGAAGAAACGCTCCATCTACTCTCATTCCGTGATGGACGCGATGCCGAAGACCCGGATGGTTTCTTTGTCCTTCTGGCAGCCCCACGTCCGGGCATTGAAACAACCCGGGTGGATAAAGACATTTTGCTGGTAATTGACCGATCCGGCAGCATGGAGGGAGAAAAGATCAGGCAGGTTCGTTCAGCCGCCCGTTATGTTTTGGATCATCTGGGTGATGGCGACCGATTTCACATCACATCATTCAGCAGCAGTGTTGAACATTTCTCCCGGGGGATGTCTCCATCAGCAGACGCTGGACAGGCAAAAAAATGGATTGATAGATTATCTGCCGGTGGAAGCACAGACATCAACCAGGCGCTATTGGAAGCAATACAGGCAGTCGACAATGAACGTCCCACTTACCTGCTTTTCCTTACAGATGGGCAGCCGACAGTTGGGGTCCGCGATTCTAAGCAGATCCTTCGGAACTTCGCCCTTGATGCCGAAGAAAACATCCGTGTGTTCCCCTTTGGAGTAGGATATGATGTGGATACAGTTCTATTGGATTCCCTTAGTCAGGAACATCATGGCGCAAGCACATATATCGATCCGGAGCAACCGGTCGACCAGGTGCTTTCAGAATTCTATGAAAAGATATCGACCCCTGTTTTGACCGACCTTAAATTGGACATCCAGGGTGTGAATGTGTATGATCTGTACCCTCAACCACTCCCAGACCTTTTCCAGGGAAGCCAGCTTTTGGTAACCGGACGCTATCAGGATGGTGGAAAAGCCAACATCACGCTTTCCGGGCAGGTCAATGGCAGGCGGCAGGTTTTTAAATTTCAGAACAGATTATTCACAGAAGAAAGTGCTTCAGAACCCTCACCGGAATCGGCGCTTCCCCGCCTGTGGGCCGCCCGTAAGATCGGCTCTCTGTTGAACCAGATCCGATTGGAAGGGAATGACCGGGAGACGGTGGACCAGATCGTGAAATTGAGTATTCGTTATGGTATTGTCACACCCTATACTTCATACCTGGTCACTGAACCGGGTGTCTGGGGAGAAGCCGATCAGGAACGGGTATCGGAGGAGACATTTAACAGGATGGAAGCCGCGCCTTCAGCCGCCGTTTCCGGCATGGATGCCGTTCAAACAGCCCGGGAGCAAAATAAACTTGCCGGTTCCATAGCTGTACCGGAAGTCTCAAACGAAGTTGAACAGATCATCAAGACAGTCGGGGCACGCACTTTCACGCAAAAAGACGGTGTTTGGGTAGATACCGGCTATGACCCTGATAAGATGACCCTCAATAAAGTACTCTTTCTCTCGAAGGATTATTTTGATTTGGTCAACCGACGGGACGATCTGGCAGCCTGCCTGGCTCTGGGTGTCAGGGTACTGATCGTCGATGGAACCAGTGCCATTGAAATCGTTGAATAGTAATCTCTGAAGGAATACTATGACGAGTCCCTTTGCCATAACCGGGAGAAAGCCCCGGTTATGACGAGGTTCTGCAAACCTGTACCTGCGGCAATACACCGCTGTAAAGGATAATTCAAGTCCGGGCTGTACAATTCTGCATATAAACCATTCCAGAACAAGTGAATGTCCTTTTTACCAGCCGGGAACTCTGCAGCCAGTACAGAGAGCAGATCAGCCGGTGTTACAGGCTTTCTGGTTATAACACCCAACCAGATGGATGACTTCTCGATCCAGTAATACTTCAAAGCCAGAGGGGTCAGACTTGAATACCAATCCAACCAGTTCAACCAACGCGGAACCGGCAAACGCAAATACCGCAATACTCTTAACAATACAGAAGGCAACCGCAGCTTTTTCAAGCGAACCTTTTTTCTGAAAAACCACCATAATGCAGTCAAAACCAGTATTGCGAGCAAAGCAATGATCACATAGACCATCCACACGTTGCGAATTATCGGTTCTATTTCTGTCTCAGGTATTTGCGGGACGATTTCGCTCTGAGGGATCTCTTCCACATTGCCTCGGCGTTCTTCTGGCGTGAGGTCATCATTGACATCCTGGTCATTCTCAGGGGTGGAAGAATATGGTGGTTCACCTTCATTCGAGGTTGGTTCAAAAGGCAGCCACCCGATCCCCGGAAAATAGACTTCCGGCCAGGTATGAGCATCATTTAGCCGGACAAGATAGGTGTTCTCCATTCGTTCGCCCTGGCTGTAACCCACTGCCATGCGAGCCGGAATACCAGCCGCGCGTAGAAGAATAACCTCTGCCGAGGCGAAATAGGTACAAAACCCCTCTTTCTTTTCAAAAAGGAACCAGTCCACAGGGTCGCGGCCCCGTGGCGGCGAGGAAATCCGGTTATTGTATTTATACTGAGTACGCATATACCGGGTAATATTCATTACGCGTTCTGCAACTGTATTTCCAACAGCTATCTGAGCAGCCAGTTCCCTGACCCTTGCCGGCACTGTATCAGGAATTTGCAAACTGCTTGAAGATACATCGGCAGGTATGGAGTATTGCATCTCTCGCAGATCCATCTGTGAACCGGTAAAAAGGGCACTCTCTACATGAAACACATCCCCTTCGTTGAGCATGTTCAACGGAAATACCTGAACGTCACCCGGTTGTCCCGCCGGTCTATCCGTTGTTGCCAACCGGAAGGGAATGTCCATAGATGAAAAACGACCCGCGTATGGAATAACCGAACCGTCTGCGGACTGCCAGAAATACCGGGTTGTAAGATTATTGAGGTATTGTGAATTTGTATAATCCTCTGCTGTGAAAGCAGTCTTATCATTATCCACAAAACCCGGCGCATGCCAGTGTCCATCCCGGTACTCATAGAAGTATTTAACCCGCCAGTAGTATTTTGAGTCTTGTAAAGGACCCTCCACAAGTTCCACCAGGAATGCCGGACTTGGGTCTTCAGGTGTCTGATTTCCCAATTCCATCCCACCCGGATATGTACCGGTTAAAGTCGTGGTTCCCTGAAGTGAAACAAAATTATTCTGCAGACTCATCTGAATATTCTGCCAAAATTCAGATACACGCTCATATTCATTCGTCCCGGGTGTAAATGACCGTATGATGGTTTCCAGGTTCCACGCGACAAAAACCAGCAGAATACCAAGAACAGCGGATAACCGGGAAATTGATTCACCGGCTTCCCGTTCCACCCGATAACCTTCGCTTTCCAAAACCAACCTGCGGTTCAACCAGAAAAGACGGGAAGCCAGCAGGAAGAGCAGGAAGAGCAAGGAAGCACCCAGCCAGGATGTCAACGTGGATGATTTTGCATAAAAATCAATCACGCCAAATATGCCCGCAGCGGCCAATAATCCCTGCCAGGGATTCCACCGTCGGGTAAATCCGAATCCGGTGAAATAACCAATTGCCCAGAAGAAATAGGCGCAAAACATGACAAAGATCAACGGATCCTGAACTGCCTGTCCGTTAATAGCCTGGGAAAGGGCCAGATTCGCCCGCTGTCCAATAGAAGCCAGCCGGGTTGACCAAACCCCATCCGGTGTCATGCGCAATACCAAAAGCCATAGGGGGATCACGATGGAAAGAATGAAGAAGAAGAGATTGGCCAGCGCCGAACTAAGCCTTGACATCCCGAGTAACAGGCCTAACGCTGCGCCTACCAATGCCAGTAACTCAACCTGATCCAACCCGACTGCCCAGCCCGTGGATTGCAGCAGCGCAGCCGGCAGCCAGATGCAGACCAGTATCATGACAATCGAGTAGTGATCCCAGAGTCTGGGCGAATTATCGACCATAGATTGAGTGTACAATAAGGCAGTTTTTCATATTCAGCTAGACAATCGAATCCCAATGATACTATTCGATACACAGATCAATATCATAGTACAAAATCTCGGAGAATGGCTTCTTCCTTTGATGAATGTGTTCAGTTTTCTGGGCACGGAACAATTCTTGTTACTTTTCATAGCAGCTATATACTGGTGCTTTAATCGAAAACTTGGAGCCGGATTGGGACTGGCACTACTCTTTACTTCCAGTTTAAACCTTCTTCTGAAATTGGGATTTCACACCCCTCGTCCCTACTGGATCGACCCGAATGTTCAGGCTTATGCGGCGGAGTCATCATTTGGATTCCCCTCCGGTCATTCCCAAAAAGCTGCCGTATTCTGGGGCTTGCTTGGAATCCACAATCGTCGCCTCTCCTCCATCCTGGCGTCTCTTTTTCTTATCCTGATGATAGGAATATCCCGCGTTTATCTGGGTGTCCATTTCCTGGCCGATGTTCTCGGTGGATGGAGTCTGGGATTATTAATTCTGATTTGTTGGCTTGTTTTAAACCAACCAGTAAACAGATGGCTGGAAAACAAGCCCGCTATCACCGGTTTTATTCCTGTAGCCCTGATAACAATGGCGCTGCTTCTGGGTGGGATTCTCGCCATCCATTCTCTTCGTGAATGGACAATTCCACCAGATTGGTTAAGACTTTCCGCCCGCGTTGGAGCAATCCACCCGGCAAGGTTGGCTGACTTGTTTTCGGGATGTGGTGTACTTTTGGGATTTGCCGGTGGTTTAAGTTTTATCCGACATTGGGAAATGCGTTCAGGCCTGGTTTTTCAAACCCGGGGGACAGCCGGTCAAAAGATATGGCGGTTCATAACAGGAGCAGCCGGTCTACTTATGCTTTATTCGGGTCTTGGATTGATCTTCCCCCACGATGACACAGCGATCGGGTTGATCACACGCCTGATCCGGTTTGGATCGATAGGGTTCTGGCTGACGGGTTTGGCTCCCATTTTCTTTATAAAAAATGGCCTGGTCTCACAGGAAACCACTTTCCGTGTAGAATCATCCATAAGCACAGATTAACCACAGGAGGAGAATTATGCGTAAGATTTTCGGATTTATGTTGGGTGCGTTTACCGGCGGGTTATTGGGTGCCGCCGCTGTTTTATTACTTACACCATATACAGGGGTAGAACTGCGACGCCAATTTATTGACCGCGCCCAAATGCTGCAAAAAGAACTGACCGACGCCCGAGATCAAAAGCGCGCCGAGCTGGAGAATCAACTCCAGGCACTGCGCGCTCCAAAAGCCTGATTACAAATATTAACGTTAGAAAGACGTGTCAGTGATACTGATCTGATATTCCGCTTTCTGGCGTGAAAGCCGTGTTGTCCCACTGACCACCAGTACAGCGCCTTTAGAACCATTCCCGATTGTCAGTGGAATAGATGCGTGATTTCGCTCATCCAGTGTGATATAGGTTACCGTAGTCGGTGACCCATACTGAATGAGCGAAACTTTATATGTTTGCGGCAACTTGTTTTGGATTCGGACAAAACCAGCGGGTTCCCATCCGCCATTGTCTTTCTCGAAATCCGTCTGATATCCGATCTCCGGGATGGCAATATCGTCCAACATCATCCCTTCTCCGTTGACAGCCGCGTCCGTGATATATTCAAATCGCAGTTGGACTTCTTTTCCAGCCAGGAACGAAAGATCGACCGTTTCTTTTACCCAGCCACCGCTCTTGCCGTTCCAACCGCAACCGTAGTTATTCCCCGAAATGTTTTCCGATGTGCAGGAAACTGTCGGGATAATGGTCCAGGATTCGCCATCTTCACTATATTCCAGATACGCAAAGTCGTAATCTGCTTCCAGGTCATACCATGTCCAATATTCCATCGTAAGTTTGGATTGTCCGGAAAAATCAAATGTCTGGGTTAAAGTCATATCCGATTCATCACCCTTGTTTGACCAAAAGGCATATTTTTCGGAGTACGGGTTTTCTTCCAGAACGCCTGTTTCTAACACACCCTGAAAGTCAACCAGTAGATCGCCTTTGCATTTGATCTCAACATAGTCAACCCCGTATTGGGACACACTTCTACTAACAGAATCGACCGGACAATTCCGGATTGATTCGGTTGCGTCCGGTTGGGGGGAATCGGGGTAATTGGAATAGACAAATCGTCCATCCGCTATTTCAGGATCCTTCAAGAACATGGCAAGGGCCCAATCGGCAAATACATCATCCGCCTTTATGGTCTCCTGGGAGACCGGATCAAGGATGTTCAAATCCTGAAGAGTTTTATCAATGGAAGCCATACCGTTTTCCGGTTCGGCTACAACTGCCTGTGTGGCTTTTTCACCAAAGCGATCCAAAAAGTAATTCACAAACAGAAAAGCCGCACCATAATGCGGTCGTGTAATTGAATTGTCATCCGGCCAGTCTGTTAGTTGCTGATCTGTATTCATAACAAAGAGCTGATCGAATCCACCCGTGTCATAGCCATTTAGGAACTCCGCCAGTACAGAAAAACCTTCATTCAGCCAGGTGTCCTCATTGCGATCACGGTACCAGTGGATCATATGTTGAAATTCGTGCGCCAGAGTTCCCTTGTCTTCCTCACCAAAGTACAGGTTGTCGGCACTCATATAGAATGTCTCATGGCCATTGGAATCCGGTCGGGCAAGCGGATGGATTGAATCAATGGAAGAGAAAAGACCGGCGATATTGCTTCCCAATCCGCGGGCATAAATAATATAGAGGTGATCATCCCCATCAACCCCAGGCTTCCATTCGCTTCCAAAGAATTCGCGATCAGTCGGGTATATCTCATTTTCAAAGACCAGAGCTAATTCTTCAACACTCCCCTTGTCATAATCCACGCCTTCCTCGATCCAGAAATACGCATGTTTCGTTTCATACGCCAGACGTGTGCCCACTTTGAAGTTCTCATTTGTGTCCGTGTTGATTGCCGTAAATTCCTTGAAATCGCCCACTGCATATTCAGGGGCCGGTTCGCTGATTGTCTCCGGAATATTTTTAATGCCTTTTAACCGTGAAGCAATTTCACGTAGATCATTAACTGGAACCAGGGAAGAATCAAGCGTGTTTCGAGTTTCGATCGCGCCCTCATCAATGGTGGCTCCTTCCGGTGGAATCTGGATTTCCACACTTTCTTCCGTTTCGTCAATTAACGGCTCGAATAGGTCATCAATCGTGGTTGAGTGAGTTATTCCCTCATTTTCCACATATTTGTAAAGACCCAAAACCCCCGCTGCGCAGCAGCAGCATGTTATAGCCAGTATCACTCCGATAATTATCCAAATTGCCTTGTTGCTCATGATTCCTCCCGGGAAGGAACGAGCGTTCTTTTTCCTTCCGTACTTTGTATTTGATCAATCGCCAGTATCAATCCGCTCGAAATCCAGAAGTATGGCATTCCAAAAGAATCAATGCTGAAGCCCTCCAGAACAATACCAATAACAATAAAGATACACCAAATTGCCGCGAATTTCTGCAAGGTGTTACGTGAATTTCGGTTTCCGATAACCTGTTTAAGTAAAGAACCCAACCAGGAGATAAAAAAAGCAAACCCGACGAATCCTGTCTCGGCCAGTATCCTGATCCATAAATTTTTGATATTGGGCAGCTCTGTCGATCGATATAACAACTGCCGTACTTCGATCAGATTCAATCCATACGAAGGGATTGTCTCATCAAACCACCGCCCCGCGTTTCCCAGCCCCACTCCAACAACAGGAAAACGATTGAATACATCCCATCCTGCCTGCCAGTAGACAACCCTCTCCCCGAATTGCAACGCGTTGGCATAGCGGTTCAAGTCATTCAGTTTCCAGAATCCGGGGGTGAACAGATCAGCCATACGTGGATCAACCCGGCTCATTCCAAATGCCGCAAAAACAATAACGCCTAAATATAACAGAATCAGTCCGATTGATAACAAAACAGTGGAACCACGCCTATTTTCTTCTTTTATTCGAAATCGGGATTGCAACCAGCGAACCAGGTGCACATTCCAACCGATCACCAGATAGGCGATCATACAGAAGAAAGTGATCCATCCAACCCGTGACAGTGTAAGGATCAGAACCAGAATTCCTCCCGCCAGCAGGACCATTTCCAATGTTATTTTTTTGAAAAGGCGGAACCTGAACGCGGAATACCCGCTAACCACAGATGCCAGCCACACTGGCAAGTAAAGCATATTAAGCATGTGTGCCAGCCATGAAGGTTCTAGCGCGAACCCGGTTGCCCGTTGACGGTACAAAGGTCCCAACGAGAACATATCCTGAAGGTCACGCATCCAATCGGGATAACGTCCAAATGACATCCAGGCGGCGGATTGAGCAAACGACCAGAGGATCATTATGGCCCCGCCCAGGTAGATCCACATGAGAGCAGTTTTCAGCTCGGATTCTTTTGAGATTTTTGAGTAGGCTGTAAGGAAGAACGCCAGTCCCACCAACAAAGTAATGAATGCGGAGATTTCCTGACGTAGAAAACCAGAACCTTTAATTGTTGGAACGACCTGCAATCCGGAGAGAGCAAGTGACATCATCACGGCAAAGACAAATCCCAATAGCGGCAACGCCGTCCTGGGATATCCACCGCCACGCAGGAAATATGGAATCAACCAGAATATGAGAAGCAGCCCCAACGCGAAAATGGAGGGCATGGCAATAACGCTGATATGCAGCAAATCTCGCACTGCCGGCATACTGGTTATGGGCAGCAATAAGAGCATTAATCCCCAGAGTACTGCCACGGAGACAGATGATAGCCGGGTTAGGGTTCGCATAATATCGATCAGATCTTAAATATAAAAAGGGATACCAGAGCCGATATCAAAAGACCGGCCATACAACTGCTGAAAATCACACTTCCCCTGGAGAATTGTACCGGCGCAAAAGGCTTCTCCGCCTCCTGTGCCCAGGAGAAATTCAAGCCAGGGAAAAATCCCTGAGACATCTCCTTCCAGTTTGCCAGGTCTTCTCCAGATTTCTTGACCTCGTCCTGCAACGCCAAACGATTCGAAGCCTGGCAGAGAGGCTGCGCCGGCAGACCGGATGTACTTTGCGAAAAGCAGGATTCCAGGGACAGAATATACCGGTGAAGGGCATCTGCCTGCCAGGAAGCCTGCTGAGCGGTGGAAAGTGAGGTGCGCGCTGCTTCTCCCCATACATTTGCGAGAAGAGCTGCTTCCTCAGGATCAGACCGCCTGACTTTTAACAACCATTGGCTGAATCGCCTTTCGGCTGAAAAATCTTCACGCAACTCATCATCAGAAAGAGCTATCCCAAGTTCTTTCGCCCGTTCAGTAATCGCGTCATAAACATTGGTAGATCGAACAATATCACCCGCAAGTTCCATCGCCTGGTCTTCTTCAATATCGGTCATCAGTCCGGTACGGGCATAATCAAAACTAAAGGAATAAACGGCAATTGCTTCGTAATCGGGTTTCAACAAAGAGGATATCCCCAGCCCGATGGCGCCACCCAGAATGGCACCAAGCGCCAGGATTTTCCAACTCTGCTTTGAAAATAAAAGAATGTCTTTTATTGTGATCGTCTGAGAAGTCACAACCGGCAATCCATTCTATTCCTGGTCACTGGAAAGCACAAAATTGACAACGACCAGATTCCGTGCGCAATCAGAATACGTATCAAAGGAAAAACTATCCGAAAGCTCATTCCCTTTGAGATCGAGTAGTCGTATGGACAGCGATTTCTGAGTGCGTACGGGCCCATGCGGAAAGATCACCTCATAACCATTCGGGCCATACTGTGATGCCGTTCCGGTATAACCCATAAGGTTAACCGGGTTTCCTTTCACCTCGCCGGTAACAACCACCACAATATCCGATTGGGGAACCCCATTGGGACCGAAGACCTGTCCGGCTATCCCTCCCCAGTTACAGCCATCCTCCGGATGACCAAAGTTTTTGGTATTCTTGGGAGACCCGGATTGCATTGTGTACATCCAATCCCTGGGAGTGCTGGTGATCGTAGGTGTCTCGGTTGCCGGTTCAGGTGTACTGGTCGGCGGGAAAGGTGTCTTTGATGGCACCAGTGTTTGAGTGACTGTCGGAGCAAGCGGGGTGAAATAAAACGTGGCCTGTGTTAGAAAAGCCGCGGCTGTGGGATCCACCATATCGGGCTCATCAGTCTGCTGATAAATGGCAGACTGGGTGAAAAATGCCGCCGCAGTGGCGTCCATCTGATTTGCTGATTCAGCGGGGGTGCCCGTCAGGCTTCCGTCGGGCTGTTCACCCGGCAGCGGCGGCACGTCAATACCGCAATCACCTGTCGGGTTTTCCGCGCACAATGTCGCCTGAACACACTCAACGCAGATGGTGGGAGTTGAAACAAATATCTCCGCCGGAGATGTGATCACACAGGCCGATATGACGATGAACATCCCTGCCAGAACAAGGCTCTTCTTCAGCATACAATACCCCTTGATATGGAGATCATTATGAAAAGGATTTTACCCTGAAAAGGGATCTTGCATGTAACCCTGACAGCCGTAAACAGAGAATTGGTTTTAAGCAATTCGGCTACTGTATAATTCTTTTAGCATCCTTTTGACCAGAAAAAACAATTATCATTCAGTTTTCTTTGAGATATACACTATGACGTCCTTCGGGAAGAAAGAATCCTCCATTTCAGACATTTCAAATCTGCTCATAATCCTTGCAATTACAATGCTGGGAACATTCCTTCGTTGGCAATATCTGGGCAAGGGTGATTTCATCCTGAATGATGGTGGGATGTTCTACACCATGATTTTGGACCTGGAGAAAAACGGATTCGTTCTTCCGGAATTTACATCCTACAATATCAGTCAAATTCCTTATGCGTACCCGCCCCTTTCATTCTACTCAGGGGCTATTTTACATGATGTCTTTAACATTGAACTGGTCACAATATTCCGGTATTACCCACTACTATTTAACATTCTATCCATTCCTGCTGTGTATTTTTTGGCAAAAGAATTAGATAAAAATGATCGACGGGCTGTTCTGGCAACCGGGTTCTATGCCATACTTTTTCCCGGTTTTGAATGGTTAATTTCAGGCGGAGGACTAACCCGCTCTCCGGCTCACCTGTATTTCATCATCTCAATGGGATTGTATCTTTCCTTTCTCCGAACACGTAGAGGGTGGAGCTTGATCACGGCCATAATTGTGGCCGCATTGATGACCTTGCATCATATAGAGTACTGCTGGGTGTTGGGTCTATCGATTATCCTGTTCTCTTTATTCAGAGCAAAAATCTCGGAAGTTTTACCTTTTGGGGGAATGTTTGCACTGGGTGTCGCTGTCTTGACTGCTCCATATTGGATAACCATTCTTCGCTATCACGGCCCCAATCCATTCCTTTCAGCCTTTGCAGCCGGTGAGTTTAACCCATTTGTCTCAATATGGCGATTGATACTCTTGATCTTTACAAGGGAACCGATGATTACCTTTATCAATGTCCTCGCCATTATTGGATTATGGTACACCATCGCTTCCAGAAAATATCAACTACCCGCTTGGTTGCTGCTCATTATTTTTTTCGACCCGCGTAGCGCGGATCGGATTTCCATTTTCCCGGTTGTGTTACTGGCCGCAATGGCTGTAGATCAGGTTCTTCTACCAGCTCTTACACCGGAAAGTCTGCGAAACACGAACTCCACTTTGAATAACGAAGAAAAAAAGAACAATTGGGGAGGACAAAAATTTCTCCTTCCCCTTATTTTCACTTTGTTTTGTGTACTATATCCGTTCATGCTCGCTTATCTCCAAACATTTACTCCCGGTTCGTCCCTAACGATGCTGACTGCACCGCAGAGAGAAGCCATGGAATGGATAATAGATAACACACCAGATAAGAGCATTTTTATTGTCATGTCGCCTGATACAACCTGGAGCAGCGATAAGGTATCAGAATGGTTTCCTGCCCTGACAGGCAGGAAAAATCTGTTGACAGTACAGGGAGCGGAATGGCTTCCGAACTCATCATATTTGAAAATCCAGGATTGGACGGCTGAAGCAAAAAAAAGCTATTACAAGAATGAAGATTGCCTGGAGAAATGGAGAGATAAGTACTCGTTAGATTTTGACTACATTTTTATTCCAAAACAATCGGATGAAAAACCATTTCCATCTTCATATCTCATTTTAGAAAATTCCTTTTCGAGATCAACGGCTCTAATAAAGAGATTTGAGAATGATGGCGCGATTGTTTATATGCGCCGATAGTTGAATAGGTCAAATCATTCCAGAGAAAGATTCTTTAGCCTGTTCGTTCCATTGAGAAAAAATGATAAATTCAAATAATGGTTCCAACTTCAAGCAATCAAGTCGCATTTAAGCCTTATGAAATTTAAAACAAAGACTTTAAAACAGATCATTCTTTCAGGTTTATTGCTGGTTTCATTATTCATTAATAGCGTTTTCCTCTTCAATGGTTTGGATAGTCTGCATGACTTTGGTTCTTTTTTTGCGTCAGGGCAACTAGCCAGTAACAGGCAGAATCCATATTCTATTGAATCACCGCTTATCTTTCTGGTGCAATTTCCC
This sequence comes from uncultured Leptolinea sp., assembly GCA_964446955.1. Taxonomy (GTDB): domain Bacteria; phylum Chloroflexota; class Anaerolineae; order Anaerolineales; family Anaerolineaceae; genus Leptolinea. The sequence goes on from CAYUQJ010000001.1 coordinate 1,204,445, forward strand.
AAGATCAATCTGGAGGGATTTGCCCCCAATCTAAATCCGCCCATTTCGGTACTTCTCTTTGAACAAATGGCAAGTTTGGAACCCTTTCAGGCGATAAACATCTGGCGGATTATTTCGTTAATCCTTTTTTTTGTGGCGATCATAGTCCTTCAAAGGGCCTACCCTGTTTTTGGTTTTGACGGCTTTCTGCGGATCATTTGGTCTTGTAACCTGGCTGGTGTCTGGCACGCCATTCAACTTGGGCAGCTATACACCGCCATGCTGTTGTTATCAGTCCTGGTTTATTATTTCCTAGAACGCCGCAGGATGATACTTGCCGGGATTTTTCTGGGAATACTAATTTCGATTAAGCCCAATTTCATCATATGGGCTATTTTATTATTGGCAGGAAGTCAGCTCGCTGTGTTTGTTACCGCAGCTATTTGTTTCATTGTAATCAGTATGATCCCTGTATTTGTTTACGGCATAAATATCTATACGCAATGGCTTGAGGCGAGTGCGCTATATACCCCCGCCCTCTTATTATTTCCCGGCAACAATTCGTTTCAGGGATTAACTTCCAGGTTTGGGTTTCCTTCACTCGGAATATTGTTTGGGGTCGTTTTACTCATTCTGTTAATGTGGTATCTGCTAAAGAAAAGACCTGAACTCCCGATGATCAATGTGCTGGGTATTTTGGCTTCCCTGTTAGTCTCTCCCATAGCATGGACCGGTTACATGTTGGTTTTATTGCCACATTTTTTCCTGACGAATCCCTGGAATCGCTACCTGAAAACAAGTGCATTAATATTTTCCATTCCAGTAATATTTCCCCTGGTTTTCTTTGAAAGCTATGATGTAAATTTTGTCCTATTTGGCTGGTTTTATGGCTGGGGGCTGTTGACTTTACTGGGAAGTTTGTTTGCAGGTTCCAGTACCTGCGTTGATAAAACAGATGACAATACCAATAGCATCCAAACAAATTGATCGACTTCAAAGAAAAAACTATAAGAGATGTTTGCCCAGAATACATAGACAAACAAAAGCGGGGGTAAAACAGAAATCAAATCACGGTTCGACCACAGGGCCCGGAAACTTTTTGTCCCGGTAATTACAAAAAATACCAGAAACAGGAAAAATCCAATGATTCCCGTATTAAGGAGGATATCCAGGTATCCGTTATCCCCAAAATAGATCATGTATCCCCATCCGTGTCTTTCTGTTAAAGCTATTCTGAATGACTCCTGGTTCCAGAGCGCGCCGAATCCATAACCAAGGAATGGTCTCTCCATCCATACCCTGGAAATCAAATCAGCCCATAATGGGGTACGCCCCGTCATGGTCGTGTTTCTTCCCAAAAGGCCAAAAACAAATTCCAGGTTAAAGAGAGCAATAATCAATCCCCCACCGAAAAGTACCAATAACCAGGCATAATGCCTTTTTGATAATTGCTCCTGGTATTTTAACCAAATAAATAAAAGCGCCAATAAACCGTTAAGAATAATAAATACCAAAACACCAGTAGCTGACCTGCTTCCCCAGACAAGAATCGCAGAAATCAGGAAGAAAGCCAGCCATAGAAATGCCAACCATTTCTTGTGGAAATCCAACGCTAGCTTAAGAAGAAAAAGAGAGCTGAATAACGCCATTAGACTTCCAAAATGATTGCGATGCCAGAAAATCCCCCGCCAGGCTCCCAGGAAAACACGATTGTTCAATTTTGCCAGATTCGGGTCAAACATGATCAAGAGACTACTGGTAACCACCGAAAACAAAGCATAGATCAATAGAATAGTAAGGGTATTTTTAAGTTTGAATCGAACTGCTATATAAATAGCAAAGATTGTGGCAAAAACCATCTGGATCAACTCGTAGATGGTTGCGAGTTGATATGTACTCCATATGATGGTAAAAAAACAAAAACCAATAAAGGGAGCCAGATCCTTCATTTTTCGCAGGGTATATTTGATTTCACCACCAAGGGATAACGCTCTAATTTGAAGTATAAGAAGGGGGAGTAAGCAAAGACTGACTCCGGCAAAAAGCCAGGGTGCTTCTGTCTTATCCGAAAAATCGGGAAACTGCCAGATGAAGGCAAAAGCTGTAATGTTTGTAAATAGGTAGGTGAAGAAGATTATGAAGTAATCAAATAAGGATGTTATTTTTTTCAAAAAACCTTCAAGGTTGTTTTTCATGCGTCCTTAATATGACCCCTTTCCTACAAGCACCACCCAGACAGTCCGGACAAGGATCTGGATATCAAGCCAGATGGAGTAATTCTGGATGTAATAAAGATCATCTTCTGTGTGCAGGTGCATGGGCTTATCACTGCGTCCGGTGATCTGCCACCAACCGGTCAAGCCGGGTGGCACGGCGAATCGCTTGCGTTGCCAGGGCTGGTATTTTTCCACCAGCCAGGGCATTTCCGGCCGCGGCCCGACCAGGCTCATACTGCCGGCCAGAATATTGAAGATCTGCGGCAGCTCGTCCAGGCTGAATCGCCGCAGGAAACGGCCGACTCGTGTCACCCGGGGATCATTACGGGTCTTGTGGACCAGGTTACCATCATTATCAGTATGCTCTACAGTGTCGCGCAATTCTTCGGCATTCTTGACCATGGTGCGGAATTTAAGCATATCAAACGGACGGGCATTCTCTCCCAGTCTTTTCTGTTTGAATAAAACGGGAAACCCGTCATCCAACAGGATTGCAACGGAAATCAAGACCATCACCGGTAAGGCCAGTACCATCCCAACACAACAGATGATGAAATCAAATATCCTTTTCACCAGCCGCTGGTAATCATCGATCGCTGAAGCCCTCAAATCGATCATCGGGATATCAGCAAAGCTCTCAATGGTTGTTTTATAGAGCGCCAGATCAAAAAAGCCCAGAGCCACCCATATCTGCACCGGGGCTTCATCCAGGCTTTGGACAATGGGACCCATATCTGTATAGGCGGAATAAGGCAACGCGATAATCACATCACTGATCTGGAACTGCCTGACGATATCAAAGATATCCTTTTTGCCGCCCAGCATTTTCCCCTGTACGTCCAAACCATCATCCACAAAACCCACAAACGCAAGGTTCGGCGAGTTGGCAGCCGATAACTGGTTTTGAACACGCTGCCCTAATGTGCCGGCGCCGACGATCAGCACCCGGCGTTGTTGCGTCATGGGGACTTTCTGTGTGCGGAAATAGATGCGCGCGATCAAGCGCCAGAGAATGATAAGGAAATACGTAAGGACAACAAAGATAAGGAATAACGCGCGGGAGACATCACGGAATGAAAAGTAAAGGATACCCGCGGAAGATATGGAGGCAATGATTGTGGCAATCGATATGCCGGCCATCTCATCGACAACCCGCAGGAAGCGCTTGCCATCATAAATGGAAAAGGAAATGAAGATCAGAACCCAGAGGATGGGGAATATGATGTAGAGGGGAGCCGGTGTAGCGATAGAGCTTTCAACGGGATCGAAGTACGAAAATTGGTTTAACCAAACGCGGATGATGGCGGATATTTTTAGGCATATCGCAACAATTATGCCATCCAGTAGCATGGAAAGAAGTGCAAAATTGAGGGAAAAACGTCGTAGCATGCCTGGCTGCCTAATTATTCGGATATTTTACATGGTAGGGGAAAAAACATGTTAATCATTGTTTGATTCATACACAGAAGACGTATATGGCAACGGTATCCTTAATATATGATGTTTAATAATACGCCAAAAGAATAGAGGGTTGCCAATCAGATACCTTTTCCATAAACGACCTGGTTCAATAATGAGACGGCCTAACCATTCTAAACCATGATCTGTCATCCATTTGGGAGCACGCTTGATGGATTCTGATGCATAATCAAAATACGCGCCAACTGGGAATATTACCTTCACATTCAAATCTGAAAAATTCTCAGAAATCCATTTCTCTTGAAGTGGCATACCAAAACCGACAAGCAATATATCCGGTACATTGGTATTTATTTCTTCAATAACATCTTTATTTTCAAGGCTTTCATGCGATTTATCAAAAAAACCATGGTTTGTTCCAACTATTTTTATTCCCGGGTATTTCTTTCTAAAAATATCTGCTACCTTTTCAATATTTTTCTGCTGTGTACCTAAAAAGAATAAAGAGAATCCATTATTTACGCATGTAATGGCTAATTGGTCAAACCAGTCTGGCGGTGTATAACGGAATAATGAGACATCGCGAATCAATTGAGTTGCCAGCTTTATTCCATATCCATCACAAAAGACAATATCCGAATGGTTCAAGAAACTTCGGAAATTTTCATTGGAATATGCCAGATTAGCAGCATGAATATTTATATTTGAAATGATGTTTTTTTTTCTTGATTGAATACTACTTGTCACAAATTTAATCAAATCCGGAAGAGGGATAATAGAGACTTTTATTCCAAGAATTGACGTATTTTTTGGCTCAATCATAAGAATAACTAATACAATTTTTGGTAGTTTTTGGCAAAGCGGTCTATTGTATATTTTTTTGCTTCTTCAAAACAATTGACTTGCATCTTATCGATTAAGCTTTTTTTCCTATGAAAAACTTTTACAGCTTGCATCAAGTTTTCTTTTGACCCAGGTTCCACAAGAAAACCGGTTTCACCCTCTTTGACAATTTCAGGGAAAGCCCCCAGATTGCTGGCAATCACAGGAATCCCATATGAATAGGCTTCAGCAATAACTATACCAAATGTCTCAGCAACAAGAGAAGGAGCAACAAGTACCTGAGTTTTTAAGAAAACTTCTTTTTTTTTCTCAAAATTTATAAGTCCTAAAAATTGGAGATTTTTTTCATCGCAATACTTCTCTCGCAGTATTGTTTCCAATTTTCCTGCCCCCGCAACCCGTAAGACTATATCCAAACCTTCGTTTCGCAGTTGCTTAATTGCCTCACAAAGGATAATAACTCCCTTTTCTTCCTCCATCCGTCCAATGTAAAGCAGATTAAGGGTGTCGTTGTTTTGAATAAACCTTGGTTTCTCCTCTTTGTTTCTCACCAGACCGCTTTCAGATTGTCCATGCGTATTCGGAATGATTTCTATTCTAGCTTTTGGAAAAAAGCCCATTTGTTGATGAAATGACATTGAAAAAGAACTCGGAGATGTAGCCACATTAACTTGCTCGGATAGATTCCGTCTAATTAACTGGTAAGGTTTCAAAAAGAAATGCTGTTCTTTAGCAAGCCTACCTACCCAACCCATGAATAGACCTTGAGGGCTTAGCAACTCAAAATCATGACATGTATGAATAATCTTTTTTACACCAGCAGTATTTGCAGCACTCCAGATTGAGGGAGATAGCCCCCTTAACTTATGAGAATGAAAGATATCAGGTTTCTCTTCTATACAAATGTCTCTCACAATTCTATAAATCAGAGGATTCCAAATATCAACAACCTGCCAGATTATTCGTCTTGTTACACTTTGCACATCCTTATCACCAATCCAATAGAGATTCATCGCTGGGATTTTAATTTTTTTGTAATTATTACCGAATTCATTTTTGATCTCCCTACCATTCCAGGTAGATATCAATACAACTTCAAAGCCTTGATGAATTAGTGATTGAATCAAATTATTAACAACTATTGTTGCTCCTCCTCCACGTTCTATCTCATTCAAAAAAGATGCTATTAGTATTTTCATATGTCTTCGTATCTATTTTCTGTGGAACTCATTATTAATAGTAGCCCAAATCAGGTTTCTGATAAATCTTGTCACGTATTTGAATTATTTTTTTTACTAATTTGGAAGGAGAAGATAATAAAATTCGGAATAGAAAAAACTTAATGTTTTTTCCTCTTTTGACTCCATATTCCCCAATAATCGAATTTGCTAAATTAAACTGCCCTTCCCGAAGATAACAAAGGGCTAATCTTAAGTATTTGTTATAAAGTCCCTTATCTAAATAATTCTTATTGTTAAAAAATAGGTCTATATTTGACTGATAAGTTTTGGTTTTTATGTCCAATAACTCTTCTGCTGCTTTGACAAAATTCCTACTAATCTGTTTTTCACTAATTCGGTATATCCCTATTGGATTTTTCACAAAGTCGAATTGAATATCTTTCGCTAGTCGTAAAAGCAAGTCGTAATCCTGAACATTTCGCAGATTAGGATTAAATAAAAATTCGTGAGAAATCAAAATTTCTCGTCTAATTATCACCGACAGCATAGGGATAAAATTCTGTTCAAATAATTCTGGAAGAATGTATCCTCGATGAGGTTTATATAAATCAAAATATGTTCTCTTATTTACCATACTCTTATGCATGAAGAAAACATTTCCAAAAACAACCCCTACTTCTGGATCCGAAAATAATGGGAGTTGACACTCAAGTTTATTTGACAACCATATATCATCCGCATCCAAAAAAGCAATAATCTCTCCTGTTGCATGCCTTATACCGTTGTTTCTTGCCGCTGATGCTCCTGAATTCTCCTGCTTTAGGTGTAGTATTTTACTTTCATAGGGTCCCAGGATTTCATCGAGATCATCTGTTGAACCATCGTCAACCACAATAATTTCATTAACCGGAATACTCTGTGAAAGGACTGAATCTAAAGCTTCCCTGATGGTACAGGAACTCTGGTAAACAGGTATGATCACAGAAACCGAAAGCATAATTCAATGTCCCGATTTTATTTGCCGTAAAATTTCCTCATACATCTCTATCACTTCAGACTGAATTTTCTCAAAGTCCAGCCGCTCATGAACAGTTTGTGCATTAATTTCGGCTGCCCGGTCCACTAGGAAGTCATCTGACAGAGCCCTTTGGATTGCCCTGGAGACTTCCTGTGGATCCTCGGGAGGAACAATATACCCGCTGATACCGCATTCAATCCATTCATCTGCACAGGCTGTATAGGATTGAATAGGAAAAGCCCCCATAGCCATCGCTTCAAGCATCGATGTACTTATACCATCCGAAATACTCAGACCTATATAAATCCGGGCTTTTCCAAAAACATTCAGTATCTCATCATGCGAACCAAATGGAATAATATCAACTTTTATACCTGTATCCTGCTCGAATAATTGAGCTTCCATTTTTATAACATCACTGGCGGAAAAAACTGCTATTGAATAACCATCAAGGTCATCCTTGCACAACCTGAATGCCTGGAAGGCAACCAATGCCCGTCCAGCCCAGTGTTGATAACCTTTTAAAGTGATAATAGTCCTCTTCGATACCGGGTCGAGTTCTCGATGTTTTGCCAAATTATCTAGATGTAATCCCCCGGCATTAGGCCAAATGGGCAGTACTTTCGCCTTCAACCCCATCTGGTAAGCCAGGGCAACATCACGTTGGCACTCACAGGAATAATAATCACAGGTTTCCAAAATTTGTTTGATCTTATTCTTATGTTCATTTAAACGGCCGAAAAGGTATATGTCACTTCCCCAGTTTGTCGCAATCCAGGTTGGGAAGTCCACTTTTATTTGATTCCTGGCTCCTAAAGTCATATACCCGGCCAATTGCAATTCAAGAGAATGAACAATGTCAGGTTTTATCCACTTAATGGCATACTTCAATGCCACTTCTTTGTATTTGGAGGTTTCTAATCGGGTTATGCGATTCGCAATAAAATTCAATATAAAAAAAAGGAAAGGCCAGTGCAAGAATCGAATTGATCGATTCGGTTTTCCGGATTGAAAAAGTGAGGTTCCCAAATACGTTATATTTTTAAGCATCGGATTTATTTCCGAGATGTAAGTGGGGAAAAAATAAACCTCCCATCCCAAATCCGCAATTTGAGAAATCCATCTTGCAGAGTGTATGTTATCTGGCATTCCTACAAAGAGTATGCGCATTGTAATCACCTGGGAGAATAATAAAGAATCTGGCCTGATACGCCGTGTACCTAGGGGGATTTATAGGGAAATCCCAATTTTCGACGGATTGGGTGAATAAAGGCATGCCTGAGAAACCGCCAAATCCATAAAGGATTATATCGAATTCCCTCCTGCAGATATTTCCAGGCTACATCAAATTCTTTTTGATGGATGCTGTGAGCGCATACACGAATTGTTTCCCGTGTTCTGAGTTCAATAAAACTCTTACTTAATATCTGAGGATATTTTTCCCTTGATTCTAGATAAGATTCCGAAAACAGCAGATGTTCATCAACAGCCTGGCGGAATTTATCCCTTGAAAAATTATTAGTCAGCGAATCAGGGTGAAGCAAATAGTAATAAACCGGCGAATCGATAATTCCCAGTCTTTTATTCGCAAGGGTAAACCGCAGTAAAAATTCCCGGTCGCCAATGATTTTATATCGCGTTTCAAATGGAGCGATGGATTTAAAAACATCACGGGAAAAAAAGTAGGCATTGAAAATGGGCCGGTCAAGCAAAATATGCTCTATTTTATTTTCACCCATGCCAGGATGCAGTAATTCCAGGTTATTTGAAATATCGGAGAAATCCGAAACCATTCCCGCAAGACCTGCAATAGCATCTGTTTTTGTGGATGTAAATTTTTCCTCAATTTCAAAAAATACATCCTGGGCGTATTTATCATCTGAATTCAGAAACCCGATTAGGTCACCTGATGCGATTTGAAGACCTTTATTCAATGCATCATACATACCATTATCGGGTTCACTAATAACAGTCAGATGAGGAAAATTTCTTAGAATTTCCAGGGTTCCATCAGTTGAACCTCCATCTATTATGATGTGCTCATAATCAGGGTAGTTTTGATCGATTACACTCTGAATAGCGGTCCCTATCATTCCAGCACGGTTATAAGATGGGGTAATGATACTAATCTTGGGTGGTCTCATAGATAAATTGTAGTATATAAACACAACCACTATATAGTCTTTTTATTCGATAGATAATTAGACTGGATAGTAATATTTGTCTTCTAAATTTTCATCTCATCGACTTCGAATAATTACGATCTTTTTTTGAATTGGTTATTAAAACAAATCAATGTAATTTACACGGGGAAAAACTTCCAAATTCCCACCAATGGTTGCATTCATAATATTTATTCCATGCTTATCACAAATACTTTTTGCTTGCTCATAATGGAAGATCATACGGTCAACATGAGGTTCATGCCATTTTTTGTTTTTCCCAAAGTATGATGTTGAAAAATGGTTTGGATCATCTTCTGTTGAGATTAGATTGCCGGCATTGACATCTTCAATTTGAACAGTTTTAGGAATTTGATAATTTGTATCACATCCAATTAAATAGATCGGATTGAACCCCATAAAGACAGCCAACTGCATCATCGTGATTGTTACAGTTCTCACAGAAACCACACTTTTTACTGGATTGAGGCTAAACATTCCATCAGGTAGATATTCTTCATTCATATCTATTTGAGTAAACCAATAAACATTTTTTCGAGAGCTTAAAATATCTTCATAATGAAACTCTACCGGGTAGAAAAATAACGAATCGGGTAAATCTTTGCTTAATTGATTAATTTCTCTCATATTGTCAGGAACAACAAGAGTATCAACTGCTGTATAAAACCTGGGCCGCCATCTTATTCTGTCGAACAGTAAGTAACAACGATTTGATCCCCAGACTAACTCATTTTCTAATAAATCGAGATCCAAATTATTGAGACTGGGACCATTGCCCATTAAGAAACAACGTTGTCCTCTGTACATTTCACGAAATGCTTCCAATCGGCTGGTCATTTCAACGACATTCTGATCGAATATATTGTCTATATAATAATTAAAACGGCGTCGAAGTTTCTTTAGAAGCATTTTTAAGTAGTCTCGTTTGCTATTATTCAGATCATTAATTATCAATTTACCTACCAAAATTGAGCCGGAACGAACTCTATTGCACGAAAAAAATCAATTCTTTACCCAAATTCCGCATGCAATACCATCAGCATGCCCATAATGAGTCGCTGAAGAGCTTTCTATTGATAGCCGTCTCCATGTAACCAGTCCAAAGTGTTCAGGATAACTTGACTCCGGTATCGGATAAAGCACTTCATCTTTTTTGCCCCTCAACAAGTCCTGGAATCGTTGCCAAATACTTCTCTTTTTCATGTACTCGATATATCTATTTTTATACTTACTATACTGGTATTCATAATAATCCATTGACTGGTTAAAGGCAATTTTGTTGAACCTCTGAATTGTGTCTTTGGTGTAAATACGAGCAGTTTGGTCTTCCAAAGCCTCCCCAGAATTTCCAAACGGAACTGTCATTACCAATACTCCACCGGGTTTCAGAACACGAATTAATTCTTCAAATGCTTTGAGATCACCATTTTCATCATATTCAGGATTGTCTTCAGAAACAATTTGAGGTTCCATCATTCCAATATGTTCTATTACAGATATGGCAAAGACTTTATCAAACATATTTGATTCAAGAGGTATATCTCTTATATCCGCTTTATGAAATTTGATATTGACAAAATCTATCTTCGGTCGGTCATAATCAACTGCATGGACCTCAATAGGCAATGACTCAAGCCATTTAATCCAAATTAAATCTGAGTTAACTGTGCCTACATCAAGGATCTTTTTACTATTTCCAATTTGCGCGGCTGCATATGGATATTCGATGCAGCGGCTATGAAGCTTATCCCAGGATCGATGAAATACAAAATTCGGACGTATTGCTCCCTCTAGATCCGTTTCAAATATTGGAATAGTGATTTTATTAAAATCATCCAAGAGAGACCTCATTTCCGGGTTTGGCTCGTTGAGTCTTCCACTTTATGGGAACAGCTATTATCCCGTTTCGTTTTTCCGCATATGACAATAATGATGAAGGTCTGGATAGTAATTCCACATTAAAACTCAAAATATTATCAAGTTGCTGAAAAGTAAGAACATTAATAATCCCGGTTTTTATTGAGATTGAATAATTTCCAGGTTTTAGTAGTGGTGAAGGAATCTCAATTCGGGAAACATATATTCCCGGAATCCTGGGATTCAAATTCTGAATATCTTCGTCTGTATCAAATGAAATAAATAATGTAGTACCATTTCTCTTTAATTCAAAATTTACTACCGCCCCCTCAACGGGTTTGGAAATTATATAAGTTAGTTCCAAAGCAATTTTAGAAAAAACATCAAATAAACCATTTTCATTTTCGTTCTCATCAACAACTTTTCCACTAATGACTTTTATTGAAATGTCATTAGTATCATTTATCATAAATGATGACATTTGTTTTTCATCTCTTATGTTTTGAATATACGAGTCAACTACATCATTGACAGACCCGTATACATTTATATTTCCTTTTTCCAGCAAAATCCCAATTGAACATAAAGATCTGATCATATCCATCTGATGGCTAACAAATAAAACGGTACGCCCCCCTCTTGTTACCTCACCCATCTTGCCTAGACATTTTTTCTGGAAAGAAGCATCACCTACAGCCAATACCTCGTCCACAACGAGTATTTCGGGTTCCAAATGGGCTGCCACGGCAAATGCCAACCTTACATACATACCACTTGAATAGAATTTAACAGGGGTATCAAGAAACCGGTCAACGCCGGAAAAATCAACGATTTCATCAAATTTTCTGGTGATCTCAGTCCGGCTCATACCGAGTATGGCCCCATTAAGGAATATGTTTTCCCGCCCGGTTAGTTCCGGGTGGAAGCCTGTTCCCACCTCCAGAAGAGACCCTACCCGGCCATAAATATCTACTCTTCCACGGGTGGGTCTGGTTATCCGGGAAAGTATCTTTAATAGGGTGGATTTCCCTGCTCCATTTCGCCCAATTATTCCAATAGCCTCTCCAACCTTAACATCAAACGAAATATCATCCAAGGCCCAGAATAGATTTCGATCTGGGGATCGCTCGCCTTTTACCCAACGCTTCGGAGCTTTTATTGCATCAACCACAACTTCACGAAACGTAGTATAGGCAGTCTTTTGACCGCCCAAACAATATTGTTTTCCTAAATGATCTACACGAATGGCGATATCGCTCATCAAATAATATCCGCAAAACTGGCTTCCATCTTTTTGAAGTAAAAGAGTCCACCAATTAATATAATGAATATCATTCCATTGGATATGGCAAGCGAAACCACATCAAGACTGCTTGTGCCAAGAATGGAAAGTCTGAATCCTTCAATGACACCTGTCATTGGATTCAAGCTATATAACCATCGCCAGTCTTTCGGGATCAATGAACTGGAATACGCTATGGGTGTGGCATACATCCAGAATTGCGCTAAGAATGGCACAACATATCGAATATCCCGATACTGGACATTCATTGCAGACAACCATAGACCCACAGCTAATGCAGATATTAGAGCAAAAATTGTGAAAACTGGTAAGAGTAATAAATATATGGATAATTTAATCCTGTATATTGCGATTAATACAAAAAGAACAATCAATGAAATCGAAAAATCGACAACACCGGCAAATACCGATGAAATGGGAATAATCAGACGGGGAAAATAAACTTTGCTGATCAAATTTTGACTGCCAATTAGACTATTAGATGATTGCGTCAATGCAAAGGCAAATAACTGCCAGGGGAGCAATGCGGTAAATGTAAAAATTGGATAAGGAACGCCGTCAGAGGGTAATTTTGCCAATTGACCAAAAATTATGCTAAAAAGAGCCATGGTTAGAACAGGTTGTAAAATTGCCCAGGCTGCACCTAAAGCAGTTTGTTTATATCGGACTTTTATATCCCGCCAGGTTAGGAATAACAATAACTCACGATACTTCCACAATTCCCATAATTCAAGTGGAGCCCACCCTTCAGGCGGGAGGATGGCTGTATGGAAGCTTTTTGATTCGATTGGAAGGGATTTTTTAGTTTTCACACGAGAATTTTTGGTCGGATTTATTATTAGAACTATTCACTATTCTACTCATCTTCCAGCAACCGCAGTAAATATTGCCCGTACTGGTTTGCCGAGATCTTCTCCGCCTGCTTCCGCAGCCCTTCCCGGTCAATGTACCCCATACGGTAGGCAATCTCTTCAGGGCACGAGATCATCCAACCCTGGCGTTCCTCCACCACTTGTACAAAGTTGGCCGCCTGCAGCAGGGACTCCTGCGTGCCGGCATCCAGCCAGGCGATTCCCCGTCCCAGCACCTCAACCCGCAACTGGCCGCGGTCGAGGTATTTCTGGATCAGGTCCGTGATCTCCAGCTCACCCCGCTTTGAAGGCTTCTGGTTTTCCACCTCTTCGCAAACGGTCTCATCAAAAAAGTAGATCCCCGGCACGGCAAAGTTTGATTTGGGATTCTCCGGTTTCTCTTCAATGCTGATAACCCGTCCGGTCGCATCGTCAAACTCGACCACGCCGTAGCGCTCCGGGTCGCGCACCGGGTAGGCAAAGATGACCGCGCCTTCCTTATTCGTTGCCGCCGATTTCAGCTTTTCCACCAACCCGGATCCGTAGATAATGTTGTCTCCCAGGATCAACGCCGTCTGCTCACATCCAATGAATTCACGGCCCAGAATAAAAGCATCCGCCAACCCGCGCGGAGATGGCTGCTCGGCGTATTCAAAGCGCATACCCCACTGTGATCCATCACCCAGCAGGCGCTTGAATGCGTCTATGCTTTCCGGTGATGTAATGATCAACACCTCCCGGATACCCGCCAACATCAACGTGGAAAGCGGGTAATACACCATCGGCTTATCATAGACTGGCAGAAGCTGCTTGCTCATGGCAAGCGTCAACGGGTAAAGCCGGGTTCCATATCCCCCGGCCAGAATGATGCCTTTCATTTTGCTGAGCCTCCGCGTTGTGTGTAGTTTTTATTCATCCAATCCCGGAACTGCTCTCTCGATGTGATGCTTTCCACCCAGTCAGGATTGTCCAGATACCACTGAACGGTCATACGCAGGCCATCTTCCAGGTTATGCCGGGGAACCCAGCCCAATTCGCGCCGGATCTTCCCGCTGTCCATGGCATACCGCCGGTCATGTCCGGGCCTGTCTTTCACATACGTGATCAGCGATTTATACGACCGGCCATCCGCCACCGGTGACAGTTCATCCAGCAGACGACAAATGGTTTGCACGATTAAAAGATTGGCCGGCTGGTTGATCCCGCCGATATTGTATGTCTCTCCCGGTTTTCCCTCTGCCAGAATGCGCGCGATGGCTTCACAATGATCTTCCACGTAGAGCCAATCGCGAATCTGCTGGCCGTCTCCATAAACGGGGATCGGGCGGTTATTCAGCGCATTCAAAATGACGACAGGTATCAATTTTTCCGGAAACTGATACGGGCCGTAATTATTGGAACAATTGGAGATGGTTACCGGCAATCCATACGTGTGTCCATACGCCCGCACCAGGTGATCGCTGGCGGCTTTGGATGCCGCATACGGGGAGTTTGGCGCATACGGTATCTCTTCTGTCCAGGCTGGTTCACCCGGTTTAAGGCTGCCGAAAACCTCGTCGGTTGAGATGTGATGAAACCGTTTCTCTCCAGATGGAGCCATGGTGTTGTTCAACCAGTATTCCCGCACGGCCTCCAGCAGCGTTGCCGTGCCATTGACATTGGTGACCACAAATTGCATCGGTCCAACAATCGACCGGTCAACGTGAGATTCTGCGGCAAAATGAACCACATGTGTGATCTCATTATCAAGTAAAACACTTTCTACCTGTTGACGGTCGCATATATCACCCTGCACAAACCGATACAAAGGGGTTGACTCATATTGTTTCAGATTGTTTCGATTACCCGCGTACGTAAGCAGGTCAAAGTTCACGATCCTCACATCCGTTCGTGAAGACAGGATGTGTTGTATAAAATTTGAACCGATAAAACCGGCCCCACCGGTGACAAGCCAGTTCAATGAGCCCTCCAGGATTGTTGTTTACCAGCTATAGAATTATAGTAGATAAATTCCCAGATCAGCCTTTTACACTGGCAAGCATGAAAGAAAAAGTAATGTATAATATTATATAGGCAGACCTTAAATTTATTCTGTAGATTTTTTACAGATTGCCTTTTACCTTGAAACATCAGGTTTTTCAGAATCGTTCCTCCCGGAATGGGAGTAGAAGTTGGCAGCATGACAGAACTTGAACAGGGCACATATGCAAATTATGCATTTCCTTAATGCCCTGTGAAAGCAGATAATTTGGAAAGGTTAGTCAAGCAAACCGGACTGATTTCTGTATCAAAACAGACTTCCAACCTGCTCATCTACATACCGGGGGCATCAACAGACAGGTCTTTCGAACCTGTTATTGAATATATCTGAATTACCGGCGGCGTTTTCAGTGAAGGTGGTCGGCTGAACCTAAAAAAATGGTGCAACCGAATGCCACGGATCACAGATCTCAAAATTCAAAAACGCAATCCCAACCGCCTCAATGTGTACCTGGATGGCGAGTTTGCGTTTGGGGTTGAACGAATTGTAGGCGCCTGGCTTTGTGTCGATGATGAAATTGACCGTGAAAAGATCGAGTCCCTGCTTCATAAAGACGAGATTGAAAAAGCTTATATCCGAGCTTTAAGGCTCATCAACGTTCGACCCCGGTCTGTTCATGAAATAAAAAGCCGGCTTAAGCAGGCCGGATTCGGTGAAGGGGTTATTCCCCGGGTAATCGAACGGCTGGAATCTGTCGGGCTGGTAAGTGATAGTAATTTTGCCCGTACCTGGGTTGAAAACCGCTGCACATTCCGACCAAGATCCAAGCGCGTGTTGGTATTGGAATTGCATCAAAAAGGCGTAGCAGAAAAAGAAATTCAGTCGGCAATACGTGATCTCGACGAAGCTGCACTCGCAACACAAACTGCAGAGAAATATGCTTCAAGATGTAAAGGTTTGCCGTTTGATGAATTCCGCAAGAAGATGTTTGGCTACCTCACCCGCCGTGGTTTCGTTTATGGAACCGCGTCTGAGGTAATCCAACAAACCTGGCTATCAATGCAGGAAGAAGCGGAAGACTTAAATTTAAAAATGGGAAATAAGAGGATACTATGAACCTGTCAGGGAACTTTGTTCCAATCTTAATCATCGCGGATATTGTTGTCGTCGCGATTGTTGCATTCATTGTGGCGAAAATTGTCGCCAGCAATTTCAAAAAAGAACAACAGTACAAAGCAGATAGCATCGTTGCCGCAGCTAATGAGAAATCAAAGACCATTGAACTTGAAGCCAGAGATAAGGCGTTAAAGATCCTTCAACAATCTGAAGCTGAAACAGCCCGTCTGCGGTCAGAACACACCGCAGAAGAAGATCGTCTTCAGCGCCGTCGGGCAGACCTAGACGGTCGTGTCGAACGGTTGGAACAACGCGAACAGGCCTTGAATAAACGCCAGAGCGTGTTGGACCGGCGTTCCAACGAAGTGGAAAAGATGTACACCCAGCAAGTGGAAGAGCTTCAAAATATTGCCAAAATGACTCAAGATGAAGCCCGGAACCAATTGCTGGCAGAAACCGAAAAAGATTCCCGCAATGACATGGCGCGCATCATTCGTCAAATCGAAGCGGAAGCCCGAGCTGAAGGTGAAAAACGCGCCCGCGAACTGATCGCCGATGCCATTCAACGTGTAGCTTCCGATCATGTAGCTGAGGTAACATCATCGGTTGTCACCCTCCCCAATGAAGAGATGAAAGGCCGCATCGTTGGCCGTAATGGGCGCAATATCCGTGCGTTTGAACAGGCCGCCGGTGTAGATGTCATTGTGGATGACACACCTGAAGCTGTTACGGTTTCATGTTTTGATGCCGTTCGCCGCGAGATCGCCCGGCGTGCCTTATCACGGCTCATTTTAGACGGACGTATCCACCCGGCGCATATAGAAAAAGTCTTAAATGATGAACAACGCCTGGTAGATAAAGATATTGAAGAAGCCGGTGAACAGGCGGCTTATGATGCCGGAGTTCCCGGTTTACACCCTGAAATTACCCGCATGCTCGGTCGGCTGAAATACCGCACATCATACGGGCAGAACCAGCTTGCTCACGCCGTGGAAGTCTCCAAACTGGCCGCAGTCATTGCGGCGGAATTAAGTGCCAATGTGGAGGTTGCAAAAGCGGGTGGTTTATTGCATGACCTGGGCAAAGCGATGGACCACAATACCGAAGGCACGCATGCCATGATCGGTGCAGAATTTGCCAAACGTTACGGTGTGAATGCGAAAGTGGTCAACGCGATCGCTTCTCATCACCATGAAGCCGAACAGGATTCAGTTGAAGCCGTCATTGTTGAAGCGGCGGATGCCATTAGCGGAGCCCGTCCGGGGGCCCGTCGTGAAGACCTGGAACAGTACATCAAACGACTACGCGCTCTGGAAGAAGTGGCAAACTCCTTCAAAGGCGTTTCACAGAGCTACGCTATTCAAGCCGGTCGCGAAGTACGCATTATTGTCCGCCCCGAAGAGATTGATGATCTGGCCAGCACAAAAATGGCAAGAGACATCGCCAAACAGATCGAAGATACCATGCAATACCCCGGGCAGATCAAAGTCACAGTCATCCGTGAAACAAGGGCTACAGAATTCGCAAAATAAGTCAAATGAGGATAGATCAAAGGCTGCTCTTTTTTGAGCAGCCTTTTTTGTTTAATTCAGGTAGGGATTAAATTCAATCTCCCCATCGATTGTTGTACTTTCGCCATGCCCGGGATAAACCTGTGTTTCAATGGGAAGTGTCAGTATCCTTGTATAAATACTCTTAAGCAAAGCGTCCTGGTCTGCTCCGGGAAGATCGGTACGGCCTACATTCTGCTTGAACAATAAGTCACCGGTAAAAAAAGACTGATGTTCTTCAGAATAGAAGCACACATGTCCCGCGCTGTGTCCCGGTGTATGTAATACCTGCAAAGCATTCGCGCCAACATAGATTTCTTTCCCATCCACCAGAAATCCCGCGGGTTCAGGAAAAACCGGAACGCCAAATCCGAATTCCTTTCCCAAACCACCATCCAGGTACAAATTTCGATCTTCCCTGTGTATATATACCGGGATTCTCTCCCCAAATTCTTTCTGGATATCCGGAATTCCAATAAAATGGTCGAAATGGCCATGTGTAAGCCATATATCCTGCAAAATCAACTTTTCTTTGTGGATAAATTCGATCAAAGGGAAAGGCTCGAAGCTCGGATCGATTATACCTGCCCGCCTTGTGGATTCATCCCACAATAGGTAAGCATTATTATCGATGGGACCAAGAACAAAAGTTTCGAATCGAAGGCTCATTTTATAATATACAACTCGCGAGGCAAATCTGATAGCGAAGAGGATCCATCATTTGTTACAAGAACATCATCCTCAATCCGCACGCCGCCTTTTTCTGGCAAATAGATACCAGGTTCCACCGTATAAACCATGCCGGTAGAAAGCAATTCATCATTCTCTGCAAACATATAGGGGGTCTCGTGGGCTTCCATTCCCAGTCCATGCCCAGTACGGTGCGTAAAGAATTCACCAAAACCATCTTTGATGATCTCTTCGCGGGCGGCACGATCAACATCACCGGCAGGAATTCCCGGCCGTCCAATCGCTCGTCCGGCACTGTTCGCCCGAAAAACACTGGCAGCGATCCTAGACTGCTCTTCCGATGGTTCCCCCATGACCAGCGTCCTGGTCAGGTCAGATGCGTACCCTTTATAACTGGCACCCCAGTCCACTACGATCAGGTCTCCCTTTCCAATTTTGCGTTCCGATGGAACCGCGTGAGGATTCGCACTGTTTGGCCCGGAGGAAAAAATCACCTGAAAAGGCAGTTCGGGATCAGACCCATATTTGAGTAATAGAATGGTCAATTCATTGGCCATATCCTTCTCAGAGGCACCCACTTTTACCAATGGAAGTAATTCCAGAAATGCCTTCTGGGCAATGTCCACGGCTTTACGCATTGCGTTAATCTCAAAATTATCCTTATGAATTCGCAGATAATCAAAAACCTGGCTTCCATTGACAAATTCTGCATCTGGTACCGCTTTCATAAGATATTGCAATTCCATATAGCGCAAGCGGGTTGGTTCAACACCAATGGTCTTTTTTGAAAGAGAAACCATATTCAGGGCATCATTAAACGCCAGGTTACGTTCCGACGGGTTATCACCAAAAAAGAAAGAAGAACAATCAAAGGAGATATCCTGTAATTTTGCTTTTTCAAGTTCCGGTAGAACAAGCGCCGGGGGTTTACCAGGCACAAAAATAAAAACCACTGGCCGTTCCATTAAGTGAAATGACAATCCGGTCAGGTAATTGAGCGATGCGCCCGGATTCAGAACAATTCCATCAATATGATTTTTTGTTAACAATGATTCAAGTTTTCGCAGACGTTCGTTATACATTCAGACTGCTTTCCAGGGTGGTTCACCCTTTGGATGATTTTTCGCGCAGAATTTCAATGCGTGCTTTTATTAATTCAGGTAGCGCGTCCATGGGAAAAAATGGGCCATTCCCCTGGACTTTAAATGATGCCGAAACAGAACCCATCAGAGCGGCTTCGAAGGGATCATAAGTTTGTCGTAACCCGGCAATAAATCCGCCGCAAAACGCGTCACCCACCCCTGTGGGATCAATCACCTGTACCGGATACGCTGGTATCTCCCAGAACGTACGGGTCACATGTTCATATACCAACACACCATTTTCGCCGCGTTTTATCACAACGAACTCACACCCGTAAGTGGCCAATGCCGCACATATATCGCGCAGATCTCTCGTCTTCCCTTCAAAAAGCGAATAGACTTCTTCCTCTGAGGGAAGAAAAGCTGTAATTCCAGCAACTACCTGAGGAATGTCATCGAAAAAAATCTTGTTCATGTAACCGGGTGATGGATCAACCGTAACTGTCTGGATCTGTCCCTGCCGTAAAGCGCCCGGAACTAAAGAGTGCGTCAGAAAATCCGACGGACAAAAATGAACGGCCGTCGCGTCATAATATTCATCTGGTATATCACCGGGGCGGAGGGTTAATGGACCGGGACGGTTGCGTGAATCCAGGTGGGTATCAGGAACAGAATAACCCAGAAGGACCTGCGGAAGAGGGATTTCCATTTTTAAGAATATGGATACTGGTGCTGTCTTGTTAATCTTTCCATCAGTTTCATAAGCGGCAAAATGCCTGTTATCTACTTCTTCGGTAAGCTGACGAATACCGCCAATATCAAATCCGCGACTGGCAATTTTGTCCAACCAATCATCCGGATAATTGTTTCCGATTGTTGAAAGCAAACCAATGGATGAATCCCATAAAGCCAAACCACCGGCAGCAAACAATACGTTCCCGGCCAGTTGATCAATAAAAACCCTGCCATCAGTCGTTACGACTGTCGAACGTGTTAATTCACCGGCCAGCAAATAACGAATAACCGGTTTGCTGATATTGGATTTGGATTTCATAATTAATGGAGACTACAGTTTATGTAGAAAAAATTCTATGATCCGAAATATTGTTAATATCTGTTCGTCATATCCGCCAGCATGCGCAATACTCCCAGAACTCCCATCCCCACCTTTACGCTGTCGCCAGCCGTCAATTTTGGAGATGTTTCATTTCTCTCAGCACGCTGCATGATGATTACCGCCGCAACCAACCCGGTGACCGCGCCTACCGTGGTTCCAATTAGAAGTGTTTTGGTTTTCCAGTTCATAGCCTTATTCCCTTAAAAATAGAGTTCAGTCCTTAAATCCGCCCAGAAAGATCAGGCGCAATGATAACCACAATCTTTCCCCTATTGATAATTCAGACCGGGTTTTGATCACCGGTAGCACCGACCTGTCTGCAAGTTTTTTTATTCGGTCGGAAACCATTTGGACATAGTAGAGAATTACCGGTGTGTATTGATGAATAGTTTTTTTTCCGTGGATCATCAAAATAATCAGCCCGGAAATAAACAATAAGCTGATCATGCCGATGAGAAATACCGGCAAAATCAACCAGATGGTTGCCACATGACTCCAACGTGCGGCAGAATCTGAACCTGTTTGTAAAGAAAACGCCGAGAGAATTCCAAGAGCCAGAACAAGAAAAGCCCCCGCCCCCACAGGAACCCAAATCTGCCAGAAAACTTCCCGGTTATGTCTGTCTATAACATCCTTTTCACTTAGTAACTGTTTCATAAACAAATTCTAGCATTAATTTACCCCGGGTGTCATTATGCTTTGAACGCTGCCACCGTTTGCAGGACCTTTTCCATCTCGATCTCACCCATGTCATAATAGATTGGCAATCGTACCAGCTGGTCACTTACCCTTTCTGTCACTGGCATATCTCCCGGTTTTCCACCATATTCCTTTCCTTTTTGGGAAAGATGCAATGGCAGGTAGTGAAACACGGAATTTATTCCATTATCTTTCAGGTAAGAAATGAATCTTTGTCTTTGATCAAGATCGGGGAGCAGGAGATAAAAGATATGCCATGAAGGATCAATTCCCTCAGGAACAGTCGGGCGGATGACATTATTGGCATTGGCCCATGCTTCCAACTCACTTGCATATGTTTGCCATATCCATTTGCGTTTTGCCTGGATCTCTTCCCAGACTTCGAGCTGGGCAAAAAGAAACCCTGACAGAATATCTGAAAGGAGATAACTCGATCCTGTGGCTACCCAGGAATACTTGTCTACCTGACCGCGGAAGAAACGACTTCGGTCAGTGCCTTTTTCCCGGATGATCTCAGCCTTCTCGATCAACTCTCGATCGTTGATCAATATTGCCCCACCTTCACCGCAGGTGAAGTTCTTTGTTTCATGAAAACTCTGCGTGGCCAGTGATCCGATTGACCCCAACCATCTGTTCTTATACTTTCCAAAAAGTCCGTGAGCATTATCCTCTATGACCGGAATACCATGCCGATTGGCAATTTCCATGATAGTGTCCATTTCACAAGCGATTCCGGCATAATGGACTGGAACTATTGCCCGGGTTCGTTCCGTAATCAATCCTTCAAGTTTGGTCTCATCCATATTCAACGTATCAGGCCGGATATCAATGAAAACGGGCGTGGCCCCACGCAGGACGTACGCGTTCACAGTGGAAACAAATGTAAAATCCGGAATGATCACTTCATCCCCTGGCTTGATATCAAGCAACAACGCCGTCATTTCCAACGCATGAGAGCAAGAAGGGGTTGTCAACACCTTGGGAATTCCTAAAGTGTTTTCCAGTAACGAATGACATTTTTTTGAATACAATCCATCCCCGGAGATGTGAGAGAGACGGATTGAATCAGCTATGTAATCATATTCCTTGCCAACAATGCAGGGTTTGTTGAAATCAACGATCGTATCTGGCATTGTTCAACCTCTTTTATCTAATTTATTCGAATGACTTTCTTACAACTATCGTGAAATCATAAAGATCGTAATCATGAAGAATGGCCACATTGCGTGAGAAATTGCGCTTGCAATAGTCAAACAAAAAGCAGGGATCGGCGTAGTAAAGATCCGGACGCATATGATCCGCGTCAGAATACTTGGTCAAAAAGTTGACACTGAAGCCTCGAGCTGACAGTTTATTCATATCTGTAATGGTTTTGATCACATAATCGGTCCAGATTTCATAGGATGATTCCAATTTGATATTGAAAATCCCACTGGCAACCACATAGTCACAGACCGTCAAATCGGAATCCGAGCAGGTGAATTCCACCCCGGGAACACCCGCATGCATGTCCCGCCCCTTGATCACCATTCCCTCAACAATATCAAAACCGACATATTTATCCGGCTGCATGCCCTGAGCAACAAGAAAATCGAAAAACGAGCCAAATCCGCTGCCATAATCTAAAATTGAAAAAGGACGATCCGGCCGGTCGATAACTCTGGAAAGCTGAAGGAATCGGGTATCCTGTGCGTTATTTGAGTTCCAATCCACACCACGAGGTGTGGCTCCGTGAGTCTCCAGTTTTCCCGCGAAATAACCGCGGATTTTCTTCATATCGATTGAATTCTCAGCCATTTAATTTCCTTTACCGGCAGATGGATTTAAGCGTATCATCGCCCAGCATAAACATCGTGTCCAATATGGATACCTGGGGGTCAAAGGGAGGGTACATCTGTGGGTATTCTGGATAATCATACTCCATGTAATGCAAACCGATCCCCGCGTCTTGAAACTTATCATTTTCAATATAATCACTGGCTGATGGACCGGAATAGTACTCCGTCGCCCCAACCTTCTTGAGTATAGAAATCAATCTGTCGGTTTTCGCGCCTTCCACACCATTGATTTCTGATGATCGTATAAACTGCGTCCGGTCTATACCAATCGTTTTTGCCAGCATGATCGTTGTCTCAATTGTAAAATCAGCCAACATTTCCGGTTTTGTGGAATACATTCCTTCGACCAATTCCCCGTAGTTCTTAAAAAAAGGGGCTTTCGAATAAGCAAGGCGGATGGAATTCCAATGCTCCTGATTCCAGGGACGATCCCACACGATCTTAATCTGATTGATCGGGATATGCTCTGTTTGTGCGCCTCGATTGTAAACCGGAATGGTCAACCACAAAGGGCCTGTGGATGTCTTAATCCGGTTACGGTTACGCCATCCACGTTTATCGTATTGAACATCATCATAGAATATGAACACATCAGCCGTGGAGATCTGATCAAAGTAACCCCTCCACGGAATGTAGGACGGTTGTAATATCACGGCCTTCAAGAATCGAGATCCCCGTTTTTTCCTGTAGTTTCAGAAATTACATAAGTGGGGCGTTCCATGCTGCGGTCAAATATTCTGGCCAAATATTCACCGAATATTCCCAGAGCGAACAGTTGGGTACCGGAGAAAATAGCGATCATGGAAGCCAAAAATGGAAAACCCGGAATACTCCCCGCCCGGAAATACGCGTAAAGCACATAGACCAGGATAAAAATCCCAAAAATTGTGAAAAGGAAACCCAAATAATTGGTTAACCGCAAAGGAACCGTGCTGAAACCTGTCAGGATCAAAAACGCCTGAGATGCCAGCTTGCGGAAATTGTAATTGGACATACCTGTATGACGGGGAGCTTCTTCCACATGAACCGTAGAAAACCGAGTTGTTCCCCACGAAAGCAAAACATCCAATATCACAGTTGGGCTTTGAAATAGGTCTGAAGCACGGCGAAGATCCGTTCGAAAAGCCCGAAAAGCACCAATATCTCGTATGGTTGGTATACCCATCACCATGGCTAGAATCCGTTTGGTCAGGCGGGAGAACGCGTTTCGCCACCAGGAATGCGGAAGCTTCACAGGTACCCCATAAACAACGTCGTAACCATCTGATAGTGGTTTTATCAGTTTGGCAATCTCAGATGGAGGATGTTGCAAATCATCATCCATTGTCACCGTGATATCGTAAGCCGCCACGCGCATACCACAGACCAGGGCATTATGTTGTCCATAATTGCGCATCATATTGATGCCCTTCACCCAGGGATAATTCTCACAGATTTTCTGGATAGTTTTCCAACTCCCATCCCGGGAACCATCATTAATCAAAATCACTTCAAATTTTTCCGTAAGACCCGGAAGCACCTTACCAAGCTGTTCGATGAGTTCCTGCAATGTTTCTGCGCTGTTATATACTGGGACAACTACTGAGATTCCAGGTTGAATACTTTCCATAGGATATCCTAATCCACCGGTTTTCCACAGCTTACATAAGCTTTAATATATGTATTCTTCTTATTCGACTCGACCGTGTTAACATCCGCATCAATCCTATCCCACAGGTCACACAATGCCGGACGTAGTGAGGGATTGGTTGCGTACGCGTTTTCTGTGAACTTCACTGCCTGATCCCAGTCTCCCACATGCCCAAACGCTTCGATCAATACGGGAAGCTCAGTGGGTGTATTGGGGAGGAAACCATTTTCCACGGCTTCATTGCTCAAGCGGGCTGCTTCATCCCAATCCTTCTTTTGACGTTGCAGGTCGATCTTTTGGTAATAATAACACCATGTGTGTTCAGGCTCTGGGAAATATTGTGGTGCGGGGTGTTTGGTTTTCTCCGGATCAGTGATAATCCGGGATAGGTTTGAAATTGGGATAGCCGGCTCCATTTTATCCGGCAGGCTTGGAATTGATTCGGCATTGGTATAAATCGGATCCATTACTTTCAGACAACCGTTGGAAGCAAGGTAAACCGCCAGAGAGTCTGAAGTATTGCCTTTAAAAGTAAAAGCGCGATATGTCTGTTTGACAGGTTGATCCGGTTCGGCGCTGGGCAGACTATTTTTTAGTCGCACAGAAAGATAATTTAGCATGTACGGCATATCCCTGCCATCAAAATCTGGAGCGTACATCCAGTTGATGGGAGCCGTCAGGGAATTATCCGAGTAATACTTGAATGGAAACTCATGGGTTAGCAACAAGGTGTTTTCCTGTAAATCTGGCACGCGCCAACTAAGCTGCCAGAAGAAGTCTCTGGACATTTCCCATTCCCGTCTGAATGTGTTCGATGTATAGAATTGCCAACCGGCTGCCAGGCTGATCAATATTGATAACAGCACAATCTTTTGCCGTGAAGTCCGGATAAAGATTTCGAACAGACCCACCAATAAAAGAACAGAACCTATCATTAAAGCAAGTGTGAACCGGTTCCAGGGAAAGACAAGTGTCAGAGGAAGGCTGGCAATCCAGAAAGGAATTCCGCCCAATAAGAGCATTAAGGTTCCAAGAAGTACTGATGTCCATCCCCATCGATCTGGCGGCTCGTCATCTTTCGAAGGCTCAAGGAAAGCCCGCGCTTTAAGTAAATATACTATGGAGAACACAAACATAGCCAGGACAATGATCCAAAAGATCTGGGTTGTGCGGATCTCAAATTCCAAAACATTGGGTGGTGTGAGAGTTTGATTCCAGGCGAGCCATCCCCCGGTCAAAAAGTTGGAACCTAAAGAGAACAACAGGCTGACCAATGTTGATTTTGGCGTCTCTGCCATGGCTTCCATCGCAGATATCTGATAGGTATTGGATTGGAAGAAAAACGCCCGCCACAGGGAAAATCCCAATAAGACCAGGGCATATGGCAGCCAGTGCTTTGCAGTTTTTGTGATTTTGTTTTTTAACGGCAATACTGTTTCTGAAAAGATCAACACAAGGAGCACAGGCCTTATGAGTTCCAATCCAAAGAAATATTCTGTCGAGAAAAGATTGAAGGCAGATAGAACCAGCGCGCCAATAGTCGCAGGCCAGAATGAAATCTTTCTGCGTACGGCTGCCATCATTAAGGCCAGAGAAACCAGAAATGCCGCCAGGATGATGTATGCTTCACTATATATCACTGAGATCCATTGCTGTCCAAAACCCGGATATACGGCAAACAGCATGGATGCCCAGAAGACCTGCTGCCGTTTTTCCGGCCACAGGATAGTGAACGTCTTCCAAAAAGCAAGTGTTGTCAGCCAGCGCCAGATCAACGCAAAGATCTGCCAGACGATCGGGTTGGAGCCTAACAACGGAAGATTGATGGA
This sequence comes from uncultured Leptolinea sp., assembly GCA_964446955.1. Taxonomy (GTDB): domain Bacteria; phylum Chloroflexota; class Anaerolineae; order Anaerolineales; family Anaerolineaceae; genus Leptolinea. The sequence continues at coordinate 1,230,827 of CAYUQJ010000001.1, forward strand.
ATACAAAATGGCGAGGAAGGGGCGATCCTTGGAAAATACATCAGCAAATCCGGAAGCCCCCAGGGTTTTTGAAAACCATATATAAGGCCAATCATCCCAGAAGAAACCCAACCAGGGGATCAACAGCCCATAGGATAAAACGCATGTTAGGAATAGCGCGATGGGAATTGTGCGCTCGGAAAGAACTCTTGGTTTCATATTTGTCCAAAAAATGGGTTAAGCCAAAATATCAACTGGTTAGTATAGTGGAGAATAGGGTATTTGCCAAGAAACCCTACCCAGCTAACGGATTGTTGGTAGAAAACTGAAAATTCCCGCCCCGCCAAATGCAAAAAGCATCATTTTTAAAATATTTCCCGTAAAAGAGCCTATGAAAAATTTCCATACCGGCATTTTGAGAACCCCGGCGGAAAATCCTACCAGGTCAAATGCCGGGTTGGGTACCATGGCCAATCCCATGATGACCCATACACCATACTTTTTTATCCATCCTTCAACTCTTACATGCCAGTGAGTCCGTTCGACCAGCTCCCGCCCGGAAAAGCCCACCAGATAACCGCTGAATTCTCCCAGCCCCGCCCCCAGCCCCGCCGCTACAGCCACCCAGAACGGATTGAAGACGGCGCCCATGGCTGTTATGAACATAATTCCTGGGAGAGGAATAAAAACAGTAGCACTGGATAAAAGCGCGACAAGAAAAATACCCGGGTAACCCAACGATCCGAATTGTTGGATCTGCTGTCGGTTTTGTATAAGGATAAAGGTTAAACCTAATGCGCAGATCAATATACACGCGCTGATCAAACGTTGCTTCGTAATCTTGCTCATATATTTATTATGTTTATACCTGTAATGATTCCGTCTTAAGCATCATCTCTATCCGCGCGATGACCATATCCATGGCAGCTTCGTTAAGGCCGCCTTCCGGGATGATCATATCAGCATAGCGTTTGGATGGCTCAACAAATTCCAGATGCATCGGTCTGACAGTAGTTAGGTATTGTGTGATGACTGATTCCATGGTCCTTCCACGTTCAGCAATGTCCCTTTGCAGACGTCGTATGAATCGAATATCCGGGTCTGTGTCGACAAAGATCTTTACATCAAAAAGTTCGCGTAACGCGGCTTCTGTAAAAATTAGAATCCCTTCGACCAGTATCACCCGGCTTGGCTTAACTTCGACCACTTGAGTGGTTCGGGTATGAGTTGTGAAATCATAAATTGGGAGTTGTACCGGCTTCCAATCCCGCAGATCCCGAATATGCTGCATCATCAGTTCTGATTCCAGTGAATCGGGATGGTCGAAATTTATCTCCTGCCGCCGTAGTGGGGGCAGATGCCGGAGGTCTTTGTAATACGCGTCGTGGGGGATATACGCAATTCGGGATCGACCCACTTTATTAAGAATCACGCTGGCAACCGTTGTCTTTCCCGAACCGGTTCCACCGGCAATTCCGATGACAAGGGGTTTCCCGTGTGAGCTCATGCTCAAATTATAACCGATGGTGGTCTGACAATTTAATTCTTCCAGAATTCCGCTATAATTATGTTACATATTTCGAGAAAAAATGAAAATCGGGGAATATTACGATACCATAAATAATCAAATAGCAACTCTGTTGTTCAAACCCTCCAGAATTGGCATGGTTGCATAATTATTCAATCGGAAGGCAAATGAATTCATTTAAAAAGGATTCAAATCCCCAAAAACCCGTTAATGACATCCAAAGTGGACCAGGCAAACATAATACCCAATTAACCAGACTAAATTCTCAAGCCTCGTTTGGGACAGTGCCATCATTGCCAGATGCCATTCTCTATCAAGATTTAAATCTTATATACCGACGGTCCTACAAAAATTCTGATCGCTTTCAATTGGAGACACCGGAAGGAAAATCGGATTTTGATTTTTTCCCTCTTGAAGAAGCCAAAAAGAGCACAAACCTGAAGAAGCGGGTAATTAAAAATGGGAACGTCGAAAGTGAATTATTAACAAACAACCTTGGCCCCAAATCCCAAACCCTCTTTCTTGAATACCATCCCTGGATAGATGCTGACGGGAAAGTTATTGGCGTAGTTTCCCATATCCACGTGGTTTCAAAATCTCAAATGACGGCTGAAATGCTGACCAGACAATTATTTGGCGAGTCATTACTGGCAACCATCGCGTCAGAATTTCTTAGAACAGGATCAGATGAGATTGGGGAGAAGTTATGCCAGTCTTTGGGGAAAATCGGGGATTACCTCGAAGCGGATCTCGGCTTCATCCGCTTCATCGATCTGAAAGAAAACAAAATCTTGCCGGGTTATGAGTGGAAAAGTCCATCACTTCCATATCTTGAATCCAGTATGCCCGGTACCAGTTTTGACCAGTTCAAATTGATGAAGAAACAACTCATCAATAATTTGCCCATATACGTCCCGGAAGTCTTTGAAATTCCGCCGGAAGGAACAGCAGAAAGAAACGCCCTTCAACAGATGGGGCTGGAATCACTGGTAATCCTGCCCATCTTCATTGGGGAAGAGCTTTGTGGATATCTCGGATTCGGCGCGAAAAAGTACCATCCCTTTTGGTCAGAACGCGAAAAAAGCTACCTTGAGCTTTTCAAAAACATTATTGTGAGTGTCCTCGAACGGCAGGACCGTGAAAGATTACTTCAAGAAGGCCGGAATCTTTATCAAAAAGTTGTAGAGCTTTCGCCCAGTTATATTTTTATCGTGCAGAACGAAAAACTTCTATACATTAATCCTACAAGCGTGCGGAGATTAGGGTTCGCTGATAATGAAATATTGATCGGGGAGAGAATCGACAAGATCATTCCGATCGAAATTGTTGAAGATTGCAGAAAAAAGATCAGCGATCTCGCAAAAGGTGAGAAAGTAACCAAACATGAGATCTCTTTTCAGAACAGAGAGGGATCAACAATTGAAGTTGACTACAACGCGATCCCGCTTACTCTGTATGGCAAACCGGCAACCCTGACTGTGGCAACAGATATCAGCCAGCGCAAGCAGATAGAACGCGAGATTGAAAATAACCGGCTGTTCCTTCAGCAAATTCTTGATTTTTCACCCATGGGTATATATGTTTTTGACAATGAGAAAGACAGTTTCACTTTCTTTAATAATGCTATTAAAAATCTTTTTCCAGAGATAAGTGACGGGCTCGGGAAACAGGACATATTGAAACATTTACGGGACGAAGATCGGCTGAAGGTTGCAATCAATTTGAAAAAAATCAGCCTTCTTCCTGTCAGTGAATTTATTGAAGACGAATACTGCTGGATCACATCAGACGGTGATCCGGTATGGCTGCATGCCATAATCACTCCGATTGAAAAATCAGCAGACGGATCAACTACAAAATCTTTGACGATTGTCCAAAACATTAATGATTTCAAGAAAGCGCAAGAGGAGTTGCGCAGAAATGAAGAAAAACACCGCGGCTTGGTTGCGAGTATCCCCGGTTTAGTGTATCAGGCATCTTTTCGCGAACCCCATCAGATTGATTTTTTGTCTCCTTACTTTGAAAAGCTAACCGGTTACTCCCAGGTAAACACATTTCCCGTAAATGTCTCCATATGGGAAGAACTAATTCATCCAGAAGATTACCAGAATTATTTAAATGAAATTGAAGAAGCCCTGTCAACAAAACGCCCGTTAATCTTGGAATATCGCATCCATCACGCAAACGGTGAATATATCTGGGTCATGGATTCCGGTAGTTTCAGTTACGATGCAAACAACCACCCCGTGGCAATCATTGGTATTGTTATGGATATTTCCGCCAGGAAACGGGATTACGAAGCCATGCGGGTTCTCTCACAGGATAACCTTCGTCTTCTGGCCAAGGCAAGGCATGAAGCTGGCAACAAGACATTATTGTTGAATGAAGTAAATCATCGGGTTAAGAACAACATAACCAGCATTATTGGTTTATTGGAATTGGAAAAACAACACGAAATAGCCACGCCCGATGAATTCAAATCTTCCATTAATGGAGTAATTTCAAGAATTACCAGCCTGGCAAGGGTCCATGATATCCTTTCATCCAATCAATGGACACCCATGCAGATGGAATTGTTCATCCAAATGATCATAGAAGGTGCCTCAGCGTCTGCGCCCCCTTCTTTAACCATATCTATTGATGTCTATTCACCCGAACGGAATCTCTGGATCAACACCAGGCAGGCAACCGGGCTTGCTTTAATCCTCAATGAATTAACTACGAACAGTATCAAGCATGCGTTCAGAGGAAAGAAAAAAGGAATGATCAAAGTTACCATTGGCAGAGATCCGGAAAATATCAACCGGGTAATCATCCGCTATGCGGATGACGGGCCTGGTTGGCCGGATGATATTTTGAACGGAACCAAAGAAGATGTGGGCATCGAAGTGATCCGTTTGAGTGCATCATCCCCATTAAATGGCGAAATTGGATTTGAAAATGATAACGGCGCTGTTGCAACCATAAAATTCAAACTTGTTCCGCAAAAAGAACTTTTACGGATCAATAAACCTGCCCCTTCTTTTTGAGCCACCGATGGGATTCGGACCCATGACCTGGCGTTTACGAAACGTCTGCTCTGCCAACTGAGCTACGGTGGCGTGGGTGTGATTATACCAAATCAATAGTTTAATTTACAATATAATCATATGCGCATCGCGATGCTCTCTTACCACACATGTCCACTTGCCACGTTAGGTGGAAAAGATACAGGCGGGATGAATGTCTATGTGAAGGAACTGACCAGCCACCTTGGACACGCAGGAGTCCATGTGGATGTGTATACCCGTTCGCAGGATGAACATGTACCCCATGTCCTTCATGATCTCGGCTATGGCAACCGAGTGGTACATGTTCCGGCCGGACCCGAAATACCTCTCCCAAAACCTCAACTGGCCACATATATCCAGGATTTCACAAAAGGCATTCTTCAATTTGTAAACGACCGCGACATTCACTACGACATCATTCACAGTCACTACTGGATGTCTGGATTGGCCGGACTCGCTCTTCGTGATCAATGGTCATCACCGGTTCTCCACATGTTCCATACCCTGGGTCTAATGAAGAATCGCATTGCCAGAAGTGAAGCGGAAATTGAAGGAGAATACCGGATCAGTGGTGAGAATGACGTGATCAGGAACGCGGATCGCCTTGTAGCCGCAACGATCGCTGAAAGGGCCCAATTGGAATTACTGTATCGGGCACCTGCCTCTAAGATCGCTGTGATTCCCCCGGGCGTTGATCTGTCACGGTTCTACCCAATCCCCAAAGATGAAGCCAAAGCAGTAATTGGCGTTCCGGCTGATGACAGAATGATCCTTTTTGTCGGTCGGATTGAACCGCTCAAGGGACTGGAAACCTTGTTACGCGCGCTGGCATTAATGAAATCGGCCGACGAAACAGAATGCTGCCCAATGTATCTGTCTGTCATCGGCGGTGACCCGGATGAGACATCCGAGGAAATGAATGAAGAAATGGCTCGGCTCCTTGCCTTGCGAGACCAACTTGATTTACAACAAATGGTAATTTTCCTCGGGAAACGGGCGCAGGATACTCTTCCATATTACTACTCCGCCGCGGAGGTGGTTGTTGTCCCATCATTCTATGAATCCTTCGGGATGGTGGCTTTGGAAGCCATGGCCTGCGGGACTCCAGTTGTCGCCTCCCAGGTAGGCGGTCTGGCTTTTCTGGTTCAGGATGGAATCACCGGTTTTTCCGTACCGGATGGAGACGCACACGCGCTGTGTGACCGCCTCATCACCCTGGCAAAGGATGAAAACCTCCGTTCAGAACTTGGTGAAAAAGCGGCCAATTATGCCCGGGAATATGGTTGGGACACGATAACCGAGAGAATGATCAACCTCTACGATGAAACATTGAACAATCCACCGCAAATCAGGCACGGCGAACATCAGGAAACATATTAGCGGCTGCCGGAATCCGACTCTTTCTTAATCTCATAACCACGAAAGACTATTTTTGACCCAAATCGCTCGCGTAACGCATCAACCGATCGCAGCAACCTTTCTTCTTTCTCATCCCTTCGGTCAAAAAGATCGGGTTGAACCGGTTCTTTTGTCAATTGCGAAGTTCCCACACCAATCAGTCGTACTTTTTTCCCATCCGGCCATATTCCATCAAACAGCTCAATGGCTGATTGGGAAATAATTGAATCATGGTTGGTAGCCTGATTCAGCAATGTTTGACGCGTATGGGTTTCAAAACTCGCCCATCGGATCTTAATTCTGACTGTTTTTGCAGAAAACCCCTTCTTTCTTAATTGACTGGCGACTTTTGACGAGAGCCGCTTTATTGTCGTCGTTAACACGTCCCTGTCATTGACATCGTTAGTGAATGTAATCTCCTGACTGACTGATTTTACCTCTCGCTCAACTTCTATCGTCCGATCGTCAATCCCAAGAGCCCTTTCATACAATTCCAGACCATTCCGACCAAATAAACGTTCCAATTCATCAGACGTTCTTAATGCGATATCGCCTATTGTTTTGAACCCCAAAGTTTGAAAACGTTCAGCTGTTTTAGGTCCTACTCCCCATAATGCATTTACAGGAAGCGGTGCAAGGAATTCCCGTTCTCGCCCCGGGTCGACGATGGTAATGGCGTTGGGGGGATTTGGCGCTTTGTGGGCACCTTTGCCGCAATTGTTGGCTATTTTCGCGACCAGCATATTCGTCGCTCCGCCAATGGAACATGGAAGTCTGGTCTCATTATTGATACGTGATTGTAGAGACCGGGCAATCTGCAATGGGGTCTCTGGCAGGTCAGATACGTCCAGAAAAGCTTCATCAATGGATAATTTTTGAACCAGCGGCGTAAAATCGCAGACAATTTCCATTACACTTTTTGAGTATTCTACATAATCGGCGTTTCCGGATGATACCAATATGAGATCAGGACAAAGACGCATCGCCCTGCCGGTTGGCATGGCAGAATGAACCCCATACCGCCTCGCCGCATAGGAAGCTGTGGAAATCACGCCGCGTTTACCAGCCTGACCGCCAACCGCGAACGGTTTCCCCTTTAGTGATGGATTTTGTAATTCTTCCACAGAGCAGAAGAAAGCATCAAGATCCATGTGCAAAATTTTTCGTGTTCGCATCCCGGTCACCAGGTCGAATCAGATAATAGCATGAGTAATAATCGTAGCAGTCTCTGGATACGGAGTAAGTTTACTTTGACCGACTGGAATCAGAAAACAGTAATAGGCAAATCGGTAAATCAAGGCATTCCCGAAATTGTTTTTAGCGTTTGAAGAAACTTTTGAAATCCATCCGCACATATTTCTAACTCAGACGAAAAATTGATCAGAGGCAACCCATTTTTCATGAAGCAAAATAAAAGGCAAACAATCTTTTCCATGGATTTATAGAAAGAATTGAAACATGAAAGCACTTTCAGAGAGAGAGATTAGTCAGTGCTTTTTATAGAATAATTGTACCATCAACTTTTTGGGGATTTTATTCCCTTGCGCAATGTTGTAAAATGGATGTATCAAAGCCTGTTTGTCTTCTGGTTTTCCCTGTGATAACCATACAAATCGGCTCCTTTTTTTCTCGTTTTTTTTACCGATACAAGAAGAATAAGAGATCGTCTGATTCCATAATAGCAACGTTCGTTTCGAATCGACTTTTCTCGAATATCCAGCGTCATTCATTTCAACAGCGCAAGAAGCCCGGTAGCACAAACACCGGAAAGTAAGTGACCAATATTGCAAACTAATTTCAGGCTTGAATTCTATTCCCCATAGAATCGTTCCATTTGTCGACCATTGAAGTGCCTGTTCATTAACAACCTGATCGAAAGCCACATTCATCGAAGAACAATATCGCAAAATCAGATCATTGTACCGACGTCTTGCTTATTTCGACATTTCGGGAAGCGATCATAGATTTTACAGGAGATCTGTTATGGAAAAGTCCACAATTGCAATCCTACCAGAACTCTCAATGTTCTTCAGCACGATCCATTCGCAATCAGGCGAGGGACGTTCGGCTCTGCTCCCTTGTTTATTTGTATCACAGGATTTGTACGGGTATATTCCAGATTTTGTAATAGGTGAGATTTCAACAAATCTGAATATACCGGTCGATGAAATCAATAAGGTTATTGATTTCTATCCGTTATTTCAAAAAACACCGGCAAACAGGACTGTCTTGCATGTATGCAACGACCTCAAATGTAAACTAGCCGGTGCCGATACAGTTTTTAAATTGATCAGCGCGGGCATTGGGGATGTATCTCCTGATTCGTCAGGTATTGAATTAGAAAAAGCTCCCTGTTTGGGTTTATGTGCGCACAAGCCTTCTTTGCATATTCAAGGAGAATTGATCCGTATACCGGTAAAAGACAATTATAGTTTGGCACCTTCAGCGAATTTCCATCACTCTTCAACTACCATAATGGGGAATAAACGGATCATCACAACCAACTGTGGAACGGGAAAAACCTGTTCTTTAATGGAATACTGGAAGAACGATGGATATCAGGCGCTTAAAATTGCTTTTAACATGCCTCCAGGCGCATTGATCACCGAAATTAAGACGTCCAGTCTGGTAGGCCGCGGGGGAGAAGCTTTCCTAACCGGTATCAAATGGGAGAAAGCGACGACCGGTGACCAGAAAACTCGTTTTGTTGTATGTAATGCCTGTGAAACAGATCCGCTGACATTCAAAGATAGAGTTTTAATGGAAGATGATCCCCACAGCATACTGGAAGGTATGATCATCGCCGCGTACGCAGTTCAGGCGCACCAGGGATTTCTGGTTGTCAATGGAGAATACGAATTAGCTTATCAAACCCTTTCGCAAGCTATCATTGATGCCCGTATGGCTGGTTTGCTCGGAAGCAATATCATGGGGAGCGGTTTTGATTTTGATATTGAATTGCGAAAACAGGGAGGGCGGTATTGTAGTGGAGAGGAGACCGCGCTTCTTGAATCTATAGAAGGCAAATGTGCTATCCCTCGCGGGAAACCACCATTTCCCACATCAAAAGGCCTGTTTGGAAAACCAACGGTAGTCAATAATGTAGAAACCCTGTGCAATATTCCGCAAATTCTGCGAATGGGTGCCATGGAATACCGAAAAACTGGTACAGATACAGCAAAAGGGACAGTCCTTCTCTGTCTCATGGGAGATGTGAAAAAACCGGGGTTGCTTGAAGTCCCCTATGGGACAACGTTCAGAGATATTGTATATGAATTCTGTGGCGGACCAGATGATGAAAGTGGCTTTCACACCGCATTGGTCGGAGGAATCGCCGGCACATTTATTCGTGAAGCAGATTTGGACATCCCAATTTCTCTGGACATGTCAGCCCATAAAAGGTTGTCTCTAGGTTCAGGATCTATTGTTGTATTAAATAAAAAAAGGAATTTATTAAAGAATTTGTTCCAAATTGCCCGTTTCTTTAAATCAGAAACCTGTGGGAAGTGTGCGAGCTGTGTAAAAGGAGTGGAACAACAGACTGAATTCATGGAAAAAGCCAGTAACGGCACATTCAACTCCAGAGACCTGACGAGTTTACAGGATATTTACCTGGAGATGATCCGCAAATCCGATTGCAAAATGGGCCAATTTGCCACCAGCGCATGCCGTTCTGCTTTACAGGAGTTTCCATCCCTTTTCCAGTAAAAACCTCAGAAAGAGATCATCCTGGCATATTGATTTAATAAAAGAGACGTGTCCATTATTCAATGAATGAACACGTCATTTTGTAAATTATAGAAAACCGACGTTAATCGATTTTGCAATATCTGGATGGTATCTGGCTAATCTACATCTTTCCTTTTTCCAATTTTTTCACAAGGTCTAGAAATTCATTCCATTCCTCAGTAAAGAAATGGAGAGTAACATTATTCAAGTCAAGATGGAATGTGCTCTCACCATCCGGTTCCTCTGCCTTCCATGCCATGTAATTTTCCGTCTCACCTAGGGTTTTTACCATGGGTTCAGTATCAGTCATTTCTCTCTCCTTTTGTTATTATTTCAATGGTTTCCAAACATCATCCCCTTCAAGGGATAACAAATCAAATGATTTGGTGTTGAAATTGAAAATGCAATTATAGTTTCCTCTCACTATGATACCAGATGCATTTGGAGCATCTACATTTCCGGTTATCTGATACCGGTTATCACCAAGATCCTTGATTTTCTGTCCCGACAGACTGGCTTTATCCGCATTACGCAAACCAGCTTTTACCACTTCCTCACATCTGATTGCCGCTTTCTCTGAATCACCCCGGGATGCGTTTTCCCTGGCAGGATCAGGAACTGCCTCCTGCAAATACATAACTCCGAACACTCCGATAACCACAAAAATGACGATGATCAAGAACAGGACAACGGGTGAATCTTTTTTCATTTTGGCGTCCCTCGCGTTTCGTGTAATGAGGCATCTTCTTTCGATTCAATTTTATCGGCACCATTTCGAAAAAGTGAGATTAATCGTTTATAGATTTTTCTCACCCAGGCAGGTGGAAGGAACTCTTGTTTCCTATTTGTAAAATCAATTCCCTCCCACGGATTTTTGTCAATCATCTTTTTCAAAATATATTGAAAGAACAATTGAAGGGTTGCCAATACAGGCGCGGCAAGGATCATTCCGGTGATCCCCATGAGGTTCGCACCGATCAACGCAGCCACAAGAATGGCGGCCGGGTGTACAGCCAACGCGTCCGCCATAACCCGGGTTGATATAAAGTTATCAATGATCATGTCCGTCAACCAGGCTATTCCAACAATAAAAACCGCGTATCCAAATGGTGTCAACCCGAATATTGTGGTTCCCTGAAAATAGGCTACCAATCCATAGGTCGTCCAGGCAATAAAAGGTCCGATATAAGGTAAAAATCGTGCCAGACCGGCAATAATGGCCAATCCAAAGAAGTATTTCACATTCAACGTGCCGAGGAGTATGGAATAAACAATTATCACTACACCTATGATCAGAAACTGACCACGAAGAAACGCATTCCATACTCTTCCCAATTGGTTTGCCATGATCCGGAAGTCATTTTCGTAACCCGGAATATTGAAATGAAAGATTTTTCCGGGTTCTCCGCCGGTTTCATTCAATATGAAAAATGCCATCAACATTACGAACATCAACCAACCAAATGTGGAAGCAGCGCCAGAAGCAAACGAACCAAGAAGACTGCCCAGATTCCCCAGAAGTGGTTGCACAGCATCTGTGATCTTGCTCCCGATTGGGTCGAGATCAAGGGTCAAGAGATCAAATTTAAAAGGACCGATTGAGAGTGGTGCATTGAGCAAATTCTGTATTGTTGTTGGAAGATTGACTATGGCTTTTTCCAGGAACACAACCAGGCTTTGTCCCTGTTCAACAAGAGCAAATCCTCCCCAGGTAAGCAATCCAAAAAATCCCAACAATATAACGATAAAGACAATCGCCACAGAAAGCCGCCAGTTTATGTGTAGTCGATTCATCAACCAACTTGCGGGAGAGTACATTAAATATGCCATTATGAATGTGATCAATAACGGCGCCATAAGGGATTGAAAACGGTAAAAGAGATAGGCGAAGATAGAAAAAAGAGCCAAACCAACAATGAGCTTGGTTGTATTGCTCCATTTCGGTGAAGTCGAATTTGATGTACTGATAGTAGGCATAAGTTTTTCGATATCTTTTTCTATAAATCCAGCCGGAGTCATGTCCTTTCCTCCGGCTGAATACAATGAATCAGGATTTGAATATCACGTGGCTCAGTTATGGAACCGCACATCCCGGGAAAAGTGATGGGGCTATGGTGCAGTACAAGTTATTGGAATCGATCATCCAGAACACTACAGCACACAGACAAATGAATAAGCCCAGGATAATCAGTATGATAACCAGTAGATTTTTTGATTTCTTCTTAGGAGCATTAGGACGGGGACCAGAATTAAAATCGTCCCTGGCCAGTGGCACTTCAGGAGAAATATACGCATCATGATCTGCGACATTTCTGGGAGGCGGTGCGCTTTCTACGGGTCGACGAGCCCCTGAGCCGGAGGATGACGCAGAAACGGTCGACATAACCGTAGCATTTGGATCTTCACCAATCCTCTCGTAAGAAACGATACTGGTCTCTCCAAATGTAATCTGTTCGCCAACACGCAATAAATGTGGCCCAGATAGCCTGGCCCCATTGATAAAAGTACCATTCGTTGAACCCAGGTCTTCCACTACAAATTGATCACCCTCTGAATATAATCGCGCGTGCCGACGTGATACTTTTTCATCGCTAATGACCAGATCATTGGTCACGTCACGCCCAACATGCATTTCAGATTTTTCCAGTGGAAGCACCTTGCCAGCACCGGCTCCAGAGCGAATAACAAGCTGGAAGGTTGCGCTCATTTTCTCCTCCTGATTGAGAAAGTTTGATTTTAGTTTACGCAGAAATTAATACACTGTCAACTTGTTCTATGCAAGATTTAAACCAAAATGCGATCACAATTAGAGTAAGTTGTGGAAAACAGCGCCGGGATGCGAAATTCGACATCGCATCCCGGCAATTCTTCTTCTCCTGCATAAGCAGGTGTAATATCAAACTCCCAGATACGCCGCTTTAACCTGTGGATTATTCTTTACATCAGATGCTTTACCTTCGAGAACTATACGTCCTGTTTCAAGGACATACGCGCGGTTGGAAATCGAAAGGGCCATCAACGCGTTTTGTTCCACCAGAAGAATACTGGTTCCCTGGGAATTGATCTCTTTAATGATCGAGAAGATCTCTTCCACAAGGATGGGGCTAAGACCCATAGAAGGCTCATCTAACAAAATGAGTGATGGCTTGCTCATCATTCCACGCGCCGTAGCAAGCATTTGCTGCTCTCCACCGGATAAAGTCCCACCCAACTGATTTAGACGTTCCTTTAAACGTGGAAAGCTGACAAATACACGATCCATCGATTTTTGAATTTCATCAGGATCGTTGCGGGTATATGCGCCCATATCAAGGTTTTCCTGCACTGTCAGGGGAGCAAAGATTTTCCGACCTTCCGGCACATGGCTTATTCCACGCCGAACGATCTGTTCGGCGGGTGTTGTAGTGATGTCTTCCCCTTTGAAATGAATGCTTCCCGTTCGGGGACGGATTATTCCAGAGAGGGTACGCAATGTTGTCGACTTGCCAGCACCATTCGCACCGATAAGTGAAACGATCTCACCTTCATCGATATGGAACGATATTCCCTGAAGAGCATGGATCGCCCCGTAATACACATTTAAGTTTTGAACATCAAGCAACATTGGCAGCTCCCTTACCCAGGTACGCTTCAATAACTTTCGGGTTATTTTGGATTTCAGCGGGGGTACCACGGGCAATAACTTCACCGAAATCAAGCACGGTGATCCTTTCACAAATATCCATGACAAGGCGCATCTGATGTTCAATTAATAGAATTGTCAGATCGAATTTTTCACGGATGAAATGGATCAGATCCATTAATTCGGTAATTTCTTTCGGATTCATTCCCGCCGCCGGTTCGTCAAGTAAAAGCAACCGGGGGTTGCAGGCCAACGCGCGTGCGATCTCAAGACGGCGCTGTTGCCCGTACGGCAAATTCTTGGCTATTTCATTTTCAAATCTATTCATGTTGAAAATTTCGAGGAAATCCTGAGCGCGTTCAGTCATTTCACGTTCTTTTTTAAAGAAATTGGAAGACCTGAATATCCCATCTGCCAGACCATAACCAGCATGGAAATGATAAGCAATACGCACATTATCGAGAACAGATAGATTTGAAAAAAGCCGGATATTTTGGAAAGTTCTTCCGATACCCATCTGCGTGATCTCATGAGGTTGAAGACCAACTACGGAATCCCCTTCAAAGAGAATTTCACCACGTGAGGGGTAATAAAGGCCGGTGATCATGTTGAAAGCGGTCGTTTTTCCAGCGCCATTGGGACCAATAAGGCCAATCAATTCCCCTTTTTGTATGGTCATATTGAAATCATTGACCGCACGTAACCCGCCGAAGACTTTCGCGAGAGAGGTCACTTCAAGTACAGGAGTGGTTGGATTTACAGGTGTCATCATCATATCTCCTTGATCAGCCTTCCACCACTTCCGGTATATCTGTTTGTTGAACCCGGGGCTTGACAAAAGGTGCGTTCAAGAAACCCCATTCAATATTACCGAGGAGTCCGGAGGGCTTGATTAGCATGAGCAGCAACAAGACAATCGGGTAAAGCACAAACCGCCATGTTGGAGCATCTGTACCCAATTGACCCAGGAGGACCCGCAACAAACCTTCAAGGAAGAAGATCCAGGCGAAGGATGCTGTCACAGTCCCTGTCATACTACCAAGTCCACCGAATACAACGATGATCAAAGGATTGAAACCTGCCAGGAAATCAAACGTTCCGGGGCTGAGAAAACCAATGTAGTGAGCGTAAACTCCACCGCCAATTCCAGCAAAGAAACATCCAATGACAAAGGTTAACAATTTGGTATTGGCCAGATCGATACCCATCGCTTTTGCCGCGGTTTCATCTTCCCGGACAGCAAGTATCGTACGCCCGGTTGATGAATGGATGATATTCCGCATGATTATGATCACCAGAATCAGGAACAGAAATGCCCAGAACCAGGTGGTCAATTTCGGAATACCGATCATTCCACGACCGCCCTTCATTTCAGGGAAGGGGAGGATCGTGTCTGAGTTAACCATGAGGGTATTTATGATAATAGCGAATCCAAGAGTCGCGATACCAAAATAGTCAGAACCCAATGAAAGCACCGGCAAGCCAAACAGGAAACTGATTTCAGCAGACAAAACTCCCGCAAAGATGACAGCCAGGAAGAACACAATCTGCATCCAGACACCCTGTGCCATCGGACCGGGTTCCGCGCGTGTACCCAGCATTGAAAGGAACGCCGGATTCAATGCATTGCCAATCTCAACAGCAATCCACCCGACCAGTATGCTTCCGATAAGGTAGAAGGTAAACGCTGACATGACCGGAACACCACGGTAACGTGATAACCAGCGTTGGATTCCAACGATCATGACGCCAGCCAGAATACTCCCAATACCGACAACGAGCAATCCTCTGGCATCACCATTGACCCAGCGGTATGTGATATCCGCTGCTGTGTAGGCGCCAATTCCGTAAAAACCCCATTGTCCAAGACTGAATTGGCCGTTGAACCCGTAGATCAGATTCAAACCCAACGCAACCATTGTCATCGATGCAGCCTGGAATATGAGACCCTGATCAAATTCATTTAGTAGGGCTGATCCGGCAATTGGAACGGTCAAAGCCATTTGAACAATCAGGAAAGCAACAACGATTCCAACGCCTTTTACCCATAATTGTTTACGCCCCAATACCCATAACAACCCGTATAGGTAGGCAAGTATTACAAAAATTTTTACGATAGATCCAAGTAGAAAACCGAGTTCCATTTGGTATTCTCCTAGGCTTTCTCAGCTTCAGGCTCACCGAATATACCGGTAGGCCGAACCAAAAGAACAAGAATTAGGATGGCAAAAGCTACAGCATCGCGCATGGGAGTAGAAATAAATCCCATGGTCAACGCCTCAGCCTGTCCCATAATGAGGGCGCCAACAAAAGCACCTGGAATACTGCCAATTCCGCCCAACACAGCCGCGATAAACGCTTTCAAGCCAGGAAGAATACCCATCTGAGAATTGATCGATGAATAGGCAATAGCATAAAGAACACCACCGAGTCCGGCAAATGCCGCACCAATCGCAAAAGTAAATGAGATAACCTGATCCACATTGATTCCCATAAGACGAGCGGTGGGTTTATCAAAGGATGTCGCACGCATCGCAATGCCCATCTTCGTTTTCTTGACCAGGAATTGCAGGAAAATCTGCACCAGAATGGACATAACCATAATGATGATAAGAATATTGGAAAAAGTGATCGCGTTAGCCGGTGGCTGTGTGCCCTGAATGATCTGATGAATACCAGTTCCGTCAATATACCAGGCAACTACCTCAAAGGGACGTTTAAACGGGATGAAGCGGGGAGTGAACACAAAATTCAATGCCCCGTAGTATTCCAGGAAGAAAGAAACACCGATTGCCGTGATCAAAGCGGCAATACGTGGAGCGTTCCTTAGTGGTTTGTAAGCAACCTTTTCAATCGTTACAGCCAGAAGAACACAAATAATGATCGAGAGCAGAATAACTGTCGTTGTTCCGATAACCACTACCAGAATTTCATTTAGTTCCGGGAAAACAGCCGCCGGCCAGACATGAAGATTGAAGCGTTCAACAACATAATAACTTGTGAATGCTCCAACCATAAAAACATCACCATGAGCAAAATTGATCAGTTTTACAATGCCATAGACCATGGTGTAGCCCAGGGCGATCAATGCGTACACAAAACCAAGTTGCAGACCACTGATAACGAATTGGGCAAATATTTCAGGTCCTTCAATCAGGTTCTTACCTAATATATAAATTGCCGCCAGGGCAATGAAACCTAGAAAGACTTGACCAACCCATTTCAAAGGTGGCTGGTGCTTGCGTATTTCAGTATTAACAGGTTGGGAAACAGCATCTGGTTGCATCAGCCTGTTACCTCCATTTGTTTCATAGTATCGTAAATGGTGGGTGGCGTTTGTGCCACCCACCATTTGTAGTATTTGTAAAAAGGTGATTACGGATTGACGGAAGAGTGGAATTCCACTTTGCCATCTTTGACCTGAAGAAGGGCCGCAGATTTGGTGGGATTGTGGAACTCATCCAGAACGAAGGAACCGGAAACCAGGTCGAATTTCTTCTTCGCAATGGTCTCGCTGATCTTCACAGTGTCTTCTGCAGTGCCGGCTTCTTCGATCGACTGCAAGAGCATGTTCACAGCATCGTAAGCCAGAACGGCCAGGGCATCGGGAACGGCGCCATCGTATTCAGCGGCGTAGGCTTTCAACAGATCCTGAACTGCGGGGCGAGGATCGGAAGAGGCATAGTGGTTGGTGAAGAAAGCGCCATCCGCGGCTTCCATATCCAGATCAGGAGAGTCATAACCATCGCCACCGATGAACGGAGCGGTGATGCCTTTTTCCTTGGCCTGTTTGGCGGCCAGGTTGACAATGTTGTAATAGTCAGGCAGGTAGATCACATCCGGGTTGGCTTCGGCAACTTTGGCCAGAATAGCGGAGAAATCAGTGTCCTTAGATGTGTAGGATTCTGTTCCAACAATCTCGCCACCTTTGGCTTTGAAGGCTTTGTCAAAGTTTTCGGCCAGACCCTTAACATAATCGTTCGCCTGGTCAACCATAACGAAAGCGGTTTTGGCTTTCAAAGTCTCAAAAGCAAAGTTCGCGCCAACAGTTCCCTGGAAGGGATCAATGAAGCAGGCGCGGAAGACAAAGGGTTTGACTTTGCCATCGGCAGCCAGGGTCAGAGCTTCAGCGGTTGAAGTACCAGAAATCTGGATAACTTTGGCGGCATCGGCAATTTCGGACACGGGGATGGATGCCTTAGAGCAAACTTCACCGATGATGAATTTCACCTTGTCCTGGTTAATGACCTTGTTGGCAGCATTGACAGCCGGGTCAGGGGTACACTGGGAATCTTCCACGATGGGAACAACCTTCGCGCCAAGAACACCACCCTTTTCGTTCCACTGTTTGATAGCCAGCAAAGCGCCATCACGAGTGGAAACACCGAAAGTCGGGACCGGGCCGCTCAGAGGGGCGAGAACGGCAACTTTAATTTCAGTCGGTGCAGCGGCAGCCGGGGCAGCTTCTTCAGCAGCAGGAGCCGGAGCAGCAGCAGGTGCACATGCAGTGAAAAGCATAACGACAACCATCAATAAACCAAAAATTTTAAAAGCACGCATTTGAACTTCTCCTCCTTAATTGGACGTTTAAAGGTATTTAGGACCTTTGGACCACTGTCGCAGGACTGCAAATCCTTTGACAGCACTTTCTCAATGGGAATTTGCTCGTTGTGCCAGACCACCTCCAATCGTAATTGGATTCCCGTAAATAATATTTGATTAAATTGAACGGGGGAGAGTGCTCTTAGGTGTTACACCTATCAAGCAATAATCAAACAAAAGCGACACTTCTGTTTGATTAACATAAGGTAATATACATGTGATAAAAGAACTTGTCAAGTAAATCGGTGTTTTAATTATCTTCTAATCTGAGCCAAAACTTGACAGATCTTTCTCCGGTCACTATAATCTCCAAATTAATTCAAATAGCAAGGGAGTGAGGCACATGAAAAAAGCCGTCCTCAAGCGTAGTCTGATCATCCCGTTCTTTATTCTTCAAATAATCCCTCTCGTAGTATTTACCCCGGAATCATATCAAGCAACAACCCAGGAATGGTGGCTTCCTCTTGTTCTCGCCGTACTGGCTATCTACGCATCTGTCGAAATCCTCATCCGCCACAGCCCTGAATCATGGCCATGGTATCTGATATCCTTCTCTCAGGGTTTCAATATCATCAGCCGCCTGCTGATGCTGATGCCGCACATCTCTGTTACCGTAAACAAGACAGAAGTCTTCAACACTCCTTACGTGATTATTGCAGCGATATGTATTGCCATTTCATGGTTCCTGTTATGGTACTTTGAACAACCCGAAGTTCGCATGGGAGCCATGCCCGAAGCGAAACAAGAATAATTTCAAAAAGCCGGAACAAGAAAAATTTGTTCCGGCTTTTTTATTCCGTTACGGCAGAACACCTATTGTGATAGTAAGTTTTTCTTTTCTAATTCAAGAAGAGCTTCTTTCCTTTTTAATCCCCAACGATATCCACTAATGCTCCCATCAGCATGGACGACCCGATGACAGGGTATCGCAATGGCAACTGAATTTGCCGCGCAGGCTGAAGCTACAGCCCGGACAGCCTTTGGCTGTCCTATGGCTTCTGCTATCTTCGAATAACTCCGGGTTTGACCGTAAGGAATTTCTCCAAGCTCTTCCCACACTTTCAATCGGAACGTGGTTGAACGAACATCCAGTGGGATTTTTACCGCGCTGATTTCATCACCCAAATATTTCGTTATCTGATCAATATACATACGTAATTCACCAGAGTGGACATCCATCACACCCAGTGGAAATTCCTGATTTATATTCGCGATCAATTGTTTTTTTGAATCTCCAAATTGAATAGAACAAACTCCATTTTCAGAAGCGGCCAAGAGAATTAAGCCGAGGATGGTTTCTTCGACTGCGTAGAGTACCTTCATTCCATTATTACCTTTCATAGATCGATAAAGACAGATCAGCTTTTGTAATGAGCAATTGTTTGTCCAACAAAATTCTCAGAAATGGAAATAATAATCATACATCATTGTGAAAAACTCTAACCCTCAAGCGTTCGGAAATTTAATAAATAGAAACGCGACCTATAATTTTTTCGAATAGACCAGCCAACCGATGTTCTTTTCTAATATGATCCGGGTTACAAAAACAAAAAATGAATTCGTGGGCGAATGACCATGAACACCAGCTCTTTTATAGAAGACAGTAAGAATATGCTTTTTCGCTGGTAAATCTCATATAAAAAAAGCTAAAGGAAATATAAATCGAAATGGTCACATCCCAAGTTGATGATATAACTGTGATGATATTAAACCAACATTACTTTTTTGGAGTGTTTCTCTATGGGTACGAATTGCGCGATTCTTTGGGACCTGGATGGGGTTATCGTAGACTCGGCTGAATTACATTATCAGTCATTCAAAGTCGTTATGGCCGACTACGGAGTGGACTATCCATACAGTACCTTTGTCAAAACATTTGGTCGCAACAACGATTCTGTTTTAGAAATGGCGATCGGTCGTAAACCAGATTCAGAAATGAGCCGGACTGTCAATGACCGGAAAGAGGATTGGTATTGCCGGCACATTCCCGGTAACCTCAAACTTCTGCCCGGGGCGTTGGATTGGTTAACATGGTTCAGGAAGAACGGCGTTCCACAGGCCATTGCTTCTTCAGCGCCAATGGAAAATATCACACTATCTCTCAATGAGTTTAATCTGGGGAATTATTTCGACGCTGTTGTCTCCGGAAACCGGATTGTCGGAAAGCCGGACCCCAAAGTGTTCCTGAGAGCGGCAGCAGCCCTTGAAACTCCACCATCCAGATGTATTGTGTTTGAAGATTCGATTGCCGGTATGCAGGGTGCTATTGCTGGTGGGATGAGATGCGTCACCGTAGCAACGACCCATCCAATCACTTCCTTCACAGACGCTACAGTTCGCGTCTCCTCGCTGGACGATCTGACCGAATCACAGGTACTGGAGTTGCTGAATACCTAGGGTTTATCTGATATATCGCCAAGGAAGAGAAGTGACCAAACTTGCCAATTCTCCAACACTACCATGGTGGGAGTTGGCTGAACAGTGGGAACGAGCGTGTAACCAGGTTGAGGCAGGGGTATTACGATCCGATCGCCACCTTGCGACAGATTATTGTCCTGCCGGGCCCACTCTTCCACGGCCGCCTCTGAGGTAGCATAAGCAATTTCCTTACGAAGCGCTTTTTCAGTGGATTGTAATATACCAACCTGAGTTCGCATCTGGTCCCGTTGCCGGGTTAACGTATATAGCTCCCCAATGCGGTTATTCAAATCGAGAAAAAGTAATAGAAAGAATAATACGGCAACTGTTAACATCAGTTGGCGCTTGTTTTGAAGGAAATTTGCAAGAAGGTTCTTCAAGGTTACTACCTGCCAGATGAATTGAACTGGAAGTGCAATTATCTTACCAGTCTTTCAGGACAAAGAAAAGACCCCGCAAAACACGGGGTCTTTCAGGTGCCGAAGGAGGGATTTGAACCCTCACGAGCGTACGCCCACTACGCCCTGAACGTAGCGCGTCTGCCAGTTCCGCCACTTCGGCATGTGTCTGGCTGACAAGTATTTTATCTGAAAAGAATGTTTTGTCAACCTTTTAGGATGACACTATTCATCAGATAACCGTTTGCTCATCTCCTACCCGATTGGATTGTTAACACAACTAACCGGTAAAATAGTCACTATGCCATTCAACCTGCCTGAACCTGCACACAAACGTGATTATGTCCGACTAATGTTCGCGCGAATCGCACCCTCCTATGACCTGATGAATCGAATCATGACATTTGGGCAAGATTCCCGCTGGAGACGCCGGGTTATTGATATTCTCCAGCCGAAGGAAGGGAAGCTTTATCTGGATGCGGGTGCCGGTACCGGCGATCTTTCACAGTTGATTATCAACGCGACCCCTTCGTCCACCGTTTTTGCCATTGACCTGACCTATGAAATGATCGAGCAGGGAAAAGCGTGCCATACCAACAAAAAGATCATTTGGATTCAGGCAGACACACAATACCTGCCATTTGAAAATGGCGTATTTGAAGGTGTAGTATCAGGCTACGTTTATCGGAATGTGACGGATATCGACAAAGCCATCACAGAACACGTACGGGTATCAAAATCTGCAGGAAAGATCATCTGTCTGGATTCAACGCCGCCGTCAAAAAACCTGCTATATCCATTTATTCTGCTTTATCTAAAGTGGATCATGCCGCTCATTGGAAGATTGGTTACTGGCGATTCTCAGGCTTACCGCTATCTCTCGCTATCAACCAGTCGGCATTTATCCGCGCAAGAGATGGCTGAGCGCATGGAACAAAATGGATGTGCAAATATACAATTTGAAAAATGGATGGCCGGTACCATTGCCATCCATTCGGGATCAAAACCCTGAAATATTTCCGATGAATCACACAGCAAGCCGTTCTTAATGGTCCGGTAAATCTTGCTCCGGTTCTTCCAATAATTCAAGGAACTTATCAATCAATTCGGGATCAAAAAGAACGCTCTTGTTATCAATCAGGTACTGACGGATATTATCCGCAGGCCAGCCCTTGCGATATGGACGGTCAGAGATCAACGCGTCCCACACATCAACAATCGCGAATATGCGGGCGGATAAAGGAATATCTTTTTCCTTTAAACCTTTGGGGTATCCACTTCCATTCCAACGCTCATGATGCAAGTATGGAATCTCAAGCGAGTCCGTAAGATATGGAATTGATGAGAGCAGATCATACGCGAAAGTTGGATGCTGTTTCATGATGGCCCATTCTTCATCACTTAATGGACCAGGTTTAAGAAGAATTCTATCGGGAATTCCCATCTTTCCTATATCGTGGAGTAAGACCCCCCTGCGGAACGCGGTCATCCTTTCTTCCGGAAAGTCAACCTTACGTGCCAATCGACAGGCCAGATCCATCACCCTGTCGCTGTGACCCTTGGTTTCTTCGTCGCGCAATTCCAAAGCTTTCGACCATCCGGCAATGGTTGCCTCGTAAGCGCGATTTAATTCATCATAGGCGATCTCTTCATTCGTGATGAGAGTAACACTCTCGACAGCCAGAGAGGTTTGTCCGGCCAGTGTGTGGAAGTAATCCACCCATTCCTGGTCTGCGGGTATCGGTTTTCTGGAATAAACCTGGAGATACCCACATATCTTTCTATTTAACAACAGGGGTAACAAAGCCTGATTCAATAATCCGCCCGATGTTGGATCAACTTGTTGTATCGCATCGATTTTTTCCAGGTCGTTCACCGTCAGGATACGGGTATTGAATTTCTCCAGGGCTTTAACCTGCAACTCAAGTGCCCGGGAGATCAACGGTTCTTCCGGGGTGTCAATACGCGAGACGTAAGCGCTGGTCATTTCTTCTCTGGCCATTCGCGCCAGTATAATCGCCCCATCCACATCCAACAGGTCTACAGCTATTGAACAGATCAATTCCAGAGTCTTTTTCGGGGAAATCCTTTCGAGAATAGCCGCGTCAATACTACGCAAGCTGGACAACTTTTTCAATTCATGATTGATCTTTTCCAAAGCCGCTTTTTGTTCAGTAACATCATGTAATACCACTCCCATCCGGAAGGAATTGGGGGATTCTATGGGGAAAATCGTTTGCATTACGATCCGAGGTTTTCCGGCAATGGTTTTTATTGAGATTTCAGTTGGTTCTTCAAAGTAGCTGCATTGTTTGGTTTCTTTTACTCGGCCCAGTTCTTCTTCAAGATTCTGCAAAAAGGTGTGATCGGTTTCATCCAATCCCAATTGTTTTAAGACGTCAAAGAATAGTTGTCCAACGGCAAGCTCTTGATCGATGCCGGTAATCCCTACACTGGAAGTGTTCCATTCAATAATTCGTGTATCACTATCTAATAATAGCAATCCATCGGTCATCTGCTGAATGGTCGTGCGGAACATTTCTTCGCGCCGACGGAGTTCTTCTATATTCCTGTTCCTATCTGTAACATCTTGGATGGAGCCAATCAAATACCTTTGAGGATCATCTTGATCAGGCAACCAATCAACCTTGACGGTCACATCACGAATTTCGCCATCACCTCGCCTGATCTTGTAATCGATTGAGTACGCCTGATTCTTTTGCCGCATTTCCAGTCGAAGTTTCTTGATTCTTTCGACATCATCAGCAACTATCATGGAGTAGTATTCATCAAAATCCGGTGGGGGGAGAGACATATCGCGTTTGAATAATTTGTATTCCCCTTTGGACCAGGTAATTTCCCCTGTTTTATGGTCAATAATATAATGGCCGATCTGCCCCATCTCTTCCGCGTGCTCGTTGATCATCTGGCTGCGCAGTAATTCACTTTCGATTATTTTCCGGTTTTGAATATCGCGTACCACTGCCACAATCGCCTCTTTACCGTGCCACGTTCCCCGCTGAATGGCTGACTCGATATAGAATGGTTCTTTGGTATCCAACCTTTGCGCGTGAAGTTCAAATACGAATGTTTCCCCCTGAAGGGCTCTCTTAAATATCTGAACCAGCCTTTCTTTATTCCCTTCTTCCGGGTTGGCAAGGATAAAGACCGGTTGACCAATGATCTCTTCCCGCCTGCAACCAAACATGGTAAGGACACGGTCATTCACTTCCAGTATTTCACCATCTTCTTTATGGATAAAGAACGCATCTGATATGGAATTAAAAACGGTTCTCAGGTTTGTCTCTGATTCTTTTAAATGAGCCTGGATATTACCGCGTTTGATGATCTCTTCTTCTAATTCTTTGCCGGTGATTCTGATACGCCAGAGAGCGTTCAATGTCATTAATAAAACCAGACAGCCGATCATTAGTGTCCCGAACATCAACCGGCGGATGGATAATGTCTGATCTTCGTAGTACAAACGCATGTACATCCCTGTCCCAATGACAACCTCCAGTTCAGGGATGTCCATTACATACGATATCTTTTCTTCTTCTACTTCCAGGTTGGGTGGTTTATAAAAATACGAGACAAATCCTCCGGGTTTACTTTCCCGCCCGACTTTTAGTATTTCGCGGATTAGATATTTTCCGTTCGCATCCTGCATATCCCACTGATGTGTGTTTTCCAGCCATGGCTGGTACGGTTGGACTTGAATATATCCATCATATGTAACCAGGAATATGTAGTTCTCACCATATTTGTCGGTATAGGTCATAGTCCGGAGCTTGTTAATAATATTGCTTATTGCCTCATCCCGTGTGGAAACACCTATGCGGTAAGCGGCTATATCCGGTTCGATCGAATGCCTGACCAGAGTCATGATCTGGGTCAGATTGCTTTCTATATCTTTTCTTTCAGATACCACCGTGGAATTTATCCACCAGTTGGAACCCAGGATGATCCCTACAAGGATCAATATCGTAATACCCAGGGTTTGAAAGATCGCAAAACGAAGCGACTTTTTAGAATTTTCCAATTCAGGCAGTTTTTGCATTGGTCAGGATCAAACCTAAGGAAGCGATATCAAGAATCGTAAGGAGATCGACGTACAACACAATGCAGTCATCCAAGATTATTAAAGCATGGATGACCCGTTAAGACCAATTTCCCATATATGTTATCAACAGCCCTGTCAGCATTCCATAAAATCTTACTAAATTCAAAACCGGTTATTCCTGCCCCGCGAAAGATCTTTTGAATATCAGAATTTGCTTCGAGTCTTTATATA
Source organism: uncultured Leptolinea sp. (assembly GCA_964446955.1). GTDB lineage: Bacteria > Chloroflexota > Anaerolineae > Anaerolineales > Anaerolineaceae > Leptolinea. The sequence goes on from CAYUQJ010000001.1 coordinate 1,255,845, forward strand.
AGAACATACCCTGTGAAATCAGTTAATTCGTTTTAAGAATAGCTCGACTTCGTCTCTGGTTGGCATGGAGGGTTGGGCGCCTTTGCGGGTTACTGATATAGCTGCAGCCGCGTTCGCCAATCGTATGCAACCATCAACGGGCAGTTCTTCTGCCAACCCAACGCAGAACGCACCGGTAAAGGCATCTCCAGCCGCGACCGTATCAATCACATATACTTTAAACGCCGGGATATGGGTTTGTTTTTCCCTTGTAGCCAGGAACGCGCCATCTTCCCCCATGGTAACAATTACCGTACCAACCCCCAACGCGAGTAGCTTTGAAATACCTGTCTGAGTGTCATTTGTCCCAGTTAACATTTCAAGCTCCAAACGGTTCGGTGTGATGTAATCCACCAAAGGGAACAATTCTTCTGTCAATGTACGGGCAGGAGCTGGATTCAATACAGTGATCACTCCCCTCTCTCTGGCTTCGCGAAACGCGGCTAGCACAGCCGGAACGGGAATCTCCAACTGCGCAACCATTACCCCTACGGAGTCAAACAGATCCAGATTATCCGTAATACATGTCTCTTTTAAAGCCATGTTCGCACCAGAAGCGACGACTATGGAGTTTTGCCCCATTCGGTCTACCGTGATCACCGCCACACCTGTGGCATTGTTGTTATCGGTGCGAATGAAACGCGTATCCACTCCGGCTAACGAGAGACCAGCCGTAAGTTGGCTGCCGTAATCATCATCACCAACCCTGCCAAGCATCTTAACCCGCCCACCCATCTTTGCGGCTGACATGGCCTGGTTGGCACCCTTTCCACCCGGATAGGTATTGAACCGACCTTCAATGACCGTCTCTCCTCGTGCCGGCAGATGATCTGCCGTTATGACAAGATCCATATTTAGGCTTCCGATTACCAAAATCTGCCTGTTCATATTCACCAGTCTGTTGAATTTTTACGATTGGTTATTCCGGTATTACGACTTCCAATGGTGCAACAGCTGTATTTTTCTTGTTTCGCTGGTAAGCAATAGTCTCAACTGTAAAAATGATCAACGCGATCCAGATCAGGGCAAAACCGACAAGTCGGTCCACATCCAACGGTTCCTTGAACATGAATGCGCCCAGAAGGAATTGAATGCTGGGAGTGATGTATTGCAAAATCCCGATCGTAGTCAGGTTGATGCGTTTAGTCCCTGCCGAGAATAACAGCAACGGTATGGCGGTAACCACACCGCTCAGAGCAAGCAATATCCCAATCCCCACACCGGTATGTCCAAATGAGCCGGAACCATTGAATTCATGAAAACCCAGGAAAGCGACCGCCGGTATGAACAGCAAACCGGTTTCTAGTGTCAGACCCGAAAGTGAATCAAGGGGAGAGATCTTTTTTATTAAGCCGTAGAGTCCAAATGAAAATGCCAGCACAAGCGCAATCCACGGGATGGAGCCGAAGATGACTGTCAGATAGATCACACCAATGGCTGCCAATCCAACCGGGATCCATTGCCAAAGGCGCAGCCTTTCTTTTAAAAAGATTACGCCCAATAACACACTGACCATGGGATTGATGAAATATCCAAGACTTGATTCCAGTACATGGTCTGAATTCACGGCATAGACATACGTTCCCCAATTAATGGCCAAAATCGAACCGGCCAGAAAGTAACTGATCAGAATACGCCGTGTGATGGATCCTTTAAGGCGCGTAACCTGTTTTAATCCAAAGATCAGAATGGCAAGAAAAACGAAGGACCATAGAAAGCGGTGTGCCAGGATTTGTAACGGTGGCACAATACCAATCAGTTTGAAATAAATCGGGAAAAAACCCCATAATAAATACGCACTAAACGCGAAAATCACACCTTTATTCATTCTAAAACCTGTCTAATCCTTTTACGAGAACTTTGCTGGCAGCCATGATCACCAACCTGAATAATCTGTCAATTGTATCATCCCGTGTTGTGTATCGATCACCCCGGATCAATACACACGTTTATAAAGGTTGGCATTCAGGATAATCTCGTTCTATAATGAAAACGCATATATCAATGATCATCAACCTGGCCTTCTCTATCTGCTCTTTGATCGACCGTAATCGGGAGGAAAATGGGAATGAAGAACAAGAAGGGTGATGCCAGTCATGGAAACAAACCGCCTGAGGCGGTACTTAAAGGGAAAAAGCAAGCCACAGGATCAAAATCCACGGGTCAAAAGCCATCAAAAGACGTGGAAACCGAGAAATCATCCCGCAAAGAATTGACATCAAAACAATACGAAAAAGAGCTGGCAAAACTTCAGATCGAACTGGTGAAGTTGCATGAATGGGTTCGCTTCAAAGGATTGAAGGTCATAGTTCTTTTTGAAGGCCGCGACGCCGCCGGTAAGGGTGGCACGATCAAGCGCATAACGGAATGTCTGAATCCCCGTATCTGCCGGGTGGTTGCCCTGGGCACACCGACAGAGAAGGAGAAGTCGCAATGGTATTTTCAACGTTATGTGGCACAACTTCCCGCCGCCGGCGAGATGGTGTTGTTCGACCGCTCTTGGTACAACCGAGCCGGTGTGGAACATGTGATGGGCTTTTGCACCGAAAGCGAATACCAGGAGTTTCTGCACTCCTGTCCTGAATTTGAACGACTGCTTCTGCGCGCCGGCATCATCCTCATTAAATACTGGTTCTCGGTAAGTGACGAAGAACAGGAGAAACGATTTAAAGACCGCATAAAGGACCCGACCAAACGCTGGAAGCTCAGCCCAATGGATATGGAAAGCCGCAAACGCTGGGTGGAATATTCGCGCGCCAAAGACCAGATGTTCCTCTACACCCATCTTCCCGAAAGTCCGTGGTGGGTGGTCAACTCAGACAACAAAGAACGCGCGCGATTGAACTGCATCCATCACCTGTTGAGTATGGTCCCTTACGAAGACCTTACCCCGCCGCCCATCGAACTGCCGCCCCGCCAGGAGGACACCGGCTATGTGCGGCCACCCATTTCCAGTCAGACCTTCGTGCCGGAAGTGTATTAGGCTTCGACAGGCTCAGCCACCGTGCTTCGCCCCTCCCGCTGCCCGAGCTTGTCGAGGGCATTGTCGGCAGACACCACCGACAAAGAATCAGACAATTAGTTAGATCAGGGTTCTTCCCTCTTAAAACCTCTCTCTTCGGAGAGAGGTTTGCTTTCAGATGTTCACATCCCGGTACGCAGTATCTTTTTTAGTGCCGGGTAATACCGGCAGAGCAAAATAGCAACTGCCGCCCCTGACGCGTCAATCACGACGTCTGCAACAGCCGCGTTACGACCAGGCACAAATTGTTGATGAAACTCATCGCTGATGGCATACAGAACACATATCCAGAACGCTTGCCACGATCCGGTTGATGTATCTTCCACACCACGCAGACAGGCAGCTGCCAGAAGGAAATACGCGCAGAAATGCCCGCCCTTCTTTACCAGTAGATCGACCCAACCAAAATCCGGCAGTTTAGTGGAAGGTGTCGCGCTGGCGATGAAAATAATGGCCATGAGTAAAACGGCCGGTACCCAACGAACGAAAAACAAACGGATGCGCTTGGTCATGGCTGTGTGCTCAACTTTTTTACGTGGATTCCGGTATGACTGCCTGCGACGGCTCATTCCGCATATTCTCTTCCAGATTGATCAGGTCCCTGAAGAGGAAAGCTGCCAGGCAGATTACAGTGGATAGAGCGCCGCACAGAACAAATGCCATTTGAACCCCCAGCCATTCGGCGAGTGGTCCGGTGAATGCCAGCCCGATTGGACCGGCCAGGCCTGTCAGTACATTGAGCAGCGAGAACACCCTGCCCTGCAGTTCGTTCGGAATGACGCTTTGCAAAAGAGCCATCATGGGCGCGTTTCCCATGGAATACGTCGCGCCGCTGATAAACCACCAGGCAACAGCCAGCCAGAACATATTATGCGGCGCGAGACCCGTCAACGCGATGGTTCCGCACGACAGGCTGTATCCGGCCAGTGTGGCGATGGTGCGCTTTTTGGATAACTGACGAACAGACACCAGCAGCCCGCCCATGATCATCCCCACGCCCGAAAGTCCTTCCATCACCGCCACATCATTCACCCCACCGCCAAAGTGTTCGGTTACGAGCAACGGTGAAAGTGAGAAACACGGCAATAACGCCATAACCACCAGAGCTGTTACCGCGGATAGTTCCACCAGTCCACGCCGGTGCATGATATACACCGCGCCCTGTCGGATATCCGTGACGATGGAACGGACAGTGACCAGATCATCACGGTGAGGCTGTGGAATGTGAATAAAGAACAACGGGGTGATCCCCAGCAGCGCGGTGAATACGTCGATCATCAACGCGTTCTGGATGGGTAATACGGCCAGGGCCAGCGCGCCCAGCGGCGCGGCGGCAATGGTCATAACACCTTCCAGCGCCTGGTTCATCCCGGCAACCCGGTCAAGCCAGTGGTCCGGTACCAGGTTGGGCGTACTGGAAACCGCGGCCGGACGCTGGAACGCCTGCATGGTGGAACGGATGAAGGTCAGCAGATACACATGCCATAACTGGATCAAACCGGTCGAGTACAGGCTCACGATGACCAGGATGCAAGCTGCCGTTATCACATCGGCCACAATCATAATCAGGCGGCGGTTGAACCTGTCAGCGATGGCGCCGCCCAGCGGACTGAAGAGGGCTGCTGGCAGCAGCGCGGCCATGGTGAGAAGGGCCAGCGAGGTTGCCGAACCCGTCGTTTGCGTGATCCACCAGATCAGCACAAACTGGGTGAGAGCGCTGCCAACCAGTGACAGCGCCTGACCGCCCCAGAACGCAAAAAAGCGCGGTTTCCACCGCGGGGAATATGTGAAATGTGATGATGAAGATTGTGTTGTCATGTATCCATATCTTTCCGTAGCGCCAAGAGGAATAACCGCATTGTCCCCGGAAGCGCGGACAGCCAGAGGAGAATTCTATCATTTCGGTTGGTCATGGGTCGAATTTCGACCGAATGCAAGAGCAGCGAAAACCAATACCGGTCAACAATCAGCCAATAATTCATACAGAACGGACTAATCAACTGCGATCAACCATCAAAAATACAAAAGTCTATAATACATATGGACTGTGATTTCTCCTTTAAATACAATAGATCAGGTTATGAATCTTAATCAAAAGGAGCAACTTGTCGTGACAATGGACTGGCATCGGCTGGACACAAAAAAGGCTCTGGAAGAACAGCAATCAGATCACGGGAACGGGTTGACCAGTGTTGAGGCGGCCTCCCGGTTGATAAAAGCAGGCCCCAATGAACTCGTCGAACGCGGGGGAAGAACCCCGTTGCAAATCCTCTGGGAGCAACTCACCGCGGTAATGGTATTGATCCTCATAGCCGCGGCGGTCGTAGCGGCCATACTGGGTGATTCAAAAAATGCGATAGCCATTATGGCCATCATCGTTTTATACGCGGCACTGGGTTTCATACAGGAGTACCGTGCCGAGCAGGCCATCGCTTCTCTCAAACGGATGTCTGTTCCCAATGTGCGTGTTGTCCGTGACGGAAAATTGACCGAAATATCGGCACGCGAACTCGTTCCGGGAGATATTTTACAGGTCGAGACTGGTAATGTGATACCGGCCGACGCGCGTCTCCTGGATGCGGTCAATTTACGTGTACAGGAATCCGCGTTGACCGGTGAATCTGAGGCTGTGGAGAAGCAGGTGGATGCACTTTCCGGAACAGACCTGGCTCTTGGCGATCGACGCAATATGGCATACATGGGCACTGTGGTCACACAGGGACGGGGCGTCGCCTTGATCATAGCTACCGGCATGCAAACGGAATTGGGAAAAATTGCCGATCTTTTGCAACAAAAAGGGAACGAACAAACACTGCTCCAGCGCCGTCTTGATCAGTTGGGGAAGACACTGGCTGTAGTGGGGCTGGTAATCGCTGTTCTCGTTTTTGCCCTGGGTCTGTGGCGGGGTGATGATGTCAGGCACATGCTTCTGACCGCTGTTTCGGTGGCGGTAGCTATTGTTCCGGAAGGTCTTCCGGCGGTTGTAACAATCACACTGGCGCTGGGCGCGCAGCGTATGTTGCGGCGTAACGCGCTTATTCGAAAACTGCCGGCGGTTGAAACACTTGGCGCGGTTACGGTAGTCTGTTCCGACAAAACGGGCACCCTCACAGAAAACCGGATGACAGTGATGGTTCTGGACGTCGTGGACCATGTGCTCGATCTGACGGAAGAAATGAAAGGCAATACTATTCTGACCGAACGCTCGTCCGGTAAACCGGTGGCGACTCCGCTTTCGCTTCTCGTGGCGGGGGGCACGCTATGTAACGACGCGCAGTTGGTCAGCGATGGCAATGATCGCTACCATACGGTTGGCGACCCGACCGAAGGAGCGCTGGTAGCCGCGGCAGCACGTCTTGGCTACTGGAAGGGTGACCTGGATTCCACCTTTCCGCGCGTGGCAGAACTTCCCTTTGACTCTGACCGCAAGCGTATGACGACTTTTCACACCCATCAGGGACTGGCGGCAGACCTATTGCCTGAGACCCGCTTATCCGCGGGACAGGTGATCGCATTCACCAAAGGTAGTGTTGATGGACTGCTGGAATGCTCTTCCCATGTGTGGATGAACGGGCAGACAGTGCCGTTGGATAATACCTGGCGGCAGCGGATCGAAGCGGCGAACGAACGCCTGGCAAACAAAGGAATGCGCGTCCTGGGAATGGCTTATCGAATTTTTGACCAATTACCCGAGAAGCCAACCCTTGAAGAAGAAACCGGGTTGGTATTTGTTGGATTGTTCGGCATGATCGATCCGCCACGCCGCGAAGTACGCCATGCCGTGGAAATGACCCGCAAGGCGGGCATTCGAACCGTGATGATCACCGGCGACCACCCGATCACCGCGGCAGAGATCGCGCGCCAGTTAGGCATTCTGGATGGTGGGCGTGTTCTCATCGGCGCGGAAGTGGAAAAGATGAGTATGGAGGAATTGATTGCCGCGGCCGAGAATGTACGTGTTTACGCACGTGTCTCACCCGAGCACAAACTGAAGATCGTGCACGCCCTGCAGCAAAGCGGTCATGTGGTCTCCATGACAGGCGACGGCGTCAATGACGCCCCGGCGCTGCGCCAGGCGGACATTGGCGTGGCGATGGGCATTACCGGTACAGATGTCTCAAAGGAAGCGGCGGATCTGGTTCTGCTGGATGACAACTTCGCGACGATCGTCGCCGCCGTACAGGAAGGGCGCACCATCTATGACAATATCCGCAAGTTCGTGCGCTTCTCAGTGGCTGGCAACATCGGCAAGGTGATGGTGATGATCCTCGCGCCATTCCTGGGAAAGCCCATCCCGCTACTGCCCATGCAGCTCCTTTGGCTGAACCTTCTCACCGACGGTTTGCTGGGGTTGGGCATGGGGGTTGAGGCGCCCGAAGCCGGAACCATGAGCCGCCCGCCCTATTCGCCCCGCGAAGGGGTATTCAGCCGCGGCGCGGCCCGGCAGACGGTCTGGACCGGTTTGTTGATCGGGGGGCTGGCCCTGGGTGTGGGAGCCTGGTATTACTTTGGCGGGCGCGATAACTGGCAAACGATGGTGTTCACTTCGCTGGCCTTCGCGCAGATCGGGCAGGCACTGGCAGGCCGATCGAACCAGACCTCTGTGTTCCAAACCGGACTGCGTTCAAATCCATTGATGATCGGCATGCTGCTGCTCGTGTTCATCCTGCAGATGTCCGCCGTGTATCTTCCACCGTTGCAGGCATTCCTGTACACCAGTCCGCTTCTCCCGCTGGACCTGCTGACCGCGCTTGGCATTGGATTGGTCGTCCTCGCGGCCCTCGAGGTGGAGAAGCGGTTCGGGAAGCCATAGAATAATATTGACAATCGCGATACCAAAGTAGGTAAAAAAATAATTCCATATATTGCTGAGCTCGCAGATGTTTAATCTGAAACAGTATATAGGTTTTTTAATGATGGTCGTAGTAGATCTATACTAAGAATCAAATAGTCGATTTTCTTTTTTTATTCTTTTGAGGGTTTCAAATTTCTCCAACGCGTTTTTAAACAATGCTTCTTTTTCTATAATTGAGAGCTCTTTTGTTTCATGAATCATGAATTCATTTTGAAGAGACAATAACAAATTATTTGGAAATTTTGAGAGGGACTTTGAACACTCTAAAAGCCCTTTGTTTTTCTCATCAGAAGAGAGAGTCTGATAATAAGTGTCAAATTCTTTGAGAGCTTGTTTAAGATTGCTCCCCCAAACGAATTCTTGATTTTGACGTAAGAAATACTTCGCATGATCCCTATGAAATCTGTCATGTGATGTAAAAATCATACAAAAGGGAAGATAATAGAGATATGAAAGATCAATCCGATGGGAAGGTCGTTTTGATGATATTAGACCTGACAATATTGCTAAATTGAAATAAAGATTTATTGATAACACATATGAAGCATATGGAGCAAATTCATTATAAGTTGGCCCATTTAACATTTGCCACCGATCAATGATTTGGTCTCGCTTTAAAGAATTTATATTAAGAATGCTAAGCAGTAGATTTAATCGCAATTCAGGGTACCTTTGATCATCTACAATGTTTTTAACAAAAATATTAATTTGCTCTAGGTTTTTATAATTTGCCAATTTTACACCAAGACTTTTCAATTCAGTGACAATTGTGTCAAGAGAATTAATAGAAAGATTTACCCTCCATGATTTTGCGAAGTTTTTTTCTACGCTTAAAAAATCCCCCTGGCGCCACCTTTCGAAAGCTTCGGATGTTGGATCATTCTGAGAATAACCATATAAATTCCCATCAATATTATAAACTTCAGCCATTATTGGGATTTGGCCATTCATCGATACAGGGTTACCGAGAAGATTCGAAAAATATAAGTCTTCATGAAATAAGCATGGATGTGCGTTAAATATAGGGGTCTTTCCAGCAAGTTCCTTAACAATTTGAATTGGACTTCGGTTATGAGCTGTTTCTTTTGATAAATCAGCAAGAGTCTCTATATAAAAAACCGGGCAAATATTAGTGAAAAAGAAACAGTCAACCCACCTTGCCTCATTTTTACTAAGTTGTTGAAGGAAAGATTTGTCAAAAAGTATTGTTGGGCCCATATCGTGCAAAAATCGTATACGATCTGAAAAATTTCTTGTAAATCATATTTTCAAAAAAATAGGTAGCTTATAAACAATGTTAGTATATCGAATTTGGGAAATAATAAAAGGAAGCTTTTATAAAAATTGTAAGAGATTATCAATGAATCAAAAGACCGGTTGAAAACCAGTCTCAGTGAGCGTGAAGGGGCTCGACATTCTTAACCAGTACGCCAGCGAAGCAGGTACTGGAATTAAAAATCCCGCTTTTGCAGACGGGATTTTTCTGTGAGCGCGAAGGGGCTCGACATTCTTAACCTGTATGCCCACGTAGTAGGTACTGGAATCAAAAAACCGGTTATCCAACCGGTCTTTGTGAGCGCGAAGGGGCTCGACATTCTTAACCAGTACGCCAGCGAAGCAGGTACTGGAATTAAAAATCCCGCTTTTGCAGACGGGATTTTTCTGTGAGCGCGAAGGGGCTCGACATTCTTAACCAGTACGCCAGCGAAGCAGGTACT
>CAYUQJ010000002.1:0-570544 GCA_964446955.1 uncultured Leptolinea sp.
TAATCAGTGGGTTCAGGGTTCAAGTCCCTGGTGGATCACCTAAATGTGCCGGTTAATTGACCGGCATATTTCTTTTTTAGTATTGCAAACCAATCATTCTTTTGTTGTTTCAGTCGATTCGCCTACAACTTCCACATCATCATCAGGTTTTTTGATCGAGTTTTGTAAACGATTAATCTCGCGCAAACTTTCTTCCAGATCCGCTTCCTTCACCAGCTTCCGGGGAATATCCTTTATCTCCTCTGATGTGGAGACCAATTCCTGCCAAAATGATGACCGTGTCACCTTCCGGATAAACACAGCCGATTCCCGGGCGAATTTGACCATTCCTTCTGGTCCAAAAACAACCATAGCCAGAACGAGAATGAGAACCAATTCCCACGGGCCAATATTAAATAATTCCATCAGTGATTATACAGTTTGCCAGATGGAATGGTCAGGATTTCTTATCGGGGTCAGCGTTATCGGATTCTTCTCCAGTAGCGGAATCATTTTTTTCGCTTAAGTTCTCCCGAAAAGCCCGTATGCTTTTTCCAAGCTCGCCAGAGATCTTTGAAATCCGGCCAACGCCAAATAATAGAATCACTATGACCAGTACAATCAATAATTCGGGGGTTCCAAAATTCATAAATCCTCCAAAAATCCGACCTGTTACCGACGGACAAAAAATGCCAGAACAATGCTCAATAAGTATAACCCCATAAGGGGTGCCATCAGCAATCCCATATTTGCCGGATCTGTAGTCGGTGTTATTAATGCCGCCAGAGCGGCAGAAGCCACAAGAGCCACGCGCCAGCCTTTAGCCAGCATCCGTGCGTGGACCAGTCCAAGTTTCGCCAGGATCAATATGACTAAAGGGGATTCAAAACTCACACCTACCCAGAACATCAAATTCGTCACAAAACCGATGTAGTTGGATAGACGCGGTATGGTCTGAACGCCCAAAAATCCGATGAGAAATGGAATCGCAGCCCGCAACATAACAAAATATGTAAAGGCCACTCCGCTGATAAACATGATGACAACAAAAGGAATGCTTGCATAAAGCCAGCGCTTTTCATTCGGCTCCAGGCCGGGTACAACGAATGCGACTATCTGATACGTGATAGTAGGCAGCGCGAGAATAAAACCGGTAAGGAGCGATACCCGCATAAAAACCGAGATGTTTTCTGTAACTTCTATAGACTGAAGTTTCTCCAAACCACCGATGGGTTGTACCAGTACGTCGATGACCTGTGTCGTAAAGAGAAAGCTGATCATCACACAAACAGCCAGAGCGAGCAAAGACTTTAATAATCTTCCCCGCAGCTCCTGAAAATGCGGGTATAACCCGGATAATAAAGAATCCTCAGGCATGATCACAATCCCATTTTTCGAATCTCACAGAACCCTTTCGGCTTATGATAAACAATGACCACCTGCCACAACTAACACCCATAAGATCTCCGACATCCTGCCAAGAAAATGGATGCGAAATCGAATCCATTTTGCTATTTATTTTGGCAGTAAAAGACGCGATCCTGTTTTTTATCATTGTGTGAGAACGTCACAGACCGGATCAGGCGGATTTTTACCATCACATGGAACAAGCAGGATATCCAGGCCCGGTTGTACGTACTCCGTTCCGGCATCCACGATTGAAGTCCCGCCGCGTAATGGGATGCGTTCAAATGCTTCTCCATTTGCCAGAACGGGATCTCCGTTGCCCGCGTTGATGATGCTGATCGCGTTTCTGATGATTTCGGTTTCGGCATCATCCGGTTTCGCGGCCACCTGATCTTTGTAGTATTGTAAAACATCCTCGCCCCCGAGTTCAATATCCGCTACGATATAGCGGACCTGGGCCTCTTTGGATCTTTCTTCCGGCACCTCCCGCTGGACCGCGTCGTCCAAATATGGTTCTAGGATAGCCTCATATGTAATACCATCCGCCTCAAGCGCAGAACCAACCTGGAGCCAGCCGGTTAAACCTTCTTCAAGAGAAACTTTCCACCAGGAGGATGAATCGGCACAAACCGGACCGTCGTCGACCTTCACCCGGATATGATGGGAAACCTTTTCGGATGCAAGTTCTGCCTGCGGCGTATCAAATAATCCGGCAGACACTACGGGACCATTTAGCGTAATATATGCCTGCATTCCCGTTACTACTCCCATTGGCTTTACTCCCGGACACGGGATTTCAGTGGATACCGGGGTTGTTTGCGCTACCGGTTTTACGGCTCCAACATTTTGACAACCGGACATAAAGATCAAAAGCATCAGAGAGATGAAGTTTTTATTTCTCATACATAGTTCCATGTGATTGACCTATTCCTAACTGGCAATCAATCCTTTTTGTATAAATGCAGGTTATTGTAACAAATCTCCGGGCTGTGTTCGACCCGGAGATTTCCTATTCACGTCAATGTCAACTATACAGGATAATCCTGGACTGCCTAACCCACGCTGGACAGCTCTGCCTGTTCATCCATAGTCAGGATTTTGCTCATATCAAGCAGAATAACGAGTATGTCATTCAGTTTTGCGATTCCTGTAATGAAGTTCGCGCGTGAAGACGTGGTCATGGAAGGCGGGGGTTCGATCGATTCGGATTGCACCCGAAGCACTTCAGAAACCGCGTCAACGATCATCCCTACTTTCATTGTACCCAGCGCCACCACCATAATCCGTGAATCTCGTGAGATTTCCTGGGCCGAAAGCCCAAATCGTTTTCTCAGATCAATGACCGGCAGAACAATGCCGCGAAGATTGGTAATCCCCTCAACAAACGATGGGGAATGCGGTATGCGGGTGATTTCCTGCATCTTGATAATGCTCTCAACAGAAGATATTTCCACACCATAATGCTCATTAGCCAGTTCAAAAACTACAAGTTGTTGTTCCATAGGATCATCCTTTTCGTCGGGAATTATTGTCTGTTATCAAAATCAATCAGCGCTTTCGTTTTCCACATCAGCTTCGACGATCTCGCTTACTTCATCGGTCAACCGGAAACGGTTTACAACCTCCTGGAGAGCATCAGCCATGTTTGCCAACGATTGCGCAGAAACTCCAACTTCCTGAACCTGCGCGGTCATCTCTTCAGCAGAAGCGCTGACTTCTTCAACGGCCGCACTATTCTCCTCACTGATACTGGCAATGCTTTCGATTGCCTGGGTAACCTCGGACGAACCGGCTGCCATCTCTTCCGTGCTTGCCGTGTTCTCTTCAACTACAGCAGAGACGGTATCCATGGATGCCACCAGTTCATCGGCATTCTTGCTCATTTCCTTAGTAGCGGCAGCGGCTTCCATGGCTTCCCGATTAACCTCTTCGGCAGCTTTTAATATCGCTTCCAAAGCCACCCCCGCCTCATTCGCTTTGGAAGCCCCTTTTTCTACTTCACCTGAGCCTTCTTCCATCGCGGCGACAGCGTCCGCGACCGTTTGCTGGATTGTTCTGATCAATTCGCCAATTTCTTTGGTGGCGTTACTGGACCGTTCAGCCAGTTTACGAACCTCATCCGCGACAACAGCAAACCCTTTTCCATGCTCACCTGCACGGGCGGCTTCAATAGCCGCATTTAATGCCAAAAGGTTTGTCTGTGATGCAATATCATTGATCGTCTCTACAATCGCACCGATTTGTTCACTGCGGGAACCCATCTCTTGAACTTTCTCTGCAGAAAGACCAACTTTCTCCTTGATGATGTCCATGCCCTTGATGGTCTCTTCAACCACTTTTCCGCCTTCGCGCGAGGCCTGGGCAGCTGTGGTTGAACCATCTGTGACTGATTGGGCATTCTCCGCAACCTGCTGAATGGAATTACTGATCAAAGCAGTGATCTCGCTCGCCCTGCTGACTGCGCTGGCTTGCTCCTGGGCTCCGCGAGCCACACCATCAATGGCACGGGTCATCTGTTCAACAGAAGATGCCGTTTTGGATATACTCTCGGATTGAACGGTTGTGCCTTTTGCCACTTCTTGGATCGTGGCAGCGATCTGCCCGGTTACCTGACCTGCTTGAGATGCAGCTTCGGCCAATTGCTTGGAGGCGGATCCCACAAGAATGGCATTCTGAGCCACATTATCCACAGTTTCCCTTAATCCCTCTACCATTTTCTTGAAAGCATTCCCAAGTTCATCATCGTCAGATTTGGGATTGATCACCATGGAAAGGTCATTTGCGGCAATCCTTTCTGCCACATTTCCCATTTCTTGCAAATAATCCGTCAATTCTTTCATAGAATTGGCGATATCACCCATCTCATCTTTCCGGTTCAAATTCTTACGGGTCGTCTTATCATCAACATTTCTGAGAAGATTTCCGCCTGCCATCACTTTTGTCATACCGGCTATGGACCCGGAGGCGGAAGCAATCGAACTACTGAGTAAAAAGGCGATAACCAACCCGAGTAATGACGCGATTACACCGAACCCGATCATAAAAAGAGACCGGCTGTTTTCAATTTCCTTCGTTTCATTCTTCAAACTTACAGCTTCTGCGTCATTGATGGACACCAGATAATCCAGAGCGTCACCCAGCCCTTCACGCGCAGCAACTACCCGGCCATCTCCACTGATCAGGCTCATGGCGGTTTCAAGATCGCCGGCATCCATCTTTTCTTTATATTCTTCCAAAGATGCTCTAAACTCGGCAATTGCCTTATCGTACGATGCCAGTGCGTCATTCGCCTTCTGACTATTGTTGCCGGCTTTAAACGATGTCATAACAGCATCGATCGAGTCGAAGTTATCCCACATTTCTGCGAAATACTTATCTTTTTCCGCTGGTACAGCCATAACCTTATAATAATCACCACGGATGGTGAACATTAAAGATTGTACTCTCCCCAGTTGTTCAATTGGGAGTAGATGGTCAATATACATGGATTCGTTGTACTTCGAGACGGTTGACAACCCGGTGGCTCCCAGAACGGTTATAACTACCATTCCGAGGATTAATACCAGATAACTCCCGATTAATTTCACCCGTAACCGAAGATCATTTATCAGCCTCATTATTCCTCCTGACTTCGACTTCATGTAATCCGAATAAACAGCAGGGGCCCCTAGCGGTTATACTGACGACTCGAAGATGCCAGAACTTTTTCAAGATCCAGCAAGATTACCAGGCGGTCATTGATACGGGCAATGCCATTGATGAAAGCTGATTCGACGGTTGTTGACATCGCCGGTGGTGGCTGAATGAAATTTCTGGGAACCTTAAGCACTTCTGTTACTTCATCAACCACAATACCGACCTTACCACCCTCGGCATTAATAATTACGATACGGGTGTTCGATGTATCTTCGCAGGAGGCCAAATTGAACCGTCTGCGAAGATCGAGAACAGGAACCACGGTTCCACGCAAATTGGTTACGCCCAGAATGAAGGCGGCTGTACGTGGTACCTGGGTAATTGCCTGCAGTTTGATGATACTCTCAACAGAATGAATGGTTACACCGTATAGCTCTTTTCCAAGAGTAAAAATCACCAGTTGTTCATCATCATCATCAATAGAATAATCAGCTTTGTGGATGGATTCCGCAAGGTCTCCTACCCTTTCTTCATCTGACTTTTTCTTCTCAACAACAGAAGGAACTGGCTTTTCCTCCGCCGGTTTTGGCTCATTTTTTTCTACAACAGGCGGTATCAATTCAGCTTTTGAGCTGTTCGCAGTTTCAATAGATGCCAATTTTGATTTTTCGAGAGCGGCAGCAATTTTAGCAGGTTCTTCTTTGTCCAGTTTTGGTTCAGGTGCTACGTCCGGTTTTTTTTCTTGTGGCATGGTTGGCGCGCTTTCATCGGAAACTGATTTCGCGTCCTTTTGAGGTACTTCTTGTTTTTCCTTGCTTTCCTCAGAGGAAATCTTTCCGCCAGTAAACAGACTATCAAGAGTGGATTTGATCCGTGATTTTTTGTTCATTTTTCCTCCTGTGTCCCCCCCGACAGTTTTTCCAGCTCGCCGGCAAGCTGCGCGTACTGCTGGGTTGCACGGGTTTTTGGATCATACTGGTTGATCGGTTGTCCGGTAGCGACACACTCTTTCAAACGTGTATCCACTCCGATCACAGTCCCGAATAATTTCGCTGAAAAATTTTCTTGTAGTTTTTGTAAGACTTCCCGGCAAATTCCATTTCGCTGATCGTACATTACGGCCAGCAAATTGAAATCCAGTGTTGGGTTGGTGTGCTCTTTAACGGCGTCGATAGTTTCAATCAACCGGACAAGCCCTACTGCCGCCAGAAATTCGGTTTGTATTGGGATGACCACTCGGTTGGCGGCTGTCAGAGCCATAATCGTCAATGGGCCAAGTGAGGGTGAACAATCAATAAGAATATAATCATAATCAGTCAACCAGCGTTCTGTAATCTTTTTTAGTTCGCTTTCGTAACCCTTTACTTCTGAAATCAAACGCTCAACAGTCCATAACCGCGAATCGGAAGGGACAACATCCAGACCCTCAAGAGATGTGGATTGGACCAATTGCTCCCATGTTATTTTGCGCGGGTTTATGATCGTTTCCAGTACATCACTTATTGTTTCGCCAACATCATCATCATGAATACCAAGAGATAATGATAAATTTGCCTGCGGATCAAGATCAATAAGCAATGTCTTTCGCCCAGACTCTACGAGGCTTGCTCCGAGGGAAATACATGTTGTTGTTTTGGCTACACCGCCTTTTTGATTACTTATTGCAACCACATGAGCCATTTAATTCCTCAATACTTTATGGGTTCGGGTTATTGATTTTGCTCCTTTGTGTTTTCAATACATCCCGTCTTATCAACTATATCTTCATCCGATTGATCCAGTTTCCCGGTCGTACGGGGAATCAACCAGGCTTTCAACATGGCAGAGAGAACATCTCTGTCAAGTTGGACCCGGGTGTTATCTTCATGGATGTGTTCCTGTGGTTCGTGCATAAAACTACTCCGTACAGCTTCTTTTTTTCGTCTGGCATAAAAGGTATTGTCATACACTCCTCGCCA
The DNA here is from genome assembly GCA_964446955.1 of uncultured Leptolinea sp. Classification (GTDB taxonomy): domain Bacteria; phylum Chloroflexota; class Anaerolineae; order Anaerolineales; family Anaerolineaceae; genus Leptolinea. The sequence goes on from CAYUQJ010000002.1 coordinate 6,981, forward strand.
TTGGCAATTTTACAATCCCTGATTGTTGAATGGAATTAACCAGAGGTAAATATGAAATAAATCTCCTATGAATTCGGGCCTTTTTGTTTCAAACCCGGTGCTGATGGCACTTTTAGCAGTGCGGCGTTCGCACCCTGGCGCGAGGCTTCCCGTAATGCCAGATGGATCGTGACAGCGCCGATCTCGCTCGTTAGGGGAACAACGACACGCGGAAAATCCAGCGTGGAAATTGTTGCACCCTTGCCCAACAACATAGTCGGAGGCGAAATGGTTGACTGGAATCCATTCTTCGAGAGCTTCACACTTGCCCTGCCAGTGATCACATTGCCCAGCTCCGCAATGCCGCTTTGGGCCAGGCTGTCCATCTCGCTTACTTTTTCGCCCAACATATTTGACGCGATATTAAGGGCGGCCTGTGTTGTGAATCCATAGAATACGATGCCTTCAATATCACCTACCAGACTAATTATCACCGTAACATCATCCGTGTAATAAGCACCTTTATCCAGAGATAAATCGCCCCTCTGCATGGGTGTATTCGCTTCTGCCTTCAAAACTTCATAAGCTGCTTCCACAAATGGAATCAGGTATTGGACCTTCATCTCATTCTCCTTTTCTACTTCACCTGGATGGAAATGGGAACATAATTCTTGCCTGTTTCACTTCCCGGAGGACTTTCACGGAGCGCCAGATGAACAGTGATATCACCCATTTCTGTCTTAAGCTGTACAACAACCCGGGGAAAATCAAGTGTTGATATTTGGATCCCCTGCCCTTGAATTAGGGTTGGTGGAGATATTTCCGATTCAAACCCTTCCTTGCTCAGTTTCACCGTCGCACGGCCTGTGATCACATTTCCCAATTCAGCAATACCACTCTGAGCGAGGTTGTCAAATTCCTTAAATTCCTGTCCCATCATTTTGGAAACCAGATTGAGTCCGGTAGCCTGTGAAAGTCCGTACAGAACAACGCCCTGAACCTGACCTACAAGGCTTAATAGAACCGTAATCTCATCCGATGTCATGGAGGATTTTTGAAGACTTAATTCGCCGCGCTCCACTTTGAGCTCAACTTCTTTGTTCAACACATCAGCGGCTGCTTCTACAAAGGGATTCATAAATTTTACGTTTGCCATGGGTCAATCTCCCACAATACTCTAAGGTTAAAGCTTCTGGTAAAACGATATTCCAATACTCTTTAAACCGAAATCCTGAGGGTGCGGGATGATCTCCGTACCACCAATAAACAGGATCCCACCTTTTCGCAATGAACCTGCGAATTTTTTGTATAAAAGATCTTTCGTCGCGCTTGTAAAATAAATCACAACATTCCTGCAAACGATCAAGTCGAAATCCGTTTCAAAAGCATCAGAGATCATATTTTGTTCGCGGAATGTAATTTTCTTAACCAATGAATCAACAACATAGTACGGAGGTCCACCTGGCCGTATATAGGCAGCCCGTTGTTCCGGACTTAGACCTCTTACCTCTTCCTGAATAAACGCTCCACCTGATGATGCCCGGGCTATGGCGCCTTTATCCAAATCCGTTCCAAGAATGTAATGCTTTCGGTTCGGTGTCAATTCTTCGAGAATCATACCCAGGGTAAAAGGTTCTGCTCCAATAGAGCAACCCGCGCTCCAAATTCTCATTCCGGGACGCATCGGCGATTCCCTTAACAGTAAAGGCATGATATTTGATTGCAAGTATTTCCATCGTTCCGCATCACGATAGAATTCCGTCACATTAATCGTTAAATAATTCCGGAATTTCAATAATTCATCTTTATCAACTTTTACCTTGCCAAAATAATCCTCCCATGATCGTAACCCAGATCGAACCAGCCAGGAATCCAATCGCCGGCGCATCTGCTCATCTTTATAATGCTCAAGATCGATCCCGATCAGAGTTTTGACAACCGTTTTGATCTGTTGATACTCTTCCAGCTCCATATTACCTTCCCACGGCTTTTTCTATTGCTGCGGCAATCCGATCCAACCGAACAACTTCATCCGATGCTCCAGCTTCATAAACAGACCGGGGCATTCCATAAACCACACAGCTCTCCTCAGCTTCGGAAATTACCCATCCGCCTGAGTTATGCACCAAAAGGGCCGCGTTGGTTCCATCACTTCCCATACCGGTAAGGATGGCAGTCACCACTCGCGGACCGTACAGTTTGGCGATGGACAACAGGGTCACATCCACTGCCGGCCGCACACCATGAACAGTAGGATTTTGGTTTAAGGAGACCTTCTCATTTTCATTAAAAATCATATGAAACCCACCCGGTGCCAGCAAGGCCTTCCCCACTTCCAGGCGGTCTTCCGGTTCAGCTTCCTTTACATAGAGATCACTGGTACTGTTCAATCTTTCAGACAATGAGCGCGTAAAACCGGCCGGCATGTGCTGGATGATGACAAAAGCCGCCGGGATATTGGCACTCAGCATAGGAACAACCGTATTCAACGCTCTTGGTCCACCCGTGGATGAACCAATAACAACAACTCTATCCTGGTTTTTTAAACCACGTAATCTTTTCGGAGCCGTCCTCGTATTTGGAAATGGTTCTACGATTTGAGGTCGGATTGGTGTTTGCCATACTTTTGCGGTTGCCGCCCGAATAACTTTATTTCCCACATCCTCCAAAATGGAAGCCATGTTGGCTTTGTTATCAGGTTTCGCCACAAAATCGACCGCGCCCAGGGTCAAAGCACGTACCGTCTCCAGCGTTCCTTCCGATGTCAGGCTCGAAAGCATGACAACTGGTAGTGGATGGCGCGCCATGATCTCCCGAAGTGTCGACAAACCGTCAAGACGCGGCATTTCCACGTCGAGCGTTACCACGTCCGGTTTCAGTTTGGGGATCAATTCCAGAGCTTCCTGGCCATCCTTTGCCGCTCCCAGAACTGTGATTCCGGGAATCTCATTCAGGTGTTTTGTGATCGTGAACCGCATAAACGCGGAATCATCCACCACAAGGACTTTGACTGGAAGATTAGCGGGGACCGGGGTTTCCATTCTATTTATTTGAGCGCTTTGGATATAGCCTGTAATACACGGTCGCTGTCATAAGGCTTTACGACAAAATCTTTGGCGCCAGCTTTGACCGCTTCCATTACAACCGATTCCTGACCCAGCGCTGTCAACATGATTATTCGAGCGTTCGGGTCAATCCCACGGATACTCTTTAGGGCCGTTAAACCATCCATCTCAGGCATGGTAATATCCATCAGAACAACGTCTGGTTTGTTCTTCTGATACATATCCAGCGCCCGCGCTCCATTTTCCGCTTCTTCCACTTCGTAGCCCTCACCAGCCAGCATTTTGGTGATTCGCACTCGAAGGAATTCGGCATCATCCACAACAAGTACTTTTGTCATTCTACAGCTCCTTTTTGCTGTTTATTTATCCACAGCTCCCAGATCGCGTTCCTGGGAACCCATCATGCGAATGGTCATTCGTCCATCAGCGATATACAGACGAACAGTCCTGCCCACCTGGCCTCCAACCTCTTCTGTCTGTAACTTAAGTTTCAGGTTTTTGAGCGTTTGGTGAGCCATTTGAATATTGCGCGTTCCAATATCAAACGTACCGGAAAGTCCAGGAGAAACGAGCATGTTCGCTCCTCCTGCCATTTTGACGATCAAACGCGATTCAACCGCGCCCTCGGATATCAATTTCTTAAGCAGAACGGGAATTCCGGAATCAACAAATTTGGCCGGATTGGAATCATTGCCGGCTTTCTGTTCCGGTAATACAACATGGATCAATCCTCCCACATGGGCAACAGGATCATACATACCAATACCAAGGCACGATCCCAGGCCAAATGCAATCAAAACATCCAGGGGGTCGCGACTGACAACGTATTCTCCCAGACCAACTGAGGACATTGATCCACTCATGATGCATTCATCTCCGCTATGGTCAGTTTTTCAAGTGTCGCAGGATCGGGAATGATCCAAAAATCCGCCTGGATCTTTCTGTCCCCGATCTGGAATGCAGCCTTGAACATCAATATTTGATCAGAGATCGCGCCCATAGTCGCTATGACAACATCAAGGATTGAACCAACCATATCCACCATCACAGCCGGTGGGCTGGGGTGTGAAGACAAATGGGTGATTTCATAAATGGCGTTAAGGAAAAACGTACCGGTGAGGTTGCCAATTTCAGAAAGTGCAGAACGCTCCATCCGGCCGAATTCCTTTGTTGTTCCCGATGGCTGATCCAGCACCATATCGCAAAATTCAAGGGCCTGCTGGTAGGAAATGACCATCATGATCTGCCCTGTTAACTCTCCATCTACCCGAAGGTACACACCGACCGCGTCATTTTCCGGCCCGCCCAACATCTCTGCGATGGCAGCGAGTGGAACAACATCAACATCGGGTGAATGAACACTTAATTCCTGCCCTATCATTTTTGAGAGCCCCTGGGCTGAATTTGAAAAGCCTTTTGCGGCGACAATTCTCATTTTCGCCAGCAGTTTTTCGTCAACTTTTCGGTTGTCTGAGCTCATTGCGCGGCATTCTCCTTCTTATTCCCACTGGCTTTTTGACTTGTGATCTGGAATAAATCCTGAACATCCACAATCAAAATAACTGATCCGTCTCCCAAAATAGCGGCGCTGGATATGCCAACCACCTCGCCGATTATGGACCCAAGTGATTTAACAACCACTTCTTCCTGACCAAGTAACCGATCAACAGCCAGTCCCATTTGCTGCTTACCCATACCGACCACAACCACATAACGATACCCCTGCTCACTTCGCATGGATTGAAGCCCGAAGGCTTCACCCATCTCCAGAAGTTGAAGGACTTTATCGCGCAGTCTGATGACCGGTTTGGAATTTACGGTTTGAATATCCTCTGTGGAAATGCGAAGTGTTTCCAAAACTGTGACCAGCGGAATGGCGAGTGTACTCTTGCCAATCTGAACCAACAATGTCGGCACAATAGCCAGCGTAAGCGGTAATGTCACCATGAACCGGGTGCCTTTACCCATTTCAGTTTCGACCATCACCGTTCCATTAAGCCGTTGGATATTATTGCGGACAATATCAAGGCCGACACCCCGCCCCGATACATCATTTACAACCCTGGCTGTAGAAAACCCGGATGAGAAGATTAAATTGATCGCTTCGTCATCACTGAGGGCATTCGCATCCACCTCGCTGATAATCCCCTTCCCTATCGCCACGGCCCTGATCTTTTGAGGGTCGATCCCTTTGCCATCATCCTCAACGGTGAGGATGATTCGGCCCTGTTCATGCCTGGCTGTAAGTTTAATCGTGGCGCGTTCCGGCTTTCCAGCTTTTAGGCGCTCTTCTCCTGATTCAATACCATGATCCACAGAATTGCGGATCAAGTGAATTAATGGATCATTGATCTCTTCAATGACAGAACGATCCAGTTCTGTATTTTCACCTTCTATCATCAGGTCAATTTTTTTATTTAATTTGGCTGAAAGATCACGCACCATTCGAGGAAATTTACCGAAGGTATTCGAGACGGGAAGCATACGGATACCCATTACTTCCATCTGCAACTGATCCGTGATCCGGCCCACATGGGTGATCGTGTCAGACAGAACATCCAATTGATTGCTGTTGCGTATGGATGATTCGAGTGTGCTGCGAATCTGATAAAGCCGGTTTCGATCGGTTATCAGTTCGCCCACAAGATTCATAAGATTGTCCAGGCGCTCAACACTGGTGCGGACCGTTTTCTCAACCACTACCGGTGACCCTACCTGCCTTGGAGCATTGGGAGCCGCAGATTCAGTCTGTCCCGCAGGCCGGCTGGGTGGTGCCTGTCGCTCAACCGGAGCAGGAACAACGGGTTCCTGTGCTTTTGGTTGGGGAGCAGCCGGTACCAGCACATCGACACTACCCAAAGGAAAAATTTCTACCTTATCCAATTCAGACAGTGTTTCAAAAGCTTTTAAGATTTCACTTTCATCTATTTCGGTCTCTAGCTCAGCCACCATAACATGGACGGGTTTCGAAGTTTCTATTTCTTCCTGACTGGGTGCCATTTTTATAATGGTCCCCAGACCTTGCAATTCCATCATTACCTGGAAAGCCCGTGCGGCTGAAGCAATACTATTCTGAGAAATCTCCACCCGTATGGAAAATCCCCCATCCTTCTTCCCGGTTGTCACTTTCCCCTTATTCGGGGTTACAGAAACCACCATCTCTGGTTGCGGGGGAGGAACAGGTGCTTCTTTTGGCGCCGAACTCCCACCGGCAATCACAAGCGCCGAAAAGCGGTCTGTTAAAATATCGACTTCAACTGCCGATTCCATCCGGGTGATTACTTCTTCACGCAAAGTTCGCAATGCATCGGTAGCTTCAAGGCACAGATCGATTAAAGCGGTTGTGACCGGCAATGTGTGTTTACGCAAACAATCAAGAGCGGTTTCCATGGAATGTGTCAGATTGACCATGCGTTTATGGCCAATCATTCCGGCTGTCCCTTTCAACGTATGAGCTGCCCGGAACAAAGCCTGAAGCAGTTCCATATCTTCACCTTCGCGTTCCAGGCGTATCAGTCCATCGTCCAGAACTTGAAGCTGTTCATCAGTTTCAGCCATGAAAATGGGAAATTCGTCTTCCGCCAGATCAAAGTTTAATTCCATAAAGAAATCCTTGCTACATGATTTTCGGCCGGTAAAACGGCCGGAAGACAGGTGAACGGGACGGGAAGCCCACTATTAAGATGCAATTAAGCCCCATTGTCCAATATAACTAGAATACAACAAACCGGAACTCCACGAAAGTAGAATAAAAAGCCGGATTCATAGTGGAATCCTTATACTATCCTACCGATAAATTGACTGAACCTCTGTAAACCCTTCATAAAAAATCGGGGAAGATAGCATAAACAACCATGGAAAGAATGGCTTTTGGAAATTGAATGACCAATTCGTGAAAAGCAATCCTACATGGATTGGTATTAATCTAAGAATCGATAGAAAACCCATCCTTGGAAGGATGGCAGCTACGAATTTTGCTGGATATACCTTTGTTCAGACATGATTCTTTGATAAGGAAGGTTTTTCAAAAAGATCACCACAGCTTCCCGATTGACCACCCTTAAGACATAGCCACAAAACTCAAATTTTGAGAGGTCTTGAAAAATGACCACCCCCTTAACGCTCTGACCTGTATCCAATCGGGTTGTAAAAGATTTTTGAAAACGGATCCCCTTCTCTGAAATATCAAGAACAGAAAACGTAATGCCCAAGATGACGACTTCGGGGGCAAGTTCCGGCGGATACAATAACCGGTAGTATTGCCTTCGTTCAACGGCCGGTTTTCCAGGTAATGACATTTGCAGGTTATTCCTCGATATTCTTTTTTCGTAGTCGGTAAACCCAACCCAGTACTTCGGCTACTACCGCATATAGTTCCGGTGGAATTTCCGCCTCCAGATCCACCAATGAAAGTGCCTGGGCAAGAATTGGATCCTCTTTTATCGGGATCTGATTAGCCTGGGCGATCTGTAAAATTCTATCAGCAATTTCACCTTTTCCTGTCGCAATCACGCGCGGAGCACCATCTTCTTCTGGATTATATTCCAAGGCGATGGCTGTTTTTATCTCCCGTTTACCCGGTGGGTTGGATGGCAATCCCATGGTCATACCTCCAGATCAATTCCGCGGGAGCCCGGGTACGTTTCCGACTCAGCCTGACCAAGGACCGGTCCGATCGTGGCTACATCACAATGCGCCATTTTTAGTTGCAAGCCCAGTTTCTCCAATCGTTCTTCCAGGTCCGGCAAACTGGCAACCGCCTGCTCTTTCAATTCTTCCGATGAAACGGAAAGCCACGCGCCAACACGCTTGCCAATGACAGACAGATCAGCCGTGACGTAGTTACCATCCTGCAGGTCAACCGTCAACACAAGCCTGGTGTTCTCTGCATCAATCCGCTTTACTTTTCCGTGTGTTCTATACGCAATTCGCAAACTGGCAGGATAAAAAACTTCCTGGTTTTGCTGCCCTTGCACATGAGCTGCGACAGGTAGATTAACCAGCAGCCACGGTGGATTTCCGTTCTCTACCGGTTTGGCTGTGTTTAGAAATTGCATTTGCCGCACCCCTTCGATAAATTGATCGATCGAACGAGCGGCATTACGCATCCCTTCTGTTTCCAGGGCCTTTCTTAATTGAACCAGTGACATCCACCCTTCACTCTTTTGAACACCGTCGCCAGTAAGGGTTTTTGCCAGTTCGGCTTCCAGCGATTTTCCCCATATGGAAATAGCCTGCCTGAGATCGTTGAGTAAATTGGGTAGATCTTTCGACCAATCAATCGTGGCAGACTGTAAAAGCTTTACCGCCTGCTCTGCCAGTTGTTTGATCTCAGGTCCGGCCTGTCCGGCGACCAAATTTGACAGTTGCACCTGAAGCCGGCTGACACTGTCAGCCAGGGTTGGCAAAGTCTGTAATGCCAATGCCAGGGTGTTTTCTGTCAAAGGCATCCCTCCTGCTTTTAGCGCTGCAGCCATATCCGCTTCTGTTTGCCCCCAATTGGCTATTCCATTAAGGGACTGGGACAATTCATCCATCATTTGTTGGGTAACGGGAAGGCCGTGCGTAAGCAGGGCCTTCCCAAGCATGACATTTTGGTCGGATACTTCAATGTTATTAAGGACCAACAGGTTTTTCGCCAGGGCAGCCATGGTTGATGCCGGCTGCGATGCCTGGGCGATTTCTCCTGAAGGTGCAATTGCGAGTTGCAGTATGCCATCAATGGACCCTTTGACGATGAACTGGGCAAGTCTGCGGCCTTCCAGCATGGCAGACTGGTCATTGGTTTGCAGCCGGCCGACAACGCGAACGCCCTGTATGACCATATCGATCTGCTCGCCATTTACGCTAAGGATCTCAGCCGTTACCCTTTGGTTAAGATGTAGCTGAAGCGGTTGATCGACCGGTCGGGCGCCGGGTTGAACCGGCTGCAAACCCTGGATTACCATATCAGGTCACCCTGCTTTCCTTTATTCCTGATCCTTCTTACCGTCCCAGGTTCACCAGTTCCTGCAGGATCTCATCGGAAGCGTTGATGATGCGGGATGAGGCCTGGAAACCACGTTGCGCCAGGATCATATTGGAGAACTCGCGGCTCATATCCACATTGGAGCCTTCCACGTAACCGGAGGCGATCGTACCGCGTCCACCGGCTGCCGGAGCTCCAACGCGTGGTTCACCGGAGTTCAAACTGGCTACATAGTTGTTACCGCCCTGACGAAGCAGACCGGAAGGGTTGACAAACATGGCCAATGCCAATTGCCCGATCAGCCGTTGATCACCATTGGAGTAAGCACCGTATATCTCGCCTGTACTGGCTGATACGGTGAAACCCATCAGGGAACCGGCAGCCAGACCGTCCTGACTGCCCAGAGCAGCGCTATTGGCTGTTGCCAGCATTGTCATTCCGGAAGTGTCTAAAGTTACAAGGGTTGGTGATAAGGCGCCCGGTGAACCAGGAACGCTCAGCCCACCGGAAGAACTGACATATTGGCCACTGGTATCGAACGTGATCGTTCCATTGGTAACCGGATTGCCGCCAGCATCAACAATTACGGCACCGCTGGTATCCGTGGGAGATAAGGCATATGTCCAGGCATTTGGATCAGTTGTGCGAGTGTAGCGCACAGCAACTGAGGTCAGTACGCCCAATTCATCATATACACCGATTGTTACATCATAAAACCCGGCGGCTGTTCCATTCTGATCAGTGAGTACGACATCATTGGCCGCTCCGGCAGGCTGGGTAACGTTAGAATAGTTCAACGTCACCGGAGCTGTTCCAACAGTTAATGGATTGATAGTAGATCCACCAGCATCAAAATTACCAAGTGCGTCAAATGCAACAACACCATTTCCGATGGCATTGGGAGAGGTTGCCGCGTATGACCAAGTAGTCGCACCCGTTTTCGTATACAACAATGAAACAGTTTGTGATGCGCCCGTACCATCCTGTACCACAAAACTCGAGGTGTAGGCTGTACCGATCGCCGCTGTGGCATTCAAAGTACCAGAAAGTATGGCGTTCGCAGTCGTCACCGGAATCTGGGTATCTGCGTTCAGGTTGCCCAAAATATACGCGCTGGTTGTGGAACGCGCAACAGTTGAATCGATAGGCATCTGGATGGCTTCAAGTGGAGAACCGGTGTTGATCGTTCCCAGAGCATCTGCCATCCAACCCTGAATGCGATCGCCGGAAGATGAGTGAACCAGGAAACCCTGCGCGTCAATAGCCAGTGAACCATCACGGGAATACAAGTCTGTTACGCCGTTGTTATAAACGAAGAACCCATCACCTGAAATAGCCATATCCAGGTCATTGCCGGTCGATGTCAACGCGCCCTGTGTAAAGCTCTTTCCAATAGTGCCCAGGTTGGTACCAAGACCAATTTGCATTGGGTTTGTACCACCAAGTTCAGTAGATGGCGCGCTGCCAACTGAGATATTTTGTGCAAATTGATCTTTGAACCGCACAAAACTGCTTTTATAACCGGCAGTATTAACATTTGAAAGATTATCTGCCACGACATCCAGGTACTGTTGATTCAAGTACATGGAATTGATAGCTGTGAACATTGAACGTATCATTTTACCCTCCGAGTATTCTTGCACAGGCTTCCTCCAAGAGGGCCGGCCTGTGAATACCAGTGTTATTGATTATCGACCGATTTCGTTGAACCTTCGGCCTTATTTGCGATCACAACGCTGTCAATCTGTGTGAAAACACCTTCACCGCGTTGTTTCGCGTCCATGGTGGTAACAACCACCCGATCCCGGACATTGACAATAAACGCCAGGTCATCCATGAGGATGAGAGATTCTTTTCCACCGCGTGCTTTGGCTTTTTCTACCGCCTCGTTCAGCCGTTGAATACCATCTTCTGGGAGGCAGATCGCCCGGTCATCCAATCGCTTCTGGGCATGGTTGGAAAACTTGAGGCCTTCCACCTGCGCCAGTGTATCGGCAAAACTGCTGCCAGAAGCCGCGCGGTTGGTAACCTGACTGCCGGATTGGGTGGTCTGTGGTTGAACTGCATTAACCCGAATCGGATCCGTCATCCAGTCCTCCTACTCTTCCTCGACTCCCACACTGATCAGGCTGTCAAGAGCAACGTTGTCATCACCAACCTTCACATACACGGTTGAGTCGCTCATGAAAACGCCTGAGACTGTGCCGGTTATGGCTTCACTATCTTTATTCAGGTAGGTAACCGTCTTGTCAATCAAAGAGGTCGCGGAGACAAACTGATTGGTCTGTGTCATGGCCGACAAAGCTTTGCTGATCTTCTGCAATTCGGTCAGACTGTTCATCTGGACCATCTGGTTGACCATTTCTGTGTCATTCATCGGTTCCAGCGGGTTCTGGTTGGTCAATTGTGCCAGCAGAAGGCTCATGAACTGGTCATTCAATTCCGTTGATGATGATTTGGAAGAAGAAGCGGTGGTGGATTCCGTCCCGCTGGATGAATCGACATACTTTCTATAATTCTCGGTTGAGATCATACTATTCTCCTATACCCGGTAATCCAGGCTGGAAGAGGACACTCTGACCGTTTGAGGGGCAGATGCCTCAACTTCCTGTTGGAAATCCGGAAGGGATACCCGCGGAGCAGGAATGGATTGTCCCTGTAACGGGTTGGAAAACTGTCCCTGCGCACCCTGGCTGTTGACAGACATTCCGCTGATCGAAACACCGGCATCTGCCAATTGCTGCTGTAACCGGTCAAGATGGGTTTCCAGCAGTTTGGCGGTAGCCGGGACTTCAGCTGTCATAATGATTTTCATCCCGTCACTGTTCGACACCAATTTCAAGTCGATCTTTCCCAGGTTTTCCGGTTGGATCTGAATGCGCATGGATTGTCCCTGCTCTCTTACAAGCTGGGTCACCTCGGCACTGACTTTCTGGATGATCGGTAATGACCGCTGTTGCACCAGGTTTTCAGCGCGGGTTGATGTCATGGCATACAAACCAGTATTCACACGTGACGGTTCAAGTTCAGCCAGGTCTTCCGGTTGAGCGGTGATATCCACCACTTTCACGGCAGGTTCCTGTGCTTCCAGAATTTTTACTTCAGGCGCGTTGACAACCTGAGCGGTTTTCCCGGCAGTTGTTTGACGGGTTTCAGCAGTTGTAGCCTGGGTCTCCATATTCTGGGAAGCCGCGTCTACTAAAGTTTGAAAATCTTTCGTTTCCGCTTTTGGTTGTTGAACAGCCTGCTTCAGCTCGTCCGGCAACGGCTGGGGTTCGGTATCCGGCAATTGGATAACTGAAGGCTTTTGTTCCTGCATGACCGGGGCGGCCACGCCCTGTGGCGCGGATTCAACTGCGCCATCAACTTGTGCCGTGGGATCAACTACAGGCACCGGTGTAGCAATTGCTGCAATCTGGGCTGCCACTGCGGAAGCCACTACTTCCTGCATGGTCTCATCCACCGGTTCTGCATTTGAAGCACTGTCAGTGGGTGTTTGTTCTGCCTTCGGAGTCTCCACTGCTTTTTCATTGACCTTGTTCGCATCTGAGGGTTTGGCTTCCTCTGATCTCTGGTCGACCGGTTTTTGTTGATCGACCGGACGGTCATCATATGACGTTTCGCGTACCGATGATTTGGTTCGCGTGTCATAGTCCGACTTTGCCGGGCGGTCTTCCGTTTTCACCGCGTCCAGGAACTGGTCAAATGAATTCTCCGCACTCCCCACAGAGACCCTGGGAGCGGCGGCTGGTTCTGGCGCTGCACGCGCCAACGATTGCACATCTGCACATATCATAGGCTCACCTCGCTATATTTTTTAATAGATTGAGTTTTTTCGTAACGGCCGTGGAGAGTGCGCTGTACCGGATGCCGGTCTCGGTCATTTCCACTAACTCCTGGTCGATATCGACATTGTTTCCATCCGCCCGTTCTGTACCACCGGAGCGGAGTTTGGCCTGGAATGGGCCGGAAGCGTCGTTTTTTGAAAGCTGGTGATTTTCATGTGTCAAAGCCATGGACATTTTTGGACCCGAACTTAACGATTTCTGTAAAGCAGTTTCAAAATTCAATTCAAGCGCGTGATAATCCGGTGTATCCACATTGGCCACATTCTGGCTGATCACATTCCGACGATATGACAGTCCATCCATAGCCTTACTGGCTATGTTCAAGGCAGAATCACCAAAAATAGGATCAGTCATTGGGCACTTCCTTTCTATCCCTTACCGTAAGTGGATAAGACCCGATTCACATACGTCTGGGTTTCCTGATACGGGGGGATTCCACCATACTGTTGAACCGCTCCCGGGCCAGCGTTGTACGCTGCCAGAGTATTGGTCAGATTTCCACTGAACTGGTTGAGTAATTCACGCAGCAATTTCACCCCACCCTCGATGTTTTGCTCCGGATCCATAGGATCTTCCACGCCCAGGCTGGCTGCGGTAGCTGGCATTAGCTGCATCAACCCCATCGCGCCGGCTGATGAAACCGCAGAAGGATCATACGCGGACTCATTCTGAATGACCGCTTTTACCAGATCGGCATCCACATCATGTTTTTGGCTGGCGCGTTGAATAAGTGTTTCAAAACTTGAATTGGATGACAGACTGGAACTGGCTGAATAATCTTCCCCTCCATACAATTCAGACAAATCGCTGTCAAGACCTTTGGCCGCGAGGGTTTTTTCCAGAAGCTTAATCAAAGCCTGGATCATAACCATCTGAACATCCATATTGCTGTTAGAAGACATACCGAACATTTACGGGTATCCTTTCACGCATTTTCTTCTCATTGGCGGAATGCGCCTGGCTAATGTAGATATCATCCTGCTGTTGTTTTTCGCGCATGTTCGCCCGATCAGTATAGGCTTGAAGCTCTTTCTGACTGAGCTTCTCCAGGGCTGCTTCATCCTGTTTTGCCTGGATCAGTTCCAGCCGGGTTTTCTCAACTTCCACTTTGAGTTGTTCAATTTCCTCTTTTTGGCGATCCATTCCCTTTTGAATACGCTTGAGGAATGTCCGGGCTTGAAGGATTTTCTGCAAATTCAAATCACCGTTCTGGTATGAACCGAGTTCAACCATAAGGCGCTGTCTTTCCTGCTCCATAGCTTCAAGTTTTTCCCGGGCGCTCTGCAACTGGTGCTGCAGGCGTCCCAACACTACTTCCAATTTTTCAACTTTGCTGTGCCGGTAATCCAGCACATTCTGTAGAGAGAATTTAGGCGGCATGATCGACTCCTATTTCTCCCCCGATTTCTTCCAATTTGGATGTGGTTTCTGAAAAATCAGAGAATTCTTTTCCCTGCAACAGGAAGGAATCGATGACCGGCATGGCAGCGATGGCTTCATCCACTTCCGGGTCGCTTCCCGTCACATAAGCACCAATGTTGATCAGGTCGCGTGCTTTTTCGTAAGTTGCCAGCAATCTACGGGCTTTGGCAGCCCAGCTGCGATGTTCGCGTGATGTAATATGAGGCATGACCCTGGAAATACTTCCGAGCACATCAATTGCCGGATAATGATTTCGCGTGGCTAATTGCCGGCTGAGGATGATGTGTCCATCCAGAATCGAACGGACCGCGTCACAGATAGGCTCGTTGAAATCATCACCTTCCACCAGGACGGTGAAATATCCGGTAATGGAGCCGCGTTGACCTGTTCCAGCCCGTTCCAATAACTTTGGCAGCAGGGCAAAGACGGAGGGGGTGTACCCGCGGCTGGCCGGTGGTTCGCCAATAGCCAGACCAACTTCCCGTTGCGCCATGGCAAACCGGGTTACCGAATCCATCAGGAAGGTAACATCCATACCCTGGTCACGGAATTCCTCGGCAATGGTCATGGCTACATAAGCCGCTTTCAGACGCATCAACGCCGGTTTATCGGATGTTGAGACCACCACAACCGACCGCTCCAGTCCTTCCTTCCCCAGATCGCCTTCCACGAAATCCCGCACTTCTCGACCGCGCTCACCGATCAAGGCAATAACAGATACATCTGAACGGGAACTCCGTGCGATGGACCCCATCAGGGTACTTTTACCAACACCGGAACCCGCAAAGATTCCCATACGCTGACCCTTGCCGCAGGTAAGAAATCCGTCAATGGCGCGTACACCGGTCACAAGCGGCTCGGTGATGATCTGGCGTTCCATCGGGTGGGGAGCCGCGTTATTGATCGGCCGAGTTTCCACCTCGCCTAACGGGCCATTTCCATCAATCGGCTCACCAAGACCATCCAGAACTCGACCCAGAAGTGATGATCCAACCGGGGCACGCAAAACTGTTCGTTGCGGGTATACAGAACTGTCCGGCTGAATACCTTCCATGTTTCCGAGCGGCATCAACAGGGTTGTGCTGTTCCGGAACCCGACAACTTCGGACAGGATCGTTTCACCTGACCGTGCCCGGATCTCACAAACTTCACCAATCTGGCAGTCGAGACCTACGGCTTCTATCGTCAAGCCAATAACCTGCACTACGCGACCTGAAACCCGCATGGAGTTGCATTTTTCCAGCGAGCGTTCAAAAGCCGACAGGTCAACAGGAAAAGCCTGTTTCATCTTTCATCCTCTTCCTGTTCGGTTATTTCCCGGGGTTCCACATCAATATCTGCAGGCGCTGCTTTTTCTGTTGTTTTCTCTGCCTCTTTTTCAAGGTTAATGGCAGTCTCGTGAAGAGAATCCATAATCTGGTCGACCTGTTCTTCCACCCGGCCATCTACGACCCCGAATTGACCGTCAACAAAACAGCCTCCACGGGAAATATTCTGACTGGAAACGATCTGTATCTGTTGACCATTAAGGGTTAATTCTGATTCCTGCCAGAGGTTAACAAGAGCTTTTGCGTCTTCGGGGTTCAGATAAATCCTCAAGTTTCCCAACCGGCTGCCTTCGTTGATCGCGCGGCTGACGATTCTATCGATCTGTTCCGGAGGCAGTTCGTAACCATGGCCAAATAACTTCCGACCAATGGACATAACCATCTCAATGATCTTTCCCCGGCTTTGATGCATTACCTGTTCCTGCCAGACCTGCGTTTCCTGGACAATACGCTCCACCTGATGCATAGTCTGCGAGACTTCTGCTCTGGCTGCTGACATACCTTCCATGAAAGCCTTTTGTTTAATGTTGTCGCCTTCCGCCTGCGCCTGAGAAATTATTTCGGCCGCGTTCTTATCCGCTTCCGCGATGATCTCATCCGCTCGATCTTTGGCTTCTGATAGCAGGTATGAATGATCTTCCACCTTTTGAGGTTCCGCCAGCTTCTGTTCATGCGGCTTTACTGGAACGGCTTTTCGTGCCAGATCCGGAAAAGACCAGACGCGGGGCTCAACCTTTCGATCCTCTTTTGCGAGGATGGTAGACCGACCGCTCTTCGGTCTAAGCATGGTCTGCCCGGTGGCAGCATCAACATTCCCGCCCTCCCCATCCGAAGTTGGGGCAGTGAGATCCTTGAGACTATCCGGTGTTAACGCCGGCAAAACCGTCTCTTTCACAATCGTTGGCGACGGTTCAAGCGCTCCCAGATTAAAATCAGGAAGACCGGATGATTCCCCGAATTTGATAACCCTAGACGATGACGGCATCGCCTGATCCTCCACCCGAGCCAACAATAATGATCTCTCCTGCTTCTTCCAGGGCACGAACCAGTTCAATGATCTTTCTTTGTGAGGCATATACATCTTTTGCCAATTGCGGACCCAGGATCTCTATTTCTTCTTTTAGGCTTTCCCGGGCACGTTCAGAAAGATTGCGATAGATCAATTCTCTCAACTTCTCTGGTGCACCCTTAAGGGATAACGCAAGGTCATTTTTATTTACTTCACGCAGAACACGCTGCATGGTACGATCGTCCATTTTTGCCAGGTCATCAAAGGTGAACAATGAAGCCCTGATCTCTTCCACCAGCTTGGGATCTGTCGGCTCCATGGCCTCAAAGATCCTCTTTTGTACATCCCTGTCGACTTGATTCATCATCTTGACCAGGAAGTTGACACCGCCGGTCGCGCGAAAATCGGCTGCCGACAACACACCGGAAAGTTTCTGTTTCAGGTTTCGTTCTACGACCTGTACAACCTGTGGTGATACCCGGTCCATGCGGGCCAGGCGCAGCGTCACATCGATCTGCAGGTCGGTTGGCAGATTCGTGAGGATATCAGCAGCAAGTTTGGCTTCCAGATAAGACAGGACCAAAGCAATGGTTTGCGGGTGTTCATCCTGTAACATCACAGCTACCTGGCTCGTATCTGCGTTTCGCAGCATTTCAAAGGATGAGATCTGCTGCCGGGCTGAGATACGCTCCAGAATTTCCGCACCGCGTCGGGGACCGACTGCACGAGCCAGCAACTGTCTGGTGTACTCGGTTCCGCCACCACCCAGGTCTACGCCGGAGATTCCCAGCGCGTATGCTTCTTCAAGAGCGACCAGACGTGTATCATTGGGCACTGACCCGCTTTCACTGATGGTCAGCAGCAAACGCTCCATCTCTGCCTCGCCCAGATACTGCAACACACGTGAGGATGTTTCCACACCCAGCGTGAGCAGTAATGCTGTAGCTTTTTCCAGTCCAGTTATATGACTTCCCTGATCAGTCATTCTTCTTATCCTGGTTCAACCACATCTGAATAACATCTGCCACGCTGGCCGGGTTATCTTCTGCCAGACGTGAGATCAATTGCTGCATCTTTTGCTCTTCCACACTGGTTACTTTTGGCTGAATACGGGCAGTTGCTTCCTGCAACAGATTGCTGCTCTTGGCAGCTGTCGCGGCTGACAATCCCGGGGCCGGTTTCTGCGCTGCTGCCGCCGCCAGTTCTAGACCACCGGCAGTGCCTGCTCCAGAGGGTAACCCCATTTCAACGGACGGTTTGAGCACCGGTTCCCACACATCGACCGAGGCCACCTTCAAGTTTCGCAGGAGCCGGCTGATGTACCAGAACAGCGCGGCCAACACCAATAAACCACCAACGACCTGGGCGATCAGGATGATCAACTGGGTGCGTTCCTCAGCAGCCAGATCTTCGGTCTGTTGTTCCTGATAGGTTTTATCGAATGTCAATGTCTGAACAGACATCTGATCACCGCGTTCCTGGTCAATACCGGCTGCGGCCGCTATGGCTGTTTGTAGTGTTTCCAATTGCTGTTGATCTGTAATGCCATCCACCAGCACCGACAGGCTGATATTGTCCACCATGCCCGGTCGAATGATTTGATGGTTCAATGTTTGCGCAACTTCGTAATTGATCGTTTCTTCCGAGCGAGCGTACAGGGTACCCTCGCCTGCTTCTGTTACGGTTGTGTCCGTCCCCGCGGGCAAATTTGTTTCAGCACCCGGGACACCGCCAGTTCCTTCCGCATCAAGCGTATATGTTTCAGTGCTCTTCTGGGAGCTGCGAACGGCCTGGGGAGTCGGTTCAAAACTGGTTGTGGTGATCTCTTTATCACTCCAATCCAGACGGACCGAAGCCTGAACGACCGATTTATTGGGCCCCAGCGCGGTATCCAGTAAACTCTTGACTTTCTTTTGCACATCACTGGCTGCTGCCAGTTCAGCGGCGCGGCGGCTGTCGACCTGTGATATCGTGCCGGACATTCCATCGCCCGCCCCGGCTGCCAGAACTTCACCGGTCGTATTCACGACGACGACATTCTCGGCCGTCAAACCTTCAACAGCGTTGGCTGTCATATAGGTGATCGCTCTGATCTGCCCGGCGTCAAGCTGCCATCCCGGCCGTTCCTGAATGGTTATGGATGCCGTGGTAGGCGCCTGATCACTGGAAAGCAAGGTCTTTTCCGGTTGAACAATATGCACCCGGACGCCTTCTACCGCGTCCAGGCTGCCTATGGTACGTTCGAGTTCGCCTTCAATGGCCCGCTGATACGTCACCCTTTGTGTAAACTCGGTCATACCCAAGGTAGTCTCGCTAAAAAGTTCATAACCCGAGCTGCCGCCTGAAGGAAGACCCAGATTGGCCATTTGAAGGCGGATATCATAAACCTGGTCAGATGGAACCAGGATCGTTGTACCCTGCAATTTGTAATCAATGCCGCTGGCTTTTAGCTGTTCCACGATCTTGCCGGCATCAGAATCCTCAAGGTTGTTATAGACCACGCTGAAATTGGTCTGGGTTGCCCAGGAGATTAGAACCGGCACCACAACGATTATGAAAACAGCGACTGCAATCAAAATGACGCGCTGTGTGGGTTTCTGTTTTTCCCAAAAACTGGTTGCCTGAGTAGTGACCTTTGTGAACATTAATCAATATCCTTTTCCATAACTCACAGAAACCGGTTAGACACTCATCCGTGAGATTTCCTGGTAGGCGCTCACCAGCTTGTCACGTATGCCAATGGCAATCTTGAAACTGATGTCCGCCTGATCGGCAGCGATCATCACCTGATGGATGTCAACATCTTCACCGGCAGCAAGCCTGGTCATCAGGTCATCGCTGGTCTTCTGCGTTTCACTGAGACTCTGCAGCATGCTGTCAAAGGTTTTGCCCACTTCCTTCAGAGTATTCTGCTGCGGCGTGTTCCCGAGGGAATTAACCTGAGTTGGGAGGGAAGTACGAATTCCGGGTATGTTCATAAGAGATATCTCCTCTTGTCCTTTGAGAAAAATTACCTGCCAATTTCAATGGCTTTGTTGGCCATTGTCTTTGCCGCGTCGATCATGGCAAGATTGGCTTCATAAGACCGGGTGGCCGACAGCATATTGGTCATTTCAACGGTCAGGTCCACATTGGGATATGTCACGTAACCGTTCTCGTCCGCGTTGGGATGGGTGGGTTCATAAACCGTCTCACCCGGGGTTTCATCTGTTGTGATCTCTTTCACTTTGACGCCCTGCAGATTCAAGGCTTTTTCGCCGAGGCTGCGGTTTGTCATCATCAGGTTCGCCAGGAACGGAACCCGGTTATTGGCAGTGAACACAACATCTTTACGCTGGAAAGGTTCGCCATTTTCAGTTTGGGTCGTTTCGGAGTTCGCCACATTGTTGGAAATCGTATCCAAACGCAACCGTTGGGCAAAAAGGGCAGATGAACTAATTTTTAAACTGGTCCAGAAACTCATATGGAACTCCGTAGTCTTTAAATAGAATCGACAACCGTTTTTTCGCTCTGAGAATAGGTTAACATGACCTGCCTTTTAGGGCAGTAAAAGAGAAATGAATGATGTGTAAAAAACACGTGAAAGAGAATCGGAAACCCCGTCAGTTTCCCCCCACTGACGGTCGTTCCCAGAGCGAATAGATTGGATTACTACGGTTTGTTGCAGTTATCAGGCTGAACGAACAGCCATTGATACTCCGGTTGGTACTGCCTGAACTTTTGGGGCGTTCATTTGATTCTCAATGGTTACCCAGGCATCGCGCAATTCAACCAGGGTTTGTTTCGCCTGGGCGTATTCCTGTTTGCGGATGCAGTCGAGGCACCAGTTATAGAGAGATAAGAGGTTCATGGCAATCTCGGCATAGTTGTAATCAAGCGCATCACGTAGGGCAGAGACAGCTTTCAGCGCGGTTGCCATGTCTTTTTGATCACAGGAGCGAATTGCCAGATCATAGGCCATAATCACCAGGTGCAGCGGTGAAGCTGAAAGAACTTCCTGCTTTCGGTATGCGTGACTTTGGTTATACATAAAGAATTCCTCCTCAACATCGCTGCTGTTACAAAATCTATATTCGGTAGAACTTTGGCTGCCTGAAGGATTACCGCGTAAAAATTGCGTAAAGAAATTCAAGCACTTTTTTGGATCAACCCGCCGGATGGAAGATCATCCATGGCATCTCCCGGAACGGTCCGGATGATCTCGGATGAAGCTTCATCAACGAGAAAAACAACTATCTCATGATTATCTTCATCCACTTTGTAGACCAATTTTGTGTTGCCGGGAAAGGTATACATGGGAACAGGTGATTTCACTTCCTTGCTTGTTTTTTGGTGGTCTGCCTGGTTCTCAACCTGATGTGAATGCCCGACAGGCACTTCATTGGAACTGCCGCTAATTGGGTTTACTGAATAGTCAGACATAGGATCCTTCCTTTCGTCCTCGGCAGATGGATCATTCTGCCTTACACCATACCGGTCATCCATGACCAGTGATATATATATCATCGGTCAAAAACGGGAGAAATTGCGTTAATTGAAGATAAAAGTTTAAAAAAGAACAGGGCTGCGAATTACGCAGCCCTGGCATCGTTGCTACCGTTAATTGAAATTATCGGGAAATTGACATTAACTGTCCAGCCGGAATGTCTTTGATCGCTTCAGGCGGGATGGTACGGATAACTTTGTCAGATTCTTTGTCTTTGATCAGGATGGTGACATCATTGGTCTTTTCATCAACCCGAAACTGCAGGCGCGTATTGCTTCCCGCGACATTCGACGCGTAGGCTGTATGTGCTTCCTGCTGTTTAACAGCCGACTTGGGTTTCTGTTCCGTTCGCTGTAACGAACCGATCAGCTCCATTCCCGCGCGGCCCACTGGATTTGAAATTGTGTTTGTCATGGCATCCTGCCTTTCTGCCCCGATCTTTCATCCGGGAGCATTAACCATCCTGGTTAATGCGTTTTGTGTATCTAACTCCTGTTTAGTTTATCGGCAGACTGTAAAAAAACTTTAGTGTTTTTTCAAATTCATTTTGAAACTGTTCGACAGTTTTACGAATGTTCCTTAAACAGGAACAAAAAGAGGCTGTCCCTTCGGTGACAGCCTCTCATCGCCTTAACCAGATCGCTGCAGGATCTGACCGGGTGGGATATCTTTGATGGCTTCTGCGGGAATGGTCCGGACAACTTTATCCGAATTTTTATCCCGTATCAAGATGATGATGTCATTGGTCTTTGAATCCACCTGAAATTGCAACCGGGTTTGAGCGTAAGCGCTCGTAGCCTGGCTGGCTTTCGCCGGCTGGCTTGCTGCCGGTGCCGGTTTTTTCTCCTGCTTTGGAGAATTAAGGCTGCCGGTCAGTTCAACGGCTGCCCGGCCTAGGGAGGAGATTACAGGATCAGTCATGGCTCCATCCTTTTCCTAACACCCCGACGTCCTTGTCAGGGGTGGTAAAACACTCTTGAATAACCATTCCATTATCCATACAATGCTGAGTTCAAATTGGATTGGTTCAAAAAGGTTTCCATTTGCGCCTGGTATTCTGCATAATACTTAACCAGGTAAACCTCGCGGCGCTCCAATCGCTCGTTGATGGATTCGATGCGGGAATTGAGATTGGTGATCGTGGAATCCGCGCTTTGAATGCTCTGGTTTACATAACCACTTGTCCCGGCGTATGTATCCACCTTATTGGCTATGGCATTCATCGCCGAGTCGAGCAACGCGGTAACATCTTCAAAATGCGCGTTCAACGCCGTGGATAAGGCGGAAGAATCGGATATGGATGCTTTCAAGTCAGAATCCAGTGTGATTCCAAGCTCGGTTAAATTCTTGTAGATTCCGCCATTGGTGTAATCCTGATTCATCAACGTGATCAGATCATTGCCGGCATAGCGAACGGAGTATTCCCCGGCCAATGACTCACGGGTATACGTATCATCCTCATTTTTCGTGGTTCCGGTCTTGGTACGGATATACGAAGTAAGATCATTGAAAGCGGTGAGGAATTTATTTATGGTAGATGTTGAATTGCTCGAATCGCTCTTGACAACCAGATTGGCGCTCTTCCCTTCCGCGTCAGAGGCCAGGTCAAGGGTCATTCCGGATATTACATCTGTCAGCCCGGAGTTTGAGCTGCGGACCATGTCCATTCCGTTGACAGAGAAGTGCGCGTCCGCCGCCGTGACCTTGGTATTCAGAACACCTCCGGATAAGACTCCCAGCGATGCGAGTACCCCGCCAGACGTATCGGACGCTTCCATGGTGTGTTGCGTCCCGGATGATTCGTTCTTTAACACCAGGGTATTATCAATAATAGAGGAGGTTACTCTGTTTCCATCGCCATATGTGCCGGAATTGATCAGGGAATTGATATCGATCAGGCTCATATCGCTGGTTACATTGATCGAAGCGCCCTTCGCGTTGTAAGCCAGTTGAACGGCACCGGTTGCCTTGTTGGCTTCCGTGTACAGGTTCGAATCAGATCCAAAGGTGACGGAAAGACCCCGGCCGGTATCATATACACCACCGCCAGCCGGAATACTCTGCCAGTTTGATGTGAATTCGCCTGTAGATCCATCCTGAATACTCTGGACATTACCATCAACATCCACGATCCGGAATTGCCAACCTTCGCTGGCATCATTGCGGGTTTCAATATAATAATTTCCCGTGCCAAGTTCTTTTTGGCCGGAGATAACGCTATTTGAACTACCGGACGAAATGGAAGAAACGGTATCCGGTAGACTATCGACAAGTGAAGCGCTCCGCTCGGCCGCGCCGCCTATGATAAACGTTCCTGTGAGTCCCAGGGGTTGGTTGGAATAGGTCTGTTGCGTGGAATGGACTTCATGTGCTCTGGCGAGTGAAGTCACCGAAAGATTGTATGTCCCGGCGGAAACGGATGAATTAACAGTGGCGGTCGCCACGGTGGTTCCTGTGGTCAGGGGGGAAACCGTGACGGTTCGCCCCGGTTCCAAAGCATATGCTGAGTTTGAGCTGCGCAGGGAATTAATGGCAGATTGCAAGGCATCAAATTTTGTCTTCAGGTCTGTGTAGGCGGCTTTCTTGACGGTTATCGAATCTTTCTGTTCCGTGTACCGGGTCAGGGGTAGTTTTTCCTGAGCCAACGTGTAATTGACAAGATTCTGATAGTAGGAATCAAGGTTTTCAACGCCAGATTTTGATAAAGTGGATGAAATTGAGCTTACCATTTTCGCCTCCGCGGCGTAACTTCTTGCGTTTCGGGGGGAGCCGTTTTACGGCTCCCCCCATGGGGTTACTTCTGTTTAGATAAGGATACTGTGATCAAAGGATTATTGGAAGAGGGTCAGAAGTGAAGCCGGAGCCTGGTTCGCCTGAGCCAGCATGGCAATAGCCGTCTGCTGCAAGATCTGGAACTTGCTCGAGTTCACCTGTTCTTCCGCCATGTTGGCGTTCATGATCCGGTTGTAGGAAGCTTCCACGTTGATCTGGGCAGCGGAGACCTGGTCTTCCTTGAATTCAAGGCGGCCGGTGAAGGCACCGATCTTCGCCATAATGGCGTTGACCGAGTCCAGTTTGCGTTCCAGTGTGGTCATCAACTCCCGGTAACTGGCGGCATCCGTCAAAGCGTCACCGGTTGCTCCCTCAGATAGAACGTTATATGAACCTTCTGCTATGTAGTTAAGTGTGAGTTCTTCAGGATCAACATCCGCGGTCACATTGGCGAAAGTTGCCACCATGCCGTTACCAAAGTCAACTGCACCACCAGCAGACAGATCATCTTCGATGTAGGCAGCAGGGGTAGAGCCAATTTGCAGGGCATTTCCGGCAGCGTCGAGTAGTTCAATTCTGTCAACATCTGTGGCAGTACCGGTTCCAACAGTAACACGGATCGAATAAGAACCTGAGCCAAGAACATCTGTGCCGGTAACAACTGTTCCAGTCGTGACCACGCCGGTGACAATGGTGGCACCTGCGGTGACAGATGCAGAATCTGCCGTGGCTTTGGTAGCCAACCCCAGATTGCGGGTACCTTCTGTGGCAGACAGGTTGGACAGGCCGTTCACATTGGTTACATCGGCCGCGTCTGCGCCGGTCTGGAAGGACAATGCGGTGGTCAAATAGGTACCATCGATGAGCTTATTGCCGTTCCAGGCAGTCTGGTTGACGATGTCATCGATCTGTTCGACGTAGGCATTCAACTGTTCTTTGATGGCAGTGCGCTCAGCGGTACCCATCGTATCAGAAGCAGCCTGGCTGGCTTTGTTTTTCATCTGAACGAGGATATCTGTGATGCGGCCAACGCCGGCTTCCGCAACGGCCAACAGGTTCTTGGCATCGCCGATATTGGAAAGGGCGACCTGCAAACCCTGGCTGCGGGCGTTCAATTTGGTGGCGATGGTCAGACCAGCGGGATCATCTGATGCTGAGTTGATGCGCTTGCCAGTCGCCAGACGGGTCTGGGCAACACCCAGTTGTTTGTTGACGGTCTGGAGAGCCCAGAGGGAATTCAGAGCGCCGATATTTGAAGCAATACGAGTTACATCCTGATTAGCCATTTCAAACCTCCATGTTTGAAGTTCGCCGGGGGTTCCTTCCCCCAGCATAAGGGAATTTGGGTTCCTCTTTTGTTTTTCCGCTTCCAGCCTGGAACCCTGATAACCGGTTGCGGTCCTTCACTTATTTAGACTGGCATTATTCTCCGCGATTATGCCTCCTTCAATCAATCCTTTGATGAACCTATAAAGATTATCGTCTCTATCAGCAAAAACTTAAGCCTTTTTACCCTGAAGGCGTTAAGAACACATAAATAATTACAAATCCGGTTGAACACTACAGGGTTCATCCTATACTACAATAACAATATGTACCTTTCCCTGTGTCTGATCATTAAAGATGAAAACCCATATCTCAAAGAATGGCTGGATTATCACATTCTTCTGGGTATTGACCATTTTTGGATATACGACAATGAATCACAGGAACCTGTGGTTAATGCAATCCCGGAATACATAAAAAAGGGATGGGTTACCGTAAATCCGATCCGGGGCAAAGGGATGCAGTTGTATGCCTACGATCATTGCATTCAAACCTATGGATACCTAACCAAATGGATCGGCTTTATTGATACAGATGAATTTCTTGTTCCAAAAACCACTAAAACCATCCCTGAGTTCTTGGTCGATTTCGAGGACTTTGGCGGTCTGGCCGTAAGCTCGGTTTTCTTTGGCGCGGATGGAAATAAGGACAGACCCTTATGCGGACAGGTTGCCGGTTACCTGGCAAGATCCTCGGATGATTTCTCCATGAATCGGCTGATCAAATCGATCGTTCAACCGGACAAAGTGGTTTTCCCAATTTCCCCTCATCATTTTATGTACAAAGAAGGTTTTTTCTGTGTTAATGAAAAAATAGACCGGGTGGATACCCAGTTCTTCCCCTGTAATGTGAAAAAAATCCAACTGAACCATTACTTTACCCGCTCCATGTTCGAATGGAAAGAGAAGATGAGCCGCGGCCGCGGGGACATGGGAAACCCATATTCAGATCAACGCTGGGTAAATATTGACAAAAACAGCAGAATAGTGGATGAAACCGCTTTAAGGCTAATGGTAGATCGGATGAACCTGCCACCCGCACAAACCAGAAATATCCGCGCGCTCCGTGATCCCACCTCATCCAGGCTGGTGGAACAACTTTCTCAGGCCGCCTCTGAGATCAACCCTGAACCCTGTGATGCCCAAACCTTTGAGGTTGTTGAAAAGCGGGAGGAACTGGCTCAATTGATACAGAATTTTCTGGATGGGACAGAGTTTCTTGTATCAAAACGTTTTTTGGATGCCCGACAGCTGTATGCCAGATTATTACAGCAATATCCATTTGATCTAACCCCCTATACCAACCTGGCCACAGCCTGTATTGGGATGGAGGATTTCCCGGCAGCATGGGAAGTGCTGGCTCAGGCGTGGCGGATGTCGCCTCGAAATTGGGTTGTGTTGCTTTGCATGGTCGATTACTTTTATGCTACAGAAAATTATGAACAGGCAGAAAAATGCTCTTTGCTGGTTGCGGAATACGGTAATCTTGCACCCATCGGAGCGGCCGTACTGGCGTTATCACAATGGAAACAGGGCAAGAAAAAGGAAGCCACGCATACCGCTAAACTGCTTCTTCCACAATTAACCCCTGAGGTCATTAAAAGTCATGTCTTCTTCCAGGAGCTGGTTGATTTAATCCAACCACGAGGATAAATGCTCTATGGGCAAAAAAAAGATTCCCCCGCAACCCTCTTCGCTTGATATTGTTTTCTTTGTACTTTCAAGTCATGGAGAAAGGTTGCATGAACCTGAGTACCCCGAAAAAAACCCGCTGGGGGGAAGTGAAACAGCTGCGTTGCGATTAGCGGAAACGTTAAGGGTTATGGGGCATAATGTAAAAATAATCACTGATGAGAGGTTTTTGCCAGCAATTTCCTGTGATGTTTTTATTTCATTGAGGGTCTGGCAAATATTTCGGGATGGACTTTTTCCCGGAAGACTAAATTATCTCTGGTGCCAGGATGATTTCGACCAGAAAATTGTTGAGGATTTACAAAAGCCTGAAATTGCACTCCCGGTCTATAACCGCCTGGATGGTTTGTTTCTTTTATCCACCTTTCAACAAGTACGTTGGATAAAATTTTTAAATCTTAACGTTGAAAAGATCATTCCCACAACCAACGGCATCCCTTTGGATAAATTCCAGGTTGATACAGCCAGCTTACGACACCGCAAACCCTGGTGTTATTACTCCTCCACGCCCTTCCGAGGTTTGGCACTACTCCTACAAGCCTGGCCTGAAGTCCTTAAAGCAATACCCCAGGCACAATTGCATCTTTTTACTTCAATGAAAGTCTACAAATCGGACGAGTCTAAAGAATTTGAGAAAATGTATGAACTTGCCAGAAACCTTCCGGGGGTTCAATATCGCGGGTCTGTTGGCCAGCTGGAGCTCAGGGAGACGGCGATAAAATGCCGTGCTTTAGCGTATCCCTGTATTTTTCCGGAAACCTCCTGTATTGCGGCAATGGAGGCAATGGCTGCCGGGTGTGCTGTTGTTAGTACCAGCCTGGGAGCTCTCATCGAAACCGCTTGGCATAATCCGTTGATCGCTCCTGGCGGCAATTGGCTGCCTGTATGGACAAAAGCCCTTGTCAAAGTCCTTACAGATGATGATGAATATGAACAGCTTGCTCTACAAAACCTTTCTATCGTAAAACATTATGACTGGCCGGTAATCGCCCGACAATGGGAAAAGAGATTTTTTGAAGACCTGGCGGTCAAAAAAAGCAAATCTAGAATTGATTAAGATAGGTCATCTCGGACTTGTATGAATGTATCACTTTGTCTCATTATTAAAAACGAGAACAGTTATTTACAGGAATGGCTCGACTATCACATTCTTCTGGGCGTTGATCATTTCTGGATTTATGACAATGAAAGCTCTATACGTGTAAGAGAGACGGTTGCTGAATACATCAATTCCGGTTGGGTGACTGTCCATTCCATTAATGGGTCCGGTGTTCAACTTTTTGCCTATGATCACTGCCTGCAGACATACGGGCAAACCTCCAGATGGATCGGGTTTATTGATACGGATGAATTTATCGTTCTCCATGGAGCAAATAATCTCCCGGAATTCCTCCAGCAATATGAAGCCTATGCCGGACTTGCCATAAGTTCCCTTTTTTTTGGGCCAGGTGGAAACAAAACCCGCCCCACCATCGGGCAGGTCGCCGGATACCGGTTTCGGACACCGGAGAAGCTCTCTGTCAATCGCTTTATTAAATCGTTCGTCCAACCCTCAAGGGTGATTTATCCCATATCTCCGCATTCATTTTTATACAGGGAAGGTGAATACTGCGTGAACGAGTCTGGTCTCAGGGTAGACGCACAGCGGTTTCCCTGTCATGTTGAACATATTCAGTTAAACCATTATTACACGCGCTCTGAGGAAGAATGGTTCCACAAACTGACGCGCGGAAGGGGGGATACCGGCGATCCATATTCGGATGAAAGATGGAAAAGAATTGAGAAGTTTTCAACCATAAAAGACACAAGCGCTTTTAACCTTGCGAAGAAGTTGATTACGCTACCCGCAAAAAAAGTGAGCGGGGTGAATTTGGTTCAGGCGATGCATAGAGCAACACAAAAAATGAAAGCCGCTTCCATTGATCTCCCGGTATGTGATGAAGTTGTTACACCCCGGAGGGAACTGGTTGACTATTTTGATGAGATTGCTATCGGAACGAACCTTATTGCCTCAGGACAACTCGATCAGGCTAAAGTTTTTTATGCTGCCCAGATCAATAAATACCCGTTTGATTTGATGCGTTATACAAACTACGCTGCAGTTTGTATACAACTCAGAGATTTCGAAAACGCCTGGCCAGCCCTTGCACAAGCCTGGCGGATGGCGCCTCAATCTCTTTATGTACTTTTGTGCATGACCGATTACTTTTATGCCACAGGCAACTTTTCTCAAGTCGAAAAGACTTGCCTGATAGCCGAATCTCAGGGAAATCTTGAATCTGTCAATGTAGCTATAAAAGCCTTGGCGCAATACAAGCAAGGCAAGAAGCTTGAAGCCCGGGAAACAGCCAATCCGGTTCTGCCCCAGTTGTCATCCATGGAACTGGAAAATCCGATCTTTAAGGAATTAAGAAACCTTTTATCAGTGTGAAGAGAGAATCATCGAAGTTTTTTTTGCAGAACAATAATGGCGCTACCCTATAAAACCTAACTGAGAAAACCTTATAGTTCCAACAGGATTGATAATGGCCTTTTTCGTAGATTAATATTGCATTTAAGCTAATGTTGATTATTATCGATTAATCTCTTATAAGCCAAAATACCCGTGTCGTTTTCATCTGTAACCGGAACCAGGCCTACAACATTAGTTTTCCATTCAGAAGGCAGACATAACATGTTCTTATCATTAATTTCCGGATTAAATGGTGTATTCGGGGCCGGCGGAGGCGAGAAAAACCACCAGCATTGATAGTTAAGATCAAGAAGCTGTTTGATCAACTCTTTCGAATCACCGAAACCATTGTTTTCCAGGAACAAGATTGGGCGGTATTTTTCAATGGTATTCTGCGCCCCTTTAATCACATTGATTTCCATTCCCTCAACATCAATTTTCATCAAGTTGCAGCGATTTAAGTTTAAAGAATCGACTGTAATTTGATGTATCCGGTCTCCGGATGAGTAACCGGAAATCCGTAAAGCGGCTGTGTTGGAATCGCTATTCGGATTGACAATGGGAATGATCAATTCACCCTTTGTATCACTCACCGCCGCATTTATCGGAAAAACATTGAGGAGATTGTTAAGGGCAATATTCGCGCATAAGAATTCAAAAGCAACCCTCTGTGGTTCAAAGGAGATCACAAAACCCTCAATTCCTATTATGCGTGAAAATGAAAGGGAATGTGTCCCAATATATGCGCCAATATCAAGTACTAACGATCCCGGTTTTAGCAACTTGGAGAGGATGTCAATTTCAGCAAATGACCACTCACCATATACATCCAAAACCTTGCCGATATAATCATTCGGGTTATACAGCATATAACCATGCCGTGTTTCCTTGCCTTTACAATACCCGTTTTGGAAAAAAACTCCCGGTTCAGAGGTAATGCCTGGCTGATTTACACTTGCAGACTTCAAATGTTTTCTCGACATAGATCCCTGGCAAGTTTTTTATTTATATTAGGGGTGTAAGAATAGAAGCGTCACTCCACCGACCGCGCGACGCGGAATCCGACAGCCGCTGAAACGTGACCGGCCTGTTGGCCTTCACGGCTCTGGCAGCGGGCCAGCCGGTGGCTGTAATACCACGCTCCCCCGCGCACCACATACCGGATGTCTTTCGGTGGTGTCGGGGGTAACTCACCGTACGGGTAAGGCAGCATAACATCACTGGTCCATTCGTACACATTGCCGGCCATGTCCACAGCGCCCACGGGGCTGTCTCCTGCCGGTGAATACGAGCCAATCGGCGTGGGACCTCCCTTTCCGCTGTCCTTGGTATTGCAGCGCCAGGGATCAAACTCATCTCCCCACGGGTAGATGCGTCCATCGGTACCAGAAGCGGCCCGTTCCCATTCGCCTTCTGTTGGCAGGCGGTAATCCTTGCCTGTCATTTCTTTTAACCAGGCGCAATACGCTTCCGCGTCGATTTTGCTCACATTAACAACCGGAAGGAGTTCCATTCCCTCAGAGAACTTGAACCCCACCCAACCTTTTGGCACCCGGTATCCAGTTTTCCAGACGAATGAAAAGTACTCCAAATTGGTTACCGGATTCTTCCCGATCTCAAACGCCTTTCCCATCACCTGGGTGCAGGGTTGTTCAATCCGGAAGAGCCCATCTTCATGCCATTCATGGGCCCAATCTTCATTTTCCAACAGCATCATGACATGGTCTTCTGAACTGCCCATCCAGAAAGGTCCGGCGGGAACCTGCACCATTCTCGGTTCATAGGCAATGTTATGGTCATGTTTGGGAGAACCGTTTTTATCTGAATGTGGGGTGCTAATATTACGAGGAATGGGCGACATGTCTTTTCCTGTTGGTCTTTCTTAAGATTATAAACCAGATAGAATATTTTATTGTCTGTCAAGTTGCCTGATCGCTTCAATAGCCAATTCAGATTTGGGTTGATGCACGAGAATACGCTCAAAACACAATCTGGCAGATGCTTTTTCTCCACCAGTTTCATAGCACTTTCCCATCAGGTATAACGCTTCGCAATCCGTCGGGTTCTTCCGTACCAGATCAGCCAGTATTGTTGCCGCGTCACCCAACCGATCATCCTGCTGAAAATAAAGAAACGCCAGGTTTTTTAATGTCAGCTCATGATCTGGGACAAATTGAAGGGCTTTAAGATACGTCTGCTCCGCGTTTTCAAAATCACGGGCAAACATATACGCTACTCCCAGATTGTTGATCGCTTCCACTGATTTGGGTTCCAATTCTGTAACCCGTCCAAAATGCTGGATGGCCGGTCCAGGTTTGTCCAGATGGATCAGGCAGTCTCCCATCGCTGTCAGGACAGCAGGAGTGTCCGGATATTCCACATCGGTAATACGCAGCATGTCCAGCGCTTCCTGCCATTTTTCATCGCGGATCATATCTGTCACCTTTTTCATGGAATTCGCGAACCCGCTTTTATTCATTTTCTTTTTCCCTGATATTCGGTATATACAACTGTCCGCTGGGCCTGGTCGCCGGCGCGCCCAAAGGCCGTGTGGAATACAGACTCCCCAATCGGATGTACGTATCCACCATTGTCTGAATGTTCTCTTCCAGATTCTTGCTGATGGCATACAGATACGGAGCAATGGCCGCTTCCGCACGGTAGTCTTCCAGGTGGTCGATCATTTCGATGGTGGCCTTCAACCAGGACTCCGCAGAGTTTTCCACAATCCATCCATAGGATTGCATATCATAGACCGCAGCACCCTGACTGGCAATCCACGGGATCTTCAATGCCATAAATTCCAACAACTGGCTGCAAGAACATCGTTGTTCCAACTCACCCACCATGGATGAGAGTCCGATATCGATTTGTCCCAACTGACGGTACCAACCGCCCGGCGCGTTCCAACCGATGACCTCAACCTGGTCTTGTGGCAAACCAAGATCGCCAACCGCCTCCGGATGGTCCACGGAGAAGAGGAATTTGATATTTTTCCGCATCTGACACGCGGCCTGTAATGCCATCAGTATCCCGCTGTTCTTCATGGATTGAATTCGCCGGACACCACCCCGCCAACCTAGAACAACGCGGTCATGTTCCTGCGGAACGACGAGGTTCAGACGCTCCAGGTCCAGATAATCCGGCAGTTCCAGAGTTCGAGTATACGCGTTCCAATCATCGCACAATCGCCTGGATGGTGTAGTGGCGCCGTGCGTTGATTGCAATGTCCATTTTAATTGGGTCAAAAGATCCGTCTGGGGTTCACCGGTATCTCCCGCCTGTAATCCGCCATTGACCTCCATGTCATAGGTATCGGCCAACTCATCCGGTTCCATCAACTGGTAGGCATCCTTGAAATCTGCGATGATCGTTTTATCACGCGCTTTCCAATGTTGAATTCGGGGAAGCACCGAAGCCCATAGGCCACGGTGGATGATGATGTAATCACTACGGCCCAATAATTCAGCAGCCGCTGGAGTATTCAGTGAAAAATCACGCCAGCCGATAAGGTCAGCAGAATAGCGCCCCGTTCTATTGATGGCCCGTGCCGGAGCGGCACAACGCAATTCAACAGAATGTTTTAGATCTTCCGATTCGGGGCAGACATAAACAAAGTTCACTTTTTCTCCCTCATAAATGGTTTCGGTTGGCCGGTAGTTAACGCCTTCTGAATTACCGCTTCCCACATCACCGAAAGCTTTTCCGCTTCCCGCTCCACCGCTTTCCCGAAACCTTCCTGTGCCAATTTTGTCCGGCTGTCTGTATCCTGGATGAGGGTTTTCAAGTGGGCGTACCAATCTTCCGGAGAACGGGCAATCAGCCCGCCGACATGCCACTCTTCGGCGGCGGGGGTCGGTGATCCAATCCATGTGGATTGCCGGACTCCGATCTCCATGTACCGGCGGTCCCCTTCCAATTTGGACGCCTCATCTTCCAATCGTGGGAACAGATGAATATCAGCCTGGGCAAGGAGATATGGATAATCTTCCGGTTCTGAAGGTGGAATGTAGATTCTGCGCGTATCCGGTATCGATTCAAATAATTGATACACAGCCGGGTCACCACAGACAACCAGACGGGTTTGAGGGAATTCCCGCAAGATCCGTATGACAACCCGGCGGATGGATGCCGCGCTTTCAAGGTTGCCCGGTTCCGAAAATATCCCAATATTCATTCTGGAAGTCGGGGTTGATCGCTTCCTCCAGAGTGAGTTTTTTTCAGTCCATCCATCTGGCAGGGTGTAAGCTCTGTATCCCTCGTCTGAAAACCGTAAGGCAAGCGCCTGGGAAGGAAATGCCAATACGTCGGCTAGCTGCAAAGCGGCAACAAAAGCGCGGGTATCAGTACCAGCCAATGTCCGGGGAGTATCTCCCGCCAGGCCGCGAAAATCCATATCCATATCGACCAGAACCGGGTTACCGGAGCCGGCCCACCCGGCCAGGGCTTTCATGAACACCGAATTGTTATGCGGGTTGTGCGCGACAACAATATCAGCCCCCTCCCATGGAATGGGCAGCTCTTCCCAACGGTTCTCGACCGTCATACCAGCTTTTTCCATGGCAGCCTTCATTACTGTCATCCTCATCGGAGAACAGGATGATTCTTCGCCTATTAATACAACTTTGAGTGTTTTCTTTTCAGGCACATTTGAGATCCGCTTCCCGGATGTCAACCGATCAATATCCGGCGATACCGGTTGGGCGGCCAGCAGATCGCGTTGCAGTTCGATCAATTCGTTCGCCAGATCTGCGCGTCCCTGACTGCGCGCCTGGCGGATATTCAACTCCAAAATGGCAGGGAGCAAAGCATCGATCTCATCCAGATGCTCCGAAACGCTACTGGCCGGCGACTCGCTGTGGATCGTTTTCTCCATCAATTCAGCCGCCCGTCGAACCTGCTCTTCATTAATGGAGACGGTTTTTCCCGTGAGCCTCTCAGCCAGACGATTCACCGCCTGAGGATGCAACGGAGGGAACCCACCCGCAATACTGGCTGTAGTAGAAGAGGATTTCATCGCGAGATCGATACGCTGGGGGATATCTTTCCGCTGGCTGTCAATGGCCCGCGCTTTTTCATATACCTGGGCGGCTGCCTGGGCATC
Organism: uncultured Leptolinea sp.; assembly: GCA_964446955.1. Classification (GTDB taxonomy): domain Bacteria; phylum Chloroflexota; class Anaerolineae; order Anaerolineales; family Anaerolineaceae; genus Leptolinea. The sequence goes on from CAYUQJ010000002.1 coordinate 41,431, forward strand.
TCCTGCCATAAGATAGGAGTCACCAATAATCACCAGTGTTGCAACATCAGCAGGATCCAATTCCAATAACTGAATGTATGTCTGTAAAGCCTGGGCTACCATGTCATTGTGCAGATAATAACGACCCAGATCCCGCAGCCGCTGCATCTCGGTGAGGTTGGTCAGTTTTTCAGTGGGTTCGTTGAATACCATAGTTATTTATTCCGGTAACAGAATCGCTTCCAGATTACTGTATCCGAATGCCCGGCAAGCTTCAGTAAATCAAATATGAAACCTGCGTAAAAACCTGTAAAAAACTTATTCGGATTTTACTTCCGACTTATCGTCCGATTTATGTGCCAACTCCCCCGAAGGCTCTTCTTCCTGCGGAGATTGCTGTAATAGAAGGTCTCTTAAATTATCAAAATGGTCTACTGCTTCTTTGGCAGCCAGTTTTTCGGCCACCACACTCTGTTCCTGAATGGCTTCAAACAACTCTTTCCGGATCACAGGAATTTCCCGCGGAGCGCTGATCCCAATTTTTACTTTTTCTTTTTCAATGGCAAGAATTGTTATGGTAATGTCCTTACCAATAACAATACTCTCTTCCGTTTTTCGAGTCAGCACGAGCATCGGGAATCCCTTTCAGAACACGGCGATGCGTGTTCCCGGGTTTTCAGGTTATGTAGTTGAATTATACGCTTAACCCAATGACTCGAACAAATTCACCATAGATTGCGTTCGAGAACTGATCGTCACCACAGTCTGATATATCGTTTCCTGGTTTGCCAATTGAGCCGTGATCTCTGCGACATTGGCTTCTTCTTTTTGGGAAATCAATGCCTTGATTTCAACATTACTCTGGCTGATGCGATCCTGTGCGCCTTCCAGGTCGCGAATTCGCGAACCATTGACCGTTGTCGCCAGCGTAACCTGATTCAGAGCCGTGTCCAACTGTTCAGCGCCTGTTCGCAGCGTGACCAGATCGTTCGCCGCCAGGCTGTCGCGAACAGATATTAACGTATCCAGTAGATTTTGGAATGTCGCGTACCCGTCAATGTTCACCGTTATAGTCTCGCCAGGGCCGATATCCCGCCGGATAGCTTGAAAAGCGGTATTCCCACTTTTGTAAACCACGCCGGTAATCTGACTGTTTGGATCCATGGGATCAGCCCGGGTCTCCTCAAACGGCCGCAGGTCAGTTGTGAAACCGGAGAAGATATACCGGTCCAGATGCTTCGTGTTCGCAATATCGATCGCTTCTTTGAGCATACCGTCAATTTCTTCTGCGATCGTAATACGTGCTTCCGGTCCCATGGTGTCTGACAGCCCACGCATCACCGCCGCAATCGCCCGCTGTGCGATATCACCCGCCTGTTGCAGGGAAAAATCTGTGGCATCCATCCAATCATTGGTATTCTGAGCGGTATTCTCATAAACCTCTGATGTCTGCAGAGCGGATTTTAACGTAATAACGCTAGCATTATTACTGGGATTATCAGATGCTTTCAAGTATTTCTTCCCTGTCGCGTTTTGCTTTTGGAGTTCATACAATCTCTCCAAACTGCCTGTAAGATTATTTATATTATTATTCAAAATCATGCGGTTCGTGATGCGCATTTTACACCTCCAGCCTATCGTCCAACCAAACCAAGGTTGGTGACGATCAATTCCAGCATCTCATCAAACGTGTTCATGAGACGGGTTGCCGCCTGATAGGCACGTTGATACTTGACCATATTGGCCGCTTCTTCATCCAGATTGACCCCGGCCACCGACTCACGCTGATCATCCATGGCCAGCATGATATTGGAGGTATCGGCAGCACCGGTTTCAGAAGACCGTTGTTCCAGGGCCAGTTGGGTTATCCGCGAAGTGTTGTAATGTTTGATGTTTTCTTCGCCCAATGTGGCAACAGGATCCTCATCAGCTGTTAAAGCAGTGATGGGGGGAACCCGGGTTGGGAATGTTGTGGTTGTGATGCAATTGGCAATATCCAATGCGTTGTTACCATCACCGGGTGCGTCTGCCTGTGTGGCAGCCGCTATCTGCGTGTAACTGGTAATGGCCGGATTAATAGCGAGCGATAGGGATGGGTAATTGGGGATCGGAACCGTGGGCGTCGCGTCAGTGAAAACAAAGAAGTCAACACCCGTTGTGTTGTTAAGGTCATATCCACTCCGATGAATGGCATTTACCCGGTGCATTAAGGAGACGGCCATATTGTTCAACCGTTCAAGCTGATCTTCTATGACCACATCCCGTGCGTACATAATTCCCGCAATCTCGCCGCTCTGTATATCCAGCGCGGTATCCGTTGAGTCATCCGCCCAATTGATCTGTACCAGGTTGTTATTCGACGCTACAGGGGTGGCTTCCAGTTCAAAATTGCGGCTTCCAATGACCATGGCGTGCCCCTGGATTGAGACCAAGACCTGGCCATCATCCTGAATGTGGACGATCGTTCCAATATTCGTGGCCAGCTGATCAAGCAGGCGATCTCGTTCGTCTAACAGAGCATTCGGATCAGTTGTCTCTGTTTGAGACCGGCCAATTTCGGCATTCAGCTTTGCCAGCTGCGCGGCGATGGAATTCACATCATCCACCCGTTGTTTGATGGCAACATTTTGATCTTGTTGAATCCGGATCAGACTGGATGCGCGATCGTTAAATCCTTCCACCAGTGCCCGTGCTGTCTCCAATAGATCCTCGCGGTTGGCGGCAATATCCGGGTCAGTGGCAACCGTCTGCCAACCGGCAAAGAAGTTATTGATCCGATCCGTAATGCCATCCGATGAAGAATCACCCAGATTGATTTCAATCTCGGTCAACATATCAGTCAACATGTTGTAACGCGAATTCTTCGAAAGCTGATTCCGGTATTGCGTTTCATAAAAATCAAGCGAATAACGCTTGATGGTGCTGACATACACCCCTGTTCCGATATTCTGTACACCGGCCGAATTGGTAAATGCCATGCTGCGGGTTGGATACCCGGCTTTCAATACAGCTTCCTGCCGATGATACCCATCCGTGTTGGCATTCGCCACATTATTCTGCGTAATTTCCAGCGCAGCCTGCTGCGCCAGAAGAGTTTGTAGAGCGACATTGATTCCCGAAAATCCTGCCATTATCTGCCTCCTTAACCCCGTTGATCCATTCCGTAACTGGCCGGAGGAAGACCTGTTTTAGTAGCACCGGCGGATGGTTGATAATAGCTTGGAGAAGAAAACAGGCTCACCAGGTATTCCTGAAGAGCAGTTATTCGTTCCAGATTCATTTGAGCCAGCGCCATATTGGCCCGGTTCAACTCTCGGATCTTACTTTGCAGTGCCGCGATACCCTCCTGAAGACGGTAAAGCCGCTCGGAAGCGGTTAACTGTAAATTGCGAAGCAGATCCATCAGATCCATGGATTCATTTCGCGATTTAGAGTTCTGGGCTAATTTTTCCATGCATGACCGGCGGGTTTCTTCGTTGCTGCCGAGTTCGTCCAGCAGGCTTTCTTTTTGTTCCACCAATTGCGACAGCGATTCCACGTCTTTTTTTACGAGCGCCTGTCTTTCCTGCTGTAAAACAGTCAGCAAGGATTGGCAAACACGAAACTCATTAACCATGACCGCTTCCATCGCGCTCATGATCTCTTGCGGGGTTTCTTTGGGTGCCTGAACTACCATCATCCCTCCACTCAGGCCGCCCGGTTAGAATCATCCTTTACCGCAAATCGCGGATAGGGTTATTTCAATCCCGGCAGGCCGCTCATCTTCTTGGCCAGTTCTTCGTAGTTGATCTGGTAATGTCCTTCCAGTATCTGACTGCGAAGAGCTTCCACTTTTTCCATGCGGACTTCCGGAGTGCCTTCCATTTGATTTAAAGCCTTGGCAAGCAATTGAGCCTGATCCGAAAGAATTGCATGGTCTTTTTCGGTTGTCCGGGCAGCCGGAGCGGACGCTGATTTCTGCAACTGTGAACGCTCAACTGAACTGACATTTTCAGTTTTTTGCGAGATTATGTTTGATGCAGGATTATTTTCGATCTTCATAGTTTCCTTTACCTCCGGTATTGCTTATTCGGCTGCTCTTATTATCGGCACCGGTGGCAAAAACTTTAACCCTGGCGCATACGAATTGCCAGTGAAATCATATTATCTGTCTTATCCAAAGCCCTTGCTGCCGCCTGAAACCCGCGTTGCGTTCGGATCATATGGGCGATCTCATCCGTGATGCTTACATTGGACGATTCAATGGTGTAGCCTCTGATCTGCCCGTATCCATCCTCGCCGGGATTTCCGGGTGTGGCAGTACCCGATGCTTCAGATTCTTTCCAGATATTTGATCCCAGACTTTCAAGTCCGGTAGGATTAATAAAGATGGACAATTGAACATTGCCGGCTTCAGCCCAAACACCGTCGACGCGGGCGCTTACAGTCCCATTAGTGTCCACCTTTACCATATCAGCTTCCGCGGGGATTGTTCCCGTCCAATCCAACTTGTAGCCATCGCTGGTGACAATGTTACCAGCATTGTCCAGAGAGAACGTCCCATCACGGGTGTAACCAAGTGTGCCATCAGGCATTTGAATGGAAAAATAGCCCGGTCCTGCTATTGCCCAATCCATTGAGTTATTGGAGATCACCAGATCTCCCTGATTGGGATTGGCCTGGCTGCATGCGGCCATGGTTCCACTGATCTCGTTCCCCTCATTCAGCATCTCCTGGAAGTTGGTCCGCATTTGTTTATAACCGGGTGTGTGGATATTGGCCAGATTATTACTAATTGTGTCCATATCCAGCTGACGGGCCAGCATACCATTTTGTGCCAGATGATACAAACCACCAAATGTTAGGGGCATAATTACCTCCTGCCTTTACAGGCGTCCCAGGGTGCTGATTGATTGACCCAGAAGGCTGTCCTGTTGTTGTACAAGCCGCTGAGCTGCTTCATAAGCCCGGTTTACCTGGATCATCCGGGTCATGATTTGGGTTAGGTCCGAGTTACTGGATTCAAGTGCATATTGCTGAACGATGACTTCTGTGGTTCCAGTCTGAGCTCCAGTTCCCGTGTACGTATTTGCCCCATCCCGCGTAAGCGATGTTGCGGGGTCTTCAAAATAAGCAATTCCCAGTTTGGCGACATCCTCGCCATCCACTGTGATCTGCCCATCTTTCGAAATACCGATCTCGCCTGTCGGCAGAGTAATGGTTCCTCCACCATCAGCCAGAACATTGTAGCCTTCCACAGTTTTCAACACACCGTTGGCATCCTTGATGAAACGGCCGTCTTTCGTGTATCGTTCACCGGCATCGGTCTGGATCCGGAAGAAACCATTTCCCAATACAGCCACATCCAGGTCACGGTTCGTGATCTGCACCGACCCTTCCGAAAAATCAGTGGTCTCATCACCAGACATCACACCCAGCCCGAGATCACCGATCCGGGAAAGCTTATTGAAACCGCGGCTGCGAAGCACAGCCGGCAGCTCCGGCAGATTGATTGCCTGACTGGTGGTAGTGACAGATGTGTCAACAAAATCATCCATCGATGTCAGGATTTGTTTGAACCCCGGGGTGTCAAGATTGTCAATATTGTGTGTTAAAACCATCTGGCGCTGCATGTTGGTAACCATGGCAGATGCCGCGGCATAAAATCCTTTGATCATACGAGCCTCCTGCTGTTCGAGTTCGCAAGGTTGACCACCATGCGAATTTCATCGCGCGGCATGCCCATCTGTCGGGCAATATCCACGTCAGCCATTCCACCTGATGCCATGGCCAAAATTACCTGGTTTCGCTCACGGGCGTCTGTCAGTTGACCGGCATCGGATTTTTTATCAATCGAAAGGAGATTTTGAAAATCATCCTGTGCGAGAATCCCGGTAGGTTCAGTAGACACAGGCGTCGATTGCTGAGTCACCAGGGTTTTCAACTGGCTCACAACCGGTTCCAGTTTTTCAGCCTGTTGTTGACTGCCGCGCATACGGGCGGTTTCCCGTGCCAGTTGCACCAGATTTAATGTATCACTGAGAAGATTGTTTTGGATCCTATCCATATTTCCTCACATCCTACCGGTACCTGTCCAATGTGGGACGGGTTGGTGGTTCAGAAGATAGCTTTGAGACTCTCTGTTTACCCGATTCCTGCTTTGACGGGCGTCCTCTTTTTTTGGTAGATTCCTCACCATTCATGAGCGCCTGCAAACTGACCACAGCCCGCCCATGGATTTGGCATACCCGTGATTCTGAGATATCCAGAGTCTTTCCGATTTCTTTAAAGGTCAATTCATCAAAATAATACAGGGAAAGAACCATTTGTTCCCGCTCTGGCAATGCTTTGATGGCAGTTACCAGATTGGCCCGGGTATCCTTGTCTTCGTAAATATCTGAAGGGTCTTCCTGTTGTTCATCCATCAACCATTCATGCATGGATGATTCCGCATCATCGCTGCCCATTTTATTGGTCGTCTCATCAAGAGAAATAATGACCCGGCTGGAATCCATCTGAATCTGGGCCAATTCGTCCAACCCGAGGTTCAAATGACCGGCAAGTTCTTCGTCAGTTGGCAAGCGGTGAAGCTTGACCTCAAGCTCACCAATGGCAGACTGCATGGAGCGTACTTTTTGACGGGCAATCCGCGGAAGCCAGTCCAGATCTCGTAGATAATCAAGCACTTTGCTGCGTATTTTTAACGTGGCATACGTGCTCAAGCGGGTACCAAAAGATGGATCATAATGATCCACGGCTTCGATAAGACCAAGCATCCCCTGACTGGCCAGATCGTCATATTCAATACCACCGTATGGATTAAAACCAAGACGGCCGAGAACGAAGTGGATCAGCGACACATAACGCAAGATCAACTCCTCTCTCAGTTCCGGGCTGTGAGTGGTAAGGAATTCCTCAATCAATTCAGCTTCGTTTCTTGGCTCTTCCATAAAAACCTTTATACCCGGGTATCCATTTCACCGGTTTCAGATGCCGGTTTTCCGGCTTCTGAACTATCTGTCTGGGCTAATTTGGAATCAGTCTGAGATTCTTGTGTTGCTGATAATTCCTCCAGTGTTGCCTGAACATAGTATTTTCCGATCAGGTAATTCAAAAGAAATGCTGGCAGCCCAACCGCCAGAATGGCAACGGCTGTACGGATTACAACCGTAACAATATCCGCCCTGGCCATAACAGAAAGGACAGCCGTTACAATGGCAACCAGCAGGACAAATAACTGACTGATATTCAAGATAACGTCCAGGATCAAAGGCAACCGGGTGGTTCTACTTGCCGGGCCAGGAAGCATGGGATCCATTTCTGTTCCAGCCATCATCGGTCAAACCTTTCTGAAAAAAGCGAATGGACCAGGCGCGAGGCCGCGGCTGGCACAAGATCGTCTAACACCCGTGATCCGCAACTAAAATAGGCGAACGGCAATTGTGAACGTACTCCAAGGTTATATACCGGACCGAACGAATTGGTCTCATCCAATTTGGTTACTACCAATGCACGGGGTTTGAAAACAGAGAATGCCCCGACGGTATTGGAAAGGTCATTTTCTTTTGCCGTTGCAGGAACCACGATCCACGTTGAGCGGGCTGGTAATGCTGTCAACAAGGCTCCGGTTTCAACGAGTGATTCTTCACTTCGTGGATTACACGCCGGCGTATCCACGATTATCAAGTCAGTTCCATGCAGGGAATCAACAATTGCCGAGCATTCCGCGGGAGTGTAGGCTACATTCATGGGAATATTGATCGCTTCGGTGAAAGCCCTGGCTTCAGCAATACCACCGGTACGGATGGTGTCCGCACACACCCAGGCAACGGATCGTTTCAGCTCATTCCGGTAGCGCACAGCCAGCTTCGCTGAAAAACTCGTTTTCCCTGCTCCGCTAGAGCCGACCATACAGATCACCTGACCTGTCTTTACAGTAGTCTCCCGAACAACTTTGATATGAGCTTCAAGTTGTTGTCTGATATGATCGATCACTTTTCGACTGTCCAAAGCCGATTCATATCCAAGCGTGTCCGCCGTTAATTGACAGACTCGTTTCGCCATCGCCGGGTCCAACCCCTGACGCAATAATTGCTCATGCTGTTGCTGTAGAACCGGCCAGGCGCCATCAATCATGCCTGTTTCATCTTTCCGTGGTTCCCATGCCAACTGTGGAAGCTTTAGCGGAGGCAGAGGTGTCTTTTTTCTGGAAGGAACCTGCACGATCCTTACCTCTTCGAGCGATTCATCTTTGCCCAGTTGTTGGATCAGATCAACTTTTGTTTCATGAACTTGAGGCCTTACGGCGGATTTTGAGCGAATCTCCACCACATCCACAGGATTGGACAATGATCGGGCTTTCACCGGCTCCGGCTCTTGCCTTCCAATCGGGTCCGCCGGTGTTTCTGAACGAGGAGTTACCACGGGTTCCATAGCTGTTTTTCGAAGAGGCTGTTCGGAATCAATTGACGCAATTTTCTTTATCCCGGTAAAGTCTTTTCGGTTTAAGTCCTTCATAACCGGTTTAACCGGACCCGTGGGCTTTTCTTTCAGATCCACCCCAACAGCATCTGTACTATTTTCACCGGGTTCAAGCCGGACAGCGATCACTTCATATACCGGTTTCAACCATACCTGCCAGGGTTGTCCCCCCGGGATCTGGCGTGCGGAAACCACAAGCGCGTCTGGACCCAGATCCTTTTTGATCTGTTCCAGAGCCTTCATCATGGTTTCGGCGCGAAAGGTACGTGTGATCATCGTCCGTTATCCTGCCATCTCAGGTGTATTCAAGGAAATATCGACCATTCCATGTGCCTGGACTTTGGTTCCCCCGCTGATCTCAGAAAAAGCGAGAACTACCAGATTGGGAAAGGCCTGTTCGATCAAACGACGGAAAGCAAGCCGCAATTCACGCGGGCACAACAAAACAGGTGGATGACCTTCCTGAGCCAGCGCTTCCATCCGTTCACCGGTGGCGTTTAATATGGATTGGGCTGCCATTGTGTCGATCGAAAAACCAAGACCGCTGTCTGTTGCGCTGAGTGATTCCTTCAGAGTCATTTCCAACTGGGGAGACAGCGTGAACACATGAAGAAAACCATCTTCCTCACGATACAAATTTGAAAGTGTGCGGGCCATTGTCTGTCGAACCGCCTCGGCCAGAATAGCCGGATCACGGGTGGACGAAGCATGTTTCCCGAGAACTTCGATGATCCCACTGAGATCACGGATGGGAACCCGCTCTTTAAGTAAGTTCTTTAACACATCCTGAACATCACCCAGTCGGATCACTTCGGGTATCACACCCTCAACAGCCGCCGGCGTCTTCTCTTTTAATTGGTTCAGCATTTCTTGAACCATCTGCCGGCTGAGGAGATCCGCAGCATGTGAGCGGATGACCTCTGTCAGGTGCGTGGATAATACCGCCAACGGTGATACCACGGTGTAATTCATCAATTCGGCGCGCCCCTTTTCAGCATCGCTGATCCAGAAAGCCGGCAGACCGAAGGCGGGTTCCGTAGTGGCAATTCCCTGCAAGTTCTCTTCAGACTGTGAGCCAGGGATGGCCAGGTAGCGGTCGATCATCAGTTCGCCGCGGGCAACTTCTTCCCCCCGAATCTTCAAACGATAAGTTTGTGGCGGAAGGCGCAGATTATCGCGAATACGAACCACCGGCAGTACAAAGCCTAATTCGCTCAACATCTGTCGGCGGATATTGGTTATTTGATGCAACAGATTATCCGCACGTTCTTCATCAACCAGAGGGATCAATCCATAACCGACTTCCAACTCAAGGGGATCAATTACCACCATCCCCATCATCTCTTCCGGTGATTCAAGCGTGGGAGCTGTGGGAACCTCCGGAGGGATCGCGGCGAGCTCGGCAGCTTTTGTTTCCTGTCGGCGGACGTAATATGCACCGCCTCCAAGCACACCGGCAACCAGAATAAACGGGAATTTCGGCACACCGGGAATGAACATCATCAATCCGATGACTATGGCAGAAGCCAGCAGCGTGTTGTAATTGGAAAGCTGTCTGGACGCCGATTCGCCCAGTGCGCCCTCGTTGGCATTGCGGGTGATGATCAAACCGGCGGCAGTTGAAACCAGCAAAGACGGAATTTGAATGGCAAGGCCGGAACCGACGGTTAACAGTGTGTATGTCTTCAGCGCATCCATAAGTGAGAGATTGCGCTGGAACATGCCGATCACAAAACCACCGATGATATTGACAATGATCACGATCACGGCAGCGATGGCATCACCACGAACAAACTTGCTCGCGCCGTCCATGGAACCATAAAAATCTGCCTCTGTCTGAATTTCCCGTCGGCGGGCACGAGCCTGTTCTTCATTGATAATACCCGCATTCAGATCGGCATCAATAGACATCTGTTTACCGGGCATGGCATCCAGGGTAAAACGGGCGGCCACCTCAGCTACACGACCAGCACCGTTGGTGATGACCGCGAATTGGATGATCATGAGCATCAGGAAGATGACAACACCAACCACATAGTTACCACCGATAACCAGGTTACCAAACACCTGGACAACCTGCCCCGCATCACCACTGATGAGGATCAAACGGCTGGTTGATATATTCAACCCCAGACGGAAGAGAGTGATCACCAACAGTAACGATGGGAAAATAGAGAAATCCATTGGCCGGTTGATGTAGAGGCTCAACAACATGACACCCAATGACATGGCCAGGTTCATGATAACCAGCACATCGACCACAACAGCCGGGATGGGAACGATCATCATCGCGATCAACATAACAACGCCTATGGCCATTATCATGTCATTGGATTTGAATATGGTCTTCCAATCAAAGCGGTTGATGGTTGTTTTTGCTGTTGCCATTAATGTCAGTTCCTTATCCAGCCTGGGCAGAGGCCATCTGCCCGTTTTGATTCTTTAAGCGGTACACATATGCGAGAACTTCAGCCATAGCCACATATAGTTCGGGTGGTATGGGTTTTTCCAGATCAACCATTTTGTACATGGCACGGGCTAGTGGAACATTCTGAACGATCGGAACGTTATTTTCTTTCGCAATTTCCACTATCCGTTGAGCAACATGAAAAGCACCTTTTGCCACGACAACCGGGGCTTCCATCTTTCCTGATTCATAGACAATCGCCACAGCATAGTGTGTCGGGTTCGTGACGATAACATCCGCCTTCGGAACACGGGTCATCATGCGCGATTGCGCCATTCGGCGCTGCTGCTGGCGGATACGTCCGCGCATGAAAGGATCACCTTCTGATTTCTTAAAGTCATCCATTACTTCCTGTTTGGACATCCGCAGCTGCTTCATGTAATTCCAGCGTTGGTAGGCATAATCTGCCGCCGCCAGAACGATGTACGCCCCGGCGACTCGCCACATCAAGCTGACCGCCAGATTGGTCCACTGGCTTATAGCCTGAGCGATCGGCATTTGTATCAGATGGAGTATTGATTGGACATTGCCAATAATGAACGAGTAGACAGGCCATCCAACCACCAGGAGTTTTAGGAGTGATTTGAGCATCTCAATCACACCCTGGAAGGAGAAGATCCGCTTGAATCCATTAATCGGATTTAAGCGGCTGCCATCAAAGAATGGCCGCTTTGAAGACCACAAAAAATTGGTCTGAAGCAAAGTAGTGGCGACACCTATGACCAGCGTGGCCAAAACAAATTGCCCAAGCGGATTAATGAAGAACATGAAATTTTGTATGGTGTAATCCCGCAGCCATATATCGGTAATATCCGTGGTCGGTAGATTGGTAACGGTGTACCGCATAAGATCGCCCAACCCGGAAATTAGGCTCTTGCCCGGGCCTGTCAATAACCAGATACTGGCAACCAGTGTTACCGCCGCATTCAATTCAATACTGCGGGCTACCTGACCGCGTTCGCGGGCTTCACGTATCCTTCCAGAAGTTGGGGCTTCAGTCTTATCGGCCATTAGTTATGCACCCAGTATCTGCAGCATCCGCGGTCCAAGGTTTTTGAACGCGCGGTCCAATGAAGGAATGAGCAAACCGAACAACAGAGACAGGGCATAGATACCCACCCACACTTTTATGGGCAATCCCAGGAAAAAAACGTTGATCTGTGGGGCGACTTTTGAAAGAAGGCCTAGCGTTAAGTCGGTCAGGAATAATGCGCCAACCACAGGAATCGACATCTGAACTCCGGCTGTGATCAACCCGGAAGCTAACTGCAACAGCGCCTCAGGATTCATCTCCGGCAAAGGTTGGTTTAGCGGAAGCAATGTGAATGTGTCCCGCAAACCTAATAGAAACAAATGATGACCATTTGTCAGAAGAAAATACAACATAACGACCAGGTAGAAGAACTGGTCCAATGTGCCACCGGCCCCGCTCATCGCCGGGTTAAACACCTGACCGGCGCCGAATCCGCTGGACATATCGATCAATTTTCCGGCCGTCTGAAATGCGCCGAACGTAAGCGTGGCGGCAAACCCCGCCATAAAACCGATGATCAATTCACGTAAAACCAGGCCGGCAAATGCCAGCCATGGTATGTAAACGGATTCCGCTGGAAGCGGGTTCCATGGAATAACGATCATTGCCAGGATCACCCCTAGCCCCACTTTCACCTGGTTTGGGATAACTTCACTGCCAAAAATCGGTACCTGGACAAGTATCGCTAATATGCGTGTCAACGCCAGGACAAAGATTTGAGTCTGCGCAATAGAAATAATCATAGAAATTAATCCGGTTCGCTCTGTCAATAGGATACCGGATAGGCTCTGAACAGACTGTAAATTGAATGTGAAGCAGGGCTAAAGAATACGTAAAAAAAGCCGATAAGATAAAATTTTTATGGCAGATACATCAGGGCTTTTTGTCTGAAGTTTTCCACATCAATGGGCTTGAGAATAAAATCGACTGCTCCCTGTTCCCTGGCCTGTTGGACGACTTCGCGAAAACCAAGCGAAGAGATAACCATGATTGGCATCTTCTTGCCCATACCGGCACTCAGAATATGGAATTCACGCAAAAGGCCAAGCCCGCTGCAACCGGGAAGAAATAGATCCAACAATACCAGATCCGGTTTCCATTGCACAATGCCATCGCGAATCTTAGCCTCCTGGCTGGTTACCTTGACCTGACAACCCAATTCTTCCAAAGTGAGCGATAACAGGTCAGCCGTAACTCTCTCTTCTTCCGCGATCAGAACTCTGGGGGCCTGGATGGCAGGCAAATCGACTTATCTCCCCGTTCCAAAATTCATTTTGTAATAGGTCAGCATCTGTTGGTTCATGGCTGATATCTGGTCTGGATTTAAGTTCAATATTTCATATGATTGGTCTTCGATTTTCCGATTACCAAGCCTGGAGAGAGTCTCCGCGTCAACCGGGGTGAGAGCATTCGCGATATTCGTAATGGCGGCCAACGCTTTATATTGGCCCGCTCCGGCAGGATCATGATGAAACTGAATCGAGTTAATCAACACCATCGGGAAGGTCCATTTTTGAGCCATAAGGCTTCCGATATACGCATGGTCAACGCCAAAAGCCTTCCGTTCTGTTTCCCAAAAAGTGTCGCTCTGTTTCTTGCGTGAATTGAAAACCCAGCGGTATTCTTCTTCCGCGAACTTGTTTAATACGATCTTGCCAATATCATGCAGTAAACCAGCCGAGTACGCTTCTTCAGGTTCAGGGTAATTGATCGCCCGGGCAAACCATTGAGCTGCAACAGCCGTAGCAACTGAATGCGACCACATATCACCCGCCGCCATATTGTAACCGGCCAGAGTCTGGTCCATGCCACGGCTGGCCGCAACCGCCAGTACCAAAGTCCGGATCCGTTTGTAACCAAGTCGCATTACCGCTTCTTTTAATGTCGCACAGGACGGTCCATATCCAAGGAATGCGGAATTTGCCGCCTGCAAAACGTTGGCTGCCAGAGCCTGATCCAGCCCTATGATCTCAGAGATATAACCGGCACTTGACCCGGGTTCATCCAGACTGCGAAGAATGCGCGTGATCACCATTGGAATGGGACGCATCAATTCTATCGAGCGGAGAATTTTCTTTACCCGCCTATCAATAATTTGTGCTTCTTCGCTCTGCGGTGCTACCATGTTACTCCTGAATTTCTATTTTACTAAATTTGGTAGGTCGTTAAGTATAGCAGTAGTATAGCTGATAATCTGCTGCCCCATCCATCCACCAAACACCGCCAGAATTACAATTATCGCGATAATCTTTGGAACAAAGGTTAAGGTCACTTCGTTAATCTGCGTGGCAGCCTGGATCAGACTGACAAGACTGCCAATCACCAGACTGACCAGAAGAACTGGTCCTGCGATCGCGATGGCAATCATCAATGAATTTTGCGCGAACGTGATTAGATACGCTTCTGTCATCACTGCCTCTAACTAAAACTGAGCAAAAGCGACCGGGTTACCAGATACCAGCCATCCACCATCACAAATAATAACAACTTGAATGGCAATGATACAAGTGACGGTGGCATCATCATCATACCCATCGACAGGAGAATACTGGATACAACCATATCAATGACCAGGAACGGCACATAAATTACAAACCCCATAGTAAAAGCCGTTTTTAACTCACTGATAACGAACGCGGGCATCAGCACCACCGTTCCTATATCTTCCAATGAGTTTGGACGTGTCTCACTGTTCATCGATATGAACAATTCCAGATCTTTTTCCCGCGTATTCTTGAACATGAATTCACGGATGGGATCCATTGTCTTCTTCAAAAATGTTTCCTGATCAATAAGGTTCTCGGAATAGGGAGCAATGGCTTCATTGTTGATTTTGTTGATAATGGGTGACATGCTAAAGAATGTCAGGAGTAGAGCCAGACCAATTATGACGTTGTTGGGAGGGGCGGTTGGCGTACCAATGGCATTGCGGATCATGGACAACACAATCACAATACGGGTAAACGATGTAGCCAACACAAGAATGGACGGCGCAAGGCTCAGAACAGTAAGTAGAACAAGGAGTTGAACCCCGCTGGCAATTTCTTTGGATTCGCCAGTCGGATCCAATGTTAGAGAAACACCGGGAGCAGTTGTTTCGGTCATGCCCGCACAACCAGAAAGCACGACTGTCAATAGCATCAACGCGATGGCCGCCCAGAAAAATCGGAAATTGACAGCCCGTTCACGGTTTGATCGGGTCTCATTTTTATTTTTTGCCAGAATGGTGATGAATTTTTTCATGGTTTTTCTTCAGGCGAATCACCCTGATGGGTGGATAAAAGAGTTTCGAAATCTTGGACAGGTGAAGAATCGCTATCCGCAGCATCCAATTCAGTGATTAGTTGAATGGACGAATCCGTTGCGCCAATGAGAAATTCGCGATTATCTGTCTTCACCACGATCAAGGTTTGTCTTGGTGAAAGATAGAAACGGTCCAAGACCGATATTCTCTGTCGGGACGGGCCAGTCTTTTTCAACTGCCATTTCCGGAAGAACAGAAAAGCGATATAGATAAGCCCGATGACGGCCATCCACCGCAGGAAGACAGATATGGCCAACCCTGTGCTGCCGAATGTTCCGCCACCTTGTTCCGTTTCGACAGCAGGCAGGGGTTCGTTGATCAGCAACCCGATAGCAAGAACCACAAACAGGATAACGATCCATAGCCATGCAGTAAACCCCTTCACAGAACGAAGACGTTCCCAGGCCTGTTTCAGCTGGTCAAACATGGTTTAATCTTTCGTTTCAGGCGCGATCAATTCAGTGATCCGAACGCCAAACTTATCGTCAACGACAACAACCTCACCGCGCGCCATGATATGTTCATTAACATAAACATCCACCGGCTCACCGGCAATACGGTCAAGTTCAACAACCGAACCTTTTTGTAACTCAAGAACATGTTTAATGGACATTTGTGTTCGACCCAGTTCCACTGTGAATAACAGGTTCACGTCCATCAACATGTTTATCGCTGAACCCTCTCCAATGGTGGCTGGCTTTTGTTCCAATTGTTCTGTAGGTTCTTGCCCACCGGCATTGGTAGGTGTGCCGGCCAACATCGCGTTAATACTCTCCTGCAAAGCATCCATGCCCGGGTTTTCTCCATCCGTGGATTCCGTCGATTTCAGGATCTCGTCGTTCATTCGCCTAATCTCCTATTTTCCCGGGGCGTTTTTTGGGATATTTACCGGGCCGATTATTTGTACGGCCAGATGGTTTCCCTGTTTCCCTATACGGCCTTTATAGCGGGTCGTACCGGAAACTTTCACCATTAATTCCTGGTTTATGTTGCTATCCAAAACAAGAACATCACCAATGTCCAAACTGGACATTTCCTTGATCGATAACCGCACATTTCCCAGGATAACCTTGAGAGGAACTTCCGTCCGGTATAGACTTTCCAGATTGGTCTTGCGGGCGGATTGATCGATGACCTGTTCTTTCTTCCCTGTAATGATCACATGAGGGTTAAGTTCATTGGCAACCGGCTTCAACATCGAATAAGGAATATAAAAGCTCATGGTCCCGGTTATATCTTTGATCACCATCTCAAAAGTGACCATCAAAACACGCTCGTTACCCATCATCATTTGGACCCAGTGTTGGTTGACCGTGCTGTCAATCAACTTGGGCTCGATGCTGACAACCTTTCCCCAGGAGGCTTTAACATCATTCAGCATATTCTCAACAAGGTCCTGGAGTAGTGATTGATCAATCTCTGTCAGGGAATGATTGCGCCCCCGACTATCTGAAGCGCCACCCAGCCGTTGTTCCAGAATAACAAAATTTACATCATCACTGAATACAATACCGATCTGTCCGGGTAAAGGCGCCAGGGAAACCAGATGGTATAGCGTTGTTGGTGGCAGGTCCGCCATAAAATCGTGAAAACGTCCCTGTTCCGTGTGAACTACACGGGGACGAAGATTGGTGCGAATAAACGAAGGTAAAGAATTGGTCAACCGTTCAGCCAATTCTTCATGAACAAGCTCAATAGCACGGATCTGATCTTTTGAAAATCTATCCGGAGACCAGAAATTGTAGGGGCGCACATTCTTCTCACCTGTGCCACCCTCCTTTGGTTGGCCGGCTTTACCCATAACATCAGCAAGGTTAATTCCTTCCTGATTTTCTGTTCCTTCGATTTCTATCGCCCCGTTGAGCAGGGCATCAATCTCCGCCTGGGTTAGCATAGCTCACCTTCTTCTTATTGCATTACAAATTCTTTAAAATACACGTAAATCACTTTGTATTCCGGTAGCCGCGTGTTGATCGCGTCAATGATCTCCTGCCGGAGTGTGTCTTTTCCTTCTGTCGAATATACGGCAGCAAATTCTTTGGCTGATAACAGCGTAACAATTGTGTCATCCAGTACCGGTATCTTCGAATTAATCCCGGCAGTGAATTCAGTCATTGCCGCAGTTTTTTCTTCTTCCGGCATTGTGGAATAACCGGCAGGAGGAGCAAACTCCAATGTAGCGGTTACACGGATGAATTTCTTTCCACCCGGTTCTGCGAGATTCACAATCTTGGTGCTGGTATCGATCATGATCCCATGTCCCGGTGATACTTCCTCTACGCCTTCGGTTGAATGACCAGATGTCGCACCCGAACCGTCATGATCTGAGGCGACCGGTACCGTTGCTTGCGGAACCTGCTGCCCGGTGATAATGGTTATTGGATTGGCACTTCCACCCTGCACCATTTCAGGAGTTGCACCTTCCAGCCCCGGTTGAGGTGTCACTCCCGCCGGCAACTGGTAGACCAGGTAGATCGGTTTGGGTAAATTGTCCGGAGCGAATAGCACATAAACCACCAACAAGTTGGTTGCCGCCGTCGTCATGATAATGACACCGGCCACAAAGTAGATGATGATCTTTAAAAAATTCGGTTTAGGTTTTGCGGGTGCTGGAACATCAGTGGCCATTTGAAGAAGCCTCCTTGGTAGGCTCAGGTGTGGGTAAAGCCTGGTTCGAATCTCCGGGCATATTGCGTAAGTCTAATTTCACTTCATCTGAGCTGACCGGATAAACAACAATTATTTCTGCACGACTGTTAATCTCGCGGTGTTCCGGAGTATCATTCGGGAAAAGCGGAGAAAATTCTCCACGCCCGGTCGGGATCAATCGGCTGGGTGAAACGCCTTTCACCTGCATGTAACGGACAATCTCATTGGCACGGGCCAAAGACAACGACCAGTTATCCGGATATCTTGGATCCAACGGGGTCGAATCATCCGTATGCCCGACCACCCGGATTTCATTATCAATTTCCTGCACCATGGATACGATCGTATCCAACACCGGATAAGCCGCTGGTTGCAACTCTGACCTGCCCTGGATAAACGTTAGTTCACGGCTTAATGAAATCAAAACACCTTCCACATTATTTTGAACACTAACCTCACTGCTCAATCCGTTTTCCTTTAACATATCGGTCAGTTTTCCGGCAACTTCAGCACCCACGGATCCGATCAATGGCAACCCATCAACCGCAATTGGATTGGCTGACATATTCTCGCTCAACCCACCAGTGGTGTCGATCTGTGGGTCAACCACTCTCGGAGGCGCACCACCAATGGAAAAAGCGGCTTTCAGGTTTTGGGCCAGTGCTTTGTACTTTTGTACATCAATCTGTCCCATGGAATACAAAACAACAAACAACACCATCAACAGGGTGATGAAATCTGCGTAACTTACCAACCAACGGTCATTACCGCCGCCATGACTGCTCATTTCTATCCTAAGCTCCCTGTTTTGCGCCAGCCTGTGCACCGGCGCCTTCGGTTCGGCGTCGTTCTGCCGGCGGCAGGAACGCGCTCAGTTTTTCCTTGATAATGCGCGGGTTCTCGCCGGCTTGCAGAGAAAGAACCCCTTCCATCAACATTTTGCGGTACATGGCTTCTTCATGACTGCGCATGGCCAGCTTTCCGCCAATCGGAATCCAGATGAGGTTCGCGGAAAGCAAACCCCACAGGGTAGCCAGAAAGGCCGCCGCAATGGACTTGGCCAGTTTGCCCGGATCATCAAGCTCTTTTAACACACCAATAAGCCCCATAACGGTTCCGATAATACCGAATGTAGGGCTGAAACCTCCAGCGGTATTAAAGAAATTAATTCCCATTTCATGCCGCGATTGCATATTCTTGATCTCAAGTTCAAGGATCGAACGCACCTGGGCTGGATCAGTACCATCTACAACAAGCATGATCCCCTGACGGAGAAACGGATCAGGAATTTTCTTGCTTTCTTCTTCCAATGCCAGTAATCCTTCACGCCTGGCCTTGTCTGCCATGGTTGCCAGGGTATTAATTAGAACTGGCATATCCACCTTTTTCGCGAAGAAAGCTTTCTGGATATATTTTGGGATCTTCATCACACCTTCAAATGGCATCGTCGCGATAGTTGCGACCATAGAGCCGCCAAGAGTAAGAAGGATCGCAGAAGGGTGACTTAAAAGTTCGAGGGGAGAGCCGCCATCAAGGATCATCACAATGACGACGATGACAAGGCTCATTCCGATCCCAATAATCGTACCTAAATCCATCTCATTCTCCTCGCTGCCATTCTTTTTCAGGATTATGTACCAGCTTCTGGTACTGAATTATCAATGCGACCACATCTTCCGGATGATCCTTGACAATGAATTTGGTTCCATTGGTCAACGTGATCACTGTATCAGGAGTTCCCTCTACCGCCATGATCAGATCTGCGTTGAGGTAATACTTTGTTCCATTCAGTCGGGTTAGAGAGATCATCTGTCAATTAAATCCAAAATTTGAACCAAGTCTTCGCCTGGTTCAGTTTTACCATCCTTCCAATTGCGATTTGATAAAACCTCTGTAAAAGCAGGATAAACGCCGTGTAAAAATTAATACGCTGGAAGTATGATGGTGAAAGTTGTGCCAACTCCAAGTTTGCTATCCACCAGAATGTTTCCCCCGTGTTGTTTGATAACCCGATGGCAGATGGATAATCCCAAACCCGTCCCCTTACCCACATCTTTGGTAGTATAGAACGGGTCGAAAATACGTTTCAGGCGTTCGGGTTCAATCCCATGACCATTATCACTAATGATCACCCGTATTTCGTTTGCCATCTTCTGGGTGATTATCTTAACTTTTCCTTCCCGGTCCCCCGTCGCGTCCATCGCATTGATCAATATATTGACCCATACGCCGGACAGATTCTCCTGTGAAGCCATGATCATGGGAAGATTCTCGGTTGGATTGAAAGAATATTCCACCGACCGTTGCATAAATTCGTGCCGTAGCATATCCAGGGCGGTTTGAATGGACTGGTTGATATCCGTTGGTTTTACTTCAGACTGTTCTTTACGCGCAAAGTTCAACAAATTTCGCACCACCTGCAACGCCCTTGTTCCCGCTCTAAAGATCAGATCAACCGCTTCAGCATCATCACTGTCTTTCGGCAAAGACCGCTCCAGCAACTGGGCATTGGCCAGTACGACTGTTAATGGATTATTGATCTCATGGGCAATACCGGCCGCCAGCTGTCCTACAGCAGCCATTTTTTCTGATTGGATCAGGATGGCTCCCATCATATTCTTTTCGGTCACATCCCGTTCGAAGATGATCACCTGTGAGACTTCCTCGTCCTCTTCCAAAATTGGATACGCGGTTATCTCCCACTCCAGTGGATTCTCTCCTGAATCCCACACACGTTCCGTACGATTAGTTATCTTGCGGTGATAGAAGGTCTCGGCAACAAGACAATTGGGGCAGGGCTCTTTTCGTTGGTACAACGCCTCATAACACAGGTGGTTAATAATGGAACGGGGCTCACAGTTGGCACGCCTGGCTCTGGCCATATTTACCGCGACCAGCCGGTATTTACGGTCGATAATATAGAGCGAGTCTGGAAGATTGTCAAAAAGGCTTCGGAGCGTATTGCGAGACCGAACCAGTTCCCACCGGCTGGCTTCCAGATGCGCATTCATAACTTTCAATTGCTCGGTCATCTGGATGTTATGGAGCAAATGGGCGATTGACTCAGCCAGTTTTTCAAGCAACTCCTGATCTCCACGGGTGAATCCGCCATCCTTCTGATTGATCAACTCCACAACACCGGTCACCTGTTCCTGGGCAGTCAGTGGAACAAACAGGAGGGATGAAGCTTCAACACCGGGGATCGAATCGATCTCCGGATCAAAACGCGATTCCAACTCCGGCTGGTTGATCACCAGTGACCGGTGATCAGCCATGCATTGACCCAGAAGTCCCTTGCCAGGTTTGATACTGACCTGGTATATCCAATCTTCTCCATCAGCCAGTGATTTCTTGATCAGCAATGATTCGGGATTATCACTTATCAGAGCTATGGACGCCGCCTGACAATTGAAGATCTCACGAAGTTTGCGTACCAGCTTGGTCTCCAACTCCTCGCCGGCTGTCATAATATTCAACCCGGCAAAGATCTGGCTGATCAGTTCCAATCCCTTCCGGTATTGGATCATGCGAAGCTGGTTGTAATACGTAGAGATGCGCTGCCCCAACAGGAAACTGGCAGCTTCCAGAAAGTCCCGCTCTTCGTGCGAAAACTCGCGAAGATTGGTTAATAGCAACCCTTGTTGGCCATCCGCGGAAATGAGGGGAAAAATGATCACCTTGCCGGCGGAATCCGAAATGCTCTCGCCGCCCGGAACTTCAGACGCGCGGGATAATAACGAACTGAGAAAACTACCGGAAGAACGTATCTGATTCTCCCAGTTTTTTACATGCCCGCTTCCCAATGAGATGAGCGGGTTTCCGTGATTCCATTCAGGTGCCAGGATCAGCCCCCCATCCAGTTTTAATCGATCCAGAATAAAACCTAATCCAACTTGTAAAGCGGACTTTAAGGGATCCTGGTTGGCCAGCATTCCAGCCAGTGATTCCACCGACTCTTCCCAGAACCGGCCGTTTTCAAGTTTTGCTTTTGAAGTCATAGAAATTAATTCTGGCAAATCGACTGAACGGTAATAAAGCAGCTAATCGTCATCAGATCTAACAGTATACCCATATCCGGCGACCGTCTGGATAAACTGCGGATCATGCGGATCTGGTTCTATCCGCTCGCGCAGGTTTTTGATGTGAACCCTAACCAGGTCCGGACTGCCCGCGTCAGACGGATAGTCCCAGACTTCATCCAGTAATCTTCCAGGGGAAAATATCTCGCCGGGATGGCTCATTAGATGGTACAGCAGATCAAACTGAACCGGTGTCAGTCTCACCTTTCCGCGGGATTTCGTTTTCAGCTCATAGCTCTTAACATTGAGCACGTAATCACCGATGGCAATCTGATGTTTGGGTGTTGTCTCCCTATTCTCAGGTTCTTCTTACGGACTGGAAATCACCCGGGAACTCGTCTCGATTGTCGGATCGCCTTCAACCCTCGGGTGAGATTTCACGCGCCGCAAAATTGCTCGGATCCGCAAGATCAATTCATCGATATTGAAGGGCTTGGTGAGATAATCATCGGCTCCGGCAAGGAAACCGGCAATCCTGTCCTCATCTTTGGCTTTTGCTGTGAGGAAAAGAATGGGAATGTTAGCCAGCAGAGGATCGGCGCGTACCTCACGACACACAGCATATCCGTCCATTCCCGGCATGATAACATCGAGAAGGATCAGATCCGTGGCCTGCCTCCGGGCTATTTTCAAGCCCTCAACCCCGCTGTTGGCAATGGTCACACGGAATTCATGGCCGCGCAAACTTCTTTCCACAGTCCGCGCAACTATCTCGTCATCCTCGACTACCAGGATATTGACGGTACTCATACCTTACCTCCGCGGATTAATAAGATTATATAATGGTTCAGATGCACTTTTCATACCAAAAAGGATGTTATTCAATGGTAAAAAAATCAGCCCTTATTCTCCTGGCTTTTTTCCTTTCAGGTTGTTTGTTTTTTTCAACCGATTCCCGGACAACTCCCGGTTCCGATACAACGATTGAAACACCATCTTCTGTCACCACAACTGCTGCATCTATCACCCCGGAAAGTGAAGCCATTCCAGCTCAACCTGTGGCTCTTTCACCAATCACAGCGAACAATGCTGCCCGGCTCGTTGTGACCGCGTCTCTGCCTGTAAAGAATGCCAGTCTGATTGCCTGGCTTCCGGAAACAGATGAAGTGGTAATCAGAACGCCGGACAGGGTTTTACTTTACGATGTTGCTTCCCAGATGTTCACACGGGAAATCAATCTACCGGAAGACGGCAGTCTTCTATCTTTTAACCCCGCTCGCCGTTTGTTCGCGATAACTACCGACCGGCTTTCAATTTCCATTCGTGATCTCGACAACAAAGAAGTCCTGAACTTATCACCGGAAGGCGGGTTTGGATCTGCCGGTTTTGAACCGGATGGTTCAATGATCTGGCTTACATCTATGGAGGAATTTCGAGCCGATGCTTACGACGTGTCAACCGGAGAAAAAATCCGTGAGTGTGGCGGGTTTGAAACTGCTGCGCCAGTGTATTCTGCCTTTCCATCAAATGGTGGGAAATGGTTGGTCTGGATCGCCAGAGCCACCCTGCAAACGAATCGCCTATCGGATTGTGCTGTTTCAACTAGGATAGGGCATGAGGATTTCATCTCCTCAATGGCCTTCAACCCTGATGAGACTGTAGTGGCAACATCTGCGGGCGGGACAATAGAAAACGAGTTTATGCCCTTCATATTTTTGTGGGATCCGACAGATGGCTCGCTGATCAGACAGATACAAATACAAGAGACTCCGGCAATCAGTCTCGCGTTCTCTCCTGATGGAACGATTCTGGCTTCAGCCGGTTCCGGTTTATCAATATGGAACGCGACAACCGGCGAAAAAGTTGCCACTCTGGCTCCTGTGGAAAAGAGATACACCTCTATTCTTTTTTCAGAGGATGGTGCTTTACTGACAGCGGCAACAGAATCGGATATCCAGGTCTATAAAATCAAACCTTGATCTTTCAGAGGTTTCGAACCGCGAATGCGACCTCTAGCAAACCACCCTGCATTTAAACCCACAAAAGCCAGTATGGTGAAGCCATGAATAAAATGGATGAGTACCGAAGAGCCTTGCGCGAAACGATTGATCCGCGTGATTATTTGCTTAAGAATTCGAACCTTCCCGGACCGCGGGGCAACCTTGAACTGGCACAAGCGGCAGCATTGGAGATTTCCTCAGTTTTGCTGATTGAGTGGGCTGCGATTCCGTCAGATGAAGCCCCATCCAACACAGCCCTTGAATTTCTCTCCTTCTGCGGAGTTCTCGGTCAGGGGAGATTGTTCCTGGAAGGCGATCCACTTTCCATGGAACGCATCGTTAAAGCTGCCAGTGATACCCGTTGGCGGACGCGTGAAGCCTCCGCAATGGCGCTTCAATTCATCGGTAAACAGGACATTGCGGCCATGCTGCGAGCTTTACCCCGATTGGCCAATGGAAATCTACTGGAACAGCGGTGTGCGGTCGCGGCCATTTGCGAACCTGTTTTGCTCAAAACACCGGAAACAACCCGATTCGCGCTTGATTTACTTGACCGCGTCACCCTGACATACGCTTCTGTAGAGAACAGAAAAGAGGAAAGCTTTATTGTTCTCAAAAAGGGGTTATCCTACGGCTGGAGTGTGGCTGTCTCCGCGGATCCGGAATATGGCAAGCCGCTCATGGAAAAATGGCTGACATCGGAAAACAAAGATATCCAACGGGTAATGCAGGAAAATTTGAAGAAAAACCGACTGGTGCGCATGGATCAAGAATGGGTTGACCGGTGGAAAGCGTAGGAAGGCTTCTATGAAACAGCAATCTGCCGGCAAAATTCTCCTGATCATTATTATCGGATTATCTCTGGCCTGTAGTTTTCTACAACCCTCCCGAGCCGGGGTCTCTTTCGACAAATCCGCAACGATCAAAGCAGCCACTACGAATACTCCGGAATCGAATAAAGATATCGCTGCGCTGCCTGCCGGTAATCAGCAAACCCACGGTGGCGCCGAAGGCATTAATTATGGCGCGCTCGCGCTTGAATATCTCCACGATCTGGCACAATATGGCGCCCGCCTGCCCGGGACACAGAACCATGAGACAGCCCAACGTTACATCCTCACGGCTTTACGTGAAATGGATTACAAACCGGTTTTACAGCCGTTCACGACCAAATCAGGACAGAGTGCCGCCAATATTACAGTTATTAAACCGGGGCTCTCTCCGCGGGTGATCATCGTAGGCGCTCATTATGACAGCGTGAACACAGGTTTCGGGGTTGATGACAACGCTTCCGGAGTATCTGTTCTTCTGGAAACAGCGAGAAACCTTAAAAATGTCGATACGCCATTCACCATCCATTTTGTGTTCTTTGACGCGGAAGAAACGGGACTTGAAGGATCAAAATTCCATGCCAGTAAGATATCGAAATTGGATATCGAAAACACTGCAGCCATGATCAACCTGGATAGCCTCGCCGTAGGAGACAATACCTATATATATGGAAATGAAGGGACAAAAGGCGCTATCCGCGACTGGGCGCTTGACTATGCACAAAAAAAGGGGCTTAGTCTCATCACCCAGCCCGGAAAAAACCCGGACTACCCTGCCGGAACCACCGTTGACGCGTCTGACCATGTCCCCTTTTTACGTCTGGGACTGCAATATGCCTATTTTGAAGCCACCAACTGGGACCTGGGCACTCTGGATGGTTATACCCAGGTGGATGAATCACTCGGGGAACACGGGGAGATCTGGCACACACCATATGATGATATCAATTACATTCAAGCTACATTTCCGGGCCGGCTGGAAGCCCACCTTTCGTTATTTACCGATGTGCTCATGCACATTTTGACGGAGTACAGGGAACCGGTGTAATACCCCGTCCAGAAGAGATTCCCTGATCAGCTTTAAATCAAAGCTTCCCCACAGATGAAAAACATATCATCTGTGAGGAAGCCGTGGGATTATCGATTAATTATTCCCCGTAATACGCTTTCATATATAGATCACGAATTTCATTGATCAGTGGATAGCGGGGATTGGTGCCAGTGCATTGATCATCAAAGGCCTGTTCAGCCAGCTGATCAACCTGAGCCAGGAAATCCTTTTCAGGGACCCCATAATCTTTGATGGTCTTTGGGATATCCAGATGGACTTTCAGGTTTTCCAGGGCATCGATCAACCGGCTGATCTTTTCCTCATCCGTGTTACCGCCCAGACCCAGGTAATCAGATATACGGACATATCGCGTCACCGCACCGGGGTAGCGGTACTGCGGGAATGCCGCCTGCTTGGTCGGATTGTCAGTAGCATTGAACCGGATGACGTGAGATATCAACAGCGCGTTGGCTACTCCGTGTGGAATGTGAAAAGCTGCACCCAATTTATGCGCCATGGAATGGTTCAATCCGAGGAAGGCATTGGCAAACGCCATTCCTGCCATGGTGGAAGCGTTCAATGTCTTCTCACGGGCGCGCATGTCATTGTCACCATAGTCATAGGCACGTTCCAGATACTTGAACATGACACGCAGTGATTCCAACGCCATACCCGTGGAGTAGTCAGTCGCTGCCACGGAAACTATGGCTTCCAACGCATGGGTCACAGCATCAATACCGGAAGCAGCGGTCAATCCTTTGGGCATACCCATAGTCAGTTCAGCATCTACAATCGCCATGTCGGGTGTAAGTGAGTAATCAGCTATCGGGTACTTCATACCGGTTCGGTCGTCGGTGATCACGGCAAACGGTGTGACCTCAGACCCGGTTCCTGATGTGGTTGGAATGGCGACAAACAGGGCTTTTTGACCGATCTTGGGGAAAGAATAGATGCGTTTGCGAATATCCATAAACCGCAGAGCCAGACCTTCGAACTCAACATCCGGGTTTTCATACAAGAGCCAGATGATCTTGGCCGCGTCCATAGGTGATCCACCCCCCAGCGCGATGATCACATCCGGTTTGAAGGCGTTGATCAGGTTGACTCCCTGCCGCACTGTTTGCAGCGTGGGATCCGGATTCACCTGGTGGAACGTTTCACATTCAATTCCAAGGGGCTCCAGCACGGATGTGACCTTATCCGCGAAACCCAGGTTGAACAGGGCGGAATCCGTCACAATGAAGGCCCGTTTCTTTCCAGCCAGTTCCTGCAAAGCCACCGGCAGACATCCCGCTTTGAGGTAGATTTTTGGAGGTACCCGGAACCACAACATGTTATCCCGCCTTTCCGCGATTGTTTTGATATTCATGAGGTGTTTCACACCGACATTCTCACTGACAGAGTTTCCGCCCCAGCTTCCACAACCCAGGGTAAGAGATGGTTCAAGACGGAAATTGTAGATATCGCCGATCGCACCCTGTGAGGAAGGCATATTGGACAATACTCGTCCAGTCTTCACCTTGCTGCCGAATGTGTTCAAGCGGTCGTGATTCAATTTGTCGGTGTATAGTACCGATGTGTGCCCTATGCCACCCAGCTCTACCAATTCCTGAGCCATCTCCACGCCTTCGTCGAAATTCCGGCACCTAATCAATCCAAGCAGTGGAGAGAGTTTTTCCAACGCGAAAGGTTCTGAAGAGCTAATCTCCGTGATCTCTCCGATCAGCACCTTTGTCCCCTCAGGGACAGATAAACCTGCCATGGCAGCAATCTTGGCAGCCGGCTGTCCCACAATTTGCGGATTGATCGAGCATTGTTTCGGATCCATCAGAATTCCAGAAATTTGTGTTTTTTCTTCCGGGGAGAGCAAGTACGAGTCACGCCGTTTAAATTCGGCTATCACTTCGTCATACACGTCTTTGTGCACAACAACACATTGTTCCGAAGCGCAAACCACACCATTATCAAATGTCTTGCTCATAACGATTGAATTGACAGCCATACGAATGTCTGCCGTCTCATCGATCAATGCCGGAGTATTGCCCGCACCCACACCAATGGCTGGAATGCCGGAAGAGTATGCCGCTTTTACCATACCGGGACCGCCGGTGGCGAGAATCAGATTGATCCCTTTGTGGGACATCAGATAATTGGTTAATTCGATCTTAGGGGTGGCTATCCAACCGATGATCCCTTCGGGCGCACCTGCCCTCACAGCCGCTTCCAGAACGATCCGGGCGGCATGAGCCGTACACAGTTTGGCCCGTGGATGCGGAGAGAAAATGATCCCGTTTCGGGTTTTCAGCGCAATCAGAGCCTTGAAAATGGCGGTTGATGTGGGGTTGGTGGTCGGAATGATTCCGCAGATAACACCAACGGGGTCGGCAAATTTCTGAATACCGAACGTGGGATCAGATTCGATCACACCACAGGTCTGAGTATTTCGGTACTTGTTGTAAATATATTCCGCGGCAAAGTGGTTTTTTATGACCTTATCCTCAACAATACCCATACCGGTCTCTTCCACTGCTTCTTTTGCCAGGCGGATACGCGCCTCATTGGCCGCGATGGATGCTTCACGGAAGATGGCATCCACTTTATCCTGTGTGAAAGAACTGAATATTTTTTGAGCTTCCTGTACCTGCCGGATCAGTTCATCCAGTTCCTCCAGTGTATTTGCTCCTGCCGGTAAATATTCAGATTTGCC
Source organism: uncultured Leptolinea sp. (assembly GCA_964446955.1). Taxonomy (GTDB): domain Bacteria; phylum Chloroflexota; class Anaerolineae; order Anaerolineales; family Anaerolineaceae; genus Leptolinea. The sequence continues at coordinate 69,930 of CAYUQJ010000002.1, forward strand.
GGATATATCAGATCGCGGATTTCTCTTGGTACCTGTCATGGTCTTCCTCCTTGGATAAGAACCATAAATTGGTTGAACAGCTCGTTTGGCAGCCAACAACTGCCTTTTATTTCACATAATGCAATATATTTCATTTGTGATTTTTTTCACATTGTAAGGGATGTTCGTCCTTTTCCCATCATCAAAAAGGTTGATATATCCTCGATATTTATAATTATTTAGATATTACAAATCCAATTTCGCCAATTTATTCGTTGCAATCCTAATAAAAGGATGGATTCACAAGCAGAAATGACAAATGACATATATAATATTTTTAGTTTTTCCTCTATCATAGTTGTCAGAAGTCTGGCTTCAGATGTTTTACATCGGAGGGCGCATGACGACAAATATGAGACCGTTGAAATCTATCAAGGTCTCACTCCCCGTACAGACATCCCAATATATTCGCGAAATGGTTGAAAGCGGTCAATATCAACCCGGTCAGCAATTACCTCCCGAGGCGGATTTCGCCAGGCAACTGGGCATCTCTAGGCCAACCCTGCGCGAAGCGCTTCACAGCCTGGAACAGGAGGGTGTCATTGTCTGTCGTCACGGCGTGGGAACTTTCATCTCTCCCACTTACGGCAAACGTCTTGATAGCGGATTGGAAGTTCTGGAAAGCATTGAACGGATTGCCAACCGCATTGGACTTAAGACCGCCATGGGGGAAGCGGATATTGAAGAAAGACTGGCAACCGACGCGGAATTGACCGAACTGGGATTGGAATCGCCTTCCGAAATACTGTATGTTTCCCGCGCCATCCATGTGGACGATAAACCGGTTGCCTATTTGAAAGATCTGTTACCGCTGGAATTTCTGCGGAAAGATGACCTCAATGGGTCATTCAATGGATCAATTATTGATGTTTTAATAAAGCGCCAATCTCCTCCGCTCTCTTTCTCCATGACGAAAATAGCCGCTGTTACTGCGGATACCCGATTGGCGGAGCTCCTGGGAATATCACGGCACACGCCGCTTATGCGATTGGAAGCCAGATTATTTTCTCAGACAAACCGGTTGGTCGATTATTCGATCAGCCATTTTGTCCCCGGGTATTTTGATTTCCATGTTGTCCGGCGGATAGAGGCATAAAGATGTTGCGCAGGGATTGCCTTCATGTTCATCAAAAGCAATTTCCCCGCCGTATCGCGATCATATCAATCCACCCGGAGGTGACTATTGCCCCCTAAAGATGTTATCCTGAAAGAAAAGGCTGCCAGGGGCGCTTCATTTGATTGGCGTGATGTGGTCGTTAATGTAGCGATCCCGTTCGCCGGAATGTTGATCGCGCTGGTCATAGGCGCAGCGCTGCTTCTTTTCCTAAATGTCAATCCGCTGCATGCGTATTCCGTAATGTTCAGCGGGGCATTTGGTAGTTGGCCGGGTTTCGCCCAGGCCCTGGTCAAAGCCACACCATTGTTACTTGTTGGACTGGGTATATGTATTGCATTCCGTGCCAGTGTGATCAATATCGGTGGAGAAGGTCAGATCATTGCCGGCGCGCTGATGGCAACCTGGTGGCCGCTCGCATTTCGGGAATGGCCGGGATGGCTTCTCGTTCCTTCAACTGTCATTATGGGATTTCTTGCAGGATGTGTGTGGGGTTTTATACCGGGGCTATTAAAGGCCCGATTACAGGTGAACGAGATCCTCAGTACGGTGATGATGAACGCCATCGCGCTTCAATTCATGAATCTTTTAATCCGTGGGCCGCTGATTGACCCACAGGGTGTGGAGGCCGGTCAATATCTGGCACAATCGGAGCGGCTGCCCGTCCAGGCATGGCTGGTGCGCCTCATTCCACAAACTTTGCTCAACGCGGGAGCGATCATTGCTGTCGTACTCGCTGTCATCGTGTACATATTCCTGTGGCGCACCACCATCGGTTACCGCATCCGGGCTGTGGGATTGAACCCGGATGCCTCTCGTTATGCCGGTATCAACGTGCCATTCTATCAGGCGCTTTCTCTGACACTGGCCGGTGGTTTCGCCGGACTGGCTGGAGTGGTTGAAGTTATGGGTGTTCAACATCGATTATTGGAAGGAATCACAGGAGGATATGGTTTTTCCGGTATTGTCGCCGCACTGTTCGGTGGACTGCATCCATTGGGATCCATCCCGGCTTCCATCCTTTTTGGTGGGCTTCTCGTAGGCGCGGATAAAATGCAACGGGCTGTTCAGGTTCCGTCTTCCCTGATCACGGCCATTCTGGGATTGGTAGTCCTCTTTGTTGTCGGTTCCGCCATTTGGTCAAAACGCTGGGCAGCCCGGCGGAAAATTGAAGCCGTGAAAGAGATGGAGGTGGCGTAATGGATGAACTCCTCTCCACCAGCGTCATTGTCGGCATACTTGCCTCCGCCATACGTCTGGCTACACCGTATCTCTACGCGGCTATAGGTGAAGCATTCGCGCAATCATCCGGCGTATTCAATCTGGGTGTCGATGGCATCATGCTGATCAGCGCGTTTGCCTCTTTCTATGTTGTATTGAATACCGGCAGCATCTGGCTGGGGTTGTTGGCAGCCATTCTGGTCGGGCTGGCAATGGGATTGCTAATGTCCTTTATCAGTGTCACATTGAAAGCGGAACAGGGTATCAGCGGAATTGGTTTGTATATGTTCGGGTTGGGTCTCTCCAGCCTGTTGTTCAATGTACTAATCGGGACCGTAAAGACTGTCAGCGGATTTCAATCCGTCAAGATCCCGATCCTTGGAGACATTCCCATGGCAGGAGAAGTGCTGTTCAATCACAGTCTGCTGGTTTATGGCGCATTCTTGCTCGTTCCGATCGCGTCATGGGTATTGGACAAAACAAGCTGGGGACTAATGATCAAATCTGTCGGGCAAAATCCAGCTGCCGCCGATTCACTTGGAGTGAATGTTGACAGGGTCCGCTACATCAGTGTTTCCATCGGGGCCATGCTGGCCGGTATTGCCGGCGCATCGCTATCCATTTCATTATTGAATCTTTTTCAGATTAATCTGACCGCCGGACAGGGCTTCATTGCTGTAGCGTTGGTCTATTTCGGAAGTTGGAAACCTGCAGGAATTATGTGGGGCGCTTTGTTATTCAGTACAGTAAACGCATTTCAGTTGTGGATGCAGGTTCTGGGAGTAAATATCCCCTCAGATATAGCTGTAATGCTTCCCTACCTTCTGACAATCGCGGCCCTGGCTGTAACGGTAAGCCGTGCCCACCAGCCAGCCGCATTGAACAAGCCTTTCGAAAGAGGCGAAAGCTAATCCAACATTCATGTAGTTCAAGAGGAGGAATTGATGAGTATAAAGCGTCTGTTTTTTGTAACACTGATGGTTACTCTGCTGGTTGCCGCCTGTGCGCCAGCCGCCGCCCCGGCTCCCGCTGAACCCGCAGCCCCCGCGGAAGCAGCCAAGCCCATCAAGATCGCGGTGATCATGCCCAGCGCCATTACCGATCTGGCATTCAGCCAGTCCATGTATTCAGCGCTTAAGACCATTCAGGAAGGAATGGGCGGCGAATCAAAAATGGAATTGAAATACACCGAGAACATGTTCAATGTTCCGGATGCGGCTGCCGCTATTCGTGATTACGCTTCCCAGGGCTTTGATATTGTTATCGCTCATGGGTCACAGTACGGCGCTTCGGTGCAAGAAATTGCGCCCGATTTCCCGGAGACAACTTTCGCCTGGGGAACCGATGTCAATACTTTCGGTCTTGACAATGTGTACGCGTATACCGCTGCCGCTGAAGAAGGCGGTTATGTGAACGGTGTAATGGCAGCCATGCTGTCAAAGAGCAAGAAGATAGGTGTTACCGGTCCTGTTGAAGTAGGCGATGCCAAAACCTATATCGATGGCTTCACCCAGGGTGTTGCTTCTGTTGATTCATCGATCGATTTATCCAAGACCTGGACTGGATCATTCTCTGATGTTGCCCTCATGACAGAGGCCGCCAAAACGCACATTGCCTCCGGTGCGGATGCCTTAACCGGATCCTCCCAATCGGTAGTGGGATCCATCGGCGCAGCCAAAGAAAAGGGTGGCGTTCTATGGTTCGGCACACAGGCCGACCAGACATCCCTCGCGACGGATCTGGTGGTCGCCAGCCAGGTGTACGACTGGACAGGTATGTTGAAAGAGATTATTGCCAAGCGCTCAGAAGGAAAACTTGGCGGTGAAAAATATGTTCTGCAGTTAAAAAATGATGGGTTGAAGATCAGCTACAACCCGGACTTCAAACTGCCGGATGATGTAAAAGCCGCAGCCGAGAAAGCCATTGCCGGTATCAAAGACGGATCGATCAAAGTCGAACCGTAGATCTGTTCTTAGCATTCACATACTCCTCTCCCCGGCCGGGGAGAGGAGTATGGTTCCCGTCGATCACAATTACACCTTTGAGGTTTGTTATGCCAGTAGAAGCAAAAACAAATAATCAGCTCAGAATTGAACGTGTGGAAATGCGCAATATCGTGAAGCGGTTCCCCGGCGTTCTGGCCAATTCACAGGTTTGCTTTGACGTAAAAGCCGGCGAAGTTCACGCTCTCCTGGGCGAAAATGGCGCGGGAAAAAGCACGTTAATGCGCCAGTTATACGGACTTTACAAACCTGATGAAGGTGAAATTCTTATTGATGGTGAACCAAAGGTATTTCATTCTCCCGCTGATGCGATTCGTGCTGGAATTGGAATGATCCATCAGCATTTCATGCTTGTTCCGACCCTTACAGTGGCTGAGAATGTGATCCTTGGACTTAAATCTAAATATGAACCGGTACTTGACCTGGAGACGGTTTCAAAGAAAGTGGTCGAACTTTCCCAGGCTTATGGTCTGAAGGTTGATCCATCCGCGTATGTCTGGCAGCTTTCCGTCGGTGAGCAGCAGCGCGTCGAGATCATCAAAGCCCTGTACCGTGGAGCCAGTCTTATCATTCTGGATGAACCCACGGCCGTCTTAACTCCGCAGGAAGTAAATGACCTGTTCGTGACGTTGAAGCATATGGTACGGGAAGGACACGCGCTGGTATTCATCTCCCATAAATTACATGAAGTCATGGAGATCAGTGACCGGGTGACCGTACTGCGCGACGGTCAGGTAATTGGTACCCGGCCAACAAAAGAAATGACCCGGAATGATCTGGTAAAGATGATGGTAGGGAGGGAAATGAAGAAAATCTCCCCCCAACCAATTAAAACCGGTCCTGTCCGATTGAAAATCGAAGATTTGCATACCATGGGCGACCGCGGGACAGAAGTACTTCGCGGTATCACTATGGATATTCATGGCGGGGAAGTGATCGGATTGGCAGGAGTCTCCGGAAACGGTCAACGGGAACTTGCAGAATGTCTTTCGGGGCTTCGCAAGGTAACAACCGGAATCATCGAATTAGACGATTCCGACATCACAACATTGACATTAAAAAATCGGGTTGAAGCCGGGCTGGCGTACATTCCGGAAGAGCGAATGCGCGACGGCGCCATCCGTGAGTTTTCTGTTCAGGAAAACCTCTTCCTCCAGGATCATGCCTCTCCGCAATTCACACGCGGCATCTTCCTTGACTTTCAACGTATGGAAGCGTTTGCCGCGAAAATGATCAGGGAATTTACAGTAAAAACACCACATCTTGACACACCGGTAAAAAATCTCTCCGGTGGGAATATTCAAAAGTTGATTCTCGCGCGCGAACTGGCTCGGCAACCCAAAGTTCTGATCGCCGCGCAGCCAACGCGGGGTGTCGATATAGGCGCGACGGAATATATCCATGAACGACTTCTAATGCAAAGGGATGCGGGTACAGCCATTCTATTGATATCAGAAGACCTGGATGAGATACGCACGTTATCCGACCGGATTGCGGTCATTTATGAGGGGAACATCATGGGTATCGTAGACCGTGATACCGCCTCGATTGAGCAAATAGGGCTGATGATGGCAGGCATATCCATGGAGGAAGCCTTACAACGTTCAACCTGAAAATACCGGTAAGGGAGATCACATGGAACGATTCAGTTATATTCGAGCAGGAAACATCCATGAAGCCGTAAAGCTGCTCAACCAAACGCAATTCAAAAACAGACCACTCGCCGGGAGTACGGATATCATCCTTGAACTCCGTCATAAACCCGACTTGTGCGACCGGCTCGTAGATATATCATTGATCCCTGAGTTACATAAGATTGAACGGGTCGGTAATGAGGTTGTTATTGGAGCAGCCGCCACATTTTCAGAAGTGATATCGGACGTGTTGGTACAACACACAGCACCCGTTCTGGTTGAGGCCTGCAAAACCGTGGGGGCGGTACAGATCCGGAATATGGGGACGATTGGCGGCAACGTGGCAAACGCCGCGGCCTGTGCCGATTCACTCCCCGCGCTCGTCTGCCTCGACGCGAGGGCACAGGTCATCACGCCTACCGAAAACTTCGACTGGTCCGTCAGCGAACTGGTTCTGGGGCCCAACAAAACCCGTATCCCCCCGGGTGGACTGCTTGTATCTCTCCGATATATCATTCCGCCGGAGGGAACGACGGGAATCTTCCTAAAGCTGGGCAGACGCAATGCCATGGCGATATCACGCCTGACCGTTGCCGCCCTGGGCAGGCTTAACCCTGACGGAACCATCGCGGAAGCCCGTTTTGTTACCGGATCTGCCGCGCCGTTGATCTGCCGATTCGAATCGGTTGAAAAGAGCCTGCTCGGTCAAAAACCATCTCCCGAGCTGCTGCAAGAAGCCGGTCGATTGGCAACGGAAGAAATGACCAGGTTATCCGGAATCCGGTGGTCATCCGAATTCAAAGTTCCCGCGCTTACGGCTATGACCATCCGCGCACTTTCCATGGTCTTCAACGTTCCCACAGATCGAATGGAGTCACAATGAAATTCGAATTAACTGTTAACGGAATACGGCATTCAGTGGATGCCCCCGCTCATATCTCGTTGTTGCATTTTCTTCGTGATGTTCTGCATCTGACAGGCACCAAGGAAGGTTGTAATGTGGGTGAATGCGGCGCATGTTCCGTTCTATTGGACGGAAAACTTGTCAACTCATGTCTTATTCTGGCCGCACAGGCTAACGGTCGTGACATTGTAACAATTGAGGGCGTTCACGCACAGGATGGTGGCCCCAACGATTTACAGCAGGCTTTTATTGAATATGGTGCCGTACAATGCGGATATTGCACTCCAGGAATGGTTCTGGCCGGGGAAGCTCTCTTAAAAAATAACCCGAACCCAACACGCATAGAAATCCGGGAGGCTATCGCTGGCAATCTCTGCCGGTGTACGGGCTATCAACAGATCGTAGACGCTATAGAAGCGGCTGCCATTCATAGACAGGAGGCTGACCATGACTGAAAGACAATTCATTGGAAAGCCGACCAACCGGGTGGATGCCCTTGAAAAAGTAATGGGGACCGCTCGCTATTCCTGCGATTATTATCTCCCGGATATGTTATTCGCCCGGTGCTACCGCAGTCCGATGCCACATGCCCGCATCAAATTGATCGATACATCAAAAGCCCGGGAAATTCCAGGAGTAAGGGCTGTCATTACCAGCGATGATTTTGAGAACCACGGACGGTTTGGTTTCCCGATTGTTGACATGTACATGCTGGCATATGAACGCGTACGGTACACAGGTGACCCGATCGTTGCTATTGCGGCGGAAAATGAGGATGCTCTGGATGAAGCCATTAAAGCCCTGGTTGTGGAACTGGATCCACTTCCCGGAGTGTATGATCCACGCAAAGCTCTGGAGGCCGATGCGCCATTGATAGGTGAAAACCCACGTGACGCGAAAGGCCATCCGCGCGGGAACCTATTAATAGACTACATCGTCCGGCAGGCTGATCCCGACTCCGTGCTGGAAAAATGCGATATTGTGCTGGAAGACGAATACACCACCATGCATCAGGAGCATGCCTATATTGAGACGGAAGGCGCGCTTGCCGTCCCATCGGCGGGTGGTAGTGGAATTACAGTATATGCTGGCTGCCAGAGTCCCTTCATCGCGCGGGATAATCTTGTCAGAACACTGGGTCTGGCGGAAGAAGATGTTCGGGTAATCCAACCCTATGTGGGAGGTGCCTTCGGCGGCAAGGACGACACGATGTACCAGACGATCGCACAGGTGGCCAAACTGGCGCTTGTAGCAGGTCGACCGGTAAAAATGGTCCTATCGCGGGATGAATCCATGATCGCATCCTACAAACGAGACGCCATGATAATGAAATATAAGATAGGTGCCGGTAAAGATGGCACCCTGAAAGCCTGTAAATTTTATGGCATCGTGGACAGCGGCGGTTACTCCGCAATTTCGCCTTTCACAGCATGGAGATCAACCATCCACGCCATGGGACCTTACCGCTATGAGGCATGCCACGTGGATACCGATGTGGTTTACACCAACAATGGATTTGCCGGCGCGTTTCGCGGTTTTGGCAACACCGAGGTTTGTTATGCCATCGAAATGGCAGTGGATGATATCGCGAGCCGGTTGAACATGGACCCAATGGATCTTCGCCTCAAGAATTGCCTGCGTGCCGGTGATACCACATCGCACGGGCAGAAGTTGGGAGATGATGTTGCCCTGATTGACTGTCTGGAGAAGGTCAGGCAGATATCAGACTGGGATAACCGGCGCAAATCATATGACCAGGAACACAAATCACCGCTTCAACCGGGTGAAGTCCGACATGGAATTGGCGTATCCGCATTGTTCCACGGAATGTCATTGGGAGCCGAAGGCAAGGATTTCGCGGTTGGAACATTAAGAATTGACGATGACCATACGCTCACCCTCACTTCAGGTCTTACGGATTATGGGAATGGTTCGCGTACGGTGTTTACGCTGATCGCGGCAGAAACACTCGGTATCAATCCTGACCGGATAAAAATGTTGCGGCCGGATACAAATACAGCCATGAACAGTGGTCCTACGGTTGCCTCACGAGCCACCCTGTTGGGCGGCAATGCCACACGGGTGACAGCCATGCGTATGGATACGCTTCTGCTCACAGCCGCGGCTGACCTGCTAGGCTGTCAAATCGTCAACATTCATCGCAAAGGCGAGTTGTACATCGGTCCGGACGAGGAGCCTGTAACTTTTGAACAGGTGGTAGATCACGCCAAAGACATGGGGCTTGTCCTTTCTACCATCGGTAGATGGAACGCACCGGAGAATCACTGGTCGTTTGAAAGTGGAAGTGGAAAACCATACTTTGCTTATCATTTTGGCGCCCAGGTGGCGGAAGTTCAGGTTGATACAGGCACAGGCAAAGTCGAAGTGACCAATATCTGGGCTGTACACAATACGGGTACTGTGATCTTTCCTCAGGGTATCCTTGGTCAGGTTTATGGCGGCATAACCCAGGGGTTGGGTTACGCACTTATGGAACGTGTAGATTATGACCAGGGATACATACAGGCAACCAATTTTGATGAATATCTCATCCCAACAGCATTAGACGTTCCCGATATCACGGCCGAATTCGTGGAAAAACCTTTTGCCGATGGACCTTTCGGGGCCAAAAATATCGCCGAACCGGCCATGGTCCCGGCCGCGCCGGCGATCGTCAATGCCATTTTCCATGCCACAGGCAGACGGGTCAAGAATCTGCCCGCCAATCTAGAGCGTGTACTGATCGGCAAAGATTTGAGGAAAGAAGGTTCCAGTACAGCCTGTAAATTAGGTCTACATCAGGTGTAAAATCGAACCCGATTCTATGCGGGGAATCGAGTTATCAGTAGCATAATAACCGTAACTCACACATTATGGAAATTGTTATGGTTCGCTATCTTCAATCATGTCCGGACACCTTACTCTGGCACAACCGGGTTATAGGCACCTCTCCGATAAAAATCACCTGTCAAAACAGGCAACAAGGCGAGAGTGACATTATTCGTTCAGGAGAAAACTTATGCTGAAATTTAATTTTCTTGAAAAAGAGCACACCATAGCCGGTCCGGGATTCAACAGATGGTTCGTTCCCCCGGCCGCCCTGGCCATACATCTTTGTATCGGCATGGCATACGGGTTTTCCGTCTTCTGGCTGCCACTCTCCAAAGCCATAGGGATAAATGCACCAGTTACCTGCCCTGCCGATATGAGCTTTTTCGAGAAAATCGTGACAACAACCTGTGATTGGCCAATTTCCATGCTTGGTTGGATGTTTACACTCTTCTTTGTGTTTCTGGGCTCATCCGCCGCCATCTGGGGCTCCTGGTTGGAACATGCCGGTCCCCGTAAAGCAGGATTTGTCAGTGCCCTGTGCTGGTGCGGTGGATTGGTCATTTCAGCCATAGGAGTATATCTCCATCAGATCTGGATGTTATGGTTGGGCTCCGGAGTCATTGGTGGTATCGGCCTGGGATTGGGTTACATATCCCCTGTTTCAACACTGATCAAATGGTTCCCCGACCGGCGCGGTATGGCAACCGGTATGGCAATCATGGGCTTCGGCGGAGGAGCCATGGTTGGTGCTCCATTCGCCGATTTTCTGGTCAATAATTTCGCCACTCCCACCGATGTTGGTGTGTGGCAGGCTTTTCTCGTCCTGGCTGGTGTTTACTTTCTATTCATGATGGGCGGCGCGTTTGGTTACCGTGTGCCGCCACTGGGATGGAAGCCTAAGGGCTGGAAACCACCCGTGAACGCCGCCGAGAATTCGATGATCACCACCCGGCATGTTCACGCGAAGAATATCTGGAAAATACCGCAATTCTGGCTTATTTGGGCTGTTCTTTGTTTGAACGTATCTGCCGGTATCGGGATTCTGGGTATGGCATCACCGCTATTACAGGAAGTTTTTGGCGGAAAATTAATAGGGATTTCGACTGGTTTTAATGAGCTATCAGCGGATCAGAAGGTACAGATCGCGACAGTGGCAGCCGGTTTTACCGGTTTGCTATCGTTATTTAACATCGGCGGACGTTTCGTTTGGGCTTCTCTTTCTGATTTTATTGGCCGCAAAAGAACCTATACCGTTTTCTTTGTCCTGGGGATCATCCTTTACGCGTCAATCCCCACTTTAAGCGAAACAGGGAACCTCGGTCTGTTCGTGGCATTCTTCTGTATCATCTTATCAATGTATGGTGGAGGTTTTGCCGCCATTCCGGCTTACCTGGCTGATATGTTTGGAACGCAGATGGTCGGCGCGATCCATGGACGGCTGCTGACAGCCTGGGCAACAGCAGGAATTCTTGGCCCGGTACTGGTAAATTACATCCGTGAGTATCAATTGAACCAGGGTGTACCAATCGACCAGGTATACAATGTGACTATGTATATTCTTGCCGGGTTACTGGTTTTGGGATTGATCTGCAATTTACTTGTCCGCCCGTTACATGAAAGCCATTTTATGAGTGATGAGGAACTTGAAAAAGAACGAAAACTCGCCCATGATCGTTCGGTAAAGGACGAGGCTGCCACAAAGGTCAACGAAAACCTTGCTTCCGGAGATACCTCTCATCCCGCGTTACTTGTATTTGCCTGGTCAGCCGTTGGACTTCCACTGATGTATGCCACGTGGATTGTGGTTGAAAAAGCTCTCATTCTTTTCCGGTAAGTCAAAGCGGACCATCAACAACATAGAACCCCCTTTCTATGGTACGATACGTGGCAGCGAAAATTAGCTGCCACTTTTTTATGACCCCAACACCTCAGACAATCCTCAAAGAAACATTTGGCTATGATGATTTTCTTCCCCGCCAGAAAGATGTGATAGAAAACATCTTGCTTGGCAAGGATACGCTTGCCATTATGCCAACCGGCGGGGGAAAATCGCTTTGTTACCAGATACCCGCGTTGATCTTGCCCGGTGTGGCCATTGTTGTCTCTCCTCTTATCGCCTTGATGAAAGATCAGATTGACCAGTTGCGCCAGCTGGGTATTCCAGCCGTTACGTTGAACAGTTCCCTTGCCGCGCGTGAATATTTTCATAATACCGGGCAAATACGAAATGGGAAAATACGCCTCATCTACATGGCTCCGGAAACACTGTTGACCAGTAAGATTTCTGATTTATTGAAAGACATTCAGGTTGACCTGCTGGTAATCGACGAAGCCCATTGTATTTCAGAATGGGGACATGATTTTCGTCCGGAGTATCGCGAGATAGTCAAGGTTCGACGGGAGATGCCGGGTGTCACCTGCCTGGCATTGACTGCCACTGCTACGGATCGCGTTCGAAAAGATATAAAAAAGTCACTGGGATTCGAAGATCACAATGAGTTTATATCCAGCTTTGACCGAAAGAATCTGGTCATCGAGGTGGTTCCCAAAGTGAACGCGGATGAACAGGCGATGGAATTGATCAACCAGTTTCCCGGCCGTCCGGGGATTATTTATTGTTTCTCCCGTAAACAGGTCGACCTGCTGGCAGCAGAATTAAAACGTCGCCGCATATCGGCCCTTCCTTACCATGCCGGGCTATCAGATGATGAGCGCCGCCGAAACCAGGAAGCCTTTATTCACGACGATGCCAACATCATCGTAGCGACGGTGGCTTTTGGCATGGGTATCAACAAACCGGATGTGCGCTTTGTACTGCATTATGACCTGCCGAAAAGCCTGGAGGGTTACTACCAGGAGATCGGTCGCGCCGGGCGGGATGGACAAAGATCGGTCTGCCGTCTCTTGTTCAGTTATGGAGACAAAAATAAGATCCAGTACATCCTTCGCAACAAAACCGGACAGGATCGTGCTGCCGCAGAAGCACAATTTGATGCCCTTCTTAAATACATTGAGACTCCGGGTTGCCGCAGGAAACCATTACTGGCATATTTCGGGGAAACATACGGGGATTCATCCTGCGGGATGTGCGACAGGTGCCTGGCCTCACAGGAGAAAGTGGTGGATATCACCATCCCGGCGCAGAAATTTATGTCATGCGTGAAACGGAGCGGAGAATCATTCGGTGCCATTCACATTGTGGATATTCTAACCGGGCAACGTACAGAAAAAATCCTTAACCATAACCACCAGGACCTTTCCACATTTGGGATCGGCAAGGATTGGTCAAAATCACAATGGCTAGTTCTGGTTGACCAATTGTTGGCATTAAACCTCATAGAGAAGACCGGGTCATACAACGTTTTGCGATTGACCGATGACGCGTTGGACGCTCTCCGAACCCGCCGGACTATAACGGCTTTAAAACCCCGCTTGCAGCCCACATTATTCACCACCGGACAAACCTCCCCGTCAGGTAAACATGCCGGAACACCGCAAAAGACCCGGCTTCCCGAAGTGGATAACCGCCTGTATGAAATACTGCGCAACTTACGCAAGTCGATTGCCGATCGCGAACGCATTCCACCATACGCCATCTTTGCAGACCGGACTCTGGTGGAAATGTCGGCATACCATCCTCAAACACCCCATACACTGAAACAAATACATGGTGTGGGATCTCTTAAAGAAGAGCGTTTTGGTAAAGCATTTATTGACGCGATCATTTCTTACTGCCGGGAGCATGGACTGAAGGAAATCCAAAAGAAAGCTGCGAACCGTACGAGGTCGGTCCCAGTAGAATCAACCCGTAAGCCCAGGTTTATTGAAGTAACAGAAGAATTCATTGCCGGTGCGGGAGTGGATGACCTTTGTGAAAAATACAATATTCAAAAACAAACCGTAATCAGCTACTTTGGAAAATATGTCAAAACCGGGCGATCCATTCCGGATCCCGACGGGTTCCTAAAATTCTCACAGGTTTCTCCGGTCATACGCCGTCAAGTTATGCGGTCCTTCGATGAACTGGGAGCTGAATACCTTAAGCCAGTCTTTGAAACTCTTGATGGAACAGTAGATTTTAATGAATTGCGTGTATTGCAACTGTATTACCTGAGCACGCGTAAAACGGAATCCAACAGGTAATACTATTTAAAAAAACGTTCGCTGTTCTAATAAGACGGGGAAATCAAATGTTTGCCAGAAACGCTTCCACCACCCTGGGATCAAAGTGCGTACCCGAGTGGTCAATAATATATTGGGTCGCATTCTCCACCGGCCACGCTTTACGATAAACACGATCAGATGTTAACGCCTGCCAGACATCCACAACCGCGAATACACGGGCAGCCAGCGGAATTTCTTCACCTTTTAATCCACGCGGGTAACCGGTCCCATCCCATTTTTCATGATGGGCATAGGGAATATCCAGAGCTGGTAAAAGGTACGTGATTTTGGACAAAACCTGATACGCCATGATTGGGTGTTGCCGCATCACAACCCACTCCTCGTCCGTGAGCGGGCCTGGTTTTAATAAAATAGCATCCGGAACACCCATTTTGCCAATATCATGCAGATAGGCGCCACGACGAATATGAACAAGCTCGGACGACTTAATTCCTACAGCGTGCGCGAGTCTGATAGTCAACTCCACCACTTCGCGGCTGTGATTGGCTGTCTCTTTTTCACGTAAATCAAGAGCGGCCGCCCATCCTTCCAGTGTCTCGTCATACGCCCGGTTCAGTTCGACATACGCGGTTTGAAGGTTGTTGAAAAGCTGGCTCTTCTCAACCGCCACCATAACCTGAGCGGAAAGACGACTGAAAAGGACAGCCCACTCATCCGATTCTTGAAATTTTTCCCGGTAAAAGACTTCCAGAATACCTTTGGTTTGACCATGCGTGGACAATGGCTCGCCGGCGTACGATTGAAAACCGCGTCTCTCCAGTCGTTCTCTCATGGGAGCCCAATTTCCCGGCTTTTCTTCATCAAGATGAAACACCACCCGTTGCCCGTATTCCAGGGAGGGGAGTTGCATCCACGGAATCTGCAGGTCCATCTGGTCCATCTCGGCATCGTGGCTGCTCCACGCAATACATCTGAGCACATCCGGTGAATCAAAAACAAAAATAGCTGCCGCGTCAGCTCTTAACGCGTTGCGTACTTCATCCAGAACCCCATTAAGCAGATCGTGCAGCGGCAGGTTGGCCGTGATGAGGTTATCGATCTTATGCAATGTATCCAACTGAAACAATTGCCGTCTGATCTGTTGTTCAGCCATCAATCGCTTCCGGATTTCCTGGGCGACAATAATGACATATTTCTGTCCTTCAAACTGGACCGGAGAGCAAACAAATTCCAGGGGGATATCCCCTCGCACCAATGATGTAAAAACTTCCCTTTCCCTGCCACCATGCCACGAATCACTCAACCTGGAACGCATCGCTTCGCCCACCACAGGTTCGATTAGATCCCAAAAGCAGGAACCGACAAGTTCCTCTTGCGT
This sequence comes from uncultured Leptolinea sp., assembly GCA_964446955.1. Taxonomy (GTDB): domain Bacteria; phylum Chloroflexota; class Anaerolineae; order Anaerolineales; family Anaerolineaceae; genus Leptolinea. The sequence goes on from CAYUQJ010000002.1 coordinate 85,180, forward strand.
CCAACCAAGGTGTGCTTTTACCGGTGAGGTGACATCATAGATCAGGAAATCGGGAAAATTTACAAGGAAAATAATCTCTGAACTCTGGTCCAACATGGAACGAAACCGCTCCAATTCCGCGAGACGATGTTTGAGTTCGGGATAGTAACTCTTGTGTATTGATTTTTCCCCCAGCCCGATGATCCGGGCACGGAGGGTATCAGGATCGTTCTCATCAGCATGCATTGGAATAGATCCGTCTAATATCTTCTTCCGTTGCCTTACGTGGATTTGTGACAAGACAGGGATCACGAAATGCATTCGCAGCCAGTTCGTTTATAGTCTCTTCCGTAACGCCGATCATACCCAGAGAACGGGTTACCCCGGCTTTGTGCCGGAATTCGTGAATGGCCTCAACAAGACACGTCCGGGATGAATCAGGGTCGGTTCCGTCCATTTCCAAATCCATAACCTTACCAATGGATGTATATCTATCAATAGCAGATGGGAAATTAAAAGCAACCACATGCTCCAGCAACAATGCGTTGCATTCTCCATGAGGCAGATCAAGCAACCCTCCCAGCGAATGGGCCATGGCGTGCACCGCCCCAAGGCTGGCATTTGAAAACGCGAGTCCGGCATCCATACTGCCAAGCATCATACGGCTGCGAACCTCCAGATTTTGCGGTTCTCGAATAGCCTTTTGAAGGTTGTGCCAGATCAGGTTGATCGCTTCCCTGGCATGTAGATCAGTTACCGGAGACTGGGCGTTCGATACATAGGCCTCAATGGCATGGGTTAACGCGTCAAGACCCGTGCACGCGGTTAAATAGGGATCCATGGATGTTGTCATCTCCGGATCAATCAATGCTGCGTCCGGTACAACAGCCTTACTGACAATGGCAATTTTTACCCGTCTGTCCGTGTCATTTATTATCGCGAATTGTGATACATCTGCCGAACTTCCGGCTGTTGTCGGGATACAGATCAAAGGCGGTCCAGGGTTGGCAACTTCATCCACGCCTTCAAATTGAAGCACGTTTCCCAGATTCGAACTGACAATGGCAATGCCTTTGGCGCAATCCATTGGGCTGCCGCCTCCCACCGCTATTACTGCCTGGCAGTGGCAGGCACGATACAATTCCGCGCCTTCCATTACTTCAGATTCGCGGGGGTTTGAATGAACATGCGTAAAAACTTCAGTCGCCACGCCTTCGGCGTGCAATGATTTCAGCACCGAATCCAGCCAACCGGCTGCTTTAACACCTTCATCTGATACGACCAGAGCCTTACTTATGGCAAAGTTTGCCGCGTAGCGGCCTACCAGATTTCTGGCTCCAACCCCAAACACAAATTCTGGAGCTACGAATTTCCGCAATTCTTGAAGCGCACCAGTGGTATCCATATCTCTCCCGTTTTTGACGCTATCTCAATTATACAAAACGGGGATCGCTTACCCATAAGTTATGAGTAAATTTTGTAACCTGCTTTACTCCATTATCCCGTCGGCAGTAGAGCTGCCAACCAGGGCACATATGCCATAGCCATAACCACCAAGCCGACAAGAATGGCAAGCGCGATGCTGTGGAAAAAGACATATCGCAATATATCACCTTCGTGCCCGTACCACTTTGTGGCTGTACTGGCGACTACGATGCTTTGCGCATCGATCATTTTTCCCATCACGCCGCCGGAACTGTTAGCCGCCGCCATCAATACCGGATTGACCCCAACCTGACCCGCGGTAAGTTTTTGCAGGCTGCCAAACAACACATTTGAGGATGTGTCAGAACCTGTCAAAGCCACGCCCAGCCATCCAAGCAGAGTGCCAAAGAACGGATACAGCCATCCAGTGCGGGCAAAGGTAAGGCCAAGGGAGGCATCCAAACCGGAATACCGGGTGACATATCCCAACGAAAGCATAGCCATAATAGTCAACAGGGAATAACGGACCTGCTTAAGGGTGGAACCATACACACGAAGAGCTTCCACAAACGAATATCCCAGTATACGCGCAGATAACAGGGCGGCAAATAATATACCCGTACCGGTGGCGGAAAGCAGGTTCAAGTTGAACAAAGCGGATTCAGTTTCAGAGTCAGGCACAACAGGCGGCATGCGCTGTACCATCTCATGCAAATATGGAACCGGGATTTTGATGGTTGAAAAACCATCCATCCAGCTTTTTATTGCCGGCAGTCCCCAGAGGAAAATCATCACAGATAGAACCACCCAGGGCATCCAGGCCTGCAAAGTTTGCCGGCGTGTATACGTCCCCGTAGTTTTCTTCTTTCCCGCGGCAGGATCCGAATCGAACCGGAAAATGGAGGCGGGTTTCCAAACATGTAAAAACACGACAAGTGATACGATGGAAAATAAAGACCCGATGATCGTAACCAACCAGGGCCCGTGTAACGTGGCAATGACAATCTGTGCGATGCCGAACGAAAGGCCGGAAACTAACAAAGCAGGCCATATTTCTATCATGCGTTTCCAACCGGCAAAAGCCCAGATCAACCAGAATGGAATTATGATGTCAAAAATTAGAAGCTGCCAGGCGATCACGATACTGAGCGATTGCAGATCAAAGCCAGTGACAGCCTGCAAGGCCAGAATGGGCGTACCAAGGGCGGCGAAAGGAACCGGCGCGGTATTCGCGATCAGGGAAAGGCCCGAAGCCTGAAGGGGATTAAACCCAAGACCGATCAACATGGAAGCCGTAATCGCAACAGGTGTTCCAAAACCGGCTGCCCCTTCAAAGAATGCGCCAAAACAAAATGAGACCAGTAAGAGTTGGAGTCTGCGGTCTTCTGTGATAGCCGTTAAGTTATCTTGCAGAATGGTGAAGGCGCCTTTTCGGTTAGCCAGCTGGTAAAGGAATATGACATTGACAATGATCCACCCAATTGGCAGAAGACCGTAAACTGCTCCATAAACCGCGGCCGCACCGGCCTGGGGTAGAGGCATGCCAAACACAAATATTGCCACTAGCAACGCAGCCACAAGCCCCAATAAAGCCGCGTAATGAGCTTTCACGTGAAAGATCGCCAGGCATCCGAGTAGAATGACGACAGGAGCCAACGCGGCGAGAGTGGTTAAGAAAATGTTATTTAGCGGATCATAGACTTGCTGCCAGGGCATTTTTCAAATTCCTTTTATTGAATAGTCCGGATAATATCCGGACTATTTTACCCTATTTACTATATATTACTCAACCTTTAGAAATTTGGGACCGGGAACACCACAAATTGGACATTTATCAGGGGCATATTTGGGCGCGGTAAAACCGCAAACCGGACAAACAAAATAGTCGTAAACTTCCTCTTTTTTGTTTATATTCTCAATGGCTTCCTTATATAAAGCCGCGTGGATTTTCTCAACTTCCATTGCAAACTGGAAGCTCCTTAATGCCTTCCTGTTTCCCTCCGCTTCAGCCTGTTTCACCATGGGAGGATACATGCTTTCGAACTCATACGTTTCTCCGCCAACAGCTTCTTTCAAATTCTCCAGGGTCGAGCCAATACCTTCCAGTGCTTTCAGATGGTTGTGCGCATGGATCGTCTCTGCTTCCGCTGCCGCGCGGAACAGTTTGGCTGCCTGAGTGAATCCTTCTTCGTCAGCTTTCTTGGCAAACGCGAGGTATTTGCGGTTAGCCTGAGATTCACCTGAAAATGCTTCTTTCAAATCATCCTTAGTATTCGACATAACTGCCTCCTGTTTTGAAAAAATCAATGAAGATAAATTTACGTATTAATAATAACCGGAACTTCAATTCCAGGTTTATCCCCCCTTATCTTTGTGGAAAACAGCCTGTTACATCAAATTAGCTCCTTCCCGACTCCATGCTATAATCCTGATACACCCTCAAAACGGATAACATGGAAAGAAAATGCGATTTCTAATCACTGGCGCAGCCGGCTTTTTAGGCTCATCACTGGCAAACACCCTGGCGCGGGAAGGTCATTCGGTGCGCGGTGTTGATGATTGTTCTACCGGCGATCCCACAGTACTCATTCCAGAGGTGCACTTTACCCGTGGTGATGTGAACGACCGTCCTAAATTATGGACTCTGCTCCAGGATGTGGATTGCGTTTACCATCTTGCAGCCCGGGTACTGGTTCCTGAATCCATCCTTTATCCCCGCGAATACAATCAGGTGAACGTTGGTGGTACTGTCACTCTCATGGAAGCCATGCGTGATGTTGGCGTACGGCGGGTGGTTTTCGCCTCCTCCGGTGCTGTTTATGGCGACCAGGACACACAACCCATAAAAGAATCGTGCACTCCGGTTCCCGGTTCACCTTACGCTGTATCAAAACTGGCAGCCGAGTATTACATTAGAACAATTGGCGACCTTTGGGGAATTGAGACAGTATGTCTGCGAGTCTTTAATGCCTACGGACCAGGACAGCATTTCCCCCCGGTACACGCGCCGGTAATTCCATATTTCATCCGGCAGGCATCCCAAAACGGCACCATCGTTATCCATGGAGACGGCAACCAAACCCGTGATTATGTGTACGTGGACGACGTAATCAATGCCATGGTATCTTCCTCGACGATGGAAGGTATCAGTCAAAAAACGATCAATGTCGGGTCCGGACACGAGACCAGTGTTCGGGATCTGGCTCAAATGATCATCGGCATCACTGGTGGCCATCCGGAAATTGTATACAACCCGCACAATGAGGTCAGCACCACTCGCATGTGTGCTGATCTACACACCGCAAAAGAACTGCTCAACTACGAGCCGAAAGTATCCATCGAAAGCGGCCTGCGGTCGACGTTTGAAAACGACCCCCGCTTAATGCTGAAATCCTCCTGACAGGTGTGCCATATGGAGGGAGCTCTATTACCCGCCTCTTACTATCAGCGGCCTGTGGTTGATGTTGCCCGGGACTTGATCGGGAAGCTGCTGGTACGCCAGTTGGAAGGCTTTCGTGTCAGCGGGCTTATTTGTGAAACAGAAGCTTACGATGGCGAACAGGATAGAGCCTGCCACGCACGATCTGGCAGAACCGACCGAAACTCTGTCATGTATGGCAAGGCTGGTCGCGCTTATGTATACTTTACATACGGGATGCACTGGATGCTCAATTGCGTCTGTGGCCCGGAGGGTTATCCGGCTGCCGTTCTAATCCGCGCCCTGATCCCGCAGGAAGGTCTTGAAATCATTGCCAGACGACGGGCAGGCATATCAGAAAAAGATTGGTGTAGTGGACCAGCGCGGTTAACCCGCGCATTCGCGATTGGAAGGGAATGCAATAACATCGACCTGACAGACAACCAAAGCGGATTATTTGTAGAAGACAAGCCCGGTATTCCCGAAGAGAACATCATCCGGACACAAAGAATTGGAATACAATATGCGGGCGAACCCTGGGTAAGCCTTCCCTGGAGATATGTTTTGCGTAAAACGGACCAACTCACAGTGAGGAAATCCTGATGGAATCGGAAGATCAGATCTGGAAATCACTTATTCCCCCCTGGATTGATGAAGCCAGCCTTCTTCTTGTCGGTGGTGGAGGTCACGGGAAAACATTGATCGATCTCGTCAGTGTGCTGGAAAACTATCAGGTAGGCGGGATCATTGACAACAATCTTGAACCCGGCAGCCGCATACTGGACATGCCGGTATTTGGTGGAGATGAATTGCTCCCCGAACTCTACAATGCCGGTTTTCGTCAGGCCATTAACGGCGTTGGCGGAATCGGTAATGTCTCAATCCGCCTGGCTGTATTTGACAAATTGATCGCGGCAGGTTTCGATTTCCCCACACTGATCCATCCCTCGGCTTGGATCGAACCTTCAGCAGAGCTGGCAGCCGGGGTTCAGATCCTTCCCCTCACATACGTTGGGACAGATTCCAGCATCGGATTTGGCAGCCTGTTGAACGCGCACGTCATCGTGTCACATGATTGTCACATCGGCAAATGTGTAAATCTTTCTCCCGGCGCGACTCTGGCGGGTGGAGTGAAAATTCACGACCACGCCCAGATTGGTATGGGCGTGACGATAAACATGAACCTGACCATCGGTGCAGATTCCCAAATAGGGAACGGGGCAACCATTAAAGCGGATGTTCCTCCGGGTGGCAGGGTGTATGCTGGCCAGATTTGGCCTGAACGTACTGGAAAGATATAAGGATACTCATGTTTCGAAAACAGACCAATCAAGGACCCACCCCATCCGCACCCGTCGAACGTGTAACAACTGTATTAGGCCCCGGTATACGGTGGAATGGCAGTATGCGCGGCACAGGTGGGGTACGTATTGAAGGCCCCATGGAGGGGGAGATCAGCATTCAAGGGTTGGTCGTCATTGGCGAGACCGGGCGGGTTACCTGTGACAACCTGCGTGCCAATACTGTCGTTGTGGCAGGAGCCGTTCGCGGAAATATCACAGCCGAAAAGATTGAAATTCGCGCCACTGGCAGGGTATGGGGAGATGTGGTAACCGTCGCGTTTTCTACCGAAGAAGGTGCCTTCCTGCGTGGACAGGTACGGATGGAAGAGAGAGTTGAATTGAATCTCGAATCTGAGGGAGATGTTCAGACTGAAGAGAATCCGTCACCCGCTCCCAGAAAAAAAATCAACTGGAACAAAAAAGGATAATAATGAACAGTGACACATTGGTCCTCACTGCCGCTGAATGGATAGGAATAATCGCCCTCGGAATGCTGGCCGGTTTGAGCCCAAAGCTACAAAAAGTTAAACCATTGCAATTCCTCTATCCCCACCGCGAGGCATCCGTCACATTTTCTGTAAATATCGCGGTGTTCGTGTTTAGCCTGTTGATATACAAATTTTTCTTTACATCAGCAGCCGGTTTTATGACATTGGATCAGGATGTCCTGAGCCAACTGCTGATACTGGATATCATTGTTTTGTTCGTATTCGGATTCGCGCTCATCACACGAAAACAACCCCTACGAAGCGCGTTATGGGGGAAGGAAGCCCTGCGCGGAAATCTGGAATATTCCATTCTCATTCTTGCCCTGGTGATTTTTTTGCGTGGAAAGATTTTCACCTTGATGAATGGTGTGAGTACCGATGAAGGGATCGCCCTGCTCAAACTTCTTGCCATCGGTCTGTGTGAGGTCTCAATCTTCTTTGGGTATTCCATGCCCCGCTTGATCTCGCGCTTTGGCACAAAGACAGGCTGGGCTATAGCGGCTTTCCTTTATGCGCTCTGGCAGATTATCCCCATGGCAGTTCATGGAATCACATGGGAAAATGCCTTATTCCCAATTCTTTATGCCGTTGGTTCCGGTATCGTTCTGGGTTGGACCACCTTGAAAAGCCGGCATGTTTTGGCCCCGGCGGTCTTTATCACCTTGAGCCAGTGGCTCTTCCTGATACAATAGCTTCATGACAAAACACATCCCACCTGTTATTCCCATGTCTTCTCCAGATATCAACGAGGAGGACCGTGAAGCAGTACGCTCCGTGATCAACACAACACACCTGAGCATGGGCCCATGGGTTGACCGGTTCGAGAACTCCTTTCGGATAAAAATTGGAAGTAAACATGCGATCGCCGTAAACAGCGGAACTGCCGGGTTACACCTGGCCATTCGCGCGGTTGGTATTCAGCGCGGTGATATCGTGCTGACAACACCATTTTCCTTTGTCGCGTCCACAAACGCCATTTTGTTTGAGAACGCGCTCCCGGTATATGTGGATGTTGATCCCGTTACCGGCAACATGGACGTTGGCCAACTGGCAAAGGCAGCTCGGGATATTACCGCGGGCGGTGAATCTGCCCGTAAATGGCTTCCCCGCAAACTTCCGCGCTACTTCAATGATTCAGGGAAAGAGATCAGACCACAGCTAAAAGCACTTCTTCCCATCGATGTATTCGGGCAACCGGCGGATATGGATGCCATCAACTCGGTTGCGAAAGAATACAATCTGCCGGTAATCGAAGATTCGTGCGAGGCTTTGGGCGCCATCTATAAAACAAAACCGGCCGGGAAGACCGGGGATATCGGCGTTTTCGCTTTCTACCCCAACAAACAGATCACAACCGGCGAAGGAGGCATGATCATCACAGATAATGATGAGTTCGCCCAAACCATGCTGGCGCTTCGCAACCAGGGACGCGCACCTGGAGACAACTGGTTGCAGCATACACTGATGGGCTATAACTACCGGTTGGATGAGATGAGCGCAGCCATGGGCGCTGCCCAGATGGAACGCTTTGACTCACTTTTGAACGCCCGGCAGCGTGTGGCAGATCTTTATTTAAAACATCTGGACAAGAATTGCGGTATTGAACCCACCGCCATTCTCCCAACCACAACACGGATGAGCTGGTTCGTGTTTGTCGTCCGCCTACCCCGTGGAAAAGACCGTATGAAGATCGCGAACCAGTTGGCTGAAAAGGGTATTCCCGTTCGGCCGTACTTCCTGCCCATCCATCTCCAACCCTACATGATCGAGCGATTCGGTTATCAACCCGGTGATTATCCGGTGACCGAAGACCTGGGAGACCGTGGACTCGCGCTGCCATTTTCGGGTGTTATGACGGAAGATCAGGTTGAACTGGTCTGTAGGGCACTTCACGAAAGCCTATGAACAACGAAGGCACCTTCCGGCCGCCTCGCCGGCGGGGATTGATCTTTCAGATTGGGGCTGCGCTTGCTTTTCTAAGTGCGGGGGGATTGCTTTTCTATCTTTCCATGGAACAGCAGGTGGGGTTGTATTTCATCCTCCTCTTGCTGGCGTCATTGCTATTGTTATCGCCAGTCCCGCTGATCATTTACCGGGCTATCGCGCTTTCTCGGGCTACATATAAGCTGGAACGTGAAGGGCTTCGCCTGCGTTGGGGGTTACGGGCAGAAGATATCCCATTCCAATCCATTGAGTGGATTCGCCCGGCCGCGGAATTAGGCTATAACCTGACTTTGCCAAGGTTCAGTTGGCCGGGAGCTCTACTGGGGTTTACATCTATTCACGAGCTTGGAATCGTGGAATTTATCGCCGCTGATTCTGATAACCTGATCCTTATTGCCACACCATCGCGGATTCTTGCCATATCTCCGGCCAATCTTAAGGCTTTCATGCTCTCTTTCCAAAGGACATCCGAAATGGGCAGCCTTACTCCAATGGCAGCGTACAGTTCGCAACCGGCCGTGTTCGCGCGAAATGTGTGGAAGGATATGGCAGCCCGGGTTCCAATTCTTACAACCATTCTGTTGACAGTGGCTCTCCTGGTTGGAGTGATCGTGATCATGCCGACACGCCGCCAGGTTTCCATCGGATTTGAGTCTGGTGGAATACCACTTCCCCCGGTTCCCTCAGAAAGGTTATTACTACTGCCCATTCTGGCCGGACTGACAGGGGCTATATCCATCTTGATCGGATTAATGTACTACCGGTATGATGACCGGCGAATTGCCGCGTATCTTATCCTCACAGGCGCGGCCGCGACTCCATTTCTACTCCTTCTTTCTCTGGTGTTTATGAGATGAACCCTGCAACCCTTCAATTAACCATTGGCATTCTTCTGGCTGCCATCATAGCACTCGCCACATATTTCACCCACTCTCTGAGTCGTTCCGGAGCCGTTGGTGCCTTTATTCTTGGCTCGATCATATTTGGTATCGGAGGGTTGGGATGGTCCATTCTTCTTCTGGCTTTCTTTATTTCATCGACTCTTCTTTCACGCCTTTTCAAAGGTAGAAAACGCGAGATTGAAGCCAATTTTTCCAAAGGATCCCGCCGGGATGGGTTTCAGGTTGCCGCCAACGGCGCCATCGCCGGACTATGCGCATTATTATTTCCCTTCCTGGGCGAACCCTCCTGGCTGTGGGCCGGTTTTGCCGGTGCATTGGCCGCTGCCAACGCGGATACATGGGCTACAGAGATCGGTGTACTGGGCAAGGCAAAGCCGCGAATGATAACAAACGGAAGACAGGTGGAACCGGGAACATCCGGCGCCGTAAGCTTTACAGGTCTTCTTGCTGCTTTTTGTGGATCTCTTCTTATCGCTCTGTTAGCGGTCCTTTTTAAACCAGACCAGGTGCTGAATACTCTGGAGAACAATATTGCACTGCCGCTTATCGTGACCATTGCTGGAATTGCCGGCAGTCTGATTGATTCACTCCTTGGCGCGGGCAGCCAGGCCATGTACTATTGTGATACCTGCAAAAAAGAGACAGAAAAACATCCTCTTCATGGTTGTGGAAACCCGACCCGTCACGTCCGCGGACTGTCCTGGTTGAACAACGACTGGGTCAATACGGTTTGCACGTTGACCGGCAGTGTCACAGCTATTCTTCTGGCATTATTATTGATTTCCTCTCCAGTTTCCCTCTCAGGCGAAGGAGGTGCTGCAGTGATGAAACTCGATTTAACCAGCCAGTCATTTGCATACAACCAGGCCATACCGGCAAAATATTCCTGTGATGGGCAAAACACGTCGCCCGCACTAACCTGGAGCGGCGTTCCAGAGGGCACACGAAGCCTCGCCCTTATCGCCGATGACCCGGACGCGCCAATGGGAACATTTACCCACTGGGTGCTCTACAATCTTCCGGCTTCACAGACCAGATTGGAAGAAGGCATCCCCGCCGGTTCTTTGCCCGCCGGTGGAACCCAGGGATTGAATTCAGCAAGGCAGAAGGCCTATATGGGTCCCTGTCCTCCCTCTGGAAGAACTCACCATTACCATTTCAAACTGTACGCGCTTGATCTTGAGCCCTTACTTCCAGAAGGGTTGACCGCCGATACGTTAGCATCCACGATGGCCGGCCATGTTCTTGCCAGCGGTGAATGGATGGGCACATACCAACGCTGACAATACTTTTCAGCCTGACGATCGTCGGATATTAATCCAATTTACGGACGCGACGGACCCGGTTGACGGAAGAGGCCGTAGTTTTTATGAACGGAGGCGCGGTTACCGCCTGAATGGTACAGATCCGTTTGTCAAGCATCCTTGTGCGCAATCGGGCATCTATATCATCCAGCCTGTCGGATGTGGTAATGACAGTTGGCAGGTTTGCCGCGTAACGGTAATTAAACAACTGATACAACTTCTCTTTCACCCAGGCGGATGGAACCTGTGTGCCGAGATCATCCAAAATTAATAAGGGCGAGGTTTTTATATCCTCAAATTCTCGGTCGTACGTAATATTACTGGCCGGATTAAATGTTGCCCGCAGGTGGTCAAGCAGATCAGGCACGACCCAGTAATCCACCGGAAATCCCTGCGACGCCCGGTAGTTTCCAATGGCCGCTGCCAGGTGGGTCTTACCGCAGCCATACGGACCCATAAATATCAACCATCCTTTTGGATTTTCCGCAAAAGCCTGAGCCTTTTGAAAAGCGGCTGAAAGACTCTTTAACTCCTCCGGATTCAGTTTTTCCAATTCCCTCAGGCTGAAGTTTCCGAATGTGCAGGCATGAAGCAGGCTTAGAACCGACCGGTGCGGCTGACTGCCCTGTTGGACTGGCTGCCGGTAGTCAGGGGCATTGATCTTTAGAACAGTAACCAGTTCAGGATCCTGCAGCCTGGATCGGATGCGTCCATCCAATTCTTCCAAATCCATATCGGTAGTAATGATGGTTGGCAGCTTCTTCACATAACGATGATCAAAGAGCTGGAATAATTTCTCCTGTGCCCAGGATGTGGCATTTTGCGTCCAAAGATTATCCAGAACAAGAAGTTGCACGTTCCTGATCTCTTCAAACCTTTCAGCATACGGATCGTTCTCCGAACTGTAGGATGCCCTCAATGTATCCAGCAAATCAGGAACAGTAAGGAACAATGTAGGCAACCCCAGGTTTGCCGCATGGTTGGCAACGGCTGCCGCCAGATGGGTTTTACCGCAACCATACCCGCCGCAGAACACCAGCCAACCTTTCATGTCATGCGCGAATTGTTCGGCATGACTGCGGGCAACAGTCAACGATTTTTCCTGTTCATCACCCAATCCCATCCGGCCTTTGACACTGAAATTGTCAAAAGTCTTTTCCGCGTAATCCGCGAGCCGGTTAAGGCTTGCCGTGTTGACTGATTCGCTTCCATTCGTGTGGGCTGCCTGACAGACACAGGGAACCAATTTGCCAAAATCTGGATGAGTAATGGGCAAATCCTGGCGAACGAAACCAATCCCGTGACAGATCGGGCAAACCGGAGTTGGTTTTTCCTTTGAACCCTCGTCATTCATGATTGATGAATTCGGCGTATTCCCCTTCGATATACTTGCGTCGATCTTTTTCAGGGTCTCGTGAATTCTGTCCATCGGCACCTTTCTCCTGCCACTTGCGGAGGACCGCGTCTACATATTTCCAGTTTCGGGCATTCTTTTTTACGGCTTCTTCAAACGCGCGTTGAATTGCGGACCGCGGGTAAGTTTTTTCTGCTTCTTCCAATAGATCAGCGATCAACGGAGTGATGGGGCCGATATTATCTTCATACAATGTAAAGATACCAGGCCAGGCCGGCGGCGGTAAGACATCAACATTACCATCATCCGGCGACCATTTTCCTGCCATAAAAGCATCGAGGGCATCACGTCCTCGTGGAGAATTGAGAAAGAGTATATCCGGATCGGAATTATCACTGCCACCGGGTGTAAGCACAAACCCGGACCGGATGGCCTTTATTACAGCCTCTTTGGCCGCGATGTTTTTATCTTTATCCGGGGCCGTCAGTCCAGACAACAGCGCATCATCCCCGCATAGATCCATCACGCGAACATATCTCACAGCGCCATCCTGATGGTCGAGAGCGCGGAAGATATACAGCATAACTTTTAATGTGTTTAAATCTTCCACATAAGGAACCACGTCTGTAAAGAAAGTTACAGGGATGGGAACAAGACGGGTTTTACCGGCGGGAAATCCCTTGAACTGTTTCATGAATAAGGCCCCCGTTACCTGCCCGGTATTGTGGCCGCGTTTTCAAACCGCGCCAGATTATTCAGGAAGACCAGTTCGATCCCGGAATGAACCGGGCCATTGCGGTGTTTGGCCACTATGATCTCCGCAAGATTTGCCCGAGGGTTGTCCTTATCAAGCAGGTCAGGCCGGTGAATGAACATCACAACATCAGCATCCTGTTCAAGGCTGCCGGACTCGCGCAGATCGGAGAGGATGGGTTTTTTATCCGCTCGTTGTTCCACCGCGCGTGATAACTGGGCAGCAGCGAGTACGGGGACATTCAGTTCACGGGCCAGTATTTTCAAATTGCGGGAAATATAAGAAACTTCCTGAACACGGTTGTCATTACGCGTGTCGGATGACATCAATTGAAGGTAATCAACGACCACCAGATCAAGGTGGTATTCCAAATGAAGACGCCGGCATTTTGTCCGCATCTGCATCGGCGTTATGGCAGGGGTATCATCCAGAAAAACCTGGGTATCACCCAGAACTTCAATCGCCTGGGTGAAGAGAGGCCATTCATCATCCTTGAGGCGGCCGGTTCGAAGCCGCTGGGTGTCAATTCCCGTCTCCTGGGCGATTAGACGCTGTACCAATTGTTCATTGGACATTTCCAGTGAAAACATCGCCACATGTTTTTTGTATCGTTGCGAAGCGTTCTTGGCGATAGACAGCAAGAACCCGGTCTTTCCCATGGAGGGACGCCCGGCAATGATCAAAAGGTCAGATTTTTGCAGCCCGCCAAGAAGTCGGTCAAGATCGTCAAGACCCGTTGGCACACCGTAAATATCTTCGCTTCGTGTGGAAAGCTTATCAACCCGGTCATAGTAATCGCTCAAAACATCTTTGATCGGTTGAACGTCTTTACGAGTCCGGCGTTCACTAATGGCAAAGATGGATTTCTCTGCTGTGTCAATCACCGAATCCAATGGAGTTTTCTGGTCATACGCCAACCGGGCCATATCATTGGCCGACGCCAACATACGCCGGCGCATGGCGGTTTCCTCAACCATGTGACCGTAAGTTTCCGCGTGCAATGATGTGGGCGTCTGATTGATCAACGCCATAAGGTAGGCAGATCCGCCGGTATCAGCCAACTGGTTGTTGTTTTCGAGATCTTCCACCACCGTAAGGAAATCGATGGGAACGCGTTTCTCATGCAACCGCGTAAACGATGCCCAGATCCATCCATTGCGGACAATATAAAAATCTTCCGGCTTCAGGAATTGCCCCAATTCAAAAAAGGAATCGGGGTTGATCAGAACGGCACCCAGCACGGCTTCTTCCGCCTGCCGGTTATGCGGCTGAACTTGAATATCAGTTATTTCATTTTCTTCAGATTGGAGAAATTCTTCCATGGTTTATCAATGGTCAGATGTGAAAAATCATCCGCCTTGCGGTTATTGTATCCGATTCTCCTGTGGAAAAAATGCCGGAATTCTACAAATTACAGATTGGGTTCTTCCGGTTCGCCGGGATTATCACCGGTCTTATCATCCGGTGGTCTGTTTAGACTATCCAGATCAATATTCTGGAGGAAATCCTCATAGACTGTCAACCGGTCGCTTGATTCTTCTTCTACTTTTTTGGGCCAATCCGGCCGTTTCGGTGGTTTGGCGGATGCCTCGTTTGCCTGCAGGTCCTGTTCAGGCAAAATTCCGGCCGTTTCCATCACATCACGTGAAGCGAGGATGGGAACCCTGGCACGCACAGCCATTGCCAGCGCGTCGGATGGACGGGAGTCGATCTCAAGGATCTTACCATCAACCTCAACCACCAGATTCCCATAGAAAACATCATCCTTCAAACTGATCACTTCCACCCGTACCAGGCGTGCGTTCAGTGAATTCAGGATGTTCTTCATAAGATCGTGGGTTTGCGGCCGGGCAACTTCGATATCCTGCAGCGCGATGGTGATCGCCTCTGCTTCGTATGGGCCAATCCATATGGGAAGATACCTTTCGGCGTCCACTTCACGCAGAATTACAATCCGCTGTTGGTTTGTCAGGCTTACTCGAACGCTGTCGATCACAACTTCTATCATTCGGGGCATTAATACCTCCCTGACAGGTTTAGGACCTGTCATTGAAATGATTCTAACATGCGCATACCTTGACTGCAACCGGTTTTTGATGTTGGTGTATAATACTTAAGTCTTAACAAATGTTTTTTAAGGTTTCTATACAGGGGGGTGAAGCCTTTTCCATCCCTGTGCCTTTTGAAAATAAAAGGCTATTTTTTTCATATTCAGGAACCCTTTCCGACAATGGACGAATCTTCTGAAAAAATCGGAATTCATAGACCGACCCCACCGGGGCCTGCCTTACCCAAGGCGGTAGTTTTCTTGATTGAAAAGAAGGCACAGATCCGATCTGCCTACTACGAAGGCCTTACCCGCAAAGGGTACAAGGTGGTTTATGCCTCCAATGGATCTCAGGCGGTAAAGCAAATTGAGGAAGAGGAAAAGATCGACCTGATCATCCTGAACGCTGCTTCTTTCTATTCCAATGGAGGCGGTATCATCCGGAATATCAAACTGGCTAACCCGTCCATACCGGTCCTTTTGATACTTCCCGAGAACAGGGAATCCGATAATTCCCAGGCGGATGTAGTCCTGTCGCTGCCCTTTACGCTGCAAAAATTACTCAACCGGATGAAGCCCCTTCTTCCGACCAAAAAGAAAGATGTTTTCAAAGCCGGCATGCTTCAACTGGACACACGTGACCGAATCGTCCGTTTTCAAGGAAAACAGGTTCGCCTTACTCCGAGATTGATGATGCTTCTCCAGTTGTTAATGGAAAAGGCGGGCGAGGTGATCGAACGCGAGGAGTTATTCCGCAAAGTGTGGGAAACCGAATATGTGGAAGACACGCGCTCCCTCGATGTCCACATCAGCTGGCTTCGGGAAGCGCTGGAACTGGATCCCCGCCATCCACGCCTGATCAAAACCATTCGCGGTGTAGGCTACCGGCTCGATCTTGGAGAACCACCTACCCGTCCGCTGGGTAAACGGAAGATCAACCCCGGTTAATCGTCATTCCCTTCTTTTGGGTTACCATGATCACCCGCGAAGAGATTTCCACCTATTCCAGAGAAGACCTTCCAGTCATTTCTGAAAAGCTTTCGCAGGATGATATCCACTTTCTGGTTGGTCTTCTGGAAGAGAAGGATGACTCCATTCGTTATCCGGCTTTCTTGCTATTACGAAGCCGGTCAGAAAAGCAGGCTGATGTCTATCCATACTGGGATGTTCTAACCGCAAAATTTCAAAGTCCCAATTCATTCATACGGAGTATCGGAATAATGCTGGTTGCCGATAATGTCAGGTGGGATGACAGAAATCAATTCGGTTCAATCATCGAAGACTATCTGGACTTTGTAGACGACGAAAAACCCATAACAGTCCGGCAGTGCATCCAGAGCCTGGGGCAGATCGTGGAAGCCAGGCCGGAATTTGCTCCCCGCATCTGTGACAGGTTGCTGGCTGTCGATATCTCGCTGAGGAAAGAAACCCAGCAAAAATTGTTACTTATGGATATCCTATCCGTTTTTGTCATTGCCCGTAAACATTTCACTGACGAAAGAATTGAAAAATACATCCTGAACGCCCTGACAGGGGAGCTGTTGGATAAAAAAGCCAAAACCGAATTCCAGAAAAAACTGGAGGAATAAAGAAAAACCGGTTTTCACCGGTTTTTCTCTTTCATTGTGATTTTAATTTTTCATTGGCCAACATCTCGATGATCGAGATGATGCTGGAGTTGTCCATCTCTCCCAAACCACAATCCACCATGGATTGAAACAGTTGGTTATTGATGGCAGTTCCCGGTAGTGGAATGCCATAGGACCGGGCAGTATCCATGACAATCCCCAGGTCCTTTGATTGCATTCTGGCTTTAAACCCGGGTGATCGGTTGCCTTCAAACAGCCTTTGCGGTTTTACATCCAATGTCCAACACTGGGCAGCCCCGGCTTTTATTGCCTCCACCACCTTGCGTGGATCGGTTCCACACTTTTGGGCAAATATCAACAGCTCTGCCATTGCTACCATTTGCGCAGCTACCATGATCTGATTAGCCGCTTTTGCAACCTGACCGGCACCAGCCTCGCCTATGTGTGTGACCGTCTTTCCCATAGCCTGAAAAACCGGGGTGACCTTTTGCAACGCATCAGCCGGTCCGCCGACCATGATGGTCAGAGTCCCATTCTTCGCGCCAATATCCCCGCCGCTGACAGGCGCGTCCAAACATGCCACACCCACCGCACCCAGCCGCATGGAGATTTGCCTCGCGGCATCCGGTTTTATGGTGGAGTTGTCCACAAAGATCAATCCTTCGTGCGCACCCTCAATAATACCTTCTTCCTCAAGAGCGACTTTTAACACATCCGGCGAATCGGGAAGATTGGTAAAAACGACATCCACCTGCCGGGTTACTTCTGCGGGCGATGATGCGGGAATAGCGCCTTCTGCCACCAGCTCATCAACCGCTTGGCGGCTTCGATTGTGTACAACCAGAGGAAAGCCCGCTTTCAGGATATTGCGAGCCATTGATTTTCCCATCAATCCAAGACCGATATAACCAACTTTCATCATTTGATATCTCCTCCACCGGATGTAAAAACCGTGTCAATTCATCTGATTATAACCATTCCAATGAGATAATTCTCTCCGGAGGAATTCATTATTATGATTGACAAGAAGCGATTGATCATTTATGTAAGCATCTCATTTGGTATTGCCTGGTTAGCCGGCCTGGTAATATTCCTGACAGGTGGATTGGTTAATAGCCCGGTCCTTGTTCCAGGAACCACGATCACACTGGCGTTGCTGCTCTTATCCTTTGTCTATATGTGGGCACCGGCCCTGGGGAATATCTTCACAAGGCTGATAACCCGCCAGGGGTGGACAGACCTACTCCTGGGAATGCAGATAAAAAGCTGCTGGAAACCGATTTTGGCTGCATGGTTCCTGCCTGGAATACTGACTATCATTGGTGGAGCTGTATATTTTCTGATATTTCCCGGCCATTTTGATTTGGAAATGCCGGTTTTGAAAGAAATGCTGAAATCCAGCGGTCTGACAGCCAATGTAGATCCTATGACAATTTTGATCGGACAGTTTATTCAAGCCATGCTGATAGCGCCCATCATCAACAGTTTCTTCACATTCGGGGAAGAATTCGGTTGGCGCGGATACCTCCAGCCCATCCTTATGCCGCTCGGTGAACGGAAAGCCATGGTATTGACCGGTATCATCTGGGGATTATGGCACGCGCCGGTGATAGCCATGGGACACAACTACGGTCTGGACTACCCCGGCTTTCCATGGGCAGGTATCCTGGCAATGGTCTGGTTTTGTGTGTTAGTGGGAATAATCCTGGGTTGGCTCAGTCTACGGGCAAAAAATATCTGGCCGGCTATTATCGGTCATGCCGCCATCAATGGGATAGCCGGATTACCCGTTCTACTGTCAACAGGTGAGCAGAATCCGCTGCTGGGACCACTGCCGGTAGGAGTAATCGGTTCAATCGCATTATTGGCATGTGCCGCCTGGATGTTCTTGAAATCAAGGTCAGACACACCAGAAAATATTCAATAGTCAAGAAAGAAGAATATCCGGTTTGCAAGCCGGATATTCTTTTACCTTATAAATGATCATATGATCATTACTGTTCACTTGACATACATCGTGTAAATCAGTACTATGAAGGCAGGAAAAATCCTATGCTGCTTGATGCAAGTACACGCCGATTGTTATACAAAATAGCCCATCTGTATTATCTGGAAGGTCTTAGCCAGAAGCAGATAGGGCTCCGGTTTGGATTATCACGCATAAAAGTATCGCGGATGTTAAAACAGGCGCGAGATCTGAAAATTGTTCAGATCACACTTTTACCGGGCAACGAACGCACAGACAGCTTGGAACAGGAAATTGAGACGAAATACCGTCTGGACGAAGCCATCATAATTTCCTGTGAGCCCGACAAATCTGAGAAAGAGAAATTACAGGAATTGGGATCCGCGGCTGCCGAGTGCCTGGTCCGCGGTATTCAAGGTGATGAGACCATCGCCATCACCTGGGGACACACCCTCCTGTCTGTGGTTGATTCGCTCCCGACTGCCAACTACCCCGATTTACGGATCGTTCAGTCATTGGGAGGGCTCAGTCAACCGGATTCCCGTATCAACGCGGCTGATCTAGCAAGACGTACGGCCCAGGCTTTAGGTGCAAACCTGACACTCCTTTCGGCACCAGGTATCGTAGAAAACAAAGAAGTGCGCGACGCACTTCTCCATGACCCGCAGATCAAACTAACCCTGGAGATGGCCGCAAAAGCGAATATCGCCCTGATCGGCATCGGCGTTCCTGCGCCCGCATCCCTGTCATTGGCTGAAGTCTTAAGAAAACAGGACTTTGAGCGGTTGACCGCGCGGAACGCCATTGGTGACATCGGCCTTCAATTTTTTGATGAACTTGGCCACCCGATTCGTGACGAGATACACGACCGGATTGTTGGATTGTCGCTAACCCAGTATAAAGCCATTCCCCGTGTCATCGCTGTAGCCAGCGGTGAGGAAAAGGTCAATGCAATCCGCGCGGCGATAAAGGGAAAAATCATAAATGTCCTGGTTACGGACGAACGCACAGCTGAAACACTGCTCTCAATTCAATAACTGTTAATTGAACGGTCTACCGTTCATCTTTTTGGAGGAATAATGACGAAAGAAAGTTTTATCGAGCCTATGGCTAACCCGATGACATTTGAACGCATATCCGCACTCATCGAAGAGCAGGAATTAACAAAAGAGGAACTGCTTACCTGCCTCAGGCAGATGGAAGAGATCAGGGCTTTTGAAGACAACATCGCCGATTTACTGGGGAGGGCGGTATTGAAAGGCGCCTCCCACCTCTACGCGGGTGAAGAAGCAGTGGCCGTTGGGACCATCGCAGCCCTCCGGGACGATGATCTGGTCACCAGCACCCACCGGGGACACGGCCACGCCCACGCCCATGGAGATCGCCACGCCGGAACTGACGAAGGCAGACAGGAACATTTGAACAAAATGATGGCGGAAGTGCTCGGAAAATCCGGTGGATATTGCAAGGGAAAGGGTGGGTCCATGCACATCGCTGATGTGGCACATGGAAACCTTGGCGCCACCGGCATAGTCGGCGGGAATCTACCTGTCGCCGTGGGCGCAGCCCTGGCTCAGAAGATCATGGGTACAGACAAGGTGGTTGTCTGTTTCTTTGGTGATGGCGCATCAAATACGGGAAACTTTCACGAATCTTTGAACATGGCTTCCCTGTGGCAACTTCCCATTGTGTTCGTGGTTGAAAATAACCTGTATGGAATGTCAGCTCCGTTTATCGATGTAAGTTACCTTCGAAATGTGGCAGACCGTGCTCCCGCGTACGGTATGCCCGGCACCATCGTAAATGGTATGGATGTACTGGAAGTCCGAAAAGCTGCCGCGGAGGCCATTAAACGGGCGCGGAGTGGCGAAGGTCCCACGCTGATAGAGGCCAAAACGTACCGCTGGTACGGGCATTCACATTCCGATCCTCGTGCGTACCGGACCCGTGAGGAAGAAGCGGAATGGAAAAAGCATGACCCCATCACAGTTATGCGTGAAGAGCTTCAGGTTGTTAAGATGCTCTCGGATCAGGAAAAGGAAGCGATTGAGCAGACTGTTGAAGAGAAAATCGAAAAGGCGATGGAATTTGCCATGTCCTCGCCTGAACCTGAGATCAACGAGGTTGATACGGATGTATTTGCCCCTGCAAAGTTCCAGCCATCTGATTACGCGTTAGACAAAAAAAACCGGGACCGGATTAAAGCCGGGCAGGAATCCCGCCAGATTACCTACGCGCAGGCACTTCAGGAGGCCATGCGGGAAGAAATGCTGCAGGATTCGCGTGTGTTCCTTTTGGGTGAAGACATTGGACTGTACGGCGGCGCATACGGAGCCACGCGTGATCTCTTCAAGGAATTTGGCAAATGGCGGGTACTCGACACACCCATTTCTGAAGCGACCATCGGCGGAGCAGCTGTGGGCGCGGCGATGGCCGGGATGCGTCCGGTGGCAGAGATCATGTATGTTGATTTCACTCCATTGATCATTGACCAGGTTGCCAATGTGGGAGCAAAAAACCGTTATATGTTCGGCGGCAAGACCAGCGTACCCCTGGTAATCAGGTCAGAAGGTGGGGCAGGACGAGCCATAGCCGCCCATCACTCGCAAAGCCTTGAATCGCTCTGGACCCATTTCCCCGGCATCCACGTTGTTATGCCATCCACGCCGTACGATGCCAAAGGTCTATTGAAAGCCGCCATCCGCGATGACAACCCGGTAATGTTCATTGAACACAAAATGCTCTACAAGGAGAAAGGACCGGTACCGGAGGAAGAATATGTCATCCCCTTTGGCGTGGCAGACATAAAACGCCCCGGCAAGGATGTCACCCTGGTCACCTACTCGCGAATGGTCTTGCGTTCATTAGAGGCAGCCACCAATCTGGAAAAGGAAGGGCTGGATGTAGAAGTGATTGATCTGCGCACGCTCGCGCCATTGGATATTGATACGATCATTGAATCTGTCAAGAAAACCGGGAGATTGGTTTGTGTGAGTGAAGCTTACGAGAATACCGGTTTTATCAACGAGGTCATGATCCAAATCAATGAGCGGGCTTTTGACTACCTCGACGCCCCCATGATCCGTGTCGCCGCCATGAACGTTCCCGTTCCACGCGCGGAAAATCTGGAAGACATAGCCATACCCAATGTAAACCGGATCATGGAAGCCTGTAGAAAGGCGGTGAGGTAATGGCAAAAGAGATATTTATTCCCAAACTCGGACAAACGATGGAAGAAGTCACTCTTCTCGCCTGGCACGTAAAAGATGGCGAGAAGATCGAAAAAGGGCAGACGATCGCGGAAGTTGAAACGGATAAGGCGGTATTTCCGATCGAATCCAATGCCAAGGGCATTGTTCATCTTGGGTCCTATCAACCGAACCAGGTTATACCGGTTTTAACGGTCATTGCCATTGTGGGGACCGAGAATGATGTATTCAAAACCGCAGAAAAAACTCAGGCGCAACCAGAAGAGCCCATTGTTTCACAGAAAGGTCAAGAGTCCCCTGTCAGCGGAGAAACGGTAGTACCACAACAAACACACGACAAAACCGGCACTACTTTCATATCTCCCCGCGCGAAGAAACTGGCCGTTGAAAACCAGGTTAATTGGAACAAAATCCAACCAACCGGGAATGAAGGGCAACGGGTTGTAGAGCGTGACATCATCAATTTTCTGGCCGAACGCCCCAAAGCAACCCCGATTGCCGGGAGGATTGCCGCGGATAGCGGTATTGATCTATCAGATATCCATGGCTCAGGCCCCGGCGGCCGCATAATGAAACAAGATGTTCTTCAAGCAGCCGGGAAGGATACCGCGCAAGGCCCATTGACAGAAGTGATTAAGACTATCCCCCTTTCCGGAATCCGTGGTGTCATATTTTCGCGAATGGCGGAAAGCACACAGAGCACATCACGCGTTACATTGTTCATGGAAGCAGACGCTACCCGCCTGGTTGAATTGCGTGAGACCATCCGGCAAAAATATTCCGGGCAATGGGGATACACCGCGGGGTATAACGATCTGCTGGCAGTGATCTGCGGCCGGGCATTGAAGGAATTCCCTTACATGAACGCCCGGATCAATGGTAATCAAATAGAGTGGCTTGGCCGGGTCCACATGGGCATGGCAGTGGATACCGATCGCGGCCTGGTAGTGCCGGTCATAAAAGACAGTGATCGCAAGCCACTCCGGCAGTTCGGAGAAGAATTTCGGATGCTGGTGGAAAAAGCTCGATCGGGCACACTTTTACCGGACGATTATTCTGACGGGACATTTACCATCACCAACCTCGGTAACTTTGATGTACTGGCATTCACTCCGGTCATCAACCTTCCGCAGGCAGCCATACTTGGTGTCGGAAAAATCTCTCCGGCACTTATGATGAAGAACGGTGTCGTAACGGAATATCAGAAGATGGTTCTCAGCCTGGTGTTTGATCATCGGATCGTGGATGGTGCCCCTGCCGCGCGGTTCCTGCAATGGATCAAAGACCGGATCGAATTTCCTGAATTGCTTGGGTTTGATTAACAACCGCAATCTTCAACTTGAACCTTTGCAGCAAAAAGGCGGTGTGATATTTCGACAGCCGCCTTTTTCGTCTAATTGGTTTTCTTGTCAAAGCGCATTGATTGCTTTATAATTTCACTTCCCCAGGGCGCGTAGCTCAGCTGGTCAGAGCGCACGGTTCACATCCGTGAGGTCGGGGGTTCGAGCCCCTCCGCGCCCACTTAAATGACCTTGTGCAAAACCACAGGGTCTTTTCTTTTACAAAGTTCGCAAATACCCGAGACACACATGCTGATTAAAAAACCGGGAATACCATTGGCTTTATGCGCCATCGTGATCTGGAGTACGCTGGCATTGATCAGCACACAGGTTGCGCATATTTCCTCTTTCCTGGTATTGGGTATAGCTTTCCTCATCAGCGGTCTGGTGGGAGTTTTCTCCCGTAAAGCATGGCAAATTCCGACTGTCACCCTGGCGGTTGGAGTAACCGGCATTTTTGGCTATCACTTTTTGTACTTTAAAGCGTTTACCCTGGCTCCGGCAGTGGAGGCCAATCTTATTAACTATCTCTGGCCGCTATTGATCGTCATATTATCTCCTGTCATACTTCCCGGATATCACCTTAAAAAACGTCACATACTTGCCGGGCTATTGGGTCTTACAGGAGCCGCCCTTATCGTTTCTGATGGCCGGTTGAATATTCAAACACAACATATTTCCGGTTATATTCTGGCATTCGGCGCATCGATAACATGGGCTGTTTATTCACTCCTCACAAAACGGTTACCGGCTTTTACTACGCTATCAGTGGGTGTTTTTTGTCTGATATCCGGCTTCTTATCATTCGCCATTTATTTTCTGTCAGGCGGAGATATAACCCGGGTATTTCTCTTGCGTCCTGCTGACTGGTTGTTGATCATTCTAGCCGGTTTGGGTCCGTTGGGCTTGGCTTTCTACCTGTGGGACGCGTCATTAAAACGCGGTGATCCCCGGATTATTGGTTCTCTGGCCTATCTTACCCCACTGCTTTCCACACTCAACCTGATCCTTTTCGCCGGCAAGAGCTTAACGGTAATCACCATAGGCGCCATGATCCTGATCGTTGGCGGCGCGATTCTCGGTTCCTGGGATTTCGGTGGCCGAACACCCACCGGGGATTAGATCATTCCAGATTCGCGTGATTTTGCATCAATACAGCATTGAAATCCAGTAGATCATTCCGTTCAATGATCTTCAAAATCAACGCATCTACAATGACCAGCAGACATTGTTCAAACAGGCTGGCTCCCGGTTGAATTGAGGCAGTGTCACCCGATTTTTCCGATTTTTTTGTTGCCGCCGGGATGGTCATGATCACATCAGCCAATCGGCCAATGGAAGATTTTGGAAATATGGTTAAAAGCGTCACCCGTGCCCCGGATTCTTTTGCTTTTTGGGCCATCACACGGATCGTCGCGGTTTCCCCGGAACCAGACCCGATTATCAGCAGGTCATCGGGCCCGATGGAGGGCGTGACTGTTTCGCCAACAACAAATGCAATGAGACTAAGCTGCATTAAACGCATGGCCAACGCCCGCATCATCAACATCGATCGTCCGGTTCCAGCCACAAATATCCGTCGTGCCGATAGGATCTCATCGACTACACGATCAATGCGTGAAGGATCAATCCTGGCGGTCACCGCCACCATTTCATCCAATATCGAACGACAACAATCACTATTTTGCGGGGTTTCCATTCGTCACCTGAAAACTTCCAACAGGGAATGATAAACAACTCAACCAGTGGCGGTTAGCTGGATCTTTGTGGAGCAATCGCAGCCGCTTTTATCCAGGCTTCACACACCTCATTCACAGAATCCTGCACTGTCTGGCTCAGGGGTAGATCAAAATCAATAGATTCCGGCTCAATGATCTGCAAATAACTCTTACAACCCACTTCGGTTTCAAGATATTTACCCAAAACACTCAACGGGAGGGAATGACCAAACGCGGAGACGCCGTCTGCTTCCCCGGCTTCAAATACTCCAATCGCTCCAGGTATCTCCCCCATCCTGCCGGCATCAATAAAGAACACCAAACCCGGTTTTAAACGGCGGATCAATCCGGAACAGTTTTCCGGTGCCGGACCCCCTTCCAGTGGAATAATACACTTTGCTGCCGGTATACTGGTCTTCAACTTTTGAATGACCAGCAAACCGGCAGCATCATCCCCCATTAATGGATTCCCAACACCGATCAAAACGACCAGAGATTCCGGATTCTTATTCCACAGCTGTCGCAGGCTCTGGTTGATTTTCTCGTTCCAGGAGAGCGTCAATGTCTTCTTTCCGTCCATACAGTAATTCAAATGGTTGTCGTTTTTCTGATGCGAGTTCCCACTCTTCATTGGATAGCTCAATACAATCAAAACGGCATGATTGAACACATTGCGCGCAGAAAATGCAACGGTCTGACTGGTAGCGCATAACAAATCGTTTCGCCACCTTGTCAATTGTTATGATCTCAATGGCATCAGCCGGACAGTCTTTGACACATAGCTGGCAACCGGTGCATTTTTCTGAATCATATTTTAACTGCCCGCGTAGCCGTACAGGTGTATCCGACTTTACAAATGGATACATTTCCGTTACGGGTTTTTTAAAAAGTGAACCAAATATATCACCAAGCATGGCACCGATTTTCATAAGCCAAATCCTTTGAATGCGATCAAAACAAGAAGCTGTAGCAAGGCCAACAGAGCGCCAATCCGCCACCACATACCAACTGTCTGATCGATACGCAGCCGGGCAAACAAAGATTGCAGGCCAGCCGTTACAAGCAAAAGCGCACCTGTCTTCAGGATAAAGAACAATGGATTTGATAAACCCCCAAGATAAAAAGCCGAAACCATGGTCAATCCAATAACAAGTTCAACATCCTTCCCGAGATGGAAAAGTGCCAATCCACGGCCACTGTATTCGGTCAATGCACCCGAAACAATTTCTGTTTCTGCTTCAGGAGCATCAAAGGGAGGAAGCTCTAGCTTACCCATCAAACCGACAAGAGCAACAATCGCACCAATGGGTAAAGTGACGATCATCCAGATGGTGGATCCGGCATATGCATTGATCTCGCGGATATTCCATGAACCCGCCATGATTGCCGGTCCCAATAATGCCAGCATAAAGGGCGCTTCATAAGAGAACATCTGTGTTAAGGTACGGGTGGCGCCAACCAGTGAGAAACGGTCGTTTGTATTCGCGCCTGCCAAACCCATACAAAGCGTCATCAAGCTAAGCAGGTACATGGCAACGATGAGATCGCCCTGAAAACTGAACGCCGGCTGAAGACCGAACAGTGGCACATTCAAAGCTGCGGTCAATGCAGCAGCCAGAGCGACTATCGGCAGAGCGAAAAACAAGCCATCGCTTACCCCCGCCGGAGTGATCTCTTCCTTAGCTAGAAGTTTGATCGTATCTGCCAGCGGCTGGAACCAGCGCGGTCCATAACGGTTCTGGAATTGAGCGACAAGTTTGCGGTCCGCCCATTCATACACCATTCCCATGGCTATCAGGAACAAGCCACCCGGGAAAAACAGTAGATAAAGTAGCGAAAGTGAATTGTTCATCTGTAGTATGCTATCCCATATTGACGTAATTGTTCCCAGGTCCAAATAAATCTATGATTTCCACCCCGGTTGATCGAGACAGCCCGGTCGTTGCAGGAGAAACAGGGATCGATACCGGCCAAAAGCATAGGCATGTCTGCCAATTTTAGACCTACCGCATAATTCGTGATGGATGACCAGTTGCATAGAGATGGAGTGCGGATCTTAACACGATCCGGCATATCCGAGCCATTACTCTTCATGAAATAGAATAACTCACCGCGCGGTGCTTCCATCCGGCTGACAACCTCACCTTCAGGAATTCTGCGCGGAACTTTTACGGTCAGCTCCCCTTCAGGCATATGATCAAGGATCTCTTTTATAACCCGGATGCTCTCGTAAAGCTCTTTGATCCGGACAACAAACCGGGCCTGCAAATCACCAGCTTCATCAGTGACCATCTTCACAGGGAACTGCTTATATGCCGCGTATGGCGAATCTACGCGCACATCACGTTCCACCCCGGATGCCCTACCAGTTGGACCGATGGAACCAAGCATATAGGCTTCATCCTTCGGCATAACACCAATACCTTTTGTGCGGCCTATAAAAGTCTCATCGGTTGTTACAACATTCAAATAGTGATGTAAGCGGGTGTCAAGAAAATCAAGGCCTTTTTTCAGTTGATCGCCCATCTTCTCGTCAATGTCATATTTCACCCCACCGATGAGATTCACGCTATAGTTCACCCGGTTTCCAGAAACCAGCTCGAGCAGATCCATAACAGTTTCACGGTCGCGCCAGGAATACATGAATAGCGTATCAAAGCCGCCTTCATGTGCGGCAACGCCAAGCCAGAGCATGTGACTGTGAATTCGCTCCAGTTCAGCCGCAATGCTTCGAATGGCTTCAGCCCGGGGGGAGATCGTTACACCGGCCAACATTTCAACACCCTGGGCATATGCTGAGGCATGGACATGGGAGCAGATACCACATACACGCTCAACAATATACATGCTTTGCGTCCAATTGCGCGATTCTGTCCCCTTTTCAATACCCCTGTGAACAAACCCCAAACGAACTGAGGCAGCTGTGACAATCTCACCGTCCACAGTAAATTCAAAGTGGCCAGGTTCTTTCAATGCTGGATGCTGTGGGCCAATGGGAACGACAAATTTTCCTGTTGTTGCAGTTTGTGCTTCCATTGTTATTCTCCTTCACCCTTTGCGGGCTTGGCTAAACCGGTAAATTCTTTCCTCAACGGATAAACCCCTGCCGGCCAATCGTCCGGCAGCAACAGCTTATCTGTGTTCGGGGTACCTTCGATTTTTATTCCATACATTTCCATTAATTCGCGTTCATACAGAGTGGCCGCCGGTATAACATCGCAGACCGTAGGGATGACCAGCTTGCTGTAAGGTAAAGTGACTCGCACCGCGCAGATTGCTGCAGCTTCCCCAAAGTGGTAAAGAACTTCAATGTGATTCTCGCCCGGTTTTTCACCTTCTGCAGGAGCCGGGGCAGGTTTATCCAGACCGGTGATCGCGAGAAGGTAGCCCCATTTCGCCTTGGTCAGGATGGTTACTGCTTCCACCAGTTTGTCTGGCTCAACAATAAAATCGACCCGGGAAGGACCTGGACGGGATGTTTCAACGCTAACGGGTTTCAACAATTCTTCAACCCGAGACAGCAATTCTTCCATTTCCATACTCATTCTCCTTTACCCGGATTTGCCGAGGCTTTCATCTTTTCGAGCAGCTGCGCCACACCGTAGATAATGGCATCCGGCCGCGGGGGACACCCGGGCACGAATACATCGACCGGGATAACATCGCTGATACTTCCGGTTATGTTGTAACATCCATGAAAAACACCGCTCGAAAGTCCGCACGAACCAACTGCGATAACAAATTTAGGTTCCGGCATCTGTTCATAAATACGAAGCAGTCTGTCCCGAGCCTGACGGGTTACTGGACCGGTGCAAATAAGCACATCCGCATGGCGCGGGCTTCCCTGAAGTTTTATTCCCAGCCGTTCCACATCATAACGGGGGGTTAATGTAGCCAGAATTTCAATATCACATCCATTGCAGGAACCACTGTTGAAATGAATTGCCCACGGGCTGTTTACTCGCGCCCATGTTTTTACTTGATTTACGGTCTTTGACCAAACTGAATCCAGTTGTTGTTCCAAGATCTTGCTCCTGATCTATATCACCGAAATTAGATATATTATACCTATTTACGGTCTTTATCCCAATATAAGAGCGATTAAAGCCAGCGCCAATCCAATCACATACGCGCCGGTAGTCCAATTGAATCCGCCTGTTCCCAGCACCAGCATGCCCAGATGTAAAAAGGCAAAGAAGAACGCAACCAGGAAGAACGGCTTATAACCGGGTGCTGCAGCAGTCGTCGGAGCTTCTTCACCCGAGCCATATAAACTTGACTTCATTGGATTGGCTTTTTCAGGACCGGCAAGTCCCCGCCCAAGCAAAGTAATAAGCCCAACAAGCGGCAAGTAGATTAAAAAGGCAACAGGAGGTGAAAGTAAAATATCCATTTTTTAGCCTCCAAACGCTTTCAGCAGTGCAGCTGCCGCCGGCGTGGTAATAAAGCTCATGGCAGCCGGCCAAATACCGAACGCCACAATCAATGATGTCAGAATGACCAACGGAACCTGGACCATAAATCCCAGTTCCTTCCCTTCTGTCACAATAGCTGATGGTTCCATCCGATACATCCGGTTTACCATGGGTGCATAATACCCCAGTGACAGCACACTGTTCAGAGCCGCATATACAACGAGTACCATGATCCAGCTGTTCTGGGTCTCAAAACCGGCCACGAAAATCTGCCATTTCGACATAAAACCGGCAAGAGGAGGCAAACCGCCCAATCCCAAAACCGCGACGGATAATCCCAGCGCAACCATCGGATACTTGCCGCTGGCGCCGTTCAAGTCTTCGATCATCAATGGGCCATGTTTGTGATGGGTGATATACATGGCATACAGCAAGGCTCCGGCCGCGAGGAATGCCAATCCCTTCATCATCATATGAGTGATCACATGGAAGAAACCACCACCCGCGCCGTCCAATACCTGGAATTGAATGGCAACCCCAAAGCCGATGAGCATATAACCCACATGACTCAAACTGGAGAAAGCCAGTAACCGTTTGACCTGGTTCTGACGTAGCGCCATTAGATTTCCGTATGTCATGTTGAAAACACCGAAAATCAACAAGATTAAGCCCCATGACAGGGAAATGTGAGTCAGAGCACCCAACGCCCGTAACATGGCGATCAAACCGGCTTCAATCACAATACCGGAGAGTAAAGCAGAAACGCCACTAGGTGCCTGCGAATGCGCATCAGGCAGCCATGTATGCAACGGCACAAGAGCGGCTTTTACACCAAAGCCAATGATGAAAAGGGCTCCGGCAGCCAGCAATATTGTGGACGGTCCGGTTGTCAACTTGGTAATGTTTTCCAGGTTTGTTTCCCCGGTGACCATAAAGACCAGCGCGACCCCGATCATCACAAATACTGAGCCTGTCGCACTCTGTACCAGGTATTTGATACCGGCTTCAAGTGACCCGGGCTGGGAACTGTAGAAAGCCACCAGCATGTATGAGGTGATCGCCATTGCTTCAAACCAAACCCACAGGTTGAACAGATCATTGGCGCACGCAAGGCCAACGACCGCCACAACCATCGATATGAGCATGGCATAAAATTTTTCTTCGCTAACCTCTCCAGCGATGTAATCGATGGAGAAGAAAGACGCCAGGGTACCCAGAAGGAGGGCAGACCCTCCCAGCACCAGGCTGATGCCGTCAAATTGCAGGGCGACAGTCCCGATGACAAGATCAACGGGTCCAGTAACCAGGAATTGCTGGGCCAGCATCACGAAAAGGTAATCAGCCGCCAGAAACACGACAAAGGCAAGCCACCGGGCCGGATTGCTTTTGGCTTTTTGTTTGACTGCCACACGGCCTACCAGATAGGTAACAGCGGCGCCCACAAAAGGCAGGATCAGCAGCCAGAGGAAGAGTGAATTTACGTCCATGATCTCAGGCTCCCATCACCAGAATAAACAACACAATAATCAAACCGATCAAGATCGAGGCAATGTTCCAGTTCAAAATTCCTGTCTGCGTAACCCGGAGGGCTTCGGCGGAAGACTGTACACTGCTCACGATCCCGCGATTTATTGCTTCGAACCCGAAACTGTTGACTGCCGCTTGCCCCAAGCCTTTCAGCGCATCAGCCATTCCGGCAAGCTTATCACGCTGCCACCAGGCAACCAAACCCAGAGCGATAACCGCCATGGCAATCCAGGTTGCCGGAGCTGTTACCACCTCTTCCACCATGTGCATGGTTGCCAGAGGCTCAATTCCATGGTTCGGCAACGTTTTTTCCAGCATTTCCGAGAAGGGTCCAGCCGCCAGCCAGGTGATCAAAGAGAGAGCCGCGAGGGGGATAAGAGCTGTCTGCATGTAAGGACCTGCTTCATGCGCATGCTGGTCTTTGGGAGATTCTCCGTAGAAGACCATCCAAACACATCGGAAGGTGTAGAAAGCGGTAATTCCGGCGCCGATGAGCATTACTATATACGCCCACATCGGACCGTGAGCCAGTCCTTCTTCAAGGATCAGTTCCTTGCTCCAAAAACCATTCATGATGGGTAAGCCGGCCAGAGCCAACGATCCAAGAATGAAGACGTTGCGGACAACGGGCATTTTCTTACCCAGACCACCCATTTCCCGCATATCCCGCGTACCTACGCCGTGAATAACCGCACCGGCCGCGAGGAAGAGCAAGGCTTTAAAAACCGAGTGACTTAACAAATGGAATTGACTGGCAAATACACCGCCCGTTCCAACCGCGTACACCATGTAACCCAGCTGTGAGACAGTTGAGTATGCCAGCACCCGCTTCAGGTCAGTTGCCACGACAGCCATCATGGCAGCCAAAATAGCGGATAGGACACCAACGATGATCACCGCGTCTTTCCAGCCCGGCACATTGGAGAAAGCCGGGTAGAACCTGGCAAGCAGATAAACACCGGCATTGACCATTGTTGCGGCATGGATCAACGCGCTGATGGGGGTCGGCGCTTCCATGGCATCAGGCAACCAGGTTTGGAAGGGGAATTGGGCAGATTTTGCCGCAGCCGCCGCCAGAAAACCAAAACCGGCAATCGCTAGAACAGTCGATGGGATCTCGCTCCAGCGGGAGAGAAGATCATTCAGCTCGTAACTTCCCAGATAACTATGAATTAGCAGAGCACCCAGTAAAAGCCCCACACCACCAAACTGGGTGATGATCAAAGCTTTCATACCGCCGGCCACCGCTTTGGGGTCGTCGTTATGGAAGGCGATCAGCGCGTAAGAACACAAAGCGGTGATCTCCCAAAAAGCGAAGATCAAAAGCAGGTTGGTAGCAAGGACCAACCCGGCCATACCGCCAATGAAGAACAGGATAAAAGCGTAATAACGGGCAATCTGACCTTCACCTTTCATGTAATCAACAGAAAAGATGACTGCCAGACAACCGATCACCGTTGCCACCGCTGCCAGAAATACCCCAAGCCCATCGGGAGCGAATGTGAAAACCCCGAAAACCGGACCCGAATCCACCGATATGATCGGTGTACCGGTCGCGTGAGGGATAAGCATAACAGAAACAACCCCGGCAGCCACAGAAAATGCCACGGCAATACCATGAAGGTATTTCTGGTATTCATCCCCGATCAACCAGATGATGACAGCGCCAGCCCAGGGGATGGCAATGGTGAGCAAAAGAAGAGTAGATGCCATATCGCTCACCTCTTAAGATTGGATAAACTTTTGATATTCATGTAACCCAGATGTCGGCGGGCCTGAACGGCAAGCGAAAGACCCAGTACTGCCACAATGGTATCCACCACAATCACGGTCAACGCAAAACTCTGGCCCGTATTTAAATGCCCATTGGCGTATCCGGCTGAAACAAATGCCAGGATCGCGCCTTTAGCCAGAATCTGCAAAGCGATGATCACTTTAATCAAATTATGAGATGCCAGTAGTGCGTACAAACCCACACCCAGCAGGCCAAGAACGCCAATAATGGAAAGAGTTACAGGTGAAAATTCCATGTTACTCCCCCCCCTTTCTGGAATGTGTTTTGCCCTCAGCCAACAAACCCAGAATGCCCAGCGCGCCAGCAAAGATGATTGCAATCTGCAACAAAACATCCGCTGAACGACTCTGCCAGAAATCCGTGCTGAATGGAGAGCCATCAACTGCTGCTGCCATTGGGACCTTCCCCGAAAGGCCAAACCAGGCAAGCAAACCAACAGAGAGCACAATCAACAGCCAGCTCACCGGCTTTGGAAGGATCTCTTTGGCTTTACTGCTCTCGTCTCCCACAATATTTATGGCGAAGACAAAAAGAACCGTCACCAAACCTGCTCCTACACTTAGCTCGATGACGGCAATTTCAGGCGCTCCCAGTAGATACATGAAGAGCGACACGAGTGCGCTGGCACCGGCCAGCCACAGGGCTGATATTAATAGCTTCTGTGAGCGGACAGTCATTACCGCGCAAAGAAGCATCCCAACCAGGATCACAATCTGCCACACAGCTTTTCCTCCTTATGGGACAGGAAATATATGTTATTCCTGTTATTTATACTGTCTTTTAATATATCTTTCATGTGATGAATAACCTAAAAATACTTGTACACCTTCCCGAATCTGTCACATATACTGTGACTTCCAACCATGGATTTAAGCCAGTTGTCAACTGATCCGGGTCAATAACACGGTTTACCTTCCGTTATCAGGCAAAAAACTACCCGGAATCACCGGGCGTGTTTTGTTATCATCCCTCCAGTAAAGGGAACACTGTATTGTACCAAACTTGACGGAACATATGAATCATTTTTTAATCGCGAAATCTTGTGCGGTAGAATCGTTCTAATCTTACCGGGAGGCACCAATTATGCAGAAGACCATATTGTGTTACGGCGATTCAAATACCTGGGGGTCCGATCCGGCACATCACTGCCGTTTTCCCCGAAACGTGCGCTGGACGGGAGTATTGCAACGGCTTTTGGGAGATGATTACTATGTGGTCGAAGAAGGAAACTGCGGACGGACAACCGTGTGGGATGATCCAGTGGAAGTGGATAAAAATGGAAAGACGTATCTCAATCCGTGCCTGGTATCCCACAACCCAATCGATCTGGTTATATTGATGCTGGGAACAAATGACCTCAAGATGCGCTATTCCGTGCCACCATCAGATATTGCCCGCGGAATTGGTGTGCTGATAAAGGTTATTCTCAACTCTGAAACCGGTGTGGATGGTAAAGCGCCCAGGCTGCTTGTGATAGCCCCACCAAAACTGGGGAAACTAACGGAATATGCCGAAATGTTCGCCGGTGGAACGGAAAAATCTCAAGACCTTGCAAAGTATTACCGGAAAATTACGGATCAACTGGGAGTCCCCCTGCTTGATGCCAATGAAATTGTCACAACCAGTGACCTTGACGGCCTTCACTGGGAAGCCAAAGAGCACCAAAAATTCGCGGAGAAGCTGGCTGAAATTATTCCCCGATTGGTGACTGATTAACTATCAGATATGTTCATAAACCGTTCCTGCACGTCATAGTGACGGCGTTGCGGTTGCGATCCTGCTTCAAGAAAAAGTGTTTCACATGTGTCTGTCTTACCAGCTGCCCTGGCTTCCTGATAAGCGTCTTCACTGCGCCAGATGGAAATTATTTGCCAGTCTGATTTATCCTGCTTGTCGTGAATAAGAAAGGATTGCATTAATCCTTCGGGGGGGTGTTTTGCTTTCTTCTCAAAGGATTCCTCAAGAGCACGTCGATTTTCTTTGCTTACATGACCATGCAATATGGTTAGAAACATTGCGCCCTCCTTTTTTCCGGGAATCCATCTGGTTTAAATTCAGTATAGGGCAATTTTGACAGGCAGGCAAGAAAAACCGGCTGAATCGACATAAACAGCCGGTTCAATTTCCTTTATCAATCCGTAATTTTCAGTGTTTGTTTGAGTTTTGGAATATCAAAGTCCACGATAACTACACTATCGATATCAAAAGTTGGCGTGGTCAAGTTTCCTCCCGCCCAACGCTTCACCTGTTCGGCGGCTCCGGGGGTGTTCGTGATGTCCACTTCAGTATATGGAATACCACGCTCACGCAGCCATTTTCGGGCCTGTTTGCAATCCGAACACCAGGTAGTGCAATACATCACCACACCACCCTTTGGAAGCCGCTCAATGTCATCATCTGTGGCTTTATAAGGTATAAGTTTCGGGTTATTCTGAATTCGCGCCAGCTCTTCTAATAGAACATCATTATCCGGTTGATGGCCGATGTCATGTATATCCATGTATTGAATGAAACCATTCGAATCAACAATAAAAACCGCTCGCTCGCTGTAACCCTCAGGCCGTAAAACACCATATTTCTGCGCAACGGCACCATGCGGCCAGAAGTCGCTCAACAACGGATAATCAATCCCATCCAGACTATCTGCCCACGCCGTAAGGCAGGGAATGTGATCCACGCTGATGCCCAGAACCTGGACATTCGATCCCTCGAACTTCGGCAGAAGCGCCTGGTACGATGGGATCTGACCTGTTCATATGGGTGTCCAGGCGAGTGGAAAAAAAGCCAGAACTACTGTCTTTCCACGGAAGCCAGAAAGTGTGATGTCTTTTCCCAGGTGGGAAGGCAGGGTGAAATCAGGTGCTTTTTGCCCGACAGTAAGATCCATAGTGTCTCCATTATTAATTAGACTATATTTGTCTTATTATAATGTAGAACATCCATAAATTCGACCGAAAAAAACATCATGTAACAGGTTACCTTCCTGTATCAATCGATATTCATTGCCCTGGATGGAAATTTCGGTCAAAGCATCCGGAAAGCCCGGGTGGAACTCTCATTTTCGCTGGATGCTTTGACCAACAAATCCTTTTAACGGAAATTTAAATCAACTATAACTGTGCTTTGATCTTTGCCGCAGTCTCTTCAAACGCGGCCAGTTTGGCTCGTTCCTTTTCCACCAGAGCTGGCGGTGCTTTCCGGGCAAAATCACTTCCAAGCAGACCCTGCAACCGTGTGATCTGACTCTCCGCCTCCGCCAATTCCTTTTCAAGACGGGCCCGTTCCACATCAGCATCCACCATACCGGCAAGAGGCAGGTAGACTTCCACCCCGGCTACCAGCAACGCCAAAGCTCCCTCCGGAGCGGTTTCGAGCCTGTCCGCCAGGGTCACCTGGCTGTCATCGAGGTGTGCCAGCGCGACCAGTGTCTTACGCTGATCTTCAAATTCAGCCTTGAAATCATTGGCGGCAATTATGGCCGCGATCCGTTTTCCGGGGGTGACCTTTTTTTCCGTTCGGGCATTGCGTATGGCTCGTACCACGTCCTGAACCCGGGTGAAATCGGCAATCTTACCGTCCTCCCAACCCTCCACCGCATTGGCTTTTGGCCAGCATGCGAGCATCAATGCCTTTTCCCAACCGTCACCGGGAACAGCGTCCGGAAAGTCCGCTGCCGCGGTTTTCAAATGTCCCCACAGCTCTTCCGTGACAAATGGGGTGAACGGATGCAGCAACCGTAAAACAGTGTCCAGCACCCGAATGAGTGTGACCGCGGTGTAATGAGCCCGGTCGCCGCCCTCTGCCATTTGAATTTTGGCAATTTCCACATACCAATCGGCAAATTCCGCCCACAAAAAATCATAGATCTGACGCCCGGCTTCTCCATACTGATACGTCTCAAAGAGACGATCCACCGTGCGGATGAGCTCTTGCAGCCGTGCCCAAATCCACGAATCCGCCAGCGTCCAATCAGGTTTGGATTGAGCGGTTTTTGGTGCGTCGTCCACTGTGCCAATGATGAACCGGCCCACGTTCCAGATCTTATTGGCAAAATTCCGGTTGGCTTCCACTTTCTTGAGGCTTAAATTCGCGTCATTACCCGGGGTCGATCCAACCAGTAAGGTAAAACGCAACGCGTCGGTTCCCATCTCATCCATCACACCCAGGGGATCAATTACGTTTCCCTTTGTCTTGCTCATTTTCTGCCCATGTTCGTCACGGATTAGTCCATGCAAGTACACGGTATGGAATGGCGGTTTTCCGGTGAACTCGATTCCCATCATGATCATGCGCGCGACCCAGAAGAACAGGATGTCGTAACCGGTCTCCATGACAGAAGTCGGGTAGAAGTACTCCAGATCGGGTGTTTTTTCGGGCCAGCCAAGTGTGCTGAACGGCCACAATCCACTGGAGAACCAGGTATCCAGCACGTCCGGGTCCTGTTCCAGATCATGGCTGCCGCATTTCGGGCAGGTCGTTGGGTCTTCCCGGGGACAGATCACTTCACCACATTTCTGACAGTACCATACCGGAATTCGATGTCCCCACCATAGTTGACGGCTGATACACCAATCCTCAATATTCTCCAGCCAGTTGTAATATACCTTTGTGAAACGTTCCGGGACAATCTTAATGCTGCCATTGCGTACGGCTTCAAGCGCAGCATCAGCCAGTGGTTTTATGGTCACAAACCACTGGGTGGACACCATCGGTTCCACAATTTCACCCCCACGCTGTGAGCGCGGAACTTTTATCAGGTAGGGCTCTTCTTTTATTACAAGACCGGCATCCTTCATGTCCGCCCACAATTTCTTGCGGCATTCGAAACGTTCCAACCCCTGGTACGGCCCGCCATTCTCGTTCACCTTTGCCGATGTATCCAGCATGGAAATAAACGCAAGGTTGTGTTTTTTACCGAGGGCGTAGTCATTCGGATCATGGGCTGGTGTGACTTTCAATCCACCGGTGCCGAATTCGCGGGTCACATAGTCGTCCGCGATGACGGGGATTTCCCGGCCAATCATGGGAACGATCACCATCCGGCCTATGAATTTTTGGTATCGTTCATCTTCCGGGTGAACAGCTACAGCACTGTCACCGAGTATGGTTTCAGGTCGGGTGGTTGCCACCGGAATATATTCACCACTGTCATCAGCCAGCATGTATTTGAAGTAGTACAGGGTTCCATTTTCCTCGGAATATTCCACCTCAAGATCTGAAACCGCTGTTTTTAGTCCGGGCGACCAGTTGATCATCCGCAGACCGCGATAGATCAGTCCTTTTTCATAAAGACGGACGAATGCTTCGCGAACCGATTTTGAAAGTCCTTGATCCAAGGTAAAACGGGTACGATCCCAATCACATGACGCGCCAAGCCGCCGGATCTGTTTGTAGATCATTCCGCCATACTTTTCTTTCCATTCCCATGTCCGGCGCAAAAACTCCTCGCGGCCTACCTGCTCGCGGGAAGTCCCTTCTTTGACAAGCATTTTCTCAACCTGAAGCTGGGTGGCAATTCCGGCATGGTCACTTCCAGGTACCCACAGAGTGGAATAGCCGTTCATTCGGGCGTGACGGATCATCAAGTCTTCCATCGAGACGAACATGGCGTGTCCCAGATGAAGTTCGCCAGTTACATTTGGTGGGGGGATACTGATCACAAACGGCTTCCGGGTGACATCAAACTCGGGCTTTTGGGGGTCGCTGGACGGTTTGAAAAAACCGTTGGTTTCCCACCATTCATACAGCCTTTTTTCTGTCGCCGAAAAATCATATGCTTTGGGTAATGTTGATTCACTCACTGAAAAACCTCCACCAATTAAATGCGATTACGCAAGATTTGAATTTCCATCGGATTCATCCGTAGATTGATGACCCGTACCGGTCCGGCAATATTGGAATGATCATCCATCGCCAGAACAGTTTTTGCTTTGGATTTATCAATAACGGGAACTTCGTGTACAGCCTCATGATTACAGTAAAGCAGATCGAACACCCTGGTTCGGGCATTCAGATCGTAATCCACAAGCACATCTCCCTCCCATACCGAAGAGACACTGGTATTGGCAACAACAATGATCTCTTCATCCGCCAGCAGACGCGAGTATGCCAGTATGCCCTCCACCGTTCTGGATATTCCAAAATGAACACCATCACCGGAGACCGGGCGAAAATACAAACGTCCGTAACGCAACGCGGGTTGATTTTCCCTTACGTGTGCAATTTTCTGAATGGCCCGATAAAAAGAATGATCCTGGTCGAATGCGTTCGGTTTACCCCACAATGCTTCGCGAACACTTTCGATCTGACTTCCGCTTCCCGAAAGCCCTTGCTCCGTCCCGTAATACAGGCAGGGAATTCCCAGAAGCGTGAACAAACATCCTACGCCAACGGCCATCTGATCATCAAATTTATGAGGGTTTTCAGGATCAGCAAAGAAGAATCGATGGTACTGGTCATGATTATCAAGAAATGTTACGAAATAATTTCCGGCCTCTCCCTGTGTACTGATAATCCCTCGCTGCGCTTTGTGCCGGTAGGCATACATCTCCACCAGTTTTGTCGGGGGCAACTGTCCTTTAACAACATCAGGTAACCGGAAAAACAACGGGAAATCCAATACAGCGTCAACCCCCACCAGATCGGATGGACTTGCAGCATTCCTGCCTATATACCGGGATATGACATCCTCGTTGTCGTAAACTTCACCAAATGTAAAAAAGTTCTTCTTCCCGATGGAAAGAGCATATTCGCGGATATCATTTCCAAATTCCAGAGCAAAATCAGGTTCAACATATTTCAATGTGTCAATCCGGAATCCATCCGGATCAAACCGTGCCATGATGTATTGATATACCTTGATCAGGATTTCGCGAACCGGGTAGTTATCACCAAACACCGGATCTATCTCGAAAAAGTCGGTCGCGAGTTCCTTTAAAGAAGAAAAGTCGCCATCCGATTCATCACCCTCACCGCGTCGGCGGAAAAAATCATTCCGTCGAAGTTCAACCGGCAGGATCGCCGCTTCAGGCGGTGCATCCAGAGGGGGTTCAGGCCAATCATTCCGTGGGGCGCCATTCGCGTCCCGCCAGGCAACCCGGTACGGCTCCCTCACCCAGGGCGCAGTTGATCCAAAACCGGCATATTCAAAAACATCCCCCGTGTGATTAAGAACGATATCGAAGATCACATAAAGCCCCCTTGCGTGGGCTTCATCCACCAATCGCTCTAATTCGGTCTCAGCAAACCGGTGATCTTTGCGGGCGCGTAAAGGATTTGAAGAAAAACGCGGGTCGATGGTCAAAAAGTTCTGAATACCATAACCGTGATATGTGTACGGGTTGTATAAACAATTTTTCAAAACCGGTGAAAGCCAAATAGCTCGAAAACCCAGATCCTTGATGTAATCCAGCCGTTGCCGTATTCCCTCGAAAGTTCCTCCTTGAAAATTGGTAAATGAAGCATTCCAGGGACTACCCTGCGGCATCGAGATCGGATTATTGAACCGGTCGATCATTACGAAATAAATAGGCAGATCGCGCCAGTCATCCGGTGAAGGAAAAGGTTTTCGCATGGTAACCGTGCGTCCATCAACCTCAACAGAAACCTGATGTGGTTTTTTGGCCTGGTCCATACATGCTTGAATCATCGGATCTTTTATACTGGTTATCATTGGCGTTTCCTCCCAGGCTCTACACTCGACAAAGCCGGTAAAAACAGTAAACCCTTCCGTTCCCACCCGCTTAGTCTGCGGTAAAAGGAGGACGAAAGGGATGAACTTCCGCGGTACCACCTCGCTTCGCCAAATAAGATACAATCCGGCGCACTTACCCGGCCTGACCTCCGGGTTGGATAATAACGGATCCGCCGTGCCGTTCTAATCACCATTATGTCTGGTTTTCTTCGGCAATCAAACCGGTCGACATTCACCTGGAGTGCAGTGGGGGCTTACAGCCTGCGGCCCTCCTTCTCTATCTGCCTTTATCCAACTTACTCTTACCGGCGAGTTATTCAATTTGTTGGGCTGATTATACAAAGAAGGGCGTTCCTCGTCAAATTCATTACCGATTTTTCTTTTCGTCCAGGAATTTTTGATACTCCGGCTTTATGAGTTCAAATTCCACCTGCAGAATTTTTACTTGATCACCACTGTTCTCGGGAAATGAATCCGCGCTCTCAAACTCCAGATTCTTTGCCAGTTCAGAAAGCCGCATGGCGCCCAGACTGGCGCTGCTTGATTTTAATGTGTGGGCTGACCGGTGAAATGTAGCAAGATCATTCCCCTCTAGAGATTTGTTTAAATCATCAATTAACTTTTGGGTATTCGGCAGAAATGTCCCGATTAGTTCCGCCAGGAACGCGTTCGTGTCATCACCCATAACCCGGTAATATGAATCCAGGGTTTCCCACAGAATGTGATCATCTGGTGTTGTGGATTCTGCTTCTTTATTATCTCGAGAATCGTTAGATAAGGTCGTAGTTCCCTGTATGGCTCGGATCAACTCTTTCATTTGAACCGGCTTACTCAAGTAATCATCCATGCCATCTGCCAGAAAACGTTCGCGATCTCCCTGAAGCGCATGGGCTGTCATCGCGATAATCCGGGGCAGTCTGTCCTTCGGAATTCGCTTATGTATCAGACGGGATGCTTCAACACCATCCATCTCGGGCATCTGAACATCCATTAATATCAGGTCATATGTCTGTCGCTCAACTGCCTGAAGAACTTCAATGCCGTTTGCTGCCAGGTCAGCCCGATAGCCAATCCGTTCCAACATACGTATTGCCACTTTTTGATTTACAACATTATCGTCTGCCAGCAAAATTCGTAGCGGATGGGCAATTCCCATGTTTTGGTCAATTTCACTTGAAAGTTGCTGGCTATCTCTAACCACAATAGGGCGGTTAGCAAAAAGACTCAATAATGTTTCCAGAAGAAGTGACGGTCTGACCGGTTTTGAAAGCCGTGCGGAAAACAACCGGGAACCTTCCCCTTTCTCCGGTTGACCTATGGATGAGAGAAGTACGATGGGCATTTTCCTGTAGGTTTGCATTTCTTTGATGGATTTCGCGAGCATCTTTCCATCCATTTCAGGCATTTGCATATCCACAATAGCCGCATCAATATTGGGTATGCGTCGCAGAATTTCCAACGCTTGAAAACCCGAACTGGCAGGGATACAGTTCATCTTCCATGATTCCAATTGTTTTTCGAGGATCAGCCTGTTTCGGTTGTTATCATCCACCACCAGTACGTTCTTTCCCTGGGAGAGAGAAAGACAATCAGGCACAACCTTTTTGTGAATGGCTTCCGTGATTTCCGCCTGAACGGTAAAGAAAAAAGTGGAACCCTTCCCCGGCTCACTCTCGTACCACATGGTTCCGCCCATGCTCTCCGCCAGACGCTTGCTGATAGACAAACCCAGACCTGTGCCTCCGAATTTTCGGGTAGTTGATGTATCCGCCTGGCTGAACGATTGGAATATCCGGCTTCGCGACTCTTCCGATATTCCTATTCCGGTATCCGCCACCGAAAATCGCAGTTCATACATTGTTTCATCCAGTTGTGATGCGTCTACCGAAAGGAATATCTCGCCCTTCTCAGTAAACTTCACAGCGTTTCCCAACAAATTGACCAGTATTTGCCGTAAACGGGTCGGATCACCAATCACAGCGGCCGGGGCATTCTGGTTGATCAGGTAAAGCATTTCAAGCCCCTTGTCACTTGCCCTTGGTGCGAGCAGTTGCAGGGCTGATTCAACACAATCGGCAAGGTCAAATGGAGTTGATTCGATATCCAGTTTTCCGGCTTCGATCTTTGAAAAATCCAGGATGTCGTTGATGATCGTAAGTAGATCTTCCCCACTGGTACGGATCGTTTCGACAAAATCATACTGGGTGGAATCCAAACGGGTGTCCATTAACAGATTGGTCATACCGATCACCGCGTTCAACGGCGTCCGTATCTCATGACTCATGTTTGCGAGAAAATCGGCTTTGGCACGCGCGGATGCTTCTGCCGTCCGCTTTGCCTCTATCAACGCAGTGATGTCATGGTATATGGCAAAATCCCCCAGCTGTTTTCCATTAATAATGATGGGTACGGCGCTGATTTCCACATCAAGCAGCTGGCCGTCTTTACGTTTACGCCGGGAGATTATTCGGATCCTGTCGCCATTTGTCACCTGTTGGGTTAACTGCAGACCCTGGTCGAGACTCTCGGGTGTATTGATCAGATCATCAAGCTTCGTTGTCTTGAGGTCTTCGTCTGTATAACCAAATAAATCAACAAATGCCGGATTGACTTTCCGGGTATTTTTTTCGGTGTCCCAGATCGTAATGGCATCGGGACTGCTTTCGACTAGCAACTCAAAATACCGCCTTTCTCTAGTTGCTTCATCCAATGCTTTTTCGCGTTCTTCATCCTTGTTTTTAAGTTTACGTATAGTGTCATCAAAGATACGGGCAAGAAAACCCAATTCCCCACCGGTATTTAACAAACCTGTCTGCGCGTTGAGATCTCCGCCTGCCAGTTTTTTTGATGTTTCGACCAACCGGTCCACAACACTCAATATGCGTGAACCGGCAAAACTGGTGGTAAATGCGATGGCAATAATTACCACCAGCAGGTTGATAATAATATTCTGGAATAACAGATTGCGAACCGATTCAAGCGCTTTTTCTTTTGGAATCCCGATATTTACATAGGCACCGCCATACATCGGGTCAAGCCTGGTATAACCATAAAACCGCTCCACTCCATCTAATCCGGTGGACGTGAAGGATCCTTTCAAAACACCTTCGGAAATCTCGTGGGAAAACTCCTCTGGCGCTTTTGCATTTAAGTATTCATCACTAAACGGATCCCGATACCGGTAAAGACCATCAGGACTTATGATGGAGACAGTAGAGTTTTTCGGAAGGTCGATCCGGTCCCGAACCGTATCAATCCAGCTTTGATCCATTAACGCAACGATAATGCCATCCGTCAAGCCAATATCATCGAAATGCGCAGTCGCGACCGTGGAATATACCCCGGCATCATTCCACACGTCGTTAACCGGGGTTATAGATAGCTCCTGTCCATACAAAATCCGCTGGAACCAGTCTGATGCATCAAGTTTACCCGGTACGATTACAGGTTTGCTGGAACATAAAAGCTCCCCATCCGTCCCGATCACGACGAAATTGTCAATAGTCGGCTCCCGGCGGGGCACAATTTCTGCGTAAGATTGACAGTAGTCCGGGTCGACTACCAGATCTGTATCGCTGGCAGCTGTATATAAAAGATGACGCGCGTTCTGGAGAATAACCTCAAAATCCCGCGCGGCAATATAGGCCTGTTCCTGGGCCGTGACTTCCGCATTCCTGCTTTCCATTTGGGTCATGTGCCGTATGTTGTAAATGGAAAGGATAAAAAAAGGCAAAATCGCGCCCATGATTATGAGCACGAATTGTGTCTTTAAACCAGAAATCACATTTTTTATAATTTGCATTCCCCGCCCGGTTAAGTTTGTTGCAAGTCCTTAATAAATATGCAATCTTTCCCACTGTTTTTCGCTGAATACAAAGCTTCATCAGCCGCCTGGATAAGTCCATCGATCCCATCAGGTACTTTCATTGTTGAAATCACGCCAA
Source organism: uncultured Leptolinea sp. (assembly GCA_964446955.1). Lineage (GTDB taxonomy): Bacteria > Chloroflexota > Anaerolineae > Anaerolineales > Anaerolineaceae > Leptolinea. The sequence goes on from CAYUQJ010000002.1 coordinate 129,334, forward strand.
TACTGATGTGAAGATGTAGGGGATCCTTATCTGGTACCGTCAATGCCAGTTTGTGAATGCGGGAATGAATTCGGTTGCTTACCGCTTCTGCCTGTTCCATATTCGTGTTCGGCAGAACAACAAGGAATTCATCACCACCCCAGCGGGCTGCCCAGTCATACGGCCGCACGCTTTGCGAAATCTGCTCTGCAACAAGGCACAGAGCCTGATCACCGACCATATGTCCATAGGAGTCATTTAATGCTTTGAAATGATCAAGGTCGAGCATCATAATACTTAATGATCCACCTTCCCGATAAAACCGGTCTATCTCACCCTGCAAATGCGAGTAGATCGCTCGTCGGCTGAGCAGCCCCGTCAGGTAATCGAACATGGCCATTCGTTCCATCTGCTCTTTTGCCCTGTTCAGATCATCTTCCAATTCCAGGATACGCAAGCCGATATTCACCCGCGCTCTCAACTCGGATATATCAAAAGGTTTTGTCAGATAATCGTCTGCTCCGGCGCTCAACCCGGTCACAACATCCGTTTTGTCTTCCTTGCCGGTCAGAATGATGGCATAGGTGTACCCGTGAAAATGCGCCGATCGCACATTTCGGATCAGGTCCAATCCATCCATATTGGGCATCAGCCAATCTGTAATGATGAACCGCGGCGGGTTCGCGAGAAAGTAGTCCCACGCGGACGCTCCATCCTGGAATTCAATCACGTCCAACCCCAAACGGGAAAGACTTGACCGGAGAATTTGACGGGCTATTGGATCATCATCGATGATAGCGATCTGCATGAGAACTCCTTGAATCGACCTATTCAGGTATATTAGTATGCCCCCTATATTTTTAGTAGAAAAAGTCAAAAATACCAGTAAATAATAAGTAAATAACCGGTAAAAAGTAAAAAAAAGAAAATTTTCGCACAGGAAATGTGGTTGTTTGGTTATGAAACGTGTTCGCAAAGCCAGATCACAGTAACCCGGGATGCAGCAAGACACGTCTCTCCATTTTAAACCGATACCTTTTAGGGTTATGGTAAGATTAATTTAAGTTAAATTTATTGTATTTGTCCTATATTTTGATATTCTAAAAAATATCGGGTTTCTGGCGGAGTATACAGCTTGAAACGTTATGTTTTTCTTATCTTGATGATTATTCTCTTGTTTGCAATCCCCGGCACGGTGCGGGGTCAAAACGAGATGGAGTTTTCAAGAGTTGTCATCAACATCTGGCCGGAATACGACCGTCCTGGTGTTCTGGTTTTCTACCAGATCACATTATCATCACAATCGGGATTGCCCGCGACATTGACCATTCGTATACCACGGGCTGTGGAAAGACCATTTAACGTGGCCATGAAAGATATTGACGGCCGCCTTGACAACCTTCGATACACCAGCACGATCGACGGTGATTGGGTCAAAGTGACCTTTACCACACCGGTGCCCGAAGTTCAGTTCGAATATTACGACCCGGCCATACAGGTGAATGGCAATTCCCATCAATTCCGCTATTACTGGCCGGGGGATTACTCCATTAAATCCCTGATCCTGAATATTCAACAACCCCTCGAATCCCGGGAGTTCGCGATTGAACCTGCCATGGGAACAGGCAAGGTCAACCAGGATGGTTTAACCTATTTTGAATCCGTGGTGGGAGAGGTCCGATCAGGCGTAGATTTTTACGTAACCCTGAGTTATGAAAAAGCCGGAGGAGCCCTTAGCGCACCGTCACAATCAGTCTCATCCGTTGAACCCATTTCGACCAGTACAGCCGGTTGGCAGACGTTGTATGAAGTCCTTCCATATTTCCTGAGCGGTCTCGGCCTCTTTTTGATCCTTGCCGGCGGTTATTGGTACTGGCGATCGGGCAAAACAATCGCCATCGCATTCAGGAAACGCTATTCGATGATTCGGCCCAGAGAAACAGAGACAGAATCATCCGAAATCTTTTGTCATAGTTGCGGACGGAAGGCTGTTAATGGTGATGTTTATTGCCGCTCGTGTGGAGCCAAGTTGCGTTCGGAGTAATGATCTTTTCAGGTTGACAGCAAACCCGGAAGCGCACAACCCATTTCAATTTTTACAAAATATTGGTTCCCCAAACGCCGGTGAAGGTATGTCCATTCTGTCCATTAACCACCGCCATTTTATCTGTTATTGGGTCAATGAACATCCAAAAGGGCACCAGTGTCAACCAGATCTGGGAAATGTGCAGGTTCGATGAGCTGATCAGAAAATCGCCGATCCGACGACCAATCTTTGTCGCGATTGATCTTGAAGCATTTTTTATTGTGTATTCGCGGGCTTTTAGAGCCGCGTCAGCCAGGGGAATCTGATAACCAACAGCGAGACAATCCGCCAGAAATTGCGCGGCAAATGGCTGTTCACGGGAATAATCAAAATCTTGAACGATCTCCGTGAAGTTTTCCAGGTTACCGGTAACTGCCAGTACTGCCACAATTGATTGATCAACAGGAAATTCCTCAGATACCTGATCAAGGTTTGAGAAAGCGGGTACCGGGATCTGCCAACCGATACTTCCCCTCATTTCAAACCGCCAGACCGGGTAGAATGCCGGACGGACATTCTGAACATCATCCTTTTCGAGCTCGCCGGATAAGGCACCCCGCGCGGCTTCAAATGCCTGCGGGAATCCGACTTCAACCGGAACAATGTGGGTTGGGGGGATCAATTTACGGGTTTTATTGAAATTCACAACACTGGCGGACAGGCAGAACGGACAGGTTGCCGAGATCATGCGCTCAGATAAGAGAAATTCGGCTCCGCACCCGCCGCAGGTGAGCATCTGCTGGTCCCGAGCTTGATCATTTCCAAGGGATGTTGCCAATGCCGCGAGAAAATCCTTGCTGTCTGATAAATCTCTGGACAAGGGACCCGTTTGGCGTCCCAATTCCTCCTGTGAACGACAGTATTCACATTCCAGCGCCCCGCCATCTGATGAATACTTCAATCGTCCACCGCACTTCGGGCAGGTGTATTGGTCTGCCTTTGTCGTTGAAATCCCAGCAGGAGATTGTTTATAAGGGTCGGAATCAATCATATCCCCCAGACCAAGTTTGCCTTCGACGTCCAATAAACGACGACGGGCCCGTGGGTCAGAGGGATCTTCCGCCAGGATCAATTTCAACATCTCCCGTTCCTGATCCGGATCAGTGATCAGGGTACTTAACCAGTACAGGGCTTCGATTCTGTGTTCCCTGGGGGGATTAAGCCGCAAGACCCGTTCGAGGAAAAAACGCGCTTCGCTTATTGATCTAGCCTTGGCAGCTGTGGTGCCTCGTAATAATAAATCTCTTATGTCTTCCATTTATTACAACAATCTGTCAACAATATTGGTCGGTACAGTATAGCAAGAAAAACCTATTGAAGGGATTGAGAATCTTATGGATATATGTCATGTTTTGACATGATAGTCCGTACAATATCTTTTGACATCCGGCAGGACGCAATTCCTTTAACCCAACAATACCGAAAAAACGGATGGTCAGCAGTAAACGCCATAGTACAGGAAGGATAGGGAAAAATGAATAGAGATCCCAGGGATCTGATAAAAGCTTACTACACTCCGTCTTCAAGGGAGCCGCAGATCATCACGATACCGACATTGAATTTTCTCATGATTGACGGTCACGGAGACCCAAACTCCGATCCCTCATACACGTCAGCCATTACTGCCCTGTATACCCTCTCGTATACCTTGAAGTTCTCCCTGAAAAAAGAAGGAACACCCGATTTCAAGGTTTTTCCCCTGGAAGGGCTGTGGTGGGCAGATGACATGTCCACATTTCTTTCCGGCGACAAATCCGCCTGGGATTGGACCATGATGATCGCCCAGCCGGATTGGATCAGGCGCGACCATGTGGAGCAGGCATCCGAAAAAGCGTCAAATGCCGGCAAAGCGGACAGGAATGTACTGAAGAATGTGCGCTTCGATTCTTTTGAAGAAGGCCCTGTTGTTCAATTGATGCATATAGGACCATACAGCACGGAAGGTCCCAACATTTCCCGTATCCACGCGTTTGCCGGAGAGCAGGGGTACCAACTGCGAGGAAAACACCACGAGATCTATCTGGGCGATCCCAATCGAACCACTCCGGAGAATTTAAAGACGATCATCCGGCAGCCGGTTCATATACCGTAGATCAGGTGACCTTCAGGCAGCGCACCAATACCTTGCGGTTCATGGGCGCCTGACGGTGCTCAAAAAAGTAGATGCCCTGCCAGGTCCCCAGGCTGAGCTTGCGCTGGTCAACCGGGATTGTCAGGCTGTTGTGGCTGATCACGGCCCGCATGTGTGAAGGCGAATCATCCCCGCCCTCCAGCGTATGCTTATGCCAGGGCTGGTTTTCTGGCGCCACCCTCTCAAAAAATTGTTCCACATCCGCACGGGCATCAGGATCATAGCATTCACTTAATGCCAGCGAGGCGCTGGTGTGAGGCACGAACAGAGTCACCTGCCCTTCCTGTACTTTCCATTCTTCCAGCAATTGCTGCACGTCCTTAGTGATCAGATACATACCCTTACCGCGGGTCTGGTATGCCAGTGTGTCTTTTAGCCAGTCCATCGATCTTTCTTCCTTATTTATGAATAGGTTGAATTATAACGTCGACGTTTCTGTATAATTACAGGCAGGATGTCTCTTCAATGAAATTACTCTCCAAGCTTCGCCTCGCCTGGTTAAGATTAACGAATCCATTGGACTATTATCTTCGGCAGCACCTGCATCCCGGTGTGCGTCCGGTTGACCGCCCAAGGATATCCATGCCTGATCTGGCCGGTCGTTACAAAGCCGGTAGAAGGGAACAGGCCGGGCAGGAGATACAACGTCTGACGGAACTGTACCACTTTGACTATTTTTCCACAGCCCGCACGCTCGATGAAGCCAGGGAGAATTTTTTCTACCTGGCCATGATCGACAGGGCTTTGGATGAATCATTTATCGCCCTGCCGGATAGTCTTTCCGTGGCGGATATCGGGCCTTCCTCCTGGTTTTATGTTCATGCTTTATTCGCCGCTCTCACCTGGTACAACACCTGGTATCCCCGCTCTGTCCATCTCAGCGGGTTTGAAGTGGACCCGTATCGCTTGTATTCCGATCTCCATACCCGGCAGGACCACGCGCTGGGAAATATGCGCGGTCTGCCCAATGTGGAATACGTGGGTAACGGTTTTTCTCCACAACCCGATACGTTCGATATTATTACGATCTTTTTCCCGTTCGTCTTCATGAAAGATCACCTGGAATGGGGATTACCGCCCAAACTTTTCAATCCTGAGACCATGCTACAGACGGTAAGAACCAGCTTGAAACCAGGTGGACTGGCGTTGATCGTCAATCAGGGGATCGGCGAACACAGGGAACAACTACGAATCGTGGAAAAATGCGGCTTCCAACCTGCCGCCGCCTTCCGCGTTGAATCGATGCTTTATACCTATAAATTGGACAGGTATGTCATCACAGTAAAAAAATGAGACTTGACCCAGAAATTATTCAATTGAAAGCCATGGAAATCCTGGACCACCTGGTCAGGGTTATCGGCCCCCGGCCTGCCGGGTCACCCCATGAGATGCAGGCGCTGGACTGGCTGGAAGAACAATTCCGTTCCGCTCATCTGCAAACCCGGCGGTTCCCCGTCCGATTCCAGCCGGAGCCGGATTTTGCGCCATACTTTTCTATCGCGGCCATCGGCTTTGCCCTTGTTGCCCTGACCCTGGAGAGCCACGGCTGGGTGACCCTCTTTCTTCCATTATTAATCCTGATATTGCCGGAGGGAATGCAGTGGCTGCAGGGCAAACTGATCCCATTCCGTGACGGATCATCGAACCTTCTGGTTCTACCGCAGGATAGCGGTTTGCAGGACATAAATCTGATCTACTGCGCACACATTGACAGCGCCCGTGCCATCCCGGCGGGGCCGCGGCTCTGGAAAAAATGGCGCGATCGTTCCCTGTACACTATGATGCGCGTGGCGAACATCCTCATTATTCCCGGCCTGTTTCAATGGATGGGCATGGATATCCGCGGACTCATACTCACCCTCGGGCAATCGCTGGCCTGGGCGATGGCCGCCCTGCTGCTCGCGCAGGATATCTATGAAATGCTGGCTTCGCGCAACCGCTTCTCGCCCGGTGCCAATGACAACGGTTCCGGCGTTTCCCTTCTGGCTGCCACGGCGCTGGCACTGGCAGATGACAAACCGGCCGGTTTTCGCACCGCCTTCCTTTTCACAGGCGCCGAGGAATGCGGCCTGCACGGGGCAAAACAATTCGCGGAGTATATGAACGAACAGGGCCTCAAGATCCCGGTGATCAATGTGGATATGGTCGGCGCGGGCAGTGGATTGCGGATCATCACCCGCTGCGGCACCATCAGACCCACCATCAGCGACCCTGAATTGAACGAGAACATCAAACGCGCCGACCCAACAGGTGTGTACCACGCCGCTCCACGCCGCTGGGGCGATTTCGTCCCCTTCGCGAAAGCCGGGATACCCTCCGCTCATATCGAGAACACGGGCACTCCGCTCTCGTGGAGTACGTACCACACCCCGGATGACACCCTGGATGTGATCGACCCGGAGCAAATGGGGCATGTGGCAGATGTGATGCTTCAATTGATCTGGATTCTTGAAAAGAACAAATCGAATCCGGTAAAATAATGACATGGAAAAGAGAATTTCGCACTTTCTAAAGCTCCTTCACACACTCAAACCGATTCTAAAAAAGAATTATTCCGTGTCAGATATCGCAGTTTTTGGATCCTTTGTGCGTGGTGAAGAAAAACCTGAAAGTGATCTTGATATTCTTGTCACGTTTTCAAAAACACCGGACCTTTTCGATCTGGCTGCAATGACAGTGTTACTGGAAAAAAAATTATCCATAAAAATTGATCTTGTTCCAAATCAAAACTTAAAGACAGAAATCGCGCAACACATCCTTAGCGAAAAAGTCGACGTTTTCTAATGGCCAGAGTGTTCCGGGATTATCTCGTTGATATTCACAAAGCGGCCTCATCCATAGACAGTTTTGTCAAAGGGATGACTTTTGACGAATTTCAATCCGACGAAAAAACGGTTTTCGCCGTAATCCATGGATTTGAGATCATAGGCGAAGCCGCAAAGCATATTCCCAAAGAATTTCAGGCTTTACATCCAACCATAGATTGGATAGCGATGGCAAAGATGCGAGATTTATTAATCCATCATTATTTCGGTACCCAATATTCTATTTTATGGGAAACTATTGAAAATAGGATACCAACGCTTCTGATCCATATGTCAGAAATACTTGAAGAATTAGAATAAACCAACAGCCGGATCGCTCTTACACGACCCGGCTGTTTTCAAAGGGATGCAGAATTCTCCTCAGGCTGCGAGCTTGACTTTGGGCAGATGATTCGGGATGTCCGCGATCTTTTCATCCGGGTAAGCCGCGTCCACCAGTTTGCCCTGATGGTATGACTCGTACGCGGCCAGATCAAAGTGCCCGTGACCGGAAAGGTTGAAGACAATCACTTTCTTCTCGCCCTTTTCCTTCGCCTCCAGGGCTTCCTTCACCGCCGCGCAGATGGCATGCGCCGATTCGGGCGCGGGCAGGATACCCTCGGTCTGCGCGAAGACGGAAGCCGCGGCAAACACAGACTTCTGGTCGACCGCCATCGCGTCGATGTAACCGGCATCCACCAGCGCGGAGAGCACCGGCGCCATTCCATGGTAACGCAGCCCGCCCGCGTGGATGGCAGGGGGCATGAAGTCATGGCCCAGGGTGTGCATCTTGACAACCGGCGCCATTTTTGCCGTATCGCCGTAATCGAAGGCGAAAATACCTTTTGTCAGTGACGGGGTGGCCGTAGGTTCAACAGCCAGCAGACGGGTGCGCTGGCCGTTCTTCAGATTCTCGCGCAGGAACGGATAGGCGATGCCCGAGAAGTTGGAACCGCCACCCACACAGCCGATGACCACATCGGGGTACTCGCCGGCCATGTCCATCTGTTTAAGGGCTTCTTCACCCACAATGGACTGGTGGATGCACACATGGTGCAGCACGGAACCCAGGCTGTATTTCTTTTTTCCGCCTGATTTGGCCGCCACTTCCACGGCTTCCGAGATGGCCAGGCCGAGCGATCCGTTGCAGTTGGGATCTTCTGCCAGCGCGGCGCGTCCGGCATCAGTGCGGTCGCTGGGACTGGCATACACTTCGCCGCCGTAGGTTTCCATCAGGTAGCGGCGGTAGGGTTTCTGATCATAAGACACCCGGACCATATAGACTTCCACCGGGATGTCGAAGAACTTGCCGGCCATGGAGAGGGCGGAACCCCACTGCCCTGCGCCGGTCTCGGTGGTGAGGGCTTTCGTGCCGCTGATCTTGTTATAGAACGCCTGCGGCACAGCCGTGTTGGACTTGTGGCTGCCGGAGGGCGATACACCTTCGTACTTGTAGTAGATGTGAGCCGGGGTGCCGAGGGCTTTTTCCAACCGCACGGCGCGCATCAGCGGGCTGGGCCTCCACAGTTTGTAGATCTCCCGCACTTCATCGGGGATCTCGATATACCGTTCGGTGCTGACCTCCTGCATGATGACTTCCATGGGAAAGAGGACGGAGAGGAAATCCGGCGTCACCGGCTCGAGGGTGACGGGGTTAAGCACCGGGTTCGGCGCGACCGGACTATCGGCGTTGATGTTGTAGTAGAACTTCGGCAGGTCGCTCTGGGAAAGGTCAAAACGGATCTGGTCTGACATGGGTTATCTCCTCTGGATACTGAATGAAAAAGAATGGATTTCGGATTTTTGGGATTGGAACGGGTAAAACTGTGTGATGCGGCACCTCCTGGAAAACAAAAAACGCACTCATCCCTTGGAAGGGACGAATGCGTTTGCATCCGCGGTGCCACCCTGGTTAGGCTGCTGTTTTAACAAAAATTTCCCCGGTGATAGCACTCGGGGATCATAAGCCAGCCTCACTCTGTCAGGTACGGCGGGAAAAACGCGATACCTTTTACCCTGATAACGGTGGCAATTCCGGCACGGGCTACTGGACCGAAGGTCGTTCTCCCTGCAACTCGGAGGTCCATTCGGCGTCGCTGTACGGGCAGGCTCTCACCACTTCTCCATGCTCTCTGTACCGCCTCGACGGCGCTTACTCGTCCTCGTCAAAGTCTTTTGACGTATTAGTGATTATTGTAGCGGGTAAAAATGTTTTGTCAAGTAGTTTTTAAATATTCTCATTTTCACTAAATTGCTACAATATCAACATCAGCAAATAAAGGAGGAGGTTTTTATGAACATTCGCAAGATCATCCGCGTTTCCAAAAGCCAGCCGACGCTTGAGGGCGCCGGCGTTCACCTCAGGCGCGCCTTCGGCTTCGGAACCACCGAAATGTTTGACCCCTTCCTGCTGCTGGACGACTTCCGCGGTGACAAACCCGAGGACTACATCAAAGGCTTCCCCTGGCATCCCCACCGCGGCATCGAGACCATCACCTACCTGACGGCCGGCAGCGTGGAACACGCGGACAGCCTGGGTAACCGCGGGGTGATCAGCCCCGGCGACGTGCAGTGGATGACCGCCGGCAGTGGCATCATCCATCAGGAAATGCCGGTCGCTCCGCTGGACGGGCGCATGTACGGCTTCCAACTCTGGGCCAACCTGCCCCGCGCGCAGAAGATGATGGAACCGCGCTACCGCGACATCAAAGCCGCGGAAATCCCGGTGGTCACGCTGGAGAACGGCGTGGTTATCAAGGTGATCAGCGAATCGGTGAAAGACATCGTCATCGAGCCGGAATACCTCGATGTGACCATCCCCGCGGGAGAAACCTTCGTCAATCCGGTGGCTTCAGGGCACACCTGTTTCGCGTATGTCTTCGAGGGCAGTGTCCGCTTTTGCCGCGAACAGGACGCCTTCGATTACGACGCGGTTGGCGAAAATTACTTTGACCTTGACCGCGACCCGTTCCATGGCAATCACAGCCTGGTGGTCTTTGGCGACGGCGATGCCGTCCAGGCGACCGCCGGGCAGGATGGCGCGCGCTTCCTGCTCATCTCCGGCAAGCCGCTGCGTGAACCTGTCGCCTGGTATGGCCCGATCGTGATGAACACCGAAGAAGAATTACGTACAGCTTTCAGGGAGTATCAGGAAGGGACATTTATTAAGTAACGACGTGAATTTTCTTGGATATCCAAAGTCTTGAAGTTCCAGCGTCTTTTTTGAAGTTTTCGGATCGTTCCCCGGTACAATCCATATATTGCATACAATCTTCCCACAGGTGCGAAACAGGGGTAATAAAAGCTGAATGGACCACTCCAAAGTCGACTCGGATATTGCGGCAGGCAATCTCGGCAAAGCCCGTGACAGGCTCCACGGCCTGATCTTAACGCACCCGGATGACCTCACCCTGCGCCGGCAGCTGGGGGATGTCTACTGGAAATTGCAATTTCCCGAAATGGCCGGCCGGTACTGGTACCTGGAAGAAACGAAAACGGAAGATATGCTGTCTGCCTGCAGGCTGTTCGAAAAATGCCACGGCAGCGACCCCATGCAAATCTTGCTCGCGTTGAAATTCAGGGGGGATATCGCCCGTGTACGGGGAAGCTATGCCGGCCGGGTGCTGCTGGAACTGCAAGACCGGGCGCGGGAAAAGTACCCCAACTTTGTGGATTTTCAGGCAAAGGGATTGAAACGGTACGCGGCACCGTCCGAAAGCAGCGTAAAGCAATCATGGACCGACCGGTTGCTGGCGATCGGCTGTCTGGCCGCGATTGCGTTTTCGTTTATATTGATGATCATCGGTCTGGTGGTAATCTTGAATTCCATCTTCTAACCGGCCATGTTTTGAAAAATTATTAGCTTCCCTATATACTTAATCAGCAAAGAGCCGGGTGATGGTTTATTACCATCCACGTACAGGGGAAAGATAGACAACCTGAATCCGGCTGAAAAATTATCCAACCCGGAGTCGTCTTATGGAACAACCCACGAACCAACCCGGCGCTCAACAGATGCTGCTGGCAAAAAAGCTGCTGATGCTGGACAACCGTGTTAAGAGCGGTACCGGCGCCTTTTTCTGGATCGCCGGACTGTCCGTCATCAACACCATCAGTTTCCTGGCCGGCAGCGATACCACATTTGTAATCGGGCTGGGACTCACCCAGTTTCTCGATGGATTCGCGCAGGGGTTTGCCGAAGGCATCGGTTCACTATCAGTATCGATCATAACGACTTTTGCCATCCTGCTGGATATTGCCGTCGCCGGCATATTTGTGCTGCTGGGCATCTTCGGGCGGAAACGCCATGCTAATGTGGTCCTGCTGGGCATGGTTCTTTATTTTATGGACGCACTCATTTTCGTATGGGTACAGGATTGGTTTGCCATCCTGTTCCACGGTTTCATGCTGTTAAGTCTATGGAATGGATATCGGGCCATCGGCGAGTTACAAAAGCTGGAAGGAGATGTTGCCACACAGGGGCTTGCCTCCATGGGAAACATAATCCCACAGGCTGCCCCGCAACCATCAGTGGACGGTAAAACCAAAGCCAGGAACCTTGGACTGGTCGCGCTGATCCTGTTGGTCCCACTGGGTATTTTCCTCGTCATGGTATTTCTATCCATCCTGCCCCTGCAATAGCATATGAAAACAACCGGAACGAACGACAACCCCAACGGCCAGTTCCCGCCCATAGCCGGTTTCTGGCAGCGTTTCGGGGCCTGGTTTATCGATGCCATGCTGATCATGCTGACCGGTCAGGCGTTCTGCCTGGTCTTCAAACCGCTGCTCCTTCAGATGGGCCCCTACGGCCGTTTGATCGGGTTATTGTTCATTCTGCCGTATTTCAGCATCATGAACTCCGCGTTGTGCGCGGGACAGACCTTCGGGAAGCGGCTGACGCGTATCGCCGTGCGGGGCACGGATAACCAACCCGTCAGCCTTCTCCGCTCATTGGGGCGCGTCTCAATCCTGGCATTCCCTTTCGTCCTGGGCGGCTGGCCACTTCCAGTACTGCAATACCCGGCGGCAGCTTTTACGTCCGGGTTGATCGTTTTTGGCCTGGGCGGGGCTATCCTCTACACCATGATATTTAACCGCGCGGCCGGTCAGGGAGTCCACGACCTGCTCTGCGGAACGCATGTCGTCCAGCCCGATGGTCTCCCCGTGAATGCCTTCCCGAAAACTCCCGGCATCCACCGTGCCGTCGCGGCAGTGTGGATCGGCCTGACAGCCGCCCTGTTGCTCTTCCTGTCTGTGGAAAGCCCTTCCTACGTCCCCAAACCATCAACCGAAGCGCTGCGCCGCGTGCAGCATACCCTGGCGGCGGATCCCCGTTTTTTTACCGCGAAAACGCGCGACCAGACCATCACACCCGAAAATCTCCCGGCTTACCGCTCGCTCGTGGTGGAGGTGTGGACCCATGACCAGCTTCCCGAAGGGATGCGTTGGGAAACCGCCGTCCATATCGCCGGGCTTGTCCTGCGTGAGGTGGAAGAGATCGATGCGTTTGACCAGATCCAGGTCAAACTCACCTACGGTTATGACATTGGTATTGCCAGCTATTCGTCGGGTTTCTGGTATTCCAACCCGGTGGATGAATGGCAGGAAATCGTCACCGAATATCAACCGGTGGATGGCTAGGATTTGATACTGCCAGTCTGAAACCATTCCGGTTAAAATTCACCCATGCCCAATTACGTTTACTTTGGCGACAACCTCCCCATCCTGCGATCCCTGCCCGCGGAATCCGTTGACCTGATCTACATTGACCCGCCGTTCAACACCGGTAAGACCCAGGCACGCACACAGATCCGCACCGAGCGCAGCGAGAACGGCGACCGCACCGGCTTCGGCGGGCGGCGTTATGAAACGGTCAAGATCGGCTCGAAGGGTTATGCCGACATCTACGACGATTACCTGGCCTTCCTCGAACCGCGGCTGGATGAAGCCCGCCGCCTGTTGAAACCCGACGGCAGCCTGTATTTTCACATCGACTACCGCGAGGTACACTACTGCAAGATCCTGCTGGATGCCATCTTCGGACGCGAATGTTTTTTAAACGAGATCATCTGGGCGTATGATTATGGCGGGCGTCCCAAAGACCGCTGGCCGGCCAAGCACGATAACATCCTGTTGTATGTGAAAGATCCCGCCCGCTACACCTTCAACCGCGACGCCATCGACCGCATTCCTTACATGGCCCCCGGATTGGTGGGCGAAGAGAAAGCCGCCCGCGGCAAGCTCCCGACGGACACCTGGTGGCATACCATCGTCCCCACCAACGGGAAAGAGAAAACCGGCTACCCCACTCAGAAACCGCTGGGCATCCTGCGGCGCATCATCAGCGCGTCATCCCACCCCGACGGTGTGGTGCTGGATTTCTTCGCCGGCAGCGGTACCACCGGTGCCGCCTGCCTGGAACTCGGGCGGGAATTCATCCTGATCGATAACAATCCCCAGTCACTGGACGTGATGCGAAAACGCTTCGCAGATATTTCCGGCATCCAGTGGCTGTGAGCCAATAACGACAAACCGGCACCTCCAGACAGACAATCGCCTCCACTTTTGTACCGGGTCTTAATCCACTTTTTATGGATAGGCCGGGATTTTTCCCCTATCATCGGAGTATTGAAAATTTCATACATCACAGCGGAGGGCATGGCATGAGAAATCTTGAAACGATCCAGCACAAGGGGAAATCAATCTTTGTTCTCGACCTGAGCAGCGCGACTTCCGGCGATGTGAAAGAGATCACCGAAGCCGCCCACAGCAAGATCGCCTCAGTACCCCCCAAAAGCGCGCTGATCCTGACCGATGTAACAGACGCGGTCTACAACAATGTCAGTTCAACCGCCATCAAAGACTTTACCTCCAGGAACACACCTTACGTCAAAGCCTCGGCCGTCGTCGGGGCAGACGGCCTGCGGGCGGTTTTACTACAGGCTGTGGCAGCCATCACCAAACGGGAGATCAAGACCTTCCATTCCCGTCAGGATGCCATGGACTGGCTTGTCAGCCGCTGATAACCTCCGCGGGTGTCATACCCTTTTTTCGGATTCTTACAACTGAATACAGGTGGGATTACCCATCATTGAATAGCCGGCCTTGATTTCACGTATCTGAGCCTGTGCCATTCTGTGTTTCAGCCACTTGACTCAACAGGCAGAAAAAGCCTACCATAGATATAACAGCCGTATGGAAGCTTTTCGAATGCGACATACAGACTTTTATTTGCCGTTGCATTGCATTAAGGGCTGTGTTAACCGGGAGGTTGAATGACAAACACGCACAGGATCGATCAAGACACCGTCCCAATGGCCGGGCAGGAGCTCACCATTGTCAGGGTGTTTGACGCGCCGCGTGATCTGGTATGGCAATGCTGGACAGAACCGGAGCGGCTGATGCAATGGTGGGGTCCGCGGGACCATATCATGACCATTTCTACGCTTGACCTTCGTCCCGGCGGTATGTTCCATTATTGCCTTAGGTCACCAATGGGACAGGAAACATGGGGACTTTTCACGTACATGTCGATCGACGAGCCCGAAAAACTGGTTTTTCTAAACTCGTATTCCAATATTACCGGAGCCGTCACCCGAAACCCCACCATGGAAACCTGGCCTTTGGAGATATTCAATATCATTCAGTTCACAGAAGCCGGATCAAAAACCATTTTCTCCATGAAGAGCAGGCCGTACAATGCCACCGCAGCTGAACACTTAACCTATCTGGATAACCGGCAGAACATCAAAACCGGCTCCGCCGTCACCTTCGAGCAGCTTGACCGGTACCTTTCGACCGCATACAAGTAAGGAGGGACACGTGCCAATCCAATTCGTGATGAAAGCCGAACCGAATTCGCATGAAGTTGTCACCACCTGTGTAATAGACGCGCCGCGCGATCTGGTATTCAATGCCTTTGTGGATGCCGGACTGGTAGAGCGCTGGTGGGGACCAAAGGATCTGAGGACAGTTGTTGATACCCTTGATCCCTGGCCGGGTGGAAAATGGCGTTTTCTGCTGAACGAGGGTAACGGAAATGAGTATGCCTATTCCGGGGTATATCATTCGATCCGGGAACCGGAACAGATCGTTCAAACCTTTGAAAACGAAAGCAGGCCGGGGCGGGTCATTCTGGATACGATTACCTTCGAGGAAAGAGATGGTAAAACGTTGATCACTGACCGCTCCATTTTTCAAAGTGTGGCTGACCGCGACGCGGTACTCGAAGGGAATCGCGAAGCCAGCACTTCGGAGTCAATGGAAGCCCTGGCTGAAATGATGGCAACCATGCGGAAAGTATCGTTTTAGAGTGTAATCCGTTGACTTCTTTGGTAATCAAGAATTCATTGGCCTGGAATTTTTCCATTTCAGACCGTATTAAAACAATTTAAGAGTATTTTTATTGCGACATCCTGAAGGCAGTCCTTTGGTATGATTGCCCCTCCGGCTGGCAGATCTATCATTTGAACTATCGACCGCGAATACCTTTTTTGCCGTTTTCAGGAGAATGGAATGAATCAAAAAAACGACGTAATGCCACCCCGACGAACCCTGATGGACTATTTGTACGTCACCGCACGCGGATTTTGTATGGGAGCCGCCGATGTGGTACCGGGTGTTTCCGGGGGTACGATGGCTTTTATTCTTGGGATTTATGATGAATTGCTGCATGCCATCAGTGCTGTGAATCTGAGTTTCATCCGTAATATTCTGACCTTCAAATGGCGCGACGCATTTGCCGGTTTCCCGTGGAAATTCCTTCTGGCGTTGGGGATTGGGATTCTGGCGGCCGTTTTCACCCTCGCGGAAGGTTTGAGTTACGTTCTGCATCACCATCCGGAATTTGTGTGGGCGTTCTTTTTCGGTCTTGTTCTGGCTTCCATCATTCTGGTCAGAAAAAGGGTCAAGAACTGGTCCCCCGTCCTGGTCATTACAGCCCTCCTGGTTGCTCTGGGGCTATTTTGGCTGATCGGGGTGGCGCCGGTTGAAACACCCAACACACCGGTTTATCTATTCTTCAGCGGCTTTCTGGCCATTTGCGCCATGATCCTGCCGGGTATATCCGGAGCGTTTATCCTGGTACTTCTGGGAAAATATACCTTTATCCTCGACTCCATAATCCATCTGGACATAGTGATGCTCGCCGTTTTTGCCGCCGGATGCGTCGTGGGACTGTTGAGTTTTGTCCGCATTTTGCGCCGGCTTCTTACGTCCCATCATGATATGACCATTTCAGTTTTGATGGGTATGATGATCGGTTCACTTCGCAAGGTCTGGCCGTGGAAAGACACCCTCATGACAGATGAATCCGGTTATGTTCAGGAAGCACTGGCGCTGCCTGAGGCTTTTACCACAGATGTGGCCTTCTCCATCGGATTGATGATTCTAGGTGTTCTTGTTATAGTGGCCATGAACTACCAGGCAAACCGGATGGCAAAGAAAGAACACAGAATTCTGGAAGAGATTGAATAATCTGTAATACCAAACAAGTTTGGATGAAAATAAACCGGATCGATTCAGTGATCCGGTTTATTTGTTGCGTTTATCATAAATCCCAAAACCGGCAGCTTACTTCATACCAATCCCGCCCATCGACATGGCTCCGGCACCAATTGTCGCCATTTCGTTCTTGACGGTCTGGTAAAGGCTTTCTGCTCTTAAATCAGTGATGGTATAACACTGGGCTTTCAGGTGGTCGGCAAGGACTTTTGCCAGTCCCTGGTCAAAGGCAGCGTGTTCCATGTTGATCACCACGCTGTGGATCTTCTCCTCGGCCAGCATTCCAGCCAGCATATTGGTCTCTTCCTGGGGCGACATATGCCCCATGGAGACATTCCCGGCTCCGTCAGTGAGAACGATAAGCAGCGGTTGTATCTCGGGATGAAGTGTGGCTTCCCTGTGCAGCACCTCCAGCGTCATTTGCAGCCCGGCAGAGAGAGGTGTTTTCCCTCCTACCGGTATCTCAGCAAGAGCCCGTTGGGCAAGCTGTATAGAGTTGGTAGGCGGCAATATCAACGTGGCGCGGTCTTTTTGAAAAACGATCAGTCCAACGCGGTCACGGCGTTGATAGGCATCTGTCAACAGCGAAAGAATGGCACCCTTTGTGGCAGCCATCCGTTCAGCCACAGCCATCGACCATGAGGCGTCAACAAGGAACAACACCAGGTTGGCCGAGCGCCGAACGCGTACCTTACGCATGTAATCATCAGGTCTGACAGCAAAAGCCACCCGTTTGCGCTGTTCCATCCGGCTGCGCTGATGAGGCGCGGCGGCACGAAAAGTGGCATCAAACGCCAGATCGAATGGTTTTCCAGGGGTCGGGCGGGACTGCACATAGCGCCCACGTGCCTGTTCTGTCTTGGTCCGGGAGCGACGTCCGCCCTGCTTGCGGATGATCTGATCGAGCGGGGTGTCCAGTTTGCGCGGGTTGAAGGATTCGCCGATTTTGGTCTTCTCGCCGCCATCCCACCAGTGTGCCGTTGCATCTTGAAACACCGGCTTTTGTGCGTCATCCGGTGGTTTTAATTCAGGTCGTTCTTCAACCTGAACGTTTTCACTTACTTTTTTTTTTCGTGATCCGACTCGTTATCGTCTTCTTCTTTTTCCTGCTCGGATTTCGATTGATTGGACGCGCCCTGCAATGATTCAATGCGTTCCTGCAAGTCTTCCATGCTCATTTCAGTCTGCATAAATGGGCCGCGTTTCAGACGATGCGGTAGGGCAAGTTCGGCCGCCATGGCAATATCACGATCAGTGATAGAGGTTCGGCCTTCAATGGCAGCCTGCGCCCTGGCAGCTTTCAAGATGACCAGATCCGCGCGGTGTCCATCAACACTCAGAGAGGCCGTCAATGACGCAATGGAGATCAGGTCGCGCTTGGTATAACCTACATGATCAACCAGTTTACGGGCTTCGCCGATCTGTCTGGATATTTCGGCTTCTTTTGGCTCCCACTGGCTTCGGAAGTTTTCCGCGGAGGCTTCAAATTCCAGATTGCGTTCCATGATTGTTACACGCTCACGGGAATCCCGGATTCCATGGATGTCCACAGAAAGGGCAAAGCGGTCAAGGAGCTGAGGGCGAAGGTCACCCTCCTCTGGATTCATGGTACCGACAAGGATAAATCGGGCCGGGTGCGAGAAGGAAATACCTTCCCGTTCCACAATATTCATGCCCATGGCGGCTGAGTCAAGCAGCACATCCACCACATGGTCGTCAAGCAAGTTCACTTCATCAATATAGAGCAGACCCCGGTTGGCGGCAGCCAAAACTCCTGGCTCGAAATGACGCTCCCCTTTTTGAATGGCCTTTTCGATGTCCAGCGTACCAACCACCCGATCTTCCGTAGCCGAGACCGGCAGGTTGACAAACGGGGTTGGCCGGGTTGTTACCGGTAGTTCTTCACCACGGGCAACCCGTTCCTGACATTCTGTGCAGAGGGTAGCCCGGTTGTCCGGGTCACAGCCGAATCGGCAGTCTGCTACAACTTTTACATTCGGCAAGAGCGCGGCCAATGCGCGGGCAGCTGTAGACTTGGCGGTTCCACGCTCTCCGCGGATCAAAACACCACCAATGCGGGGGTCGACGGCATTTAATACCAGCGCCCTGCGCATACGTTCCTGCCCTACAATAGCCGTAAATGGAAAAATGGTTGGCATACAGTAATCTACCTCAAATATTAATCGGAGTTTGTAAAGTTTACCACCAAAAAAAGCATGATGAAACAGTGTGTACATATGCTCACATCCACACAATATCCCATTTTTTATGTCATTTATATCGAACGGGAAGCCTCCAAAGGGGTATAATTTGAGAGCTGGAGTTAATGTGAATAATAAGATCCGCGTACTGGTAGCGAAACCCGGTTTGGACGGACACGATCGCGGGGCGAAGATTGTAGCCCGCGCGTTGCGTGATGCCGGAATGGAGGTTATCTACACCGGACTGCGGCAAACACCCGAAATGATCGTGGAAGCGGCTTTGCAGGAAGATGTCAACGCGATCGGGCTGTCCATTCTATCGGGTGCGCACATGACTCTGGTTCCACGTGTTTTGGAGTTGTTGAAAATCAATCGACTGGGTGATATTCCTGTTTTTGTCGGCGGCATCATTCCCGATGAGGACATGGTTCAATTGAAAGAAATGGGGGTTGCCGGTATTTTTGGGCCGGGGACTTCAACTGAAGACATAATTTCTTCCGTGCGCCTTGCTTTAACCGGCGCGGCGGAAGGGTAAGGATCAACCGAAGCGCCATGAATCAGGTTGACGCCCTTCTGCAAGGTGACCGGCTTGCGCTGGCGCGCACACTTACTCAGATAGAAAATGACACATCCGAAAGCCGGCGGGTGTTGGATGTTCTGTTCCAGCATGCCGGCCGTGCGCATATCATCGGTGTAACCGGGCCGACAGGCTCCGGTAAATCCACTCTCGTCAACCAACTGGCACGGGAATTCCGCCACCCCTCAGACAGCAGTGAAGCATCAAAGGTCGCCATTCTGGCAGTAGATCCAACCAGCCCGTTCACGGGCGGCGCCGTTCTGGGCGACCGGGTCCGGATGCGTGATCTGAGCGGGGACGAGGGTGTCTTCATCCGTTCGGTGGCAACCCGGGGAACACTTGGCGGCTTATCTCATGCCGCCTCTGAAATGGTCACCGCCATGGACGCTGCCGGATTTGACATCATTCTGATCGAGACGGTTGGGGTAGGGCAGTCTGAAATCGAAATCGCCCGCCTCGCCCATACCGTGCTTCTCGTCGAGAACCCCGGCGCGGGAGATGATATTCAGGCCATCAAAGCCGGGATACTGGAGATCGCCAGTGTGATCGCCATCAATAAGGCAGACCATACCGGCGTGGAACAGACAGAACAAACCCTGCGTGCCATGTTGGATATGAACCCGGCCGGGCTTCCCCTTTCGGCAGATTATCACCATTATATGGAAAGTGATTGGCCTGCCGCCCTGCCACCCAAAGAACAGGAAACCGGATGGAATATCCCATTGCTTCGCACCATTGCGACCAGCGGTGAAGGTATTACGGATGTTATCACCGCCCTTCGCGCCCACAACAGCTATTTGAAATCTTCCGGCTTATGGTTGTCCGGGCAGAAGAAACGGCTGCGGCGCGATCTGGAAAACCTGATTCGGGAAGTTCTCTTCCAGACATGGCTCTCCCGTATGAATCCCCTGGAATATGACCGGGCCCTGGACAGGCTCTTTACCCGCTCTGTTTCGCCTTTTCATCTGGCTGAAGAGCTGATCGTATCAGATTACACCAACAAATCCACACCAATTCATTTAAAATAAACTTTCGATTTTTTCACTGGAGGAATGAACTTATGGAACGAACCCTTATCGGCGACCTGCGCAGCAAAATCGGACAGACTGTAACTGTTCAGGGCTGGTTGCAAGTCTTACGAGACCAGAAGAAAATGCAGTTTCTGGTTCTGCGCGATCAGACCGGAGCCGTACAGATCGTGGTTGAAAAAGCTGCCAGTCCCGATCAGGCTGCCCTGATCTCAAGTTGCGGGGTTGAATCCGCCCTTACGATCTCAGGAAAAGTGATTGATAACCCGATCGTCAAGCTTGGCGGGATCGAAATGCAGCTCGAATCGATCGAAGTTAACGCGAAAGCGGAATCTCCTCTGGCTTTTGAGCCGTTTGGCGATACGCTTCCCGCGTTGGATTACCGCCTCGATTGGCGTTATATGGACCTTCGCCGTCCGGAAAATCTGCTTATCTTCAAAATCCAGACCACGGCCGAAAATGCCATGCGGGAGTTCTGGCTGAAGAATAAATTCATCGAGATACATTCTCCAAAACTGGTGGGAACACCCAGTGAAGGCGGCGCTGAACTGTTTGAATTGGACTATTTCGAACGCAAAGCCTATCTGGCTCAGTCACCGCAATTTTACAAACAGATGGCCATGGCCGCAGGTTTCGAACGCGTCTTTGAGATCGGACCAGCATTCCGCGCTGATCCCTCCTTCACATCACGTCACATGACCGAGTTCACCAGCATTGACACGGAGATTTCCTGGATTGACAGCCATGAAGATGTGATGTCCTTCCAGGAGCAGCTCATCCAGTATACATATCAGAAAGTCAAAGAGATTCACGGTGATGAAATCAAGGAGCGGTTCGGTTTTGACCTTGTTGTTCCCTCTGTTCCCTTCCCGCGACTCACTATGGCCGAAGCGCAGAAAGTGTTAAAAGATCGCAACTATGTTGTTCCAGCTGAAACCAAGGGAGATATTGACCCGGGCGGAGAGCGGGAGCTGGGTGCCTATGTCAAGGAAACCTACGATCATGATTTTCTCTTTCTGAAAGACTGGCCGATAGAAGTCCGTCCGTTTTACCACATGCGCCATGCGGACAATCCAAAACTTACCAAGAGCTACGACCTGATCGCCAACGGGCTTGAGATTACAACCGGTGCACAACGTGAACATCGCCGTGATGTACTGGAAAAACAGGCCATTGAAAAAGGGCTAAATCTGGACGTCATTGGAATGTATCTGGACTACTTCAAATACGGCTGCCCGCCACACGGAGGTTTTGGTCTTGGACTTTCCCGTCTGTTGATGATCATGCTCCATCTGGACAACGTCCGCGAAGCCGTCTTTGTGTTCCGTGGTCCAACACGGCTTGACCCTTAGACCACGAGAACACGTTTTTTTAGAATGATCATGTCTACAGAAAAAAGAATTCGATTACGAGCGCTGAAACCTTCCGATCCGACTTATCTGGTTCATGGGATAACCAATCCGGATATGATCAAAAATCTGGTGGTTCACACGCACCACCCCATCGATGATGAGCCATGTTTGTACAAAAGTTAATGAAACGACCTTTTCTTGATGTCATTGGTATGGGTATCCTGCGAGAAAAATGGCAAAATACTGAGGCCTAAAGCAAGGTCAGGAGGAAGAAATGCCCAATGCAGTACATATCCGGCATGACCGGATCCAATATGGAGATGTGAAACTTTACGCGGGTACGGGATGTCCTGAGCTGGCTTCCAATATTGCCGGATATTTGCGTATGCCTCTTTGTGAGAGGGATGTGATCGTATTCCCCAATGACAACCTGTTCGTTCAATTGCACACCAGCGTGCGTGGACAGGATTGTTATGTAATTCAAACAACATCTGCGCCAGTACACCGCAACCTGATGGAATTGCTGATCATGCTTCAGACCCTGCGATTGGACTCAGCGGCACGGATAACAGCCGTCATCCCATATCTATGCTACGCCCGCTCAGATAAGAAAGACCAACCGCGGGTTCCAATAACCGCCCGCCTGGTCTGCGATATGATCGAAGTGGCAGGTGCCGACCGATATATCACCATGGATCTGCATGCCGGCCAGATTCAGGGGTTTTTCTCCATCCCCGGCGATGTGATGACGGCTTTTTACATTTTGACAGATTATCTTAAGAAAAAACTTCCCACCATGAATTCCCCCGTTGTGGTTACAGCTGATCTTGGTTTTGCCAAAAAAGCCCGCAACTTCGCTCAAAAACTGGACATTCCGCTGGCTTTCATTGAAAAACGCCGCGTCTCCAACGACTCAAAAGCGGAAGCTCTGACGTTTATTGGCGACGTACAGGATCGGGACGCAATCATTGTGGATGACGAGATCAACACGGGCGGGTCCATGGTTCAGGCGGTCAACCTGGTTAAAAGCTGCGGCGCTCGCAATATATTTATGATCTTTGTTCATCCGGTCTTGTCGGATCCGGCTCCCCAGGTGCTTTCAGCTCTTCCCGTGACCGAATTTGTGACCACCGACACAATCCCGATACCCGCCCAGAAAGCTGCGTTTTTCGGTGATCGTCTCAAAATTCTGTCCGTTTCCCGATTACTGGGTGAAGTCATCATGCGGGCCAATGAAGGCCGTTCTGTTGGAGCATTGTTCAACGAATAGGCCACAGTCATGCCGGAGCTGCCTGAAGTAGAGACGATCGTTCGTGCCCTCCGTTTGGGTGGACGGGGAGGGTTTCCCATTCCAGAGAGTACCGTGGAATCGGCAAAAATCCTCTGGCCGAAGACCCTGGCGGTTCCAACCATTGATGAGTTTCACACGCGTATCGCCGGATGCACCGTCGTAGATGTTTCGCGACGCGGAAAATACATCAACATTCAGCTTGACCGGGGATATCTTCTAATTCATTTGCGCATGAGCGGTGATCTCCGGGTGGTTCAATCCATAGATGAACCACTGCTTCCTCACGATCGTTTTATTCTGTATTTCACCAACGGGTCACACCTGGTTTTTAATGATGCCCGCAAATTCGGTCGTGTCTGGTACGTGGATGATCCGGCTTATATCTTTTCCAGGCTGGGTATTGAACCTTTTGATCCGTCTCTTACAGTGGATTGGCTTTTCGTTAATTTGCATCGTAGGAAAAAATCAATAAAATCTCTTTTATTAGACCAATCTTTTCTTGCGGGGTTGGGTAATATTTATACTGATGAAAGCCTGCATCGGGCAGGAATTCATCCATTGCGTTTAAGCGACAGCCTCTCCTTAATTGAATCCGAAAGACTGTTGAGTTCTATCCGCGAAACATTATCCGAGGGTATTAAACGCAATGGCGCAAGCATTGATTGGGTTTACCGCGGTGGTGACTTTCAAAATACTTTCCGGGTGTATCAGCTTACCGGGAAACCCTGCCCGATTTGCGGAACAACCATAGAGCGTATTGTAGCGGGTCAACGCGGGACACATTTTTGCCCGAGGTGCCAGCCGAAAGGGGTATGAACATGAGTCCAGAAATTCCTATCAGTTTCACTGTTGTTATGGTTTTCGTGTTTTTGTTCGTGGGCTTTTTTGCCGGACGGGCTGTCACTTTACTGTCCAAAAGAAAAAAAGACTCTGAAACACCATCCCAACCAACTCCCGTTGCAGAGAAGAGTATTCAACACACTGAAAAACACCTGCCGCTTGCCGACCCCGAGAAATATACCGAGCTGGTACGCCTATGGCGGGAAAAGAAAGGCCCCGGCCTTTTTGTAGAAACAAGTGGACACCTTCTGGCATCATCCGCGCCTTTGAATCCGGCTCAAAAGAAACGATTCATTGACCTGATCAAAGAACTGGCGGTCTGGCTGGAAATTGATTCAAATGAACTTTTACCTCAAAAACCCGAGAAACTCGAAGAAACAGAAAAAGAAAGAACAGTGAAAGCTGAACCTGAAATCAAGACTGAACAAGCTCCATCACAGGTAAAAGCATCCATTCTGGTAAATACGGACCCCATACCATCGGAAAAACCCTTACCCGCACCTCCGCCTGCCCCGGTAACACCGACCATACCTGTCCAGGCGCAGGTTCCTCCGGTAGTCCCCGTTTATGCACCAACAGCACCAACAGCACCACCTGCGCCACCTGTATCCGCCGCAACAGCCGCAGCCGACAAGCCCAAGAAGCAGGCAACAACCATGGTTGAACAGGTTGACGAGATACTCCAGGAACTGATCGCACGATCAGACAATCCAACCCGGCACATAAAACTGATGGAAGAGAAAAACGATGGCGTGATTGTGTGGGTTGGACAGGAGCGATTTGTCGGTATCGACTCCATTACAGATGAGTCTGCTGTCTCACTCGTTCGCGCGGCAGCGAAAGAATGGGAACGTCGCACGGAAACACGCTCCACTACGCCATAAATACCTATTGAAGCGGTTCTTCTTCCCCGGCTTTTCCTTGCTCTGACATTTTTACCAGCAAGTTTTCAAAATCATCCACGCGTTGTATCAGTGTGGTGATGATATCTTTGAACGCTGATTCGTCTGTTTGTGCCATGCTCGCGTTATGCATGTATGAATACACCAGCTTTTCCCCAATTTGTTCAACGCACCAAAATCCAATTTTCGTCTTAGCGTTTACCTGCAACAAAGAAGTGGAAATATAATGCGGGATTTTTTCCAATGAGTCAAACGCGGCAAAACTTGGAACAGAGAACTCAAGATCATCATCAAAGCAAAAAATGAAAAGTGTTTGTGCCCGCAATTGATCAACAGTAAATTCAATAACAGCGTGTTCATTGTCGAATTCACGGGTTTTCCAATTAAATGCCGCGCACATTCGATTAATATAATTCGCGAATACGCCTTCAGGCTGCTTTGTTACTTCACCTGTTTCATTTTCCAACAGTGTATTGTTTTCGGATTGGTTTTCTTCCTGACCACGATTAGGTTTCTCTGGTTTAGTTTCCACCGGACAGCCTTTCATAGGTTCGTTGATATTTGATATTCTAGCATTAACCATTACTGGACAATGGTTGGTATCTTATCTCCATCGAACCGGAAAATGTTCCCACTGGACATAAACCAGTTGGTATGTTTCCCCCAATCCGGAATGAACTTCTTAACCGTCAGAGTTTTCCACCCCCGGATTATTATCCCTCTTCTACTTTCACGTTGGGAAAAAATTGATGAATGGTTCCTTCAACCCAACCGTGCAAGGTTACCGGAGATAGTGGGCAGCCCAGGCAGGCACCCCCAAGTCGAACCTTAAGTGTCGAGCCATCGAAATCAATCAGCTCAACCGAGCCGCCATGATACATATTAATATACGCGTCCAGCTGTTCCACTAAAGCCTGGATCCGCACCTGGTCAGAGAAATCGGGAGGAGTAACAATCATTTACCATTCACTTTTCTGGAAGGAGTTCCATTCCATGAAATAACAATGCAAGCACTTCATCATATGTGCTTTTAAGCCGATAAGCAATCCCTTGTGCAAACTTTTCCAGTAAACTTTTTCCCAGTTGAGGATTATTTTGGCAAAAATCGCGCATCGCGACAACATCTATGCGCACTAGCTCGCATGGGACTTCGGCATATGCTGATGATGAATATTTCGGCCTCCCCAAAGCGGCTGACCACCCGATGACATCTTCAGGGCAAACACGAGCAATTGTTATCACGTCGCCGTCATAAGGTTTGTGCTTTACAACAACCTCCCCTGACACAAGAATATAAAAATAAGCGGCGTCCTGATTCTGTTCATAAATGGTTTCTTTTCCAGAAAAAGAACAGGCTTCAAGAATCGGAATGATGCAGTCAATACTACTTGTACTCATTCCGGAGAATATATCCAATTTGTGAAAACTTTTGGGCAGCATACGACTGATGTTACTAAATGATCCACATCTCATAAAGTGGAGAAGTGCACCCTTGTTTTCGTAATTCCTCATATCGCCAGTATGCCGTTTGACCGTTACCTGCGAATTTCATAGTGATGTTTGTCGTTTACTTCATCATTTTGATCGTACTGAAAATAGGGCTTGTGGCAAAAAAAAAGGACCTGATTTTCATCAAGTCCTCCGGTTTCTAAAGGAATAATTAATCGTTTCCGCGTCCCCGCATGCGAGGATCAAGAATATCCCGAAGAGCGTCTCCTACCAGGTTCCATGCAAGCACAAAAAGGATGATAGCCATACCTGGATACACGACTATGTGCCAGTATGTCCCCAGTGAAGGGATCCAACTGCGGGCAAAACTGATCATCTGCCCCCAGTCCGCGTATCCACGCTGCGCACCCAGCCCAAGGAAGCTCAGGGCAGCAAATGTCAACACATAGGAGCCAATGTCCATGGAAGCAAGAACAAGTACAGGGAATACAGCGTTTGGCAACAGGTGGCGGAAGAGAATACGGATATCGCTGGCGCCAATCAGCTTGGCAGCCACAGCATATTCCTGTTCCTTGACAGCCAGAATATTTCCCCGTATCACACGGGCGTATGTCATCCAGCCAAAGACAATAATCGCCAGCATACCTGTCAGTATCTGGATTTGGATCGGATCCAGGTCTGTCATCGGACTCTGGAAGAATGTGAGCATGGCCAAACCCTTGGCCAGATACACCAGGAAGTTTGCTTCTCCTCGTCCATAAACAGTCTGCAAAACTGACGTCAGCGTAATGGCTGCCAACAGGAATGGGAACACCAGAAATACTTCGGTGATCCTCATCAACACCTCGTCAACCCAACCGCCATAGAAACCGGCCAATGAGCCGATGATCAGACCGATAAACGTAGTGATCAACGTGATTACTATACCCACGCGAAAAGCTGTGCGCGTTCCCCAGACCACACCGTACAGAATGTCATATTGCCCTTCAGTTGTGCCCAGGGGATGCGCCTCGCTTGGAGGTCGGGGCTGATTACTAAATCCATCGCGTGGAATAATGTAGATATTCCGGGCATTTTCTTCCGGAGGCGCTATTAACGGCGCAGCGATTGCCACAATGACAAAACCCAGCAAAAGAACTATGCCAAGCAGAGATGTGGGATTTTTAACTAACCTTCTTACAACATCCATGAGATCCTCATCCTTTGCCGAGTTTTACTGTAAGCGAATACGCGGGTCGATAATGCCATACAAAATATCGACGATTAGATTGCCAAGCAGCAGTATCAGGCAGTTGAACATTGTCACGCCCAGCACAGACACAACGTCCAATGACAGGGCGGCATCAGCCAGGAAAGAACCCATTCCTGGAATACTAAAAATTGTCTCTGTAATAACCACACCATTTAGAAGCGCTATGAGCATCAAAGCACCCACAGTTACGACCGGGATCAGCGCGTTGGGAACTGCGTGCCGGCTGATCACCTTTCGTTCGCTTAAACCTTTGGCGCGGGCAGTAGTCATGTAATCCTGGTTCAGCGTATCCAGCATGGAAGAGCGGGTAACGCGGAGTAGATAAGCCCAGTCCAGGTACGCAAGTGTCAGGACAGGGAGAACCAGGTGAAGTAATGCGTCACGAAACACATCCAAACGCCCGTTCAGTAGAGCGTCTATGGTATTCATATTGGTATAGCGGATAAAGTCGGCAGATTGAATTACCTGCATCGCCCAGTCGGATAACCGCCCGGGCGGGAACCATCCAAGTTTGGCATAGAAGAATAGAAGGACAAGAAGACCAAAAACGAAAACAGGAATTGACCAGCCAACAATACTGAAAACACGCAATATCTGGTCAATGAACTTATTATGGTTTACAGCGGATACCACCCCCAGCCAGATGCCAATTCCAACCATGGGAATGGCAGTCCATAAAGCCAATTCTGCTGTGGCGGGTAGACGACGCCCGATCACTTCCCACACAGTACCCTTGCCGGTCTTGGACCAGCCAAGATTGCCATAGATAACGCCCCCTTCTCTCTCACCGGTCTGCGGATCCTTTGTGCCGGTCATCCAGCGCCAGTACTGTACAGGCACCGGATCATCGAGACCATATTTTTTTATGATCGCTTCCATGGCTCCCTGGCGTTTGGGGATATCCTGTACGTACAGAGAGGCACGCTCATAGGGGGTTAACATCGATAACATGGAAAAGATCAAAATGGTCACAGCCAGCAACAGAAGCGGAAGGATCAATAGCCGGCGAATGATAAAGGAAAGCATTGACAAATGGCACCTCCAGGTCCCATCCCGCTCAAATGACAAGCAGGCGGGGGATTTTTATTGCGCTTTTCCGGGAGCCGCAATTTCTCACGGCTCCCGGATCAGTTCATATCAAATAAACTTTTTCAGATTACGGGGCTACTTTGGATAACGAGTAAACCCAACCGTAGTCCGGATTTCCATAAGCAGGATTGAAGTAGAAGCCCTTGATCCAAGACTGGAACGGATAACCTTCCATAGCCTGATACATCCAGATATTCACAGCATCTTCCTGTGACATGGTCTGGATCTTTTCATAGATCGGGGTACGAGCCTCAACACCATTTGCCTCAGCGCCCTCAACAATGATCGTGTCATACTTGGTTTTGTAATCATCGGTCATATTGATGATACGGCCGTAGGCACCCTGTGAATACAGGAACGGGTTCACCCAGTTGTGCGGGTCGTGGTAGTCTTCCACCCAGCCACCCACGTAGATGGGGAGCTTGCCCTGGCGGCGGCTTTCAAGAAGCACAGGCCACGGCATGGCGAGCACGGCGATTGAGAATTTCGGATTGACAGCTTCAATACCGGCTTTCAGGATTTCAGCAGCCAGACGGCGGGTGTCGTTACCAGAGTTGTAGGCGATCTGCATGTAGAAGCCTTTTTCCCAGATATCGTCCTCATCCTCACCGGCGGCGATTCCATCACCATCGAGGTCGGCAGCTTTGAACTCGGCCTCGCAGACAGCGGGGTCGAATTTGTTCAACGGAGCCTGATCGGCCAGATAACCCATCATACCCTGCGGGATAGGACCCTGTGCCTGAACACCTTCACCGGCCAGGGCGTCTTTAACCATCGCATCGTAATCGAAGCAGGTGGAGAAAGCTTTGCGGATGTGCAGGTCGGAGAAGAAGTTAGCCGGGAGACCATTGCCATCCATCTCGCCGGAACCAACATACGGGTTTCCGCCTTCAACATTGATCTGCCAGTTGAGCTGTGCCGGGGTAATGGCAGGCATAGGCAGTTTGCGGAAGAACTGCAGGTAACCGTCAGCTTTGTCTTCCTTGCAGGACGATTCATCGATGCCGCAGGTGACTTTGGCAAATGGTTCAAGTTCAGCACGGTACTGCGGGGGTGTATAGATCTCATCCGCATCGCCGGCTTGCAGCATGGAGAGGCGGGTGCCCCATTCGTCAACGTTCTTGATCACAACACGTTTGATGCTGGCTACGCCACTGGGGCCACCTTCCCACATGGGTTCGGTGCGCCAGTAATCTTCATTGGCAGCCATAACGATCTCTTCGCCGGGGGTCCAGTGATCCAGCTTGTAGGGGCCGGTACCGTTGGCTTTGTTGAAGAGGATGGTGTTTTCAGCGGAAGGATCAGCGTATTTGGTCCAGGTGGCGCAATCGCCATCCCAATCACCATTCTCGGCCATCCATTCCTTATCCAGGATACCACCAAGGAACTGCTGTGAGGTAAGGGCAAGCATCCAGGGAACAGGTTGTTTGAACTTGTAAGTTACAGTTCCGGCGTCATCATCGGCCACGATCTTGGATTTGATATCTTCGCAGACTTTAACCAGATCTTCTTCGGCGATGTCTTCGAAAGCCGGGGGTTCTTCGGCGTCTTCAGGAGCCAGGAAAGCGGCAGCAAAGTCTTTGATGCCGGCCATGGCCATATCGGGGCCATAGAAGGCTTCATAGACAATCCACTGCCAGCCGTCGATACGACCCTGCAGGAATGCGCGCTGGGCGGTGTAGGCAACGTCATGGGCCTCGAGCGTGCCACCTTCGTGGAATTTCACACCCTCGCGGATGTTGAAAGTCCATTCAAGTCCGTCATCGCTGGTTTTCCATTCGGTAGCCAGAGCCGGAATGAATTCGTCTGTCTTTTCCCGTTTGAAGAAGGTCAGACCTTCATAGAGGTTGAGTTCGACGGTGGAACCGGCGGTCTCATAGGTCCAGGCGGGGTCCAAGGTCTCGGGTTCGCCGGCACCGGTCACGAATGTGATGGTGTCGGGGTTTTTGAACTCAGGTCCTTTGGCGGCAGCAGCCGGGGCGGGTGCTTCAGGGGTTGTGCCGGCCGCAGGCTGCGGTTGGCAGGCGCCTAAAAGCATGCTGGCAATCATAACCAACGACGTCAAAAGAATAAATCTGTTACGCATAGTGCTTCTCCTCTCAAAAAAATGGGTTTTGAACTAAGCTTGCTTAGGACTTGCTGATATATCGGGTGAAATATCACCTCCTTTTTTATATCTGCTCACAATTTGGCAAGATGGCAGGCCACAAAGTGGCCGGGAGAGATCTCACGCAATTCCGGCCGGGATTCGGCGCAAACAGCCTGCGCGATCGGGCATCTTGTCCGGAACCGACAACCGCTGGGCGGATCTACCGGTGATGGAACATCACCTTCCAGAATTGTCCGCCTTCGTTTCTCTTCAGCTACGGGATCCGGAATAGGTACTGCCGATAATAGAGCCTTTGTATATGGATGTAACGGATTATGGTAGAGCTCATCACGGCTTGCTTTTTCCGCGATAATCCCCAGATACATCACCGCCACCCGGTTACTTATATGCTTAACCATGGAAAGGTCGTGTGCGATAAATAGATACGTCAGTTTTAATTCGCGTTGCAGGTCTTCCAACAAATTAACGACCTGCGCCTGGACAGATACATCCAACGCGGCAATCGGCTCATCGCATATAATCAGGTCGGGATCAAGGGCCAGCGCACGGGCAATTCCAATTCGTTGACGCTGTCCACCTGAAAATTCGTGCGGATACCGGCTGGCAAATGCCGTGTTCAGACCCACCAGTTCCAGTAAATGCAACACCCGGTCACGTAATTCCTTCCCACTGTGGGTATTATGGATGATCATGGGCTCCGCGATGATATCGCTGATCTTCATCCTTGGATTTAAGCTGGCATACGGGTCCTGGAAGATCATCTGCATTTTCTTCCGGGTTTTTCGCAGGCTCTCACCTCTCATCGTCACAAGGTCCTGGCCTTTAAAATAAACATGACCGGAGGTTGGACGATAAAGCTGAAGAATGGTTCTGCCGGTTGTGGATTTTCCACAACCCGATTCACCCACCAATCCAAGGGTTTCCCCGGAATAGATATCAAAAGAGACATCATCTACTGCATGGACGTCTCCTTTGTGTGACTTAAACACGAATCCCTGCATGATAGGGAAATACTTTACCAATCGATCAACCTTAAGTAAGACTTCTCGTTCTGCCATTAGTATTCCCTTCCCGTGTTGGGATCCACCCAACAAGCCACTTTATGATGTGGGGATAGATTTATCAACGCGGGATTTTCTGATTTACAGTGTTCAACCGCAAACGGACAACGCGAAAGGAAGGGACAAGACCGGGGTTTTTCCATAAGAATTGGTGGCATTCCATCAATTGAAACCAGCCGGCGGTGATCGGTTACATCAAGTCTGGGCAGGCTGCCCAAAAGACCGCGGGTGTAAGGATGCAGTGGATTTGAATAGAGCTCTTTCACAGCCGCTTCCTCGACAATACACCCGCCATACATGACGGCAACCCTTTTTGCCAGTCCAGCAATAATGCCCAGGTCATGGGTGATCCAGATGATCGCCATACCCAGTTCCTGCCTTAATCGCTGAACCAGTTCCACAATCTGCGCCTGAATGGTTACATCCAACGCGGTGGTAGGTTCGTCGGCAATCAACAGTTGAGGATTGGTAATCAGCGCCATGGCAATCATCACACGCTGCCGCATACCACCGGAGAACTGGTGTGGATAATCGTCCAACCGTTCTTTCGCGCGGGGAATTCCAACCAATTCCAACACCTCCGCGGCGCGGTCATACGCCATTTTTCGATTCATATCGGTATGAACTTCGAGCGGTTCCGATACCTGTTGCCCGATCGTTAAAACCGGATTGAAGAAAGTCATCGGGTCCTGAAAAACCATGCTGATCTGTGATCCACGTATGTGGCGTATCTCATCATCAGACATGGAAAGAAGGTCTTTTCCCTGATAGATCGCTTTACCTGCAACTACTTTCCCCGGCGGAGAGGGGATCAGGCGCAACATTGACATTACTGAAACGCTTTTTCCACAACCGCTTTCACCTACTATACCTAGAGTCTCCCCCTCTTCAAGATTAAATGAAACGCCATTTACTGCATGAACAATCCCTTCACGGGTTCGAAATTGCGTTTCAAGGCCTTGCACACTTAGGATTTCCGTCATGCAATAAAAACCTCGATTCAGAAGATTTACTACTAATTCAATAAACAAACAGAGCCTTCCAGAGAGCTTCCGGAGGCATCGGCAAGTGTTGATATTCTATCTGTTTTTTTTTGCGATGTCAAACGACCATTTTTTCACGAAAAAATAAACGGGAGCGAATCATTTTTCGTCCCCGAACCGCAGCCGTAAATACGAATCATAACGCACCGGGTTGATCTTGCCCTCTTCCACTGCTTTACGCACGGCACAGCCAGGTTCGTTGCGGTGTGTGCAATCGTTAAATTGACAATAAGGCACCAGGTCTCGTATCTCACGGAAATAGCCATCCAACTCTTCCGGTTGTATATCCCACAACCCCAGACTTCGGATGCCGGGAAGGTCAGCCAGCCAACCTCCACCATCCAGCGGGAAAAGCTCGCGAACCTGGGTGGTATGCCGTCCTTTTGATGAAAACTTGCTAACTTCCCTTACCTGCATTCCCAATCCCGGCTGTAAAGCATTAAGCAGACTTGTTTTTCCCACACCGGAAGGCCCGGCAAGAACAGATAGCTTTCCAACGAGGATAGACCGAAGTTCTTCCATCCCTTCATTCATCTTTGCTGAAACATAATGCACGGGGAAACCCAATCCATCGTAGTGCCTAAACATGGCCTCTATGGCTGGAAGGTCGCCGATATCCTTCTTATTCAGTACTATCCGTGCTGGTATCCCGTGTTTTTCCAATCCGATCAGAAAACGGTCTGCCATACGAACATGCGGCGGCGGGTCGGCACAGGCGAAGACCAGGATCACCTGGTCGGGGTTGGCCACCAGAACCTGCTCGCGAACGCCGCGGGCTTCCGGTGCCTGCCGTGAAAGAACCCGTTCGCGCGGATGAACAAATTCCACCATCCCTTCATCCTTGCCACCTGGAGAAATATCCACTGTATCCCCCACGGCCAGAATATCACTGAGTGAATGATGTTGTTTCAATTTCCCGCGAATCCGGCAGATATAGACTCCAGATGGCGTATAAACCCACGCAAATCCAGATTGAGTCCGTATCACAAGACCGGAAAGATATTCGTTAGTCATTGTCAGGGGGTGTCAGTAATCAGGGGTAAAGTCTCCGTTTCAGTGACGGCGGGGGTCGGTGTTGGATCACGCCGTGTGTACAACGAAGATTCCCAGGGAAGCAATTTTGAAGGTCGTCCGTTATAGTATATCTCGATGATCCGACGGAATATTGGCGCCGCTACCATGGAGCCTTCACCGGCATTTTCAGCAATAACAACAATAGTGATATCCGGCTTATTCGTTTCCTTGGCTCCATCGGTATAACCCGCGAACCAGGAGTGTGGATCATCTGACGCGCCTTCCGCTGTTCCTGTTTTACCGTAAATGGGTATTTGAATTCCAGCCATGGCAGCCTGCGCTGTACCTTTTTCGTCCGTGATCACCCGCCGCATTCCTGTCCGGATCACATCCATGATCTGCGGCCGCTCCTCCAATTTGCTCAACACTTCAGGAGATGTGGATGTTATCTCTTCTCCATCTGCTGATGTAAATTTCGTAACAATAAATGGCCGGTATAAATTGCCGCCATTTCCAATGGCAGAAATCATGACAGCCACTTGAAGCGGTGTTGCCAACATGGAACCCTGCCCGATTGATAATTGAACCGCATCACCTTCACTCTTTGGTTCCAGAACCTGACCGGCAACTTCTTCCAACTCCCGAATACCTGTCTTCCGGCCCAGACCAAACATTTCGGCGTGGGTCACCATATCATTGGCTTCACCTTTCTTGAATAGGTCAAGCCCAATATGCCAGAAATACGGATTGCAGGATCGAACCAGACCGGCTACAAGGTCGATTTTGCCGCTGGGACTCTTTTTATAGGTATATGTCCAATCATATAGCGTAACACCGGGTAATTCGGTAAAACGATATCCGCAGTCATAGATGGTATTGGATCGGTAATATCCACTCTCCAGAGCGGCAGCCATGGTGACGATTTTGAATATCGATCCCATTGGATAGGCACTTTGGGTGGCACGATTTAACAGACGGTGTTCAGGATCATTCAACGCTTCATTCAATTGAAAACTGGAATTGTAGCTAGCGGTCTCGAAAAGGTTCGCGTCATATCCCGGCGCGGATACGAGAGCCAGTATTCTGCCTGAATCACGTTCCAATACAACAACAGCCCCGCGGAAGCCCTCCATGGCACGTTGTGACTGTATCTGCAGGTCTTTGTCCAGGGTGGTGTGCATGTATTGCGGTGATTTTGAATCTGCCTGAGCCAGGCGGGTTAATATATTCCCCTTTGAATCCCGAAGATAAACTGTGCCACCCGGATGGCCAGCCAGTTGCTCTTCCGCCCAGGCTTCCAGTCCGGCTACACCAACTTTTTCTTCTCCCGAATACCCTTTTCGCCGGTATTCCTCTATTTGTTCTTCTGAGATTTTTAACAGGTAACCGACACTATGCGGAGCGGCTCCTTCATCAAAGTACAAACGACCATTGTACGGCGTCAATACCAACCCATGCAAAAGGCTTAACTCTTCAGACATCTGTTGGGCGGCCTGGGCTGTTACTTCGCTGATGGGAATATACATCGCGTCCCTGTTCTCATCGATCTGACGTTTTATCGAATCACTCGGCCTACCTGTCAATTTTGACAACGCCAGCAACAGATTCCCTTCCTGCGGTTTGAGCAGATCTGCCGGTTTCAATCCGATGGCCATCGCGTTGACCTGTGCCGCGATCGGAATGCCGTTCCGGTCATATATATCACCACGGCCTGATGAGGTGTATTCGGATGTAAGGAAATTGCCGCCATGCAATTCCGGAAGGATCAATCCATCATCCCACTGGATCCGCCAATCGTCATCCTCCGTAGTTATGTTCATGATCACATCACGTTCCATTTTCCCAAAAACGATTGTCCGGTAGATCACATGGACAGCTACCTGCGCGGACATACCGGAAGGCAGCATGGAAAGGATGGACCCTTCGAGATCCTCATAACCCAAATGCTGGGCAACCTCGCGATACCTTGATTCAAAATCTTCACGCGTGACCGCATCACGGCTGACACGTGTGATCAGATTGTACATTTGGTCATAGTCTTCCATTTTCCAGGCATCGAGAAAGGACTGAACGACACCACGGGCACCATCCACACCAGCGGAAGGACTAACCGTCGGTAAAGGTGCCATAATCCCATCCGTGGCAAAGGAAGAAGGAGTGCATGACACCGCCAGTATCATCAAAGCACAGAAACAGCCAAAGACACGGGTTGACAGGGATCGGGAATTTGTCTGGTTCTCAGCCAACAATTGCTCCTTGTTCCACCAGATTGTGAATGGGGCAATCATACCGGTTTGCCCGTTCACAATCAGACACCATGCTATTTGAAACAGTTAAACTATACCGCGCGGCCAACCGTTTTAGGTGGCATAAGGGAAGCCCCATAACACTGGCAAAGCAGCCTTGAAAATTCCCCACAGGATGAAAACCAGCATGCTGAATTGCATAACCTCCGGCTTTATCAAGCGGATCACCGCTCATCACATACTTGTCAATTTCGCTGTCCGAATACCTGCGCATGGGGACAATAGAGACGCAAAGCTCATTCTCCAACCGACCGGTCGCAAGATCAAGAAGGCTGATAGCCGTCATCACCCGATGTTTCTTTGCCCGCAGTGCTTCCAACATTCGACGGGCATCGTCTGAATCAACCGGTTTCCCCAACAATCGGTCTTCGAAGACCACAATGGTATCCGCTGCCAGAACCAGTCCAGTTCCATCCATTGCACATGCCAGGGCTTTTTCTTGCGCCAATCGCGTGACGTAAGCCGCCGGTTTTTCTCCCGGCCGCGGGGTTTCATCGATATTGGCAGGCCGGGATGAAAATGACCAACCGGTTAGAGTTAAAAGTTCCCGCCGACGGGGTGAATTGGAAGCCAGAATAACATGGATGGGATTTAACATGCTTCCAAAATTTTAACACGGATAATTACCTCTATTTTTTGATAATCAGAAAAATAAAGATACAATTACCGGAATATTTTCAGGAGGCACGGCATGCAGGCATTAAAAGATCGAATTCTGGCAGAAGGAAGATATTTACAGAATGGCATTTTACGGGTGGATAGTTTCATCAATCACCAGGTTGACCCGGCGTTGATGGATGCCTGTGGGGCGGAATTTGCCCGGTCATTCGCAAACTGTAAGGCCGATCGCATCCTCACGGCAGAGATATCAGGGATTGCGCCGGCCATAATGGCAGCCAGACACCTTTCACTTCCTGTTGTCTATGCCCGCAAGCACAAGCCAGTCACCATGCCCGACCAGGTCTACTTTACTGTGGCTCCCTCTCACACAAAGGGAAATATGGTTGATCTTATCGTCTCTCCTGACTATCTCCCCAAAGGAGAAAAGGTTTTGATCATCGATGACTTCCTCGCCTCTGGTTCCACCATCCTGGGACTGGTTCGTCTGGTACAGGCAGCAGGTGCCGAGTTGGTAGGTATCGGAACCCTGATCGAAAAATCCTTTGAGGGCGGACGCAAGAGTCTGGAATCCCTTGGAGTACCCATCGTTTCGTTGGTTTGTATTGAATCGATGGACAATGGCGAATTTAAATTCATAGATTAGGATCTATCTTTATTCGGTAAAAATTACCAACCCGGAATTTGAAACCGGGTTGGTTTCTATTTCTGCAACCGCTACAATAACAATGCGTATGAAGATTAATCCGTTCATCCATCAGAGGAGGATTACGTGAAACGTGACAGGTTCCTCATTTCCATTCTGGCAGGAATTGCCATTATTGCCATACTATCAATCGTTCTATTCGTTACACGAAGCAGTGAGACAAGGTACACCGGCGAGAACACGCCGGAAGGGATCATTCAGGATTATGTTCTTGCTCTTCAGAAAAAGGAATTCGAAAAAGCCTACGAATTCCTGGCAGATGATAAAGAAAATGAAAAACCGGAGTTCGACGAATTCCGCGAGTTTTTCATCACCAGCTTTGAATCATACAGCCGCGCCGGTCTTTCCGTTGGTACCAGCTCAATTACAGGTGACAGGGCTTTTGTCACAGTAATAATTCAGCGAAGCTATGGCGGACCATTCAATGAAATCTCGCGCATGCATGAAACTGTTGATCTGGAAAAAGAGGATGGAATATGGAAAATTCGCAATTTTCCACACCCGTTCTGGGGATATGACTGGTATGACAACAATTACAAGAACTAAGTCAGGTAATTTCCATTAATCCATTGATCGCTTGAGTCAGGAGCTTAAAATGCGTACCGTTCGCCGGCTTTATTTTTATCTTGTTGCATTCATCAGCCTTGAAATCGTTATGTGGAGCGTCATTACACTGGCGCGAACCTTGTTTGATGCATCATCATTGAATGCGATCGGCGACCAGATCGCGGGTGGACTTGCTTTTCTAATCGTTGGCCTTCCGATATTCCTCTTTCACTGGTTCTTTATTCAAAAGGATATTCAACATGAAATGGAAGAGCGTGCCAGCCTCCTGAGAGAGATATTCCTCTACGGGGTGTATCTGGCGACGCTGATTCCCATCGCGCAGAATGTGATCGCGTTGGTGAACCGCGGCACAACAGCCCTTTTCAAACTGGACAACACGTTCTCATTCCTTGGCTCCGACCAGACTGTTGCCGATAATCTTGTCGCCATAGCTGTAATGGTCATCGTCTTCCTGTATTTTCATAACATTTTACGGGGAGAATATGCCGCAAACACCCCGGGGAATGATCTACACGGTACCCGACGATTATTCCGGTACATATGGATGCTGTACAGTCTGGTTCTGGTCATCTTCAGTGTTGTGTATCTTTTGCAATACATATTCAGTATTCCAACCGGGCTTGCGAACTTATCCCGTGAATTATTGTCCAACGGTTTGGCCATTACACTGGTCGCCACACCGCTTTGGGCATACAACTGGCAGGTAATCCAGAGATCTCTATCAGACCGTGATGAGATACTCTCCACATTACGCCTCATCGTGCTCTATCTGCTTGCACTGGCAGGAGTCATTATCACGCTCTCATGTGCGGGTTGGGTGTTATTCGTTATTCTGCGGACAATACTGGAACAACATCCAATTCTGAATGTGGAAATTCTGGAACGGATAAAAACAGCACTTTCATTTGCCATTCCGATGGGTGTCATCTGGGCTTATTTCGGGCGTGAGTGGAATAAAACGATTGATGAAGAGACAAACCCGTTGCAGCGCGATGCCCTTCGCCGGTTTTATTTTTATATCCTTTCGTTCCTGGGAAATCTGGCTGTATTCATTGGCGTACAGGGTATAGCCAGAGTCATGATCGATATCCTAGTCGAAGACTTTACAGGGTTTTCCTATTACGCCGGCACCATTAGTTCATCATTGTCCATGCTCGCTGTTGGTCTTCCTGTATGGCTGTCTAATTGGCCTGGATTACAGGCGAAAGCATCACAAATTGATGATGCCGGTGACCATGCCCGGCGGTCTGTCATACGCAAAAGCTATCTCTACCTGATCATATTCTCACTGGTGGTCGGGCTGATGTCTTCAGCCGGGATGCTTCTATACAATCTGATCAGTACAGTGACAGTAAAAAACAGTGGAAGCCCGCTTACCAACCTGGCCTACGATTCGACAACACTTGCCATTGTGATCATCTGGCTTGTGTACCATTTCTCAGCATTACGGAATGATGGCAAGGCTTCACAGGCAGCCATCGCGGAACTGCACGCATCATTCCCCGTCTTGCTCATAACAGATAGACTTCCGGAACTTGGAGACTTTGTTTTAGAAAAGCTGAAAGCAATCGCACCAAGAATTCCTTTGACCATTCAACCGGCCACAGCAATTAACAGCGCCGATGAGTTAAACAATTACAAGGCGATTATCCTGCCGTCAGATCTGATAACAAAACCCGGTTCCGTATTTTTGAACGCCTTGGAAACGTACACGGGCAAATGGATCTTCCTACCATCTGGACGTGAGAATTGGGTTTGGCAGGGGACAGTTCAGAAGAACCGGCTTGACTCGGCCAAAGAAACGGCCCGTATCATCCGCCAACTGGCTGAGAATCAGCCGGCCCAAACTTTATCCACATCGAGTCCTTTGATGATTGTTGGATACGTTCTGGGGGGATTGTTTGCCCTGCAGATACTATTTATGATGATCATGGGAGTCATATCTGTTTTCACCGGGTTCTAATCAATATCCAGATACAGAAAATCAGGAATACAGAGATTCCCATCCCTGTTTCCACGATGGAAAATGCAAAATTTCAGGAAACAGAAAGGGAGGTTTTCAGTAAATCTGATACAGTCAGCTTTACGTCTATACGCAAAGCTTGTTCTAGCTCTGCGGTATAATTCATACCATCTATGACTCCGAGAACTCCTGAACCCCCCGTTCCTACTGAACCATCTGTTGAAGTGAATCCCATCGTCGATATTGACCATGAGATGCGGAAAGCCTATCTCGATTACGCCATGAGCGTGATCGTCGCACGCGCCCTTCCGGACGCCCGCGATGGGTTAAAACCCGTTCATCGCCGGATTTTATTTGGCATGCTCGGATTAT
The DNA here is from genome assembly GCA_964446955.1 of uncultured Leptolinea sp. Lineage (GTDB taxonomy): Bacteria > Chloroflexota > Anaerolineae > Anaerolineales > Anaerolineaceae > Leptolinea. Next base: position 169,579 of record CAYUQJ010000002.1, read on the forward strand.
CCAACCACCACAACTCACCGTACAAAAAATCAGCCCGTATTGTCGGTGAAGTTCTGGGTAAATATCACCCGCATGGTGATTCGTCGGTTTACGAGGCCATGGCCCGAATGGCGCAGGACTTTTCCATGCGCTATCCGTTGGTTGACGGTCAAGGTAACTTCGGTTCAGTCGATGGCGATGCTCCGGCTGCCATGCGTTACACCGAAGCCCGCCTGGGGTTGATGGCAGAAGAAATGTTGATGGATATCGAAAAGAACACCGTCGAATTCGTTGACAATTTCGATGGTACTTTAAAAGAACCGACCGTTCTTCCCTCGCGACTGCCAAACCTGTTATTAAATGGTTCTTCCGGTATCGCAGTCGGCATGGCGACAAATATCCCACCTCATAATCTGCGTGAGCTTGTTAAAGCCATCACGTACATGATCAATAACTACGAAAACATCGACAATATCACACCCGATAAGTTGATGGAAATGCTCCCTGGACCGGATTTCCCGACCGGTGGTGTAATCGTCGGTACAGAAGGCATTCGACAGGCGTATTCCACCGGTCGCGGCCGTATCGTCCTTCGTGGCTTAGCCCACATTGAAGAGATTCGTGGAGGCCGGTTCGCCATTGTGGTCACAGAGATCCCCTATCAGGTCAATAAATCGGTTCTGATAGAACGTATTGCGGAACTTGTTCGTGAGGGTCGGATTGACAACATTACCGATTTACGCGATGAGTCTGACCGCCGCGGTATGAGTATTGTCATTGAATTGAAACGCAACGCTGAACCGCTCAAGGTACTCAATCAGCTCTTTAAATTCACTCCGCTTCAATCCACATTCGGTGTTCAATTACTGGCGCTGGTGGATGGTGAACCGCGCACTTTGTCGCTAAAGCGGTCGCTTCATATCTTTGTCGAACACCGCAAGGATGTTATCACCCGCCGCTCGCAATATGAGCTGGATAAAGCCCGCGCCCGTATGCACATACTGGAAGGCCTGCTGATCGCGCTGGCCAACCTTGATGAGGTGATCGCCACCATCCGCCGTTCACCCGATGCTGATGTAGCCAAGACCCGCTTGATGACGAAATTCAAGCTGACTGAGATACAAGCCCAGGCAATCCTGGATATGCAATTACGCCGTCTGGCCGCGTTGGAACGCGAGAAGATCGAAAAAGAGGCAAAGGAAGTCAAAACCCTTATCGCCTACCTGGAAGACCTCCTTGCCAATCCGCGCAAGATACTAAAAGTCATCGAAGAAGATCTCAAACAGATCGGCGACAAATACGGTGACGAACGCCGGACACGAATTGCCCACGACGCGTCAGAAAAGCTGGACGAAGAAGATCTACAGGCAGATGTTCCTGTACTGATCAGCATCACCCAGCGCGGGTATGTCAAACGCACACAGACCAGTCAATATAAAACCCAGGGACGCGGCGGTCGCGGTGTTTCCGGACAGGGCATGAAGAGCGAAGATGAGATCGCGATGCTCATTCCGGCACGCAGTCTGAACACCATTCTCTTCTTCTCAGACCAGGGTAAGGTTTATTCGGAAAAAGCATACCAATTCCCGGATGCAAACCGCACCGACAAAGGAATGCCAATCCAGAATATCCTTTCCATTGGATCGGATGAAAAGATCACAACCGCGGTAGCCGTTCAAGATTTTGAAACGGCATCGTATTTCACCATGGCAACCGTAAGTGGAAAGATCAAACGCGTCGTTCTATCTGAATTTGCCTCGGTCCGTACAAATGGGTTGATCGCCATGAGCCTGGAAAAAGGTGACCAGCTCGGCTGGGTCCGCCAGACCAGCGGCAATGACGAGATCATCCTGGTAACCAGAATGGGCAAAGCTCTCCGCATGAAAGAATCCGCTGTTCGCGCCATGGGTCGCCAGGCTGCCGGAGTCGTTGGCATCAAGCTGGCGGACGGTGACAGAGTTACCTCCATGGAAGTGATTGAGCCGGACAGCTTCCTTTTGACAATGACCGAACAGGGCTATGGTAAACGTACCGCCATAAAGAACTACCCCGCCAAAGGCCGCGCGACCGGTGGTGTAATGACCATGGATGAAAAAGCACTGGCCAAAACCGGTAATATCGTATCAGCCCGCATTGTCAAAGATACAGATGAAGTGACAATTATGACCAGTGGTGGTGTAATGCTGCGACTTAAAGTGAAGGATATTGCCTCTCAGGGAAGAGCCAGCCGCGGCGTTCGCATCATCAACCTGACAAAAAGCCAGTTGGCGGTATCTATGGCACGTCTCTCACAAATTGATCTTGTTACCGGGCAACCGTCTAAGTCATAGGTTCAGTTAATAAAAAAAAGGCCGGATTAATGCTTTCCGGCCCTTCGCTTTTAATAATTAACGCCTTAGAAAAACGGTGGGATGATCTTTTCTGTCACCAGAAGACAGAAGGAACCGAGAACGCATGTAAGCATGAAAAGCAGGAAAATAATAATGAACCGTTGGAATGGTGTCATGCCAAGAAATCGTCCAGAAGTTGGCGCGGGTTCGTATTCAGGCTGAACACTTGCCTGTACTGTCCCTTCTTCATAATTCTCATCTTGTGTATTTCGGAAATCGTCTAGCATATACAGCCTCCCGGTTACCTTTCCGGTTTCAAAAAGTTGACGTTCTTGGTTATATCACCCGCCGGGACAGATAATTCCATCCCATTCTTGCGTCTAACCCATAATAAACCATCCTGGGAAATATTCAAAATGGTAACCACCATGGGATCCCTTCCCGGTTGATGGATTGTGACTTCTTCACCGCGGAAAGCCAATCGGCGATTCCATTCCGCAATGAATTGTGATGATTCCAGTTTATCCTGCCAGACCAAAATCTCTTTCAATATCTCTGCAAGTAATTCCAGCCTGTCTACCGGATGACCCAGGGCATCTTCCAATGACACCGCTGGAAACAGAAAATCATCATCGTGACGCACAGAAGATGATGCAATATTGATGCCAATACCCAGCGCCACTCCATTTAGATTGTCGCCTTCCCAGGATGCTTCCGCCAAAATACCGCAAACCTTTTTTCGTTCCAGTAACACATCATTGGGCCACTTGATCTCCGGACGGATTTCATAAAGGGTTTCCATAGCTCTCGAAACAGCAATACCACCCAGTGGTGCGTACAACGAGAGGGAAGATAACAGATTAGGGCGGAAGATCAGGGTGAAAGCCAGCGCTGTACCTTTTCGAGTAATCCATCGCCGTTGCATTCTTCCCCGGCCGGAAGTTTGTTCGTCTGCCACAATAAGGCTGCTGTGTTCTGCGCCCTCAGAAAGCCAATTTAACGCGTCATCATTGGTGGACCCGGTGATTTCTTGGAACCGTATATCTTTTAGCGGTAATGCGGCCAACCGATTTTGTATCTGTCGCAGAGACAAAGGTTCGTATTCGCTCAACCTTAAATGCCCTTCCTATCCTTTTTGGGAGTCTTCAACCACTCCAACAACCGTTCCGGTTCCCAGGTTGAAAGCACCTGTTCCGGTCGCAACCAGGCCCGACGTGCCACGGAAACACCGTAGACCAGTAGATCAAGCTGGTCCACAGCATGGGCATCCGTATTGATGAAGATGGGGATACCCATATCGGCAGCCTGTCTCACATGTACCTCGTCCAGATCCAGGCGAGCTGGATTCGCATTGATCTCAAAAGCCACACCAGATCGGGCCGCTTCATCGAGTACAAGATCCCATTCCAGATCCGCGCCTTCACGGTTCGGTAGCAACCGGCCGCTGGCATGTCCGATGATATCCACATGTGGGTGACGTATGGCATTCAATAACCGCCCGGTAATAACATCGCGTGGCTGCCGCAACGATATATGCAGTGAAGCCACAACAACATCCAACCAGGCTAATGTCTCATCATCATAGTCCAGTGTGCCGTCAGCCCGTATCTCGATCTCACTACCGCTCAGGATCGCGACTTCATTACCGAGCAGGGAACGCGCCTTTTCAATTTCTTTTTGACGTTCCCGCAAATCATCCGGCTTCATTCCCCCGGCAATCCCCAAGCCTCCGGAATGATCACAAACACCGTAAACCTTGATCCCCCGCTCAATACATCCACGTGCCATTTCTTCAATGGTGTTTACACCATCGCTCCAGGTGGAATGGGTATGCAATTCCGCTTTGATCTGGTCCATCTCGACCAAACGGGGCAATGAATGATCCTGCGCGGCCTTTATCTCGCCCCTGTCCTCCCGCAATTCCGGCGGTATCCAGTCCAACCCCAGAGCCCGGTAGACTTCTTCTTCCCTGGCGAAAAGCATCTCCCGCCCATCGGGATCCGTAATAGCCCGTTCACTGAGCGATAAACCTTTTTTTTGTGCCAGCGTTCGCAGGCTCACATTGTGATCCTTCGAACCGCTGACAAACTGCAGCAACGTACCGAACCGTTCGGGTGGTTGTGTCCAGACTTGCATACTTACACCACCGGGCAATTCGAGGCTGGTTTTGTTTTCGCCTGTTCCCAGAACCCGACGAATATCTGGATGAGTGGCGAGCTTGTCCATTAATTCGGCCGGTTCCCTAACCGCCGCCACAATATCTATATCGCCAACAGTTGTCTTCCATCGGCGCAGACTGCCTGCAGCTTCCGCCTGCTCAACACCGGGTTGCTGTCGGATCCATTCCAGCCAGCGATTGGCGATACCAAATGCCGTTTCCAGATTCAGCCGATTACCACGGCGCTTCAAAGCCTCAATTCCAGCCAGAATACGGGTTTCAGATTTCTCTCCCATTCCGGGAAGCGTGCGGATAACCCCCGTGCGAACTGCTTTCTCCAACTCTGGCAGCGAAGTTACACCAGCCTGTTTCCAGAATAACGCGGCTTTTTTGGGTCCAATATCCGGAACCTGAAGTATATCCAGCAATCCGACCGGGACTTCTTCCTCCAACCGTTGCAGGAATCCCAGCTTACCCGTGTCAATGATCTCTTCGATCTTTTCGGCTATCGCTTTGCCAATGCCGGGTATTTCGGTCAGTTTACCCTGTTGATGAATACCGATCAGACTGCCTGGCAAGGACCGAATGTTTTCGGCTGCCTTACGGTACGCCAGTGTTTTGTAGATAACCTCGCCTTTGATCTCCATCAAATCGGCGATCCGGTCAAAAATTTCGGCAAATTGTTCGTTGTTCATGCGATGATTATAGCAAGTAAGAAAGGGCCGGGTTTCAAAATTGCGTGAACCCGACCCTTAAAACGCGGTGATTTCGTACAAAGAAACTGATTACCGCTTGCGCAAAAGACGTAAGACAAATAGAACCACAACCGCGCCAACAAAAGCGACAAGGATCGTGGTCAGGTTGAATCCGGTAATGCCCACACCCAGACCAAGCACAGAATCAGCCAGCCAGCCGCCTACCAACGCGCCGACCACACCAACAATGATGTCACCGAGCAGACCAAAACCGCGGCCGTGCATAACCTTTCCCGCCAGCCAACCGGCAATTAAACCTACAATAATCCAGGATAAAAGTCCCATGTCTCCTCCTATTGGTTTTATTCTTATATACGGATTATAACTGTTTGAGTTTTTTGGAAAACACGTTGTTCAATCTTTTTTCCATTTCGTCCTTATCGGATACAGGCCCAGCTCATATCAGGGGAGAGGAACATGGTCGTTAACCTTGAACCGCCAAACATTGTGACCTCACAGGGGACCTTGTCCAGATCACGAATCTGGGTTTCCAGCTTACGTACCCATTCGGGTTCCATCCACGGCATGAGGATGATAACGGTGTTTCGCTCAGATAACAATGGAATGGAAGTTGCCGGCAGTTCCGGCTCGGATAATTGGATCTCATGCATCTCCGCCCATGCCAGGTGTGGATATGCCTTTTGGATCATCAGAAACCCGGTAACACCCCAGTTCTCATCGGCAATGATCACATAATTCTTCGGCTGGCGTGGTTCAATCCGTTCAATGTTTTGCGATATCCGGACAAAGAGCATTTCAATGCTTTGATTGTTTGCGTATCGTTGTTGCGACAAGGGATAAGCCTGATACAGGTTAAGCCCTATTAACAGCATGGCAAGGGATATCTGCAATATCCGGGAAATACTTCCCGGGATAGACCAATGCTGCAGAAATTGGTCCCGCAGCCAGCATAAACCCCACATGCCGATCAGCGCATATATTGGAATGATCATGAACATCCGTGTGTGCGGTGGATATTGTCTGTCATGTGATGTTCCGATCACCAGTAAAAAATAGACATACACAAAGAGGATAAATAGTGGAAACCGCTGCCCGCGGGATTGAAAGACCGCCACACAAATTCCGATCAGGAAAAAGACAGCGGTCAATGGATCCACATACGAAGCCGCAATGAAGTGTGATTCAGCAAAAGTGTACAGGAACGAGTAGAAAGCAAAAAAGAAATTGGACCCAAAATGCGTAACCACTGAAACGAGCGATCCAAATATAGACGGTTGATTGAGGGTCGTCCCGGTAAGCTTTGATGCCCAGTATTCTGACTGGGTCAACAATGGCGAAATCATTAAGATACAGATCGAAATCATCCATAACCAGTTTTTTATCGTCGGCATGTCCCGGGGTGGACGATACATGATCAGCAAAATGAGCGGCAACGGAATGGCATATAAGGCCGCCGGATATGCGTAAAAACAGTAGGCCAATCCATACGCGAGAACAACATACGACAATCTCGAACCACTCCGGATGATCCAGGCTGCCGTTGCCAGAACAAAGGTCAGGGCAAACAATGCCTGCAGGTTGTTGTATCCGATCTTTGAGAATGCCATGATGTAGGAGGAAATCGAGAATAGGAAAGCCGTCACAAGTGATTGCTTTTTGGAAATAAACGTTGAACAGAAATAATAGAATAGACCAACAGCCAGGGAACATTGGTAAGGATTACTTAACCGCCAACCAAAGTTTTCCGATCCAAGGAATTTCATGGATATCACTTGAAGGAGCGATGAAACATACGTGTGTGAGGTATGCGCTCCATCCGCCCGGAAAATGATCTTTCCCAATTCCTGGTAGTCCAATATGTCGGACATACGATAGGCAGTTTCATGGAAAGAGAATTCATCGCCCACAACCGACGTCATCCAACTGTTGATATCCATCGAGAAAACTACCAGCGCGAGCGACATCACCCAGAAGATCCCCGGGACATCACGTCGGAACCGCCACAGGTTGGCGCCTGTCAGAAGAGCCATCGCCACGGCCGCCCAGACCAGATCCGGTTTGCCACAGATCCCTATCAGAAGTCCGATCAACCCGCCATGCGCCAAAAGGATAGCCATCCATTTCGCGCCGCTTTGCTCCCACCATCGAATAGCAGGTTTTATTGGAACATGTGACAGCAGCGCGCCCGTAATCAGACCCAGCCAGGCGTACAACATGCCCCACCCTGGCAATTCTTGATTAAAAAAACTATGGGCAGCAAAAAAAAGCATGAATCCAATCGATACAACCTGATACGCCAACCCAATCCGGGCCTGCGCCATATCGGTCGATGTTAATGTTTCCCGCGGGGTATCCTTTTCAATGACTACTCCGGTTTTATTCCGGAGAAAAATAAACAGTATGGGGAGCAGGATCGTGCACCCGATAATGATAAGGAAATAGGAGGGCACCATACTCTTGCACAGGAAATCTGACCTGCACCATATGGAGCTCAAAATATGCGGATGAATGATTCCCAGCCAGCGATCCGCTACAACCAACGCGGGCGGCAAGGAAGCAGCAAGGATAATCAGGATGAGCAACAATCCATCCACATAGTTACTTATGTGGCGGCGTGGTTCCGGTATGGTTTGAGAGATTGTGTCAGGTTTCATAAATGTGGTTGGATTGCAGCTCAACGCTAGCAATATAGCCGCCGGGGTATTTAACTTCTTCAGGCTATTATCGTCTCGAATCGTTCAGGAGATATTAGCAAAACTCCGATAATACTCCGCTATTTGACCGGCAAGATTACTCCGATCTACCCGGTCTGTGATAATTTCATGGTTAATTAATGCTGCGCTCTTAACCAACTCTGGATTTCGCAATGCCTGAATAACGGCATCCGCAGTCATTGATATATCGTCGGGTTGTACCAGCCGTCCATTTTGCCCGTCAGTGATCCATTCACGGGTGGATTCGATATCACCCACTACCGGGAAACAACCCAGCGCCATGGCTTCCAATAATGAATTGGGGGTGCCATCGTGCTGGCTAATGGACATGCTCACCGTGGAACGTCTGAAAAGCCGCCAGAGATCATCCTGTTTGAGGAATGGCAGCAACCGTACCGACCGTGAAAGGTCAAGCTTGTCCACCCATTCCATAGCTTCCGGTTGCCCGGCCATACCGGCACAGACAAAGATCGTCTCGGGAATTTCTTCCAGTATCAATGGAATTGACCGGAAGAATGTGTCATTTCGCACACTTCCCGGGCGAAAACCGCGTGGATTGATGACAACCGGGTCTCCCAATGGCAGGTCAACAGGCAGCGGCAAATCATCATTCACTACTTCCAACATCATTGATACGTCGATACCACCGTTGCCGGGTACACACAGCTCTTTTGCATCCAATCGAAGTCCCCACTCGCGGGAAAGACGCAGGTCACGGTTGGCATCAGCCATAAGCCCTTCGGCACGCCGTAACGTCTGGCGGGTCTCATGTCCCATGAGAGGGGAACCGTGGGCGTGAAGAGTAAGGTCATTGCCCCATATCGAAACAACGAATGGAATACCGGCCGGCGTGATCCGGGCGAGCATCCCTTCAAATGGGATACGCAGGGCATGTACAATGTCCGGCTTTTCCCGGTTCAGTATATCCAGAAATGCCCTGCGTGAATTCTCGAGCGTTACAGGGCCGATCCAGTACCTTCCACGCATGAACAGGTCACGAAACCGGCTGACCATCTTTCTTCGGCGACCGGCTTCCTGATTATTTCGACTACCAACCTGACTGCCGGCCATGTTGGAAAAGGCGGCTGGTATGATATGCAAACTGCCAACACCCGGCACAGGTGGACAATTGAACGTGGAGACCAGCGAAATATCGAAACCGGCCATTTCCAGAGCATTCACCCAACTGTGGGTTATAGGGCTTCGGCCGTCCGCCACCAGAAGGATCTTCATCCATCACCCCGTTTTAATACAAAAGCGACAGCTTCTTCAAATACCTCTGCCATATGTTCCAGGTTGATCTCATCCCGGACGATCCGAAAAGATTCCCTGCCTTTTTCAGACAACTCCGTGGGGTTGCTTAATGCCGTTTGTAAGGCGGTACGCAGACTATCCATATCCCCTGGTTTGACGAGCCAGCCATTCTCTGGCCAAACAAGGTCCATCTGGGTGCCGTCACCCTCCGCCGCAATGGCCGGCAGGGCAAAAGCCAGTGCCTGCTGCAAAGCCAATCCTCCGGTTCCCGGTAAGGCAAAGAGGTCCGCTTTTCGATAGAAATCGTCCAGTTCCTTTCCACGCCGGTCACCCGCGAAAACCGTTGACGGAAAAACCCTGTCCGCCAGTCTTTCCAGTGACGTCCGTTCCGGGCCGTCACCGACAATGACTAAATTCGGCTGAATGCTTTCCTCCAACTGTGAACAGGCTTTAATCAGCAGGTCAACCCGTTTTCTGTCCTGTAATCGCCCGACGAAAAGGACTGTCAACTTACGATCTACAAATGATAACTGCCGCACGGGAGCATCCGCAGCCGGACGGAAAGCCGCCGCGTTTGGCGCAATGAATATCTTTTCCGCCGGAATACCGGCAGACACATATCCATCTTTTCCCTGCCGGCTGTAGGTTATGATGGCATCAAATTCCCTCAAGAATGTTGTACGCAGGCTGGAACGCAGTCCTCCCGAAGCCGGGACACCCAAACCCCAGCCGATGACCGGTCGGTTGCGCTGATGCATCCATCGTACCGCCTGCGGCGTGGATAGATATCGTGGATTTCCCTCAACGATCAATATGTCCGGATCAAATCCTTCAAGCCACTCGATCACACCCCGTTGCTGGCACAGGTACAGTCCGCCCTTAAGAATATGAATATTTTGCACCGGATGTAGACGGGCCTTTTTTGGTATTCCAGACACGATCTGTTCTTCCGGCCGTGCTTCGCCGGCTGCGATCTCAAGTCCGGCGGGAAAATCCTCCGCCAGAAGGTCAAAAAATATGGCACGGTAATCGGTCAAAACCCTTTGCAATATCCCGGGTCTGACATCCTCGATGGTCATCAGATCACTGTCACTTTCGAACCGTGGGAATTCTTTTCCACTTCAATTCGGGCGGGGAAAGCTTCTTTCAACTCTTCCAGATGGGTAATAACCAGAATCTTCTTGAAGTCTGGTTGCACCAGATTGATCGTCTCGATCAGCCGTTGACGGCCATCCACGTCCTGACTGCCAAAGCCTTCATCGATGACCAGTGTTTGCAAACGTGCCCCGGCGCGGTGAGCCAACACCCGCGAGAGGGCCAGGCGAATGGCAAAGTTCACCCTGAAAGCCTCACCACCCGAGAACAATTCGTAAACTCTCGTCCCCGCTCCATCACTGATTAGAATATCAAGGGTTTCGCGTTTATCTTCGCGATTCTTGTCTTTGTAATCCTTCTGCGTGGCAAATTGGACTGACATTGTGCCTCCACTGAGGCGGTCCAGTATTTCATTGGCGTGGGTTTCTATCTCCGGCAAAGCTTCTTCAATCAACAAAGCCTGTACACCATCTTTGCCGAAGGCCCTATCCAGAATCTTATAGCGCGCGATCGTCGTTGTCAATTCAGTCCGCCGGGCATTCAGCTCAGCCTGCCGTTCACGGAGCTTATCCAACACATCAACTTTCTGTCGTGCGCCGCCAAGACTCGCCGTCAATCTGGATTCACGGGCTTTCAACACGTCAAGTTCGGTTCGAAGCGCGTTTATATCAGGCACTCCGGCAGATTGTTCTTCAAGTTCCCGCCTGGCAGTCTGGATTTCGGTATCCCGAAGAACCGCGTCTTTTTCAGTGTCCTGTATCTGGACTTCCAGTGATTTCTTCTCTGCCCGAAGGGGCTCCAGTCTGGCTCTGGCTTCCCCGATCTTGTTCTTTTTTTCCATCACCGGGCGTAAACGGCTTTCCTGTGCCGAAATACTTTCAAGTCGAGCCGGGTCAAAATCCAGCGCGGACATTTCCTCAGCCAGTTGTTTCACCAACGCGTCAGCCTCAGGCGCGTACCGGCCGGATTCGAGCAATGGTTGAATCTCGTGCACCCGTTTGCGGGCTTTTTCAAGGTCCTGCCAACGCTGGGCGCGCATTTCACGCCGGGCATTCGCCTCGTTATAGGCACTGAGGCCCTTTTGATGCAGCTGCGCAGCCCGGTCACATTCCTTTAATCGGGTTTCCAGAGAAACCTTTTCCTCGGTTTTTTTGATGATCAACTGTTTATTGGTCTGGTACGTCTCTTTCAAAGCCAATCCCTGCTGTTCCAGATCAGCGATAAGTTTTTTTTGATGCTCATCTGTCAATGACTGACCACACAGGGGACAATCCGCGCCCGCGGCAGCCTGTAATGTTTCGATACGGGCTTTGAGTTTCGCCATCTCGGCATAAAGGTTATTGTTATCCGCCTCAAGTCTGGACTTTTCCTCATTCACTCTTCGCAATTCGGTGTCCAGCGAAGGCCGGGTTTCCATAATAGCCAGAACATCATCCAGCTCTTTCTTCATACCGGGAATGGTTTTTTCAAGCGTATCAAGCTCCTGCCGGATGGCCGGGGCATTGGCCAGGTCAGCTTTAAGCGTGGTCAATTCCTGCTCCAACCTGGCTTTTTCAGCAGCAAGTTTCCGCAATGGTTCCTGTTGACGCGTTTCAAGCTGCCGGTAGCGGGCAGCCAGTACATCAAGGTCTTCCTTTTCCTTTCGGGCGGTTTCCCAGGCTGAATAATCCTTTTCGATTTGCGCCTCATCGCGCAATAACTCTTCCGCCGTCCGAATGTCATCAGTGCATTCCAGTAGACGGGTTGACAGTTTTTCCTTCCGGGATTGAATAGCCTGCAAATCAAGATCCATCCGGTTGAGGGCATCCCGCTGTGCTTTTAACGCGACCTCCAGTTTTTCGTAACCCTGCAGTGTCTTCTCCTGCGCGGCCCGTTGTTTCGACACAGCCTCTTTTTCGGTTTCGATCTGTTGAAGCTCCTGCTTGCGGGTTTCCTCTTCCGCCAGTTCGGCAATGATCTCACCCAGCCGCCCGTCGAGCATATCGATTTCTGCCTGGACCTGCTTGCGCCGCCGTCCGGCTTCCTCCTGATACGCAGCCCAGCGTTCCATTCCAAGAATGGATCCAAGGATGCGCTTGCGGTCAGCCGGTTTTTGCTGTGCAAATTGGTCGGCTTTTCCCTGCAGGAAGAAGGAGGCATTGATAAAAGTTTCATAATCCATGCGCAGGGTCTGACAGATGCGGGCTTCCGTGGCTCGGATCGATTCGCCGGTCTGCACATTCCATCCCCCGGATTCTGTCCGCACGGTGAACTCCAGGGTTCCCGTCTTGTTTTTGAACTTTTGGCGTTCCACCCGGTAGATTTCACCTTCATACTGGAAGATCAACACGACAAGGGCCGCATCCGACCGGGTATTGATTACAGAATCATCAGTGCGGCGGGCTTGACCAAACAAGACCCAGGTAATCGCGTCCAACAGTGACGATTTTCCGGCTCCATTCGAGCCGGAGATACAGGCCAGATCAAACCCGTCGAATTTAATCTCAACCGGTTCCTGGTACGAAAGGAATCCTTTGATCTGTAATTCAATCGGTATCATCCGGATAGCCGCCTATTCATACTCTTCCGGGGTTTCCACCCGTTCCACCAGTACCTTATCCACCCGGCGGCCGTCCATGTCGATCACTTCAAAGCGAAACCCTTCCAATTCAAAATGCTGACCGGTAGTTGGTATTTCACCAAGCTGGTTCATCATTAAACCGCCCAGGGTTTGGAAACCAGCATGGTCTTCTTCCGGCAATTTATCAAGATGAAGAATTTCCTTCAAAACATCAATTTGAAGCTGTCCATCGAAAAGGAATGATCCATCTTCGCGCTCGATGATCTGCGGTTCAAACGACTCTCCCGGGATTGGGATATCGCCAATGATCGCTTCCAGCACATCAGAAAGGGTAACCATACCCTGAAGAGAGCCATATTCATCCACCACCAGCGCCGCGCGATTGCCCGGTGTTTTCAGCAATTCAAGCACTTTGAGTGCCGGCATACTTTCGGGAATATACAGCGGGGGAATGACAATGTCCGCCAGCCGCACATCCTCTCCATTCAATTTCCGCCCAACCAGTTCCTTGGCACGCACAATTCCGATGATTTCATCCAGGCTACCATCACCCACCGGAAATAACGAGTGATTGGATGACAGCACTTTCCCAATGTTAACATCCAGCGGTTCGCGGCTGTCCAGCCAGATTAATTCTATTCGCGGGGTCATAATTGCATCAGCCCGGCGGTCACTCAGGCGAAAGACGCTTTGTACCATATCCTGTTCAAGGTCTTCCACTACACCCGTTTCGCGAGCCTGGTTGAGGAGCATCAGGATCTCTTCATCTGAAACAGGGGATTCTTCTGATTCTTTTACACCAAGGATCTTTAATCCCAGCTCCGTGGATACCGCCAGCAGATTGACTATGGGAGAAACCACACGGGAGAGAAATTGCATGGGGCGGGCCATTGCCAGGGTGATTTTTTCCGACGAATACAATGCCAGCCGTTTTGGAATAAGTTCGCCAATCACCAGTGAAAAGTAAGTAATGATCAGAACTACGATCACCAGGGATATGCCATAGCTGTACGGAGCCAGAAAGGGAACCTGGTCCAGCAGAGTGGAAAGACCACTGGCAAAGCTCGCGCCTCCCAGCGCTCCGGCAAATACGCCGACGAGAGAGATACCCACCTGAACAGTTGACAGGAATCTGTTCGGTGATTCAATTAATTGCATCGCCGTTTTTGCGTCCAGACTGCCATCTTCAGCCTGTTGTTCAATACGCGATTTGCGGACTGAAACCAACGCTATCTCGGTCATGGCGAATAACCCGTTCATCAGAATCATTAAAAAGATTAAAAGTGCTTCAAACCAATTACCGTTCATCCATTTCACCTGTTCCGTCAGCTGCCGCGAAGATCTCCTTTGCCAGCTGGTTTAATACCCGGCGGTCTTCGGCTGCTGTATTGCGGGTCAACCAGTATGTATTCAATTGATCTTCCACATTCATTCCACTTAATCCGGCCATTTCACCCACACGTGATCGGGATTCCACGCGCACTTTGCGCACCAGGTGGAATTCCAGCGTGGATTCCGCCGCTCGTCGAATCGCCGGTTCATCGATCATGGGTTCCAATGAACGGGGATAATCCAGGGTGAGACGAAAGATCGAACCTTCCATCTCATCTTGTGACGGCATGATCTGCCGCAGTGTGTTCTCAAGTTCCGCGCCTGTCTCGATTCGCGCAAATTTGTCCAGAAATTTCCGTCCGGGCAAAACACGACGTTCCACGACAGTCGGTTTCCCGGTCTCAATTGTTGTGATTACGTATCCCTTTTCATCCCGGACTTCGCCAAAATCCACACGCTCAATGGAACCGGGATAGATGACCGGTGGTTGGTTACCGGCATTCAGATCCTGGTACTTATGAACATGACCCAGCGCGGTGTAAGCCAGGCGAGGATCCTTTACCAATGACCCCGGCAGGACAAGATCATTCCCCAGACTGATAGTCCGCTCCGACCCCAGCTCTGCGCCCTGCACCATTCCATGCGCGGTCAGGATGACGGGAATATCCGGGTTGGCCTCATCCAGCCAAGTGTTGATCATACGGGTCACCCGCTTTTCGATCTCCTCATACACATTCAAACCGCTGATATCTTCACCAGATGCAGCCAGCGTCGCCATCATACCGGAACGCGATATCCACGGGAGGGCAATGACCTGCAATGACAGACCTTCAAGCTGTTCAGGCCGCAGGAAAGACGGCCTGGCGAGAACCTGGATGTGGGGAACTTCCAGTGTGTCAAACTCCTGCAGGGCATTCGCGCGCCCTGAGGCGGGGGGAAGATCATGATTGCCTATCAACAGCAATGTGGGGATGCCCGCCTGAGAAAGGCGCATGATACGCCGTCCCCATTCACGCTGGTAAGTTGGAACCGGAGTACGGTCTTTGTATGCGTCTCCGGCAAACAGAACCAGATCAACTTTTTCATTGATCGCGGAATCCACAATAGCGTCCAACGCTTTTAAAAAGTCTAGTACACGGATCGGTAATCCGCTTTCAGGATCCCGCCGGCGCTGACTGGCAATATCTATGTGAGCGTCAGCAAAGTGCAGTATTCGCATGGAATTTCCCGCTATTCATTGGATGGTCATCAATCAGGTTATCAAGTGGCCAAAAAATTAGGGACGATAGTAATAATTCCTATCATAACAGACAGAACTGCCCTACCTGTCTATTTTACTGAAAAATGACGGATTTTGAGGCAAGAATTGTCATTCCCCATCACGTAACAAGTGGCGCCTAATTCGCTCCCATTTCCTGCAATTTCAACAGACTCGGCTCAAAATCTGGATGGATCTTTAAAGTCGTCCGCAGGTCATCGATCGCTGCTTCACGGTTGCCTATTGCCGCGTTTCCCATGGCACGCCAGTAGTTGGATTCCTCAAGGCCCAGGTGATTCGTCAATCCCAGTGTAAAATCCGCCAGATTTACCACATCCTGGTACCGTCCGGCGTAATAATACGCCATGTACGGTCCTGTCTGATACCAGACCATACGGAATGGACGGGTATCCTCCGGCAGGGTTTCATAGATGGCAAAGGCTTCATCATAGGACTGTGCCGCGCCAGCGTAGTCCTGTAATTTGACCATACTGGTTCCACGGTTATACCAGGCAAAATACTGGTATATATCCGTCATCTCTGCGATTTCGCGATTGGCACGCTCATACGCGGCCCGATTGGCAGCAGTCTCATCCCACATGGGGCCCATGATTGCCCGCAACTCCGGTTCTCTTTCCGCTGAATGAACTACCATGTACAGGAAATTGAAAGACCGCCATTCCTTTTCAAACTCCGTGTATTTGACCCGTCTGTTGGCGCTCTTGTACGCATCCTGGGTAATGAATTCACCCGTAGAATCATCGTAACCGGTCACGAGCACATAGTGCCCCATCCAACTGACATTGTTTGCCAGATCCAATTGATACACACCCATCTCGGTCAAAACCGGAAATCCCCCGGCAACGAGCGATTTTATGAGTTCAATTGTCCCGCCAATCCGTGTAACGGATAACAGACCGGCATTATTGATCGCGTACTCTTCCATTTCGTATGGCATCACGTTGTAATCGTCTTCATACGGCTTGATTGCTTTTCCCACATCTGTGCGGGTTCCCTTCCACCCCCAGTACGAAAGAGCCATTCCCAGCGTGGAGGGAGCGCAATAGTTCCGCACACCGTGTTGATCCATATACCGCACACCGGTCAGAGCCACTCTATCTGGAAGTGGTGTTACCGTAACTGTAGGTGTGAAAACAGCTGTGGCTTCAACCACGGCCGTTGGTTCCACAGTCAGCGTAGGTGTCTGTGTCGGTTGTATGGTGATCTCCGGAGTGGGTGCCGGTGTGTTTTCCTTCTGTGGAACAAATACTTCCCGTTCAGGGGGACGGATTACTGACATGATCTGCATCCGCCAGGTATTCAACCGCCAATCGACCCGCTCTTTTACAGGAGGCAACAAATAAACGATCACACCGACGGCAAGTACCGCCAGAATGATCTGCGGCAGGTTTGAACGGCGTCTTCGTCTTCTTGGTGGAATGGTTGACATACCGGCATTATATCATCCGCTTCATCCATGTATTCCCGCCTCGGCTATAATAACCCGAATGAAAAAGTGGCTGATACGGAATCAATTTTCCCTCCTCATACTGATCATTTCCCTGGCTTTAACATACCCTGTTGCCTGCCGTGTTTACGGATTCTTTGAACGACCCCTTTCCGGAAAGTTGCTGGTGTTCCTGAGCCTCTGGGCCGCAATTCTGGGAGCTCTATGGCTGCTTGATCTGCGTTTCAAGCTGGTCACCTCTACGCAAAAACCCGGGGCGAAACCATTTCTGGCAGCGCTTCTTGTGACTGGTGCCTTGTTCGCCATATTTCACTGGCAGCCGCCGGCGTTTCCTTCCACTTTCCAGATCAGTATCAATTCAGATTCCCGGGCGCTGCTAACCGGCGTCACATCAGGCGGACAATCATTCGCCCTTGATCACTTTACATCTGACAACGGCTGGACCCTGACCGATGCCGGTTGGCAAACATCCGAAGATGGTGGAAGCGGCTTGATATTCTCCGGTTCTGCCAGCGCTCCCGTTGAATTGACATTTGCCACAGGCCCAGAATTCGAATCCGTCACCGTTACCTGGCAGGGACGTTCAACGGAGGTTCGGCTTCAAACACCGCAAACCGGCTTTGTTAAAACGCAGCCACTTATGGGGTCTTTTGGTTCCATCTCCGCCATCTGGTTGGTTTGGACAGGGATGCTCCTGATCTGTGAATTCCTGGTCCTGGCGGGACTATTATCCGCCCTCTTTTCCCGTTGTCCTTTTGCAACTGCCGCGTTTCTGCTTCCATTTCTCTTTTTACTACCTTACATTACGCCAATTGCCGGACATAACGTCACACTGGGAAATGATTTTGGACCTTTCTACTACGTTTACAAGGTATACCTGTTGGACTATCTCTCCAAAGGGACCTTCCCCTTGTGGTCGCCTTCAGAAGCAGCTGGCTTCCCGTTCTTCTCCAACCCGCTGGCACAGGCAATGTACCCGGTCAATACCCTGCTCGCGTTGATCTACAACATCAACGATGGGTATTCCCGTCTGGATCATCAGGTTTACACCGTCGCGGCTATTGGCTGGTTTTCCCTTGGTTTATATACCTGGCTGCGGTCATTGCGGATTGATAAGAGGCATGCCCTTATTGCCGCGTTGGTCATGGCTTTAAGCTACAAAATGACTGAATTGCTGCGCTTTCCAAACGCAGCCCACGAAGCCGCCTGGTACCCCTGGATTTTGCTGGCGCTGACCCGCCTTTTGACCACACGTGCATGGAAGGCGATCTGGATTTGTTCTGCCGGCCTGGGAATTTCGCTCATCTGCCTTTTTACCGCCGGGTATCCATATTACATCTATTATCTGCCATTTCTGGCAGGTCCTTACCTGTTATTTATGCTTGTTCCACGCGTTCGGAAAGTGGTTTTTCTTGTTGATAAACCGGATTGGAAAAAATTTCTGGCCGGGTTTACCGTGGCATGTACAGCCGCTCTGTTGATCTGCGGGCCATACCTGTATCACATGGCTCAAACCATCGCTCTAACCGCCGGACGCGCGGGGGACGATTTCACCCACGCGACCATGTACCCCTTCGATTTTCTCGACACACTGGAGTCGCTGGTTTATCCCGTAACCGCCCGCCCGGAAGGCTGGTTTTATTTCGGCGCCTTGCCGCTGACGTTGATCGTTCTGTACCTTGCCCATCCGCAAAAGTTAAAAGTCCAGGCGGATGACACGGTCACCGCGAGGCGTTCCTGGTCAGTGAAAGCAGCACTTGTCCTGTGGCTGGCTTTCATCAGTTACATCTCCTACGGCGATCAATCATTCCTTTATCTGTTGTTTTACAAAATTCTGCCCGGTTTCTCGGCATTGCGCGGATGGGGTCGTTTAAGCATCACTCTGTTGCCGGGGTTGGCTTTGCTGCTGGCATATGCCCTGAATGACCTGGAGTCGAGATGGGGAGAGCATAAAGAAGGCGGTTTGAAAAGAACCTGCACATGGCTGCCATTGGCCGGTCTTGCCGTATTCAGTCTCGGGTTCCAAATGTTCGAGTTCTCACGCGACCTGACGGATGAATACTGGAATATTTATTTCTTACCGCGTACCGCGTATCTAATTCAGAATGTTGCCAATGTCGCGGGTTATGAGGTTGTTCCCGATAAAGCCGGTTTATCAGCGCTCTTCAGTTATTCGTTTATTTTCTTCAGTATCCTCGCTGTGTTTATTGTGGCGGGTCTTCTATGGTACAGATCATCCATCACAGCAGGTCGGCGAACATGGACTTTGGCGATACTGGGATTCATCTCTCTGGCAAATCTATGGTACGGCGGTCCCTGGTTATGGAACAACGGTTTTTCACCAAAAGAAACCCGTGAACCGGGAAATTACGCCGGACTGATGCCTTCCGCGTTGCGGACTCCCCGAAAAAATGAGAATTCGACCCTTACTTTATCACCGGCTTTTTCGGTCGGAAGTCCACCCAAGTGGCATTACGCCGCTTATCAAGATTTCTACTTTGATCCCAAAAACGAATCGACCGCCCGTGATGAACTGCTGGGGGTTATTGACGGCCGCCGGTTTTTCTTCAGCTCTGCAATAGACCAGACATCAATTGATGCCTACCTGATGGACGCCCGCGAACATCCGGTGAAACCGGAGATCATCGAATATACCGGTGATCTATTGCAAATGAACCTGACCACGCTTTCATCCGGTTATCTTTCATTTATAGATAATCTGGACGACAGCTGGACTGCGAAAGTGGACGGTGAATCCGTCCAATTGGAATCACTTTTCGGTACATTCAAAAGTCTGAAACTATCTGCCGGTGAGCATGAGATCGTTATGACATATTGTCCACGCCTGTTCGAATGGGCCAATCCTGCCTGTGCCGATTGACACCCAAATCGCATATTTGGCAGAAAAAGATCCTGAAGACAAAAAATCTTCAGGATCTTTTATTGTTTACATGGTTTTTTTTACGCTTCCTTGAATTCTCCATCCACAACTTCACCGGTGTCCGATGGTGTGCCTTCGGGAGCCGGAGATGTATTCGCGGCGGCCTGTGAAGCAACAGTTTGCGCAGCCTGTTGTACTTCCTGTATCAGGGTTTGCATGCGTGTTGTATCTTCACCGTTCATCGCCTGACGGAGCGCCTCAATCTTTTCCTTGAGCATGCCGTGATCGGTATCCGGATGATCATTGATCACTTTTTCAGCCGCGTAAGCGACGTTATCCGCCTGATTGCGGGTCTCTATGATCATCTTCCGGCGGATATCTTCCGCCCGGTTTGCTTCCGCATCCTTCATCAGCCGGTCAATCTCGGCTTTATTCAAGTTGGTGGACGCGGTGATGGTTACCTTCTGTTCATGCCCGCTGGCTTTATCCCTTGCGGAAACATTGAGAATGCCATTGGCATCAATATCAAACGTAACCTCAACCTGTGGGATACCACGGGGTGACATGGGAATCCCTTCCAGGCGGAAGCGGCCCAGGCTCATGTTGTCACCGGCCATGGGGCGTTCACCCTGCAGCACATGGATATCCACCGCGGTCTGGTTGTCCTCTGCTGTAGAGAAGACCTGTGATTTCTTGACCGGGATGGTTGTATTGCGCTCAATGAGAGGTGTCATCACACCGCCCAGGGTTTCAAGCCCCAGTGTCAGCGGGGTAACGTCCAGCAGCAGTACATCTTTGACCTCGCCACCCAGCACGCCACCCTGAATAGCCGCGCCTACTGCCACAACTTCATCAGGATTAACACCCCGGTTGGGGTCCTTGCCGGTCAACGAACGGACCAATTCCTGAACCATGGGCATCCGGGTTGAGCCACCGACCAGCACAACTTCATCGATCTGTGAAGCGGACAGACCGGAATCACGCAAAGCGGATTCAAACGGTCCTTTGCAGCGGTTCAAGAGATCAGCCGTCATTTGCTCAAATTTTGCCCGGTTTAGTTTCATCTGTAAATGGCGTGGCCCGCTGGCATCGGCTGTGATATAGGGCAGATTGATCTCGGTCTCCATCAGAGTGGAAAGCTCGATCTTGGCCTTTTCAGCTGCTTCGCGTAACCGTTGCAGTGCCTGACGGTCCTGGCGCAGATCAATCCCCTGATCTTTTTTAAATTCATCTGCCAGCCAATTGACGATCTTCTCATCCCAGTCATCACCGCCCAGATGTGTGTCGCCGTTGGTTGATTTGACTTCGAATACACCTTCGCCTACTTCCAGCACGGAGACATCGAACGTTCCACCACCAAGGTCAAACACCAGTATCTTTTCATTGGATTTTTTATCCAAACCGTAGGCTAAAGCAGACGCAGTCGGTTCATTGATAATCCGCAACACTTCCAGCCCGGCAATACGACCAGCATCCTTGGTTGCCTGACGTTGGCTGTCATTGAAATATGCCGGCACCGTGATCACCGCCTGCGTGACCTTTTCCCCAAGATGTGCTTCCGCATCCGATTTCAATTTCGACAATATCATGGCGGAAATTTCCTGCGGTGTGTATTCCTTCCCGGTTTGTGATACTTTTACCCGTGCATCACCTCCCGCGCCGCGCACCACCGGATATGGAACCATTTTTCGTTCCTGTTCAACTTCATCGTATTTCCGACCCATGAAGCGTTTGATGGACGAAATTGTATTCTCTGAATTGACTACCGCCTGGCGTTTTGCCGTCTGACCAACAAGTCGTTCCCCGTTCTTGCTGAAGGCAACCACTGAAGGACACAAACGTGATCCTTCTGCCGTGGTGATGACGATAGGCTCTCCACCTTCCATAACGGAAACGACACTGTTGGTTGTACCCAGGTCAATACCGATAATTTTTCCCATATTTCACTCTCCTGCAAATGGTATTTATCTATGCAAGCATACGCCATCCGTACAAATATTTTGTTAACGTTTTGAAAGAAATACATATGACTGTTTGCTTATCAACAGGGTCGTACAGCCTTTTTTGAATGCACACACGCCATGCGTATAATGGAGGTATGAAACGATATTTGATAGCTATATGGATAATTCTGGCCACGGCATTTTCAATCCTTGGTGCCGGTATAAACACACAGGTTGTATATGCTCAGGAACCGGAACCACGTGTTCTTTTATTGAAATATGACGGTCCGGTTACCTCTGTAATGGTCGATTACGTCACCCGGGCCATTCAGACCGCGGATGAAAGATCTTATACCGCCATCGTTCTTGAAATGAACACTCCGGGCGGAAGTATTGAACTTATGAATCGCGTGGTGCAATCCATCCGATCAAGCCAGATTCCGGTAATCGTGTACATCAGCCCCCGTGGGGCTATAGCCGGCAGCGCCGGCACCATCATTACCCTTGCCGGTCACGCCTCCGCGATGGCCCCGGAAACGGCCATTGGCGCGGCCAGTCCGGTTGGTGGAAATGGCGAAGATATAGGTACGACCATGGAATCCAAGGTCAAGGAGATATTAAAGGCAACCGTCAGAGGATTGGCCTCCAAACGAGGGCCTGACGCCATCCGATTGGCGGAAGATACCATAGAAAATGCTAAAGCCGTCTCGGTTGATGAAGCTGTAGAAATCCAACTTGTTGACGCCAAGGCAACAGATATCAACGACCTTCTTCAACAATTGGACGGTTTCACCGTTACACTTCCAGAAGGGGAACAAGACCTTAAGCTTGACGGCGTGACGATCGAATTATTTGAAATGTCTTTTATCGAAAGACTTTTAATGATGCTGACCAACCCGAACCTGCTTTTCCTCCTGCTGGCTATCGGAGCGCAGGCCATCCTCATCGAAATTTCATCACCCGGTGGATGGGTTGCCGGATTTCTGGGGATATGTTGTGTGGCGCTGGCTATTTACGGAATGGGTATTCTTCCGGTTAACCTTTTCGGGCTTGTTTTTATAGTGGCCGCTTTTGTCCTGTTTATCTTGGATATCAAAGCACCCACACACGGTGCGTTGACAGCTGCGGGAACCGTCTCGTTCATTGTAGGCGCGCTCGTAATGTTTAACAGCATCCGGTTACCGGGCTATCCCACAGTATCAATCCCTTTGGTGATCGGTACAGGGTTATTCCTGGGTGCTTTCTTCTTTGGCATCGTAAGCCTTGGAATACTGGCACAGAAGAAGCCCATCAAAGCCGGGCGGGAGTCGATGATCGGCCGTTCAGGCTATTCTGTTAATGACATTGATCCTCACGGAGAAGTGCAGGTGGCGGGAGAGCGATGGAGCGCCTACATTGAACCGGGAACACCAGCCATACCAGCCGGTACACATATCTCGGTGACAGCCGTAGAAGGAATTCGCCTGCGGGTCAAGCAGCTGGAAGAATAATGCGCCTTACGCCCGCCAGAAGCCACGCCGCATTGGGCGGACATCTTCGCGTGTGACAAAAGCTTCCGGATCTGTTTCCAGAATAACCGTTTCCAACCTGTCCACATCCTTGCGGTAAACGTTCGTCAGAATTACGGATACCGTACCATTCTTTCCTCTACCCGGTATTTCTGTCACACCAAAGCCGGCAATGCGCAGTGCATCGCAAATGGCGGCTCCACGAGTCGCACTCATTATTGTTAATTGAATGTGTCCTACTGCCAGACGTTCTTCGATCATCATGCCAAGGACATTTCCCGTTGCAAAACCTGCAGCATATCCGATAACATTCATAATGTTATCCAACTGGGTAAGCACCGAGGTAATGGCAATCACAAATAATAGTGATTGGAAAAAGCCCAAAATCCAGGAGATGGTCTTCTTTCCGCGGACAACAAATAGCACCCGCAGGGTATCCAACGACATATCTCCCACCCTGAGTGAGAAAATGATCAGGGCGTACAACCATGCCGGTATGGACGCAAAAAACTCAGAGATCATGCCTTCTCGTCTTCGGTCTCTTTCTCCAACTCACCACTACCAACAATTTCCGGGAAATACATTTGAGTCATGTATTCCTTCAACATGCGCCGTGTGCTGAATTGAGGCACAAGGGTTCGCAACGATTCTTTGATCATGCCAACCCACTCGTTTGGCAGATTATCCGCAGACCGGTTTGAATAATACAGCGGGATGATTTCTTTTTCCAGAGTGTCATACAGAGAGGCGGCATCGATCTCATCCTGCTCATTCGGATCACGGCCTTCCATTTCATCGCCAATCGCCCAGCCATTGCGGCCGTTATACCCTTCCCGCCACCAGCCATCCAGGACAGAGAAGTTGAGAACGCCGTTGACCGCCGCTTTTTCACCGGACGTTCCGCTGGCTTCAAGCGGACGTCGGGGTGTGTTCATCCATACATCCACACCCTGAACAAGGTAGCGTGCCACATTCATATCGTAATCTTCCAGAAAGACCAGGCGTCCTCCGGCGTGAGAATCCTTCACCATACGGTACACTTCCTGAATCAGGAACTTTCCGGGTTCATCCGCGGGATGCGCCTTTCCGGCAAAAATGATCTGCACTGGCATGGACGGGTTATTGATGATCCGCAGCAACCGGTCAACATCACGCATGATCAAATTTGCCCGTTTGTAAGTGGCAAACCGCCGCGCGAAACCGATCGTTAGTGAATACTGTTCCAACAACACCCCGCCCGCGATCACCTGCACCGGATGAATGGAATGGCTCATCCAGGCACGCCTTGCGCGCTCGTTCGCGAAGGTAATCAACTTACGTTTCAAATGCCGGCGGATTGCCCACAACTCGGCATCAGGAATTTCGTCGATCTGCGACCACATATCCGTATCATCAATGTGTTGCATCCAATCCGGTCCAAAATAACGGTCAAAAAGCAACCGCATCCGGCGGGCGATCCATGAGCCCGTATGTACACCATTGGTGATATGCGAAATCGGAACTTCCTGTTCCGTCAGATTGGGCCACAGGAATTGCCACATCCGCCGTGATACTTGGCCGTGCAATTCTGAAACACCATTGCGCTGCTCAGATAATTTCAGGGCAAGAACCGGCATGCTGAACTGCTCACCCCATTCTGATTGGCTGCTTCCCAGTGCGATGAATTGGTCGCGGCTCAGGTTCAATTCAGGCCAATAATGGGCAAAATACTTGTCAAGAAGCCAGAATGGAAACGCGTCATTTCCTGCCGGAACCGGCGTATGCGTTGTGAACACATTCGTCTTGCGGACTTTTACCGCGGCATCATCGAACGTGTCCCCTTTTTCAACCAGCTCGCGGATGCGCTCCAGGGTGAGGAAGGCGGAATGACCTTCGTTCATATGCCATACCGTCGGGTTGTAATTCAATTTTCGCAGTACCCGCACCCCGCCTATTCCGAGCAGGATCTCCTGGGAAATCCGGACATCCAGATCACTGGAATAAAGGCGTGATGTTAACTGCTGGTCTGTCTGGTTGTTGGAGGCTACATTGGTATCCATCAAATACAGTGAAACCCGACCGACCTGCACTTTCCATAACCGCGCGGCAACAGTCCGTTTGGGGAGCTCCACATGTACAACCAGCGGACGCGCTTCATCATCATAAAGAGGGATGACGGGCATTTCGTCAAGTTTTAAAACATGTGTCCGGGTCTCCTGCCAGCCGTCTTCCGTAATACGCTGCGCAAAATAACCGAGTATGTAAACAAATCCCACACCCACCAGGGGAATCCCCAGGTCACTGGCTTCTTTCAGGTGGTCGCCGGAAAGGATCCCGAGACCTCCGGCATAAACTGGCAAAGATTCATGGAGACCAAATTCAAATGAAAAATAAGCCAGTTGCTTGTCTTTATGATCCGGGTAAGTGCGGTTGTACCAGGTATCATCAGCCTTCATGTAATTGTCAAAATTCCGCAAAACCCGGTCATAAAAATCAAGGTAATTCCGGTCGCCAATGACAGCGTTCAGTTTTGCGCGTTCAACCTGGCGCAGAAACGCGATAGGGTTATGTGAAAGGCGTTCCCAGAGCAGCTTGTCAATATATGAGAAGAGCATCTGGGCTTCAGGGTTCCAGGTCCACCAGAGGTTGTATGCAAGTTCAGAGAGTCTGGATAATCTTCGGGGTAAACTAAAATGATTGGGTAATACTCGTAAATTTTGCTCCATAGAGCCACCTATTCATTAGGTTGCAAGTTCAATTCCTAAATAATACTTTTTCGAATTGCAACAGGATATGTTTGATCAATATAGATAGACAACCCTACCCATATAGTCGTGCGATTATACCATTCTGTCAAGTGGATCCGGACAAAGAAGTCCATAATGGTACACATTGAAAAAGTTTTTTTGGGATTATTCTTCAATCGATTCCTGCCCGGATACATCCTCAATGGCATCGATACCCCAGACAGAGTTCTCAATTGTCAACAAAAAACGTCTTTGATAATTCGTTCCACCGGCCAGTATGGTGACCGTGATGGAGGCTGTTGGCGGTTCCGGGCTTACCGCGGCAGATTGGACTACCATACCGCCCAGATCCCCACTGATCTGCAACATAGCTGTCGCCCCTCCGGGGGGCTGCTGCAGACGACGCGATGAGACCAAATAATTTGACATCCGGTCAGGCGATTCCTGATATGCCGTGAGGAAAGCCAGAACTACCTCTTCCGGATTGGATGGATAAGTCCCAGCCTTTGAAAGGACCGTGATGTCATCGATCTTCCACTCGCCATTTTCTACGATCAAAGAAAACTTTGCGTTTACAGGCTCCGGAATATATAGCGTACCTTCCAGAGTGGAACTCATTGAATCGCTGGAAATGGTTGGATAACCCACCTTGAAATCACCCAGATCACCGGCAGAACCAAATATCCCTACTATTCCGGCATCATCTTTGATACGACCCGCATAGCTTGAACTGAACAGGTTGGACATCAGGTTAAAACCTGCGCCTGATTTCATCCCATCAAGAAATAACGTTACAGTTTCTTCCGGTTGGATTTTTGGCATTACCGGGGTTTCCGGAACGTCTGTTGCCGCGACTTCAGCCGGAACCGGCGTGTTCGTTGCCACCACCTCAACAATTTCAACCACCTGCGTGGCAATCTTCTCCAGTGTGGGCGCGGCTACACCGGGAATCTGAAATGGCAAATTAGCGCAACCACCAAGAATAAAAACCAAAAGGGCAATGGAAATGATCTTTTTCAAAGGGTGTCTCCTGCTCTGTAAATATAGAACACGGGGTTTGAAATTCCTTATTTGCGAATTTCACCCCGTGCCCTTTACCAGACTATATTTTGAATTATCGAGATGAGCTGTTATAGAACCAGTTGAATGCGTAATAGCCGGAAGTGCTGTCCATCCGGATAGCGATCGCTTCGCTTCCTTTCAGCTCATCGGGAATGGTATACGTGGCAGTGAAATCACCGCCTTTGCCGGTATCCGTTGTGGAAATAACCGTACCGCCAACGGCTGCCGTTCCGTATTCGCCCATCCGGACAGTGAAGGTCTGATCAGCCGGGAAATCCTTGGCAAAGATGGATACCATCGAGTCCTTGACCACAGAACTGATCGTGAATGATGGAACCGCATTGTAATCAGGTGAAACGTTCGGGCTGACAACCGGGGCAACATCTTCCTCTGCTACAGCGTCTCCCGTAGGCGCACTTTCTTCCGTCACAGGGGAGACCGGGGTTGGTGTCGGGCCACTATGAGAGGTCACATCCGCGACTGGATGAGTGCTTAAGTTGCGGAACCAGTTATACGCATAGTATCCATTTGAAGCTTCCAATCGCAGGGCGATAAAATCGCTTCCTTTCAGATTTTCGGGGATGGCAAATGTCAATTTTTGATTCCCGTTATCTGTAATGGAACCGTTCCCCGCTACTGCTCCGCCGACACCCATTGTCCCGTAGTTACCCATATATACCGTATATTCGGTATTCAACGGCATGTTGGTGGTAGCAATAGCGACCATGGTATCGCGCTCGACCTCGGTGACAACAAAGGAAGGAATACCCATATAAACCGGTTCAATAACCGGGGGGGCCGCTTCAGCTCCTTCTGCCATCCCTTCTCCGCCGGAACCACCTGTTCCACCCGTGCCGCCGGTTCCTCCAGCGCCGGGAATGGATGTGGTTTTATTGAAGAACCAGTTATAAGAGAATAGATAGGTTGACGCATCCATCCGAATGGCAATTCGATCAACATCGCGCAGGGATGCCGGGATCTCGTAGGTTTCTTCAAGTTCCCCACCCTCGCCAGTATTTGTTGTCCCCACAACCTCACCGCCTTTAGCCAGGGTGCCAAAATAACCCATCCGTACGGTGAAATCCCGTTCAGCCGGGAAGTTGTGCATCTTAATCGTAACCTTGGAATCTTCAACAACATCCGATATGGAGAATGTGGGAATGCCGGTATATCCGGGGGAAGCTGCAACCGTACCATTGGTCGTCGTTGAAGTTGCGGGCGCAGGGTAAATGGCACTTGCCGGGTTCAAAAAGTTGGGGTCATTGCGGAAATAGTTATACGCGTAGTATCCACCCGGAGCATCCATTCGGATCGCGATGATATCCTGTCCCTTTAAGATATCCGGGATGAGATAGGTTTCCTGGAATGCGCCGCCTGCTCCCGAGTTGGTCGTGGCAACCACCACACCGCCAGAACCATTCGTGTTGCCATATCCCATGCGTACAGTGAATAACTTGTCTGCCGGGAATGTTGATGTCTGAATGGTGACAGAGACATCTTTGACAACAGAGACAATATTAAAAGTCGGAATTGCTTTTGCCTGGTTTACAGAACCCGGACAAAAAGCCAATCCTGCCGCCATAGCAATAACAACGAAAGCTTGAAGCAATATCAGGAATTTGGAGGTCTTTCTGGTCTGGCTTTCGGTCATTTGTCTTTCCTCCTGAATCGAATCATACCAAAATACCAGAATAGTATAGCCTGAAAACAGTAAACCTGCACGGTTTAAGCGGTTAATTATGCCTAAAAAGTTAAAAAGAAATGAGATTTATTTAACATCCGGGAGGTCCAAAAACACCTCCAGATCTCCAAAGAGTTTTTTTACAGCCTCCGATTCGATCTCATGCCGGGTGATTCGCCCATCTTCCCATGAACGGATCAAACCTGCTTCCCGAAGGATTTTCGCGTGAATGCTGACAGTGGGCCTGGCCAGACCCAGATACGCTGCCATATCCGTGTTAGTCATGCTAAAAGCCCGAATCAAGCGCAAAATGATCAACCGGGTAGGATCAGCCAATGCCTGAACCTGTTCCGCCAGGCGGCGTGTATGATCCAAAAAATTGAGGTACATCTGTCCCGGTTCTGCGAACGAGAGGTATATCTTTCCGGGGAGAAGAAGGAAGGAATCGGCAAATTCGAACGGTTCAAGCCAGAAATTCACGAACAGATCACCTCTGCGGATGGCAGTATTGATCTCCGGGTATCTCAACGCCGGATTGACATCCGACAACCAGCTTATTTCCGGAACGGACCCCTCTGATTGTCCTGTACCCAGCATGGTTGTAATTTTTTGCTCCAGATCACACAAATATGACTGCCGGCTCTCCCTCCAGGGACGGTAAACTTCGTAATAATACCGGTCTAACCAGTGCCAGAACCGGTCGTGCAAATTTCCTCCCTGAAAGATTTGGAAGCAAAACCGGATCTCACGAATAAGCCTGCTCTCATAAGATGTATCCTGGGGGTGGTTGAATTCAATGGATTCATAAGCGGAATGCCGGTACCGCAGAAAGGATTGTATGAGCAAGTCTTCCTTTGAAAGATCCTGCCCGGCATCCGTTTCAGACTCCCCAAGGATCCGGTGAAGGTTGACTGACGCGGCTTCGATGCCCGTCTGCCGGATAACCATTGTCGCCCGGGAATAATCTTGCTCTTCCAGCACTCCGGATAACACGGATGCGGTTTCCAAAATACTGGAAAACCAGGGCATCGATCCATAAAACTCTTGCCACTCTTCCATCCAGTCGGATGGGCAGGATTGGCGTAGTTCCAGAATTTCGGATGAAACACTTCCCGCGCCCAACCACCCGCCGGCAATGCCAATTGCCGTGTCCAGTTCCATGGATATGGATTGAACGATTTTCCAACCCGCGTTTGACAGACCTGATTTCCCAGGATTTTCCATACTATTTCGATCCCATTATTGCTTCATCCACCTTGGGCTCGGTTCCTCCAAAAATACGGACAGCCAGGTAAGTCACAACCAGGGCCATAATTCCAGACATTCCAAGAAAATACATATCCATTTTTATCACATTGGGGACCAGAAGAGGAGTTATCACCATCCCAATCAACTGACTGGCAACCATAACTGTCTGCAGCCAACCACCTACCTGCCCGAGTATTTCGGGTGGGGTTATCAGTTGCATGATCGTACCCACCTGCACATGGACCAATCCATTCCCAATTCCACCAACAAGGCAGGCAGCTACCACTAGATAAATCGCGATGGGTAACTTTCCAATAGGATAAACGACCGCGAGAACCAGAGGTATCAAACCCAATAGCGCGAAACCAGCCGTCAGATCCTTCCATGGGTCACCAGGTCTCTTGCGGATAAGGATCATTCCAGTGGCCAGCAAAGAGCCTATGCCAACCAGGCTGATAGATATTCCATAGAACCGTTCTCCCTGCTGGAGAATATCGCGGGTATAGACGGACGACAGGACATCAAAACCGATGATCCCGAGTATTGCCGCGAAAACTCCGGTAAACAACAATTGCAAACGGGGGATCGAGCGGAGAACCGCAACAGGGTTTGCCATTTTGTTCACTCCCGATCCGTCGACTTGTTTCCCGTGAGCAGGTAATGACGGCAAGAACATCAGCACCCCGGCAGAGAGAAAGAAGGAGATCACATCAAACAGAATAGCTTTTTGAGGATCCATAACGGAGAGCACCAATCCGGCAATAAACGGGGAAAATACTTTTACAAGTCCGGCTAGCTGTTGGAGGAACGCGTTTGCCTTCGGCAGATCATCACGAGAAACCAGATCCGGGATGACAGCCTGGCGCGATGGAGTTACCACCGACAAAATAACCGCCTCCAGTGCGAGTATGCCATAAATGATTTCGATCCGGGTGGTGATGAACAGCAGGCTCACAACAATCCCGGATAAAACCTCACTGGCAACCAACAAAAACTTGCGGTTCACCCTGTCAACCAGCCAACCGGCAAATGGACTGATGAAAAGCGTAGGCAATAACCCCGAGAGGAAAATCCCACTGCTTTCCATTACTCCGCCCCCGCCACGAAAAACGAGCATGGCCAGAACAGCCATGAAAGTGATCCAATTACCGATCCCGCTGACCGACTCTGCCAGGCCAAGGATAATTAATGACCTGTTTGACAAAATTTTTTTCATTTGCGCTCCTATGCGTAGTTTATTGACTACGCCTATATTATAGCGCATTACATACGATTGTCAATATTTCTGATGTTTCGCGAGACCATCAAATCACGTATAATCCCGGAATGGCCAACCAAACCTCAAAGGGCAACGTTCGTCAGGCGGAACTGGCAGACGCAAGCGAGATCCGCTCTCTGGCAGAACAATTGGGTTATCCGAATACGATATCCTCCATAGAGTCACGACTCGAGATTATTCTAAAAGATCCAGCGCAGGTCGTATTTATCAGCGAAACAGAAAATGGTGAAATATGTGGATATGTTCACGCGATCCACCAGGTACATATCGAACTTCAGCCCCTGGTCGAGATTGCAGGACTTGTAGTCCATTCCGATTACCGGCATGCGGGTTACGGAAAATTACTCATGGCACGCGCAGAACAATGGGCTTTTGCGAAGGGCTGCCGGATCGTTCGCCTTCATTCCAATATCATACGCGAGGAAGCGCACAATTTTTACAGAAGTCTGGGATACGATGTTTATAAAACCCAGTACAGTTTTATTAAAACACTGGGGGAAGATCCAATACCAGATGAGTAAAATCCTGGTTATTTCTTCTTGAAGTCGACAATTTTCTTGTTAATTTCCCGCCAGCGAAGATATAAAAATGACGCATATCCGGGAATCAAGATCAGAATCACCGCATACCCTGCATAAAAATAAGTCCAGGTATCCATTTAATCATTCTCCAATCTGACACCCGCGGCTTTTGCTTCTTCCAATTCTTCACTTAATTGTTCCAATAAATAGCGGTGACATAACAGATCGACAAACAGCAAAGTAAAAGCCAGCAGGCTGATCATAAGAGCAAATTGCATCGGGGAACTTAGAGCAAACCCATCTGATATAGATTCGCCTGCCTGTATTAGAACGGGATGAATTGTTCTGAACATTCGGATCGATACAAATGTCAGCGGGACTGAAATAAATCCCGTTATAGCGAAAACCGCAGATGTCCGTGCCCGTTGTGAAGGATCTTCCATACTGGACCGCAACATAAGATATGCCGCGTAGATAAGAACCGTTATAGTGGAAGTGGTCAATCGAGGGTCCCAGGTCCACCACGTGTTCCAGATTGGCCGGGCCCAGATCGATCCCGTGATAATACTGACGACAAAAAACAACAGACTGACTTCAATGGCTGAAACCGATACCATATCGAAAAGGTTTTTTCGTCGTAATAGATACAACCCGGCAAACAGAGACCCTGCCAGAAAACCCAGCATTCCACCCCAGGCAGCCGCCACATGAAAGTAAAACACTTTTTGCACCGGACCCATCATCACTTCAATCGGAGTAAAAAAGAAAACAATTGTCAGAGCGAAGACAAACAACAGTACCGTGACTATATCAAGGATGGATAACCAGCCGGATTGTTTGAGCATTTTTTATCCTATCACTCTTCAATAACTGTATCGAATAACAGTAATCCCAGACCGGTAAAAATGGCATCATAAACCAGAAGCAGATTGACCCAGGTTTCAATTTCTGTGTAAGGAAGCGCCTGCAAGAAACCGTTACTGGCTTTGACAGCAGCCA
Organism: uncultured Leptolinea sp.; assembly: GCA_964446955.1. GTDB lineage: Bacteria > Chloroflexota > Anaerolineae > Anaerolineales > Anaerolineaceae > Leptolinea. Next base: position 202,291 of record CAYUQJ010000002.1, read on the forward strand.
GTAATAACGGAAATGTAACCGGCAGGAGAATCACCGGCAGTAATAGATCGCGGAAACGGGATTGCATGGATAGGGCGGAGAGCAAAGTTCCACTCAAGGCATAACCGGCTGTCCCCAGAACAAGTATTACCAGAAGACCTGGATTCCAAAGCGGACTGCCATGGAGAATAAAAAATAGAGGAACAAGGACAGCCGCGACTATCAGCATCATGATCCAAACAGAGATTGCCTTCCCGAAAAAAATCGCGGTTCGGTCCACCGGCGCGAGCAGTAAACCATCCAGGCAGGCAGAATCCTTTTCCGAGGGCATCGAATGGTTCAGACCAATTATCCCTGTAAGTACGAGTGTCGTCCACACGATACCGCTGACAAGTGCGGGACCGGACTTTGTTTCCAAATCCAGGGCAAAATTGAATATCAATACGACCAGGATGGAAAAAAGGACCATTCCGGAGACTAAACCCCGATTTCGCCATTCGGTTATCAGGTCTTTTTTGACAACCATCAGGATTATTTGGGAGAACGAGTGCATCGCTTTCATCCATTCCCCCTTCCCTTACCTGTTGACAAACACTCTCTATAAACCTCTTCCACACGTGAACCGGTCATATCAGCTTTGGAGTAACTCTTTACCAGTCGCCCGCTAATCAGGATATCAAAGCGGTCCGCTAACAGCTCAACCCCCGCAAGAAGATGACTTGCCAGAACCACAGTCATCCCTTCGCGCACAGTTTTTTGGATAAAACCGGCCAACCGGTCACAACCATCCAGATCGAGACCGTTGAACGGTTCGTCCAGCAGAAGGATTTTCGGACTATGAAGAACAGCCCTGCCCAGAGCCAGTCGTTGCTGCATTCCACGCGAAAATGTCCGCACCAGATCAGTCCGTCTTTCATACAAACCGACGAGATCAAGAACACCCTGTATCTCTTCGCGGGTATCTGCCATCCCGTACAGGCGGGCATAGAACTTCAGGTTCTCTTCCGCGGTCAATGCCGGGTAAAGAAGGGAGGCGTGCGACACAAACCCGATGACGCGTCGTGCCAAAGCCGCTTCCCGCGGTAAATGATGTCCGGCTACCTCAATACATCCCCTGTCCGGCCGCATCAATGTAGAAAGCAACCGCATCAATGTTGTTTTTCCGGCACCATTCGGACCAAGAAGGCCTATAACATTGCCCCGTCCTGCTGTGAAGGTCAAATTGTCCAGAACAGTCTTCCGACCGAGTTTTTTCGTTACTTCCAAGACCCGGATCGAGGTTTCTGCCTCAACACGATTCACTGGCAATCTCCGCGCATTTGACATTTCAACTCATTACGGCGCTCCATATATGCAGCGTGAGGTATCTGTCCTGCGTGGTATTGGTCGTCCAACGCAATGATCGTATCCAGAATGGCATCTCGTTCGGCGGCACTCATCTTTGGAGTATCAGTAACCAAAGCCAATTTCCTCCGATTCAAGATCTTTTGATAGATCACCATACCTGCCAGTGTGATCGTAACCACCATGGTTATTACACCCACAGCAAGGTTTGTGTTCCAATCATCTGCTATCAGATCGGGCAACACCGGTTTACCGGAAACAAGTAGATCCAAAGGGGTTCCTTTTTCCAACCGATCGGAAAGGTAAACAACCCATTTCGCCCCCTGAATATCTTTTTCGCCCAGTAGTTGAAGACGGCCGCTTTTGATCGTCACGCTTCCTGCAGGCAGCATTACATTGGCCATTTCCACAGGTACTGGAATTTTGATATAGAACGGCAGATCCGGCTTGTAAGCCATGTCAAAGGAAAAAAGAACCTGTGTCTCTATTCCAGGCGCGATGCCCTGCGTATCTCCAAATCCATCGGGCGTTAACACAAAACGATCGCCCAGGTTCCCTCCCTCAAATTGTAGATTGGAAGCTCCCGCCGGTAGTGAATAGCGGATGACCGGCTCTCCGACATCCGGAGAGACAATCAACATATTGGTAGGATTTGAAAGAATATACATTTGAATGACCCGGATCGTGTCTACGGCGGGAAATTCAAAGAATATGTGCATACGGTCTGCCACAACCGGTGCGATATCCGTATCGGTCTCATAGACAGTGATTATTTGATTGGTGAGATCCGTTTCCCGGCTTGAATGCAGAGCATTGGACGAATAAACAATATCCCGGTAAGTTGTCGTTAGAAGATAAACCTCGCCCGAACCACCGGCGACATTTTTAAACATAAAGGAACCGCCGTCCGAAGTTTTCTGGCGCTCGGAATATTTCATTTTTTTCGAGTCATACACCAGTAAATCGACCGGTAAGCCAACTGGGTTTTCTTTGCCTGAGCCATTAACGATCCTGCCGCTGATCGTAGTCTCCTGCGCACTGTTTTCTGATACGGATGGAATTGGATTTACGGTTGGTTCCAACTCCACATCAGGCTGGGCAAACTGTAATGAACGCAAATAAATCGCTGTATTCAATTGACTATCAGCTGGCATTTCCATGCCAGCAGCCGGCATGGAACCGTACCCGTTAACCATAATTCCAATCACATCATCCAGTGAACGCTGAAGCATCTGTGGTCTGGTCAGATCAGGCGCCGGACCGGTATTGCCACCCTGTCCATGACAACGCTTGCAAGTTTCTTCATAAGCAACGCTGCCATCCTCGGCCTGACCGCTTTTCTCGCCGAGCAGCAGTAAATGTGCAACAACATCCCATCGCTGCCTGTCACTCAACGTATTCCCGTAGCCGGGCATCATCCGGTCAATGCGGCCGGTCGTAACCACCTGGAACCAGGCAGCCGGTGAAAAACGACGGGAGTGATCCAATGAACCTACAGGCGGTGGAATTGATGGTAGATTGCCGGTTTTCGGACCATCACCCAGTCCAGTGGAACCATGGCAAGCTTCGCATTCTGCTTTGTACACACTGTTACCTTCCACCGAATTCGGTTTCAGGAGAGGAGCAATTTCAACCGAATTGATGTCCTCCTGTGGAACCTGCCATGTGGGGACAAAGCTGGCTGGCGGTTTTACATCCTGTACAAGCATAGAAGAACACGCGGTCAATATTACGCTGATAATTCCCACAATGACCAGAATTTTCAGGCGCATGAATATGGCGGGGCTATTTTTCAGGGGGCGTTTCAAAACAGGACTCCCATCAACCTACCTTCGATCCACAGGACGGACAATATACATCTGATTTTCGTACAGCTTTTCCACATTTCGGACAAAAACCGGCGGATTTCTCATTGCGCGTCAGGCGTCGGGCAGCAATCATCTCTTCTATAACATCTCTCCCATTTGATGCGGGCAATTCGGGTTCTCTCAAATATTCCGGCGCTTTTTCTTGCTCTTCCTGTAAATGCTCTTCCAAATCCGCAATTTTTTGCAAAACAGCTGCAGCATATGTCTTGAGACTGTCCCGAAGATGAGGATACTCCTCCGGCGCCACTTTACCCAGATAACTATCCGTATCTAGCTCCTGTAATTCATTAAGAACGCGGTCTTTTTCTTCCAGAAGCCGGAGCAAGTCTCTTTCCTGTCGGTTAATATCACCCTCTCCAGGCTCGCTTTCGGTTCCGGGGAAAGTATCAGAAAAGAAAGGACTCGCAACATAAAGTCCTGCCAGAATAGCAATCGAAAAAATTACCAGGAGTGATCCGATATCCAATCCGCCACCTATCTGACTAGCTCATCAATGATAGACGTAATTTCCCCATCCGTGAGAAAAGGACCGTAATGGTAATGTGCCAGCTTTCCTGCCCGGTCAAAAATGAACGTTTCCGGCACACCTCGCACATGGAACAATTTTGATATCGACGAACGAAGGTCTGGTCCATTGGGATATGAAATCTTGAATCTGGATAAATACTTCTCCGCCTCGGATTCAATATCCATGTATGCCACACCGAGAAAAACGACCTCGCTGTCCGGCCCGTATTTCTCCCAGGCAGATTCCAATTCCACAGCTTCTTGTTCGCATGGCAAACACCATGATGCCCAAAAATTGATTACGATCACTTTTCCTGTGAGGTCACCTGTCTTAATGGTGCGATTATCAAACGTGGACAATTCAAAAGCAGGAAGCGTGTCACCCTCCTGCAGCGGACCACGCCCACTCATCCGCAAACCCTGAGCCAACACCGCGAGAAATCCCATCAGGATGATGACACCGATCGCAATCATCCAGCGGGATACTTTTTTGGAATCGCTTTCATGAATCGCCGAATTATCCGGGGCAGTATCCATAATTAACAATTAACGCTTTCTGTATTCAGATAATTCATCTTCCACTTTTTCCAGAAAATCCTTTGATGTCAATTCACCATTCGGTATTTCTACCAGCTTTTCTCCCCGTTTTTGTTTGCCAGCTTTGATCACCTGGAATGCCCATAAGGCTGAAAGAACAATGATGATCGGGGGAACAAAATGGATAAGTCCAAAGGGGCTGGTTAATGGGGGTTCTGCCAGTACGCGATCGCCATATTGTGAAGCAAAATATGCCTTTATTTCCTCATCGGTCATACCCTGTTGCATTTTTTCGCGGATCAATTCCCTCCATTGAGCACAGGCTTTTGTCGGGCATACGTCCAGTGGAGTGTTCTCACACACGGGGCAGTAAATTTCCCTGGCCAGTTCATTGACTTCATCATCCGAAGGAGTAGGTTGCTGCGCCATAACGGGTTGGGTTAGAACCATTCCGGCTGCCATCAAAACGCCTGCCAGCACCACAGATGATCGTTTCATTGTTCTGGCGCCTTCAGGTATGCCCGGGCTGCCACATGGGCGGCGCGATCCCTTTCCAATCGGGTAACAGGCCACACCGCTACCACCGTGCCCAGCATAAGAACAAAACCACCCAACCAAAGCCAGTTGATCAGTGGATTCCGATATATTTTGAAAGTCGCGCCCTGTGAACTGATCGGTTGCCAATCCACCAGGACGATATAGAGGTCTTCCTCCAACGAACTGAGTACGCCGGGAACTGTCACCGGCTGTTGTGAATCGTAATAATAATCACGTCGTGGATAGACCTCATCGTGTTCCTTGCCGTTTTTTTCAACCGAGACTACCGCTCGGGCGATATTTCGCCCATCGGATGAATCAAAGACAGCAAGATCCCGGTAGGTGAAGTCATATTCCCCTAAATGTATGGTTTCACCCCGGGCGATCGTCCCCTGCGTTTCCTGTTGAAATACTTCAATGCCAATAATTCCCAGCGCCATTAACACAACACCCAGATGGACAATATAACCACCATACCGCCTACGGTTACGGTCTGCCAGTTTCCAGAAAGCAATGAGAACCGGTTCGCCAGTTTGACGGCAGCGCACCCTGATTCCCCGTGCATACTCATACACGGTTATTGTGATCACCAATGTGATCAATCCAAAACCTATTAGGGCTCCCACCGAGCGAACACCAGATATCAGGTTGATTACAATAATGAAAATACTGAATACAGCCGGAACAACCAATCCCTTTTTCGTGGTTTTCCAGGTTGAATGCCCCCACGCAGAGAGCGGCGCGATACCCATCAGTAACAGCAGGCATGCAAATAACGGAGCAGTCGCCCGCTCATAGAACGGAGGCCCCACTGTTATCTCCTGATCAAGGAAAGCGCTGGTCAATATCGGGTAAACCACACCCCAAAGACATACCAGCATGATACCCATGAAAAGGATGTTATTAAATAAGAATAAAACTTCCCGTGAAAAAAGTGAATCCAACCGGATCTCTGTCCTCAGACCATTCCACCGCCATCCCAACAACCCGAATGACAACAAGAGGATCATGGCAACAAAGCCCCAGAAATAAGGGCCAATGGCACTTTCTGAGAATGCATGAACAGAGGACAAAATGCCCGAGCGAGTCAGGAATACACCCAAAATGACCAGCCCGTATGTCACAATGATCAATACAAGGCTCCAACGTTTAAACAGGCCAGCCCGTTCCTGTACCATGATCGAATGAAGATAGGCTGTCGCGCTGAGCCAGGGCATCAGCGCGGCAATTTCCACCGGGTCCCAACCCCAATAACCACCCCACCCCAGCACATCATAGGCCCAACGACTGCCAAGAAGCAATCCCAGGGATAGAAAGAGCCAGGCTGCCAGAGTCCAGCGGCGCGTCTGCCGGACCCACCGCTGATCCATATTTCCGGTGACAAGAGCCGCGATCGCATAAGCAAATGGAATGGTGAAACCTACGAATCCCAGATAGAGCGCGGGGGGATGGTAGATCATCCCGGGATGCCGCAACAAAGGATTCAAACCATATCCGTCTTCCGGGACGATTGCCATAGTGCCTTCCGGCTGGCTCATGGCCATAATCCTTTCCCCGCCAATTGTTTGCCACATCCGCTCAAATGGATTTTCAAAAAAAACAGAAAGCGAGAGAAAAAAAGTTAATGTAATGGCAAAGACAGCCAGTACCCAGGGTTTTTGATCTTCAGTGACATCTCCAGGAAACCCAGAAGCCCCCATGGCAAATAATGCCAGCAGCCAGGACCAAAAGAGCAACGAGCCTTCCTGCCCCCCCCACAGTGCCGTGATCTTCAAATGCATGGGCAGATCGTGGCTTATCACACTGTACACGTAGTACACATCAAATTGACCGCGTACCAGCAAATAGACCAGGCAGAATACTGAGACTGATAACAGAGGAAATAACAACCTGATCCCCAGGCGGGCGCTCTCGATGAAAACAGCTGTCTTTCGCAAGCCTCCGATAACAGCCATGGCGCAACAGTATAAGGATAAAAAGAAGGCAATGATCAGAGAACCAAACCCGAGATTGGCTGCCATTCTCCCTACTCTACCTGACCCGGTATGGCTTCTTCATATCGGGATGGACATTTCAAAAGAACCTCAGTCGCGGAAAACGACCCGTCGGCGTTCAAGGTGCCCGAAAGAATTGCCTGGGCTTCATTGGTCAAAAGATCCGGCTTTGGTCCATGATAGGTTACCCGTATTGTGGGACGCGAAGAATCGTAGACCGCGTTATGAAGTTCTGCTGCTAATCCGCCGGCTTCTTCGATCACTTTATTATCGGCTGAGATATGAACGATTGTAAAAGACAGGTTAAGTGTTTGTGGATCATATTGAATGGTTTCGCCCAGAACCGCTCCGGATAGGCGTATGCTCTTGCCAGTAAATTCACTGGCTCGGGCTTTTACTTCCTCAACGGTAAGAAAGTACTGAGCGCTGGCCCGGGTTGATGAAACGATCAAATAGATCACAGCCAGGAGTATTAACAGACAACCGGCAATAACTTTTGGGCTCAAACGGAGGGCGGGGGTTTCAGTAGTCTCAGGCGGCATGCGACCTCATATTGCGAAACAGGTACCGATATAATGGAACACCGACCTAAAATTATTCTGACAATGGGAAATCTCCACAAATTATACCCAATATAATCCTATTAGATCATTTACCACACTCACACCAGAAAAGTCGATGTGCGTGAAAGGGTGAGAAAAGGTAAAATACAAACAATCATTATTCGCGCGTCTCGAAACCACGAGGAGGAAATGCAATGTTCCAGACAATTATTATCGCTGGCAATCTTGGAAGAGATCCCGAAATGCGGTATACGCCTTCAGGACAGGCAGTTACCAGTTTTAATGTCGCCACCAATCGAAATTACACCGATTCAAATGGACAGCAGGTAAAAGAGACGATCTGGTTTCGGGTTTCCGTCTGGGGAAAACAGGCAGAATCCACACACAACTACCTGAAAAAAGGCAGCAAGGTTATCGTGGAAGGTCGATTGATCGCAGACCCCGCTACCGGTGGACCGCGCATTTTCAAACGCTCTGATGGTTCATCCGGCGCGTCATTCGAGATCAATGCCTCCAATGTCCGCTTCCTCAGCTCCCGCACTGAAGGCAACGAACCGGCCGGCGGCGGAGAAGAACTTGATGCAGGCAGCGCGGTCGAAGACGATCTTCCCTTCTAGAAAAAATGAAAATAATCTCTCAAGCGCTTGAAGCCATCAGTGAACGTGCGCACAAGGATTTTGACACTCGCACCAAGGTGCGCGATCAGGCGCTCGCCCAGGCCCGTCAATTAACCCGACACTCCGCTCATACGATACGTGCCATTCACCGGGGTGAAGTGGAAAACGCTCTTATTGAACTAAAACAGGCAGGGGAATTGGTCGAATCGCTTAAAACCAGCCTGGCCGGTTTCCCTGACCTTTTTTATGCCGGTTACACCCAGGATGCCATCAAAGAATTCACGGAAGCCAGCATTACCTTTGCCCTGATACAGGGCGATGATCTCCCCTCACCGGAAGATCTGGCCGTCGAAACTGCCACATACTGGAATGGTCTTGCAGAAGTAGTTGGAGAATTACGCCGGCGTTGTTTGGACATCTTAAGGCAAGGATACTCACATGAAGCCGAGCGTTTGCTCACCTGCATGGATGATATCTACACCCAGCTTGTGACCATGGATTATCCTGATGCCATCACCCAGGGTCTTCGCAGGCAGACGGATCTGGTTCGGAATATCGTTGAGAAAACTCGTGGTGATCTGACCATGAGTCTGCAATTCCAGAATATGGAACGTTCGCTGGACGATTACACCCGCCGTATCAACGAGTCTGAATAACACCGGGCAGACCTTTTCCCGGCCATTTCACAAGCGACTATACCGTATAATACGCGTATGGACATGGAATCATCCATCCTGCGGAATTTTGCTGTTGTTTATCATCCTGACCTGAAAGATGCCGGGAGCACTACTGCTGAAGTCGTCCGCTTCCTTCGCGACAACGGGGCAGAGGTGGTCGAAAGCGGTCCGGCATATGACAGTAAAATGGACAGCCGCATCGCCTCCCAGACATTTGATCTGCTCATCGCGCTTGGAGGTGATGGCACCATGCTTCGTGCCGGGCATCTTTGTGCGCCACGCGACCTTCCCCTTCTTGGAATCAACATGGGGCATTTCGGTTTCCTTACCGAAGTAGGCCCCAACAATTGGAAGGAAGCCTTAATCAGCATATTAGCCGGCCGATACCGTTTGGAAGACCGGATGATGTTAAAAATCGAGCACTTCCGCGCCGATGAAAGTCTTGGATGCTGGCAGGCGATCAATGAAGTGGTCATCTGCCGCGGACAATTTGTCAGACCGATACAATTATCAGCCAATGTTGACGGATATCATATATCCAATTACGTGGCAGACGGCCTGATCGTAGCTACACCGACCGGGTCAACCGCTTACGCGCTGGCCGCGGGAGGACCTATCCTGCCGCCGGAAATCCGGAACCTGCTCATCATTCCGGTCGCGCCGCACCTTTCCATGGACAGGGCGATCATCCTGCCGGAAGGCGCCAGAGTCTCTGTCACGGTAAAAACCAGTCATGAAGCCGTCTTAAGCGTTGACGGACATCCCCCGGTAGTGGTTGTGGATGGCGATAGAATTGAGAGCACCGCGTCAGATTTTCACCTGAAAATGGTACGGCTCAAAGAACCCGGTTATTTCTACAAGAATATCACTCTGTATATGGAAAACCACCCCAGCACGGGAAACAACCAATGACAACACCCCAACCCGAAAAATTATATTGCGCCAACCACCCGGATCGTGAAACTTATTTGCGTTGCAATCGCTGCGAAAAACCCATCTGCGTGGAATGCGCTGTACTAACCCCGACCGGATACCGGTGCAAGGAATGTGTTCGGATGCAACAAAAAATCTTTGAGACGGCCAAAACACAGGACTATGTTCTGGCTTTCATTATTTCCGGGGTACTGTCTTATCTTGGCAGCCTCGTGGTTGGTTTTGCCGGCTTTTTTAGTTTGTTGCTCGCGCCCTTCGTGGGAATAATTATCGCGGAGGCAGTCCGGAAAGTGACGGGAAAACGGCGCAGCAAAACGCTTTTCAGGGTCGCTTCAATCTCAGCCGCGCTTGGGGCCTGTGTAACCTTGCTTCCATACATTCTTGTCATGCTCCTGGGACTATCTGGATTGGAAACTCTGATAGCCATGATCTGGCCTGTGATTTACGCGGTGATCGTTAGCACTTCGGTCTACACACGGTTGAGCGGTATCCAAATACTAAAGTAGAACTCTCATGCTCCAGGAAATCCGCATCGAAAACTTCGCCATCATCCAGAACCTAGAATTGAGGTTTGATCAAGGTCTGGTTATCTTTACAGGTGAAACCGGAGCCGGAAAATCAATCATCCTCGATGCGATAGAAGCCCTTGTCGGGGGTAAAGCCGATGCCGGTATGGTGCGCAGCGGCGAAGAAAAAGCCCTTCTTGAGGCTGTCTTTTCGACCGTTCCCCAGGTCGAAGCCATATTGACTCGCGAAGACCTTCAGGATGAACCCGGATGGATCACCCTCTCTCGCGAAATCCGAAAGGAAGGCCGTACAACCAGCCGTGTCAATGGACGAGCGGTAAACCAGGCTTTGCTCAAAGAGATTGGATCGCTGCTGGTGGATATCCACGGACAGTCTGAGCACTTATCCCTGCTTAACACCCGTCAACACATCACCCTTCTGGACCGTTTCGCGGGCACAGGGGACCTTTTGACAGAATACCGCGCGGGATACCAGCAGCTTACCAGCGTCCAACGTGAACTGGGAGCGCTTCACGAACATGAAAAAGACGCGCTCCGGATGACGGATCTTCTACGGTATCAGGTAAACGAGATCGATTCCGCGCACTTGAAACCGGGCGAAGCGGAAGAACTGGCTATTGAACGGGATAGATTGGCAAACGCGGAGAATCTTGCCTCGCTGGGGCAGGAGACCCTTCGCCTGTTGGACATGGGTGAACCAGACGCCCCATCTGTGGGCGACTTGTTAGGTAATGCCGTCCGGTCTCTGACCGCTCTCGTCCGGGTTGATAGTTCCATGACACCACTTTTGGATAAAGCCATGTCAACTGTAGATGACATCGCCGAGATCAATCGTAGTCTTACAGATTACCTCGATCAGATCGAGATCAATCCACGCCGTCTTGAGCAAATGGAAGAGCGGCTTGAATTGATAAAAAATCTCAGCCGTAAATACGGTGGAGATGAACAGGCCGCGCTCAAGTTCGCGGAAAATGCCAGAAAGCAACTTGAATCCATTGAACATGCCGGCGAACATATTGAACGTTTGGAAGCTGAAGTTGAGCGTATTAAGACATCACTATCAAAGCAGGCAATCGAACTCAGTCGATTGAGAAAACAGGCTGCTGAAACACTTGCGGCGGATGTTGAACAACAACTTCAGGACTTGCATATGCCCGGAGCGCGATTCGCCGTGGATTTCAAAACCGAGAACGATCCATATGGACTGCCTGACAGCGCCGGATCCATGCTGCGGTTTGATATAACCGGTTTTGACCGGGTGGAATATCTGATCGCGCCCAATCCGGGTGAAGGATTGAAGCCCATGGTCAGCATTGCCTCGGGGGGTGAGACATCCCGGTTGATGCTGGCTTTGAAAAATGTACTTGCGCGGGCGGATGATATTCCAACACTGATCTTTGACGAGATCGACCAGGGAATTGGCGGGCGAATCGGTACAACCGTGGGCGAAAAACTCTGGCAGGTTGGACGGGCACATCAGGTCTTTTGTGTGACCCACCTACCGCAACTGGCAGCTTTCGGCGACCAGCATTTCACGGTACGCAAACGCGTTAGCGGGGAACGGACCATCACAGAAACCCAGACCCTGACGGGGACTGAACGGGTGGAAGAGTTGGCAGCCATGCTGGGCAGCCCGGGTGAGGCCGGTATCGTATCCGCAAAAAACCTTCTCTCGGAAGCCGCTCAATTTGTCAGGCAGTTAACAACCGGATAACCGGTATGCTGAAGATACTTGTCCTTGGTCCTCCAGCCATTCTTCTCAATGACAAACCGTTAACCATCCAACGCCGTCAGATACGAACATTACTGTACTTTCTTGCATGCCATGCGGATGGTATGGATAGGGGAACCCTTCTCACTCATTTTTGGCCGCAGGCAACCGAGAGTGACGGACGTCGTCAATTGCGTGAACTTATCAGCAAATTACGCGCTCAAATACCGGACCGGGAAGTCCTTGAAAAAAGAGTGGATCGCATCTGGCTTAATAAAGATTTTGTTTATTCCGACGCGTTGCATTTTCAGTCGCTTGTCCAACCGGCGATGGATTTTTATGTGACCAACCGCGCGAAAAGCACGCTTCCAACCGAACTGATCGAAATGATGGAGCGGGCAGTGGCACTATGGCGTGCGCCAACTTTTCTGGCGGGCGCGCGGATCAGCAACACCCCCGAATTTGAGAGCTGGCAGCGCGGAACAGCATCAAAGATGGAACTCTTGAGGCTGCAGTGCCTGGAACGTCTGGGGGACCATTACGCTAATACAGGTGACCTCGACAGAGCCGTGCAATATCTACAGAAAGCGTTGGAAGCGGATACCCTCAATGATGTGTTGCAGGCGCAACTGCTCTCGCTTCTATACAGCGCGGGCCGCGTTTCTGAAGCCCAGACATATTACTCGTATCTAATGGATCTTTACCAGCGGGAATACGATGATGTTCCACCACCAAATATCCAATTTGCCTTTGATAAAGTCTCATTTGAAACCCCGGGAAAGCGGAATACCCCCCTTCAAGCGGAACCTGGTAAACGGTCAGGAAACCACGGCTTCATTGGTAGAACCAAAGAACTTGAGGCGGTTACGAATAAATATGAAACCGGTGGGTGTGTTTTTGTGACAGGTGAGCTCGGAGTGGGAAAAACCCGGTTTGTTCAACATTTCTGTAACACGCTCGATCACTTTCCGCGCGTCATGCAGATTCACTGCCGGGCGCAGGATGAAAATGCCCCCCTCCAGCCGTTGATCAACATGATCAGGCATTATGTAAAGCGGGAAGATTGGGCACGTCTCGATAAACGCTGGTTGCGGTCACTTTCATACATAATTCCAGATGTTTTCCCGCAAACAGAATCCACCCATCCGATCAGCGAGTGGTCTTCGGATGAAGCCCGCGAAGAATTGTTTGAATCTCTTTTCCATCTGTTTGATGCCTGCAAAAAAGCATCCCCATTAATTCTGGTTTTTGATGATATTCAATGGTGTGATATTGACACGCTGCATGCATTGATGTTCCTTTCCACGCGGAATCTATTTGCCAATCCGGGACTTCTAATTCTTTTATCCCGGGGAGAATTTCGCAATCTAAAATCAAGGAATAGCTTTTTCAATGATACGCACCATCATTTTGTCACGCGTATCAATTTAAAACCTTTCCCCCTTTTTGAAACAACACTGCTGTTGAATCAGCTCTTACCTCACGAAGCGACACAGGATTTTTGCCGCAATATCCAAAAATCAACGGGAGGTAACCCGCTTTTCATAATCGAAACATTACAGTTTCTGACAAACCGGTATGGTCCTGATCTGACCGGTTTTTATGGTGAGATTCCGCTGGTGGACAACCTGTCTGAGATCATCCAGGGAAAAATAGACAGCCTGAGCCACGGTACAAGGGAAGTCTTGTCAGCATGTGCCGTGTGCGGCATGGAGTTTCAATACGACCTTCTCGCGTATCTTCAAATCCGCAAACAGGAGGAGTTGGTCAATGACCTGGAGGAATTGGAAATCCGGGAATTTATCCATCCCATAAAATCATCGGGATACTCCGGCAAGTATGCCTTTAATCACAACCTGATACGTGACTCGGTCTTAAATAGTATTTCGCCAGCCCGTGAATGCCTTTTGCATGAGAAATTAGCGGGGGCATTGATCGCATTGCGCGGTCCACAAATCAACCGGCTATCAGGTAGCGTGGCCCGTCATTTCGAACTGGCCGGCAAACCGGTTCTCGCCTTTCCATATTGGATAAAAGCCGGCCTGTACGCGCGTGGCCTTTTCTCACGCGATGAGGCTTTGATCGCTTTTGCAAAAGCCAACGCGATCCGTATGAGTCAACTTCATCAGATATCAGAATCTGATCTGTACTCTTTGTATAACGAATGGGGAAACTTCGCCTTCAGCCTGACAGACATCCCGGAAATGGAAAAATGTTATACCGCCATGTATGAAACCGGAGAGGAGATCGACAGTCCGCTTCTAAAAGGGGGCGGGATGAGCGGCCTTGGATTACTGGCATTTTATAGATTTGATATCGAAAAATCCCTTACATTACTGAATCAAAGCCGCGCAATCATTGAAAAAACGGATAATCTTTTTGAAAAAATCCAGGTTCTTTCCCACCAGGGAATAATCTTAATGACCCTGGGACAAAACAATAAGGCCGTTGAAACATTTCTGGATGCCATTCTTCTGGGTGAGGGAAACCCCAATCACAAAGTCCGTAAAGCGGTTGCCCACGCGCAATGTCAGCTATCTCTGATCCAGAGTCTTATGGGAAGACCCAGAGACGCGCTTCAAACCGCAAAAGCCGCCCAGAGGAACGCTTACCTTTTGGTAACCAAGCCGGCATCCCTATCCTACGCCCATATTATGCTGGCACTGACTGAATTTACCGCAGGCAACTTCACCAACGCCATAAAATGCATCCGTAATTCCAGCCGTCTGGTGGAAAATATCCAGAACAAACGGGCCTTGTCATTGGCTAACATCGTCGAAGCCCGAATAAATTGTATCAATGGGCGTCTGGACACAGCCTGGGAAATGGCCAGGAAAACCCTTGAAACTGCAAGCAAGACTAGCCTGTTCGAATACGTCTCTGAATCGCATTGTGTCATGGGTGATGTTTACCTCATCCTGTGTATGTATGAAGACGCGATTCGAGAATACAATCTGGCTCAGGAAAACCTGGAGGGAACCCACCCGGGTATCAATGCCCAATACCGGATGGGCTACGCGCTGGCCCAATCCGGTGATGTAAAAAAGGGATTGGGAGTCCTTGATAAAGCCATTGAGAGTTCCCTGGCGTGCGGCTATGACATTATCCGACTCGCCGCCTGTTATATGAAAGGAATGATCCTGGATGATACCGGCAAGAAGGAAGAGGCCAAGAAGATATTTGATACCGTGATCAGGGAAACAGATGACCGCGGAATATCAATCCTTACCTTCATTGGCAGCCGTCCTCAAATGCAGAACATCGGTAATTACACAGAAAACGCGCTGGCGGAAGAAGTCATGACGAACCTGCAAAAAGCGGGAGTCCTGCACCCAGGTGAGTGGATCAATAGATTGATTGGGAAAATCTATGCTTTTGAGAGCTTCTCAGATAAAATGGATCTTGAGAGAATTGTTACGTTTTTGCAATCACTTAATAATAGTCCCCAAAAAGTCACTCGACCGTGACAACCAAATATTCGTTGATAATTTTGTCCACGTTTTGTCTACGTGTAAGATGTATACTCATAACGGTAAACATCGAAAACATCTGCGCAGGTAGAGGGAACCAGCGCGAAAAGGTCGCTAGTGAACAGGGGGAAAACACTATCGACCTTTTTTATTTTCCTCAATCCACTTCAAGGTGGGCAACGGTTACACCATCACCACCCTCATTACGCAACCCGTCTTCCCAACGGATGACATGCGGCGATTCCCTTAAAGCATCCCGCAGAACCTGACGCAGACGACCGGTTCCCTTTCCATGGATGATCCGGACAAATGGCATACCAGCCAGATAAGCTGACTCAAGATAACGGTCAAGGGCGAGCAACGCATCTTCGGCACGCTGCCCGCGCAGGTCGATCTCCATGCCGGGTGAAGGTGCCATGGATGTGCCGGCTCCGGAGAATGTCCGCGAGGGTGTTTTAGTTATTTCTGTAGAATTATCCGGTGACTTTTCTACTCGCCGTTCAATATCAATCCGTTTGGCACGGATGCGCATGGTTCCAGCCTGAACCTCCACATCGTCCGTGCCGATTCCACATACCAGGCCTTCCATTCCAATCGAACGAACCTTCACTTTTTCGCCCAGCTTCAAATCACCTGCCAACGTTTGGTGCTCAGATTTTTTGGCTACCGGTTTCTGGACGGCATTCTGAATGGTTTCAACTTGTTCCCGGGTCTTTTTGAGAGCGTCAAGCGGCTGCCGGGCTCGTTGAAGTTCACGGCGTAAATCGCTCAGCTCCTCTTCCAGTTTGGATAACCGTTCTTCCGCCTCCAAACGCGCTGTTTCCAGAACGCTGCGGCGTTCATCTTCGATCTCGGATAACCGCCGGTTTAGCTCTCTCTCCAGAATTTCGGCCTGTTCGCGGATGGATTCAGCCTGTAACCGGTCTTTTCGCGCCAGATCGCGTTGATTATGGATTTCATCCAGCAGATCTTCCGCTCGGACATCATCCGCGCTGGCGGAAGACCGCGCTTCCGCAATAATCTCAAGCGGAAGACCGATCTTTTCCGCGATCAGCAGCGCGTTCGAACGTCCGGGTAGTCCAATGTTTAATCGATACGTTGGCCGTAAGGATTGAAGGTCAAATTCCATGCTCGCATTGAGAGCTCCGGGTGTCGCGTGGGCGTAGGTTTTTAATTCGGGATAGTGTGTGGCTACCAGACAGGTGATCCCGCGGTTGATCAAATTGGACAGGATCGCGCGCGCCAGTGCCGCGCCCTCCTGCGGGTCCGTTCCAGCACCCAACTCATCGAACAACACCAGAGACGCCCGGTCTGCCCGTTTAAGGATATGAACAATATTCCGAATATGCCCCGAGAACGTTGAAAGGGATTGCTCAATGGATTGTTCATCACCTATATCGGCGAATATCTTCGGGAATACGGTTATCGTTGAACCGGATTGCACCGGCAAGTGCAGTCCGCTCTGGGCCATCAGAACGAGCAATCCAAGTGTCTTGAGGGTCACGGTTTTTCCGCCCGTATTCGGACCGGTGATGACCAGGGCGTAAGTCTTTTCATCCAGCACCAGATCGATCGGCACGGCGGATACCTGGTCCAACAACGGATGGCGGGCTCGATACAACCGGATCGTACTACCCGGATGGTTATCCGTCCTCATCTGGTGAAAGGGAACCAGTTCCGGTTCAACTGCATGCATATCGCGAGCGAATTTCGCCCGCATAAAAGCAAAATCAATTTCAGCCAGGCTCTCGACTATATAGCGCAATGTGTCCGAATTCAAACCCACCTGGATGGATAGGTCAACCAGTATCCGGCGTTCCTCTTCCTGTTCCTGCAGTATCTGTTCCTGCCAGTGGTTATTCAATTCGACAGTCGCCAGCGGTTCAACAAACAATGTCGCCCCGGATGAAGATTGATCGTGTACTATGGCTTTGATCCGGCCTTTATAATCCGCCCTCAGCGGGATGACATAACGACCATTACGCTGTGTAACGATCCCTTCCTGCAACATGGGAGCTGTATGACTGTCGTTCAGGATCTTTTCAAGCTTGGACAATAAGCGGTCATGCGCGACTTTGACCTCTTTCCGAACTGCCGCCAGCTTATCCGAGGCAGAGTCTAGAACTTCGCCTCTATCGGAGATGCAACGTGAGATCGCATCCACCAGCCCGAGAGATGGATTCAATGGTTCTGCGATCTTTTCCAACAATGGATAGTCGCTGCCGGTATGTCCAAACACTCTCGAAAGTTCCCGGGCAGCGATCAGTGTGTTTTTTACGCTTAATAATTCAACCGGTGTCAGCACGCCGCCGCGGGAAGCGAGATCGGCGAGAGGACGGATATCTGTTGCCCCGCCAATGCCTGCTGTGTCGTTCACGCTTAACAGATGAGCCGCCTCACTGGTAACAGCCTGTCTCCGGCGGGCTTCTTCGAGGCTTCGTGTTGGTTTCAGGGCCTGAGCCAGTTCCTGTGACGCGCTGAACGCCGCGTAGCCAGACAGCTTGTCCAGTATTTTGGGGAATTCAAGGATTCTGAGGGTTTTTTCATCCATAGCCCTGTGAGTTTATCATATGTGCTATCATCAGGAACCGGGTTAAAACCGGTTTGTCTACTACATTTTTTGTTTTTTTATCATGAATTGGAACGATTCAAACTCAATCTATCGCCTGGTTTGCGGCCTGTTGTTGATCGTTCAGACCATACTGCGGTTATGGATGACCCATAATTCAACATTCCCGGAAAGAAGCCGTCAATTCCATAAAGAACGCGAGAGTTTCCTGGTCAGGCTCGCCGGTGGTGCCGTACTTCTCGGGTATCTCTATGTTTTCCTTCCGGATACCCGATATTTCGATTTTCCACTGCCTTCACCCGTCCGATGGACAGGAGCCGTGTTAATGCTGGCCGGCAACCTGATTTTCATCGCGGCGTACGCTGAACTGGGTAGACAGTGGTCGGCTGAACTGGTGATCAAAGATGGCCATCGTCTGGTTGTTACGGGGATATATCACTGGATCCGGCATCCTATGTACACCGGGTTTCTTCTGTTTGGAATTGGGATAGGACTTCTCTCAGCCAACCTGTACGGCTGTGCCTACCTTTTTGTGATGTTGGTTTTGATCACTATCCGGCTAAAAACCGAAGAGGACATGATGGTCGAGGTTTTTGGCGATTCATACAAGGAATACAAGTCCAGAACTTCCGCGCTTATCCCCGGGATCTTTTAGCCGTACGGGGTCATCTTTCGGTTTTTCAGTAACCGGCGTAGAATCGATAGAATGAGTTCATTATCCGTTTTTCAAACCAAACTACGATCCAACCTGGTTATGACCTTTGCCGCGTTGCAACACCCCAATTATCGGCTCTGGTTCCGCGGCATGCTGGTATCTCTTGTGGGTACCTGGATGCAGAATACAGCCCAGGGCTTTCTTGTTTTTGAACTAACCAATTCGCCCGCGTACCTGGGTTATGTGGCATTCGCCTCAGGACTTCCTTCCTGGTTCTTCACATTATATGGCGGTGTGATCGCTGACCGTATATCCCGCAGGCGAATGATCATCATCACCCAGTCATCCATGATGGTGCTGGCATTCATTCAGGCCATCCTGGTCTTTACAGGGATAGTTGAAGCCTGGCACATCCTCATACTGGCTTTCTTTCTCGGTATAGCGAACGCATTTGACGCCCCGGCACGCCAATCTTTTGTGGTGGAGATGGTCAATCGCGACGACCTGACCAATGCCATTGCCCTGAATTCCACCATGTTCAATCTCGCAACCGTTATCGGTCCGGCTGTAGCCGGTCTGATGTACGCGTGGCTTGGCCCGGCCTGGTGTTTTACCCTTAACGGCATTTCTTTCATAGCCGTAATCGTTTCACTGGTCATGATGAAATTACCACCGAGAGAGAGCACGCCCCTGGAAGGGCAGGCATACGCCCTGCTTCAAGAGGGATTTCAATATACAAAAAGCAATGTAAATATCCTTGGCATCCTATTCCTGGTAGGAACGGTCAGCATTTTTGCCAGCGGCATGTTAACCCTCATTCCTGCCTGGTCTGTGA
This sequence comes from uncultured Leptolinea sp., assembly GCA_964446955.1. Classification (GTDB taxonomy): domain Bacteria; phylum Chloroflexota; class Anaerolineae; order Anaerolineales; family Anaerolineaceae; genus Leptolinea. The sequence continues at coordinate 221,614 of CAYUQJ010000002.1, forward strand.
ATATACTGCAGGGTGATGCGACGACCAATGGACTGCTGCTATCCGCTCGTGGTTTCGGATCAATGCTTGGGGGCCTATTCATTGCCTGGTTAAGTCAGTACCAGGTCAAAGGCAGAGCTCTGTCCGCCGGCAGTTTGATCCTTCCGGTCGTCATGATCCTGTTTTCCCTCACCAAAGACACCTTTCTCTCACTGGCCTTCCTGGTCGGTATCGGCTTTGGTTTCATGCTGGTGGTTAACAACGCCAATGCTGTTCTTCAGTCATCGCTCCCGGACAATCTTCGAGGCCGCGTAATGAGCATTTATGTTATGGTGTTTTTTGGCGCGCAGCCGATCGGCTCCCTTCTGGCCGGTGAATTGGCGGAAAGGGCCGGCGAGCAACTGTCCGTACTGGTGTCCTCCGCTCTACTGCTGGCCTGTTCCCTGTTCATACGGTTCCGTCTTCCACATCTGTCGTCTGTCCGCTGACAATTTTGATAATTCCATTGAAATCTTCGACTGGATTCGGTACTATGTTTGTACCCTGTTCGTAAGATCGCATATCCAAGGAGGCAGAAATGGTTATGTCAGTCCTCGAAGCCAATGTCCCTCAAAATAAATGGGAAGCACTAAAAGCTTCATTCCGACATTCAACCCAGATCGTGCCGCCGCAGATACGTGAAACCCTGCTACTACAATCCCCCGACAACCCGGAGCGTTGGAAGATCGTAACTGTCTGGCATATCAAGCGACATGTCAAACTCATCCAGGATGCCATGCGCAAATGTGGTGCCGCGGAGATTTTCAGGTCCATCGGAGTGGAGCCGGCGCAGGGAATCTTCAACGTGATGATGTCCGCCCGCGAGCCCGATCTGGGATCTGATCAGACCGAATCGCCGATCACCGACCTGCTCGTCATAATGGAAGAGTTGGATTAACCGGATATAATTCCGGCATGCCTCGCCATATCGTCATAGCATCGCGCAATCCTGTCAAAGGGCAGGCTGTATTGCGCGGTTTTCAACGGATCTTTTCCGGTCAATCATTTGAACTAATCCCCGCGGACGCACCTTCCGGTGTCCGGGAACAGCCATTTGGAGATGAGGAAACACGCCTTGGCGCGGCCAACAGGATCGCGTTCGTCAAAGAATCACATCCGGACGCTGATTTCTGGTCAGCCATCGAAGGTGGCGTGAATGACGAGAACGGGCAACTCTCAGCCTATGCCTGGATCGTGATCGCAGACAGACAACGGACGGGTTGGAGCCGGTCTGCTTCTTTCTATTTACCCGCGAAAGTGGCGGAATATGTCCGCCAGGGGATGGAACTTGGCGAAGCCGACGATCATGTCTTTGGACGCAGCAATTCAAAACAATTGAATGGAGCTGTTGGTATTCTCACAGCTGATGCGGTCGACCGGGCCGGTCTGTACACCCACGCGGTCTTACTGGCTTTGATTCCATTCATCAACCCGGGTTTATATGAGGCAGGGAACGGGCACAGGTAAATTACTCCTCACCCCCGAATAATTCCAGCCAATCATTAACCTCATCATCACTAAGTTCGATCTGCGATCCTTTTTTCTTCTTTTGCGGTTGAGCAGCAGGTTTCCAGCGCATATTACGTGCGAATTCAACGCTTGTTATGATGCCGGCGCGATGGTTCCGGGCTTCCGCCTGTATCTGTCTATCTGAACTGACGACAGATACACCTCCCCCTGCTGGCAATTGATCAAGCCTCTGCTTAATGGCTTCATCAGCCGTTTTCCCTTTCCGGACGAAATGCGCCCGGATATTCCCATAATTTCTTGCGCCAGCCCAACCCGGAGAGGCACCATCAAAGAATACTTCAATCTGCGCCCGGTTTTCCCGGGCGAACCCCTGTAACAGTTCAAGTAATTTCATCTCATCATCCATCTGTTTTAATGACAGACCGTCAACAAATGGAATCAGATTGTGGCCATCAATTAGATACAACATCATCCTCATTTTATCGCCAAAACTGTGCTATGATTTCAAATGTCTGTTATGAATCCTTGGAAGCGACTTCTTTTTTACCTGATTCTAAATGCCATTGTCTCGGCCGTGACGACGCTCACCGTGCTATCACTGTGGGATCGTAATCACAGGCCGGAGGTTCCTTTTATCCAACCGGTTGCACAACTGGCGGCAACCGTTACACGACAGGCGCTTGAAACGCAAAGTGTCACATTGACCCCCGCCCCCAATGAAACAGCGGCCGCAACAGATTCAGCCTTAAACGTTACAACGCCCCAGCCCGCGCCAGACAACAGCGGAGTGCAAATCCAGAATGTTTTCGGGGTTGGCGATCTGGAAACAGAGGTCCTCCTCCTCAAGCGCATTGGAGACGGTGAATTGTGGTTAAATGGATGGCGCCTGGAAGATGAAAACAACCACCGGTTCGTTTTTCCGGAATTGATGCTGAATAAAGATGGTGCGATTAAGGTCTATACCAAACCGGGGACCAGAAGTGTGATCGAACTACACTGGGGTCTGAATGAACCCGTATGGTCTTCCGGCGAATTGGTTACACTACTAGATCAAAATGGCTCAGTAAAGGCAACCTATCGGATCCCATAATATGGACGCATTGAAGATCATAGCTGAAAACAAGATTTTACAGGCACAATCTGAGGGCGCGTTTGATAAATTGGACGGTAAAGGCAAACCTCTTTGTCTGGAAACAGTTCACCCGGCCGGCGTGGATCAATTTATGTCAAACCATATTCTGCGCCAAAACCGTTTCCTTCCTGTTTGGCTCGAAGATCGGAAGGAATTACAGCATTTGATTGCCGCTTGCCTCAAAGTTATCGAGGAAGGCAATGTTGACCCGGAAAACCTGCGTTCAGCGGTTGAACAATTAAACCGGCGTATTTCCGGTTACAATTTGCGCGTCCCAGTTGAGTCTCTCCGGTTGATGCCGGTTCGCATTCCAGAACTGCCGCCAACCAAATGATGAGACACGCGGGCAATCTTAATATGCATTTGGTGAATTATGTCCCAGGCTCTATACCGTAAATGGCGCCCCCATTTATGGGAACAGGTAGTCGGTCAGGAACCGGTTGTAAAAACACTTCAGAATGCCATCCGCGGTGAGCGGGTAGGGCATGCCTACCTCTTTGCCGGGCCCCGTGGAACGGGGAAGACAACGACAGCACGGTTGCTCGCCAAAGCGGTAAACTGTCTCGCGGAAAATCCCGCGACGCGGCCATGTGATGAATGTGAGAATTGCCGGGCCGTCAATGAGAACCGCTTTCTGGACCTGATCGAGATCGACGCGGCTTCAAACACCAGTGTTGATGATATGCGCGATCTGCGGGACAAGATCAATTTTTCCCCCACCCAGGGGAAATTCAAGATCTACATCATCGACGAAGTTCATATGCTTTCCACAGCAGCGTTTAACGCCCTGCTGAAAACTCTGGAAGAACCTCCGGCACACGCCATATTCATACTGGCAACAACGGAGATTCACAAGATTCCCGCCACGGTTCTTTCACGCTGTCAGAGACATGAATTCCGGCGGATACCGGTTGCTGAAATCACAGGCAGGCTTCGTGAATTGGCAGAGAGCGAAAAGATCAGCGTAGATGATGATGCCCTCACGCTCATCGCCCGCCAGTCAACCGGAAGTATGCGCGATGCCATTTCCCTTCTGGATCAGCTTTCCTCCACAGGTGAACATGTAAATCTGGCCCTGACCCAGACCGTGCTTGGCACTGCCGCCCTCCAGGCGGTGGTGGACCTGGTGGATACAATCTTGGAAAAAGATACAGCGGCAGGGTTACAGGTTATCCATAACGCTTTGGATGGCGGCAGCGATGCCCGTCAACTGGCACGACAGATGGTTGACTATCTCCGGAACCTGCTACAAATAAAAGTTGGCAACGAACAGATCGTTGACGCCACGATAGAGAACCGTGAAAAAATGTCTCTTCAGGCGGAAAAATTCCAGATAATCCGTCTGGTGGAGATCATACGCCTGTTCAACACGGCAGCCGGTGAAACCCGTTCCACGTGGAACCCCGGATTGCACCTCGAACTGGCGGTAGTGGCTGCCATAGAATCTCCGAAAAACATTCCTCATCCAGTGAGCGAGCCAGATGTAAATTTGCGTGACATGAAGATGCCAGAATTTCACGCAACCGCCCACGCGGCACAACTCCCGAAAAAGGAAGTTCCCGCTAAGGAACCTGCCAAAGATGCAGTCACTTCCAGTGAAATAGTTGATAGTCGAACTACCGGTCAGATCAAATCAGCAGAGGATTCAAATCCGGACATTACTGCCCAACCAGAATCTGAACAGCTCACCATAACCCTGGATGAACTGAAAAATGCCTGGCCGCAGATTCGTTCGACGGTTAGAAAAGCCAAAGCACAAACAGAAGCACTGCTCAATTCGGTGAAAAACATCAGCATTGAAGACGGCCGGCTTGTCCTCAGTTTTGCCAGTGATATTGTGAAACAGAAAATGGAGATGGACGACAACATGGAAATGACCCGTCGGGCCATCTACCATGTACTGAAAGCGAACATGCAAATTGTCTGTACCGTGGTAAATACCCGGATGGCAAAGATGGATGCCAACGATATCTCCCGCGAGGGGCTGGTCACAACAGCCCTGAACCTGGGAGGACAGATACGAAAGAAATAGAACAAGGAGAGAACCATGGCGAAAGGATTTAATCGACCGATGGGAATGGGCGGCGGGATGGGCGGCGGCGGCATGATGTCCCAATTTAAAAAGCTGCAGGAACAAATGGAAGCCGCACAGACACGCCTGACTGAATTGACCGTGACATCGAGTGTGGGTGGCGGTGCCATTCAAATCACCATGACGGGCGACCAGGTATGCAAATCAGTCAGCATTGACCCCGAATTGCTCAAGGACGCCGATGCGGATATGCTCCAGGACCTTTTCTTAAGCGCTATCAATCAGGCGTTGGAAAAATCCCGGGAACTGGCCACAAAAGAAATGGGCCCTCTCGCGGGCGGACTGCCATTCTAATTAATGCCCATTCTTCCCGCTCCAATTTCAAACCTTTCTACCGCACTGGAACGTCTGCCTGGTATCGGACCGAAAACAGCGTCCCGCCTGACCTTTTTCCTGCTGCGCGCACCCGAAGATCTATCGCGCCAGCTGGCTGAAGCTCTCCTTGCATTAAAAAACTCTACCGGGTTTTGCAAGATCTGTTTCAACATCACCTCATCAACCCAGGAATTGTGTGATATCTGCGCCGATCCCAAACGGGCAAACGGATCGATCTGTGTAGTGGAAGAACCCCTGGATGTCATTGCCATTGAATCAACGGGGGCTTTCAACGGTCGTTATCACGTTCTTCACGGAGTGCTCTCACCCATTGAAGGTATTGGACCGGAACATCTGCGCATCCGGGAACTCCTGGAAAGGCTTCGTACCGAACCGGTCAACGAGATCATACTGGCCACCAACCCCAGCATGGAAGGCGACGCAACAGCTTTGTATCTGAAGCAGCAGCTGAGCCCTCTCGGAATGCGCATCACCCGTCTGGCGCGAGGGTTGCCAGCCGGGGGCGACCTGGAATATGCAGATCAGTCAACCTTGCTGCGCGCGCTTGCCGGCCGGCAGGATATGTAAAAACACACGCCCTTCCGCACGGAAGGGCGTTTTGATGGTGTTTATTGCTTTGTGGTGATATGACGGATTGAGTATGAGCCAATTCAGGCTGCATCGCGCAGGCCGACCCATTAAACCAAATCGGTTTTTTACCGTTCGAACGCGGGTATCAATCTATCTTCAAGGCCGGCTTTCACGGTGTAATACGGGAGCCATGCTATACCGAATAATTCCATATAGATGTCTTTCTTCGCCGGCGCGACTGATATCTCCTCTACATCTTCCGCCACAGTCTGCCATTTTGCCAGAACATCCGCTTTCTCCGTCTCCATGGCACTTTTCAACTGGGCAAACTGTTCCTCAAGCACAATCAATTCCTGCTTTTCCTGTTCAAGTCGGGCGGCCGCTTCTTCCGCCATCCGGTGCTTGTTTATTGTGGCAGAACCGCCCGAAATGGCTGATTTTATGCCACTTTTACTTCCACCCAAGAGACCGAGAAGAACATTTCCGGCAACGCTGGCGCCTTTAACAAGCGAATCTGTTCGGCGGGCGTTCAGCGTGCTTTGTTTCTGATCAATCTCTATTTTTTGTTTCCTGATCCGGGTTTCCAATGAAGCGTTTTTCGAAACGAAAGACTTTTCAATCTTTTGAATCTCTGTTTTTGCTTCTTCCTCCGCCATCTTGCGGCATCGGGCTATAAAATCATCCTTTGACTCGTCCGGAGCGGCATATTGCTTCAATGCCTTGTTTGACAGTATGGTGAGAGAACCCGTCCGGTAAGCCCAGTCTTCCATGTCATTCTGCAACTGTGCCAGTTGCTTCGTATCACTCAGCCAGCCAGGCATGGCATCAAACTGGACATTTGCCGGTTCGCGTTGTGCCCGCAGACTCTTCACATCCTGTTCCGGGAACGAGAAATCTTCCCAGGCAATCCGCCCGGAGACCTCATCATCAACCAGACAAGCCAGTCTTTTTGACGTATCCAGATCATACGTCCTTGAAAGGTAGTTCACCTGTAACTGCGCCAGAAGAGCCGGTTTGTACACCATCCCACTTTGTGAGCCGGAAGCTCCGGCCTGTTCGGCAGCCTGGGTAAAAGAAAGATCATTGGGGAAGAATATTTCATCCATACCCTGCGGCGCGCCCGGACGGGTAGATGTATATGTACTCGCGGCAGCGGTTGATTTTGTCGCAACAGGTTTTGGGGTTGCCCCCCCTGTCCTGTCCGGCTTGGATTCCGAGGCGGCACCCGGTACTTTTACGCCGGCCAACGCGTTGACAGCCGGTATTTGCGCCCGGGTGAGTGGACCGGCAAGATAATTCAGACACCACCGGGTGCCGATTAGCACCGGGGCTTTCTCATGCACATTCTGCACCAGAAAAACCCGTTTCCCGAGACCTGATAACAACTTATCCACGGTTCCCCGGTCAATTCCACCTGCCGCGCTGGTAAGTCCATCCAGCAGGCGGTTCTTATCCTGTTCGGTCTGTAAACGTCCAATAGCCCAGGTTCCCGCGTTGGAAAGGGCTTTATAGTCAAGGTCAACCGGATTCTGGGTGGCAAGAACCAGCCCCACACCGAACGCCCGTGCCTGTTTCAACATGCGTAAGATAACCGTACGCGATGGCGGATTGGCAACAGGTGGAAGATAACCCATGATCTCATCAAAATAAACCAGCGCACGAAGGCTACTGGTACCCCGTTGGGTGCGCATCCACGATTCGATTGATGAGTACAACATGGTCACAAAGAACATGCGCTCACTTTCACTGAGATGTGCTATGTAGAAAATCGAATGCCGCGGTGATCCATCTGCTTTGTAAAGGATCTGTTGAATATCCAGCGTCTGACCGGTCAACCACACCTGGAAGGATGGTGAAGCCATGAAATTATTGAGGAGCATGGAAAGTTCCATGCGGTCTTTTGGTGGAAAGAAACCGTCAACCGGAAGCGCACCAAGTCGTTCAAACGGTGGATTTTGTACCTGTAATATCAAATCGGATAATTGCAACGTCTGTCCGTTGCTCCAGGCTGTTTCCAGTAAGTTGGAAAGCAAAATATGCTCCCGTGAGCGTAGTGGGTCAATATCCGTAACCCCCACCAGCCCAAGTAGAGCGGTAACAATGCTGGCAATCTTTTCCCGCAGAATTTCCTCATTCCCGGACCAGGGAATATCCGGTGTCTGAAATGACGCAAGGATATTAACCGGAACGCCAGAAGAAGAACCTGGAGTGTAAACCGTAAACTCAACGGAGTTTTTTAGTTTTTCCAGTTGTTCCTTGCCCAACCCGTAATCCGCCAATCCTTTTTTCCAGTTGGCGGCGGTCTCTTCCGCCAGAACTTCTACTGTTTTATCTTCCCGGCGGGCTGTATCCGGATCAATCCAGGGTTGAAAGTCAGAAGGGAGAAGTTCAGGAAAATGTAACAAAAGGTTTGTCAGATCCCCCTTCGGATCAATGGCTATGGCTGGAATTCCCTGTAACGCGGCTTCTTCAAGCAGACCGACGCAAAAACCAGTTTTTCCAGAGCCGGTCATACCGGTAATGACCGCATGAGTCGTCAGGTCAGCCGGATCGTATATGTAGTTCTCTGATGAGACTTTGCCGGTTTTTGTATCAATTAATCGTCCAAGATAAAAATTGTTTTCATCGCCCATAATTTTCTCCCAATCTGTCGATTTACTGTAATGATTCTAACTTCAAAACGGGGCAAAAACAACCCGGTCAAACCGGATCACAGCGTATAATGCCAAGTATGACCAAATATCCTCCCGACCAACCGAAACGCGCCCTTGAGATTTATCAAATACTGCTCGATGTGTTCGGCCTTCCCATCTGGCGGGTCGCTTTATCTCCACTGGATGAACTGGTTTCCACCATCCTCTCACAGAACACCAATGACCGTAACCGTGACGTTGCCTTTGAGCGACTGAAAGCGGCTTTTCCAACCTGGGAGGCAGTCCGGGGCGCGGATCCGCAAAATGTAATTGAATGTATCCGCCCGGCAGGGCTGGCAAATCAGAAAGGCCCGCGAATACAGGCTGTGTTGCGCGAGATCACGGCTGAGCGGGGAAATCTTGATCTTGCTTTCCTTAAAAGTTTAGGGGCAGAGGAGGCACATGCCTGGTTAACGCACTTCAATGGTGTGGGGCCCAAGACAGCCGCCATAGTGCTTCAATTCGCGCTGGAAATCCCAGCCTTCCCTGTCGATACGCATATCTATCGGGTCAGTGGAAGACTTGGGTTGCGCCCCGAAATCATGTCCGTTGAACAGGCACATCCCTACCTGGCCGGATTATTCGATCCATCCACTTATGGGCCGGCACATTTGAATCTAATCCGTCTGGGACGGGAAATCTGTCACGCACGAAAACCTGCCTGTGAGAACTGCCCGCTCCATCATCTTTGTCCCTCATATGACAAATTCCGGGAAACAAATTCGTGAAAGAACTTAACCCAAGAACACCCGGCCGTATCGAACGGGAAATCAGAACAGTCGGACTGATGATCGAGTTGTATTGCCAGGCTCACCACAAGCCGGCCGGCCGGTTGTGTCCTGAATGCGAAGAACTGTACCGTTATGCCATGGAACGTCTCTCTCACTGTCCTTTCGCTCCCGAAAAACCGGTCTGCGCGAAATGCCCCGTCCACTGTTACAGGGAAGATATGCGTGACCGTATTCGAGAGGTGATGCGGTATTCCGGCCCACGGATGTTATGGCACTATCCAATTCTGTCCATTCGACATTTCCTGGACGAGATCAGCATACATCCTGTTACGCGAGAGAAAAAGTGATTTATCAGCCAGCCGATGCGGAAGGGTTGATCTCAGCCGTAAAGACTGTGACCGCCTGACCGCGAATTTCGACCCGCTCTCCTCGATCAGCCACGTGTAACATACCACCGCGTGCACTCGCCTGATACGCTGTCATTTCCTTTTTTCCCAGCAATTTCGACCAGTACGGTGTCAACGCGGTATGCGAAGAGCCTGTGACGGGGTCTTCATCGACACCCGCCCCGGGGGCGAAAAAGCGGGAGACAAAATCATACTCACTGGATGATGACCGCGCTGTGACAATTACACCGCGCAGGTTAACCTTTTTCAACCGGGAATGATCCGGATCCAATTGTCGGACCTGTTCTTCAGAATCCAGTTCCACCAGATAATCCATTTTGTTACAGCCCACATACCTGGCTGATTTAACATGCAATCCCTCCATTAATCCCTCCGGGGGATCAGCTGGTTCCACCTTTTTCGCAGGGAAATCCATCGATATCCAATCACCTTCCAGCAACCGGGCGGTCAGTATACCGCTGCGGGTATGGAATTGAGCTTCCTCTTGTACGCTGATAAATCCCTGCTCCCACAAAATATGCGCGCTGGCCAGGGTGGCATGTCCGCAAAGATCCACCTCGACTGTGGGTGTGAACCAACGAAGGTCGTATCCCTCCGATTCGATATCCCGTCTGGACACAAAAGCCGTTTCCGAAAGGTTCATTTCTCGGGCCATCATCCGCATCCACTCTTCCGGTTGTGGGCTGAAACTGATGTAAACACCGGCCGGATTTCCTTTGAAAGGAACTTCGGTGAATGAATCGACCTGATAAATCATGTTACGCATTGGTCAAACCCTCCTGTTTTGTCAACTCTATAATGTTAATGTTTTCCTCACCGACAAGCAGTTTTAATGTTGTCAGGACTTCATCACAGACATGGGTGGTATGGTTCGGGAAATCCATCTCATACTTCTGGTTGTTCTCAAAAAGTTGAAAACCAAATCGATCTATTCCCGGATGAGCCGCCAGAATGGTATGAGCGCGGACAAGTCGGGCTTTATCCCGTTCACGGTCACCCGTAGGATTAAGAACGACTGTAACACGGCGGGGAACAGCGTTTGGATCAACCGGTTGACGGCATGGTTCAGGTGGCTCCAGAGCGGAGTAATCTGGCTGGCTGGCATCTTCGGCAATTTTCAACGTGTTTGAATGATCTCCGTTTCCTCCGGTTGACAATCCCGGCCAGCCATTGTTATTACCATTATCAGGATGGTCTGGTTGAGTTTTCGGTTTATCGGTAATCATTTCGTAATCGTCCGGTGGAGGAGGTAAAGAAGCCCAATCGGGTTCCGCATCTTCCATAACAGGTTCAGCTAATACGACACATTCCTGTTCACTTTCATCACCTGTAGTCTTCGCACCCTTTTTCTTTTTCAGGGGTTTTGTCAGATCGATCTCCTGCAGCCTGTCTACCAGGACTTTGGGATCACCTGATTCACAATCCGGCTTACCGGTTACCTGGATAACGCTATCAATTTTGATCTTGTCGCCGCATGCCTCCCATGCTCGCGGGAAAATGACAAGCTCTATGAAACCCTGCACATCTTCAATTGTGGCAAAGCCCATGGCTTTCCCATCTTTCGTCACATGCGTGCGGAATTTAGTGATCATTCCGGCCACGGTAACCTTGTCCTTCGGATTGGCATCTTTAAGTTGGGCGGAAAAGTGGGTAACTGTGTCCTGCATGTAAGCCATATATGGTGACAGCGGATGATCGGACACATAAAGTCCAATCAATTCCTTTTCCCATTCCAGTTTCTCACGTCTGTCAACCTCGGCAATCATGGGAAGCATGATCTGCTCTTCAACACCCTGAATGGTGCCAAAAAAGGTCATCTGACCGCTGTTCAGCGCCTTGAAATGATTGCCGCTGACGGAAATTACCTGATCGAGTCCCTGCAACAGGGACGCGCGGGGGCCAAAAGCATCCAACGCGCCAACCTTGATCATTGATTCAAGCGGACGCCGGCCCACAGAACGCAGATCAACGCGGCGCGCGAAGTCATTGAGGTCCTTAAACCGTCCGCCTTCATTTCGTACCGCCAGAATCGTTTCAACCGGGCTTTGTCCGACATTCTTGATAGCACCCAGGCCAAAACGAATCTCACTGCATGTATTCTCACAATCTTCTATCGTGAAATCCCATCCACTGGAATTGATATCAGGCGGGAGAACATTAATACCCAACAATCGGCAGTCGGCTATATAGAATGCCACCTTTTCCGTTTCATTCTTTGAAGCGGAAAGCAGCGCCGTCATATATTCGATGGTGTAATGAGTTTTTAAATATGCCGTTTGAACGGCGATAACACCATAATCCGCCGCGTGACTTTTGTTGAATCCATAGCGGGCAAAGTTTTCCCAGTCTTCAAATATGGCTGCGGACGTTTCCTGCGGGATACCTTTATCTTTCGCGCCGGTAATGAATTTTTGCCGGTGCTTCTTCAATGCGTCCGCATTCTTCTTCGAGATGGCTTTGCGCAACTCATCCGCTTCAGATGCTGTATATCCGGCGAGGTTCATGGCCGCGATCATCAGTTGTTCCTGATAAATCGGGATACCATACGTCTCTTTAAACATCGGTTCCAGCATTGGATGGCGGTAGGATACTTCCTCTTCACCATGCATTCGCTTGATGTATGTTGGGATGAAATCCATTGGCCCGGGCCGGTACAATGCCACCATGGCAATGACATTATCCAGATTGCGGGGATGCATCTGGGTAATATAACGGGTCATCCCATTACCTTCCAACTGGAAGGTGCCGGCTGTATGGCCCTGGGAAATGAATTCGAAGGTTTCTGGATCATCAATGGGGATATTCTGCAGATCCAAGCGCACTTTATGACGCTGGAAGATCAAATCAGTTGCCCGCGCCATGACTGTTAGTGTAGCCAGACCAAGGAAATCAACCTTTAATAGGCGTTGAGCATCCAGAACGCCCATATCGAACTGCGTTACAACCTTAACCGGACTATCATCCGATCCACTGGTTGGACGGTGAAGCGGTACCAGGTTGACGATCGGCTGGTCGGCAATGATCACGCCGGCTGCGTGAGTTCCCGCGTTTCGTACCACACCCTCCATATCCCGCGCAGTCTCGATCAAATCTTTCAGATACGACCCATTCTCACAGGCTGATTTGATCTCTGGTACAGCTTCCATAGCTTCAGCCAGGGTCATGGCTCCGGCCCCCACATTGGGGATCATCTTTGCCACCCTGTCCACTTCAGAGAGGGGAATATCCATCACCCGCCCGACATCCCGCAACGCACCGCGAGCCCCCATGGTGCCAAAGGTAATGATCTGTGCCACCCGGTCCTCACCATATTGGTGCGCACAATACTCCAACATTTTCGGACGCAGGTCGTCCTGAAAATCAAGATCAATATCAGGCATGCTGATTCTGTGCGGATTCAGGAAACGTTCGAAAATCAGTCCATGATTGATCGGCTCGACCAATGTGATGTCCAGGGTATAAGCCACCATGGATCCGGCCGCCGATCCGCGGGCGTTATACCATATACCTTCTTCCCGCGCGTACCGGCAAAGGTCCCATACAATGAGGAAGTACGCATCGAATCCCATTGTATGGATCACACCCAACTCATACTCCAATCGTTCCCGAACCTTCGGGTCTGAAACCCGATTCCCATAACGCCGCTCCATTCCCTCTTCGCACAAATGACGCAAATACGTTTCAGCGGTATATCCATCAGGAACGGGGAAAACAGGCAGATGATAGCCTTCCGGCGTCAGATCAACATTACAGCGCTCCGCGATCAGAAGTGTGTTGCTCAGGGCTTCCGGAACTGAGCTGAAGATATCCTGCATTTCCTGCGGTGTTCGCAGGTAATACGACGGATCGGTCATGCGCATTCGTTTCGGGTCATTCAACGTGGAGTTCGTTTGAATGGCTAGCAGTACATCCTGCAGACGCGAATCAGATGGATTGATGTAGTGCACATCATTGGTGGCAATATACCGCGCCGCATAATGTGGTCCCAGGTTCATCAAAGCGCGATTTAACGTTTCCAGTTCAGGAATATTGTGCTGTTGCAATTCAAGGAAGAAATTATCTGCACCGAAAACGTCATAATACCAGTCCAATTTTTTCCGGGCGGCATCCTCACCCTTTTCGAGAATGGTTCGGGATATTTCCGATGCCATACAACCCGATGTGGCGATTATGCCCTCTGAATGCTGTGCGAGCATTTCATGATCAATCCGCGGGTAGTAATAAAATCCTTCGAGTTGGGCGGCGCTGGCCAGTTTCAACAAATTCCGGTATCCGGTTATGTTCTCGGCCAGTAACAGTAAGTGGGTGGAACTGCGGTCCAACGCCGGATCGCGGTCTGTCATCCGACGCGCAGCCAGGTATGCTTCAACCCCAAGTATCGGCTTGACGCCCGCACTGGTTGCTGCGTTATAGAACTCGATGATGCCGTGCATTGTTCCATGATCGGTCAACGCGATAGCCGGCATCTCCAGTTCTTTGGTGCGTTTAATCAGCTTCTTGATATTGCTAAAACCATCAAGAAGGGAGTATTCGGAATGAACATGCAGATGGACAAAGGACATGGCACTCTACAGGTAATAGAAACAATACCCCCGGTGGAGGTCTACAAAAATTATAGCATCTAGGATTGTGGATAACTTTCATCCACGATGGTTTTGTAAAATCTTAAGACTTAAAGAATTAGAGTCTTTTAAGGCAGGAAGAATGTTGAAAAATCACCGCCAATATGGGCCGAAAGAAGATCCTGTAAGTCGTTGGCGGCTTTCCTGACCAATTCAGAACCGCCCTCATTTTGGGCTTCAATTGTTATCAACACATCCGTGGTTTCTTCCCGGGCAGCGGATTCTTCGCTCTGACGCCAGCACCACCGTCTGGCGATGACCACATCTTTCTCGTCTATGAAAATCACCTCGCCAGGTGAAGGATGATCGGCTTCCAGTTGATTAAGATTAACAAATGCTTCATCGCCGCGCGCAAACCGCACAGTGATGGGAAGATTGACCAATCGGGTGTCTATGGCCGCCACTGGCAGTCCGTACCGTATACTGACCAGATTGCAGAGATCGACAATAACATTGATGGACGGGATGTCACCCTTTTTTGTCAACCTGCGTAAAAGGGCTTCCGCCGCGCTGCGATAACCGGTGGGATCCACACCAAACGCGCGGAACGCTGTCCGCCAACCGGCCAGGGTTGGCAACTCACTGAGCGGCGTATCTCCGATCCTGTTCTTTACGGCTTCCTGCTCTAGCTGATATAACCGAACGACTTCTACAGGTGAAATCCGGTTTTTCAATCCCTTTCCGACAACAAAACCACCTGAAATAAAAGGGAAACGATCCAAAATTTCATTATCATAAACAAAATATTCCATAGTTTTCCCTCTGAATAGATAATTCCTGATGATACCAGAATTGGTCTGATACTACCCTCGTAAAAAAATAATCTGGTATGATAGCCAGTCTGTTCTATTGAATCTATTGTTATTGTAAAACAGGATGGATCATGTTATCCAGTGTCCGTAAAGCGAGGGATGAATATCCCCGCCAGTTTTGGCTTCTTTTCTGGGGCTTGCTGATCAGCACCACCGGTGCGAGTATGATCTGGCCTTTCCTGATGGTTTATGTAAGCGCGAAATTACAGCTCCCATTGACCGTGTCCGCATCCATCATGACGGTCAATTCTATCATGTCGATCATTTTTACTTTCATCGCCGGACCGGTAACAGACCGGATTGGCCGCAAGTGGGTAATGGTCATCAGCCTGCTCGGAAATGGGCTTGTTTACCTTTTCTATCAGAATGCCACAACATATCTGCATTTTTGCCTGACCGCCGGATTGGCCGGCGCATTCAACCCACTTTTCCGTGTTGGAGCGGATGCCATGCTGGCAGACTTGATCCCTGAGAACAGGCGGCTGGATGCCTACTCTTTGCTCCGTCTGAGCAACAACCTGGGAGTGGCACTGGGGCCGACGATTGGCGGTGTTCTGGCTGCCACATCCTATTCCATAGCGTTCCTTTTCGCGTCCTTTGGAATGTGTACGTATGGATTGATGATGTTGGTCCTGGGAAAAGAAACAATCCCGCAGATAACTCGAACTCCCGTTGAGAATGAACGTTTACAACCGAAATTCGGCGGATATAACATTATCTTCAAAGATAAACGTTATATACAATTCGTGGGAGCTTTCTCCTTGATCCAGGTGAGCGCCGCTCTGGTATGGCTCCTGCTTTCCGTATATACGAAGGAACAATACGGAATACCGGAAAATCTATATGGCCTATTACCGGCAACCAATGGGATCATGATCGTTCTTATGCAGTTGGGAATAACCGCCTGGACAAGGAAACATTCCTCGCATTCCATGCTGGCTGTCGGATCAGCGTTTTATGGAATTGCCACAT
The DNA here is from genome assembly GCA_964446955.1 of uncultured Leptolinea sp. Classification (GTDB taxonomy): domain Bacteria; phylum Chloroflexota; class Anaerolineae; order Anaerolineales; family Anaerolineaceae; genus Leptolinea. The sequence goes on from CAYUQJ010000002.1 coordinate 237,469, forward strand.
TCAGTATCGCGTTCATGACCGGTTTCTGGGGATTCTGGGTCTCCATGGTTCTTCTGACCATTGGCGAGATGATTCTTGTCCCCACATCGAGCACGTACGCTGCAAACCTTGCGCCAGAGGATATGCGCGGCCGCTACTTAAGCCTCTATTCCATGACCCATGGGTTGGCCTATGGTGTAGGTCCTGTTCTTGGAGGTCTCTTATCAGATAATTTCGGACCAAAATATACCTGGTATGGGGGCGGAATTATTGGAATTGTCAGTGTAGCGGCGTTCATCTTGCTGCAACGATCAAACAGGAAAGCCGATAAACTTGCCATTTCCTGAAATTAAGCCCATACCTGATGGCACTTCTCTGATGTCTGACCGCAGGTTAAGAGTTTTTTCATCTAGATTGAAATTGGATTACCAGCGTGCTACATTGAAATTGCATGAACGGCTTTCCAATTTGAGGACACCAGGGATGGAGGTTAGTTCTCCAAAAAACCCATATTATAAGAGGTAGTTTACTTTCACTACCCCATTCAGGATTGTTAGAAGGCAATCCGGTTAAGATTGACGCGCCGTACCCGATGAGGCGGCTCCTGACTACAGGATATGCGTCCAAATTATATTTGTCCTGGAATGCTGTTCATGTCATATATGAAACCCGAGCTTGACTCGGGTTTCTTTTTTGTCTATAAATTATTAGTATAAAAACGGTCAATTGTGGTCAGCCGGGGTTCTAGATTTTGCAGGAGTGATAATCACTTATTCCCCGGTAACAAAGACAATCAAGGTATTAGGAGGAGATAATGTCAAAGAGGCTCGTGATTGTAGGTTTGATTCTGGTTCTTGTTTTAACTTCGTGTTCCCTGCCCGGCGGGAAATCATCGAAAGCGGAAGAACCGGTTGAAGAACCTGTCGTCGTGGAACCCGTAGTTGAAGAACCAGTCGTTGAAGAACCCGTGGTCGAAGAACCCGTGGTCGAGGAACCGGTTGTTGAGGAACCAACAGCGGAACAACCGGCAGCCGAAGAACCGGTAGCGGAGGAACCCCAGGGATTCAATTTCCGTGATGATTTTGATGAAGAAAGTGATAATTACTCGGAAGAGATCTACACCACAACCCAGGCGGTAACACGCGATCAAATGCAGACAGAACCGCCATTCGTCCAGGATGGCATCATGGATTGGAAAATCCGCGATAATGAAACCTATGCCTACAAATTCATCAACGATTCGATGGTCGAGGATGTGGTTATCGAGGCTAAATGGAAAAGCAATGGCCAGAGCCTGAACGGTGTGGCGTTGTTATGCCGCGCGTCTGAGGATTATTCCGGATGGTATGAATTCCGGATGTCAGCCCAGGGTGATTGGCAATTACTCCAATATGACAAATCCATCCGTGACAACGATGCTTATAAGAACCCGTACGTCACCATCAAGAAAGGCGTTGCCAAACAGAAACTGGTTCGGGTAACCGGAGACAACGTATCAAAGTTCACGTGCGCCGGCTCTAAACTCAGTTATGAGATCAATGGCACACCCATCGTTGAAACATCCAATTCCAAGATCAAAGGTGGTGGTCTGGTTGGTATCGGTGTGATGTCCTCTACGTACCTGCCAGTCGTTATCCAATGGGACTACCTATCAGTCACACAACCTGAATAATTGTGATTTGATCACATCAGGGAGAGGTGCGTGCACCTCTCCCTTTTTTATTGGAAATTTTTATATGAAATGCTATAATCCCTGTGCAAGCCCCAGTAGCTCAAATGGACAGAGCAGAGCACTCCTAAGGCTAAGGCTGTGGGTTCAATTCCCGCCTGGGGCACCTGTATAACTATTCGAAAAACACTTGCAATTTTCCAAATATGGATATAAAATACAAACAGATAAGCACTTGGGTGCCCCCCTCACCCAGGTGTTTATCTTTTAAGCACCTGTCTTTTTCGCCGCCAACTTTTTCAACACTGCCCCGAATCGGCGAATCTCATCCAGTGTATTATAGTGAACTGCCCCTGAACGCAGAAGCCCGCCATTTCCTTCCAGTCCCAACCGATCTGTCACGGCAAGAGCATAGAAATTCCCATCCCAGGTGAAAATCCCTTCCCTATCCAGAGCTGCGGCCAGTTCCCGCGGTTTCCAATCATCCAGAGTGAACGAGAATGTTGGAACGCGCCGGTCCAAACAGAACCGGTCGACAACACCAAAGACATTAATTCCATTGATATTATTAAACTGTTGAATAAATTCGCGATTGATCTCTAATTCATACGCGCGGATGGCATTCATGGCCTGCTTGAAAACACGCCTCCGACCGGAATATTCACGGGTGTTTTCGACAAATTCCCCGCCAAATTTCTCTCCAATCCATTGAAAATATTCCAGAGCACCAAGCGTTCCGGCGATATTTTCAAAATTTCCCGTACCGGTCTCAAATTTACCCGGTGGCAGCGAGGGTGCCGGTCGTACCCGGTAGGCATCGAGTTCCTTTAGAAGGTCTAACCGGCCGTATAGAATGCCTTCATGCGGACCAAAAAATTTATACGCGGAACAAACCAGGAAATCGCATCCCAAAGTCTGGACATCGATCGGTCCATGTGGGGCATACTGAACCGCGTCAATATACACAAACGCCCCCGCGGCACGCGCCAATTCCGTCATTTCATAGACCGGGTTTATGGTCCCGACCGCGTTGGAGGCATAGCCAAAGGCAACCAGGCGCGGTCTTTCTTCCATCGCTTTCCGGAAATCTTCCAGATCGATGGTGCAATCATCCGGGTTAAAATCCACCCAGCGGATGGTACATCCACGGTCCTCTGCCAGCAAAAGCCAGGGCGAAATATTGGCGTCATGATCCAGGCGGGTGACGACAATCGTATCCCCGGGATTAAACATTCTTCCCAGCGAACGGCTGATATTGAATGTCAGAGATGTCATATTGGGGCCGAATACGATCTCATCCGCTGATGCCGCGTTCAAAAAATCCGCGGCTGCGGATCGTGCCTCATCCACCAATCGGTCGGATAACCGGCTTGTTTGAAAATTTCCCCCATGGTTTGCGTTGGTGTTAACGAGGTAATCCCGGATTCTTTCCACACTACGTGATGTTATTTGAGTCCCGCCCGGATTATCTAAAAACAATACCGGGCGGGACAGAGCAGGAAATTCTTTGCGGATTTTTTCAGAATCCAGGGTCATGGCCTATTCGTCAAAATCTTCACTTCCCAGGTCTTTTCCTGATTCGGTCTTTGTTTCTCCAAAATCAAGACGCACCCATAAAAGTAGAACTGAACCATCATCCGTGGTTACTGAGCGGGCAGCCATAATGGGAGCCCGTTCTTCCAGCCCCAATTCGTTTCGGTAATGCAAAAAGACATTGGAGCGTTCATTCCACGCCCTATGGCAGCGTTCCACCAGAGCCTGACCGTTAAAAGTCCGCACCCTGGTCATGACCAGATCATAAAGCTCCGGACCCTCGTTTAACCCAAGCGCCCAGCCATCATTGATCTCTTCAAATGTTGGGGTTGGACCCTCAATAATCGTAATTTTGTCATCCATGTTTCAAACACTCCAATATAAAAATCATACCATACAATGATTTTTAGCAATTGCGAAGACTCTTATAAATCTCCTATTTTTCTCTTGTATTTCACAAATAATTATCGCTTATCCTACAGATAAGAACATATAAAACATGTTAATTTTGTGGAGGAAAAATGACTCTCTTTATTACTCGTAAACCCCAATATTCTTCTCGCCCATGGGCACACCGTTGGGTTGAACCCGAAACACGCGAATCATACTGTGACATCATGATCCCGGTAGACGTTAAAGTGGAAGATGACGCTTATGTCCTTTCAGCTACCATCCCCGGCGTCAGCGCGCAGGATCTGAACATCCAGGTTGTCAACGAGACAGTCACCATTCAGGGTGAGATCAAAGTCAACCGTGATGAAAATGAGAACTATCTCCTGAGCGAACGTCCATCCGGCCGATTTAGCCGGGTATTGACTCTACCCGATCAACTGGATGCGTCCAAGGCAGAAGCGGATATCTCCAATGGTATTCTTACTTTGCGCATTCCAAAATCGGAAGACGCCAAACCAAAATCGATCAAAGTAATCTCAAAATAACCTTCAGGCAGGCTGAAGAGACTATTCAATCAAGAAGCCGGGTAAACCCGGCTTCTTGGTTTTTTCTGTTCGATCAGGGTAATGGCGTGTAAAAAACACGGTTCCCCAGGGCAATCCAGGCCACCCGATTGGACGCGACAGCAAAAGCGGTCACTGGTTGGTCTGGCAGGGAATATTCATCCAATGTCTGGAATCGCAGACGGCTGTGCAAATTCAAGCGCAGGCTGAAGTGGTAAATCGTAGGTCCGTTGATGTCCATTATGTAAATGGAAGGGTCCGGAGGTGGTACGGTGGCAAGCTGGATAAACTGCACATCAGTGAACATTGGGATGGGATCCCCGTTCCTATCACCATAGCCAGCCGGATCCTGACAACGGGTAGGCGACCCGCCAAAATTATTAAACGTACACCGGGTTACCAGACCATTTTTCCGCAATAACAACAGATCGTCCTGATACATCACCAGGTCAATCACATCTCCAAGTTCAGGGATTTCGCGATCAAAGAATAGGTGCGGCTGGTTGGGAAAACCTACACCATCCCCAACCACGCGCCAGACCGCGTTGCTTGGCGCATCCAGGATCAGAAGTGCGCTTCCTTCTACAGTGAACGCGCTTATCTTACCCCAGTTGGTTGCAGGCGCCGCGAGAGTTGTTGATAAAGGTGCCTTCCCTGGAATGCAGTACAGCAGGTTTCCTCCGGCATCCATTCCCATTACCGACGCTTTGTACTGATTGTTAACCGGAAGGGGCGCTATATCGATCAATGGACCGACGAGTTTTCCGCCTGAAGGGCCCGGTCCGCATTGAAAGTTTGGATCAAGCGCGTAACCGTTTCCCGTAAGCGCAAAACGCAATACCCTGCCCTGATTTGAATCTAAGGCAAAAACATCCGTAGAAGACGCTGCCATTTCTACGATGTTTACCGATGAGGGAATGGAATCTGGAACAGCCTCCTGTACCGGAAGCCGGATAATGTTGTCCAGGTTATCCAATGCGTCTTGTGCCTGTTTTCGAAGAAAACGGGTTTCTTCCGTTCGTCCGTATTCTTCCGCTTTTGTCACAAAGTACAATGATTGTGTCCACCCGCTACGTTGAGCTTCCGGATCCACTTGTCCTGCTGCCTGCAAAGCATGAGCCTGTGCTTCGATCAAATAATTCGTGCGCTGTTCTCCTCTTCCTGACCGTGTGTACACATTGGTGGCGATGAATACCACGATGACAGGCACGACCAGTGCGATGAACAACAGAGTTGATGCCGCTATACTGCCGGAAGGATCCGTCTTTACCGGATTGATCTTGACAACCCTGGGTTTTATCTCGGGTTTCAACCGGGCAGGAAGCCCGGCAAGCTTTTGAGCAATCTCAGCCAGTTTATCCAGGAAGGGAGTCTCCGGAGCAGCAGTTTGCGGCCCGGGCAGTTCATTTGCCGGAATTGTTCTGAAACCGTCTTCCGGTTCCCCGCCCTCACCCGGTTCCCCCGGGACGGCAACCGTTTCAGTTGTTTCAATTCTTTCGGGAACAGTTTCATAGACCGACGCAGTTTCTTGTGCCGGTGATTCATTTTTATTTACAGACCAGACCGGGTCAGTTTCAAAAGAAACAACGGGTGAAGTCTCTTCCGGAAGCTTTATGGAAGGCGGTGGAATAATGGGACCGTCTTCCCTGATTTCAAATGAAACCTCTACCGGTTCCTGTTCGGGTTCGGTGCCATATGTCTGAAATTCCGGTGCAGACTGGCCGGTTGGTTCCTTCTCAGGTTGAGAATACTGATCTGCGGGCATTGGTTCCTGTGGAATGCGCGGCCGCAACCGATGGACTTCTCCGCGGCCGGATTGGACCTGCGCTACCGCGGCTGTCATATTGAACGGGGATTGTGCCAGCAACCGCCGCCTGAATTGATCCAACGTCAGTCTTGAGCTGCCTCCCAGAAAGGTTGTCGTCCACGTGGTTGGCGGTGACGGACAAAGAAGAACCATGTCGCCTTCCCGGACTGTTGTAGTGAAATACCGGGGTGTTATTGTGCTGCTCACTCCAAGCCCCCGTCCGGCACCTTCTAGGTCAACAAAGTCCGACACGCCATCAGAACTCACCACCAGTGTGTGGGTCGGTCCGGTATGCAGCAGGTACAACGTATTACCATGGATGACAGCCAGATTAAGGACACCCACATTAGGCCGGCCGGCAGGTGAATCAAATTGATTTGATCCCAGAATGAAGGTGTTGATTTGTTCTGCGGCAGCCCGCAATCCCGATGTCACGGAACCGGGCGTGCTGAAATACGTGGCAGAGAGATGCAAAAGCATCTCTTGCTGCGCCTCTTCGGTAAGGATATTTTTGCTGGGCAGCGTTAACAAAGCGGCCAGCATATCACCTGCCCGATTGCGTAATACCCTCCTGGGCGCCGACGATGCCACTAAGCCCGGGAGGTCTGCCAGCTCTTTACCGCCGGCTAAATGAATAGGAAAAATGTAGAGATCAAGCACAGACTATTTTTCGTAAGACAAAGGATTACCGTTGATTATACAACCGGGGTGTCAGGGCTTTTGGGTTGGGACAGCCGTGTTCACCAGCTGATACTTGCCGGGACGCGTCGCGGTTGGTTTAGGAGTCGCCTTTGGCAAAATATATCCTCTCTTGATTTCATGGATGGTCAAGTTGGTGAAGTTCACAGTCACTGGTGTATCTGCCGCCTGACGCGCAAAAACTCCGACAGATCCGCTTTTGAATGTGGCATCACGGGCAGAGAATTGGAAAACATCATTCAAGAAGAATCGGATTTCGTCTTTCACGATCCATATGCGCAGGCGTAATTGAAACGGTGAACCGGGCAGAACCTGCCCGCTTTGTGCCCATTCGACCAAAGGGTATGCCTTTCCGGATTTCAAAATCTCTAGCTTTACCTGCCCCTGGCAATTGACCAGAAAACGGTAGCCGTTCATCGCGTTTGAAGCACGTATCAACATCCCGTAAGAATCTTCCGCCTTGCACAGCGTGACATTGGATGTGATCTCAATGGATGCGTTCTCGACGATACGATCAGAAAGCAGACTGGCAACATATTTTTTGGGTTCCTGTACAGCCAGGGTCAATTCCCCCTTACCGTAGGTAATATTGCCGCCAGCTTCAGACTGCGTGGACCACAATCCCTCTGTGGAAAAATCATCACGGAATACCAGGTCTCCCACTGCCGGATGCAGGTTTTCGGTAGGTTCAGGTTCCCGGGTGGGAACCAGTGTAGATGTTGATGTGGCCGGAAACCAGATTATGGTTTCACTCGGTGATGGCGTCATAGATGCCGTAGGTGTTTCATAGACAGGCTGCTCCAGCATACCCCGGCATCCGGAAAGAGTTATGAATAACGCTATGGACAACAGACGAATGATCGAATTTTGCATGAGTGAATAAAAAACAGAACGTTTCATTAATTAGTAAAATTATACCTGTCAGAATGACGGCTTTCCGGGTAATGTTATAATGCTGCATACTGGAAACATTAAGATGAAAAAAATAACAACAACCGGTCTGGTTATTACCGGCCTTTTCTTCTTTTCAATATTTTTACCCGTTCAGGCAGACACCAATCCACCCCAGGTTGTTTATGCCACTCCCACTCCGGGTGCTGACGGGCGGATTATCTATGTGGTAAAACCGGCGGACAATTGCATCAGCATTTCACTTTTGACTGGTGTGCAATTGGACGAGCTTCGCCGTTTGAACAACCTCGATGAAGCCTGCACCTTGCAGGAGGGGCAGCAATTACTTATTGGTATTGCTGAAAAACCACCGCAACAGGCCACGGCCACTCCAATCGGTCAGGTGCCCACACCCACCTTGCCGCCGGGAACCGGTGATATTTGTGTCTATCTCTTCAACGATACCAATGGCAACGCCATTCCGGATGGAAGCGAAACCGCACTGGCTGGTGGTGCCATCAGTGTGACCGACCGTGAAGGAAGGATCTCGCTAACAGGCGAAACGAACGCGGTTGAAGCGGTTTGTTTTGAAGCACTTATTGAAGGCGATTACAACATTAGTGTGGCCGTTCCGGAAGGTTATAACGCCACAACATTGCTTAATTACCCGCTAACACTTAACGGCGGCGACACATCAATCCTTGACTTTGGCGCCCAGGCAGGTTCCCAGTTGATCGAACCCGCGCCAGGTGAAGGCGGACGGTCACCCCTGCTCGGGTTGATCGGTGCGGCCTTAATTCTTGGCGGCGCTGGTCTTGGTTTTTACGTAGCCCGTATGGCACGCAATCGGTAATTACCGCAACCGTTCTTCCTTCCAGACATCCCCGTCATTGTGATAACCAGCCTGTTCCCAGAAACCGGATTTATCCACTTTTAAGAATTCCAAACCACGGAGCCATTTGGCACCTTTCCAGAAATACGGTACTTTTAGATCAGGCCGGCCAACAATCGCGCCAATAACACCCCGTAACGGATATCCATGGTCGGGAGTGATCGGTTGACCATCATAATGTGTGGCCAACAGAAAATTATCAGCCAGAACTACGTCCAGTGGCAGGTTGGCGGAGTAACCATATTCCGCATGCTGCATTACAAATCGCGCAGAAGGCAGCAGGCTGATCAGTCCTTTCTCCAGCAGCGTCCGTACGGCAACACCTTCCCAACGTGTATCCGGTTTGCTCCAACGGGTCACACAATGGATATCCATTGTTAGTGATGTACGTGGCAACTGGTTGAACTCATCCCACGAAAGGGTCAGGGCAGATTTCACCTCACCCCAGACACGAAAATCCCAGTTGTGCAGGTTAAATTGAGGTACAGGACCGTAGTGGAGTACAGGAAATTTTTGGGTAACAGATTGACCGGGAGGTATCCTTCCTGCCGACCGTAACCGGATCTCTTCTTCTTTTTGTCTTAAATGACTTTCCAGCATAGTATTCTCCTGACCAGATTATAGCGACTACCTTTTTCCCGGTCATCAGGCTGTGAAAGGTTTCTACAATTATTCTCTCTTTTCCAACCAGAATCGGGTAAAATCTTAATCCTATTGGTGCAGGAGGTATTTTTGACAAAAAACCCGCGCGCATCTTACGAAACGAAGATGGCAGCGCTACACCAGGCATCCATACAATTGATGCAGGATGTGTCAATTGACTCGCTCTATGAGCGGATCGCCACCCAGGCCTGTCAGCTGGCGAACAGCCAGTATGGGGCATTGGGAATCTTAAGCGATACGGGTAAACTGGACCGGTTCATTCCAGTAGGCTTCTCTGAAACAGAAATCGCCGAGTTGCCACACCAACCAATTGGTATGGGATTGATTGGTGAATTAATGTGTGCCAGCGAATCTATCCGGGTAAAAGACATTGCGGCTGACCCACGGGGTATTGGTTTCCCATTTGATCATCCCTCTATGAAATCGTTTATGGGTGTTCCCGTTCGGCATGGAAAACGTAATCTGGGAGTTATATACCTCGCCAACAAAATGGATGATTCGGAGTATTCTGATGAAGATCAACGGATCATCGAACAACTGGCTGCTTATGCCGCGGTTGCCATTAATAACGCACGTCTGCATGACCGGTTGGTTAAGCGCGACCAAGACTTGAGCCGCCGCAATGAGAATCTGGCCTTGCTCAATAACATGGCATCCACACTGGCAACGTCAACAGAGATTGAAGCCATTATCAAGATTGCCCTGACCCAGTTAATGGATTTTCTCGATCTGAAAGTCGGGGAGGTCTATCTCAGGCCGGAAGGCGAAAAAAGACTAAAACTGGTTTTGCATCGTGGAAAATTGGTCCCGGCTCTTTGGAAAGAGGAGATTTTCTATGTCGGCCGCGGAATGGTGGGGATGACTGCCAAAACCGGTCTGCCCAAGGTTTTAACCATCAACGCAAATGATGGAAATGAACTGCATGAAACTGTTTTACCCAATAACATCCATCAAATCGGAAGTTTCCCTTTGCGGGGACGAAGCAATGTACTGGGGGTCATGTGCGTCGCTGTATTGGATCATCGTCCGCTGACGGAGCTGGATATGCAATTCATCGGGGCAATCGGCTCCTGGATGGGAACCGCACTGGAAAATGTGCGGTACAACAACAACAGCCGCCGTCTGGCCGTTTTGGAAGAGCGTGAACGAATTGGAATGGATTTACACGATGGCATCATTCAATCAATTTACGCGGTTGGCCTGACGCTCGAGCATGCCCGCTTACTGCTTTCTGATGATCCGCAACAATCAAAAGAACGCATAGACCAGTCGATCAACGGATTGAATAACACAATCCGCGATATACGCAATTACATCCTTGACCTGCGCCCGCGTCAATTAAGTGACGAGAATCTCATGCAAGGTTTACAAAGGCTGGTTAATGAGTTCCGGGCAAACACACTGGCTGAAGCCCATGTCAGTGGTCCACCCGACGGCCTGGAGAAGCTGCCCGCCTCCAAAGCCCTCGCCCTCTTCCACATCTGCCAGGAAGCACTGGCAAACGCGGCAAAACACGCCAAAGCCAAAAGGGTGGATGTTGTCGTATGGACCACGGGCGACCGCGCCCTTATGGAGATCAGGGATAACGGTAAGGGCTTTGATATAGAAAGCACCAAAAGTTCATTGGGGCACGGCTTATCCAATATGCATACCCGGGCTCACAATGTGGGTGGGGATCTGGAATTGACGACCGAGCCAGGGTCCGGCACAACAATATTAACCTGGGTCCCATTCAGCACGGAAGAGTAGATAACTCAGGTTACAATAGCACGCAACTCTAAAACATCCGGGAACTGAAATTTGACCGATCACAATCCATCATCAAAAGCCGCCCTGCGGGGCGAACCTTCCTATGTCTGGCGTGCCGGACAGGACCGCCGGTTGTCCATCATTCGCGAAGCCGCGGGTGAGAGAGCATCAGGGTATGTACTGGTGGATGGCTGCGGTGTCGGCTCATACCTTGTCCGGTTGTCAGAGAATGCGACTTTTTGTGTCGGTTTGGATATCGAAATTGAACGTGCCATTGAAGCCCATGGCAAAGGACCGTCAACGGTCGGCGGTGCCGGAGAATTTCTTCCGTTTCCTTCAAGCTCATTTGACCTGGTTCTCAGCCATGAGGTTCTCGAACATGTACAAAATGACCAACAAACCATTAATGAGATCGTTCGGGTATTGAAGCCGGGCGGTCGTCTGGTATTGTTTGTTCCCAACAGGGGTTATCCATTTGAAACCCACGGTATCTACTGGCGGGGAAAATATCATTTTGGAAACATTCCGCTGGTGAATTACCTTCCCCGGTCTTTGCGCGACAGGCTGGCACCGCATGTCAACATCTATACCCGGCACGATCTTGAGAGACTTTTTTCCAGACACTCCGTCCGTCTGATCCACCGGAGTGTGATTTTCGGTGCGTATGACAATATCATTTCCAGCCACCCCCGTCTGGGGAAGGCACTTCGCGCCATTTTACAGGGATTTGAAAAGACCCCATTACGGGGTCTCGGGTTATCACACGTCTGGGTTGTAGAAAAGGTTTAGAAATCTCTAAAGTCGTAGATGCCACCTATAACGGGGTATCGTTTCCCACAGGATGGACAGACCAGTTCAGGCGGGGTGTCATCCAGAGGTGTCCGGCAAGCCGGGCAGCAGAAGAGATTTTCACTCGTGTGATGTTCTTCTTCCGTTTTTGCTATTACAGACGACCGGGTAAAAACACTCGGTGTTAGTTGCCACCAATCACCCGTATAAGATGCCAAGGAATCAAGCGAAGCCAGGAATCCGGCTGGAAAAAGCCGTTTAAGGAATCCAACGCGAAAGTGAGAAACCGTAACCTGGCGCTCAAGTGCAAATCCGCTGTCTTTTAACCAATCTCGGATAGCCTGGGGATGGAAATCAAAATTCAAATCGACAAATTCCACTGGTTCCGGCGAAAAAGGTGACCAATCCTGTCGGCGCAAGGCATAGCGGAGGATGGCTTTAAGATTCAACTTATTGGCATATTCAAGAATGAAAATCGCGCCGGGTTTCAAACATTCATTGATCCTTCGTAGAGCCAGGGGAGCATCTTTCATGTGATGCAACGTCCGGATCATAGTGGCTGCGTCAAACCGGTTCGTACAAAACGGAAGATTATAAATATCCGCGGCAACATACCGATAACCCGGGGAGTTCCCCAGGCGTTCATAAGCCTGCTGCAACTGGGTGAGTGAATAATCAACCAACGTTATGCCCTCAAAACCAACATAACGTGGTGTATTCCGCCCGGCACCCGCGCCAAGTTCGAGTAATTCTGAACCACTCTTCGGTAGCAGTCTCTTTAGGGCTTTTACTTCGGCGGCATCTTCATAAGCCCTGCCGCCTTCATCCCAGAAGCTTTTCTGGTAATCCGAACCTTCATAACTGCAAACCGGTGGGGTCTTTTCCGTCATATAGGGTATCTCCGTGATGGAAAATGCGTTCGGGCAGGTAACCCGGCGGCACCCAGAGGGTCCTCCTTACCGTTGCTTCTTCTCAGACCTGGCGGGGTTCGAAGGATTCTGCCGCGCCGGTCCCACCCGAACGCGGCGTAAGCATACCGTATGAATTATAGGCTGTCAATCATCCACTACGAGATATTTTGAGTATCTAATCCAGTCTCATTTCTTTTCTTACGCATTCTGTATTCAAATCTTAACTTTTCACAAAAAAACATCACGGGTAATCCAAAAACCTTGGATAAGGTCTCGCGTCTCAGCACCTTTCATAATACAATCCTTCTTATACTGTACCAGTCAGGATGAATCTCTACGAATGTCGACAAAAAATAACCATTCGCCGTACCAGAACCACCATTTTGCTGTCAGGCTTTTTCTGTTTATTGCTTTTTTTGCGGCAGTTTTTATGGCTGCTTTTGCCTGGAAAACGATCGGTCAATCCAGCCAGCCAGGTCTGGATATGGTGCTCATCAATATCGATCACGGTGATTCGATCTTCTTACGATCTTCAAAAGGTGAAACTGCCTTGATCGATGCCGGATACCCGGATGCCGGCACATTAAGGTACTTAAAAGAACATGGCGTGGACCATCTGGACCTGCTCATCGTTACACACCATGATGAAGACCATATTGGCGGAGTTCCCGAAGTCCTACGCGCGGTGGAAGTAGATACATACATAGAAAATGGTCAGGTTATTGATACCTATTATTTCAATGAACTGGAAAAAGCGCTTCAAGAGACCGGCGTTCACCGCAGGATTGTCAGGACGGGTGATCGTATATCTTTTGGAGAGCTTACTCTTGAGGTTTGGAATCCCTCCTATGCCAGACCGGATATCGTCAACAACAATTCGATTGTTCTTTTCCTGCAAGTGGGGAAAATCCGGATACTCCTTACAGGTGACATAGAAAAACCAATCGAAGAGCGGTTAATCAAATCCAACCGCGATCTAAGGATGGATATTCTAAAAGTGGCACATCATGCCGGGAACACTTCATCCATCCCTGCTTTTTTGGAAGCTGTATCACCGAAGATCGCTGTTTACTCTGCGTCGAACAACTTTCCGGGTTTCCCCAATGAAGATACGCTTGACCTTCTGAGAATAGCCGGAGCCAGGGTTTACGGCACGAATTTCAATGGCACAATAACCATAAACACGGACGGAAAAACCTATACTGTATCCACGGAAACCGGTGAACCGTTGCTTCCATATTGATATTCTTATTAATCCTCATCTCATCAATGTTTTCTTCATAATAGAGAATGATTGAATTGGGCTATTCATTGTTTTCTTGGCTTTCTGCATTGAGACCCGCGTTGCCAGATGGAAAGGTATTTAGTATATAGATGAAACGGTTACTCGTTCTTTTGGTGCTATCCTTTTCACTGGTTGCCTGTGTGACTACGTATGAAAGGGATGAAAAAAGTACCCCAACCGCCAGTGACCTCCCCCACACCAGGGATGATCCGAACATCATTCGCATTTCCAATGGGGAATGGGCTCCATTCAGCGGTGAGAACCTCCCCGGAAATGGATGTGATTCACAGATCATAAGTGAAGTTTTCAACCGGATGGGATATACAGTTGAATATGAATTCTTTCCCTGGGCCCGCGCAATGGCACTGGCCCAAAATGGTGAATTTGACGGCACAGTAGAGTGGGATGATACACCGGAATGGAGAAAGTCCTTTTATATCAATAAAGAAGCTATTTCTCCGCAGGAATGGGTGTTCTTTCACAGGAAGAATATTCCATTTCATTGGGAAACAATACAGGACCTGGCTGGCAAAAAAATCGGGATCACAGCCGGTTATATTTATAGTAATGCGTTCTCTCTGAATAATGGAGAGATTGAACTTCACTTTGAAGAAGCCAGCAGCGATGAAGCCAATTTTAAGAAACTGATCGCCGGCAGGATCGACATTTTTCCCATGGAACGCAGCGTGGGAGAATTTCTTCTTAAAGAAAAATTCAACCAGCAAGAGACAGAACTGATAACATACCACCCCAAACCATTGGCCGCGTTTAAACCCCGCCTGTTATTAAATAGGAAAATTCCTGAAAACGAACTCCTCATTGCTCAATTTGATGAAACGCTGGAACAGTATAGGGAAACACCGGAATATCGGGATATCCTGGATACCTGCCTGCGATAAAGATTCATTCTTGGCCGGACGAGCTGTAATGCAACTTCAAGAATAGATCCACCACAGCCGGGTCAAAATGTTTTCCGCTGTTTTGACGTATGTATTCTATCGTTTCACCTTCTGATAAAGCCGGTCGATAATAACGATCTGACGTCATCGCGTCCCAGACATCAACTATAGCAAACAGTCTGGCAGCAAGCGGAATTTCCTCCCCTTTAAGACCACGGGGGTAACCAGATCCGTCCCATTTTTCATGATGGCAGTAAGGAATATCCAGCGCCTTGCGCAAGTAAGATATGGGGTACAAAAGATTATAAGCATTCACCGGATGTTGCCGCATGATCTCCCATTCTTCCGGTGATAATTTTCCCGGCTTGGTCAGAATTGCATCGGGAACACCAATTTTTCCCATATCATGAAGTAGCGCCCCGCGTCGGACATTCACCAGATCATCACCGCTTATTCCCATTTCCTGCGCCAGCCGGATGGTCAACCCCACTACTCTTCGAGTGTGGTTTTCCGTTTCGTGATCACGCAAGTCAAGTGCATTTGCCCAGCCCTCAAGCGTCTCATCATACGCAATCTGAAGATCAAGGTTCTTTTGTTCCAAATTCTTCCACATGGCAGAATCGTTGATGGCGATAGCTGCCTGCCCTGCCAGGGTTTCCAGGAAGTTGATCCAATCTCCCGTCGGGTAGAAAGGTCTTTTTAACATAACCTGTAGAAAACCCCTCATTTCATTTTTTACAGCCAGCGGAACTATAAAAATCGATTGGAAGTTTTCATTTATTGCCAGCCGCCTGGCTTCTTCCGATATGCGGTATTTGTTTAGATCATATATCTGAACTGTTTTTAGTTGTAGAAGTTCTCTGCCAATTTCAGATGTTTTTTCAAACAGCCGGGGTTCCATATAAGCTGAAGTTGAAAAACCTCTTCCAGCAAGGTGCGTCACCATACCAGAATCCGAATCGTATTCCATGATCCTGACTGCATCAACGTGCAACAAAAGGATGGATTCATCTATGAACAGGTCTAGAAGGCACCCAAGGTCAATGTTACTGTTGATTGCCGCGTCTATTTTCCGTAAACCGGTCAATTGAAGCAGACGATGTTGCGTTTGCTCAAAAAGATCAATCCGCCGGATTGCGTTAGCCGCGATATCAGCGATCGAAGTCATCGCATTTATGGCAGAATCCAATATGGGAGACTTCTTTGCGATCCAGATAAACCCGATCAAGCTTTCCTGGGCAATCATTGGGACACCGGCAGAAGCTTTGCAGTCCGATTTGATCATCAATTCCTGATACTTTGGGTCTGTGAAAACATCGTTGTTTACATACGGTTTTCCGGATTGGATTATGTACTCATTCAAACCGGTACCCCGCGGAATACGATAACCCCGGAATTCACTGTAAACCCCACATGCTGCCTCAACGACAGCATCGCTGGTCTCATTTTCAATCAGTTCGATCAATACGCCTTCCGCATTCAATAATCCCGCGACCTGATCCACCAGCGTGGATAACACAAAACCGCGTGTATCAACAGAGCGTAACGCTTTGCTGACCTGGGCGATCACCTCAAGATCATGTTCCCGTTCTACCTTTTCCGTAACATCAGAAATAAAACCCTCCAAAGCAACAAGGTCACCTTTTTGTGAGAATACTCCCACTCCTCGTTCCCAAACAACGCGAATCTGTCCTACATACGTCTTGATGTGATAGCGCAGTTCGTATGCCAGTTTTTCTTTAACCTGGTTTTGGATCGTTTCCCAGACGTAATCCCGCTCTTCTTCTAGAATAAGCTCGTTGTAGCTTATCAGATGATTATCGATCAAATCCTCAGGCCTGTATCCGGTCAGATCATAACTTCCTGCGCTGACGACCTCCATTGTCCAATCTCTATCATTCCTACAACGATACGCCATTCCGGGCAGGTTGCTCATCAGTGTGGAGTGTTTCCGTTCAGATTCAGTCCGCAGGTTTGAAGACTCAAATAGACGGAGCCGCAAATCATTGAACGCACCGGTTAGTCTGTCGATCTCATCTCCTGTGTCCCGCTTGTCGATATCCAAAGGTTTTTCCAGGGTATGCAGATCATAAGAGTTAAGTT
This sequence comes from uncultured Leptolinea sp., assembly GCA_964446955.1. GTDB lineage: Bacteria > Chloroflexota > Anaerolineae > Anaerolineales > Anaerolineaceae > Leptolinea. Next base: position 254,294 of record CAYUQJ010000002.1, read on the forward strand.
CATCAACAGCCCTGACCAGAAACCGCGTTATCCGCCGGTTGATCAGAATCTGAAAGATCACCGTCAAAACCAAAACGAAAGCGGCCTGGTATATCAAAATCCGGGCAACGTTATTTACAATACCACTGTAAACTTCGGTTGAGCTAGCCTGAATATATAAAGTACCTATGTGAACCAGGGATCCTTCATCGTCATAATTGAGATCAATAACTTTTTCCTTAAATCCTGAATCAAGCCTGGTTCCATGAGATATGATCACATTTCCATTTTCAAGAACTTCAACATATGAAATATTGGGGTGATTAAAAATGCCATTGGAAATAGCCCTGATCTCAGGCATGCTGTAATTCCACAAAGCCGTAGACAACCCTTCTGCCTGAATTTCTTGAATATGCGTGAAGGTATGCTCTACAGAACCAATAACACTTTGATAATCCAACCATATCTGAATCAGACTGAGAATTACTGTCGTGATCAGGGCGATCAAGATTGAATGTCTGAATAACCGTCTGCCCAATACATTGCGATCTCTATTGAACATTACTGTTCTCTCACATCCTCAGAAACTTAATGGCAAGATCAATAATAATTAGTGTTCGTGAACAAATATCCTTTATAAAATTATAGGGATTTATTGCAAAAGAGTAACAGGCTTTCACCCCAAGATATACTGGAAGAAAGCCTGATGAAACCACATTGCCACGAGTCGAAAGAACCTCAATGAATGGAACTGGCTTTTATGTCTTCTTCAGTCGTTTCGAATCTCTGGCCGCGTTTGTTCGCTTCGTTTTCCAACCCTCCCACCAATTCCAGTGCTTCATTAACACCCGCGTTGTTGTGAATAATGGCTTTTACGCCCTGAAGAAGGGCTGCGGGATAATCCGACTGCCAGATATTGCGGCCCATATCAACACCAATGGCACCTCCCTGAAGAGCTTTATGGGTCAACTCAAGGACATCGCGGTTTGTTTTTAATTTCGCTCCACCTGCAACAACGATGGGAACCGGGCACTTTTTCACCACCTCATCAAAATCGTCACAATAATACGTTTTGACAATGTCCGCCCCATATTCCGCCGCAATTCGCGAGGCCAGAGACAGATATCGTTTCTCCCGTACATCGGCCAGCCGCTTACCAACAGCAGTTACCCCAAGAACTGGAAGATTCAATTTGGATGCTGTGTTGATCATATGCGCCAGATTCATCAATGTCTTATGTTGATGCTCCGCTCCAATGTAAATTGACACCGCCACAGCGGAAGCGTTAAGCCGTAGTGCCTCTTCGGCAGAAAGGATCAAACCTTCATCATCAATATCCGCATCCAGAATGGAATTCCCGCCTGTTGCCCGCAACACCCACCCGACTCCACGCCAGGCAGGATCTATACAGGTGGATAAAACTCCCGGGCTTAGCATCAGTGAGTCGATATGCGGAATCAAGAGCGATGTGTCATCGCGCGGAATTTCCATGCCATGGGTGGGACCCATAAAATAACCGTGATCTATGGCCAACATCAGACAGCGTTCATCAACATTGTTAACGATCTGGTATAAACGATTCTTCTTTCCCCAACTCATATTCTCGAACATAACTCCTCCTGTAAATTATCAAGCACGGCTGGCGACAATAGTGTCAAAAAACCTGCATCATTTGTCAATTATCAATGTCACATTTTTTCCTGGTTTTTACTAATAATTTCGGTTGCATTTCCTTGACTTTTGTGCAATATTATTATTGTCATTTGTGCATTCATTTCGCGGACAATGGTGAGGCATGGATAATCAAGATTTGCGAAACGCGTTGCTTGCCCGGGTCTCGTATTTATATTTTAACCAAAATAAAACGCAACAGGAAATAGCGGATAGTACGGGTATTGCCCGCTCAATGGTTTCAAGAATTATTTCCGAGGCCAGAGAACAGGGAGTCGTTGAGATCATGGTGCACTTTCCCTGGCGATCGCAAAAATTGGAAGAAGATCTCGTGAAGACATTTGGCCTTCAGGCCGCCCGCGTCATGGTGATGGATACTTCCTCTTTCACAGAGACTCTTCTGGGGCTTGGAAAAATGACGGCGGAGTATTTCACCACCGTCTTACACAACGATATGTCTATCGGAATTTCCTGGGGAAGTGCCATTCACCAAATGATCAATGCTTTGGAACCCCGAAAAATGAAGGGCGTGGAAGTCATTCAGTTGATCGGCGCATCCGGTTTGGAAAGCAATTTATCCGATGGCCCCATGTTGGCCCAGCTTTTGACCAACCGATTGAACGCGACATGCCGGTATTTACACGCCCCCCTGATTGTTGAAAACAAGGTCATTCGTGATGCGCTGCTGGAAGAGCGAAGCATAAAAGAGACCATCAAACGGGCCAGCCAGACGGAGATCGCCCTGGTCGGCGTCGGCTCCATCCATCCTGATCTTTATAGTTTGAAAATCGCAGGTTACCTCAATGAGGACCAGCGGCATGAGTTAGAGAAAGCCGGTGCTGTGGGGGATTTTTGCGGGCACCATTTTTCCATTGATGGCAAAGAACTGGCTAATGAGATCAATGACAGAGTGGTAAGTATCAGCCTTCAGGACATGGCAAAGATCGGTTCGGTTATAGCCGTGGCCGGTGATGTCCGTAAAGGGGATGCGATCCTTGGCGCGTTGCGCGGAAAATACCTGAATGTCCTGGTGACAGACGCGGAAACAGCGGAATATGTATTAGATCATGCATGAGTGGTGACGAGAAGTATGTTTTGCGTCGGTGTATAAAACTTCGGGATTTTTACACGGACATAGAATTGAAAAGCAGATCAATGGCATAATCACTGATCTTTTCAGTATCCATCCCATATAGTACGGCGTACCCCGGCCCCAACGCAGAAATTCGAAAGAAAAAGCCCGTAACCATAAAAAAGAGGGCAAAAATACCTTTGCTCTCATCAAAATTTTTAGAAATACTCCCGTCCTTTTTTCCGGTCTTGACCAATTCATCAAACCGCATAAACAGATTTCTCCCCAGTTTCGACACTTCCAGGTAATTTGGGCTGTCATCAGTCAAGCACACAAACTGTGAATGATTCAATAATTTGAATGCTTCCGGCTTGTCTTTGGCAAAAGACTGATACGCTTTTACTACGGATTTGAGTTTTTCCAGTCCGGTTCCGGGTATTCGCTCAGCATTTTCCATTACAGCCATCATGATTTGCGTGTTTTTTAGTACGACTGCGAAATAGAGATCCACTTTACTTCGAAAGTATTTATACAGGGTTCGCTTTGTCAGCCCGATCGCCACAGCCAATTCGTCCATGGATGTTTGTTCAAAACCCTTTTTAATAAAGAAACCTTCTGCGGTATCGATAATGGTTTGTGTTTTTGCCAGTTTTTCATTTTTTGATGACTGATTCTTTTGCATTTTCTACCTGTTGACAGAATGAATGATTTTGGTATACTATCAGTATACTGTATACTGCCAGTATACTTAACTAGTGATTTTCGGAGAATGAATGAACACAATTATCTATTACTTTTCAGGCAGGGGCAATTCCCAGAAAGCGGCCATGGATATTGCGGTTAAATTAAAAGACGCCCGAGCTGTCCCATTTCTTCATGGATTGAATGGTCATTACGATCAAACAAGCGAATGCATCGGATTTGTTTTTCCAGTTGTGGACTTTGGAGCACCCTCCCACATCCCTGAATTTATCGGTCAAATTGTACAAAAATCGCCCCTGAAATACTTTTTCGCGGTAATTTTAAATGGAGGCGACCCTTGTGGAACAATGCGGCAGGTCGAAAAAGCAATCCTTAGAGCTGGCGGCACTTTATCAATCGGGCATCTGGTTGATGTCAGGGTATTGCAGGGGATGGTTGGATCTTGGGAAACAAAGCTAAATGAAATCACAACAGCGGTTTTAAATCGGGATGTTTTTTCCATCCCCCAAGCATCTTTTTTCGATAGAGTAATTCGGACGGAACTTCTCAATAACAAACTCACCTGGTTCTTAAATGGTTTGGACAAAAACTTCTGGGTGGATGATCATTGTGATGGATGCGGCCTTTGCGCGGAACTCTGCCCGGTTGAAAATATTACAATCCTGGATGGCAGACCGGTTTGGAAACATACTTGCGATCAATGCTATGGTTGTTATGCCTGGTGCCCCAAACAAGCTATTCATATGGGGAAAAGGGACAACGGGCGGTTGCGTGAGACCAACCCGGAAATAACGCTAGATGATATCTGCATCAGAAAAAAATAAACCAAAAGCGAGTCCATAACCACAACTATACAAATGAAAAATTCGTAATATATACAGATAGTCTTTTTTATGATATTGACTGGATTTCCAAAAAATCCATCACATAAAACCATCACATATAATGGAAAACAACATGAAAGAATCCAACAGCAAAAGAAAACTTACCACCTTCCTGACAATAACACTCATCCTTTCCTCTAATTTTTATTATCAGATCATATCTGCTGGCACATTGGAATCAAGTGGAGGACTCTATGTCCTGTTATTAATGTGGACACCGGGATTAGCCGGAATTGTTACACAACTGTTCTTTGAACGGTCTCTGAAAGGAATGGGGTGGAAACCCGGCAAAATCAAATATCTGGGATTGGCATATGTCCTTCCTCTTCTCTACTGTCTGGTCGTGTATGGACTCACATGGATCACCGGCCTTGGAGGTGTTCCGGCAACCAGCTTTGTCGAGAGCCTTTCCAGCGGAAATCCGGGTACATCAACAATCACAGCCATTTTTATATACGCGATCGGGATGGGCACTGTTGGTGTTCTGATCAGTCTCTTATCCGCGTTGGGTGAAGAGATCGGCTGGCGTGGATTGCTGGTTCCCGAGCTGTCCAAGATCATGCCATTCACCATGGTTAGCCTTATCAGCGGTCTGATCTGGGCGCTATGGCACATGCCATTGATACTGTTTGCCGATTACAACATTCCGGGTATTCCCAAGTGGTACGCCGCTCTTATGTTTTTGATCATGGTCGTTGGCATCAGTTTCGTCTTTGCCTGGCTGCGATTAAAATCAGGCAGCCTTTGGACGGCTGCCATCCTTCATGCCAGTCACAATATTTTTGTACAGGCCATTTTTACACCATTGACAGAAAAAATCGACATAACACCTTATATCATTGATGAATTCGGATGCGGACTCGCGATCATCGGCATCATCCTGGCCGTTTATTTCTGGCGCAAACAAAAAGAACTGCCCCTGCTTGACCACAACCTTATTTGACCGATAAGGGAAAAACTAAACGGCCTGAAACAGGCCGTTTTTCATTGTTAATTCTATAATTAGACGAAACGAACAATCACAAAATGGAAAGCGGGTTCAATTTGTCGAAACATATATTGGTCGCATACGCAAGCCGGGCTGGTTCCACCATCGGAGTGGCCCAGGCAATCGCCGCATCGCTTACAGAATCTGGCGCTCGTGTTGATGTGATCCCCATGCCTGATGTAAAGGATATCTCACAGTATGATGCCGTCATTGCCGGAAGTCCCATTCACGGAGGAGTATGGCTGCCTGAAGCTATGGAGTTTCTTAAGAATCACCGGGGTTCCTTGAATCGTAAACCTTTTGCGGCTTTCCTTACCTGTATGACAATGGCGATGGGCAAAGGGAAATACCGCGATCATGTTTCCGGCTGGCTTGCACCTGTACGATCGTTGGTAAAAACACGATCTGAAGGCCTTTTTGCTGGGGCGCTCGATATCGGAAAGATACCATCCTTCGGCGACCGGATAAAGTTCAAGATCAGCGTGCTACTCGGCGTTTGGGGGGAAGGTGATCAACGGGATTGGAATGCCATTCGTTCATGGGCTATGAACCTGACGGACTTACTTTTCTGAGGAATCTATGAAACTTCATGCCATCCGCAACGCCACCATGCGAATCCATTACCACGGACAGTTATTTGTCTGCGATCCCTACCTGGCTGACAAATATTCCCGTCCATCCTATTCCGGAAAATCTCCCAATCCACTGGTAGATCTTCCAATACCGGCCAAAGACGTTATCGATGGAGCAGATTTCTTTCTTCTGTCGCATCTTCATTCTGATCACTTTGATCCGGCAGCCATCGAACTCTTGCCCAAAGACTCACCGATTTTTTGCCAACCCGATGATTCTTCCATAATAAAAAACTATGGTTTCACCAATATTTCACCCGTAGACAAACAGGCGCAATGGGATGGGATCCGGATAAACCGGTTTTCGGGACAACATGGCAGCGGTACTGTTTTGGAAGAAATGGGGCACGCTTCTGGTTTTGTGATCTCAGCCAGCGGTGAACCGACCATCCTGTGGATAGGTGATTCCCTTCTCACAGATTCGATCCGGGCCGAGATCAGCAGGGTCAACCCTGATGTGATCATCACACACTCATGCGGCGCGGTTTGGGGTGTTCAACGTGTATTGATCCTTACCGATGCCATTCAGACCGTCGAGATTTGCAAACTTGCGCCCAAGAGCAAGGTTGTCGCGGTTCATATGGAGGCGCTGGACCACGCCACTGTATCCCGAGCTGAACTGAGAGCGTATGCTCGCGCGAATGCCATTTCCGACAACCAGCTATTGATACCATTTGATGGCGAGATCATTGAGCTGTAAACACTTACTTACCGGTCCATTCAAATTCAAATTTACGGAGGCAACCGATGAGACAGATAACAAGTCTGGGCCAAAAAGAAGCACAGGCTGCCATAGAAGCCATAAAGAACAGAGCGGAAAAAGAAGGGAAGGCCTGTGTTATTGCTGTTGGTGACTCTCAAGGAGAGCTTATAGCTCTGCTTCGCATGGATGATGCCCCATTGTCGTCTGTTTTGATCGCCACAAACAAAGCCTGGACAGCCGCGCGCGAACGCAAACCATCCGGCGAAGTCGGTCGGGCTTCCCGCGACCCTGTGAACGGGTTTGATATCCGTAATTACGGCGATCCGCGTTATCTGGGCTGGGGTGGCGGTTTCCCGGTGATGATTGATGGAACTGCCGTTGGCTCGGTTGCCGTCAGCGGATTACCGGAAGCGGAAGACGAAGTGCTGGCAAAATTCGGCGTGGAATATATACTCAATATGTAGCCTGTTATTGCAGAAATGTCTTTGCCTGGACAGATGATCACTTGACCAGATTATGAGTGGAGGCATTTCAGTTGCCGATCCAACTACGGGTAACTGATTTCACATCCAACATACAGTGAAAGGATGATTTAGAAACAGTCAAATGGATCAAGTGCCGAATAGTCTCTGGATAATTGTCGCCATTCCGCTTGCATTAATCCACTGGACAGCACGCTGGCGCGGGTGGATCCGGATTGGCGCAGCCACCAAACCGCTGGTTATGGTCGCATTGATCCTGTGGAGTTATTCCTCCACCAGCGGATGGGACGATGTATACCGTTGGGTTGGAGCGGGGCTGGTGTTTTCACTAATCGGTGACGTAATGTTACAACTACCAAGACGGTTCTTTATTCCTGGTCTGTTCGCGTTCCTGCTGGCCCACATCTGTTACACCACATGGTTTTGTTTGCCGTTTCCAATATTTCACCCGATTCTGCTCGCGCTACTGTTTGTGATTGCCCTTGGGATGTATTTTTATTACCATACCCTGGTCAAGGCTTTAAGAGCCAAATCTCACGGACGGAAATTCATGATCCCGGTTTTCCTGTATGGATTAACCCTCTGCGCCATGACCATATCCGGCTGCCAAACCCTGTTGCGTGCAGATTGGCCGACAGATGCCGCGGGGTTCTCCGCCCTGGGAGGTATCCTTTTCCTGATTTCAGATAGCCTGCTGGGATTTAACCGGTTTGTTCACCCGCTACCCGGCGGCAAAACGACTGAAATGGTAACCTACCATTTGGCGCAAGCCGCAATTATCGCAGGCTCACTGCTGCGCTAATGGATCTACCGGAGGAATGCCTGATAGGGTAAGTTCCCGTACCCGCTCATGTGTCTCAGGTTTAGCCAACCCCAGCATCCGATCATTGGCGTTCAACACCGCGCTGCCATTGGGGATAATAAATTTATCACCACGCGAAATCAACACCACCAGGTAATCATTTGGCAGCTTCATTTCAAAGATAGCTTTTCCAGCCAGTGGTGAATCTTTTGAGATTACGACTTCCCTCAATACTGCCTTCCACCCTTTGAGTGGAGTCATTTCGAGAGGGTATAGCGCTTCAATATCCGCAGGATCGTCAAGCTTTAGCCAGCGGATAAGCCAGGAAATGGTTGTCCCCTGAACCAGGACGGATGTAAGAACGATAAAGAAGACAAGGTTGAAAATCAAACCTGTATCATCCATGCCGGCAATCCGGGGGTACGTGGCAAGGATGATCGGGACGGCGCCCCGCAAACCGACCCAGGCAATCATGTTCTTTTCGCGCATGGAGTATTTGAACGGCAACAGGCTAACCATCACACTGAGCGGGCGGGATAAGAAGATCAAAACCCCGGCCAGAACCATCCCGGGAATGATCACAGGGATCAACTGACTGGGGAAAACCAGAAGTCCAAGCGTGAGGAACATAAATATCTGAGAAAGCCAGGCCAACCCTTCATAAAAACGTGACAGGCTGCGTTTATGCAGAAAATCTTCTCTTCCAAGCAAAAGCCCAATGATATAAACAGCGAGAAAACCGCTGCCATTGAGTTGGGCTGTTGTGGCAAAAGCCATCAACAACACACCCATTGTTAGTACCGGATACAAACCTTCATAACCAAGCTTGAGCCGGTTGATGAGATAAAGAAGGATCATACCAAAGGCAATTCCCATCAATCCGCCAATAGCCATCTGCTGCACAAACAGGATTAACAGGTTTTGCCATGTCTGCCCTGGATTAAGGATCAACTGGATAAGTCCAATCGTCAAGAACACAGCCATCGGATCATTGCTGCCGGATTCGAATTCCAGTACCGCCGATAGTTTCCCCTTCAACCGCACACCCTGTGAACGCAATAAAGCGAAAACAGCCGCCGCATCGGTTGAAGACGCGATGGCTCCAATGAGTAGTCCTTCCAACAGAGAGATATTCAGGATCAGATGAGCTGCAAGGCCAGTGATCAAAGCGGTCAGCAAAACGCCAACTGTAGCCAATGACAGGGATTCAGGCAATACACCACGAATATTCTCCCAGCGGGTATCCAACCCGCCGGAAAAAAGGATGATCACAAGAGCTGATACACCTACGGCCTGTGCCGCGTGTGGATTGTCAAAATAGATACCCCCAATCCCTTCGGAACCCGCCAGCATTCCTATGATCAGAAATAGAACCAGTGATGGGATGCCAAACCGATCCGAAAACTTACTGGCAATAACACTCAGTATTAACAAAACGGATACGATCAGGAAAACTGTTTCTATGGTTAAAAGAGGCATGATATTTTTTCAATAACAAAAGGGGTTTAAAAAATTAAACCCAAAAAGATGGGTTTTTGCAAATTACCATCCATTTTTTGTCCCGCCATCCTTTTTGAGGTTTTTTTATGATGCTTTAGGCAGCTCGATCACAAAACTGGTCCCGGAACCCTGCCGGCTGTCCACGTTTATGGTACCCCCGTGCGCTTGCACCAACTGGCGGGCTATCGCCAGACCGAGTCCACTGCCACTGCCCTCATGCCGTGAGCGTGACCTTTCCGCTTTCCAGAAGCGGTCAAATACATTGGGCAAGTCTTCCGGTGATATGCCGCTTCCGGTGTCAGACACCGTTATCCGAACGACATCCAGGATGGACTCTGCCTTTATGTTGATACACCCGTCGGAAGGTGTATAGCGAATCGCGTTTGCCACCAGATTGTTCAACACCTGACTCAACCTGTCTTCGTCTGCAATCACCGTCAACGCGAGTTCATCGCCGTTGATCTCTGATTTCAAGGAGATTCCATGTTCAGCCGCCAGACCGGTAAATGACGTTACCGTATCGCTGACCAGATCCACAACAGACATCTTCTCAAAATTCAAATGCAACTTGCCGGCTTCGGCCAGCGAAAGTGTTTGCAGGTCGTTAACCAAACGGGCCAACAGCCGGGTTTCATCGAGCGTTATTTCGATCTGGTCGCGGGTAGGTTCATACACACCATCCAACATTCCTTCCAGATTTCCCTGTATGATGTGCAGAGGGGTGCGTAATTCATGTGCCACATCCGCCGTCAGATTGCGCCGGTTCTGCTCCACAGCCGCCAGTTGTTCCACCATGCGATTAAAACTCCGCGACATCTTCCCGAATTCGCCACTCATATGCTCGGATACACGTACGGAAAAATTACCCTCCGCGACCTCATCCAGAGCGGCCATCAAGTCAGCCATAGGCGGTGCGAACTTTCGAAAGGCCGAGCCGGCGAAGATGGCGACTATGATACCCAGCAAGATCGGTACTCCCCAGACAAGGAACATAATCAAGCGTGGATTTGGAACTACGTCTTTCAGCTGGCCGGTCAGCACATGCACAATGAACATAAGCCCGGCGATGAATATTCCCACCATGGGTATAAAGAAGAGCAGAAAACGGCCAAACAAAAACTTTGTCTTTTTTGGCCTCAAATACGCATATTTTTGCCAGTCGTGCATCTCTGGCATATCGCGCCAATCCGGCACATTATGCCAATCACGCATCTGGCGCCAATCCCACGTGTCACGCCATTCCCGCATGTCATGCCAGTTGCCCCATCCGCGCCATTTGGAGCTTTCACGTCGTGGTTTTTTTTCGTTGTTTCGTCTCATCGTTCGCCTGTAAACCGGTATCCTTCGCCATATACCGTCATGATATAGACCGGTCCTCCCGGTTCCGATTCCAGTTTGCGGCGCAGGTTCTTAATATGTGAATCAATGCTCCGGTCAAAGCTCTCCAGAGAAATACCATGCATCTGGTCTATGAGCTGTTCACGGGAAAGCAATTGACCCGGGTGCTGTGCCAGCACGGAAAGCAATCTGAACTCATTGGGAGTCAGGTGGACCGGCTCACCCTTCAGCTTTACCAGGTGGGCAGACAGGTCTATCTCCAAATCACCGGTATGGATAACACATGGCGGCGCTACCAATCCCCTGGCACGCCGTAAAACAGCCCGTATCTTCGCGACCAGCGTGCGCGGCGAAAACGGTTTGGTGATGTAATCATCTGCGCCAAGTTCCAATCCCACCACCTGATCACTTTCTTCCGAGCGTGCGGTGAGCATAATAATGGGAACGCCGCTCTCCCGGCGCAATGTCCGGCAAACTTCCCACCCGTCCATGGCAGGCAGCATCAGATCCAGCACAATAAGATCGGGTTTTTCCCGACGGGCTTTTGCCAGCGCGTCCACCCCGTCACCCGCGCTGATAACCCGAAATCCGTCTTTTTCCAGATAATCCCGCGTTAGTTTTACGATCCGCGGTTCATCATCAACAACCAAAATTAATTCCTGCATGATAGTAGTGTACTAGAATCTTGTGCATTTGCGGGGTCAACCTTTTCAGATTGACCCCCGCTTATGTTTTACTACAGCCTGTTACTTGTCTACAGCCGGAGACTCGGGTGCCTTGCCCATTCCCGGTTCATTCACCGGTGGTGCTTCATACGGGTAACCACAATGCCAGGGATGGTACGGGTATGTTCCGTACTTCCAGTGCCGGTGATAATGGAACGGAGCTCCGAAGACCACAAAACCGATAAGTTTGAAAACAAATGAGATCAGTATGATGGCTATGACCAGACCAATCAAAAGTGATAACGGTGAATTGAAAGGTCTGTAAGGCGGCATTCCGCGCAGGCCTTCCAAATCTCCTTCACCGGTCATGCCGGTATCCGCTGATAACCCCAGCGCGTAACCCTGAGCCTGACCGGCCTGGAAAGCCATATAGGCTCCTCCGGCCAACACACCAATCAGTAACAGCGCGGCCAAAACACGAAATAACGTTGAACTTCCTGTAACCATTCTTTCCTCCTGAATGCGAACAATTTGATGTTTCCAGTATGCCGGTCAATTGTGGAGACTTTATGGAGGGTAAATGGAGGGATTGGGGAGAATCGCCGCGGATCGTATGACGTAAAATAATCAGGTAGGTACCTCGTTCCAGTGGAGAGGAGTAATTATGATGAAGATTGGTGTCGCGCAGGCAGACTTTAATCTCGCGGATGTAGACGCCAACCGGCAGACCGTCGGCGACTTGCTGGAAAAAGCGGATGAAGCCGGTGTGCATGTTCTCGTCCTGCCCGAACTGGCAAATTCCGGTTACAACTTTGAAAGTCCGGAGCAGGCCGCCGCCGCGGCAGAGAAGGCTGATGATGGACCTTTTTGCGCCATGCTGCGGGAATGGTCATCCTCGGGGCGATTGATCGTCAGTGGACTGTGCGAGAGCGCCAGTAATACCCTGTACAACTCGGCTGTCATCTACGCTGACGGGAATCTCGTTAAGGTTTACCAAAAAGCGCATCTTTTTGCCAACGAGATAAACCTGTTCAAACCCGGAGACGAAAAGCCGCCCGTTTTTGAATTCCACGGCCAGCGCTTTGGAGTGATGATCTGCTTTGACTGGTTCTTTCCGGAAATGGCACGCGGACTGGCTTTGCGTGGCGCTCAGTGCATACTGCATCCGGCCAATTTGGTGCTGCCCTGGTGCCAGAAGGCCATGATCACCCGTTCGCTTGAGAATCGCGTGTTTTCCGCCACCGCCAACCGCACCGGAATCGACCGCGACCTGTCATTCTCCGGTCTGTCCCAGGTCACATCGCCGCTGGGCGAGGTGCTGGCGCAGATGGACGGTCTGTCCACCGGCATCGCCTGGGCGGACGTGGACCTGAACACCGCCGACAATAAATGGGTAACTAAGCTGAACGACCTGTTTGCCTGCCGACGGCCGGAATTGTACGATGATCTATGCGAATGAACTATAAAAGAAAATCTGGGGAATCCATGCTGGCTTGCCATATCCCCCCATGTAAGGTATAGTGAATGTAACGGCAAATTAGCTGTTTCCGAGAAAATCCACCTACCAGTTTTTTTTTAATATAACCCTACGGGACATGGCAGAGGCGGCGCCCTTGGCGACCGCCTCTTTTTGTTTGTTAATACGGGAATTCAGTAGAGTTACGTTTCAAAAAGGAGCAAAATAACATGCAACAAACAACCCATTCGATTATTAAAAGGGTAGCTTTTATTGGAAATTACATGCCCCGCCGGTGCGGCATTGCCACTTTTACAACAGACTTATGTGAGGCCATGGCAGATGAATTTAAAGGCACATCCTGTATTGCCATGCCCGTCAATGACACTGAAAATGGTTATGATTATCCCTCTCGTGTTCGATTTGAAATAACAGAAAAGGATGTTGAATCGTACCGCCGCGCGGCTGATTTCTTGAATATCAATAATGTAGATATCGTTTCGTTACAACATGAATATGGTATTTTTGGCGGGCAGGCAGGTAGTTATATTCTGTCGCTACTCCGAGAACTGCGGATGCCTGTCATCACCACCTTCCATACAATCCTTCGCAACCCCGATCCTGAACAACGCCGTGTTCTTGAAGAAATCGCGCTGTTATCAAACCGGGTGGTTGTTATGAGCAGGCGGGGTTGTGATTTTCTGAAAGATATTTACCATGTCCCGGAAGAAAAAATTGATCTGATCCCTCATGGCATTCCGGATGTTCCCTTCGTCGATCCCAGTTTCCATAAAGATCTTTTCGGGGTTGAAGGTAAGAGTGTTCTCCTTAGTTTTGGATTACTCTCACCTAATAAAGGCATCGAAAATGTCATCAACGCATTACCTGCTATCGTAGAAAAGCATCCGAATGTTGTGTATATCATTGTGGGGGCAACTCACCCCTCCATCATACGTAAAGATGGAGAATCCTATCGGCTATCGCTGCAGTGGCTGGCTAGTGAAAAAGGTGTAGAAGAGAATGTGATCTTTTATAACCAATTTGTTGCACTGGATGAACTTGTCCAATTTATTAGCGCGGCAGATATTTACATTACGCCTTATCTTGATGAAGCTCAAATTACATCGGGAACGCTGGCCTACACCCTGGGTGCAGGCAAAGCAATCATTTCGACCCCATACTGGTATGCAGAAGAGATGTTGGCCGATGACCGGGGTGTTTTGGTCCCATTCCATGACCCACAATCCCTGGCTGCCGAGGTTATCGATTTGCTGGATAATGAGTCAAAACGACATGCCATGCGAAAACGCGCGTATCTATACGGTCGAGATATGATCTGGCCGCAGGTTTCCCGCCGTTATATGCAGAGTTTTGAACGCGCCCGTACTGAACATCACTTTTTTGCCCAGGCGGAGTTCGCCGTGAAACCATTGGATAAACGTACCGGGGATCTTCCTCCCCTCAAACTGGATCATTTGCATAACATGACAGACGAGACCGGGATATTCCAACATGCCATCTTTACTGTTCCGAACTACCGTGAAGGGTATACGACGGATGACAATGCCCGGGCTCTTATGGTGAGCGCTCTTCTCGAAGAATCAGGCAGTGATGAAGCGGCCGGTATGGCAACCCGGTATCTGGCATTCACATGGTTTGCGTTCAACTCCGAAACAAACCGGTTTCGCAATTTTATGGATTACCAGCGCAACTGGTTGGAAGATACCGGCTCAGACGACAGTCATGGCCGCTCCCTATGGGCTTTAGGCACCGTGCTGGGTTGTTCCAACACGCCGACACTCCAGAATATGGCCGGGAGAATGTTTGAGAAATCTTTGATGGCAATTTTGGAAACAACAAGTCCCAGAGCCTGGGCTTTTGCCCTGCTTGGAATTCACAAATATCTTGGGCGTTTTGCCGGTGATAGACGGGTTGGCCAGGTAGAAGAAAAACTGGCAGGGCGGTTATTGGAACTCTACCAAAATAATCGGTCAGATGACTGGGTATGGTTCGAGGACAAATTGACGTATTGCAATGCGGCTATATCGCATGCCATGTTGCTTTGTGGTCAATCATTAGAGAATCCAGAGATAACCCGTGCCGGGTTGGATTCGTTGTTGTGGTTGGCGCATTTACAGCAATCTGAAAAAGAAGGAAAGCACTACATACCGATCGGGTCCAACGGATTCTACCCACGGGGAGGAGAACGCGCCAGGTTCGACCAACAACCGGTGGAAGCACAGGCCATGGTCTCCGCTTGCCTCGAAGCCAACCGTATAACCGGCGATAGGAATTGGTACAAAGAAGCCCGCCGCGCTTTTGAATGGTTCCTTGGGCGCAACGATCTACATCTACCGGTGTATGACCCAACAACCGGCGGCTGTCGTGACGGGTTGCACCCTGACCGGGTAAATGAGAATCAAGGCGCTGAATCTACCCTGGCATTTCTTCAGGCGCTGCTGGAATTAAAACTAACCGAGAATATCACAAAGATTGAAGAGTATACACTTAATGAAAAACCCCATCCAGGAATTATTTCAACGAAGCAGCCAGAATCCAGTATTGACAGCGTCAGACTGGCCATATAGGATCAATAGCGTTTTTAATCCCGGTGCCACAACACTACCTGACGGCACCACACTGCTTTTGTGCCGGGTTGAAGACCGGCGCGGACTTTCGCATTTGTGTGCCGCCCGCTCTCAAAATGGTATAGACGGTTGGAAAATCGACTCCCAGCCCACCTTCTTGCCTGACCCTGATCATCATCCAGAAGAGCTATGGGGGGTGGAAGATCCACGCATAACATTCATTCCGGAATTGGATCAATATTCGGTCGTATACACGGCATTTTCCTTTGGTGGACCGGGTGTAGCCCTGGCCTTTACCAAAGATTTCTGTCAATTTGAACGTTACGGGTTGATCATGCAACCGGAAGACAAGGATGCCGCCCTGTTTCCACGCCGGATCAACGGCAAATGGGCGTTGATCCATCGACCGGTCAATGACGGTAAAGGCAATATGTGGATTTCCTATTCCTCCGATTTACAGCAGTGGGGAAATCACAAACCCATGCTTGAAGCCCGGTTGGGAGGTTGGTGGGATGCCAATAAGATAGGTCTATGCGCTCCGCCCATTGAAACCCCCCAGGGTTGGTTGGTAATCTACCACGGTGTTCGACAGAACGCAGCAGGAGCGATCTACCGGTTGGGGCTTGCGCTTTTTGACCTCGATGAGCCGGAACGTTGCCTGAAACGTGGTGACGAATGGGTTTTTGGCCCGCAAGAACCCTACGAACTACGCGGAGATGTGGATAACGTGGTTTTCCCGTGTGGATTCACTCTGGCACCAGATGGCGATTCACTGAATATATATTATGGCGCAGCAGATACCAGTATCGCCGTAGCACAATCCAGTGTGAACGATATGCTGAAGTGGCTATCAGAGACTGAGAGGCCCGGTTTTCGGCGGCGGTTCTCAGACCATTAACCGGGAATGATGTTTCTCCCGCGGTTAATTGTGCCAAACGACCACTGCGTTACGGCCTTCGTGCTTTGCCTGGAACAGGGCTTTATCTGCCTGTTGAATAGCCATTTCCAATGTTTCTGCCTGTTCTCCGCTGGGGTTTAGCCCGATACTGATGGTCAGGCAGATGTGGCCGCCCAGGCCGTCATCAAAGACCGCTTCTTCCACGCCCCGCCGCAGCCGCTCAGCGATCTCGACCGCGCGCTGTTGTGGTGTGTTCGGTAGGAGGACGACGAACTCTTCACCCCCGTACCGGCAAATGATATCCGTCTCACGCACAGATTTCCGGAAGATATCTGCCAGTTTACGCAGGACGTCATCGCCGGTGCAATGACCGTACGTGTCATTGACTTGCTTGAAAAAGTCAATATCAGTCATCAAGATAGCCAGCGGAGTATTATCCTCCTTCGCCCGGTTGAAAAAGCGTTTCCCTTTTTCTTCCAGGCAGCGGATATTGCTCAAACCGGTCAGAGAATCCGTGAGCGCCTGGTGATGAAACAATTTTTGCTTCTCATCGGCGATCTCGAACAAGCGTGCTGACTTCAACACAAGCTCATCCAGGCTGGCATCCGGTGTATTGTCATCCACCAGTTCGTACTGCGCCTCGGTGATTGAATCGTTTACAAATTCTTTGCGGTGCATCACCAGCTTCTTCTTGTTCTTGCCGGCCACATAACACATGCACAGGTTGAGCGGACAGGCCAAAAACGGGTTGAGCGCCAGGTCGTACAGCTCCTTGTACGCTGATATGCCGTACAGATTTTTCCAGATATAGTTATCCCCTTTGTCCGCGGGTGTGACATCCAACGATTCAGCAAACCCATTCTTCACAAAGAGATCGATCAACGTATTCAGGTCTTCGGGTGAACCGGACTCGGAAAAATCGAATCCATGCTCGTTGAGATAAATGATTATCTCTTTGCCGATATCACGCATGATGACGCCCTGAGTGAAGGCATCGTACTTGGCGAGGATCTTGCCAAACGCCACCAGAACGGCTTCGTACAAAACGGTCTGGAAATTTTCCATTATGGGCACTTCTTTCTCTTATACCTAATAATTCAGACAAGGTAGGTAATGTTATCCAAAATAAAGTATAAAAGTTTTTGCAAAAATTCGATGTTAAGTCCACATAAATATTGCCCTTATGAGAAAAGCCAAACTGAATGACTTTCTCTCCTCTCTTTCCCTCCCCAATTTGATACAATCACCGCTATGAAACCCGTAACAAAAAAGATCATCCATATCCTGCTACCGCTGATCGTGCTGGCCGGCGGGGTGGTCCTTCTGTTGCAGAACTTCCCGGGCGTTGCGCCCGTGCCCTCATCCACCCCGACCCTGACCGCCACGCCAACAAGTCTGCCCACCGGCACACCCACCACTGCGCCGTCCCCCACCCCCACGACAGAACCGTCCGTCACACCGACAGCCGAACCCGAAGTTCCGTCCGTCGCCTACCCGGTGGGACCTGATAACTACCCGCCCGGGGTCAATCCGCTCAACGGTCTGCCGGTGGAAGACCCCGAAAGCCTGTTGCTGCCCCCGGCGCTGCTGTCCATCAGCAATTCGCCGGTCACCGCGCGGCCGCAGGCCGGCCTCTCCTGGGCGCCGCTGATCTATGAGATGTTCATCGGTGCGGGCAACAGCCGCTTTCTCACCATCTTCTACGGCGACCTGCCGAAGACCCCCGATACTGACAATCCCGAGATCGGCCCGATTCGTTCCGGCCGTCTGGCGTATGAACACGTCCGCAAGCTGCTCAACGGCTTCATCGTGATGGCATATGCCTCCGACTGGGTCTTCCCCAGCCTGAATTACTTCCACAACCTGCAGACCGAACACCCCGACGATATCAACGGGGGACGGCTGCGTGTGTTCGACCTCATCGACCTCAAGCGTTCGTACCTGCAGGAACTGGGCGAGCCGAATCCCATCGGCCTGGTGTTTGACCCGGCTGTACCCGCCGGCGGTAAGGACGGCCATACCGTCTGGCTGCCTTACGCCTTCGTAGACCAGATCTGGTGGCATTATGATGAAGACAGCGCCACATATCACCGCTGGCAGGATAGAGAGAACGGGAAGGATTACACAGAACAAATCGACAGTCTCACCGGTGAACCGCTGGAGATCGAGAACATCGTTGTCATCTTTGTGGACCATATCGCCTACCGCGAGACCCTCATCGATCTCACCCTGCTGTACACCAACCGTGAACGCGCCCTGCTCTTCCGCGACGGGCAGGTGTTCGAGGGCTACTGGACGACAAAAGGGGAGGAATACGAAAAGACCACCGGCAGGCTGCGTCCCCTGCGCTTCCTGGATAAGAACGGCGACCCGTTCCCGTTGAAACCCGGACAGACCTGGGTGGAGATCGTCACGCAGGAGACTCCGGTGTACGAAACGGAATACACGGAAGACTACTACCGGCTGGTGAACAACAAGCAGCCCGGATCCGGCATTTGGGCTGTGCGCTTCGTCCACCCGGAAAATATGCAACCCAACAAGTAGGTGCCCGATGGCCAGCCTGTACACCTTTTGCGAATACTCACCTGACTGGCCGCGGGAATTTGAACGCGAAGCCGCCCGTCTGCGCGGCTACTTCCGTGACGAGATCATTGACATCCACCATGTGGGAAGCACGTCCATTCCCGGACTGGCCGCCAAGGCGATTATCGACCTGCTGCCCGTGGTCAAGAACATCGAGGCGGTTGATAAACTGACCCCGCTGCTGGAAAAGGAAGGTTACCGTGCCTGGGGTGAATACGGTCTGGAAGGACGGCGGTACTTCACCAAAGACCGCAATGGATACCGTACCCACAACATCCACATCTACGGTGAAGACAATTTGGATATTCTCCGCCATGTGGCATTCTGTGCCTATCTGCGCGTACATGAGGATGAACGCCGGGAATATGAAGCCCTCAAACGCGCGCTATTCGCGAAATACCCGGCTGATATCGACCGCTACACGGACGGCAAGACGGAATTCATCACCCACCTTGAACCGGTTGCCATTGATTGGTATAAACAGCAAAAATCCACTTCGTAGTTGCTTACAGGTTTGAAAACTCCAGCAGCGCGGACTCACTGTACAATTAATCTGTTATCCGGAAATATTGAGTCGAAAATAAGGCAGGCAGTATATGCACAGATCACGTGTTCTTTTGTGGGCTATTCTGATCATTGTATTGGGACTCGCGCCCATTACGGCCAACCCGGCAGTTGCATCCACTCCGGTTCCCGCAGGTTTGGCTGCACAGATGGACACATCCGGTCCGGCTGATTATCCGTCGGGTATCAATCCGCTCACGGGCCTTCCGGTGGACAATCCTGCAGATCTTGACTTGCCGCCGGCGCTGGTTTCCATCTCCACCTTCCCGCCATCCGTTCGTCCACAATCCGGCCTTTCGTACAGCCCCTGGGTATTCGAATTGTTCATCGGCGAGGGTATGTCGCGATACCTGGCGTTGATCTACGGCAATTACCCGCAGGCTGATCTGGAAGATGCCGGAACGACGGAAGATGAAACAATAACGGCAGATGATCCGTCCATCGGGCCCATCCGTTCCGGCCGGCTGCCGTACGAGAGCATCCGCAAGCTGTACAACGGTTTCCTGGTAATGGCATCCGCGTATCACACCGTGGCCGAGAAATTGAGCGATTTTTCCAACATCTTCGGCACCGACGATGACGTTTCCGGCGGCAGCTCTGTCAAATCTACCGATCTGCGTGTGTTGGCGGAAAGCTACCGTGAAAAGCTGCGGATGACCGTTGAGGGATTGGGCGGTATGCATTTTGATCCGCAATACCCCGAGGGCGGGTTGCCCGCGTCACAGATATGGTATCCCGTAGCCGTGCTGAACCAGGTTGTCTGGCAGTACGATCCGGCAGCCGGAGCATACACCCGCTGGCAGGATAACGGAGACGGCGTGACCTTCATCCAACAGTATGACAAATTAAACGGCGAAACGTTGACGTACGAGAACGTGGTTATCCTGTTTGCCGAGCATCACCGCTACGCCGACACGCTGATGGATGTAGACCTTTTATATGTGACAAAAGGCAAGGCAGTGTTGTTCCGCGACGGCCAGAAATACGATCTGTACTGGACCACGCGCAGCGGTGAATATGAACAGACCACCGGGTTGATGCGCCCCATCCGCTTTATGGACGCGGACGGCAACCCCTTCCCCTTCAAACCCGGACAGACCTGGGTGCACCTGACACCCCTCGGTGCGCCCGTCTACGAGACGGAGCCCTGGGAGATGACCGGATTAACAGACCCGCACACTGCCTGGCAGCAGCATAAACGATCGCGCGGTGAAGGCACCGGCTACTGGACGGTGGAGTTCTACCAGCCCGAGATCGTTCCGCAGAATTAAGGTTCTTTTCATCTTTATCTTTTAATATAGATGGAATGTGTCCATCTTTTATCCTGTTTACCAACCATCACCAGGAATGAAAAGATACAGTAGAATTATGAGTTCTGGCTGATGGATTGGCCGGGCAATACAACAACCCGTAGAATTATCGCGCGGTCAGAAAACTTGACCGCCTCAAAGGATGGAAAAATGAATAGTCGGAATATACTCCTCGGATTTGCCTGTCTGGCTGCCTGTGTGTTTCTGGCAGGCTGCAACCTGCCCGCCAACAGTGCGGACGCGACAAAAACCGCACAGGCCAACGAAGCCCAGTCTGTTTTGCAGACTGCCATGGCCAATGCCAGTGCTGCCATGACCCAGGCGGCAGTCTCAACAACCAAACCCACCACAGCACCCGTGGTTAATACCCCGGTTCCGGTCGTCATTCCCACACTGGGACCCACACAAAAACCCATCCCGTCAGATCCGGGAACGGACAACGCGGCTCTCGCCGGTGAAACCATTCCTGATGGAACAAAATTCGTCCCTGGTGCGACCTTCACCAAGACGTGGCGGATGATGAATACCGGCACCTCCACCTGGACAAATTCCTATAAGCTGGTCTTTGTCGATGGTGATCAAATGGAAGCCGCCAAGGAATTTTATATTCCCGTCCCTGTGGAACCCGGCAAGATCATCGATATGTCGGTACAGATGAAAGCCCCGGATACTGAAGGGACCTACAAGGGCTATTGGAAGATCAAGAACCCGAATGAAAAAACCTTTGGTCCCGGTGGCACAGGCAGCTTCTGGGTACAGATTGTCGTCGCTGTCCCCACACCAACTGCCACTGCCATACCACCCACAGCCACGGCCACCAGCGAGCCCACAGCTACAGCGGAAACTCCTGCCGCAAGCAGTTAAAACCCTAATAAGAACAAAAAAAGCGGGGTGGACTATGAACGTCCACTCCGCTTTACTATCAGTCTGTTTTTTTACCGAATACGTCTTCTAGCGGCTGTATTCCTGCAAGGCTTTGATACGTTTGGCGATCATTGGATGATCGCTCAATAATTCACCCATATTTTCACCGACCGAGTCGTCCTGCCGTTCTATGACAGCCAGAGCCTGTTGCAGTTCAGCCGCCGTGTCGATATCCCCGACAGCCAACTGAGCCAGAGCGGCAATACCGCGGGTCAGGCTGCCGCACGCGGCCAGACCAGCCCGGTCACAGGTATACTCGCAAGCCCTTGACCACCAGCGAAAGGTGAACGTGAAGATGAGTGCCGCTCCAATCGATGATGGCATCCCGGCCATTCCACCCAGCAATGTATTCAGAAAGGTGTGGCCATAAACGATATGCCCCATCTCATGTCCAATGACGAATTTCAACTCATCACGATTCATGATCTTCAGCATGGGTTCATAAATAACGATCACTTTGGGTGAATGCAACCCGAAGGTGTACGCGTTTACCTGCCGCCCGGGAACGACAAAGACATCCACCGGTTCACAATCCAGCACTTCCTGGCATTCCCGTACCATCTCGCCCAACTCATCCAATACCTCATTCTCACCGGTACGTCCGGCCACTGGAACACGGTACGCCTGCCGTAGAAGCGCCTGGTGATGTTGCACATTGGCCATTGTACTGACGCCGAGCATGATCATCCCCAGCAATGGAACCGCGCAAAGTGAAACACAGAACGCCGTTCCGGCTGTCAGGCCGGTAATGGCCGCGATGGTGATCAGTGCCATAACCGTGATGACCAGCAGGGTAATCAACAGAATCGGTATTTCCGATGGGTGTCGGGATGGACGTTTCATGCGGTTTTGGGATATTTCAAACCGAAATTCAGGATATCGCGTACCAATTCCGGACCGGTATAAATGAGGCCGGTGTAGACCTGAACAAGTGCCGCGCCCGCGTCGATCTTTTCCTGCGCGTCCTCGGGAGTGATGATCCCGCCACTGGCAATGACCGGTATCTCGCCTCCGAGCATGGCAACCACCTTTCGAATCAATTCGGTGTTCAACGCCTTCAATGGTTTTCCGCTCAGACCGCCGATTTCATGCGCAAGCGGTGAATGAAGGTGCGGCCGTCCGATGGTGGTATTGCTGATGATCACGCCATCCATGCCCGTAATAACGATCGCGTCCAGAGCCTGTTCCAGCTCTTCATCTGTCATATCGGGGGCCAGTTTGACCACCATGGGAACGGTGCGTCCGGTGGCATGCCCGGCAGCCGTGATCTCATCGTTCAAGGGCTCCAGTAATTCCAACAACGCTTTACGGGTTTGCAGTTCGCGTAAACCGGGCGTGTTGGGTGAGCTGACATTGACTGCCAGGTAATCCGCCAGAGGGAAGAACTGCCGGGTAAGGTGCAGATAATCGTCAATGGCCAATTCGTTGGGAGTCACCTTGTTCTTGCCGATATTCACGCCGACTACAAAGCCGTTTCCACGTGCGTGACGGATCTTATTGGCCAGAAAATCTGCCCCATTATTGGGAAAACCCATGCGGTTGATGACCGCTTCGTCTTCAACCAGACGGAAAACACGCGGCTTGGGATTGCCCGGTTGGGCTTTGGGGGTAACGGTACCCACTTCAATGTGACCGAAACCCAGTGCCGCAAGACCGCGCCAGCCCAAACCATCCTTGTCATATCCGGCTGCCATACCAACCGGATTGGGAAATTTTAGCCCCATACATTCCACTTCAGGACCCTTTTGTTTTGCCCGGTACATTGCCCGGACCAGTGCCGTGGCAGGCGGAAACCACCCGGCCAGTTGAAGCATCCAAATGGTCGTGTGATGCGCCTGTTCCGGTGTGAGCTGGAAGATCAGAGGCCGAAACGTTTTATAGTTCATTTTTTACTTTCCTGGTTGTTTCAAAAACTCCCGGACTGCATTTATCTGGTCCAGCGGGATACGTTCTTTGGATTCCCAGTGGTCCAGCAAGCCGGTTAATGTGAGGGCGGCGTGTAGATTGAATCCCGCAGCATTTAGCGATTCACGGGCGCCGGATTGCCGGTCAATCAGCACAACCACATCTTCTACAGCCAGACCGGCTGATGCCAACTTTTCAATGGCTTCAAACTTACTGCCGCCTGTGGTGGCAAGATCGTCGATCACTACCACCCGTTCGCCGGGTTTATAAAAACCTTCGATGTCCGCCTTGGTACCGTAAGCCTTTGATTCCTTTCGGGGGTAGATCACCGGCCATCCGGTCTGAAGACTGATGGCTGTGGCAATGGGAAGTGCGGCATACGGTAACGCAGCCAGACGGTCGAATTTCAATTCTTTTAATATGGGGATATAAGCAGCAGCGGCTTGAGCCAAAAGGTCAGGGTGGGATACCAATTGCCGCAAATCGATATAGATGGGTGATTCAAGTCCGGATTTCAGGATGAATTTTCCAAACCCGATGCAGCCGTCATTCAACAGCCCTTCCACCAGGGCATCTGATATCCGACGCTTCCCGTTTGTCGGGGCATTGGCCGCCGTCGGGCAACACTCGGAAATGTGTTGCTTGATTTTCGCGTGTAAATCCAGCGCCGCTTGCCGCATATCCAGTGCTTTCGATATGGCGCGGGAAACCGGTATCAACATACCCGATTTATCCGCCCTTAAACCTTCCTGCAACGCGAGGGAAAGGTCGGCGCCCTGTGGGCCAACTCCCGGCGCCAGGATCCACATATCCGGCACAAGTTCTCGCACGCATTGCAGCGCCTCGACCTGCGTGGCGCCAACCACCAGTCCAATGTTGTTATCGGAGTTCCATTCACTTGCCAGCAGGGCTACTTTTTCAAACAGCCGTAAAGGCATATGTTCCCCGGCCAGATGCAGGTCCTGCAGGTCCATCGCGCCCGGGTTGGATGTTTTGCAAAGCAGAAATACACCCCGGTTCGGGTCTTTCAGAAAGGGTTGTATCGAGTCAAACCCGAGGTACGGATTCAATGTGATACCGCCGCCATTTAGATTAACAAACGCGGACCTGGCATAGGCATCCGCCGTAGAGGAGATATCTCCCCGTTTACTGTCAAGTATCACCGGAATACCATCCGGCACCGCGGCGATTACTTCCTTTAAGGCCTGCCAGCCTTCCGGCCCGAACGCTTCAAAAAAAGCTGAGTTGGGCTTATAAGCTGCCGCTATATCCGAAGTGGCTTCGATCATTCGCAGGCTGAAATCCCGGGCGGCGCTGGCAGTCGGCTCTGCCAGTTGTTCCGGGCGCGGATCGATCCCAATGCACAACAGGGATCCGGTCTTGCTTACTCGTTCTTCCAATTGGGTGAAAAAGGGCTTCATCCCCACCTCTTTTTGCGTTGATTATACCTTGCCTAACACCAATGCAAGCAAAGCCATACGGGTATACAGGCCATATTCCATCTGGCGGAAATACGCCGCACGCGGATCATCATCCACTTCCATGGCAATCTCGTTTACACGCGGAAGGGGGTGCATGACGATCATTTCCTCTTTTGCTTTTTTCAGTGTGTCCGGTCCGATAATGTAACTGCCTTTCACTGCCTCGTAGGACGCCTCATCCGGGAAACGCTCCTTCTGGACACGGGTTACATACAATACATCCGATTCACCCAGACATGGATCCAATTCAGTAAAAGCTTTCTGTGGGATGTTCTTTTCCTTCACTTCGTTGTAGACCTCATCCGGCATGCTCAACACTTCCGGCGCGACGTAGTTGATCTTCACATCATACAGGGTGAGCAGGCGGGCCAGTGAGTGGACGGTGCGTCCGTGTTTGAGGTCACCCAGCATGGTTACGGTCAGACCGTCGATCCGCCCCATCTCCTGAAAGATGGTGAACAGATCAAGCAACGCCTGGGTGGGATGTTCCCCCACACCGTCACCGGCATTGATAACCGGCTTGTGGGCATATTTCGCAGCAATGGCTGCCGACCCGACCTCGGGATGACGCAGAACGATCACATCGGCATAACATTCCAGCGATCGGATGGTATCCGGCAGGGATTCACCTTTGGAGACAGAGGAATACTTCACTTCGTTGATCGGGATCACCGAGCCGCCCAACCGTTCCATGGCTGAGGTAAATGAGGCTGACGTACGGGTGGAGGGTTCATAGAACAGGTTGGCGAGGATTTTTCCCTTCAGCAGATCGAACGTGCCTACGCGGCGTACCATGCCCTGCATTTCCTTGGCCACGGCAAAGATATAATCCAAATCGTTGCGGTCAAACTGCTTTACCGAGATGACATCCGTTCCATAGAAACGGGTCTCCTTGTGGTCGCCGAACGGAAGCACTGGATTCGGTCGATAGGCGGGTGGTTGATGTGGTGTCATAAAATCTCCTTATTAATGGATAGAGATGGATATACTTATTTCAGATCAGGTCGTACATTGCGCCCGGAACCAGGTCGGGCCAGAACTTCGCCGTCCTTGTAAACTTCTTTTCCCCGAAGAGTAACGGATTTTATCCGCCCGGTCAGCGGGAAACCATCAAAAGGCGACCAGCCGCAGCGGGTACGGGTCTTTCCCGCGTCGAATGTCCAACGGGCTGTGGGATCGATCTCCACGAACGTATCCGGCTGCTCGGGCAGATGGAAGATACGGCGGGGATTGATAATGCAACGGTCAACAATATCATTCAGCGTCAACCGCCCCTGCGACATGGCTGTCAGGTAGAGCGGCAGGGCACTTTCCAGTCCAGGGAAACCGGGTGGCGGGTTTTCGCCGTCTTTTTCTGCCAGCGTATGGGGTGCGTGATCTGTGGCGAAGCAGTCGATATAGTCCAGGTTGTCCCACAGCGCCTGGACATCCTCCCGCGAGGCCAGACGAGGTCGGACTTCCGAACGGCCGGGGCCGATGGTGGAGATATCATCCCGGCTGAGGAAGAGGTGATGCGGTGTCACCTCACAGGTCACCGGGATGCCCTTCTCCTTCGCGGCCTTGATGAGCAGGATCTCACTGCGCAGCGAGATATGGCACAGGTGCACCGGCCGGTTGGTCACTTCAGCCAGCAAAATGGCTGCGGCCAATGATGGACCTTCGGCGTGAACACAAAGAGGCGATGAAGCCGGCCAGTTCTGAAAATGCCTGAGCCAGTCTTCCATGTCGTCGAGTTTCAGATCACCATAGGTCTGGTCGAGGTACATCTTAAGCCCGGCGGCATATGGAGCCAGCCCCGCGATAGTGTCCCGGTTGCCAGTTCCCGCGCCGACAAAATGGGCAAAGTCACAGCGGGCTTTGGAAGTGGCCAGAGAAAGGGTTGTTTCAAGGGTCAATTTGTCAGCAACCGGTGGTTTCGTATTGGGCATGGCCAGCACCATCGTCACGCCGCCAGCCAGGGCGGCCGCCGTACCGCTGTCCCAATCTTCCTTATATTCGCCCCCCGGTTCGCGCATATGCACGTGCGGATCGATCAGTCCGGAAATTCTCATGGTTTCCCTCCATCGACAGGCAAAAAAAGAGAGCCCGATTCAGGCTCTCTGATAAAAACAAATATGTCATCCCCGCCGGTTGAAGGCAGCTCGCGCTTCATATATCGTGTGTGCGGAGGATTTTTGTACATGCCGTGCGCTATTTTACCGGAAAAATCCATGGAGTCAAGGCGATTCGGACATTATTCTGGATTTTCTTAATATTCATAGGTTTTTCACTGCTAAATCGGATGGAAATTCCACTTCTGGCAGTAAATCGCTATTATTGGAAGAAAGACACCGCGTATTGCAGCAGCCATAGGATCACCATTCCGGACGTGATGGTGATCAGAATGTTCCGTGTTTTCAATGCGATTACCACCGCCAGCAATCCGGCGACCAGCCGCAAATTCGATAACGAGAGCTGAATACCCCCGTCGCGCACCAACAATTCCGGCAGCACAATGGCAGAGAACACGGCCGGCGGCACCAGCCGCAGGATACGCGTCATAAAACCCGGCATATTGAAACGCTGGAAAATCAGGATGAACGAAAGGCGGATCAGGTAAGTCCCCAACCCACCCAGGATCAGAATGAGCCAAATATTCAGCGCGTCCATCGTTCCACTCCGTATCCGGCAGCAATACCCAGCAAGGCTGCCGTTACAAGCCCCAGCTGGAAAGGCATTCCCCGCAGCAGAATGGCGGAAACGCCGCCCACCACGGCAGCAACCGCTGTTGATCGGTCCCTGATGGACGGAATGGACAGGGCCAGGAACGTCAACGCGATGGTGAAATCCAATGACCAGGTGGCCGGCACCTGTCCCCCGGCAAACACCCCGACGGCAGTGGCAGCCTGCCAGGTTGTCCACAGCGCCATCCCCGCCCCGAGGAAATACCATCCCTTATGGGGCATATCGGGTTCCGCGTTGTAGCGGGTAATGGTCATGGCAAAGGCCTCATCCGTCAGAAGATAGGCCAGGATCATTTTGCGCCAGAAAGGGATTCGGCTGAAATGCGGTGATATGGTCGCCGAGTACATAATGTGCCGCAGATTGACAACGATGATCGATACGATGACCACCGATGCCAGCGCGCCGTTGGCGATCAACTGGGTGGCAGCAAATTGTGCGCTACCGGAAAACACAATGGAGGACATGAGAAATGCCTGCAGCGGGGGTATCCCCGCGTTGACCGCGGCAATTCCGTAGATCAGTCCGAATGGCATAACCCCCAGCAGGATGGGCAACAGATCGCGGACACCGGCAAAGAATTGGGAATGTGGAGTTTGTCGCATGGCAGATTAAAGGGTGATTATACTTGAGACGCCCCATTAAAATGAGTCCCCCAATCACCCTTCAAATTTTCCATATTTTGTGTATAATAAATACTAATTACATCTTATTTGTCAGGTTGATATGAATACAGAAAATCATGTTTGTCTCGTTTGCGAGCAGTCCCAATCTCAAGTTCCGTTGATCCAATTTAACTATAAGGATATGGAATACTACGTATGTCCCGAACATCTGCCGATCATGATCCACTCCCCGCAGAAACTAATCGGCCTGCTTCCGGGCGCAGAGAATTTGAAACCACACAGCCAGTAAAAAAAGCCCGTTGACCAAAATCAACGGGCTTTCCCATCATATATTACAGTTTTGTTACTTGCGGGTCAGCAAGGCGCTCAAACCCTGCATCAGCGTACCGGCAACCAGTTTACCCGATTGGTCACGGTAACCACCGCCCGTCTGGGAACCGGCAACCACAGCATCCAACAGGGATGACATGGTATCCTGTCCCTGTTGCTGGGATTGCATAAATTCCAAACCGGCCGCAAGAACCTGCTGCATGGTGATGCCACTGCCAGATCCAGCCTGCGAAGTGCCCTGGCTTCCGCCAAGCGCGCCCCCCAGAAGGGACGAGAGCAAGTCACCCTGGGCATTTCCGGTTGAGCCTGAAGCCTGACCGGCGCCCATCAACCCACCGAGCAGCGAAGAGAGTGCGTCAGACGAACCCGTTGCGTTAGATGGTTGTTGTGGTGCCGAGCCGCCCATCATTGTGCCCAGCAGGCTTCCCAGTGCATCCGCATTTCCAGCCTGCGCGGAACTCTGACCGCCCATATTCGTACCCATCAGCGCGGTGATCAATTGCATGGCATTTCCCGCATCGAGATTCTTCCCCTGCAATTCTGCCGCCGCACGGGCCAGGCCGTCCGCATAAACCGCGCCGCTGCCATTCTGACAATTATCGCGCACTTGCTGCGCGGCATATCCCAATTGAGATGATGGTGAAGCTTTCGGTTTATCCTGCATGGCCTGGGTGATCGTATTAAACACACTGACCATGTGATCACCGTGGTCATTGTTCTTTGTGTCAGCCTGGTTTAATGTTCCCTGGTTTTTGGCCAGTTCCTGTGCGACATTGCCAAACAATTTGGCCAGATTTACTTTCGTTTTTGCCATAACAACAGTCCGATTACGGTTTTGGGATCTTGAATACCTGCCCGGCTTTGATCATTCCGGGGTTGTCGCCAATGACAGCTTTGTTCGCTTCATAGATCTTCATCCATGATTCGCGGGTTGAACTCTTGTAGTATTTCATGGCAATTCCGCTGAGTGTCTCACCCGGCTGTACGGTATGTTCAGCCATAACAGCAGCCGCGGCAGCTTCTTTGGCGGCTTTCATCTCAGCCTGAGTCTTCTGGTAAGTTTCGTTGGCTAGCTTCTGTTGTTCGGCTTTTCGTTTTTCTTCTTCTTCTTTGGCTTTGGCATCCGCACGGGCTTTGGCTTCGGCTTCCGCCCGGGCTTTCACTTCCGCATCCTGCCTGGCTTTTGCTTCAGCAGCCGCTTTGGCAGCAGCCGCTTTCTCATCACGATCGGTCAGGAGATCAATGGCTGAATCCAGTATGTTTTTCTTTTTTTCTTCTGGTGACATAGTTTACCTTTCCCTAAATCCCACTGTTTTTTACTACATTATCTAATTATACTGATTTGGATAAATAAAGCCAACTTGTTATCAGACTTTCTTACAAACAATTAACAAACGTTATAATTTTAATTGTGAGATATCTCAAACTTTCCCTCCTCTTGATATTCCTCCTTGCGGCCTGCACGCCTCCTTCAACGGTTGTTCTGCCGCAAATACCAGCAGTCCAGCCTACATTAACCAACATTCCCCTGCCAACGCCAACCATCACGCCGCAACCGACGGCAGATCTTAACACCCTGCCATCGTCTTGCCTGGATACCCAAACAGCCAATGGTATTGTAGAAAGCTGGCTTTTCCGCACCGGTTATGCCACGTTAAGGGATGCCTGGCTGGCATTCATGGAAGCCACCGGTGAGGGTGAGATATTAACCTCCTCTACCACTGACTATGACAACCAGATCGCCTATGCCGTCACCTGGCGGAAAATGCTGCTTGTGGGGGAATATCCATTCCGGATCACCACCGGTGACCGGCAGGGAATCGGATATTGCTCGGTTTTGATCTATCCCGGTGGAATGGGGCCTGAAGTCGGAATGGGCATCACGGATATTTCCCTCAACGGCGAGTGGAGTGGTTACGCGTCAGGACTGATTTCCACAGAAGAGGCCACTCGGACTTACCTGGCGAACCGAGTCGGGATGCCGGTAACAGTGCGGTATATGGTCGCCCAGAATCCTCAAGATTCCGGCTTCGTCCGACCAGGATTTTTTAGCCCGGTGATGCAGCAGATTTGGAATAACAGCTATTACACCCGCATCCCCGGTGAGATGAATCTATTAACCGGACTGGTCGGGCAGCCCCGTGGTCCGAGTATCCAGGAAATGATGCTTCTGTCCGCTTCACTCGATGGGCACGGCGTTTTCCTGGAATATATCGTTGACATGATCCCCCAGCGCTGATTCCCGGCGCAGCAGACAATTGTATTATTTGACAATCTCGAGTCTGGCAAGCGACGCGGCCAGACGCTTGAAACCAACAGATTCAAAGAACACATCTACCGTCTCATCGCCGTCTTCCAGTACACTTTTGACAACCAGACCTTCCCCCCAAACCTCGTGTTTCACACGGCAATTGGCGGGGAACCGCTGTTCGACCTTCGGTTTCTGCTCACGTGGTGACGGCCGTAGAGACCCGTATGCCGGTGATGGCGTGGTCCACGTGGCGTAACGATCTGTCCGTTGCTGGGTAAAGCTTCGTCCGGAATGGGTTGAAGCGATAGATCCTTGCTTGAGAATAAGTTGCGAAGGGATATCCCGTAGGAATCGTGACGGCGCGGTATTATCGTACCCGCCATATCCACTGCGCCGGTCAGCCCGGGTAAGGTATAGACGGTCTTTGGCGCGTGTGATACCCACATAGAGCAGGCGTCTCTCTTCGGCCATTTCCTCTGGATCTTCCAGCGACCGGCTGTGCGGGAGAACGCCGTCATCCATCCCGGTGATGAACACCACCGGAAATTCCAAACCTTTGGCGGCATGCAGCGTCAACAATGTCGGGGCTTCCACATCCTCGGCCAGCGTATCCTGGTCTGAGACCAGAGCGAGGCGTTCCAGGAATTCATCCAACCCCCGGTCGTCAAATTCCAGGGCGATCTTCATTAATTCCAGCACATTCTCCCAGCGCTGATGTCCTTCTTCCGTCCGGTCATCAATGTATTCCTCATAGCGGATATCATCCAGGATTCGTTGCACCAATTGCGTTAGCGGGATCCCCTTCTGGTTGGCTTCACGCCAGGAAACCAGGTGCGCACCAAAATCCGCCAGTCCGTTTGCCACCCGGGCGGTAAAGGCAGCGTGATACGGTGAATCCTGTCCCCTTTTTCCAAGATCGATCAGCACCCCGCCGGCAGTTATCTCCTGTTCACGCGCGAGCTTTTGCAAAGCCTCGACTGTCTTGTCGCCAATACCACGGGTAGGTACATTGATCACCCGTGCCAGACTGACCTCATCACTCGGGTTGTACACCAACCGTAAATAGGCAATGATGTCTTTCACTTCACGCCGGCCATAGAACCTTTGCGCGCCAACCAGTCGATAAGGAAGATTGGATTTCAGGAATGATTCTTCCAGCAGACGGGATTGGGCGTTGGTGCGGTACATTACCGCCACCTGACTTCCCGTCCATTGCTTTGCGTTGATATTCTTCCGAATGGTCTCGGCAACATATTCCGCTTCGGTCTTATCATCCGTCGCGTCATACATTGTGATCGTCTCACCCTTCCCATTGTCTGAATACAACCTCTTGGGGGTACGGTTGATGTTGTGGTCGATCACCGCCCGTGCGGCATCCAGAACCGTCTGGGTGGAACGGTAATTCTGTTCCAAAAGGATCTTGCGGCAATCGGGATAATCACGCTCAAACGATTGCACATTCCGGTAATCAGCTCCGCGCCAGCGATAAATCGACTGGTCTTCATCCCCCACCACGAATAGACTGTTGCCGGCAACACCCAGATGACGAAGGATCTGGTACTGGGCGGTGTTGGTATCCTGAAATTCATCCACCAGTATTTCACGGAACCGGCGGCTGTACAAATCGCGAATGGCAGGGTTCGCCGCGAAAAGATTGACCACCTCGTTCAGAAGATCGTCAAAATCCAAAGCGTTGTTTAGTCGCAGCAATTCCTGGTAGCGGCGGTAGACACGCAGATTAACCTCTTCCCGGTATGTGCGGGAAGAAAGATCGTCAGGAGTTTGCATGTTGTTCTTCGCGGCTGAAATCACAGACCGAATACTGGCTGGCCGGAACATCTTTTCATCAATATTCATTTCGCGGATGGCCATTTTTACCAGGCTCTGCTGGTCGTCTTCATCGAAGATCACAAAGTTGGACGTAAATCCCAGATGCTCTGCCTCACGCCGAAGGATACGGGCGCAGATGGAATGGAACGTTCCCAGCCAGATACCCTGGGGTTTCTGGCCCAGTAGAGTCTCCAGACGGCTTTCCATCACACGGGCGGCTTTGTTGGTGAAGGTGACGGCCAGAATATTGGCCGGCGGCAGGTACATCTGGGTAATCAGGTAGGCAATGCGATGGGTCAGCACGCGCGTTTTTCCCGAACCGGGACCGGCCAGTACAAGCACGTGGCCAAGGTCAGCGGTTACCGCCTGTATTTGTTGTTCATTCAATCCGGAAAGAAAGTCAATATTGGGTATCATGGCGGGGTGATTGTACCCCAGGAATCGGGTAGAATTTCAATCTATGACATGGGATTTGATCGGACACGAATGGGCAGTTCACCTATTACAGGAACACATCAGGGCAGATGGGGTAAGGCATGCCTACCTCTTCACCGGACCTGCCGGGGTCGGTAAAGGTACACTGGCTTTGCGTTTCGCCCAGGCGCTGGTTTGCGCCAACCCGCCTTCTTCCGGGGATTTTTGTGGTGAATGCCGTCCCTGCCGCATGACCGAACGGCGGCAATTTCCCGATTTGACCATAACTCAGGCGGAGACTGTCGGCGGCGAATTGAAAGTTGACGCGGTACGTGAACTGCAGCACACCCTCACATTGATGCCCTACGAAGCCGACCGGCGGATCGCCATTCTTCTCCGCTTCCATGAAGCCAACGAAAATGCCCAAAACGCATTATTGAAAACCCTTGAAGAAGCTCCCGGAAAGACCGTACTGCTTCTGACCGCCGATACGGCGGAAAACCTACTACCGACCATTGTCTCGCGCTGTGAGCAGATTCGCCTCCGACCGCTATCATCGAATCACCTGTTGGAAGAATTAAAAAACAGGCTATCCATAACATCTGATGAAGCCGGATTGCTCGCAAAGATCAGCGGCGGAAGGCCGGGATTGGCCTTGCGCCTTCATTCAGACCCGGAATTGCGCTCAAACCGCCGCCAATGGATGGATGAACTATTCACGCTCCTGGGAGAAAACCTGCCTCAACGCTTTGAATATGTTGACCGGCTGGTCAAGGTCAAGCGCAGTAATAAAGAGGAACGCGATCAGTTCCGCATGCGTTTACGCGATGGCCTCATTTTTTGGCAAAGCCTGTGGCGGGATGTCATGTTGCAGACCACGGGTCTATCCGGAGAGATCGCGAATATTGATTACCGCCAGCAAGTAACTGAATTGGCACGCACAGTAAACACCGAAGAGGCTGGCGGGTTGATCCGTCAGTTGGATTCTACGTCAGCCCGTCTGGGAAATGCGAATCTACAATTGTTGCTGGAGGCGCTGGTAATGGGACTTCCCAGGTCTGCCGCATCGGAACAACAAACAGACGGATAAGAATTTCGTCTTATCGGGTTTGCCTTTTTTGGGCGCGCTTTATTTCCACGGGTACCGGCTCAGACACATCCTTAATGCTGGAACGCAAATCCCGGGCTAGTTCAACGAACTCCGCTGAATACCGGATATCCTCAGAACGCGGCCTGTGAAACGGCACATCAATTTCCCGGACAATCCGGCCCGGCCGGGCGGAAAGAACCACCACCCGATCGGCCAGGAGTAACGCTTCGGATATGCTGTGTGTCACCATCATGACCGTGGTCTCCCGGTTCTGCCATATTCGTAACAATTCGTCGCCCATATGTTCACGGGTTAACGCGTCAAGTGCACCAAAAGGTTCATCCAGCAGAAGCAGGTCAGGTTCCATGATCAACGCCCGGGCCAGGGCAACCCGCTGGGCCATACCTCCCGATAAGCTGCGCGGCAGGCTGTTTTCAAATCCATCCAATCCCACAAGTTCAATAAATTCACGCGCCCGGTCGCAGGCATATCCCTGATGTACACCCTGCAATTCCAGCGGCAGGGTAATGTTCTCGATCACTGTCCGCCACGGCATTAGATTTGCCTGTTGAAATACCAGACCTACTCGCGGAGGGTTGCCTTCGGGTGTGTTGAATCGGACTGTCCCCGATGTGGGCTCCAACAACCCGGCGATTATTCGCAACAGCGTTGTCTTGCCGCTGCCCGAAGGGCCGAGCACTGCCAGATAACGGCACTCCGGCACATCCAGGTTGACAGAATCAAGCGCCTCAAGCCCGCCGGTACCATCCTGAAAACTCACAGATAGATCATGAATCCTCAGCAGGATCTGATCAGTCATACACAATCCTTAATCTCCGGCAGGCAGATAATCATTGGTAAATATAGTGGAAAGATCGACCGGTTTCTCCAACATTCCCATATCCAGCAGAAGATCCTGCATGTTTTGCCAGGCTTCAGGGTTGGAGTAACCCGGTGTATCACTAACCCAGAACTCTATGGAATGTGTTAATACAGCCTTCTGGACAGACTCATCTGCCTTGCCCAGGTTTTCCACATACTTTTTACATATGGAGAATGCCTCATCGGGATCTGCCACCACATCCGCCACGCCATGAAGCAGCCCTTTGACCATCCCCCGAACAAGTTCGGGATTCTCTTTAATCGTCTTTTCATTGGTCGCCAAACCGTTTGCCACCAGGCTGGTGTAATCGGATACCTTTAGAAGTGAAAAATCCACTCCCTGATTCTCCAGCACGACCGGTTCATTGGCAACATAAATTGCCGCGGCTTCCACACGTTTGGACAAAAAGCTCTCCACCTGGGTATAACCGATGGAATTCAACGTGACATCGCTCTCAGACAGCCCTCCGGCAGCCAGCAATGCCCGCAGACCGATGTAGTTAGCCCCATATGTGCCAGGCAGCCCGATATTCAGACCCTTGAGATCGGCAGGTTGGGTCACGTTTTTCCCGGGTTCAACGATCACACCAACCGGGAAATTGTTGTACCAGGCTGCCGTGTAGACAACCGGAAGTTCCTTGCTGCGTCCCAGTAAAACCTGCTCGCCCGATACAATGGCAAATTGCAATTGACCGGCTCCCAGCAACGCCACAGAATCCGTTTCCATGTTGTAATCGAGGGTAACGTCAATTCCCTCAGCTTTGAAATAACCCTTGTCTATCGCCACATAAAGCGGCGCAAATTGCACATTGGGGACATAACCCAGGGGCAATTTGACCGGTGTCAACTCACCAGCCGTCGACCGTCCTGCCGAACAGGATGTCAGCATAATGCTTAAGATGAGCATGGAGAAAACGATGAGCTTGTTGATTTTCATTTGATCCTCTTAGAGTGATGTTTTTTCAAATTCGGCATCACTTTGCCAGGAAAGATAGTACTTTTCCAGCAAAAGAACCGAACCATAAAGCAATAATGCTATCGTCACCAATCCGCCGACGGCAACAAAGACCAGGGCAGTGTCATATTGACCGCGTCCGAGGTTGATCAGAAAACCCAGCCCCTTATCGGCCCCCACCAATTCGCCGACCACCGCTCCAATAACGGATAGGGTTGCCCCCACCCGCAGACCGGCTAGAAAAACAGGAAGTGCAGCAGGGATTTCCAGTAATACCAGGGTTTGCCGGGGTGTGGCGCGCATGGAACGCATCACATCACGCAAGTTTTCAGGAACCGCCCTCAAACCTACGATTGTGTTGATAAGGACAGGAAAAAAAACCGTCAACGCGCAGATGAGCACTTTCGACCCCGTTCCCGGGCCAAACCAGATGATAAGGAGCGGCGCAATGGCCGCCACGGGGATTGCCTGACTGGCAATGAGGTACGGCGAGAGCAGTTTTTCTGCCGTGGGAGACTTGGCCAGCGCGTACCCGGTAAGAGTGGCCACCCCGCCGCCGACCAGCAATCCCAGCAAAACCTCAATGAGCGTGACAGCCGTATGTAACAGCAGGCGCCCATCCAGCAGCATGGATGCGAAGCGTGCCGCGACATCAAGCGGAGTCGGCAGGATGAATACCGGCAAACCGGAGATCATAACCACCAACTGCCAGATAACCAATCCGGCTGTCAGCGAAACAGGCAGGAACCACTGAAAACGTTTTTCTTTTTGGCGGGGTTCTGAAACTTTTTGTCGGTTGGGGGATGAATACGTGGCTGCCATAAAAACAAAAACCCTGAAAACGAAAGGTTTTCGGGGCGGGAAACCGGCTGATTTCTAATCGTTTGAGCCAGCAGATCCTTCTTGTATCCGGACTGTACCGTCGACCACGGAATTTCACCGTGTCATGCGCGCGATGTATTGCGCTCGTGGGTTATCACCACCGATCGGGAATTGAGGGAAAACCACCTCGCACCCTGCCCCGAAGGAACTTCACTTCTGTGAATTATAGTACGAATCAAACCATGAGGCAATCGAAAACGGATCCTTACCCGGTATATAAAACAAATCCAATACGGTTGCTTTTTTTGATTTTTTCCTTACAAACATTCCAACGGGTAAACCATCGGGGTAAAGCGAATACCATTGACTACCTGCTCCGGGCCCATTTCTCGAAAACCCAGATGTCGATAAACCTCAACAGCATAGGGCGATGAATTAACGGTAATCCGGTCCATTTTATGATCCCTGCGGCAATCTTCGACAACAGATTCAAATAACCGGCGGGCAATCCCCCTCCGGTGAAAATCCTTGTGGACAAACAACAGACTGATGTGATTCCTGTTTCTGACCGCGATGATGCCGGTCAAGATGTCTTGATCAAAACATCCTTTCATGACCAGCTCGCCATTTTCCATCCGCTCCGTGATGGTTACCACATTGATAGACCGTCTGAACTCAGCCAGACCCTCTTCCGAATAATCCGGTGCCTCAAACTCATCGAACACAGACCAGACAAGTGCGATCACTTCTTCCACATCGGATATTTCCAGATCTCGTATGTTCATAGAAAGGATTTTACCGGAAACAACCTCCATGGGGCACCCTCCGCATAAAAAAACAGAAAGGGAAGACCGGTATGATGGTTCGCTTGATTCTACCCACCAGGCAGGCTATAATCCAAACAGATGTTCCATATCCAAAGAGTATCCGGGGATAGTCATGCCACTCGATTACACCGCCATCAAACACCAATTACTGTCCCTTTCTGACCAATTCAGTGCCCGGCTGGCTGATCAAACCGACAGGGCTGCCCGTGCGGCGCTAGTCCTGGACAGTCTGGCCGGACAGAATGACACTGTACGTGAGGCGGTTTTTTCCGCGGCAGCGTCGTATGGCAGCCTTCGCAGTGCCATCCCCACGGATGAAGAGATCACCGCGGCATATCCTCCACCCGCTTTGACATGCGATTACACTCTGCTGGCAGCCGACGGTTCACAGGTAAACCCGAACCGGCACGATCCCATCCCATTCGGTGTGATCAATATCGGTGTATTCCGTTTGGATTCCACCCTGCAAACCCCACCGCGGGAGATCGTGGAAACCCATCTGCTCACCATCGAAGAGCTATATGCAGACGGACATCTGGCCGGTGAAGAAGTTGTCGCATTGCGACGAGACCTGCGGGAACGGCAAATGCTGGCCGGGCTTGCCGCTGAAATTGGGGGGATCGTTCTCGCGCTGACCGACGGGCCGCTTGAACTTTTCCGCGATCCACAGGGAAGCAAGGATACACAACAGGAATTCGAACAATACATCGGGGTACTGCGCAATCTGGCACAATTGGGCACAATCACCGCCGGTTATGTGGACCGCCCGGGTTCCGACCTGGTTACGCGCATGCTGGGACTGATTGACCCACAGTCATCCGGATTAACCGTACCCGAAAGGGAAAAATCCCTGGCGCCGCTTTCTGATGTGATACTGTTCAGCCG
Organism: uncultured Leptolinea sp.; assembly: GCA_964446955.1. Classification (GTDB taxonomy): domain Bacteria; phylum Chloroflexota; class Anaerolineae; order Anaerolineales; family Anaerolineaceae; genus Leptolinea. Next base: position 293,054 of record CAYUQJ010000002.1, read on the forward strand.
CCGGCTGCCACCATTGTCGCGTTCGGCCATTTTTTCAATCCAGTCAAAATCGGCACAGAGTTTTCCCGGCGAAACCGCCCTGCATTTCTTCTACCTCAACACCGGGACGGAAGACAGACCATCGCTGGCACGGGTAGAAATTCCCCGCTGGGTAGCGGATGATATTGAAAAGGTCGGTTTGCTGCATGCGGTATTGCTGGAACAATGCGGACATCTGGGCGGTACACCCTATCCGTACGCGCTGCACCGCTCGCATGAGATCGCCTTGGTCTCGCTGATGGACAAAGCCCAGATCGAAACCATGATCGCTCGCGAGATGATCGCGAAGGGATTGACACCCCCCGTGCCGTCAAACAAACAATTCGCCAAGAATCTGGCAGGAAGAACGAGGAACCGTTAATGCCTCCGTTAACCCCAACATCCATCCAGATCGGCCGCCTCTTACGAGCATCCACCTCCGGCTGTGTGATCGGCTGCCAGGTGAACCAGGTGGAAAACCTCACCTTCGGCGGCATGGTCCGTATTCCCGCTTCGCCCGGATACCATATATTCGGGCTGGTACATGACATCCACATAGATGATGACGGCCTGGTCCGTCAGCTGGTAACAGCGGACCATGTCAGCGAGATGCTCATCCAGGATAACCGGTTGAACCGCAATATTCCCGCAGAGATCAGTGTGTTGTTTATCGGCTATCAGCGGGACGCAAAAGTATCCCATCTGATGCCGCCCCGGCCGCCGCTTTCTCTGGATGAGATCTTTTCCTGCGGCGCGCAGGAGATTTTGACATTTACCGCGGACAGGCATTTCGGATATTTCCGTCATATCCTTGGCAGCCCCGACCTTCCGGCCGCCGAGTTATTGGCCGCTTCTCTACAACAGACAAATGATGTTTACTGTCAACTGGATGATACAGCCTGGCTTGAGGCGGCCGTCAGCGAACTGATCGTCCTCCTGCGGGACGATTATGAGACTCTCAACCGTGTGCTGGGCGCGGTCAGCGAGATCTATCAGGATTAATGAGGCGACCGAATGACACAGAACAATCCCACCAACCCCGGTGAAAACCCTGAGATCGGCTATATCGTAGGCGGCTCGCTTAAAGATAGTCTGAACGCCCGCCTGACCATCCCGGCGCACGACGTACAGGAAGGCAGCTTTGTGGTCACCCGCAGCGTTGAATGGCAGTTTTACGGCCTGGTCACCAACCTGGTCCTGGGCTCCACCAATCCGCGCTTTGCTGATGAGCAGAGTGAAGAACGCCTGCCGGCTAACCTTGCCCGATTGCTGCACGGGCAAACATTATTCACCAATCTGGAAATACTCCCCGCGTTGATGCTGGATCGCGGTCCCGAACCCGGCTCCACAGCTTATGAAACGTGGTTGGAAGCCAACCCCGCGGGGACCCATCCCCTGCCTGTCAAAACGGTCCCCGCGCATCATTCTCCGGTCCGGCTGGCTGCCGAAGGCGATGTGGCCGAGATATTCGGCGATCCGGCGGAAGGGGACGGTAAAAATTTCATCATCGGGCACACCCGCGAACAGGGGCATCCGGTTTGCATTGACCTGGAAAAATTCGTGCAGCGGTCATCCGGGGTTTTCGGATCCACCGGTACGGGAAAATCCTTCCTGACCCGTCTGGTGTTGGCCGGGCTAATCCAGTACAACCGATCATCGCTCCTTGTATTTGACATGCACAACGAGTACGGTTTTGACGACATATCATCTGACACTAACACAAAAGTACCCGGCCTGCGCTCAAAATTTCCGACACGGGTTCGCGTAGTCGGACTTGGGTCATCGGCGGCTGTGCGCGGCCGCACCCCCGATTACACCCTTGAAATTGCCGAAAAGGATATCCGTCCGGAAGACATCGAATTGCTGACCCGGGAATTAAATTTAAAAGAGACCACGCCAACCACGCTGGACGCGCTTGTCCGCAGCTTCGGCGAGGACCACTGGTTTCACGAGTTCCGCGAATTGCGCCCCGGCGCCACGGTTGAAACAGACGATGGCAAAAAGGTACCTGCGGAAGACAGTGTGGAAGCCTGGGCAGCGCGTGAAGGCATCCACCCGGCGGCGGCCGCCGGGCTGCACAGCAAACTGACCCGTTTATTCGTTAAACCATACATCCTGGAACAACCCGCGGCAGACAGCCTGAGCGAGATCATCAAATCGCTGGAAGCCGGGCAGCATGTAGTGCTTTCCTTTGGAAAAAACGAAACCGACCTGGATTACCTGCTGGTCACCAACCTGCTCACCCGGCGCATTCGCGAAGCCTGGGAAAAGAAAACCAACGCCTTTCGCGGAAGTCCGGATAAGACGTCCGAACCGCGTCCTCTGGTTATCGTGGTCGAGGAAGCCCATAAGATGCTCAACCGTGAGATGGCCTCACAGACCACTTTCAGCACCATCGCGCGCGAAATGCGTAAGTACTACGTCACCCTGCTGGTAATCGACCAACGGCCTTCGCAGATCTATGACGAGGTGATGTCGCAGCTTGGCACACGCATCTCCGGCTGGCTGGGTGACGACCTCGATATCCAGGCGGTACTTTCCGGCCTGGCCGGCAAGGATTCGCTGCGCGGAATGCTCTCACGCCTCCAGCCCAGGGAAGAGGTTTTGCTACTCGGCTGGGGCGTTCCCATGCCGCTGCCGGTGCGCTCACGCCGCTACGATGACCGCTTCTGGCAGGAGTTGCTCGGCAGAAACAACGATCGTCCAACGGATGTGGAACAGGACAGCCGGGATCTGGGTTTCTAGAAAACTTTACCTCACACGGTAGCGTTATTTCTGAGTGCCGCCCGCCTGGCCTTCTCCTGATACATATGCTGATCTGCCAGCGTGAACGTTCCTATCAGGTCACCTTTTTCCGCCGTCGCCGCGCCAATGGATATATCCACCCGCATATTTGCCGCGTCCGCGTTGTTCTTTTCCAATTTCGCGCGAATGCTGTTCACCTTCTTTTGGACCGCGTCCGCGTTGGTTTCAGGCATCAGTACAGCAAATTCATCCCCGCCGATTCGGGCCAGAACATCTTCCGTGCGAAAAACAGATTTGAGAATGGAGGCAGCCTGTTTTAGCAGAAGGTCACCGGCGGCGTGCCCCTGAGTATCATTGACCACTTTCAAACCATCAATATCCGTGATGATGATGCTGATGGGATATTCGCGTCCACCTTCCAGTCGGGCAAGCTCAACCTCGAAGAAAGACCGATTATAGATCCCCGTCAGAATGTCATGCGTCCCCTGATATCGCAGTCTGTCTTCCATTTCTTTGCGTTCCGTTACATCCCTTGCCGCTGCGTAAATCAAGTCTTCAGAAGGAGCGGATCGCCATTCGATCCAGCGATACGTCCCGTTTTTGTGGCGGTACCGATTTTCAAAATTCATTATGGGTTTCTGGGTTTTTAACCGCGATACAGCCGCGAGAGTCGCTTCCAGGTCATCCGGGTGGACAAAATCTAAGAATTTTGCACCCATCAGTTCATCCAATGAATACCCAAGGGTTGCTTCCCATTGGGGATTCAATCGCCGGAAATTACCGTCTATGTCCGCAATGCACAGGAGATCAAGACTAAGATTAAAATATCGATCAATCTCTTCGATTTTTTGACTTAGAGCGTCTTCTATTACCCTGCGTTGTCTGAGCTCATCTTTGGCTTTTTCCAAATTGCGCCGAATGTTCCACACCAGGATACTCACCACCTGACCGGCAACAATCAGAATCGAAGCAACAATAACGAAATCCACCCAGTCCGATCTGTCAGGCGGTTCCGTCGCATAAATCCCTAATGCTTCCCCAAAAACGAGCCACGCGATGCATATCAGGGTCAACACCATCCCGGTCCAAACCCCGGACCGGTTCAACGCCAGGCTGGAAAAAACGATCACGAGCGGAAAGGCGATCACGGCGATGTCATGAATGCCTTTTCCCAGCGTTGCCAATATCGTAAGCGTTTCCAACAGGAAAAGGACTATAAACAACCCGCTGGCAGATAAATTGCCTTTCTTAACCAATAAGAAAGGGATTATAAGAAACAGACCGGAAATCCCGGTAATAATGGCTGGCAGGGGGTTCCCCCAGTATATTTCTGCCGCGAGAACGATCGCCAGAACAGCCCAGGATATGTATATCAACCGGGTTTGAATTCGACCGGCTTCTGATCTCTCCAATTCATCGGTATATTGAAGTACGCCCCAATCTTCATCCATGGATTTTTCTCGTTACCTGTTATTCACCACGGTTAAATCTTAAGATTACGTAGTTATATTACCAAAAAACGCGTGTATTTGTCTATTAGATTGCACAGGTTATAAAACCGCAACAGCAAAGAATTATCAGGAAATCAATATCAATTAAATCGATTGACAGGATTACTACACAGTTCCTGCTTGAAATATCAGCCAGACCACAAAAGCGATAGCCAGACCGAACAACACCCCCGCGATCACTTGCCGAGGCGTATGACCCAGCACTTCTTTTAGCTGTTTTTCACTTAATGGTTGCCCGGTGAAAAGTTCGTTGATCATCCGGTTGATACGCTCGGCGTGCATTCCAGCCTGCCGTCGTACACCCGCTGCGTCATACAACACGATCATGGTAATAGCCACCGCCAACGCGAATAATCCCGAGTCGAACCCATCAAAAAGACCTATGGAAAAAGTCGTGGCTGACATCAATGCGGAGTGCGAACTGGGCATCCCTCCGGCACTGAACCATAGCCCCCAATTCCATCGCCGTGTGCGGGCATAATGTACAAACGGTTTTACCCCCTGAGCCAGGAACCAACCGGCAATGGCGGAGATCAGCATACCGTTGTGCAGAAGATCGTTGATCATTCCTCTACCGGCTCGTCCACGGATGTATCGGCTCCCAGAGTCCGAACCCGCAATTCCGCCTGATCCAGCAGCTGCTGGCAATACCGGGATAGTTGTTGCCCGCGTTCAAACCAGGCTATGGTTGATTCAAGGCCGGTTTGCTCCTGTTCCAGCAACGCAACAATGCCTTCCAATTCAGCCAACGCCTCTTCGTATGTTAGTTCTTCAACCGGGGTTTGAGTTACAGATGTGTTCTTCTTGGCCATCGTAGTATTTTAATCCAGACTGGTCGATTCCACGCGGCTGACCGTGGATCCCTGACCGAAGAGAGTGTTGATTGCAGTTCCCGGACGTAACTGTCCTGCTGAACGGATTATCGTACCATCATCCAACCGGGTTAATGAATAACCTCGTTTCAAGATCGCGTTGGGGTCTAAAACAACCAACCGGCCGGCAACAATTTGAAAACGGGCCCGCGCCAGGTTTACAGTCTGCGCCATGCCATATTCCATTCGCCCGGAGAGTGAGTCCACCATCTGCCGTTCCCGTTGCACCCGCCGCAAAGGCGACTCGCGGTCCAACCTGGATTTGAATTGATCAACCGCATTCTGGCAATCTGACATAAAGCGTACCATCCGGTAGTTCAGATCTTGCAAGATTGAATCCAATTCCGTGATCATATCATCCCGTGATGGGGTGGCCGCCACTGCCGCGCCCGTTGGCGTGGGCGCACGTAGATCAGCCGCGAAATCGGCCAGAGTGAAATCCGTTTCATGTCCAATACCGGTTACCACCGGGGCATCTGATTCAGCAACCGCGCGCACCACACCTTCATCATTGAAAGCCCATAAATCTTCCATCGATCCACCGCCCCGCGCCAGAAGGATCACATCCGGTTGTATATCGCGATTCAACTGATGAATCGCCGCGATAATCTCACCCGGCGCCTCCGTTCCCTGAACTGCCGCTGGAGCGATTATGACGTCTGCCAGACAGTAGCGGTTGCGCAGTGTATTTAACATATCCTGCAGGGCAGCTCCGGTCGCTGACGTGACGATCCCGATAACCTTCGGCCGGGCCGGTAATGAACGTTTTCGTTCCTCGTCAAACCAACCATCCGCCTCCAATCGGGCTTTAAGGCGCATAAATTCTTGAAACAACACCCCTTCACCGCGCATCCGGACAGCATTCACATACAACTGATACGCCCCGTCGCGTTCATATATGGAAACCGCTCCGTGTGCCTCAATCTGTGAACCAACCTGAAAATCCGGAATGCGCCCCACCGAAGACCGCCAGATGACACACTTGATGGCTGCCTCGCTGTCTTTCAGCGTAAAATAGACATGACCGGATGATGGACGGGAAACATTGGAAACCTCCCCCGCAACCCAGATATCCTGCAACAGCGTATCGCTCTCAACAAGAGCACGCATGTATCGTGTGATCTCTGATACGGTTAACGAATCTGGGCGGATTAATGGGGGCTGAAACATGTGTTAACTTTAACCTCGCCCGGTTAGCCTGTCAATTATGTTAGAATACCGGAAACAATGGAACACATCTGGTCCCCCTGGAGAATGAATTACATTATGAGTCACGAGCACAAGGATGGTTGCATCTTCTGTGAGGCATTACAGTTACCAGACAGTCCAGAGAACCTGATCGTTCACCGGGGGAAAAAAGCATTCGTGATCCTGAATCGATACCCCTACACGAATGGCCACTTGATGGTTGTCCCCATCGCCCATATTCCTTCCATTGAAATGCTGGATCAGGAAACATGCATTGAACTGATGAAGTTGATCACAACATCTGTCAAAGTCCTGCGGGCTGTCTATTCCCCGCAAGGCTTTAATATCGGGACCAACATCGGGGATGTTGCCGGCGCGGGAGTTGCCAGCCACGCGCATTTTCATATTGTTCCACGGTGGGCTGGAGACACAAATTTTATGACAACTACCGGCATGGTTCGCGTGCTACCTGAAGAATTGTGTCAAACATACGAGCGCGTTATCAAAGCATGGAAAGAGTGATAACAAATCAATAATAAAGGTCTGCCTAAAAGCAGACCTTTTTGAATAGCCATATTTCTCCGGAAAGAAGACATCAATCTGTCGCGAATAGATCTTTACTGCCAAGGATGTTCTCAATTTCTGATAGGATGTCCGGTGTCATCTTTTCCACCACATCCATGGCTTTCATGTTTTCCCGAACCTGTTCCACCCGGCTGGCTCCTGTGATTACCGTGCTCACATTCGGATTTTTCAAGCACCAGGCCAACGCCATCTGAGCCATTGTTACACCCAGACCATCCGCAATTACCTGCAACTGTCTCACTTTGGCGATGGCATTCTGGTTGGTTAATTGATCATGCAGCCATTCATATCCCGGCAGGTTTCCCCGGGATCCTTCCGGTATGCCGTTGTTATACTTTCCGGTCAGCAAGCCGGAAGCAAGCGGGCTCCAGATCGTCGCGCCATAACCGTAATCCTTGAACAAACGTGCATATTCCACCTCAACTCTACGGCGGGAAAACATATTATATTGCGGCTGTTCCATAACGGGTCTATGCAGATGATGCCGTTCGGCGATTTCAATGGCCGCTATGATCTCCGCGGCAGACCATTCGGATGTTCCCCAGTAAAGCGCCTTTCCCCATTCCACAATGTTGTGCATCGCCCAGACAGTTTCCTCCAGCGGAGTTTCTGGGTCTGGCCGGTGGCAGTAGATCAGGTCAACATAATCCATGTCCAACCGCTTAAGAGACCCATTGATCCCCTCGATCAAATACTTGCGATTTAAGGTATTCTTTTCATTCACGCCATCGTTCAAACCCCAAAAAAGCTTTGTCGAGATCAAATAACTTCCCCGACGCCAACCAAGTTTCTTAATCGCAGCGCCCATGATCTCTTCGGATTTTCCACCCGCATAAATCTCGGCATTGTCGAAAAAATTGACCCCCGCTTCATACGCGGCAGCCATTGCATCAAATGCCATTTCCACACCTACCTGATTGTGGAAAGTAACCCAGGAGCCCAATGATAAGGCACTGACTTTTATTCCTGTTTTTCCCAAATGTCGATATTCCATCTTTTTACCTCCATATATAAACTTCAATTCATTATGCGACTAACCACTTGTATCCTGTATAAAATTATAGCGGGACTGTGCCATCAACCGCATCCGTTCACTCGTTTATTGTCCTGCAAACCGTAAGCTTGCACTTTTGTTGTTAATACCAATACGATACCAAAAAGAACGTACAATTAATTAATGAAGTTGTTTTTTGCCGGAATATTGGGCGTTTATAATGAATCCATATCGATAGCGCAATAGTAAGGAAACAATTTTGATTTCCTGGGATTTTAATCCGTATTCCAATGCACTTCTACTAACAGGCTTCATGTCACTGATCCTATGCGTGATATTGTTCATGCGCTGGGTCAATCGTGATTGCGTCCTGTTGGCATTTGCCCTCCTTTGCACTGCCGAGTGGAACTTTTTCATGGGTTTTGAGAGTGCCGTTCAAAACCCGGAGATCAAAGTACTATTTGCAAAATTTAGTTATGTGGGCGTTTTCATTTGCCTGCCTTTCTTTTTATTATTTGTGGTCAATTACTTCGGACTTGGAAAGAGGATCACCACAAACCGGGTGATCCTTCTCTTCATCATTCCGGTGATCGTACTTGTTCTTGTTGCTACCAATGAAAACCACCGGCTAATCTGGTCTGACTTTGTAACGCCAGCCGACTCGCCCTACAACACCCTCGTCTACTTGCGCGGGCCGCTTTACTGGCTGGGTGTTGGTTATAACTATTTAATTACCATCACAATGGCAATTCTCCTGTTTACGAAATACCGGCGGGCGCGTTTTTCAATCTACCGGTCTCAGGCTTTCATCATTCTGTTAAGCATATTTCCGCCATTTCTGGCAAATCTCTTCTATGTATTACGAATTCCACAGTTGAAATATCTGGACTTAACACCATTCGGTTTTTTCCTGACGGGGCTCCTCTTATTTCTCGGCCTCACCAAATTTAAGCTGTTTGAACTTGCCCCGGTGGCAAGAGAGATACTATTTGACAGCCTGACCGATGGTCTGATGGTTATTGATTCAGAGCACCATATCGCAGATCTAAATCTCAGCGCGAAAAAATTCCTTCGTTTTCCGAATGAGGATTGGAAAGATGCTCCCCTTAAGGAAGGATTGATAGACATCCCCGGCCTTGATGAAGCTATGGAAAATGAGGATGATTTCCTGGTCGAATCACAACCTGAACCCGGCAAGACGATTGAAGTGGAAGCAAAGAGATTCTTTCAAAGCAAACACCGTCACTCCGGTTGGCTGCTTGCCATCCGTGATATCAGCGAACGGAAGAATCAGGAAAGAGCCGAGACGGAACGCCGGGAATTTGCCGAAGCCCTGCGTGATGTTTCCATTGCCATCAACAGCACGCTAAATTTGGATGAAGTATTGGAAAGGATTCTGGCAAGTTTATTTAACGTACTTCCCTGCAAAATGGCCAATATCATTCTGATTGAGAATGGGATAGGACGGGTTAAATGTTTTCATGGGTACATCAGCCCGAAAGAGGTCGATTGGGTAAAATCCGCTTCCTTTAAGGTCGCTGAAGTACCGAATATGAAGATGATGATGGAGTCCGGTAAACCGATGTTCATCACAGATACGCGCATGGTTGACTTTTTCTCAAACCCGAATGTGCTCAGTTATATGGGCTCACCCATCAAGGTAAAAGATGAAGTGATCGGATTCCTTAACCTCGATTCAGACAAACCCAACACGTATAGTTCCATGGAAGACTGTGACCGCCTTCAGACCTTTGCCGATCTGGCAGGTATAGCAATCGATAACGCCCGGTTGTATGAGAAAATGAAAGAAAGCGCCATAATCGACGAACTCACGGGCATTAACAATCGCCGGAACTTAATTTCTGTTGCGGAAAAAGAGTTCGAACGCGCCATTCGTTACAAAACACCTCTTTCCATTATCATGCTGGATATTGATAATTTCAAAGAGATCAATGACACACATGGGCATATCGCCGGAGATATCGTGTTAAACCGGGTAGGCAAAGCATTATCGGACTTCATCCGGGTGATGGACATTGCCGGGCGTTATGGCGGGGATGAATTCTGCATTATTCTTCCAGAAACGTCCCTAAAAGATGCGGTCGCCGCCGCAAAGCGCTTGTTGGATCAATTTAACAAGATCGAAGTCCCCAGTATAAATTTCACCAATTTTCTACAGGCAAGCATAGGCGTCGCTACAAAAGACGAATCAATAAACAGTCTGGAAGACTTGCTGGTACGGGCCGATAACGCCATGTACAAGGCAAAGAAAAGTGGCCGTAATCGGGTCGCGAGTGCCTGACTAAGAACCGGCAAGCAGCGCTGTGATATCTCCCGTGGAACGGAAGACGTGATTGGGAGCGCAGTTTTCAAACACTTCCGGGTCGGTAAAACCCCACAGCACAGCACCAAATGGAATGTTGACCTTCCGCGATGCTTCAAGATCCCGGATCTCATCACCGATACTGATGACTTCAGTCGGGTCAACATTGAATTTCCGCAGGACCTTTTTATAGCGTCCATATTTACCGAACAACGACGCGCCACATTCAAAATGTGAAAAGTACTCGGCATTCTTTTCTCCCAGTACTTTTACGACATTATCATATGAATTGGAGCTTACCAATACCAGGATGATACCAAGGTCAGCCAGATCTTTAAGAACCGATTCTATACCATCAAAAAGGGATATCCGGTTGATATTCTTCAGCATCAATTTTCGGACATTCCGCGCGACTAAAGCAAGCTTCCAACGGGGAAAATTAAGATGATCCATCAACTCAGGGATGGGAAGCTTGCGCAACTGCGGCAGATCTTCCGGATTGATCCGGTCAATGTGATATGTGTCGGCAAGATAGTCCAGAATACTCATAAGAAAGGGGAACGTATCTGCCAGTGTTCCATCGAAATCAAAAATCGCAACTTTGTATTTCATAAAGAATATCCCGCATCATTGTTTTCAAATTGATATATTATGCACTAAAATAAACCCGCAATCTATCTGTATTGTAATCGAAACATATGGCAGGAAGTTTAAGCGCATTTTATTAATTTGTTAAGTCTTCGGGAGAGAATACGATGAAAGCTGTTGTCATAGAAGAATTTGGCAAACCCATGTCGGTCCAGAATGTACCTGATCCAAAACCAACCGATAACGGGGTGGTAATCAAAGTTAGAGCCAATGGACTTTGCCGCAGCGACTGGCATGCCTGGATGGGGCACGATACCGATGTTGTCCTTCCCCATGTCCCAGGACACGAAATGGCCGGAGACATTGTTGAAGTTGGAAAAAATGTGCAAAAGTGGAAAACCGGAGACAGGGTAACTCTGCCTTTTGTTTGCGCCTGCGGCTCCTGCCCGCAATGCCTTTCCGGAAACCATCAAGTGTGCGACCATCAATTCCAGCCTGGGTTCACCCACTGGGGTTCCTTCGCGCAATATGTAGCCATTGACCGGGCGGATATCAATGTTGTGCGTTTACCCGATTCAATGGACTACATTACAGCAGCCAGCCTGGGCTGCCGTTTTGTCACATCTTTTCGCGCAGTAATTGACCAGGGAAAAGTGATGGCCGGGCAATGGGTAGCCGTGCACGGGTGTGGTGGTGTTGGCCTCTCCGCGATCATGATAGCCAGCGCGGCCGGCGCGAATGTGGTGGCAATCGATATCGCTGACAACAAATTGGAACTGGCCCGTTCTGTGGGTGCTATTGCCGTGGTAAATGGAAAGACCAACCCCAATGTGGTTGAAGCCGTGATGGAGATTACGCATGGCGGAGCACATGTTTCCCTGGACGCTCTTGGTAATCCGACCACCTGTTTTAATTCTGTCGCGAACCTTCGCAAACGCGGAAAGCATATTCAGGTTGGCCTTATGCTGGGTGGAATGAATAATTCACCCATTCCACTGGACAAGGTCATCGCCCGCGAACTGGAGATTTATGGCAGCCATGGTATCCAGGCGTACAAATATCCACAGTTGTTTGAATTCATCATGTCAGGTAAAGTGGATCCATCAAAAATGATCGGTAAGACCATAACCCTGGAAGAATCCGCCATCGCTTTGGCCGATATGGACAGCTTCGAAGGGGTCGGCGTAAAGATCATCGACCGCTTCTGATCCAATAATCTATAAAAGACATAAAAGACCGTCGTCATAAGTACAACGACGGTCTTTTGACTCCATCAGGATACTTCACACGCCTACCAGCAATTTTCGATAACCCGGCCTAACTTTTTCATTCCGCAGGAATGAAAACCAGCCCGGCCATTCCAGTCAGGGCGCCATCCAGAAAGAAACCGCTCATTTTGTCACCGTTCGGTGCATACCACTCATACCTTGTCTTAATAACCCCGTCGGCTTCGTACGCTTCCCGGATAAAGCCTGGCGATTTTAACAGATTGGCCATATCCGCGTAGTAGATGACCTTATCCTTCTTGAAAGCCGCGTCAAGTTTCTCGTAATTCGCTCTTGTTACCGTGTCCAACTTGAAATCCTTTGAATAAACGTCAACCGGCATGATGGATTTTTTATAGACCACACCATCTGTCAATACGCCAATGTAGACTTTCATCGTGCTGCCAAATTCATATATGTACGTGTCTTTGTGGTCGGGACGGGGTTTCCAATTTTCCGTGCTCTTTTTACCTTTTAACCCGATCAGTTTGTCAAGCTCGCTTTCTTTGGTTTTCCCGATCTCCACATTCGCGTACCCCTGATAATTCTTGCCAGCCATCCAACCGGTGTAATTGGTTGGCGCCGGTTTTCCGGTCGCCAGGCTGGAACCTCCCGTTGACGTGTTTGACTTCTGGGTCGGCTTTACAGCCGATGACGAAGACGATGAGGAAGATGACGCTCCCACGGCTGTACCCACCAGTTCCACAGCATCAATCTCATTCCAACCCCATCCCAATACCCGTTGATCAATGGTTATGCGGACTTTGTTAACGACGATTTTTTGTGGTTGATCAAATGAAATTGTCATCAGATCGGGGCAATTCACCACCTCCTCCGGATATCCATCCCAGGCAATATATTTTTCCCCGTCAACCGTGATCATTAGCACTTCTACGACCTGCGATGGGTTGTAACTCTGGTAGATATTGATCTCTGTCGGTATCACCGGGATATCATAGGTCAATTCGATCCATTCCACTGTGTCGCTGTTGTATGACGCCCAGGCATTTGTGTTATCGCCGCAATCGAAAACATTAGGCGCACCGGTTGCCTGCGAAGCCGCCCAATCGGTGTTGCCGTATTGCGAACTGGCCCGGGCTGATACCGCCCATTGACGAATTTCTCCAGGCCTGGCAGTGGGAACCTCATATTCCGGTGAAACAGGCGCTCCTGATTCGCTGGATTCCTCGGCAGGAATTCCTTCTTCAGCCGGACTCTCCCCATCTTCCTCCATGGTCAAACCAGCCTCAGGATCCGGTTCAAAGAACGAAACAGACCCCAGCACGGCATCATACACAGGTGACACGTCCTTCCATTTGTCTGCGGGGGCGAATCCCATCATGGTGAATTGCTGCTCATCTGTCACCATGGCTACCACCAGCTTGCCTTTAAAATCCTGGCCATCCTGATTTCCACTCAATTCAGCGGAAATGGCATCCACTCCGGCGACCTTGATCTTCTTCGTGTTCTTGACTTCCAGGTCTCCGGTGTCCGTACTCACCTTGGTCATCAAATCATCGTTGGTGGTACCTTCAACTGTCAATCCGCCAAATACCATGATCCCCGGCCCCATATCCTCGTCACCACCCGGCGCGATCATACTCACAATACCGATCGTGTCCTGGAACTCATAATCCAAAGCCTTGCGGATGGAAAAACCTCCACTCTCACTGCGATATTCATCACCCAGATATTTACTTTCTGAGCCTGTCTCATTGCCGGTGCCCGAAGTGTCGCCACCAAACAGAGAGCAGGCCACGGTGAGGATCAGGATCAAAACACCAATTATTAACAGTCGGTTTTTTCTTAGTTTCATTTTCTCCTCCATAACAATTCCGGCTGATTAACGGTCTAGTGCGGCCACAAACGACTCGCCAAGCAAGACCACTTTCTCTATCTCTTCAGGTTTATCCATTCTGTGATCATTGAATTTAATCTCCAGAGAATCCCGGTCAATCTTTATCAGAGGACGGTGTTTTTCAGACCAGCCGATCAGTTGGCGGGGGATGGTTGAAATTCGCAGAAAATCAAGATCGACTGTTTCTTCTGCCAGGGTGACATATCGGCGTGACAATTCCGGAATTCCGATTTCTACCTCACGCATGCCAGCATAGGCCGATGGTATAAACAAACCGGCTGGACCGTCTGATAGCCGCGGACCCATTAGCAGGGTAAAACCGGGTGGAGTGGTCCAGGTGGATCTCCAGACAGTTTTACTGTCAATATTTGTAGACCCTGAATCTCCAGGCTGCCCCACATGCTCCGATCTCGCTGTCAGTTCCCATCCATCCCCCTTCAAACGGGAACCCCAGGCCATCCGTTCGCTTATGGCGGAATACTCCCACCCATGCTGTGTTGCCATCTCCTGTATCGCTTTCTGGTTATTCTTTTTCGCGCGATTCGAGAAGAAAAAGATAGCCGCTATCACCACAGCGGTTACGACAATCACAATGAAACTTGATATTAGATCATCCACTTCCCACCATCCATATGGAAATTGCGATTGCCACAATCATGCAAACAGGCAGAATTACCATGATCGCGAGTATGACAACCATTACAAAATGATTAAGCCCCTGTTTTGTCTGCAACCGACTTGCTGATACCGCCATATCCGCTTCGGGCAAACCTTCCGCCTGTAATTCGTTGGACAGCAGATTCATTTGCCGTATCCACATCGCAACATCCGATGTTGTGATGGGAAACGCGTTCCACTCCCTGCTTCGATTCAAATGAAGCGACAATTCCCCTTTCTGCAATTCCAATCGCCGGAAGACCGCCCATTCCCCACCGGTATTCATCAAAGAGGCAATCGACCCGGCCGCATTCGTGTTGAGCAGAAAACGGGGCAGCCAGGATGAATCTTCCGGGAAGAATACCAGAGAGGTCAATTCGGGATCAGAGGCACGAATCGCGCCTGCACCCAGTGTTGTTCCGACAGTTACGGGAAAGGCGTTTTCTTTCAACACTCTGAATTCAGCATCGACCGGCACTGTCATCCGGATCTCCACCGTCGGACCGCGAAAGATATAAATGGATACGCGGGTATTACCATCCATCCGGTGGTATTGTCTGCCATTCAACAGGTACATGCTGCCGGTAAAACCGAGAGGGATGAAAATGGTATCAAACTGCTGCGCACGCCGTTTGATCAGAAAAAAACTGAGGACAACCGGGATACCCAAACCAATAACAACAGAAATAATAACGGCGATAATGGTAAGCGTCTGTGGTGATTCCGGATCAATGTCTTTTAGCCCGTTACCCGGATTGCTCAAAATAAACCAGATCAACCCACCCAGACAGGGAAATCCGATCAGCGCAGTGATACAGCCTATGTAAAAACGGCGCTTTATTCCGGATACATACACATCGCCAATATCTCTCATACAAGGTTCCCTATGATGAATTGCGAAATGGAACTGTTTGAGTGCTGAGATGATTAAAAAGCCACCGGTAAGTTAACCTGGACTGTAAATTTGCTGTTTGTAATATTTACCTGCGGGTTTAATTCTATTAGAGAATCGAAAAGACTGCATGGCGGTGTTATTGTCAGGAAATCACTGTCCATGCGCTCTTTCATACCAATCTGAATTTTCCGCCACCCAGCCTTCCTCCTCCTTAAGTGAAAAATACACACTGACTTTCCACCAATTCAGGTTATCCGCCCGCACCGGACCGTCAACGATCTCAATATATGTAAATGCATCCAATGTGTCCAGCACAGGTGCCGACCTGGATGGATCAGCCCGCAAATTCAACGGGGGTGAACCGCCCTCTTCAGAGACCATATAAATATCACCGATTCGAAACGCGAGCGTGTCAACCGCTTTTCCACCGGGTGCCAAATAGATGTTTGTATAAGGCAACAGATCATGTTTGCCGGTATTAAGCTCGTTGCGCCACTCGTCGTCTGTCAGTCGATTAGAGCGGGGTTGTTTGAATTCGTAATACGAGAATACGCCCCCCTGCGCGACAAATAATTTCCCGTTGATGGGAACAACAACATAAATCCGGTCAACATATCCCACCCCAGCCTCAAGAATATCATTCTGGGCGCCGGATACCGCAGCCACAACAGGAACCGGGGGTAATTCCAATCCCTGCCCGGTTCGTTTGGAAAAATCCACAAGATCTTCCAGTTTCCCAAGCGGGGCTATGATCCGATAGCGGTCTTCTTCTGTTAACTCTTCCCCGCGCAGTTCTTTCTCCGCGATGCCGCCCAGCCGGGTAAACTGGTCAGCCAGAGAGCCCATACCACTCCACAGGTCCATGAAGGATAGATCATTGCCGGATTCCCGTGAAGCCCCGTTCTCCTGACAATATCCCCTGATCTCCAATCCTTCCTTCAAAGCCGAGGAGATATAAGCCAGCCGGTAAAACACATTCGGATTGGGTTCAACATACGCCGGCGGAGGATCTGAAACAGGCGGTCCACCGCCACCCATGAATTCCGGCATTTTGGCGTAAAGGGCTGTGTCATGTTTTAACTCCGCCCAGCTGCCCAGAGCAGTATTTGCCTCACGGTTCTGCCAGGCAACCGTTCGCATTACCGGTGGATAAGCCTCACCTTTTGGCTGCAAAACGGGAATAAAACCATACAGCCACCCGGAATAAAAAGATGCAAGCCATTCGGCCTGTTTCTGTATCTTCACATAACCGGCCAATCGTTCAATCTGTTTCAAATAATTCGCATATTTATCTTCTTCTGCTTCTATTTGAGCATCCAGAGCGGCTTTTGATCCCAGTACCGCCATTACATCCAAACCAGAAGGAAACTCGCGTTTTTTATCCGGAGACCCGACTTTGTCATAGGTCAGGTTCTGGAACATCAATCCATCCAATGTGAAGCGCTGTCCCATCATCCGCCAACTGCGTTCACTATTCAACGCGATCGTTGTATTCGCGAAAGTTGAGTTGATCTGCGGCCGGGGTAATTCATCAGCTCTGGCAAGAAATTCCTGCCACAGCCCCTCATCTGCCAGATCATCCCAGGAAGCATCCCGCCCGAAAACCTCATCCATTAATGTCAAAACTTCTATCGGCCCGGCGTCGTCGGTGGGTCCGACAACAAAATCCAGTGTCTCCATCATTTTTTGATATTGATTCCATACTGTTTCATTTTGGCGCATCAGCCGGCTTATCATCAGTGGTGCCCGCGATGGTATAAATTCCGGATTTTCTGTATCCCGGAATTTAAATGCCACCCGGCCAAGCCACGTCATCCCCCGAAAATAAGCTTCCAGGTCGGCGTCACCGGCATAATGTCCTACCGGTTTGTAAGCGCCGTAATCATCTTCGAACCCGGGGATCAGCACAGATTTCGCCCGCCCGGATGCTGCCATTACCTGATCCACCTGGGGTTGAATCCGCTTGCGGATTTCCGCGGGCATGGAAGGATCATCACCAAACAGAATGCGGGCCGTGGCAAGAAAATCCACCGCCAGTTGAAAATCGCTGCGCAGGTTCTTATCTGTCACACCATCCGCTTCCCTGGAAACCGAATCGAGGTTATCGGACACGATGATTATCGCCTCAGTCCGAAAGACCGACTTTTCCATTTCCTTCAACAAAGCGTCAAAGTTTATATGAAGGGCATGAAAAGCGGCATCCGTTGTGAGGTAATATGGCTGTCCGTATTGATCTGCCACCCGCTCACGAATAGCAGAAAACTGTTCTTCCCCGGTATGGACCACCGTGAATCCAGTTTCGGCGAGCAATGCCACCTGATCTTTCGTCAAACCACCCGTGACCTCAAGATTTTCAACCATTTCCAGATTTACCGGTAAATCATCACCCTGGCGGGTGTATGGAGTTTCCTGCCATTGCGTCAACGGGGTCGTTCCAAAGCTTTCCATCGATGTCGAATTCAAGATCGATACCTGCTTCGCGTTGTGCGCCGGATTTCCATTCCCTGTTGACCCACTTTTTAACGGCACAAGTGTCTGACAGGCTGTTATCAGTAGTGCCATTACAACCGCCACCAGATGTTTTTGGTTAAACATAATCTCTCCCTTCAGTGATTAACCGGGCAACAGAATACGGGCTTTCATTATTGTAGTGTTATTAAGTTTCCAAATTCAATCTTCAAAAAAAGCATACCGGAAGAAGAATCTCCCGGCATGCCTCAATGAACAGGTTATGAATGCTATTACTTGACGATAAAGCCCTGCAATATCTTTTCCGCCAGCGGCATGTAAACAGCAGACAGTTGGGTCTGGTATTCAATATTAACCATTTGCAGGTTATTGCCGATCTGTTTCCCCAGAATCATCCCTTCAATATCCTTTTCTGTAATGGCATACGTGATCAGCCAACCGCCAAATTTCTTTTCGCGATTGACTATGATCGCGTACCCTTCCCGGCTTTCCAGTTCTGTCTGTATCGCCACGAAAATTTCGGTATCACCGGTCAGATCGTTGGCATTCCAGGGCGCGGAAATCACCTGCATCAAACCCCTGCCATCCGGCGCGGTGAATTGGAAATCTGATTCGTTTGTTGCAAGAAGTGATTCTCGCGTCCACCCGACCGGATACAAATAAGAAAACGTTTCATCCGGGCTGGTCCTGTTATCGAGATCATCATACGGGATTAGACTCTGAATGTACGATGTATTAACCTTGAGACTTGTATAGACTCCCTGGTAGAGAGGCATGAATAAGTCAACGTAGGGTGTTTGTGTCAGGAAATTCATCTGATATATAACCGCGCTGTTACGGATATAGATCGTCTCCAATTGATATTCGATGTCATCAATTCTTACAGTTTTTAACACAACCCCCTTCCCGGTGGAAGGATCTATGGTGCGGTCTATTTCTTTGTAACCATCCGCATTCTCGGATAGATCAGTTTCCTGGGAGTTGATGAAATTCAGGAAACCTTCATCCGTCAGGGGATCTATGGTGTTCACCGCCGTGAAGAATATATTCCCCTTTCCATTCGGATCAGATGACATTATGGATGCCATTGCAATCTCTTCCAAATTCCAACCAACTGGCAGGTTTACCGTAACCGCGCCTTTTGTGTGTTCATATGGCTGCGCGGATAAAACCGGCAGTTCATCGCCGCCTGTTCCACTACCAGTCTGTGCTCCCGGTGCCTCTTCAGTGCCTGCTGCGGTCGAGATAACAACGATCGATCCATCCCCGCCGCCAACAAACAACTCGGAGCCATCTGTGCTGAAAGCGACAGTACCCGGGGAAGCAATGATCTCCTCAAAGTAAGCTACTTGGGAACCATCCAGTAAATTCCAAATATAAATATTCCCCTGGGAATCGCATCCGGCGAGCAAGTCCATTTTGGGGGAATACGCCGTGCTTGTTACCGTCCCCAGTATTTCGGGCATCTCCACCGGAAGACGAAGCTTGCTTCCCGAATCCAACTGGAACACAAGGTTTACAAGACCACGGTATTTCATCTGGATCCCGGTTCCACCGATTGAGATCAGGCTGCCATCGCGCGAATAATTTATGGATGAAACAGCTTCCACATTGATCGCGGCTATCTTTTTCCCGGAATCCACATCCATCAGATTCAGGCGGTTGTCACTGCTGTCAGACGCGATCGTTTTGCCATCGGGCGACCAGGCAAAATCCCGGTTCCCCACGAATTCCTTGAGCTTCTTTCCCGTCGCAACATCCCACAGGAAAACCTGACCGGTATTCAGCGAAGCGATCATTGTGCCATCCGGTGAGAACAACAGCTTTTGGATCGGTGTACGGGTTTTTGCTTCAATATTTTGGATCTTCTCGCCGCTGATGGTTTTCCAGATAACGATCTGATTGACCGAATTTACCGCGGCCACTAAACTGCCATCCTTTGAGATAGCCGGTGTACGGATTTCGTATGTTTCAGGACCGAGAACCGTCTCACCAACCTTGTTTACAAGTTCGACTACAACTTCTGTATTCTGATCCGGCATAATGATAGATGCCAGCCGGCCATCAGGCGTGAAAGCGACCATTTCAGGGGGAAATGATATGGCATATTTGAAATCGAAAACACTTTTCTGATCAACAACATCCCACATATGAACCACACCATCCACGCTTACCGAAATGACGCCCTGACTGTCAGGTGAAAAGTCCATTCCGGCAATCCGGGTTGAATGACCGCTGAATGCACCCTTTCTCTGCCCGGATTCCACATCCAACAGGTGGATCAAATTATCTGTGGTGGCTACAAGCAGCATAGTCCCATCAGGTGAAATGATGTAATCCGTGATTATTCCCAGGTTCCCATAGGTTTTGATCAGAGCGCCATTGCTGGCATCCCACGCGGTGAGGGTGTTGGCGGGGCTGGATGTAAGACTGCGGGTGTTTATTCCGAAGATTCGTTTCGCATCCGGTGAAAATTTCCACCCTGTCATTTCCGGGATCAACCCAAGCAAACCGATCTTGTACGATCCGTCTGTCACGTTCCATTGTTGAACCTGTTTGCGGGGCTTAGAGTCGAAACCATCGATCAAAAGCGTTCCACCGCCCGGCGAGAGGTAGATATTGTTTAACCCACCGGGATAGGATTGACCATTGTTCTCCATTACCTGCTTTCCGGTTTCCGCTTCATAAACCCTGGTAACATCACTGTAATCCAACAGGGCAAAATACTCACCATGCGCAGAAAGCGCCATCGATCGCACACCCTCCCGTTGTTGAATGGTAATGGCAAGGGATGCGCCGGTTGCCACATCATAAACCGTGACTGTGCCCCCCGGCGAATACGCGATCAAATGGCTGCCGTCTTTGGAGAAGACCACGTCAGACAGGAAACGACCCGGGTCAACTTCCCATAAGACGGTCAGATCACTGGCATCCAACAACCCCATCAGATTCGAGTAGGAGAACAGGACAAATTTACCGTCGGGTGATACTTTGATTTTTTGTAATGAACCGACATTGATACCCGGCAGCCGTTTTAATGTCAGTCGTTGCGCATTCTGCGCAGTAATGACTTCCGGTGGTTGCGCCGGCGGGATTGTCGGTGTTTCAACGTTCTCAACGGCTATCTCTGCTGTCGGCTCAACAGCCGCCGGGGTGACTGTTTCAATAAGGAAAGGTTTACTCGTCGACTCCGGAGAGACAGGCATATTCGCGGGAATTTCTGTTACTGTCATGATGGCAGCCGGGGTTTCCATCATCGGTGTACCAGTCAGCGGCTGAAACGCCGGACCCAGGTCTACCGTTATTCCGCAACTGATCGAGCTTACGATCAATGAGGTGATGAGTAACACGAACTGTCCGTTCTTTTTCATTTTCAAGCACCTCCCGGGGATGTTGTCTCAATCAAACATATTCTGATTATAGTCATTGCATCACTCACATCATGACACAACTTCATACAACCTGTAGAATTCAAATTGAATAGGGGCCAAAACGCGTGAATTCTTTAATGGACAGTTCTTTGATCTGTTCATCGAACGGATTGACCGAATACAAACCACCGTTCCTGTGTAGCACAGGAAAGTGGCGATTTTGCCCGGCAAAGAACTCCCGCGCTTCTTCCGACATGGCAACATAACTTTCAAACTCATCAGGCCATTGATTAAATACCCGATCGAAAGTATCCATAAACTCCCGACGGTATTCCATAGTGACTCTGTCCAGATGGCTGATCACCCAGCAGACGGGCTCAAAATCCCAGTAATATGACAACCCGATGAAACAAAAGTCTGAAGTAACATACGGGAAGAACGGGAATTGCCGGCAACTGGTAGCCCGATATTCACGGTTGCAAAATTCCGGTCCCCTGCAGGCCAGAAGGATCAAATGTTCCGGAGTTTCCGATCGGAGTGATTCGGGGTTTACCGGCTCACTGGCGCACTCATCCCCGCGCCATTCATGCCACATATCCGAATGGGAAGTCAGGTAGTCCCACTCCTGGCGATAAGCCACAGGTACTGCCTGACAAATATCACAGCAAAACGGTTTGCCAGTCGGGTTGTGAGGTGAACACATGGCACCGCAATCTTCCCGGGTAACCGGTACATTGAAATTGGAATACAACGCGGCAATATCCAATTTGGGCATATGTTTTTTCATAAGAACCGCATTGTAATGGATAATCCGGTATTTCTTTGATTGTTGGTTACAATTGGTCAGTAGAAATGACCCCATGAAAACAGGAGACCAAAATTATGAATCGAGTGGAAAAAGCTCTTGCCCGGCATGCCAGTGGTTTCGGCTGCGCCCAGTGTGTGGCCAGCGTTTTCAGTGAAGAATTTGGAATAGATGAAGTAACCGCGCAGAAATTCGCGCTTGGATTTGGCGGCGGGGTTGGACGATCGGGTGAGATATGCGGCGCGGCTTCGGGTGGTGTCATGGTCCTCGGCATGAAATATGGCGTCAACAGTATGAACGGGGATGCCAACATAGTCATAAAAGAGACTGTTTATCAACTTGACCAGAAATTTCTCAAGCTATTCAAAGAGCGTGAAGGGTCCATTCACTGTAATGAAATTCTGGGGTTCGACATGAATGATCCAGACGCTGTCACAAAGGCCAGAGAGAAAGGGATCATTCCCGACCGTTGCGATAAATGTATTCAACATAGTGTTGAAATCTTAGAGAGACTACTGGCAGAATAAACCAGCTGCCATTTCTTTTATCCTAAAAAAGGGGTGGATCCTGTTGTTAATCTCGATCCATCCCTTTTGTGATATGTTCTAAAAAAAGATAATGATGAGATAAGCCAGGATCATCAAGATACAGGATACGGATGACAGGGTAATAGATTTGGTCATGGCTGCCTTGTAACGGGTCGCGTCCGCAAAACCGGCAGTGTATTTCACCGCATCATACGCCATCGGTATGGTGACAAGAACGATCAATGCCCAGGCGGACACTACACCGGTCAATACTCCGATAATAATGGATAGATAGGCAACAACCGAAGTGACCGCCATCAACTGTACCGCGGCAGCCTGTCCAAACCGTACGGCGAATGTCTCTTTTTTTGATTTTATATCATCGTAGAAATCAAATGTGTTGCTCACCAGAACAACACCCATGGTGAACACACCGGGAATCATTGAAACAAGTAATGGCTCCCAACTAAATGTGCGTGTCAGGGCAACATACACACCAATAACAATCATCGGGCCGAACGCCAGGAAGATGGCAGATTCTCCCAGTCCACGGTAATTAAGCATAACCGGTGGTGAGGTGTAGAAAAACACGATGAACGCCCCGATCAGCACCATCCATATGATCGGCATACCCACCTTTGCAAAAACATATATACCGGCTATGAGGGAGACCACAAGACAAATAATGGTGGCCGTCAGCACCTGATTCAGGGTAACTTTCTGATCAATAAGCGGGCTGTCGTGAAACTGCTCTTCCTTGTTTCCCAGATTACCCTTCTTATAATCAAAGTAATCGTCTATAAAATCCGCAGCTGAATGGGCCATCACTACACCGATCACTGAGGCGATGAATACGCCCCAATGCATAAAACCATTCGCCGCCGCCACAGCACCGCCCAGCAAGGCGGGCAACAAACTTACCACCAGGAAAGGCGCGCGGGCCGCCTTCAGCCAGGTAACCAGCCATTCTTTCAAATCCATTCCTCCAGACCTGTTGTTCTTAACATTTATTGGAAGAGGTAACCCAGGGCAATGAACCCACCGGTGACCAGGTATACAACCAGTGAAAAAACCGTTGCCCACAGGTAATCGACCACTTTTTGTTCGCGGCTTATTTTCTTTGTTATCAAATACGCGAAGGGAACCGTGATCAACGCCAGAAGAGACCAGACCGGAATGATTCGCAGAATGACCAATATGATCAATGACAGGTATGCCAGACCAGCCAACCAGCGGATAGTTGTTACATTCACATTGAGGATCACCCGGCCGCTATCCGTTTCCATTACTTCAAATCGTGCACTCTTAAGATAAGCGATGAGTGTCACAAGAAATGCAGCAGGTAATGAAGCCCATACAGGTATCATGGAAAGTTCACGGGTCAAAACAAAGTACACCCCCACCATAACCAACGGCCCAAACGTTACAAAGATTACTGGTTCCTTAAGCCCGCGCAACATCAGAGGGGTAAAAAATACAGCCACCGCGCCGCCTATCCCGGCCAGTAGGATAACGGTATTTCCCAGTTGAATGTAGAAAAAGATACCAATGAAGAACGCCAACAGCAAACAGGCCGCGCCGGCAAACACCGTGTATTCCGGTTTCAGCAAGGACCCGGTAAATAATGGTTTCCAACCGGCAAAAATTTTCGTATGCGCGTCCCGTTGATCGGTGTGGTAATGCGTGAAGTAATAATACAAATAATCACCACCAACCTGCGCGATAAAAATGGCAAAGGTTACCAACAAGAACCAATCGGGGTTGTACCGCTGTGCCGTGTGGGACATCGCCCCGGCGATCAGACAGGGAACAATGGACGCGCTGAAAAGAAGATACTTAATGAACCGGATAGCTTTCATTTGCGGAACAGGCTGATCAATAGTGACTGTAGCAGGCAAGGTAATCATCCTTTCCCAGACAGGAAGCGGGCTGGAATTTGTAGCGGAAATTAGATTGAATTTTATCTTTTATTTCGAGAATGTCCAATTATTATGGCTGCGAGACAAAAGGACAAATCTTTCAAAAAAAAAAGGAGGGCCATGACCTACACGACCCTCCTCACGAAAACAGATACTTTTAAGAATCTACCGAATAGATCAACCGGTTATGCGGAGATCTGTTCTGTGATCTGCCTCTCCGGTAATTTATCTGTTATTGATGCGTAAAGTTTCTTCATCAGGGCTTCCCGTTGCTGTAACATAATCCGGTAATCGTGATTGTCTGTTTGCATGATCTCCATACGGATCTCAGAGATTGCGGTGTCAAGAAGATCCACCAGGATGATCGCTTCTTCGATCGCCAGTTCCATTTTGATCATGTTCTTCTCCTTTCTGTAAGCCTGGCAAAGCTCAGACCACCCGGGAGATGGCAGATCAATGGGAATTCGATTGTTACCGGAGGCGTTTGCCCGCCAGTTTTTGCCTGACCTGCTACAATCTAACTGTCAGGCGGATGTGAAACGCATTTTGCGCTACCATCCTCACTTATTAGTCTAACATAATTCTAGAATAATACAATACTAATTCGGAGGCAATTTGTCTTTCCACGGAATGGGTTTGGGCCGTCTGGCCCGCGCAACAGATGAGAAACCAAAAGTCACATGGCCGTTATTAAAGAGGGTACTGACCTACGCCCGACCATATGGCTGGCACATTACCGGAATGTTATTGGTCATATTGGCTACTACCGGCCTTTCGATATTGAATCCTCTTATACTTCGCGATCTGATTGACCGCACCATACCGGCCCGTGATACCAACCGGCTGATCTGGCTTTCTGTCGCTCTCCTGATCATCCCCGGCGGGCAAAGCGCCCTGAGCATCCTTCAGCGTAAGCTAAATGCCAGTGTCGGGGAGGGGGTTATTTATGATCTTCGGGTGTCCCTTTTCTCCGGCCTGCAACGAATGTCGTTGCGTTTTTTTACAAATACAAAAGTTGGGGAATTATTAAGTCGACTGAACAATGATGTGGTCGGGGCACAAAATGCCATCAGCAACACATTCCTCGGGATCATCACCAACCTGATCCAGGCTGTCATCATCTTTTCCATCATGCTCACATTGGAATGGCGTTTGACTCTCATCAGCGTTATCGTGATGCCGTTATTCATAATCGCCTCCAATAAGATGGCTGACCGCTTGCGCGATATCGCCCACCAACAAATGGAAGCGAACGCCCAGATGAATGCCATGATGAGCGAAACCCTGAACATCGGCGGTGCTCTGCTGGTTAAGTTATTTGGTCGTCGTCAACAGGAAATTGCGCGTCTCGCCAGCCGCGCGAAAAAAGTCGCAGACCTTGGAGTCAAACGCTCATACACCGGTTCAATGTTCATCTCAATTATGGGGCTATTGGGTGCCGTCGGATCAGCGCTGGTTTATGGATTGGGCGGATATTTTGTGATCGAAGGGGCCTTCACCATCGGCACAATTGTGGCTTTCGGGTCATACATGGGGATATTGTACGGGGCGCTACAGAATCTCTCCAATGCTCCCGTGGAATTTGCCACATCCATTGTCAGTTTTGAGCGGGTATTTGAGGTAATAGACCTTCCGGTGGATATCCCGGAAGCATCAAAACCCTTCATGCTTCAAGAGGCGGAAGGTGGAATCATTTTTGAGAATGTCACATTCAAGTATGAAACCGGCGACGAGTCATTTTTGAGCGATGTCCGCCGCTATGGCAGTATGGATGCCGTTACGACTGTCCTTTCCGGATCAACACCTGTTTCAGAGAAAAAAGCCGAAATCGAAGAGGACGAAGACCAAACCGCCCATCATCAAGCCCGCGGAAATGCGCTGGAAGACATCAACTTCCGGGTGGAACCCGGCCAACTTATAGCGCTTGTAGGACCAAGCGGTGCAGGGAAAACCACGCTCACCTACCTGATACCCCGTCTATATGACCCTACCGAAGGACGCATCCTGCTGGATGGCCATGATCTCCGCGAATTATCGCTTGATTCTCTTTCGGATCAGATCGGTATGGTAACGCAGGAAAACTACCTGTTTCATGACACCATCCGTACAAACCTGCAATACGCGAAACTGGACGCGACAGAAGAAGAGCTTGAGAAAGCCTGCCAAACAGCCAATATCCACAACTTTATCGCCAATCTGCCTGAGGGTTATGACACGATCGTGGGTGAGCGCGGTTATCGTTTAAGTGGTGGCGAGAAACAGCGTCTGGCACTGGCGCGGGTGCTATTGAAAGACCCGCGTATTCTCGTGCTGGATGAAGCCACCAGCAGCCTGGACAGCGAATCAGAAGCGTTGATACAAGAAGCTCTTAAGACTGTGATGGCCAGACGTACCAGTATTGTCATTGCCCACCGGTTGAGCACCATCCTGGCCGCTGACCAGATTCTGGTGATTGACCGCGGCCGGATCGTCGAAAGCGGCACCCATCTTGAACTGTTGAATCAGGGCGGTTTGTACACCCATCTTTACAAGACGCAGTTCAAGAAAGAAGTAAAAAATTAAGGTTCAGCTTTCCCCAATAATTAGCATCCTGCCGTGGAAACGGCTCAATCCAGGTGGAGAATAAAGATCCGTTTATTCTCCGTAGTACCACCAGTGGAGTTTCCCGCGGGAAAAGATTGGACATCTATGATCTTTGCGCCATCTTTTAATTCAAAATTCAAAATCAAGGGACCGTTATCGATCCATACGAAAGGCTTTGATTCGGGGAATGGATTAAACGCCCCGGATGGCACATTGGTGAAATAGTTGGTCAGACTCCCCGCAAAATCCAGCTCCATCACCAACCGGGTCTCACCCGCCTCACCGGTCTTTGTCTTGCCAGAGACTATGACATCATAGTCCATCACGGCATTTGCCGTTCCTATCTCTGTTGGAGACTTGAAATAACAGAATACCGAACCACTGCCTTCAATGGTCTGCCGGCCTGATTTTTCTATTATATCGAAAGGAAAATAATTCACGCAATCCACGTTGGATGGATTGAGCAGATCAGGGATGCGCATTTCAATATTCCCGCGCGTAGGCCCGGTCACCGGGATGATACCGGCGTTTTCCGGTTTTGCCAACACAAGATCGTCCGGTGTTTCCAAGGGCACTTCTTGCGTCAGTAAGCGTGTGATCGATGCCTGTTCTACATTTTCCACCACTTCGGGAACAAGTTCACAGCATGCCATGGTCAGAACACAAAGAGAACTGACCCCAGCCCGGATCAGGAATCTCAGTATCATGATCATTCCCTTTCTCTACAGTTGGAAAATGGCCCTTACCAACATGTTGAGTCGTGAATGCCTGACCATTTTGAATCCATCTTACTCCGTCTTTGAGACAGATTCAAGAAGGGATTATTTAATCTGAACAGTTTTTTTATTCAGGGTAATTCACACCAGCAGCTAAATCACATAAGCGTATAGCAGCTGATCCAGCACTTCGCCGTCCTTGATTGCGCTTTTGCGCATTCGTCCTTCCAGCACAAAACCGGCTTTCTCAAGTACGCGGATGGAGCCTTTGTTGTGTGCGAATGGGACGGCAAAGACACGGTATAACCCGTGGGTCTGGATGGCGTATTGAGTTACCGCAGCCAATGCCTCGCTGACAATTCCCCGTCCCCAGTAAGGTTCGCCCAGCCAGTACCCGATTTCAGCCCCGATACGTTCAACATCCGTATGCAGCACGAAACCAATCCCTCCAACAGCTTTATCATCCACGCATATGGCAAAATTCGTTTCCGGCTGCAAAGACAGGGTATGGTCAATATATCCCCTGCCGTTCTCCAAAGTGTAGGGATGTGGAAATCCATCCCGTAAATTCTTCCATATCGCAATATTGTTGGCATTGATTGCTAGTGATTCAGCATCATCAATCTTATAACTACGGACTGTGCAATGTGATAATTCCAATTTCATTGATATCCCTGTCAGACAAAAATCTATGAACCCTGTGGGTATTCATACCCTTCTATGATGATTAAATCACCGCTGGATACCGGTCGTCTGAATTCCAGAGCGCGTTGGTATTCCGGAGAATAGTAGCAATCACGGGCAGCCTGATAACTGGGAAACTCAACCACCACATTGCGGGACCGGCTGGTCCCTTCCGGGTTTTCAAATTTTCCGGCACGCACCAGGTGACGCGCACCGTACTTTTTGAATGCTTCCCCGTTGGATGCCAGATATTCTTTATATTTTTCGGGGTCAGTCACTTCCAGGCTAACAATCCAATATCCTTTTGGCATTTTCGCTCCTTTTTTGATCAATTAGACTCCGGTTATGGAGACCTAATCTGCAAGTTTGTCTATCTTGAAGTACACCGGGCGTGTTCCGTCAGTGCAACAGGCAATGATCGTATCACCACCTTCGTACCACATACCGAAATGGCCGTCAGCGTAATAAGCGGTGACCACTTTGTAAATATCATCCCAGGCCCAGGGACAAAATCCCGCAGGCATACCGGTCACCGAGTCGGTAATAAACTCCTGACCCTCTTTGAAAACTTCACAGGGACCAAGTGTCTTCCGGCGTTCTTTTTCCACATAAAGATCGACGTAGTCTTTGTTAAAAGAGGTTTTTAAGACAGTGATCTTAACCCTGGCCATATCGCGTCCTCATCAACAGTTTATTTCGAGTTTTCCATCAACTGCCTGGCCCATTCGCCCTTGTCAATTTTCGGGTGACGGTAGGTAGAGAATTTTTCCAATAGATCATCCGGTTTTTGTTCGGTAAGAATCAGACCACGGGGAACGTCACCGATGAACTGCTTCTCAACCGCGACGTCAAGGAATTCGAGCAGGCGGTCGAAGTAACCGGCTGTATTTAGCAAACCGCATGGTTTCCTGTGCAGCCCCAGTTGAGCCCAGGTGACTATCTCAAAAAATTCATCCAGTGTACCCAGACCACCGGGCATCGCGATAAATCCATCAGCCAGATCTGCCATCCGGGCTTTTCGTGCGTGCATTGTCTCAACAATCTCAAGGTTTTTCAGGCTTGTAAGGGCAACTTCCATGTCAACAAGTTGGCGGGTGATCACCCCGAACACCTCTCCCCCGCCTTCCAGACAGGCTTGCGCCACCTGCCCCATCAGTCCGACATTCCCGCCGCCATAAACCAGGGCTAAATTCTTCCTGGCCAAAGCAAGACCGAGATCACGGGCCGACTTCATAAATTCGTCCCCGGATCCGGGGCTGGAACCGCAAAAAACACAAATCCGTTTCACTGGTTTACTGTCTCCTTCCGGTAATTCTACACGCAAATCATATTTTCCCGGTAATTCACCTGACGGGTATACTTGATTGTCAGATCATAGATCCCTTGGAGGTTTTTGTTAAGGCAATGAATATGCTCGCCGCCAGACCGTACCTCATCGATATCACATTGCTGCGCGAGAAAATAGCCAATCCGGAGGAATATCCATTCTGTATCCCGGTTGTACGGCATCTCAAAACGCTGGCTTTTCACCCGGATGTCACCTTCTTCATCGGCGAAAACGGGACCGGCAAATCGACACTACTGGAAGCCATTGCTGCCTCATTGGGATTTAATCCCGAAGGCGGCACAAAAAACTCGCTATTCTTCACCCGTGATACACACTCCAACCTGAGTGAATACATAAAGCCCGGACGTAGCTATAAAGCCCCCGGAGACGGGTTCTTTTTGCGGGCTGAATCATTTTACAACGTAGCATCGTATATCGATGAAGTTGCCTATACCGGAAGCTACGGGGGAACATCATTACATGAACAATCCCACGGAGAATCATTTCTTTCTCTGCTTACCTACAAATTCAAGGGCAAAGGCCTGTATCTACTGGACGAACCAGAAGCGGCTCTTTCCCCCTCCCGGCAGCTCTCGGCACTGGCTCTCATTCATCACCTGGTGGAACGGGAATCACAGTTCATCATAGCCACCCATTCCCCCATTTTGATGGCGTACCCCGGGGCCAGGATATTTCTCTTCGATGAAGATGGCATCAAGGAAACCCGCTACGAAGACACAGACCATTACCGAATCGCTCGTGATTTCCTGACCCACCGTGAAGAGATACTGCGGGTACTTTTTACAGGACCCGACGATTAGCCTGACACACATTCGCCACAAATCCATGCTATGCTTTTTGGTATGCAGAACACAATTCTTGTCGTGGATGACGAACAATCTGTCACCGATCTTCTCCGCTATAACCTGCAAAAAGCCGGTTATAACGTTTTAACCGCCGCAGACGGCCGTGAAGCGCTTCATCTGGCACAGGGATCTCACCCGGATTTGATCCTTCTGGATGTGATGATTCCGCAGATTGACGGGTTGGATGTCTGCCGGGAAATCCGGAAAACCAGCGATGTCCCGGTGATCATGATCACGGCGCGCGGTGAGGAAGTTGACAGGGTCGTCGGCCTGGAGCTGGGCGCGGATGACTATGTATGTAAACCGTTCAGTGTGCGCGAGTTGATGGCCCGTATAAAAGCTGTTTTGAGGCGGAATAATAGCCACGTCTCATCCAGGCAGGAGCCTGTCGTGTTAGAGGGTCCCGGTGATCTGGTCATAAACCTGGAAAACCGGCAAACATTCCTTTCCGGCAGTCCACTTGCCCTCACACGGCTGGAATTTGATGTTCTCGCCCTGCTGGTCAAAAACAAAGGCAGGGTCCTCACAAGGGACCGGCTTCTGGAGGAAGCCTGGGGGTATGACTTTGCCGGAGATACCCGTGCCGTGGATAGTACGGTCAAACGGCTGCGTGCCAAACTGCGGTCGGCGGCCAATGGATTGGACCCCATTGAGGCAGTTCGCGGTGTGGGTTACCGGGTAATCAATTGATATGAGATCATCGTTGCGCACGCAATTGTTCATCAACGGATTGGTCATTCTTGTCATCGGGATGGGACTGGCCGGGATTCTATTCTGGCGCGCCGCGGAAAAATTATACCTGGATACCCAGCGGGAAAACCTGCTCGCCCAGGCTGCGTTAATGGCTGCTTCACTTCATGGACAATCGCTTCCTGAAATGCAGGTTGAACCCTATATGCAAACATCAAATGTGATGCCGGGGTTGCATACCCGTGTACTGAGCAGTCAGGGGGCTGTAGTGATCACTTTACCGATAGTTGAAGACACCATAACCATCATGATGCCGGAAGCGGAGGGTTTTGCCGCTGTTACCCCGGACGAACTTCTAACCCGCCCCGAGATCATTTCAGCAAAAAACGGCACCGCGGCAACTGAAATACGCTCGGTATTGGAAGAGCGCCGCCGTGTACTGTACGCAGCCGCGCCGGTCTACGCGAATGATGGAAGTCTGAATGGACTGGTTTACCTGGCGATGCCGCTTCCAGCTGCCGGATTGCCTGAAACCTTCATCATCCAATTGGTGCTGGCCGGACTGGCAGCGGTTGTTCTGGCTCTGGCTGCCGGAACGCTTCTCTCCCGCCGGATAACTGCCCCGGTAACCGGGATCATCCGGAGCGCCCGGGCTGTCAGCGCAGGGAACCTTGAGCAGAACGTCCCGGAAATGACAAAAATCACCGAACTGGATTCCCTGGGTATCGCGTTCAATCAAATGGTAGCCAGCCTGAAACGGGCTGATGAAACCCAGAACGCTTTTATTGCCGATGTAGCCCACGAATTACGTACGCCGTTGACCGTGATAAAAGGGACTGTGGAAACGCTGGAAGACGGCGCGATGGATGATCTGGATGGACGGGGGCCTTTGCTGGCATCCATGCAACAGGAGACCGACCGGCTCATTCGCCTCGTCAATAATCTACTGATCCTCACCCGTGCTGACGCGGGGATGCTTAAGCTCGATATTAAACCGTTGGATCTCAGTGAATTATGCCGTCAACGGCGGGACCAATTTGCCGGAATGGCAGAAAAACAGAATATCCGGTTAGTCGTGAATAACGGGAAGCCATGTCCAGTATCAGGTGATGTGGATCGCCTCACGCAGGTGTTGGATAACCTGCTAAACAATGCCCTGCGCTACAGCCCGAACGGTTCAGTCATCCGAATTGACATAACAACCCGGGAAAAAATGTGCCGCTGTGCCATTCGCGACGCAGGGCCGGGAATTCCGGCTGAACACCTTCCGCGGATTTTCGATCGTTTTTACCGCGTGGAATCCTCGCGCAGCAAACGGGGCAGTGAAGCCGGGCTTGGGTTGGCTATTGTCCGCGCGTTGATAGAAGCACACGGGGGAGAGGTTTTTGTAGAAAGCCAGACGGGTGAAGGAACAACGGTGGGGTTTTCTTTACCCATTGCCCCTGATTTGACCGTAAACTGACACAATTCCGCCTGACGGGAGTTGTATCCTCATGAAAACCGAGTAAGGAGTATCTCATGAAGAAAACATCCCGTTACCCCATCATTCTGACAATTGCCGGACTGGTCTTGCTGATTATTAATCTCCTGATAACGCCGCACAAAGTCCAGGCTGCCAAACTGACCACGGAAGGTCAGACAAAACCGCAAACCTGTAATTCCTCCCGCACCATCCAGGTGACCGGATCAGCCCTTATCAATGTAGCGCCAGACAGGGCACTGGTTACCCTTGGTGTACAAACGAATGGCAAGACCGTATCTGTTGTTCAGCGTACCAATGATTCCGCCATCCAAAAGGTGATCGCGGCCATCAAACAACAGGGGATCGATGCAGCCGACATTGCCACCGACCTGTTTGTCATTGAACCCATCTACGAAGATTATGATTCGTTATATATAAAGGGTTACAGGACCTACAACACGATCTCCGTGACCATTCGTGATGTCAGCAAGACAAGCCGGATCGTCGCCGCAGCACTTTCCGCCGGCGCCAATCAGATTGATGATGTCAATTTTTATACGGTCGATCTTCGAAAATATCGCGACCAGGCCAGGGAAATGGCCGTCGTCGCGGCTCGAGAAAAAGCCGACGCGCTGGCATCCGCATCCGGCGCGGAAGTTACCTGTGTCTTGAATATCAATGAAAATTCCTGGTCATACTTCAATGGATGGCATTCCGGGTCATCATCCCGGCAGGCCAATCTGTGGACACAAAACGCCATCCAGAATGCGGATCCAGCACAGGTTTCCGGTGAAAGCGACGCCGGTGAAAAACCCATCAACCCGGGACAAATTGCAGTCAAAGCCGAAGTCAGGATCTCATACGCTCTGAATTAAGCCATTGGACTAACCAAAAAGAAGCTGCTCCATTATAAAAAAAAGGAGCAGCTTTTTGACTCCCCAAAAACAAATGTCGAATTCCCGTAACATGTCTCATGAGATTTCAAATTATTCGTAGTTTATGTTCAATATTGATCAACGGGTTCTGGTTTTTTCTCAATCTCTTTACCCGCATATTTTTCCGCTGTTTACAGGTTACACAATCTGTGGGAAAGGATCGCCGCTATTGGTAGAATTTCATCATGATTACAGGAGAAAAACATGCCCCATTTATTTGATCCAATTACCATCAAGGGTATCACCCTGCGCAATCGCGTCGGTGTTCCCCCAATGTGCATGTACAGTTATGAGAATGGACTATCCAACGACTGGCAGGTTTTACACCTCGGTTCGAGGGCAGCAGGCGGCGCTGGATTGATCATTGCCGAAGCCACAGCCGTAGAACCGCAAGGACGCATTACCCCGCATGACGCGGGTATCTGGTCAGATGAACACATTGCTCCCCTGGCGCGGGTTTCCAGTGCCATAAAGAAAGGTGGAGCGGTCCCCGGAATCCAGATCGCCCACGCCGGACGCAAAGCCAGCACAAACCGGCCATGGATTGAAAGAGGCAAACCCATACCTCCCGACCAGCCGGGTGGATGGCAAACAGTGGGACCCAGCGCAATTGCCTACAACAACGAATATCCGGTACCGAAAGAATTAAGCCGCGAGGAGATTCACCGAATACAGGCGGCATTTCGTGATGGCGCCCGGCGTGCGCTTGAGGCCGGGTTTGAATGGTTGGAAATCCATGCCGCGCATGGTTATCTGCTTCATAGTTTTCTTTCCCCCACCTCCAACAAACGCACGGATGAATACGGCGGCAGCTTTGAGAACCGCGTCCGTTTTCTGGTGGAAACTGTCCGTTCAATACGCCCTGTCTGGCCGGACGACCTTCCCCTCACCATTCGGATATCCGGAACAGACTGGGTCGAAGGCGGCTGGACAGTAGACGAGTCAGTATCATTGGCAAAAAACCTGATCTCAGAAGGGATCGATCTTATCGATTGTTCATCAGGCGGAGGTGTGGCTCACGCGAAAGTGCCACTCGGTCCCGGATACCAGGTACCCATCTCCGAGGCTGTCCGCAAAATTGGGATGTTAACCGCTGCCGTTGGATTGATCACCGAACCGGAACAGGCGGATGAGATCATTCGAAACAACCAGGCGGATATTGTTTTATTGGGACGGGAGATCCTGCGCAATCCACACTGGCCAATTCATGCCGCGTTGAAACTAAAGCGACCGACTCCCATTCCATCACAATACTTACGGGCTTTTTGACCCGTTACCTTTTCACAGGTGCTTATGAGGATGACGCCCCGCAGCCGCGCCTGAGGATTAGCAAACTATCCTCCGCATCCGGTGATACGACTGCCGTTATGCGCATATGTGCTTCCAGACGGGTATTTGCCTTTGGCACCCACTCCCGTTTGCCATCTTCACACCGTACCAGAATGCAACCGGCCGGAAGTCCAAGTTCTGAGACTTTACGTCCAACAAACGGTGCTTTATCCTGGATGATAAATTCCATTACTGCCGGATTTTTAATGGCGGCGCTGGTTCCGTTTTTTCGAAGATCTCGCTCCAGCAATGCCTCATAAATTGGCAGATCTTTAAGGCCTTCCGCTACGATATAGGCACAAAAGCAGCTCACGAGCAGAGGCAACATCTGCGAGTAATTGCCCGTCATTTCAATAATCAACATTACACCAGTTAACGGGGCCCGCACTATGGCTGAGAAGTAAGCAGCCATCCCGACAACAGCGAACGCGGCAGGTATGGGAACAACATCAGGCATTAGATTGTGCGCCAACTGCCCAATCCCCAATCCCAACAAAGACCCCAGAACAAGCAATGGCGCGAAAATGCCACCGGGCGCACCGGTTCCATAACTGGTGCTTGTCAGCAAAAAACGGACGAGGAAAAACAGTGGAATGACCGCCAGGGCCAGTTCTCCACGCAAGGCTGTTTCTGCCAGTGAATGCCCGCTACCGATCAGGATCGGGGAAAACCAGCCTGTCAGGCCAATAAGGCCTCCCGTGATAGCCGCAGCCATGACTCTGTACCTGGATGGTATTCTGGCGTAAGTGTTAAGCGACAACAACAATCCCTTGTTGAAAAACACCCCGAGTAATCCTGCCGCGATACCAAGTATGGCAAACACAGGCAAAGAAGAGAGCGGCGGCACCGGATATGCCGGAACAGAAAAAACCGGGAACTGGCCGGAACCCATGCGTGCGATGATATCAGCCACAACAGCGGCAATAAAAGCAGCTCCAAAAACGATCGGTTGAAAATCACGGCGTACTTCTTCCAGCACAAAGATCAGGCCGGATAACGGGGCATTAAAAGCAGCCGCCAACCCGGCGCCCGCACCAGCCGATATCAACGTAAGGCGTTCCCGGTCTGTGACTTTCAATAACCGGGCAACCAGATCTCCTACTGAACCACCCATTTGAACTGTTGGGCCTTCACGACCCAATGCCAGGCCAGAGCCTATCGCCAGTATCCCGCCAAAAAATTTCACTGGAAGTACGCGTCTGGCATCTAGTTTCTTTAATCGATACAGAACCGCCTCAAGATGGGGAATTCCGCTGCCGGATGCCTCTGGAGCATATTTGCGTGTGATCGCGACAGATACTCCTGCCCCAATAAACGTAAAGAGGATCATGAAAACCCAACCCCATACGGGGTATCGATGCGCCCACAAATTCAATGCATCCCGCCAGGAATCGGCAGAGACCAATATTATACGGAAAAGAAGAACCACTCCACCGGCTACTGCACCCACCAGGGCAGCGCGGGGAAAAATCCATCTTCGTTGCTGGCGTACGGCCAGATATTCAACTATTTCTGAATTTAAAGAGTTGCCCGTATCAGTGATCGTGTCCACTGATACGTTATTCTTATCTGTTGTGCACTCACTCATAACTTCGCTAAAAACCACCCGTCACTTCAAAATCATTACTTCGGTAAACCGCATGCCATTTTACACCTCTTAGCGAATCTCTCGAAAGAAGTTTATTTATTACTGGATCAAAAATAGTGATCAACTCTTCATCTATATGAAAGAAAAACCCGGCAAAGGCTACTTCACCTTCCAGACATGTACCAGCGGCTTTGCTTCATCGGCGTATTGCTCAAGCACATACAACAAACCGCTGGTCCGGTCAAAGGACACATCACCAATGCGATAACGGCGCTGGTCACCACTGGCCACCATCTGTGTTTCCCATTCCGGAGCCGATAATAAAAGAAATTCATCGATATCCATCACAGAATAGGGTTGTGGCTCCCAGGATTCCATTTCACCCGCCGCCACCTTTGCCAGATCGTCCGGATTATAGAGGATCATCTGGGCATCAAAACGGCTGGACATCCAACCGCGCATGGAAATACAGTCGCCCTCTTCTTCAGAACAACACCCTCCCATGTCAGATTGAGGACACAAACTTCCATCAGCCATCCGGCATGTCGGGCTATCGGTAACGTGAGCGTCCACACAGACATGGTCTGGTCCATCCGGATGGATATATCCATACCAGGTTTTTTCTCCGGTCGCCTTGGTTCCGGCAAAAAGCACAGCACTCCTGCCATCCGGCGTTGTAAGCCACGCGCCCCCTTCCCATTCATCGGCATGCTGGTAACCGTCCATGCAATGCACAAATTCCTCTGTGTTGCTTGATTTCTCATACAACAGGAGAGGAATTTCTTCCAGATGGGTGCCATTGGGCGCCGGTGAGCCGTCATCCTGCCACGGACGGTATGCCAGCAGTGTCGGCCCCATGCCCCCCTGCCCGCCATCCCTCATGCGCCCCGTTCCCAGATAGCGCCCGCCGGTATTGGCATCCGCCCAATCCGCCGGAATCTCGAACATATAACCGTTCACGCTGTACAGGTCCTGGTTCCCGATGAACCAGAACCCTGTCAGATCAGGATTCTTCAGGTCAGGTGAAAACCAGGCGTGTGATGCGGCATCCTGCGGCTGCAAATGCTGGCCCCAAGCCAGGTGGATCAACGGACCGGTCTCTGTGCGGTTTAAATAAGCCATTCCAACTTTGGGTATTTCATCCATTTCGGAAAAAGCCCCGGCTGTAACATTGGCAAAGTCCTGCAAAAATTCCGCCGTAGGCAATACCTCCAGGTTTTTCCCGGGAACGGGCACAGGAATGCTGATCTCCGCCACCTGGTCGCCATCCGGTACATCTCCATAAGGAATTCGGTCATGCCCCGTCACAAAAAGCGATCCTGGGAAACCATCATCCGCTCCAGCCGGGTCACCAGCCGGGTTGAAGGTCATGGCATTTCCACCATAAGCGAATGTCCTTGGTCTGTCTTCAGTCCCGGGTAGCCGGAAAGCGCCGAGGTAAGAAAAATCCTCCGGTTTAAGCAAGTTGGCAGGAGTGTTCAGATCAGACCGGGTTACCGGATCAATACGCGAATCCTGCGGATTTTTGTTTTCATTACTTTGCGAGGTTGTTAATGGGATTGATGTGTTGTCTGAAGTTAATGTCTGTGTCAGATTGCACCCCAACCCGAAAACCACAACGCTGATAACCATTGCCAGAAATCCAGTCTTCATAACGATCCTCCGGGTTGAACGGTTTTATCTGAGGTACGGTAACACTTTACGACCCGTGCGATTTCCACATCAACTTTTTTCATTATACCTATCTCAATTCATAAAGAAATCAGCGAATTTTTCCGGACGAAAAACCCGCAAGAACGTACAAGATTTTCCGGGATACGGGTAATACCATAAACTCAAAAAAAGGATGGTTCATCATGCAAAGCATATTGGAAAAAGGTACGATCAAGACGATGGAGAAGGATTACAACAAGGCTGATCTGACCTGGAACAAACACGCAACCTGTGAAGGTGTCTTTCTTAAGCACCTGGTGAAAGGTGAAACCACGGAAGGAAAATTCAGCTGCCACCTGGTAAGGGTACAGGCCGGATGTGAGATCAGCCAACATATACACGCCACCAACTGGGAATTGCATGAAGTAATATCCGGAACTGGTAAAGGCATTCTTGAGGATAAAGAGGTTTCCTATACAGCCGGAAATATGATCGTCATCCCTCAAGGGATGAACCACCGGGTTATGGCCGGAGATGAAGATATCTTTATGCTCGCGAAATTCATACCCGCATTGATATAGCTGCTAAAATAAAAAAGCCGGAACGCGTGAAAAACTAACGCGTTCCGGAAGTATTTAAATCAAGAAAACGTCCCGGCGATACACCCACATTCTTTTTAAAGAAACGGGTGAAATGACTCTGGTCCGAAAAACCCATTTCAATCGCCACCTGAGCAATGGATCGGGTATCCAGAAGCAATCGAATGGATTGTTTGATGCGCACCTGAAGCAGATACGCTTTTGGGGGAAGACCGATCCTTTCGCGAAAAATACGGTTCAGGTGAAATGGACTGACATGGACCATCTCTGAAAGCTGATTCAGGTCTATTTGCCTTTCGGCATTCTCATCAATGAATGTTGAAGCCTGTTTTACAAAGGAATCTTTTAATCTTCCCGATTCATCAACAGGCTGCCGGGCGGCATATTTCCCCATAATCGTTGCCAGAAGGTTTACCAGGTTTTCATCGCCGGGTTCAGACTCCGGCAATCCGGGATTTATGATGCGCTGCAACAGTGCGTGAGCGTCATCCGCCGGAATCCTTACACAAGGGAAATACGGCAATCCAGATTTTCCGGTAAAACGCAGAAAGACGCGCCGCATCAACTCCTGGCTGATGGAAACCACGCGGTAATCATGCCCGTCAATTCCCTGCTGGCGGCACGCATGTGGTTGGTACGGGTTGATAACGAAACCATCCGGTGCCGTTATAACCTGGTCTTTTCCATCTATTTGAAAGATACGCGTACCCGATGTGACAACCCCCAGTGTATACGAACGGTGAATATGACAGGGGAAAACATGATCCACATTGGATGCCCGTACCAGCCTCAATTCATTTCCACCACCCGGGTTGATGAACTGTATCTCCGTACCCCGCTTTTTATGCCGCTTTACCGCCAGTTTGGTCATGGCTCAATTCTATTACAAATCAAATTTACCATCCTCACTAACAATCCAACACAAAGAAAGAGCTGTCCTCGCGGGCAGCTCTGATTTTGCAACCTCAATTCGGCTATCCCTTAACCGCCCCGGCGACAACACCCTTAATGATATATTTCTGCAACGACAGGTAGAAGATCACTATGGGAATGATCGCCAGCACCAGCATAGCCATCATGGCACCCATATCACGGCTGCCATATCCACCCTGTAAATATTGTACGGCAATGGGGATTGTTTTGTAATTGCTTCCAATAACCAGATATGGCAACAGGTAATCATTCCAGATCCACATCGTATTGAGGATGGCTACTGTAATCAGAATAGGCTTGAGGATTGGCATTACAACCAGGAAGAACGTCTGAATCGGGTTGCAGCCATCGATCAGCGCAGCCTCCTCAATTTCCCGTGGAATGCCTTTTATGAATCCACTAAATACGAATACCGACAAGCCAGCTCCAAATCCCAGGTATATGACAATGATTCCCACCGGGTTGTCCAGATGAGTGATATTAGCCATCTTGGACATGGTGAACATCACCATCTGGAATGGCACAATCATGGAAAAAACAAGCAGGTAATAGAAAAAACTGCTGAATCGCGATTTTGACCGCGTTATTGCCCAGGCTGTCATGGATGTAAAGAGGAGGATCGCTCCAACAGAAAATACTGTTATGAACAGTGAATAACCAAAAGCCGGGATAAATCCGGTTTTCTCGAGGCCGCTGGTGTAGTTTTTCAGCCCCACAAAGGTGTCAACATCAGGTAAAGAAAAGGGCGTATCAGCGATAAAGAAGCGTCCCTTGAAAGAGTTCATTAGGACAACCAGTATCGGCAACATGTAGGCTATGGCTAGAATCACCATTACAACAAAGATGATTCGGTCTATCACTTTCTCCCTGGCTTCCATTAGTTCTCCACCTCCTTCGTGCGGGTCAGCCGTAACTGGAACAGGACAATAACCGCGACAATGATAAAAAAGATGACTGCTTTCGCCTGACCCACACCTTCGTAACCGTTCCGGTTATAGAATGTGGTGAAAATATCCAGCGCGAGCATGGCTGACTGCCTGTCAGGAGCACCGGCCGTTAATGCCAGATTCTGGTCGAACAGCTTAAACGAGTTGGCAACCGTCAGGAACGTACAGATCGTCACAGCCGGCATCACCATCGGGATGGTGACGTTCTGCAATATCTGCCAACCATTGGCCCCATCGATCTTCGCCGCTTCGATCAGTTCCGGGGAAATCGATTGGATACCGGCGATATAGATGATCATCATGTAACCGACCATCTGCCAGTTCATCAGCACGATCAATCCCCAGAACCCGTAACTCGCGTCAAATGTAATATCCACCCCAAAATTGATGAGGACACCGTTTATGATCAATTGCCAGATATAACCAAGAATAATTCCACCGATCAGATTTGGCATGAAGAAAACAGTCCGGAACACATTGGTCGCCTTTACCTTCCGGGTCAATAGAACGGCGATAAAGAAAGCCAGGACATTAATCAATACGACGGAAACAACGGCAAATTTCATCGTAAATATCAACGCGTTAATAAATGTCCGGTCTTCGGTAAAAGCCCGCATGTAGTTGGTTAACCCCACCCATTTCGCGTCAGTTACGGCGGTGAATTCTGTAAAGGAAAGGTAGATTCCCGCAAGGAACGGAATCAGAAAGGCTATCAGAAACGCGATCAAAGTCGGCAGGGTAAAAATGAGGTAGTACTTTAATGGCATTTTTTGCACAGGGGACTCCCGCTCTACTCAAAAAAGAGTGTCATCTGGAGAAAGAAGGAAACCCTTCCATTCATGCAGGGGTGGTGGCCTCTCTTGTCCATTATCAGTCTGACCAGCCACCCCTGCAAAATAGCATCCGTCTTATTCAGTTATACCCATCCAATAAATCTTGAAAATGGGTTTTCCCGGGTTATCTCCCGCTTTCGGCCTTCCAATCGTTCACAACCTGGGTCTTAATATCATCCCATTTCATATTGCCCTGGGCATATTTCAACAGAGCAGCGCCGAAATTATCCTTGAAGGTCTGGCTCGGGAATTTAACGAAATTCCATGCCACGTTGTAAAGGTCAGCGGTGCTCATGTAGCGGATGACTTCCTTGGCCAGCGGATCGGTTGGTTTTTCATTTTCGGCAAAGGTATCAAACGGAGCGATGAATTTCAGGTCATTGGTCACAAACGCCTTGCCGGTCTTGCTGCTGTACAGCCAGTAGATAAAATCGGCGGCCAGTTTTTGTTTGTCGGCCGGTGCTTTGGCATTTATGGCAAAGAAATTCTCCGTGCCGATGCTGATGGATTGTTTCTCCTCGCCCGGCATTCCAGTATAGATGGGCAGGAACTTTACATCTTCGGCCTTGACAGTATTGCCGTCAACACCGGAGATCTGTCCCCAGGCCCAGTTACCGTTCTGCACCATGGCGGACTGGCCCAGCGCGAATTCTGCCATGGAATCATCCACACTCTTGCTGCCCAACAGCTTGGACGATGTCACCGAGTTGTTGATATACAGGTCAAATATATTTTTGTAGTTATCGGAATATTGGAACTTGATCTCATTGGTCGCGTCACTGGCCAGGTCGATTTTGTTGTCTCGGAATTCATAAAAAACCGGAACATTGGCTAAATGTGTCTGCCAGCGCCAGTCTTCACCGGGTTTAAGGGATGTGGACGAGAACACGCCCTTGATGCCGAGTTTGTCCTTCTTGGCGGTCATATCCTCCACCACGGCTTTCAATGTGGCGAAATCTTTGACCTCATCCATTGATTTGGCTTTGGCACCTTCCATGGCAAAATACTTGGTCATAATGGCATTGTTGTAAATAATGCCATATCCTTCGACCACATACGGCAAGCCGAAAACACCTTCGCCCTCTGTTACTGCCATCGATTTATCCGACAGGTGTTTATACAACTCGGTATCCTTTAGGTCTGCGCAGTATTCTTTCCAGGCGGCATATCCCACCGGGCCATTGATCTGGAACAATACCGGCGCATCCGCTTTGGCAATTTCTGATTTCAATGTTTGCTCATACGTACCGGAGGCAGCGGTAACTACCTTCAATGTAACATCGGTCTCGGCCTTATAGGCATCCGCGATCTTGGTATAGATCTCGGCGACTTCCGGTTTGAAATTAAGGTAGTACACTTCACCGCCATCCGCCCGGGCAGGAGCCGCGGGTACAAAAGCGGATAGAACCAGAATCATCACTGCCAGAAAACCAAACAAGCTCATTGATCGTTTCGACATCTCTTTATCTCCTTAGGAATTGTGGGTTTAAAAAACGCACACGGCCGTACACTCCCGAAGAACAATCACCTCCTTTCTAAAAGGTGAAGAGTATGCAATTGGAAACAATCTGCTTTGATGATCTCCCCCCGGAGGTTCAGGCTTCAGAAAATCTGATATATCACACGCGGTTTTGAAAGGTGATTAAATCATACTCATTTATCCGATTT
This sequence comes from uncultured Leptolinea sp., assembly GCA_964446955.1. Classification (GTDB taxonomy): domain Bacteria; phylum Chloroflexota; class Anaerolineae; order Anaerolineales; family Anaerolineaceae; genus Leptolinea. The sequence goes on from CAYUQJ010000002.1 coordinate 336,457, forward strand.
ACGCAAGAAAGATGAACACATACGGCATAACGGTTTGCCGCGCAGAATTCTATCCTCTTGCCAGTATGCGCCATACCCTGTCAAAAACGACAAGGATGAGACCCGTCACCAGAACAAGTACGATAAATGGCAAGTCCCATTGGATCGATCGCCCAATGATCGCTCCCGGTATGGATAACCCGACCACTACAGCCAGCGATCTAATGTGTATGTATATATAACGCCGGTTTTGGGGATTGTTCGGATCATGAGCCGTAGTCATTAAGAGTATCAACAGATCCCAGGTTGCCAGCGTAAAACCGACTGCTATGAGCATCAGCCACCCCGGTGCACCGGTCAAAACACCGACGCACGCCAGTCCGGTTGAAGCGATCATTGAGATGTGAGCCAGCCATTTTGATGAATACCGTTTTGCAATGATCCATACCACAATAACCAGACCTGTGCCGGCCAGACCGATCCACAATCGGTTCAATCCAAACCCGGCAGTTAACGCGACAGCCAGAATTCCCACACATCCGTAATACACAAATTTGATCTTTAAGTCAGACATTTACCCACCCTGTCCGCGCGACCGGGTCAACGCGTTTCTGACCAACGGATATAAGGGCTGGCTAACCTTCCAGTTGATCACCGGGATTTGCAGCTGCGCGACCGCATCCAGATTAAGCCGCCGCTCTAAAAGCACCGTCCGTACAGCCAGTTTTGTGTCCCTGTCAGTTCTAAAGAGTGGTTTGCCGAATTCAACCGGGTTCGGGCTGATCAAAACAGCCTGGTAACCATTGGCCTTTAAACGCTGGTACATGGTTTTATCACCCGAAGCCAGCGGGCTGATACATATTACTGTAGAACGACTGGGAAATACCCGGATGGGAAGGAAATCAAGATGGGTTGAAACGCGGTCATCCAACTCGACTTTTGCTTTTGACAGACAACTCATAACCCGATGAAGCTGCGTTTTTCCATACCCCGGAAAGACAATGGACAAGCGTTTTCCATAAACCAGTAAACTGACCCGGTGTCCCTGGTGCAAAAACATCTCAGACAACGATGCCGCAGCATTCACAGAGTGTTCGAAAAGACTATCGCCATTGACCACCATCTCCATGTTTTGCCGGGCGTCCAGAATTATCCCAATATCGGCGATCTCTTCCTGCTCAAATTCCTTGGTGAAGAATTTGTACGGGTAACGGGCGGTCATACGCCAGTCGAGGGAACGAAGGGGGTCTCCGGGATGATATTCCCGGACACCGTAGAAGTCAGTGCCACTGCCGCCCAACCTGGCTGGAATCGAACCCGGGGAATGCACGGTACTACGGGGACGCAACCCGATCGGCTTAAATTTATGGATCAAAGGTCTGACTTGAATATCACCGGACGCGGGTATGGACATCCGAACGCTAACCAGATTAAAAGGATCACTGACCCTTAGATTGATCTTTTCCCAGGAAAAATTACCGCGCGCGGCAACGAAGTTGTATTCCATTTCAGCCGTCTCTTCCGGGCTAAGATATACGTGCTGGGCAAGGTCTCCACCGGTGATCTCAGCTTCCGGCACAACCGCTTCACCCATCCACACGCAAAGTGGCAGGCTGGATTCATTTTTCAGCGATACGGTGGTGGCAACATCCACCTTCCCCCCATCCCTTGTCTGCCGCACTTTCCGCCCGGCTGTCAATTTAATCCTGGTCCGATCAGGAGCCTGCAATACTCCCACGAGCAGATACGCCACAAAAGGAATCATGAGCCAGGCCGCTTCGCTGTTGCGAGTGACCAGAGCGGCGGCTAACAGCCCCAGAATAACCGTAGAAACAACCCTGACCTTACTGATCATTCTCTGGCTTGAGTACCGGGACAGGAACAGAATGGGCAATTTCGTCTACCACACGGTTCTCAGACTTTTTTACATCCCACAGGCTTGGATCAAGAATGATACGGTGGGCCAGCGCGGGTTGAATAAATTGTTTGACATCATCCGGAATGACAAACCCGCGTCCATGGATGGCCGCCCAGGCTCGTGCCAGTTTCAATAAAGCCAATGATCCACGCGGACTTACTCCAACCGCCACCTGCCTGTGGTTGCGCGATTTATCGACCAGGTTCACCATGTAACGGCGTACATCGTCATCCACATACACACCCTCAACCGCTTTCCGCATTTGCAGGAACAATTCCGGTGTTGTAACAGCCTCCAAGGGCACGGCATCCATCTTCCGTTCGGCCCTGCGCCTCAAGATCTCATCTTCTTCATCCGGCTGCGGGTACCCGACCGATATCTTCACCATGAAACGGTCCAATTGGGCTTCCGGAAGAGGGAAGGTGCCTTCATATTCGATGGGATTCTGTGTCGCGATCACAATAAACGGATCAGGCAGCGATTGGGTTTCACCTTCTAGCGTGACCTGATATTCCTGCATGGCCTCCAACAAAGCCGATTGCGTTTTCGGAGACGCGCGATTGATCTCATCTGCCAGCAGGATGTTGGTGAAAATGGGACCTTTACGCAGCATAAACCGGTTCTTATCACTCTCAAATATATATCCGCCGGTAATGTCCCCCGGCAACAGATCGGGCGTGAATTGGATGCGTTTGAATTTCATGCCCAGGGCAGATGCAAAGGAATTGGCAATGAGCGTTTTGGCCAGACCCGGATAATCTTCCAGCAATATATGCCCGCCTGTTGACAAAAATGCAGCCATCATCTGATCAAGCACATCGCGCTTTCCAATGACCGCTTTCTCAATTTCCTGAATGACTTTTGCGGAAAGGTCCGCGACCTGCTCAATATTCATAGAACCTGTCGGTTTACTTGTCATGTTTCATCTCCAATGAAGATTCCAAAAAATCCAGTACGTCTTCGATCTTTCGGTAATGATCCAATGTGTCTATTCCTCTGGACCGGTGCCACATCTTGCCCGGCCAATCACGAATCGCTTGCAGCATTCGACGCAAAGACCAGTCTTCCCTGCGGGGGATCTCGGTATAGAGATACTTCCGTATGTCTTCAGGGATCGGTATCTCACCCTGACGTAACGCGTCATAGAGTTTAAAATCCGGTGCCACGCGCAATTTGGCGGAATACATGGTCACCAACATGCGCAGGAATTCCCGCTCCAGGAATTTTCCGTATGCATTGGACTCATTCGGGATATACAGGGAACGCCAGTGTTCGATGTAGTTCAATGTTTCATTGGAGCGGTTGATTTCCTCTTTCGCGATGGTCGTTTGTTCCCGCGGTATCAACCGGACAGCCAGTACCAGCACAGCAAGGATCAACGCCCACCAGTAGTATTTCTGACCAATGCTCAACACAAAGATTCGCAATAGCAGCCAGATCACCAGTGACACCGGATGGACAACATTGTCAAAAACATATTGCCAGTTCAACAATCCGATAAACAGAATGGCCAATAAAATAAAGAGAAAAATAAGAAGCCGGGGTGAGATCTTCACGTCAATCCACCTTCCGGTTTTCGCGGCTGAAACTGGAAATGGCTTCAAAACAGTCGATGGCTCTGCGCTCATCATCCACCGCCGGCTGCCAGTTACCATAACGCGCCAGGTTGAAAAGCCGGGTCAACTCACTAACCGGACCAGCCGGCACACCGGCTGTCGTCAATTCTTCTTCAAATTCGAGCGTGGTCATGGACTGGTCCCGTTCAATTCCCCGTTCCCGCTCCAACGCCATGCTCATAGCTCGGTAGCACTTGAGGATCACATCCTTTAAACCAACCCCAAGCAACAGATCCTGCCGGGCTTTTTCCGCTTGATGCGCCACCATATCTATGGCTGTATCCCTCTTAATCGTGGAACGGTATATCCAAACGGCGATCGCAAGCCCGGTAACCAACAGGGCGGATCCTACAACCCACAGCAATACGGACGGGACCGGCCCAAGCGGGGCAGTCTCCGGCGGCATGGGGGTCGGAAGCACAACCTGGACTTCTGGCACTCCTTCACTTACCGGTGCCAATAAAACCACGAGAATAACAACTGTCGCCATTACGGCAACTATGATGATTAATCGCAGCACCGCCAGAATATCATGCCAGTTTGCTCCGCGGAACAAACGGTATATCGTATAGATTATGGAACAGACTAGAAGTATGCCAAACAAAGTCGCAAAGAACCGGTTGATGGAGAGTGGTTCAAGCGGACCAGAATCCGGCATGGCTGCCACAACCTGGTTCTCCTGCATTTCCGGCAGGGGCATCCCCGGCTTCAATTCAAGACCGGAGAGACTGAAAGCCAGCAAGACGACCGCGGCCATCAACGTGGTCAACAGGAAGACAGCATTGCGTTTTTCAGAGCCTGTCATAGGTTATTCCAGGTTTTTCTTCACCCTAAGGGGGTTTTATTGAAAACGGTCAGGAGATTTGCGGTTCTGTATCAATAAAGTAGCGCAAGTCCATATCACCCGGTGAATGATTGAAACAGGTCAAAATCAGCGCGACTTCGCTTCTGTGCTGGGTGGCATGGTTAACCTGATGCATCATCAATTGCCAGAGTGGATAGATCTTTTTTTGATTCTGAGAATTCATAAAGAAAATGGACCCGCCGATTTCCTCTTCCGTCGTACGTGAAATGAACCGCTGAGTGTTACTTTCAACCTCATTCCAGCGCGTACGGATTTCTTTTAGATCAGCAAATGTAGTGGGGTCCAGATGGGATTTCGGTGAACTTCCGATCCAGCGGCCGAGCCATATCCACTGGGCGCTCATGATGTGCACCAGCGTATTGTGCACCGATCCAAAAGAGGGATTGGAATTCGCGCGGTACTGGGTCTCATCCAGCAACGCAACCGTGTCCATTATTCGATTATTCGCCCAGGTATTGTACCGGTAGTACAACTGAATGATCTCTTTGATGGAACCCCCGCCTCTTGATCGTAAAATACCGGTCATGCTGTCAATCCCTCCAAAAACAATCGAACCAATCTGTTGACGAGATCAGGGTTTTCCCAGGCCGGGAAACCACCCGCATCCGGGATGACTTCGCGCTTTACCGCGGGCAACCCCTTTTCCAGAAACAATGCGGCCCTTATAAAATCCTGCAGGTCGTTCACACCATTGTAAACGAGAACCGGTTGTTTAATGACACTCAATTGATCCGCAACCGGCGTAACGGGACGCGGTTCCAGGTCACACAGCCAGGGTCCGCCGTCAAAATCACTGAGCATCTCCCGATGTTCCTGCGCGCGGCAGCCCTCCGGAAACCGGTTGATATGGCTGAACCAGTCCGCATTGTCAAACCAGTCATCACGGGCAGCCTGTAATCCTTTTTCGCGGATCATCGATCGCGCCCTGGTGATCAGTTCACCCACTCGCGGCATGGGAAATCCGGGGAGAAACGTTCCCTCAAGGATCAAGGAACGGAAAAGCCGGGGCCGGCGCAGAGCCATAACCAGACCGATGGCTGAGCCGGTATGCGTTCCCCAGTAATTAATAGTCCCGATTCCCGTTTTATCCAGGACGGTCAGGATATCATCGGCGTACTCTTCCGCACCGAATGGGCCGGGGATACTGGCAGACCCGCCGTGCCCCCGCAGGTCAACCAGGAAGAGCCGGTACGCGTCTTTGAAAGACGGGATCTGGCGGGAAAAGTACGCGTGGTTATGGGTGTACCCATGAACCATTACAATCCACGGGGCATTAGCTTTTTCTGTATCAATGATCCTGTAATGAATTCCGGCCTTTTCTGCAACGTTGTTCATCGATGGTCAAATCCTGCCATGAAGCCTGATAAATAAACCCCCACTGCATTATAGCCTTAATCAATCACCACGAAGAGTTTTTTGGAGAGATTTTCTTAATAGACCGGCAAAATATCCGGGATAATAATCCTCTCTATGAACCCTTTCCTTCACCCGTTGATGGCATTAATTCTGCCGGGTTTCAGGACCCAATCTAGTTGTACAGGATCAAGAAAACATAAGCGGATAATCCAACCATCCCCAACAACAACGTGATAAAGACCGCCAGCTTGATGGCACGCCGGATATCAGTCGACTCATCCTGAAATACAGAAGGCATTGAATCGCGGGAAAAAATCTGCGTAGTAGATGGCTGACGGGGCAATGCCGCCCTACCGGGCGTTCCTTCCAGCAGATCAGGAATACCATCGCTGTTTGAATCCGGCAGGATTTTTGCCACCAATTTCATCGCCTGATCATATTTCATCCGGGCTTCCGGTGGCAATTCATCCAGACGGGCAAACACGTTGTCACCCACGACGAACCGGGTGTCCGCCTCCACTTCCATAGTGACCGGCAATCCGCCGGATTGTTTTGCGGTTTTCCCTTCGAGAAAATCCGGGATGCCGTTGCCGTCTGTATCGTGCACCACTTCCAGCGCTTTCAGGTAAGCGGACCACAACTCAACCGGTACATCATCCGGGTTGGCATACACTTTCCCGTTGATCGTAATCGCAGGCATATAACCCTCCTTTGTAAGGGCTTATTTCAATATGATTATACAGAGGCGCGAGTGAAAAGATGGGCCAGAAAAATACCGCGATATTTCACCGCTATTCGCCCTTATTCTCGCGCAAAAGGTACAATTAACGCAGAATTATCTTCTGTTCAAGGAATATACAGGAAAGGGAAATATGGATCACAGATTTGACTTTTCGGAAGGTGAATGGAACCAGCTCCTCAAGGCAGCGGAGATGACCGCTTTCTATATTTCCCTTGCCAGCCCCAGCGGAATGATGGGGATAATAAAAGAAATGATGGCAGCCACCAACGAAGTCGTCTCTGCCATCCGCAAATCTACCGGCAACAGCCTGGTTGATGAACTGGCAGCGGATATCAAGCAGCGGATTGACCAGGGTGTGCGGTTGGAATCCCCGGTTTTGACTGGCAGCGTGGACGACGCCAGAGAACAATGTCTCCAGTACTTTCGTGACCTCTCCGCACTGGTGACCGCCAAAGCCCCCGAAGATGCTGACGGGTTCAAAAAGTGGCTGCTGGACGTGGCACACAAATCCGCGGAAGCCGCCCGTGAAGGCGGTTTTCTGGGGATTGGCGGCGAAAAAGTAAACGAAGCGGAACAGGCCGCGCTGAATGACCTGGCACGGATAATGGGCGTTTCCGCCTGAATCGCGGCACATGGTAAAGCTGCCTCCGGGCAGAAAGCAGATAACAATAAAACAGAATGTGATCTCTTTGATCCCATTCTGTTTATGATTCATAATTTCTTTCTCTGACAGCCCTCTGAAGTTGGTTGTTAGCCTAGCTTTTTCCCACCTGTATAAAAAAAGCACAGCTTTCATTGAAAACCCTTGACCTGGAGTTAACTCCAGGTGTTAGACTATTGGGGAGAGGAAAGATGAGAAAATGAAAATAGCGGAAGTGAGCCGGAAATATCATATCTCAATAGATACCCTGCGGTACTACGAACGGGCCGGATTGATCCCCGCCGTGAATCGTGCCGGCAATGGCATCCGTGATTATGACGATACAGATCTACGCCGGGTGGAATTCATTCAGTGTATGCGCCGTGCCGGGTTGCCCATCGAGACACTGACGGATTACATGAAGCTGGTCTTGCAGGGTGACGAAACCATCGAAGTCAGAAAAGAGATCCTGAAAGAACAGCGTAAACTGCTGGCTGCCCGGATTGATGAGATGCGGGAGACGATGCGAATCCTCGACTACAAGATTCGGGTTTATGAAGATGCCATCCTGGCGAAAGAGAAGAAATTATCAGATCAGATAAAAGAGGAGATATAGCAATGCAAAAACGAAAACTGGGCAACAATCTGGAAGTCTCCGCGCTTGGACTGGGCTGCATGGGGATGACACATTCCTTTCCCCCGTATCCTGAAAAGAAAGAGATGATCACGTTTCTGCGGCAGGCTGTTGATCGTGGGATCACCTTTTTCGATACAGCCGAGTTGTACGGGCCCTTCACCAACGAGGAGCTCGTGGGCGAAGGGCTGGCCCCTGTGCGGGACCGCGTGGTGATCGCCACCAAATTCGGCTTCGGCCACGACGCGAACGGCCGGCCGGGTTTAAGCGGCGTGGACAGCCGGCCGGAGCATATTCGCGCGGTGTGCGACGCGTCGTTGAAACGTCTGGGCATTGACGTGATCGATTTGCTTTACCAGCACCGCGTGGATCCGAATATACCGATCGAAGAGGTGGCCGGTACGGTAAAAGACCTGATACAGGCCGGCAAGGTGAAGCATTTCGGCCTGTCGGAAGCCAACGCGCAGACCATCCGCCGCGCGCACGCTGTGCAACCGGTGTCGGCCGTGCAGAGCGAGTATTCCATCTGGTGGCGCCGCCCGGAAGGCGAGATCCTCAACACCCTGGAAGAACTGGGAATCGGATTTGTGCCCTTCAGCCCGCTGGGACGCGGCTTCCTGACCGGAAAGATCAATGCCGGTACCAACTTCGCTGCCGGTGATTTACGCAACATGCTGCCGCGCTTCACCGCGGAAGCCCGCGAGGTAAACCGGGCACTGGTCGATCTGCTGGGACAGATCGCCGGTCGCAAAAATGCCACACCCGCGCAAATCGCCCTCGCCTGGCTGCTGGCGCAAAAGCCCTGGATCGTGCCCATTCCCGGCACACGCAAAGTGGAGCGGCTGGACGAGAATATCGGTGCCGCGTCCATCGCGTTGACCGCTGATGATCTGCGTGAGATCGAGGACGCTTCGGTTAAAATCAAGGTGATCGGGGAGCGTTACCCCGATGCCATGGAAAAATTGACCAATCTCTAACAACGCGTTACAGGAGTAGTCCTATGATGCAATACCGCAAATTCGGCAATATCGGATGGCAGCCCTCGGCGCTGGGATTCGGATGTATGCGCCTGCCCATCATTGACGGCAAGGCTGACCGGATCGACCAGGAAAAAATGGATCGGATGATCCACACCGCGGTGGAGGCGGGTGTCAACTACTACGATACCGCCTACGGTTATCACGGCGGCAAGAGCGAAGTTGCCCTCGGCATAGCGCTGGCCGGCGGTCTGCGAGATAAAGTGCGTGTGGCCGATAAATCCCCTGTCTGGCTGATCCATGAACCGGGTGATTTTGACCGTCTGCTTGATGAGCAGCTCACCCGCGTGCAGACCGATCATTTCGATCTATACCTGCTGCACGCCCTGAACCGCGGTTCGTGGACGGACCATGTGTTGAAACACGACGTGATCAAACGCGCCGAAGCCGCCCGGGCCGACGGCCGCATCCGCCACCTGGGTTTTTCCTTCCACGACAATCTGGAAACCTTCAAAACGATCGTGGACCACTATGACAAATGGGATTTCTGCCAGATCCAGTACAACTACATGGACACCGCCTACCAGGCCGGAACGGAAGGGCTGCGTTACGCCGCCGCGAAGGGACTGGGCGTGGTCATCATGGAGCCGCTGCTGGGCGGCAAGCTGGCGTTGGATATCCCCGCCGTCCGCCCGCTGTGGCAGAGCGCTTCGCGCGACGCAACGCCCGCCGACTGGGCGCTGCAGTGGCTGTGGAATCAGCCGGAGGTCTCGATGGTGCTGAGTGGTATGAGCACGCTGGAACAGGTGGAACAGAACATCGCTTCGGCGGAACGCTCCGGCATCGGCACGCTGACGGCCGCCGACAACGAGCTGATCCTGAAAGTGCGCGAGGTTGTCAACAGCCTTAGCCCCATCCCCTGCACACGCTGCGAATACTGCCTGCCCTGTCCCCAGGGGGTGAACATCCCGCGCAACTTTGACGCCTATAACAAGGCGCTGCTGTACGACGCGCTGGCCGACAGCCGCAACGAGTACAAGAACTGGATCCCTGACGCAGCCAAAGCTGAACTGTGCGTCCAGTGTGACGAGTGCCTGAGCAAGTGCCCGCAGCACATCCCCATCAGCACATGGATGCCCATCGTGGGCGAGGTGCTGGGACTGGGTAAAGAGTATGTGAAGAGCTTGAAATAATACGGTGGGATTGCACACCTTGTACGGTGGGATCGCTCTTGATCCCACCATGACCGTAATAGCCCGGATCCCGTCCATTCAAGACCTTCATGTATGGGTCACGTCAATCCTTTAGGCGTGACCTTTCTTATTCCCCTCTGCTCACATCCATCAATTTCATATCCGCCCTTCCGCCCCAGTCGGAGGGATAAACGCCATTAGTAACATACCGGTGAAAGCTGGACCACGGCCAATTCCTGACTTCATTGACCAGACCATGCTTCAGAGGGTTGATGTGGACATAGTCAATGTGCGCGTTGAGGTCACCCTGGTCGCGTATGGTGTGTTCCCAGTATCGCCTATGCCAGATGGTCGCTTCACCCTGTAATTGTTGCGAAAGTGTTCGCCCGGCTCCCTTATGGTTCTCTCTATGATATTCTTGAGTGAATAATCGTTTTATCTCTTCCCATCGCATTGGGTAATCATCGTCGCCTTCAGGCAGCTACCAGATGGCGTGGATATGATCAGGCAGTACACAGGCGGCAATGCTTTCAAAGGGATGCCGGGTTTGTACATCGTTCCACGCGTTGATGAACATCCGATTATTTGCTTTTGAAAAGAACAATGGCTGCCGGTTGAAGGTAACCAGCGTGAAGAAGTATGTTCCGCCCGGCACCCGGTTTCGTCTGTATTCAGGCATGAGACTATTGTATATCGGTACATGGTTATGGACTCAGTTCGGTGAGGCATTCTACTGGTGGGATCAGAATCGATCCCACCGTACAAAATGCACAAAAAACATCGCCCCTCTCAAGTTTGAGAGGGGCGAATTCTATGCGATACGTTTGAAAATTACTTGCTCAACAGCTTGCGCACGGCTTCCAGCTGACCGGCGCTGCCAAGTTTGACGTTCTTGTCGGCAATGAACTTGGCGTACTCGGCCATGAAGACCTTGCCCACCGGGCGCAGATCGAAGTTTTCCGGGTGTTCATTGAAGTGTTCGCGGTGAACGCGGGTCCACACCAGACGGCCGTCGGTATCGATATTGATCTTGGTCACGCCCAACTGGGCGGCACGGAGGAACTGGCCAGCATCCACTCCCTTGGCACCCTTGAGGTTGCCGCCCGCGGCGTTGATTCGCGCCACTTCGTCCTGCGGGACGGAAGAGGAACCGTGCATCACCAGCGGATAGCCCGGCAGGTTCTTCTGGATGGCTTCCAGCACATCAAAGTGCAGGCCCTGCGTGCCGCTGAATTTGAACGCTCCGTGGCTGGTGCCGATGGCGCAGGCGAGTGAATCGCAGCCGGTGAGTTCCACAAATTTCTTGGCATCATCGGGGTCTGTCAGTTTCGCGTCGGCTTCGTTGACGGAGACGTGCTCTTCCACACCACCCAATTTACCCAGTTCGGCTTCCACGACAATGCCTTTGGCATGCGCGGCATCCACCACCCGCTTGGTGATCTCAACGTTCTTTTCGAAGGGTTCGGCGGAAGCATCGATCATCACGGAGGAGTAGAAACCGCTGTTGATGCAGTCGTAGCAGGTTTGTTCATCGCCGTGATCGAGGTGGACGGCGAAAATGGCTTCGGGGAAGACCTGGTCAGCCGAGCGGATGAGGCCTTCGATCATGATCTTGTCGGTGTATGAGCGCGCGCCTTTGCTGATCTGGATGATGAAGGGGGCGGAGCTGTCAATGTTGCCGCGAAACAGACCCATGGTCTGCTCAAGGTTATTGATGTTATACGCGCCGATGGCATATTTGCCGTAGGCGGCTTTAAATAGTTCTTTGGTTGTTACGATCATGGCTTTCTCCTTAAATTTAACTCCCTGGTATGGCAATATTATAGTCCGAAAGTATCCCGTATGAACGGAAACCGGGAGGAAATTTCACTTACAAGTCGATGGGAATGTGTCATGGTGGGGTCAACAGCGATCCCACCTTGCCCGGTTTTCAATACCCGGACGGAAATCTTCTCCAGGAAACAAAAAGACGGGACCTTCCGGTCCCGTCTCTCATCTTTTCATCAAACCCGAACTATTCGGCCGTCTGGTCGTCTACGGCGGCGCCGGGGGCGTTGGTCGTCACCGACTTGATGCCGTTTTCCATGGCGGATTCCGAGGAGTAGGTCTCACTCTTGCCGATGGGTTCGCCGTTGCCGGCTTTCAACACGAAGAACGGCTTGCCGTTCTTGTCAGCTTTGCGTTCATAGCGGGTATCATCCACCGCGTTCTTTTTAACCGATTCGATGCCATTCATAGCACTGGCTTTGGCGCCGTATTCTTCACTGGTCAGAATGATCTCACCGTTGCCAGCTTTCAAGTTGAACATGAACTTCCCGCTTTTGGTTTTTGTTACAACAAATTTTCCTGCCATTACTACCCTCCTGCTACTGGATTAATAAAATGTAGTATGGGATGGATGTCCCGATCTTCAAACATCATACTATCTTTTTGGAATCAGCACAAATTCTCCATACCCATCACCCGGCCATGGCCGCGCTGAATTCGTGCGCGAAGCGGGCAGCCGCCCCTACCAGGTCACCGCTCTCACCAATGGTCTTCACGCACGCCGTGCCAACGATGGCGCCGTCGGCCATGCGCCCCACGTCGCGCGCCTGTTCGGGCGTGCCGATGCCGAATCCCACACACACCGGGACGTCCGTATGCTCGCGCACCCGGCCCACCAGCTCACCCAACCCTCCAGCCAGTGACTGCCGCAGCCCGGTGACACCCGTCACGCTCACCAGGTAGATAAAGCCGCGCGCGTTACGCGCCAGCAATTCCATGCGTTCCGGCGGGGTGGTCGGCGCCAGCATGCGGATCAGCGGCAGGTCACCGGCCAGCGCCTCAAACTCGCCGCTTTCCTCCGCCGGAAGGTCGGGGATGATGAATCCATCCGCTCCGGCGGCGCGCGCGTCGCGCACGAAAGCCTCCAGCCCGTATGCCATCATGGGGTTGTAGTAACCCATTAGCACCAGCGGGATGTCCACACCGCGTGCCCGCAACCCGGTCACGGCCTCCAGCGCCTTTTTTACGGTGATACCCTGCTCCAGCGCCACCTGCGTGGCCTGCTGGATGACCGGGCCGTCCGCCAGCGGATCGGAGAAAGACAGACCCACCTCCACCAGGTTGGCGCCATTATTGGCCAACGCTTCGATCACATTGATGGATGTTTCCAGATCGGGATAACCCAGAGGGTAATAGGGCATAAAGATCGGTTTCTTCGTAAAGGCTGCGTCAATTCGGTTCATATCTGTATCCTGTATATACGCGGTTCAGAGATTGAACCGGCTGCTTTCCTTAAGAACGGTGTCGAGGTCTTTGTCACCCCGGCCGGAGAGGTTGACCAGCATCACCTGGTCCGCTCGCATGGATGGGGCGCGTTTCACAGCTTCGGCCACAGCGTGGGATGATTCAAGCGCGGGGATGATCCCCTCGGTTTTGCACAACAGCGAGAAAGCCTGCATGGCTTCCCCGTCAGTGGCCGAGGTATAGAAAGCGCGCTCCTCGTCGCGAAGCATCGAATGTTCCGGACCAACGGCGGCGTAGTCCAACCCGGCCGAGATGGAATAGGTATCCGATATCTGCCCGTCCGCATCCTGCAGGACCATGGTGCGCGTACCGTGGATGACACCCAGACGCGCCTTCGACGGATCGCCAAAGCGCGCGGCGTGCTTCCCGCTGGCGATACCCGAACCGCCCGCTTCCACACCGATCAACTCCACATCCTCATCATTGAGAAAGGCATGGAAAATGCCGATGGCGTTCGATCCGCCGCCAACACAGGCCACCACGCAGTCCGGCAGACGGCCCACATCGGCCAGCATCTGCGCGCGGGCTTCGTGTCCGATAACCGACTGGAACTCGCGCACCATCGTCGGGTAGGGGTGCGGTCCGAGTGCGGAACCCAACAGATAATGTGTGCCATTGACGTTGGCCACCCAGTCGCGGATGGCTTCGTTGATGGCATCCTTCAACGTACGTGTGCCGGATGTCACCGGACGCACTTCGGCGCCCAGCAGCTCCATGCGGTGCACGTTGGGTTTCTGGCGTTCGATATCCACGCAGCCCATATAGACCACGCAATCCAGTCCCAGCAGCGCGGCGGCGGTGGCGGATGCCACCCCGTGCTGTCCGGCGCCCGTCTCGGCAATGAGGCGTTTCTTACCCATCTGTTTGGCCAGAAGTGCCTGCCCCAGTGCGTTATTGATCTTATGCGCGCCGGTATGTGCCAGGTCTTCACGCTTGAGGTATATCTGCGCGCCGCCCAGCTTTTCGGACAACCGACGGGCATGGGTGATGGGCGTGGGCCGGCCGACAAAGCTGGCCATCAGACGCCCGAATTCCGACTGGAACCCACTGTCATCGCGGGATGCGACAAAGGCTGCTTCGAGTTCGATCAGGGCCGGCATTAACGTTTCGGGGACGAATTGTCCGCCGTACGGTCCAAATTTTGAGGGTAATAACGTGGTCATTGATTCTCCGTTTCACACCCCGAACTAATCGGAAGGTGTAATTTTTGCAATTCTTCAGGGATGTTCGTTCCCCTCGACAGGCTCGGGGAACGGAACAATCCGCACCCTGTGCGTGTAGAAGGGCAACAAACCCGAAGCCCGAGCCTGTCGAGGGCTGAGGCATTGACTTCGATACCTGCACGGCCAGGTACGCCGTGCGGCACTGACGCAAGCTCAAACACCGCGAACTGCCTTGACAAATTCTCTCATCTTCCCGGCATCCTTAACCCCGGGGCGGCTTTCCACCCCGGACGCGGTGTCCACGCCCCATGGCTTTACCTGCCGGATGGCATCCGTCACATTGTCAGGGGTCAATCCACCCGCCAGGAACAGCGGGACACGGACTGCCAGTCGCGCCGCCGCAGACCAATCCGCGGTGATACCCGTCCCGCCGTATGCCCCCTTCACCGACGCGTCCACCAGGCAGGCCGGTGGATCATTCCTCAGGTAGCCATTGACTTTCGTGGGAATACCGCGGTAGGCTTTAAAGGCCCGTGGACCAAGCTGTCGCAGTTCATCGGAGCTTTCGTCCCCGTGCAATTGAGCCAGATCAAGCTGGCAGGACTGCATCAACGCCAGAATCTGCAACACTGGCATATTGACGAATACGCCAATCCTCAAAACAGCAGGATGTTCCCGGATCAGCATATCTGTGATCTGCATACATGTGCGCGCATCAATACAACGCGGGCTTTTGGCGTAAAAATTAAATCCCAGGCAATCCGCTCCGGCCATAACAGCCGCCCGAGCGTCCGTCTCTGAGGTAATACCGCATATCTTAACAACGGTCATGCTGTGCCTACCTCCGCCGGCCGGCCGGAAATCTCCCGCACCTTCGCGGCAATATCCGGCGCGGTGACCAACGCCTCACCCACCAGTACCGCGTCCACTCCGCAGCATTCCAGCCGCGTTACATCGGCATCGGTGAATATTCCGCTCTCGGCCACCACCGCGATCCCGTCAGGGATCAGCGGACGCAGGGTTTCGGTCGTTGCAAGGGTCACATTGAATGTGGACAGATCCCGGTTATTAATTCCTACCAGGCGCAGCCCCGTCAGCTTCAACACGCGTTCAGTTTCTGCCCGGTCGTGCACTTCCACCAGCGGGGTCAGCCCAAGTTCCAGCGCCAGCGCGTGCAGATCCGCCAGATGGGCATCGTCTGTCAACGCGGCCGCGATCAGGAGGACGGCATCCGCCCCGCCGGCCCGCGCTTCATACAACTGTGAATCGCTGATGATGAAATCCTTGCGCAGCAACGGCAACTCGATACGCCGGGTAAAGCGCAGGGCGCGCAACGTGTCCATGCTGCCCTGAAAAAACGTGTGATCTGTCAGCACACTGATGGCCGCGGCACCGTTGGCCGTGTAGATACCGGCGGCGTCCAGCAGATCAAGGTTCGGTGCAAGCAGTCCTTTGGATGGTGAAGCGCGTTTCAGCTCGGCGATCAAAGCCGGCCGCCGTCCAACCCGCCCGGCCTGCAACAGTCCAACGAAATCACGGGGAGCAGGAGCCGCTTCCGCAGCACGGCGCAGGTTCACACCATCCAACGCCGCGATCTCCACCTGCTTTTGTTCCAGTATCGTGGTCAGAATACTCATCACACCTCAGGCAAAAGCGCGGCTGAATTTGACCAGATCATTCATCTTGGCGAAGGCGCGTCCGTCATCCAACGCGGCGGTCACCTCATCCAGTGCGGATTTGAAATCACCCGTCTCAGCGGCCAGGGTTCCCGCAGCGTTGAGCAGAACGGTATCCCGGCAGGCACCGCTGCTGCGTCCACTGAGCAGATCGCGCATCATGGCAGCCGACTCCTCGGGTGTGCCACCCAGCAGATCCTGTATCGTGGAGCGTTTGAAACCCATATCCTGTGGATCAAAACTATAGGTGGTTACCGCACCATCCTTCAAATGACTGACCCGGTTTGGCCCGGCCGAATTAAGCTCGTCAGTGCCGCCAGCACCATAGATCACCATGGCGGCGCGAGTCCCCAGGCCTTTCAACACGTAAGCCAGCGGTTCGGTCAGCTCGGGCGAATACACACCGATAAGCTGCACATCGGCGCCGGCCGGGTTGGTCAACGGGCCAAGCAGGTTGAAGATGGTGCGCTGACCGATCTCCTTACGCGGGCCGACGGCATGTTTCATCGCCGGGTGAAACTTCGGCGCGAACATGAACCCGATGCCGATCTCCTCGATCGCGCGACGGACATTTTCGGGGGTCATATCCAGGTTCAATCCGAGGGCGGAAAGCACATCGGCGCTGCCGCACTTGGACGAAGCCGCGCGATTGCCGTGTTTGGCCACCTTGCGTCCCGTCCCTGCCACAATGAAAGCCGCCGCTGTTGAAATGTTGAATGTGAATTTCCCATCGCCGCCTGTTCCGACAATGTCATACACATTCTGCCCGGTGACATCAGGTTTTATGGTCACGGCGTTCTCACGCATGGCCCGCACCGATCCGGTGATCTCGGCGATGGTCTCGCCTTTCATGCGAAGCCCTATGAGATAAGCGCCGATCTGCGCCGGTGTGGCCTGGCCGGTCATTATGATATTCATCGCTTCGCGCGCTTCCCCATCGGTCAGGCTCGTTCCGTTTACGACTTTTGAAATATATGGTTTTAACATGTCAATCTCTCCTCCTGCCAGACTGCTTCCAGCTCCAAAAAATTCTTCAGCAGATGACTGCCGTGTTCCGTCAAAATAGATTCAGGATGGAACTGCACCCCGTACGTCGGGAACTCGCGGTGCCGCAGCGCCATGATCTCCCCTTCATCTGTCTCGGCAATGATCTCCAATACTTCAGGGTCGGGTTCATAGACAACCAGCGAGTGATAACGCATGGCCTCGAACGGTGTCGGGATGCCGTTCAGAATCCCCGTCCCGGTGTGCTTCACGGGTGATGTTTTCCCGTGCATCAATTTGGGGGCGCGTCCCACCTTCCCCCCGTACACCGCACCAATGCACTGGTGACCCAGGCACACACCCAGCACCGGGATCTTTCCCGTGAAATGGCGGATGGCATCCGCCGAGATACCACCATCGGCGATCGGTTCGCCGGGACCCGGTGATATGACCAGATGGTCCGGACGCAACGCGTCCAGGTCATCCAGGTTGATACGATCGTTGCGGAAAACCCGCACATCCGCGCCCAGCTCGCCAAACAGTTGCACCAGGTTGTAGGTAAATGAGTCGTAGTTATCGATCAAAACAAGCACAGAAATCCTCCTTCTAACGGGCCGCTTCCACCAGGTCCAGCGCCCGCAATAGGGCACCGGCCTTGTTGATAGTTTCCCGGTACTCATTGACCGGATTCGAATCAGCCACGATCCCCGCGCCGGCCTGCACGCTGTACGCGTTGCCGCGTTTGACCAGGGTGCGGATGGCCAGGCAGGTATCCATGCTGCCGTCAAAACCAAAATACCCGACCATGCCGGCATACGCGCCGCGCGCGTCGGGTTCCAGTTGCGCGATGATCTCCAACGCGCGAACTTTGGGCGCGCCGCTTACCGTGCCCGCCGGAAACGCCGCGCGGATGAGATCAAAAGCCGTCAATCCGGGGCGCATCTTGCCTTCCACATGCGAGACGATGTGCATTACGTGCGAATACCGCTCAATATTGAAAAAGTCGGAAACCCTGACCGAACCGTATTCACATACCCGCCCCAGGTCATTTCGTCCCAGATCGACCAGCATCACATGCTCGGCGCGTTCCTTGGGATCTGCCAGCAGCTCTTCAGCCAGGGCCGTATCGGCAGCGGCATCTGCTCCCCGCGGGCGTGTCCCGGCGATGGGATGCAGAGACGCTGTACCGTCTTCCAGACGCACGAACATCTCCGGCGAAGAACCGATCAGGTAAAGCGGGTCACCATCCACAGGCCCGAAATCAAAAAAGAACATGTAGGGTGAAGGGTTCAATCGGCGCAGCGCGCGATACACGTCAAATGGATCGGCGGTGGAACGACGGGTGAAACGCTGCGAAAGCACCACCTGGAAAATGTCCCCCGCGGCTATATGCTCCCTGGCAGCGGCGACCATATCCTCAAATTCCTCCTGCCGCATATTGGAAACCGTGCCCGATACGGCTTCCGCGCGCCCATCGGTTTCAGGAAGCGGTTCTGCGATCAGGTCAGCCAGTGTATCCAGACGGGCATTGGCGGAGGCTTCATCCTCATCCAGCACATTGGCGATCAGGAAGATCGTACGGCGGACGTTATCAAACGCCACCACCGTATCCGCCAGCAGGTAGATGCCGTCCGGCACGTCCGCGGATTTCATTTGCCCGATCAGGGTCGGTTCAAAATAGCGGACCGATTCATAGCCCAGATAGCCGATCAACCCGCCGGTAAAACGCGGCGCGCCCGGCAGCGATTGGACGGGGAACCGCGCCAGTTCTGCCTGCAAAAAACGGGTCGGGTCAGTACCGGGGTCGAGATTAACCAGACGGCGAACCATACCTTCCCGGATTTCCACCTGCCCATCGCGCAGGATGTACTGGGCACGGGGATGAATGCCGATGAATGAATAGCGGGCGATGCGCTCCCCGCCCTCCACCGATTCGAGCAGGAACGACGGCCCCTGCCCGCGTAATTTCAAATACAGGCTGACCGGGGTTTCCAGGTCGGCGTGAATTTCGCGAATGATGGTTTGAACACGGGTGGCTTCCTGCAGCATACGGGCGGCTCCTTGATGAATAGACAAATCCCCTTCGTCCTATGGGACGAGAGGGGATCTCGCGGTGCCACCCAGGTTACGCTGTTTTTAACAAAAAATCCTGTTGTGATGCAACAGGAAGAAGGAAGCCAGCGTCACTTTTTTCAGGTACGGCCTTTTTCAGGCTTATACCCTTACCCTGTAACGGGAGTTCCCGGAGCAGGCTACTCATTGCTTTTCGCCTTTTCAACTCGGAGGTCCATTCGGCTTCTGCGCTATTGCCCGGCTTTCACCACAATCTGCCCGGCTCTCTGAAATCCGCTTTGAAGCGTACTCGTCCCCGTCTACGTCTTTTCTTGATATTAGAACGTATTATAGAGAGGAAAAGCCTGCGTGTCAAGAAGGAATTTCCAAGGCAGGTTGGATCGTTACTCAACTACCTATTTCACATGTATAAAAAAAATTCAAGAGATTAAGTTACTTATATGACAATTTTTTTAATATGAATGTTATTATTCTTTTATTGCTTTAAATATTTGTTCACCTAAGGCTGATTTGATATTTGAATTTGACTGAATTATCTCGTTAATAAAGTTACATTTCTCATACTTGCTCAGTTTAATAAAATTAGAAGCTTGATCATTTGTCAATGGAACCGAAAAATCTATTTCTATTTCTTTATCAAGATTTGGATTCGAGATGGTCAAATGGATTGGTACAGACTCCGGAAGTGAATAAATTCTAAATTCAAACTTCATATTTGAAATATCCATGGGCTCAATTATGCCTTTAGTATTGTTAAATCTCTGAACAAGATAGTTTAATTGAAGATCTTCACCCTTTAAAATTGATAAATTTGCTTCTCGCAATCCTGCTTGTGATCGTGATATAACTTGATTAATATCTAACATTGGGCGAGTTATTTTTTCAATAATTCCTAAACTGTCAAGAATGTCATTCCACATAGACATAACATTATCCAAGATTGTTATCAATAGTAATTCAGATCCATCGTCTAATTTAACTATGACGTCAAGTTGAGAGGCAACATATTCACCATCATCGTCTGAAAAAAAGATTAATCGCATAACCTCATATATTTGGGTTGCTCGACTTATTCTTGGATTATCCTGTGTAATTTTTGAATGTTTTGAAACATTTGCGATATCACCTGCCAAACCAAAATAAGGAAATCGGGATTTTAAATTACTTTTACTCGGCCTAATATTTACAGGGATGTGCTCGCGTAAATGAAAAAGAGATGTAGCTGCTACTATACCTTTACGCAACAATTGATCTTGACCATATTCATTGCTATTTCGATAATCAATGAATTCAGCGTAACTTGGAATTACATTCTCTAAGTAATACTTTCTTGTATTCGAAAACATAGCTTTCCCCTTATTGTGAATAGACAAAATCCAATTAGTCTAAATTGAACTAATTTTCCACTGCCCTTTATTGATTATCAGTTAAACCAATAACACGTTATTATTTCAAAAGAATCACAGAAATTAAGTGTATCATTTAATAAATTTTCCCTTGATAAATAACAAGGTTTTTTTATATCATCAACTCGGTTATTTCATCTATGTTTTAAACAATCTCATAGGAGGGATAAACCTTGACCGAAAAGAAAACCACCATCCCACCCGCCGTAAACGCGATGATGAAATTTATCCTGCGCTCCCCGCTGCATGGAATGGTCAGTAAAACCATCACAGTAATCAGTTTCACCGGGCGCAAGAGCGGCAAGCTGTACTCCACCCCGGTAAGTTATTCGCAGAATGGCAGCATGGTGCGCATCTTCACCCACGGTGAATGGTACAAGAATCTGGTTGGCGGTGAACCGATCTCATTGCGCATCCGCGGCAAGGATTACACCGGCAAGGCGGATGTGATCATCAACGACAAGACTCTGATGGCAGCTGAACTGGGAGAGCATCTGAAGGTTGTGCGCAGCGACGCGCCGTTTTACAACACCACATTCGATGAATCAGGCAATCCCAACGCCGATGAGCTGCGTAAAGCGGTCGATTCTGTTGTGATGATCCGTGTAACATTGAATTGATAATCTTATCCAGAATTTAAACAAAAGTAGGTTGCGTCGCGACCCAACCTACTACATCGGATGCCGTATACAGACCGACCATCACATTAAATTATGTCGGGCTCTATTTCTATCCCTGGAGCTTCGAAGCTCAAATAAGGTCTATCACCGGATGCTCTTTGGTCAGCACTTCATAGCGGTATGTGCCGCCGCAATACTTCACCAGCAGGTCGCCCACCTCAACGCAGATTGATTCCACATCCCGCTGGGTGAAAGGTGGTAAGCCATCCACATTGACCTCAACGGCGGTAGTTTCCGGCACCACCAGGCTGTGATTGGACTGCCGCCATGTCCAGCGGCGGGTCATCACCGTGTCGCCATCGACAAAGATGATCTCACCCGGCGCGGGATGCTCCAGCGTGTCCGTCCCGAAGGGGATGAAGTTCTCATCGCCGCGGGCCAGACGCAGTTCAATGTCACCCATCAGATGGTCGATGGCATGCGCGCCGGTCGGCAGCAGGTGTCGGATGGTGACCAGTGTGCCGATATCCACCAGCGAGCTGATGGACGGCAGCGATTCTCCGCGTAGTACGCGCCGTGCCAGGGCTTCCACCGACGGGCGAAATTCGCTTGGTTTAATGCCAATCGAACGGAAGGCTTCACGCCAGCTGGCAATCCGGGAATTTTCGAGGATAGTGTCCATACTCAACATGTTCGGCATTGCCGCTTCCGCTACCCGCAGGGAAGCCGTCAATTCAGCTGGAGATGGCCCGTTGGTAAGCCCGGTCGCCACGACCACGCCACGGCGGAATTCGGGGAATTTTTCAAAGACGTCTTTGGATATGGAATAGTGTTTGGTCATGGACTGCCTCGTCGAAAAATGAAATTGGGGTAATAGTAATACAGTTTAAAACTGTTTGCGGCTTTAATAAAATGGCCGAAAAATTTTACCTGTATCGGATGTTCGTTGCCCGAGCCTGTCGAGGGCAACATTTGACATTCCCCATTTGTAAAAAGGGAATGGGGGGACTCAATCCACCAGAATGCGGGCATCCACGGTGAAAATGTCTTTTTCGTAGCCCTTAACCGGGTTGAGATCCAGTTCCTGAATAGACGGGAAGTCGGTCACCAGCAGGCTGATGCGGATAAGAATATCCCGCAGGGTGTCCAGATCCATGCCAGGCTCACCGCGCACACCTTTCAACAACGCCAGCGAGCGGATGGACCGGATCAACCGATCACCCTCTTCTTTCGCCAGAGGGGCAAGGGCAAACTTCACATCCTTCAATGCTTCTGTGTAGATTCCGCCCAGGCCAAAAGCCACCAGGTGGCCATATCCCGGCTCACGGTTCGCGCCGATGATCACCTCGGTGCCCTTCACCATTTGCTGAACCAGCACACCGGTCGCATCTTTGATCTTCAAAAGATCATCCCAAACCCGTTCAGCCTCCGCAAGGTCTTTTATGTCCACTCGCACGCCGCCTACATCACTTTTATGCAGCGGACCCATAACCTTCAAAACCCAGGGAAATGCGAATGGTACCTCTTTCAACCCGGTCTTTTCGGTCAATTCAACCTGCCCGGGGAATTTAATCCCCGCAGCCTGCAGAACTTCCCGCGTCACTTGAGGGCTCAGCGCGCCGTGGTTTCCCGCAAGCAGGTTTTCTATCTTCTTCTTGTCATAGCCCGATGCCGAAGTCTCCGGATCATAAATGCGCGGACGGTTGACCACCCGTGCCAGAGACCGGGCAAGATACACCTCGTCTTCAAAATAGCAGCCGCCCATTTCCCGGAATTTACCCAACGGAACTTCCGAAGAAAGCACCGAAACATACGATGGAATGACCGGTATCGGGCTGATATCCATGAATTTGCGCGTCACGGAATACAGCGCCAGGTTGTCCATCATTCCGGCGTCACCGTTCATCACAATGATGTAATCCACCTGATCTTTGACTTCCTCGGTAAGGATGGTTAACACTTTTTCCAGTCTGTCCGCGCCGCTGGTCGGCAGGGTATCCACCGGGTTGCCCACTCCGGCGCCAGCCGGCAGCACCTCAGCCAGCCGCGCGCGGGTTTGCTCATTGAACGGTGGGACTTCAAATCCCAGGTTGTTGAGCTCATCACACAGCATTACGCCCGGGCCGCCCGCGTCGGTCACAATAGCCACCCGTTTGCCGTCCGCCTTCCCCTTTACCAGAGTGAGAATGTTGGCTACATCCACCAGTTCCAACCTTGAATTCACCCGGATGACACCCGCCTTGTCGAAAAGAGCCTGAACAGCCGTATCGTTGGTTGCCATGGCACCGGTATGACTGGCCGCCGCCCGGCTGCCGGCCTGTGTTGTTCCCGCTTTTATGCCGGCGATCAACACACCTTTTTTGGATAGACTGCGGGAAGCCGTCAGGAATTTTTGCGGGTTGACAATGCTTTCCTGGTAGGTGATCATCACCTTCGGGCTGTCCGGTCCATGCCCGGCATCATAGATCTCCATCATATCCGGCACACCACTTTGCGCGGAGTTGCCTACGGTTAGAAACGAATTGAACTTCAATCCCCTGCGCATGGCATGTTCGGCAAGAAAATCAACCGTAGCGCCAGAACCGCTGATAAAGTCAATACCACCTTTTACCAGTTCCAGCGCCACACCGGTAAATTTACTGGCATGGGCGTACGTCATCACCCCGGAACAATTGGGGCCCAGCAGCAACATCCCATGTTTTGTCGCGATCTCGGCCAGAGCTTTTTCTTCCGCTTTTCCTTCCGGCCCGAGTTCCCCAAAACCGGCACTGAGAACCACAACGATTTTGCTGCCTTTGGCCGCCAGTTCCTCAAGAGATGCCCGGACGAATTTCGCCGGCACACCGATAAGCGCCAGATCAGGCGCTTCCGGAAGCTCCTGAATGGACGGATAGGCTTTAACACCCTGTATGGTTCCACCCTTCGGGTTCACCAAATACAGATTTCCGGAAAAGCCTTTGGTCAGAATATTCAAGGTCAGGCGGCCGCCTGGTTTCGTTACATCTTCACTCGCGCCAATTACGGCAATGCTTCGGGGTTCAAGCAGACTGTTAAGCATGAATTCGCTCCATTTTCATGAATATAAGTCAGGCTGTTACTTTTGTACTGGAGGCAAGCTCCTGTCCGGCATGGAAAGCCGCGACATTGGCTGCCCACACGGCCGGTTTGGCATTGACCTGCCGCAGCGCTTCCAACCAGGCATCTTCCGGAAACACGTCAAACGGTTCGATGGTGCTCAAAACACCCATCATCACCACATTTGCCACCCGGCCGCTCGAGTCACCCAGTTCCAGCGCCTTGCTCAAGACATCCACCAGGATGGTCTTATAGCCCTTTAGGTTTGACATGATCTGCTCATCAGCCGGGTATTTCTCTTTCGGGAAACCGAGCGGCAGTATGGTGGTATCAGCCATCAAGACAGTCCCACCCGGTTTGAGCAGCGCGAGGAAATCGGGTCGCAGCACTTCACTCTTTTCCATTACGATCAGACAATCCGTTGTTCCCGGCAGGAAAATCGGACTGGCTGCTCGTCCACAGGCAAAAGTGCTGATCACCGGGCCGCCCATCTGGGCCATGCCATGAGTCTCTCCCTTAATAATATTCTTTTTGTCGTAACCCGCCAGAAAGGCGAGTTGGGTGAGAACAGCGCCGAAGAAAAGGTTCCCCTGCCCGCCAACACCGCGAATGGATACCGACAACCGCTCCGGTAATTTCTTTCCAGACAACTCATCCGTTTTGTATTTGATCTCCGGTACTGGAAATTCCGGCATTGATTTCTGTTTCAAATCTTTCAAATCGATGGGTTTCAAAACACCGGTTGGACACATTTGTACACACGCCGGGGCACTTCCCCCGCATCCGGTGCACATATTGGTGACAACAGGAACACCATCAGGTCCGGCAGCAATCCCGGGGCAGATAAGACACGCTCCGCATTTCTTGCACACTTCCGGATCCACATACACACGCTGTGTACTGCGTTCAACCTTCTGAATACAGGAGCCATCCTGCACAACAATGGTTGTGTAAGAGCCTTTGGCCGCGTCAGCCAGGGCGGTTTTCAATGCGGCGCGCAATCCTTTTCTGTCATACGCGCCCACTTCAATCACAGTGGCGCCATGCGCCCTCAGACTCTCCGGCAGGCTGAATTTCATCTTCTGCCCGGCCAGATTCTTCGGGGATGTCGGGGTCGGCTGCGCGCCGGTCATCCCGGTCCATGAATTGTCCAGGATCACCTTTACACCGGGCACATTGCGGTATACCGCGTTCCGGGTGGCGTCCATGCCGGTATGACATTCCGTACTGTCACCCACCACAGTCAGACAACGGGCCGCTTCCTCCGGTTTGTCCATAACAAACCCGATACGTTGACCTTCACTGGCGCCCATTGCCAGGGCGGTATCCAGCGCGTCCATGAAGAACAAAAGACCATTGCAGCCGATATCGCCAAACACTGTCCCCACCTGCTTCTTCTTGCGCAACAGAGCCACTTCCTGCGCGAAAAGCCGGTATGGGCAGCCCGCGCACAACGCTGGCGGACGGGGAACGGGTGGTACCGATGGGCTGGAATGGGTGATGGTCTTTCCAAATTTCTCCGCCACCAACGCGGGTGTCCATTCCGTCAGGGAGCTGAATTCTTCCTTTCCCTTCGGGTGAAGACCTGCCTGCATCATGGCTTCCTGAATGAAACGGTATCCGTCTTCGATCACAAACACGTCGCCGTTTATAGAGTTATAAAACTCAGTGATCAGGTCAATCGGAAGCGGGTTCGTCCAGGCAAGCGACAGGATGTCGATATCCAGGTTAAGCGCATCCTTTACTTCACGTACATAGATATCACTCATACCTGCAGTTACCACTCCGACTTTTCCTGAACCCTTCTCCCACAGGTTAAGCGGACTTGTTTGCACCATTTGCAACAGTGCCGGCATGCGTTCCCGCATTAGTTGGTCATAGTTTTTTCGCGCGACAGCCGGGAACACATTGAAATCTCTTAAACTTTCAGGCATAACAAGCGGATCGCGTCTGACAGGTTTCATCAGATGAACCAGCCCCTCGCTGTGGCACAGATTCCCATTTGGGAGGATGACCACCTGTGTCTTATATGCGTGGGAAATTTCCACCGCTATGGCAGCCGATTCGTGTAATTCCTGGTGACTGCGTGGTTCCAGTACAGGGATGAAACATGACTTAAAAAGGTAGCGTGGATCAACGACATGCTGGGTTGAGCTGGGTGTAAAGTCGCTGGCAATGTAATAGACCAGTGCCCCCCGCTCCTGAGCGAAGGCGGAACCGCTGGTGAATATATCTCCCGCCTGGAAAAGACCGGGAATCTTCATGGTGACTACGCAATCCCGTCCGGCCAGGGTGTGTCCCACTCCCACCGCGGAAGCCACAGCCTCATTGACCGACCAATCCACGTTGATCAGATCACGTACCTCCGATAACCCGCGGTCGATCACCTCACTGCTTGGAGTGCCGGGATAACCATCTGCCGCGTGAACTCCTCCCCGTATGCATCCAACAGCAAAAGCAATATTTCCTTGAAGAATCTCTGTCTTTCCTGCCTGTGCCTCACATAACGCTTTTATCGATTCAGCCATCTGGTTATACTCCTGTAAAAGTAACTCGCATCAATTTATACGTCCGGGTTATTTCATATCCGTCAACCGGACAGCAAAATATCCGGCCAGCAGCAAGGGTATTGTGCAAAATGCGGCCGGCATCCAGCCGATTGTCTGCACGAGCTGACCGAAGACGACCGGTCCGAGCAACTGACCAAGGTTCTGTCCGATCAGGATCACGCCCATCCCAATTCCAGCCGGGGCTTCCCAACCAACGATCTCCGGGATGGATGTAAAAATACAGGTGGGTATGGCTCCAGCGAGAATTCCAAGCAAAACCATCGAAGCCGGGATCATCCATCCTGAAATAGAGAATGGAAGAGCCATGAATGCCGCGAGCGCGATGAAAGACCAAAGGGTGATCTTTCGCGGTGATCCAATACGATCAACCACCCAGCCGATCAGCGGCGCGGTGGCAATGACAACGATCATTTTTATACTTGTCACAAGGGACGCCCCCGCGAGGTCATATCCCTGAATAGATTTCAAATAAGTCGGGTAATATGTGGCTATAACGCCGATAATGGCGAAATTGAAACATCCAAAGGCAAACGACAGAAGCCAGATTCCCGGGCGGGAAAGAGCTTTTATGTAAGCCAGTGATCCAACCGTTTTATGTTTTGGGCGGATTGACAGATCCTGTGGCGGCTCACGAAAGAGAACAAAGAACAGAATTACCGCAGCAGCGGTCAACCCGGCTGACATCCACCAGACAGACTGCCACCCGCCTGCTGACTCCACAGGGGGAGCAAGATTGTAAATCAGCAGACTGCCAAGCGACACCCAGGTCGCCCAGATACCCATCGGGAATCCGCGCCGTTCCTCCGGGTACCAGGCAGAAATTGCGGCAGGACCGATTACGGCTATCAAACCCAGCCCGACACCTTCCACCAACCGGCTGATAAACAACAGACTGTACCTGCCGGCAACCGCACCCAGCAGTGTACCGGCTAACATAAATAGTATGGCGATTAGTCCGGTTAATTTCAACCCCAGGCGTTGCAATACCAGACCAGCCGGAAGCGCGGTGATCAACCCGGTAATGGCAAAGATGGACATTAAAGCCCCGGCGTAAGTCAGATCAATGCCCAACGAATCCATTAATACTGGCATGACCGGGGGCACTTTAAACTGATTGAACGGTCCGGCAACACCGGCTGCCATAACCACCGCCAGGATTACCCAGGCATAGGATGGAACAACACCCTGCCCGGCAGGCTTTTCAATCCGGTCGACCGAGTCCATCTCCATACACATTTACCTGTTTCAGGTTTTCTACCCGAGCAGGGCAGAAACGCCGCTGCCTTTGGTAAAGGGAATTCCCTTGTATTGCAAAAACTCTTCCATGGTGAACAGGAACTCCAGCATGTAATCGCGTTCCGCTGCTTTTCCAAGATGACCGACCCGGAAGATTTTGCCGGTCAGTTCGCCCAATCCGCCTCCAATGGCAATCTGACGTTCTGACATCAGCCATTTTGTCATTTCATCTGCCGTGAATTCCGGCCTCAACCTGACAGCAGTGGCAATAGGAGCCGCGTACGCCTCGGGAACCAGCATCTCAAATCCGAGATTGGACAACCCCTGTCGCATAATCCGGCTGGCGTTCGTGTATCGGGCGAAATGTTCTTCCATCCCTCTGTTTAATATCTTACGAATCCCTTCGCGCGCGGCAAGGATGACATTGGTAGGCAGCGTTACCGGCGATGGATGCCATGCACCCCACTGCTGGATATAATGCCGCCAGAGTTTCAGATCAAGGTACCAGCTTCCCGGACCGGGGTGACTATCAATAACCTCCCAGGCGCGAGGGCTGACGCTGACAAAACCCACACCCGGCGCGGCTTCCATGCACTTATTGGCACCGCAGACACACAGGTCGATCCCCCAATCATCCACCGGGACATCCACACCGCCCAGAGATGAAACCGTATCAACAATGGTAATCAATCCCGCCTGTGTGGCCATATCCATAAGTTGCTTGAGCGGATTCAGAACCGTGGTCGATGTTTCATGATGAACCATGGCGAACGCTACCGCGTCCGGGTTTTCCTTTATTAACGTTTGCAGTACGCCAGCATCAAGCGGTTTTCCCCATTCCGCTTTCATCAGGACGATCTCCAGTTGATGGGATCTGGACATTTCAACCAGGCGGTCACCAAAGAACCCGTTGGTTCCGATGATGATCTTTTTACCTGGCGCGACGACCGATCCGATAGCCATATCCAGAACCGCCGATGCCGGTCCGGGAACGACGTACATGTCATTCTTCGTTTTGAACAATTTATGCAGTAATTCGTCCATTTCAACATGGACGGGCATCCAATCCGGTCCATAATGGCGCATTACCGGCAGACTGAGGGCAGCCAGAACATCGTCATCAACATCTCCGGGCCCGGGCGTGAACAGCTTGATATGGGTACTCATACGGGATTACCTCCCTGGTCATCTTAATAAACTGACCAGAATTCAAGATAACGGGATTTTTTGTCCCTGTAACCTGAATCCTAATGGGAATGCTCGAAAATAAAAGTAGTTTAAGCTACAATAATCCCGAAACCAGAAGATCAATTCTCATCAGTTTCAACAAGTTTGAGAAGAGCGGGAAAATCAGTGATATCCAGACATTTCTTGGAGAACTGGTTTATGATCCCTTTACGTTTGAGTTCGCTGATCGCTTTGGTTACCGTAACACGGTGTACCCCCATGAGACGGGCAACATCCAGCTGGGTCATATTCGGCACCAATTTCACATGTTTTTGACCACTATCGATCTTCACTTCTTTAAACCGTACCAGGTAAACGATCATCTTACAGACACGTGTGAATTGGTTGCTGATCAATTCATCCGTAAGTAATTCCGTGAACATACGGGCTTTGTAGGATACCGTTTGAACCAGTTCCAACATCAATTCCGGATACTGGACCGCAACAATACGCTCAATAGTTTCCTTTTTAAAGTAATAGAGCACACTATCAGAACGTGTTTTCGCGCTGGCTTCCTCGGCATCGCCGCCGACAAAGCAGGAAACCTCACCGAATATGCATCCCTTCCCGACGATAAACAGAACTTTCTCCGGGCCATGTACAGTATGCAGATTGATCTCAATCGATCCTTCCACAATATAATACAGACCGTCGATCAGATCTTCCGTAAAGAAGATTCGACTGCCCTTGGGAAACACTTCACGTGTACCCAGTTGTAGAACCTTTCCCCACGAAGGGCACAGGTTCTCAAAAATGGGAAGCTGATAGAACATGGTCGTTACCGGTTTTTGGGAGGTTTACTCCGCCTTATTATGCGCTATTCACGCGTTGAACACAATCCCCACGCTTTTTCCATCAAATGACAATTTCCTGATCAGGCTTTGAGCCGTGCAGCAAATTTCTTGCGAAATTTGGCCACTTTGGGTGCCACAACCATCTGGCAGTATCCCTGACCGGGATTCCGCGCGAAATATTCCTGGTGATATTCCTCTGCCGGATAGAACACATCCAGTTCCGTCACTTCAGTAACAATGGGATCATCCCATATTTTTTCTTCCGATAATTCACGCATGGTCTCTTCGGTGATCTTCTTTTGGTCGGGAGTGTGGTAAAAAACTGCCGACCGGTACTGCGTTCCAACATCCGCCCCCTGACGGTTAAGTGTTGTGGGATCATGAATGGAAAAGAAGACTTCCAGTATTTCTTTAAACGAGATCACTGCCGGCTCAAACCGAACCTGTACCACTTCCGCATGACCGGTCATACCGGTGCATACTTGCTCATATGATGGATTAACCGCGGTGCCGCCGGCATACCCTGAAATGACATCAGTCACACCCTGCAGGTTGTCAAACACTGCTTCAAGACACCAGAAACAACCGCCGCCCAGGGTGATCGTCTGTGATTGGCTCATAAATAGCTCCTTATACTCAAGTCCATCACATAAAAGGTTAATCGCCTTGCCATCCCGTGTTGACTACACACGAAATACCAGCGTCAGCCTGTATGGTAATTCTCTTAATTAAAAACCACGAGACTTGTTTTTACAAGCTAATGTGGAAGGTACATGGCATACACCCGACGGATGCCACCTTCCGGGCGGACGATTTCTTTTTCAAGATGCATCCCCATCTTTAATGCCACCCGTTCAGAAGCGGTGTTTTCCGGGGAAACAAGAGCCACCAACCGGTTGATCCCCCGCTCATGGTACGCGAATGTACCCAGCGCGCGTCCGATCTCATTGGCATACCCTTTTCCCCACACACTTTTTGCCAGAACATAGATCACTTCGTATTCGGTCACGCCGCCCACATCTTTTGCCAGCAGACCGCAATGCCCGATCAGATTACCGCTGGATTTCTCGACCAACGGCCAGAGAGCGAATTGTTCGGCGAGAGGGTTTTGCGCTGTTTCCGTCAGATTCTTCTGCAGGGTAGAAACATCCCTTGGGCCGCCCATAAACCGGGTAACATCGGGATCTGTCCACAGGTTGACCAGAAACGGGATATCCTGAGGTTTAAGGTAGCGCAACAATAAGCGTTCTGTTTCAAGAATGACCATAGGATTTCCTATCCATCCTGTTCACTTATTATTACTACCATAACTATACATCAAGATCAGATTGCCTGCCGTAACCACTCCAAAAATAACAGCCAATAATCGGTATCCGGTCAGGATTAATATGACCACCGCAAGAGAGAAAATGGCAACCTTGGCCCACAGCAACATGGGTTCCTTCAAGCGTGCAGGGGATTTTGGTGCATAGAACTTCCACCATACAAAGATCACAATTATCGGTATAGTCATTCCCATAAGTATTTTCAAGTACATTGTGCCGGAAAAATGCACACCCGCGACAGCATAGATTACAGGAAGACATAATTCAAGAAGAAACGCGATTCCCAGGTTAAACAGGTAAAGATAATAAGAGAAACCTCGGTCCATTTGCCGCCTTATCATTTTCAGAGTACCAGGCGATGGTTGAAAAAACGCAACCTTGTACATGGTCTACGCCGGGTTGGGAAAACCAGGTTCAAATTGTCGCCCCACCCGACCTTTTTCAAAAATTCGTAATTGAAAAAACTGTCAGGCAACGGAATAATCTGAAAGGGAGTTATATGGTAGTATTTTAATAAGAGAAAATCATGCCCGAAAAATACAGCCCAACTATCGAAAATTACCTTGGTCTGCTTTATGTTCTGGATCGCGACGGGGAACCGGCCGTAGGAACACGCATTGCTGAACAACTGGGTGTTTCACCACCCACAGTGACAAACACATTGAAACGCATGGTTCGCGACGGCCTGGTTGAAATGGATACCAGCCATCTGCCACACCTTACACCCTCCGGATGCGAAGCTGCCCGGTCGTTAATGCGTCGTCACATGCTGGCCGAATGGATGCTCTCGCACCTGCTTTCCTGGTCAAAGACCCACGAAGAAGCCCACCGGTTTGAACACGCCATCTCGCCAGAACTGGAAGAAGCACTGATCCGTGAGCTAAAATCCCCGGCGCTTTGCCCGCACGGCAATCCGTTACCCGGATATGAAGATGTAGTCGCTGATTGGGTCCCGCTCATAAAGATCAAAGCCGGCAGCAAGGGAATTGTCCGGCGGATCCATGAGTTGGCTGAAGATACACCGCATGTATTAAGCTTTCTCGAAGAAAAAAAAGTGGAGCCCGGTGCTCCTATGAAGATTCTCGAAAACCTGCCCTTCAATCAAACTGTGACGGTTGAAGTTGCTTCCAATACCTTCGCCATCGGGTATGCCATGGCTCGATATATATTTCTTGAACTCGAGGATTTTTAAGATAGCAGTATCTTTCCCGCTGCGTGTCCTGTACAATACAATTTGATAGCTTTTGACGGAATCAGACCATTAAGCTTGAGGACATTACGTCTATGGAAAGTCTGGATAAGCTCAGGTTCTACGAATTGACCCTTCAGGAGCGCGGTGAATACCTGCGCCGTGAAACAGGTCTGACCGAAGGTGAAATTGACGCGTTGACCGGCCTCTCAGGCCTTACACCCGCAGCCGCCGATAAGATGGTCGAAAACGCGGTCGGAGTCTACGGGCTGCCGGTAGGAATCGCACAGAATTTCATCGTCAACGGCCATAAAGTATGGGTTCCCATGGTCGTCGAGGAACCATCTGTAATTGCCGGAGCGTCTTTTATGGCCCGGCTGGCCCGCAGCGGTGGTGGTTTCTTTGCTTCCTCCGACGAGCCATACATGATCGGGCAGATGCAAATCCTTGATACAGCAGATCCCATCGCGGCAAGGGTGAAACTACTGGAGCATGGAGCGGAGCTACTGGCCGAAGCGGCACAGATCGACCCGGTGCTATCCGAATTGGGCGGCGGTCCGCGCGAGCTGGACGTGCGCCTGATCGAGGAAAGCCCCATCGGCCCATTCCTGGTGTTGCAGATTGTGTTGGATGTGCGCGATGCGATGGGCGCGAATGCCATCAACACAGCCTGCGAGCGACTGGCTCCTCGGGTGGAAACCATCACCGGCGGGCGGGTTCATTTGAAGATCCTTTCGAATCTGGCTGACCGGCGCCTGGCCCGGTCACGGGTATCCATTCCGGTCGCTGAGCTGGCTTTCAACGATTTCAGCGGAGAGCAGGTACGCGATGGGATTATTGAAGCCTGGGCGTTTGCCGCAGTGGATCCGTACCGTGCGGCAACGCACAACAAAGGCATCATGAACGGGGTAGACGCAGTGGTCATTGCCACAGGTAATGACTGGCGCGCGGTGGAAGCCGGAGCGCACGCTTATGCCGCTCGCAATGGAACGTATACCAGCCTTTCAACATGGGGGCAGGATGCCGACGGCTCCCTGGTTGGTTCACTCGAAATGCCGATGGCTGTTGGGATCGTGGGCGGGGCAACCCGGGTACATCCCGGCGCGAAGTCTGCTGTCAAACTACTGGGTGTGGAAACCGCGCGTCAACTGGCCGAGATCATTGTCTCAGTCGGTCTGGCGCAAAACCTGGCCGCCCTTCGCGCGTTAGCCACGGAAGGTATCCAGCGCGGACATATGACGCTGCATGCCCGTCAGGTGGCTGCTGCCGCCGGCGCGGAAGGCACATTGATCGACCGGGTCGCAGACCAGTTGGTAATCGAAAAGAATGTGCGGATTGATCGTGCAGAGGCAATTTTGAAGGAAATAAAAAAAGGAACTTAATAACTTAAAAAATACCCGGTGGCAGAGCTTACGTCAGTACCGCGTGTCGTACTTTGCCGTGCATGTATCTAAACCCTGGCCCTTCGACAGGCTCAGGGTGCGGAGTGCCGTGGAAGCATAGAAGTAAATACCATCAACAGCTCCGGGTAACATGAAATCGACAAAGAAGTTATAGATTGCGTAAATAAACAGGAATGATTCCAAATTACAAACTACCGGAGAAACCATGACCGAAGAACACGAACATAAGAATGGATTACTGAAACCCACCCGCCCGGTGGGTATTATCGGGTATGGCGCGTATGTGCCGCGTTACCGCCTGCCGGCCACGGAAGTTGCCCGCGTGTGGACGCAAGGCGAAGGCGGTACACCGGTGAAAGAAAAATCTGTCCCCGGATTGGATGAAGATGTGATCACCATGTCGATAGAGGCAGCCCGCAACGCCCTGGCCCGCGCCGGCATCGACCCGTTCGAGCTGCGCTCCGTTTGGGTGGGTTCCGAATCGCATCCCTATGCCGTAAAACCGACCGGTACGGTCGTTGCTGAAGCCATCGGCGCAGCTCCGGCTGTCTCGGCCGCGGACTGGGAATTCGCGTGCAAAGCGGGTACAGAAGCCTTGACCGCCGCCATGGGGCTGGTCGGCTCTGGTATGGCAAATTACGCCATGGCCATTGGTATGGATACCGCCCAGGGCCGGCCCGGCGACGCGCTGGAATACACGGCAGCCGCGGGCGGCGCCGCCTTTATTCTTGGCCCGGCCGGGGAAGCCCTTGCTGAAATCAATGCCGCTTATTCCTACGTTACTGATACGCCCGACTTCTTTCGCCGGGCGGAACAGAAATACCCCGAACACGGACAGCGCTTCACCGGCGAACCAGCCTATTTTCACCATATAACATCAGCCGGCAAGGCAATGCTTGAGATGGCAAACGCGAAACCGGAAGATTTTACCCATGCTGTGTTCCACCAACCAAACGCCAAATTTCCACAACGGGTTGCCGGAATGCTGGGTTTTAAACCCGAGCAGATCGCGACCGGTTTGCTTTCTCCGATCATAGGCAACACGTATGCCGGCGCGGCCCTCGTCGGTTTGAGCGCCGTGTTGGATATTGCCAAACCGGGTGACCGGATTCTGGTCGTCTCCTTTGGCTCCGGTGCCGGGTCCGACGCTTTCGATATCCGCGTGACTGACAGGATCACTGCACGTCAGAAGAAAGCCCCCGCCACGCAGGATTACATTGCCCGCCGAACACCGATCGATTACGCCACCTATGTCCGTTATCGCGGCAAACTGTCGGTCAAGTAGGAGCCACTCATGAGAGATGTCATCATAGCCGGTATCGGGCAAACGCCCGTGGGCGAACATTGGGAGATCAGTCTGCGCAGCCTGGCAGCGAAAGCCATGCTGGCAGCCATCAAGGACGCCGGCGGAATTAAACCGCAGGCACTGTATATTGGAAACTTCCTCGCCCCCACGGTATCACACCAGGAAAACCTGGGCGCGCTGCTGGCCGATAATGCCGGCTTGAACGGTATTGAAGCTTTTACTGTCGAAGCGGCAGGTGCCTCGGGTGGAGCCGCTCTTCGTGTGGGGGTAAATGCCATTGCGTCAGGGTATGTGGATGTTGCCCTGGTACTCGGTGTGGAAAAGACAACCGACATGGTGGGTCCGGAGGTCGAATCTGCCGCCGCCCTGTCAATGGATTACGATTACGAAGGGATTACCGGAATGAGTGCCCCTTCACAGGCGGCGCTTCTTATGCAACGGTACATCCACGAATATAACCCGCCGCGGGAATCGTTTGGAGAATTCGCACTGACGGCTCACACCAATGGCGCGGGCAACCCCAACGCTTTCTTCCGCAAAGCTATTAAAAAGGAAACATACGCCTCCGCCGGGATGATCAGTGACCCGCTGAACCTGTTCGACATGGGTCCTTATTGTGACGGAGCCGCGGCTGTACTGATTGCCGCACGGGAATTGGTTCCCGCGAACTTACTCCATCCAATGGTGCGCGTCGCGGGTAGTAGTGTGGTGATCGACACGCTGGCGCTGCATGACCGTCCCGACCCGTTGGCATTTGAAGCTGTGAGAAAATCCGTGGAGCGTGCCTGCCGTCAGGCCGGCATCAAACCGGGTGATGTGGACTTGTTCGAAGTATGCGATTCCTTCAGTATCTACGCGCTGTTATCCCTGGAAGCCGCCGGATTCGCGAAACGCGGTGAAGGCTGGAAGCTGGCGCAAAGCGGCGACCTGGCGCTTACCGGCAGCCTGCCTGTATTAACAATGGGTGGGTGCAAGGCGCGCGGCAACCCGATTGGAGCCGTGGGGATGTATCAGGCGGTGGAAGCCGCGCTGCAACTCCGCGGCGAAGCCGGGGTTAATCAGGTTAGCGCCGCGCGGCTCGCGTTAATCCAGTCGCTGGGCGGTCCGGCCTCAACCGCCGCCACGCACGTGCTGGAACGGTTGGACTAGAGCCGAATTCACCTGCCCTGTAAAACCAGAAATCCTGACATTTCAAAGGGTTGCCCTCGACAAGCTCGGGCAACGAACATTTGGTGGGTGAGCCTGTCGAACCCCGGTGGCTGAGCCTGCCTGCACTGCATGTCTTGATGCAAGTGTCGAAGCCACGCCCATCTCTTTCGTCAGACTCGGGGAACAAAAATCCAAGCCTGATAGTTATTGAGAGTCCCGACCACATACACTAGGCTTAAATATTTACCCGAATTTGAAGGAAAACGGTTATGGAAATACCACGCCATTGGAGATTAAAGAAACAACGCTACGGACTGGTCGGTGAAGTTTGTCCGCACTGTAACGCAAAGATATTCCCCCCACGGGATGTCTGTCCACATTGTGGCGGCGAAGCCAAGACCGCTTTCAATTTCAGCGGCAAAGGGGAAGTGTACTCCTACACGGTGATGCACGACGCACCTGCCGGCTTTGACACCACTACACCGTATGCTGTCGCGCTGGTCAAACTGGAGGAAGGCCCTGTTGTCACCGCACAGCTCACAGACCTTGGTGAAGAAAAACCACGTATTGGTATGCCCGTTGAGATGGTCACCCGCCGCATTCGCGAAGATGGTGACGAGCGTGGTATGCTTATCTATGGCTACAAGTTCCGACCGATTTGTTTTCACGAAAATTCTCAGCCGGCGAGCCAAGGGCAAGCAGGTTGAAACGGAACCAGACCTGTAGCTCGCGTTCTTTATTGATGGTTACTTTATTGACCACAGACTGAACAAATCTACGCTTGAGTTCAAATTGTTCGCGCCGCTCCTCATCAGATTGGGGGGCGGCGTTTAAACTTTCCAGGCCGATCCGCAAATCTTCCAGGTGTTCCCTGAACTTCTCTTCCCAATCAGATATTTCAGATAACTCATTAACGTCGCCGATCAAACCCATTTGTCGCTTGATCTCGATTTCAGCCAGGCTCAATGCGGTTAGCTGTTGATCAAGATCCTCTTCTGTAATCCGCTTCTTCCGAGCGAGTGTGATCACATATTGGCGCTCTACTGAATTGGCGTCCAGGTCTTTCTGCAGTTTCTCCATCTCACGCAGGCGATCTCCGTGCATTTCCCTTTTCTCGTTGATAAATCGCTTGGCGGCCGAAATTAACACGTCTGGCTCACTCAACGTATCATAGATCTTTTTCCAGACTTGCGCGTCTGCCTTTGCAACGCCGATTGTCCGTGGACAGTCTGGGTGGATATTCTCTTTGTGTTCTTGCGGGCAGTAGTAAGCGCCATAAAGGGTTTTGCGCGGAATCTTTTCTCCATTGCTCTTCTTGCGGGTGTATGAATTCGTGCGAGCTTGCCACTTCCGGTTGCACCCGCAGTACAGCTTTCCCAGCAGGAGATAATCCCGGTTCATGTGATTCGCCTTGTGTTTCTTATTCGCCTTTCGCACCAGTAGAAACTGGCTGTAGGTATCGTCACTGATGATCGGTTGGGTTTTAATCTCAAACGCTTCTCCATCCCGGGTCTGTATTTTGATCCCTGTGGCGTAATCTTTCGCCGCTTTTAAAATGCCTTGAATGGTCGTTCTGGCCCATTGAATGGTGCGAGGTTTGGTTGATCCTTTTTGAGGTGCATCATTGGCGATAAGACGGTTTCTGATGTCCATAATCGAAACGCGATTGATATACCACTCAAAGATTTGGCGAACCCATTTCGCTTCCTCTTCGACAACCTCAATGATCTCGCCAACTCGGCGATAACCATATCGATCTTGCCCGGTGTTTGCTTTTCCTGCGCGAAGTCTTGCTTTTACGCCCATGGTCATTCTCTCCTTCATCCCATCCAATTCCAATTGGCCAACCCACGCTTTGACCGGAGCCATCTTCTGATCAAAGTTTTCTCTGGCTAAAAAGACATTGATCCGGCTCTCTTGAATCACTTCCAGAAACAAGATCATGGCTTTCAATCCTCGGTAAAACCGGTCTTCACGCCATGCAATCAGGGTATCGAATTTATCATCTGCTGCGTCACGCAGCATTTGCAAGAAACCAGGCCGATCTGTCCGTGTCCCGGAAGGCTCGAAAAGTCTTGTGCCAACGCGGAACTTTTGTGTATCCCGATAGACATTGATGATCGATAAGCCCATTTCTTCGGCCAGCTTACGGCATTCAATCTCCTGCTCTTCCGGGCTAACTTTCTCAGCCTGATGTTCCGACGAAACACGCACATAAATAGCTGCAAGTTGGGGTTGTTTTGATTTTCCAATCATCCAAGCACCTCAATTCCATTCGGCCCGCGCTTTATCCGCCCCGCTTTTTCCAGGATGGATAAATACGAATACACCGTTTGGCGGGAGACTTGAATTCTACGCGCCGCTTCAGTAATCTCGACATTTGGCTCTTTACGGAATACTTCAATCAAGGCGTTCAGCCGAGTATCAAGTTTCGCCATTTTCCCGGCGTGTAGTTTGTCACTCATGCTGTCCATTTGTTGGATTATTGACGTAATGTTTGACGCCGGAACATCAAGATGAACCTCTGATATTTGTCGTTTATTCGTGTGTAC
The DNA here is from genome assembly GCA_964446955.1 of uncultured Leptolinea sp. Classification (GTDB taxonomy): domain Bacteria; phylum Chloroflexota; class Anaerolineae; order Anaerolineales; family Anaerolineaceae; genus Leptolinea. The sequence goes on from CAYUQJ010000002.1 coordinate 375,416, forward strand.
TGCTTGACGCTCTGCTTTACGTTCAGCTTTCTCTTCGGTGATCGCTTTTTGACGATTGGACAACATCGTCTGTAAAGCCAAGATGACAGCTCCAGCCAGGCTCAAGCTTGGAAAGATCACCGGAGCGTAAATGGCTAGATTCGGAATTACCTCGACAATAATCGTCAAGCAAGTGGCTATGAACAGATATGCCAATACCAGCACGATGGCTATAAACAAAGGCACTGGAGGATCAACCTTTCGGCGTGTCTGGTTGTAAATATAGATATCGAGAGCTGTGGAAGTAGCTGCAAGGCCCAAGGCTTCGATGATCACCGCCGCAATGATTCCAATCCCTATTGGATATTTGAGATATTGAATAGCGGCCCTACCTACCAGGAAGGCAGAAGGGATAGGCGCTAACCAGGGGATCAGCCGGGTTACCAGGCCGACTGCTGTTCGTTCAAACTCATCAATGTGTTTCAAATCCATGTTGACCTCAATAAAACAGAAAACCGCCTTGCAATTGGCGCAAGCGGTTAAAGTTAATGCTTGTAGCTATCCTACCCCTCTGGTAGAATCGCCACAGCCCTTTCACCGCTTGGTCGGTGCCTGGGTCAGGGCCTCGTCTGTGTTCGTAGCACATTCGCGGCCCGTCTTAAAACGTATTATATTGTACGGTTACAACTTAATTCTATCACAATTTGTCACTGCAAGGCGTTTTCTTTGGCCCATGCCGTTGATCAGCGACACGTGATTCTTGTGCCTCTTGTACGAAGCTGTTGAGTTCGCTGCGATCCAGCCAGAACATGGTTCCTTTACGGACAGCCTTCAGCCTCCCCTGCCGGATAAGCCGGCGCAGGTGTTCTGGATGGTATCCGGTGATTTCAGCTGCTTCGCTGACACTAATCCAATCTGCCATAGGTATCGCCTTGGGACTCATTATACCCTTACCCTATGAACCGTACAGCAATGCTTGCGACTATTGAGTTGTTAAAGTTGTTCTCGAACTTTTTCCTGAATTCGCGGGGTTAGCGGGGTGCGCGGGGTTTCATTTGAGCGGTCCCGCCAAAAAATCTTGTAACAGTTCGGTACTCTTTACATCCCGCATACCCCGCAAACCCCGCAATGAAATCGCCAGCGCGCTACTTTCAAGTGAGTATCATCTGCGCACTTTTCAATGAACACCTGCGAATCACCAAAGCGCATTCCCTGTCGCTGGGTGAAGGCCTTGCCTAATCGCTTTTTGAAGTTCACGCGCACCCGCCCTGCATCATCGAAGAGATCTTCTAAAGAATCGGGTATCAAGTCAATCAAATATTTCTCCTTCAATATCGCTTCCATCATGGTTGATATAGTTACGATCTCTTTTCCAAAGAATTCATGCAGCCCTAGAAGAAAAGCTTCCCATTGGGGATTTTCATCGTCTGCATTCCGATACATGGTTTCCAAATTACCAAGAAATCCATTAATCCCAGCATAGACTAAAATGCCACTGATCGTTTTTACCCAGCCGTTAAATCCTCCGATTTGTGGGCTGCTGCTTTCCGGACAGCCGGCGGTGAACCAACCTCGAGCAAGGGTCAGCGCCGCGGCGATCAAAGATCCCCGGTATTCCAGTACCCATCCTAGAATATCTTGATGGCGAAACCCACTACGCTGCCAGGGCTTGGATTGCTTCGCATCCAGCCGGATCCAGTAGCATCGACGAGGTAGATCGCCACCCAGGCGAATGTTATTGCCATTTACCAACCAGGTGGCTCGCTGTGGTAGTTCAAGTATCTCATTTTTACCCAGTGCCCGATCTGCCCAAACTGATGTAGTCAGTACGGATGCTAGCTCGCCGGAATCGAGCACGCCGGTCAAATTGTCAATAGCGATGATGTTTGCGCCGCTTATCAGGGCAGAGGTTAACTTTTTGCGCCATTCATCGGCGCTTTTCGGTGCAGTAATCACTGCCGGGTCACGTCCATTGGCTAAAAGACCGAGGATCGATTGGAGAAGCGATTTCCCAGTGCCGGCTTGTGGAGCATCAATGAGTGCAAGCGGGACTTGTCCTTGAATGACTGGTCGAACAAGAGGTGTCAACATCATCCCCAGGGCATTCGCCCGACTGGCATCATCGATGAAAGGGAAATCGGCGAGAGGTTCGGAAAGGGTCTCGACGGCTTTCGATATCTCTTCACGCGTGGGATTTTCGGGAAATGATGGAAAGAAAAAATTTTGAGCCGGGCAATAATAAAGATGGGTAACCGGGTCATATCCAGGCATCGAGATGATCGTTCCATCTGGACGAAGCGAGGGGCATTCAATGATTCCGGTCAGTGGAGGAAAGTCCCATTTTTCCATAGCCAGAATATCTTTGACCACCTCGATCGGAGGGATGTGTGGCTCTTCATATGTTGTTTTCTTGTAGGTGCGTTGAACGACAAAGTTTGCTACTCGATCCAGCCGGCCCCGTAGGGCAATATCGGTAATAGGCTCGATCTTTGGGTGATGTTGTTCATCCCACTTCACGCGGACCAGCTCACCAGAACGAACAAAAAAACTCGGTGGTTGGTTCGCTTGACAAAGTGCAGCCATCGCATCAGCCGTAACCTGGCGTAAATACCGGCTGTTCGTTTGAATAATGGGCAGACCATCTTTGTTATGATCCGATTCTTCTTCCCTCATCTGATAAGCGATGCCTAATTGTTGGGCGGCAGCTTTCACGGCTTGCTTTACATTCCCATCCTGTTCCAGAAGGCAAAAAGCGTCAAAAGCGGAACGCCAGTGTTCATTACTGAGAGGATCATTTGAGTTGAAGTGGAAGCTGCGATTCTCACGGATGGTGACTGAGAAATGCTCGCCGCCAGGCCGGATCGCCTTATCTTGCTGGATGATGTATCCGTTTCGTGACAGAATGTCTTCGATCTTTGAGCTTGCGTTGTACGCTTCAATGACATTTGCATTGGCTTTGCCGCTGACGTATGGCTGACGTACCGTTGACGTTGTGGTGGGGGATTGATCGAGCAAATGAGCCTCGCGAAGCAGATACTCCGCTTGCTGCTGCTCGATCATAGGAATTTTCGTTAAGTCTCCCTGGATTACCTCATATGGTTTCCCGCTAGAGTGTATGCTGGGTTCGACCAGAATGTAGCCTCCCTCAGCCCGAGTTTCAACCGCGACTCGCCGGCCAGTGTTCTCACCATCGTCGGCGAAAAACGCTAACTTTTGGTTACGCCCTGGCTGTGGGCAACGAAAGAATACGTGAAAACCACGGCCACTCTTCTGAACCACCAGTCCATCGGGAAGTTCTCCAATTTCTGACTTCCAGCGATCGAAAAACCCGACATCATCGAAATCGATAACCACCAAACCACCGGATATGGCTCCGGTAACTACAGCCAGGTTATAGGCTTTCTTCTCAAACCAGGAGCGAACAGTATTCTGGTCAGCAATAGTTCGCTGATAAGATTCCCAGGCAATCACCGGGTGCTTATTTCTGCCTACTGGGATTATCGATAAACCCGATTGGATATAGCAAAGGGCAGCTTCAAGATTATTCATAGGTACCGGTGCTTCTGGGGTCAACTTCATTTTCACTGACACTTTGGCAAAGTATCTGATTGGTCCGATTTGCCAGCCGGATTTTTCGACCACGTGCCATCAATAGTTCAAAAGCTTCCATCAATGCCTGATCTGAAGCCCGAATTTCATATTCGGGGCAAGGCGAAACATTAATTTCCATTTTCCTCCTTGTCCTCCAAATTACCAATCGAGCGGATATCGCCGGAAACATAGCTTTGAATAGCGACAATCACCCGGTTATGCCCCAGTTGGTTGGATGTGTGTTGTAAAGCTTCCCGATCTCCGGAGCCACTAGCAATGGCTCGGCGGTAATTGTTGACAGCGAAGGTTTTCCGGAAGCCATGTGTCCCGAGACACGGAATGTCAAGGGATTTACAAGCTGCCTGCACCTGTCTCCTGACACGATCCGGGAGAGAGCCGCGGTCCGTAAACAGGTGTCCGGTGATCCGTTTATGAGCTTTTTCTTTCAGCTCAACCAAATATTGGCCGGCTTCTTCAGGCAAGCGAATGGTACGTGGACGGCCGCCTTTGGTGTGATTGGCGTTGCTATCCAAGGAGATGGTGAGGGATTCGGGATAAATATTGCGCTCATTCAAACAGCAAGCTTCTTTGATCCGCAAACCAAATGTATCCATCGTCTGAAGAACTTCCGCAGACACTGGATCAACCAGAAAGGTCCAGTCTATGATTTGAGCGGCCTGTTCATTGGTATACGCCAGCGTGCGGGGTTGGCTATGGAAACCTTTCACGCTTCCCTTGCCCTTGTAAGGTAAAAGCACAGGCACATCTTTGGAAAAGACGCCAGTCACACGGCAGGCGCGATCCAGCTTGCGGATGGAAGCGACTACCCGTCCGATCCTTCCACCGCTTCTTTCCTTGCGCACCAACTCCGCGATAAAGGCTTGTGCCATGTCTGGCTTGACCTGATTGAGGTTCTTCACTTCAGGAAAACGCTCGCGGATAAAACGGGAAAATGAATGCACATCCGCGACCATGCTCTGCATTGTGCCAATTCCCCGAATGACATCGCGGTTTCGCCCGTGCTGCTTATCCTGAAAACGGCTTCCACCCGGGTGGAAGATTGCCTTGAGGGCATTCAACATTTGATAGGAGAGACCACCTTGTTTCGACATACACCCTTTTTCAACAATCTAGCCAAATTGATATGGCAAAGCCGGGGGAAAAGGGCTTGTGCCACTTTCCCTCTGTTTCCTTTTTTGAGGATGTCTTTTCTTGCTGGCTTTGCCTCGTTCAAACAGCGCTCATTCCTCGGGAGGAACCTGGCTGCGCGCTCCTTGCGGAGCGTAGGCGCACATCAAACGAACCTGAGTCTGCGCCTTGACCGTTTGAATTGAGGCCCACGAACGGTGAGAACACGGCCAAATCTCACTGTCGCGATCTCAGCATTTCATTCAGATTTACTGAGATTCATCCGCAGCAATTCGCTGCGGTCGTGCTATGGGGTGCTGATCGACTTTTGGGGATTTCACGCATTCAGCAGCACCTGCCGGCGATCAATGTCCCCCTGGTCGCTCGGTTGGCTGGAATTAAAAAATCCAACGCGGCACCCAGTAGGAAATAAATGGCTCACGTTGGAATTACTTAAAAATCACTGTCTCACGTTATAAAGGCGACCTGCGCCTTGTTTATGTAATGTCATTATAGCACGCAAAAACGGGGTTGAAAAGTCTATTTTCATATCTGTAGAAAATCTCTTCACGCTTCCGATGTATGAAATAAAGATATTGACTGGTATAGAAAAAATCTTTACACAGGTCGCAATGAAATGGTCGTGTATAGGCGGCCTTAACAGTGAGTCTAGCATGTCATCGGGCGTTCTAGAGCTCATCAGCCATAGCCGGTGGTCAAGAATTCTAATCTTATTTTAAGGAGACCTGGGGAGGAATCTACTTGCGGGCAAGGTACTATGATCATCTCAGGCCGATCACCTCCTTTTTCCTAAACTGTCAGGTAGCTAGATATTTCAATATTATGGTTTCCCCTGAAGCATTAGGGCCTGCTCAAGCATCTGTTGGAACCTCTCAATTGGTGGTTCGGCGTTTATTTCAAATTCCGAGATAATATTTCCACTAACGATTTGTAGCGACCTGTCAGGTTGTACTAAATATAATTCTTTACCAATTATTAGACCATTTTGTTGATCAAAAAATAACGCCTCAATAGTCCGTATGCCCCCTTCTTCAATTTCATAGGAAAATTTCCACGCTTTACTTTCATTATATGTGACTGCTTCTTGTTTGATATTCTGTCCTTCTTGAAAGTGGTTTGCGAAACTACCGGTGAAATCCACTTCAGTATTACTTGAATTACCTGATCGGCCTGAAGTGATGTTGTACCAAATACCGTTTTGGTAAACAGCCTCTTGTTGAACCAGACCATCTAAAGTACTTACCCAGTTATAAGCTTCGATAAGCTGTTCATCTGAGTCAAAGCGATACCATTCTTCTTTTATTTGTGTATCCCTATATTCTTTCTTTAGGTTGTCAAAATAGATAACAGTATACTTTTTCTTTATCCAGTCCGTCGTTTTTGTCATTTCTTGGAACATATTGAGGTAATCGCTAAAATTCTTTAGGACAGTGGCACGATCAACAATTAACAGGTCAGAATTGTCCGCACGATTAGATAGTGTTGGGGTAGATTGGCTACTTTGAGTTGATGTTGCATCTACCTCAGGTATTTCTGCGCTAACCACAGTGGAAGTTTCTATCATAGGAGTAGATGAAATATTTTCAGAAAATGCACAAGCAGATAAGGCAAATAAACTAATGACAACTATTCCAAACCTTATTATTGTCTTCAAAGTAATTTTCCTTCGAATTTTGTGGAAACCCAGTTTATTTTAGCAACCTCGTCTTCTTTGCTTTGTGCCGCAAAGAAGACGAGACCCCTTCCGTTTTATTGTGTGAGATCAGCTTAATGGTACTGGCCACCAAATCGCAAAATCGGGCGCAGGATTCATGATTGTATAATTATATTTGGCATAATGTGAGCCGTTAACATACAGTTCATGTTCATTAGAGCACCCTCCCATATAAAAACAGTACCTGTGCTTCATTGTTTTCAAATCAAATTCTCCTAAAGAGTATGGAATGTTATAGAAAAAACTTTACAAGGCCGGATTCTGTTGACATCTCATCGTAGTCAATGCCAAACTCGCATAGGCTCTGAGATGGCACTGCCAAATGGCCTTTATTAGCCACAAATGTCAATGGATTATAATAAAATCGTACGACTTTTCACAAGCTTTATCATGGAGCCCAGGTCACAATTTCTTTATGTCTTTTACCCCATTACTTTCACACTAACCACATCCCCAAGTGATCTGTGAGATGCCTTGGTTGAACCTAGATATGGACAGCGCAAAAAGCCCCCTACCTGGGATCATCCACCAGGGGGGACATGGGTGAGCAAGCAGGGGATGATTGAACATGCATATGGCGGAGGGGCGGGGGAGAATGGGTATAGAACCAATGGTGCTTGCTCCCTGAGGATCATAATCGAGGTCAACAACGGAAAGGTAGCGGGATCCATGTAATCATTCAATCGATCACCAGATTGAAAATTGTCACGGTAAACGACAGATACACTTTAAGCACAGCTCTGCCTTGACGTCTACAATTAAAGTCTTTAATCTCATGAGTTTCCACCATAAAGGCGGGAAGCCGTAGGGTAAAAGTCATAGAAAAAAGCATTACCTCGGCTACATGAATAAAATACAGAAAAAAATATAATAAAAAATACCGGGCCTAATTGATACACATATGATTTCTTTAGGGGAGTCGATGATTGTACAGAGAAATAAAACGAGGGCTGTTGGAATATTGTTATTAGTATTTTGCCTTGCGGGGGGGCTGGCAATGGTCCTTTGGGCCTTGTTACATCCGACAACGAGCGAAAGCCAAAAAACGAGGCAGATAGAACAAGCAGTGGCAACGAATATCCCGCCCAGCCTCTTTCCTGTAACAACCAACGCACACGAAACAGCATCCCAATTTCAGGGAATACTATTGATTGTTTCTAATGAAGTGGGAAAGGTATACCTCGCCAGCGGGGATAATCTGGAGCTGATTCAGATCAGTAGCACTGATGTTCATACTCCTGTTCCAGCGCTTTCCCCAGACGGAACGCAGATCGCATTCCGTGATCTGAATGGCTATTTGAATGTGTATGATATTTTAATTCAAGAAACCACAATTTACCCTCATGTGCTAATGTCTGGTCTCAGGTCAATAGGTTGGTCCCCCGATGGAGAACAAATTGCCTATAGCTGTCCAAGCATGCCTTCCTATTTGTGTGTTTATACGCTAAAGACCGAGAAAGTCGAAAGCTTTTCTCACATGAGTAATGAACAAACTGGAAGTATGGGCGGATATGCCTTTGCCGGCTGGAGTAGTGATAAAGAAAAAATAGGGTTATTGTACTATTCTGAGCCACCAGCAGCCATAGAGGGAGCACAAACGTATTATTCAGGCATGTTAAAAATCCTGAACTCGCGCACACAAACTGTGGCGGACATACTCGCGGAAGGGAACCTTTCCGGCATACTGCATATTCAAGATGCTATGCTTTCAACGGATGGCTCAACATTCCTCTTTTCTGCGAAATCTGGTGATTACACTGCCGTATATCAGGTCAATGTAGATGGAACCGGATTATCCCGGATAACTCCAGAGACTCTTCCGTTCAATATCACGCATCCGATCTGGAGACCGGATGGAAAAGGGTTTGTAGCATATGCTCCGGGGCAAGAAAGTAAATCAGTTAATCCGGTTTACCTACCGACATTTTTTGATCTCTCCGGGAACATCATTGGCCAGATAACCATTGATGAAGGGGGACAAGCATCATCCTGGGTTGGCAACTAGCAACGGAAATATCGAGAATTCAGGAGGTTCAAAATGACAAAAAAGGAATGGTTGATCAGTATCACGGTCGGTATCGTCCTCGGCATGCTTGGCGGCCTTCTGGGTCTGGTTCATCTACCAGGCATTCCCAATGAAAACCACTCCTAACATGAGACAGATGGGCAAGACAATCTTGCTCACCATGTGCGGCATTGTGAGCCTTGGGTTGATAGTGTGGGCATTCTTTTATATTATCCAAAACAATTGTGCTGCCGGTTCACAAGGCTGCCCAAGTCTACCGTGGGACTTGGTGCCCCCCTTTGTGGCTCTAGGATTCTGGGTGGTAGGAATATCAGCAGGATATTTGAAACAACCTGTTTCGATCGTCTTCTTTTTCTTGCTTAGCTCAGCAACACTGGCAATTGGCCTGCTTTCTGGTTTTGGTAATGACCTTGCTGGTCGATTGTTCTACATCTTTCTTGCCTGGATGTCGCCGGTTTTACTCCAATTCCATCTCGTTTGGGCGATGCTTCCAAGACGGCGTTTTGAAAGAGAAATCCTACGTGGATTGTACTTACTCGCCAGTGTGTGGTCGTTTCCTTTTTTTATCTATCCCATTACTTTAGTTTTCGCTAACTGATTGGGGCCGCACCAAATAGAATGGGCCCAAACCGTGGTAAGCTTGTTTTCCCGAACAAATACCATGAGGTGAGCCCATTACTGCCATCGATCATACCATGACTCTCCTGGTCGCTTTGACCCAAAATCTACCCGTAGGAACCAATCTCGCACTTTTACAATTTATGTGGATGCTGGTCAGTGGGGCGTTATTGCCGCAGCGTGGGGCGCTTTTCCCAGCGCTCAAAGCGATTGGCATATCCGACCAGGCGGTTCGACGGGCATGGATGGCGTTTCGCAGAGGCGCCTGGCAAACTGCGGCTTTGTTACCGCTCTGGGAGGCCCAAATCGTGGGTCTACCGGACTGGCAAACGCATCGCCATGAAGGGTACCGAGCCATCGTGGTCGATACAACTGCCTTTTGGCGACCCGCTTTGCAGAATTGTCCCAGCAAGCACTACCATCCTGGCGCCAAGCGTGCCTTACCAGCGGTGGTTTTTGGCATCGTGGGGGAAGTCGGTGACATCGGTGGGCGACGCGTCGCCTGTCCACGCCGCTTTGAGCGGGTTCACCCTAAGGATCCCAGGGAGTGTCGTTTATGGGCTGACCTGCTGCGCCAGCTCAAGAAGACCCTGGCGGCGGATGAAATCGTGGTGGTGGACGCCGGGGTCAAAGTAAGTGATTTGCAGGAGGCTCAGATCGAGCGGTACGTGGTACGTCTGGCGACCAATTTCACGGCCCGGCGGAATTTTCTGCCTGAATACCTGGGCAAAGGACGTAAACCGGTGTATGGGGAACGTATTCGACCACTCGAACGCCAGTATAAGGACAAAATCCTGGCGAAATCGCCCCCTGACCGGGAGGAAAACTGGGAGGAAGCAGGGAGCCAAATGCGCGCTGAAATCTGGGAAGGGGTTGTGTTGCCTGATGTCACCCCAAGTGAAAATGCCAAGACCTTCAACGTTTATGTCATTTATGACCCAGCTTATGACACCCCCTGGGTCCTGGCCATCCCGCTTAAGTTGAAGGCTGCCACAGTCAAAGCCATCTACCAGGACCGCTGGCCCGTCGAACAGATCCCTCTGGCGGCTAAACAGATGGTCGGGGCTCACCGTCAGTTCGTGTGGGCAGATGAAAGCATCCAACGCTTGCCCGAATTGGCTTTGCTGGCCGGTTCCATCTTGACTTTCCTGGCGGCAACAGCCCCCCTGGCACCCACTGGTTTCTGGGACCGCCAACCCAAAAGAACGCCGGGACGCTTTCGTCGTTGCCTGATGGGTAAACCATTTCCGCAAAGTTATCCTTTGCCAGGGCAACTTCGCAAAAAAGCCTCGTTCACCGCGCATTTACCCAAGGGAATCCTGGCTCCACGGCATAAAACGGTCGATTTGATCTCTGCTTCGACGCCCTGAAACATAAAATGGGCTCAATTGGTAAGGTTCTGGGCTTCCGGGTTTCACCCCGGTCGTTTGGTTATCCGGTTTTAGCAGAAAGTAAAGCATTACAGTTCTTCAAGATCTAGGCTGGTTTTCTTATTTGCGATCAGGTGTGCGCTTTACGGTCGCTATGTCTCTCGTCGTTGTCATCATCTTGATGAGCATCCAATTTCGCCGTCACTCCCAATTGGTAACCCGATTTCGTGTACGCCTTGTTCTAGCCGGCGCTGTACTCGCTTTTGCGCCTTTTTTATTGTTATCTCTCCTTCCCAGCCTCTTTAGTTCAGCGTTTATCCCTTTCGAGATGAATTTTGCCTGGTTAGTTATTATTCCGTTGTCTTACGGCTACTCAATCGCCAGTCAATATTTTCTTGGAAGCGAGAGAGTTTTTGTCAGGATCATTACATATTATTTAGCTTCAGTTCTGTTTGCCGGCGGTTATCTGATTGCTTCTGATATTGTGAGCTTTCTTGTCCCAGATTGGGCGAATTTTTGGGCTTGGGCCATCGCAGGAATTGGAATGATCCTCCTGTTCTTGATCGCCCGTGTTAACCAAATTATTCGTCAAATCGCCACCTGGATTCTTTACGGTAATGATACAAGCCAATTAGAGTTGTTAACCCAAATGACCGATTCATTGGGCCTAGTAATGAATCGAGAAAGGTTGCGGCAAATCCTTGTCAATGAACTTGCTACAATTATTCCGGCAACGGGGGTTGCACTCTTATTAAAATCGGATGCGGGTTTGTTGGACTTACAAGGATTGAAAGGTTTTGATTGGCAACCATCAGAGGGTTTTCATTTGCCTGCAAACGGTAAGTTGGTGAATTTTCTGAAAACTCAAAATACAATCGTAGAGAATTATCAAGTTCAAAAGACGTTAGCCCAAGCACCTTTGGTTCGTGAAGAACACGAAATATTAAACATACAAGACATAGGATTATGGATCCCATTGGTCTCTGGAGACGAATTGCACGGTTTATTGGTTATTGGGTGCAAACCGGGAGGTGTTCTTTATAACGCAAACGACCGGCAAGTGTGGCTTATTTTTGCCCATCAAGCGGGTGTAGCTGCCCACAATCTATTTCTAACAGAAAATTTGTCGATCAGCCGAAGCGAACTGTCTCGCGCCCACCAACAGCTTCTTTACGCAAGAGAACAAGAACGGCGGCAAATTGCTTATGAACTGCACGATAATGCCGTTCAGCAGCTTTTGGGCATCAACTTTCAAGTGGTTGCACTTCAACGAAAGATCCACCAACTTGAGCTCACCGGAGCTATGAACGCTGCTACGATAGCCCCAGGGCTTGATGCTTTGCACGAGGAAATTCTGCGAGTTACTTCTCAATTGCGCGATATGATTGGAGAGCTCCGACCGGCCGGTTTGGAAGAATTCGGATTTGGTAGCGCATTAGAAAGTTTTGTTAACAAATTGAAGCGGCAGACCGGGCATACCTTTCCCCAAATAAAATTGGATATTGACCAAAATGGCCATGAACTTCCTGATTCTGTCAAAATTTGTCTCTTCCGTGTTTCACAAGAATTATTGCGAAATTCTTTGAAACATGCCAATGCCAGGCAAATCCAATTAACCATGACTTGCAGGAATAATGAAATTGTATTTATGGCACAGGATGATGGATGCGGTTTTATCCTTCCAGAGCGGCTGAGTGAGCTTACGCAGGCGAACCATTATGGCCTGGTAAGCATCGCTGAACGTGTGGTATGGGTGAATGGGCAACTGGAAATTCAATCTCAACCCGGTGAGGGCACCCAAATCCGTGTGCGGATCCCACTATGAATTCGTTGAGCGCAGGAGAAAACAAAATGGTTCGAATATTATTAGCAGACGACCACCCATTGATTCGGGCAGGATTGCGTACGACGCTTGAGCAAGAGGAAAATCTAATTGTTATTGGCGAAGCCATTGACGGGGTGCAAACAATTAACCTTTGTCGAGAGCTTACGCCAGACATTCTCCTTCTAGACCTGAGTATGCCCGGACCCTCTCCCGCTACTACCGTACGCCGGATCACGGATGAATGTCCAGAAATTAAGATCATCATTTTGAGCGCATTTGATGATGAGGTATATGTCCGTAACTTGATCGGCTTAGGCATAACCGGATATATCTTGAAAGATGAGGCGCCCGAATCCTTAATTCGGGCAATACGCGTATCTTTGGAGGGGGGGGCCTGGTTCAGCCGCCGGATCATCGATGTCCTGGCCAAGCCAGGTGTTGAAGTAGGCTACCCAGAAGTCAACAATCATCTCACCGATCGCGAGAATGAGGTATTGCATTTGATGGCAAAAGGACTTACAAACATCCAAATTGCCGACACTTTAGCAATTGCGGAAGGTACTGTTAAAAATCACCTGGTAAATATTTACCAAAAACTGGGTGTTCATTCGCGTGCTGAGGCCGTTGCCTGGGTCTGGCAGCAAGGTGGAGAAAAGTAAAAGCAGAAAAAAGCGACTTCTTCAACGACCGATCATTTTTCATATATGGGTCTTTTAGGAACTCGATTTTCTATAGTATCAGAAATGATACAATGCTCTTCGGAACATATCCGAATAAAAACGGATGGATTTCTAGGTTCTATATGAAAAAAACAAATTTACTCTCAAATATTTGTAATTTATTTTTATTTGTATTGATTGTAGCTGGCATAGCCTTTCGCTTCCTCGGTATGAATTGGAATTCAGGTACAAATTTACATCCAGACGAGTATGGATTGACTAACACTCTGACTCAGCTATCCTTTCCCCAATCATTCGATGAGTACTTCAATACACGGTTATCTCCTATAAGTCCATACAACAAATACGACTTTGTCGGGCAATTAACACACAATGGACCTGATAACAGAATGCGTTGGGGGCAATGGCCGTTGATCTTGATAAGGGGATTGGCTGAAATAACCGGCAACACCGGTTATAACGAGTTAAGGATGATGGGAAGGTATCTGTCGGCGTTCGTTGATACATGTACCCTCTTATTTTTATTCTTGATCGGGAAAAGATTGTATGGCCTCAAGGTTGGGTTGTTAGGGTGTGCGTTCTCCGGATTAGCTGTTATGCAAATACAACAGTCACATTTCATGACAGTTGATAACTATGCTGTGTTTTTTTCTACGTTGGTATTGTATGCGGCTGTTCGAATCTCACAATCGCCTCCGCTTGTCCGCGAACCTGATAATGGCGAAAAAATCTTTGCTCCTTACCGGATAAACCAATCCGTATTCACATCCTACATCTTATTTGGGATTGCATTGGGGATGGCATTAGCCTCTAAAATCAATCTTCTCCCTCTTGTAGGATTGGTGTTAATTGCGTCCTTTGTCAGCATCGCTGACCTCAAGCTAAAACAGAGGTCAGACATCAACAAAATTTTTATCACTGCCGGGGTATTAATCTTAGTTTCATACATTGCAACTGTTGGAACATTCCGTATTACACAACCGATGAGTTTTCGATCTTCCGTTGGTGACACAAGCCTATTCACTCTTCAATTCAACGCAGATTGGACGGAAAGTATGAAAGTCTCCATGGCGGAGAGTAAGGGCGAAGCGGGAGGTCCACCTTCTGAGCAATGGGCGGATCGACCCATGATCCTCTTCCCGCTCATAAACCTTGTGATTTGGGGAATGGGGGTTCCCTTGGGGGCGGCTTCCTGGTTTGGATGGGGCCGAGCTGTCTGGCAAATTCTGAAGGGTAGGGCCAGTTGGCGACAAAACATTTTGCCAGTGGTTTGGGCGGGCGGTTTTTTCTTTTTTATGGCGACCCGCTGGGTTAAATCGATCCGTTATTTCTTACCCATTTATCCATTTTTATGTTTATTAGCTGCCTGGGGCTTACTAAATTTCGTAAATCATATAAAAGATGATCCGCGGTCTCGGGCTTTGATTCCTCGAACTCTTAGCATATGTTTACTAATCGCGGTGGTTATCAGCACCTTCTCCTGGGCATCTGCATTCACCCAGGCTGTTTATTATCAACCCAACACGCGAGTACGTGCGACCCGTTGGATAATACAGAACATTCCAGGTCCCCTTCACTTACAGCTAGTATCTGGCAACCAAACCAAGGCTATACCAGTACCTATTGCGGACGGCACGGTAGTTAGTTCGACCGATCCGCTCCAGCTACCCCTAAATACACGGAATGAAGGAGTATTGACCTCCGTTACGCTCCCGCACATTCTCAATCCTTCTAATCATTCAGCCAATCTGACGATAAAAATTAGCCTTCTTGAAAACCCGTTGGAAATTGTTGGGCAAGTATCCATGTTGGTTTATCCGTCAATAAAACTGCGCGGTGATATTGTCAGCGGCGAATTTCGTGAAGGAGTCATAACATCCAACCTGGATTATCTGGTGACAATTAGTACAGATTCTACCGAAGGGCTGGCCATATTCCAAAACACCATCGCAGCGGAAGATTGGGATGAAGGAATTCCTGTGCCTCTTGATGGATATGATCCTTATGGTGGGCTATATCGTGGCATAACAATGCCAGTTCGTTGGACAGATGACGATTCCAAACGTGAAATCATACTGAATAACCTGGAGCAGGTAGACTACATAACGCTATCAAGCCAACGAGCTCTGTGGAGTGTTTGCCGACTACAGCAAATGTACCCAATGACGATTCAATATTATCGAACACTCTTTGACGGCCGACTTGGTTTTGATCAAGTTGCATCATTTCAAGCGCCTTTGAAGATCGGCCCTCTACAAATCTCCGACGCAGGCGGAACCATAGCTTGGGGGAGCCAGCCTAGTTTACCGGTTTTTAACTTTAACCTCTTTGCCGCTGAAGAGGCTTTTACTGTATATGA
The DNA here is from genome assembly GCA_964446955.1 of uncultured Leptolinea sp. Classification (GTDB taxonomy): domain Bacteria; phylum Chloroflexota; class Anaerolineae; order Anaerolineales; family Anaerolineaceae; genus Leptolinea. Next base: position 390,727 of record CAYUQJ010000002.1, read on the forward strand.
TCACGCACCTGTATGGGTTTTTAAAAAGAGTGTGGATTATACATCTTTGAACGCGTCAACAATTCTTAATTCAATTGATCTGTCACAAGCCGAATATCAATCTCCGTTTTCAACTAAAGTGACACCTATTCGATAATCATTAATAAAAAAACTACCTTGAGTTTAGAATTCAATTGAGATCAGCACCTTAACAAAAGTGGAATTACTGGTAAGCATGATCAACTGTTCTGAAATGATATGGTGTGCCTTGAGTTGTGAACGGAACAATTCGTATGCGACATCCTCTCCTGGTGGCTATATCTTCTATGTTGCTCATCCTTGATAAAGGATCTGACAAAATTACATTGAAGAGATGAAATGGGTAAGCCTGACCTGGTCAAGAATATAAATGTCCTTGACCAGGTCGATTACCGTTGTGATCAAACCTAAAGGAATAAATCTTGAGTCACCGATACCAAATTACCTTATGTTTACTGTTGAGCGTTTCGATCCTGATAGGTTGTAGTAGCATCTCTCCTGCTCCACCGAACCCACTCCCTTCCGCAACCATGTCCAGGAGTCAAACGCCCATAGGGCAGACTCGGTCTGTTCTCCAAGCGACGCCAACGGACATCCCGCTCCCACTATCAGCTACCCCCGAAGCAACGCGCACTTCAACACTTACAACACCACTCCCGCCATCCGCAACCCCTGAAAGGGCACCCGCCGCAACAGCGACACCCGCGTCCATGAGGGTTATCAAAGAGGAAAACGGTTGGGTCACCTATCGGAATGAGATCATTGGCTATGAAATCAGCGCGCCAAAGAGTTACCGAGTCACAGGGGAATTTCCTGAGGTTGGGTGGATTGGGCACGGCCTGTTAGGACCAGCCGTGCCGGACGAGGAAATTGCCAGACTGCTTGCAAAGTATTATGGAGAAAGCCTGAATATCTGGATGAGAGAGTCCGACTCATCCGACCAGGCCCAACCCTGGATGATCGGCATTTACGCTTATGACATCCTGGTAAAAAAGTTAGGTGCGGTGATCAGCCCTGGGGGTGTTGGCGATTACGAACTGGCCAAAGCCAGGGAGACGCTCACGATTGATGGGCAATCCTATGAAGTCACATTTACGGTGTTACGAAAGAACAACCAGGCGGTACAGGAACTGGCCGTTCTCTATCTAGAAAAAGATGGGGTCGAGTTCGTGTTTGGATATACTCAAGAAAAAGATGATCCAGAAGCGTACCTAACCTACCGAAGGGAGGTATGGCCAATAATGCGTCGGATTATTGAATCGTATAAGCATCTACCATCTGAAAAGTAAGAGTTCGGTCTGGATACCCAGATCCTGATCCGCAACCTGATCCCATTGCAATTCAGTTGGAGGGACTATCCTTAGCGTATGCGTTTCCTTTCTTGTCTGCTCAATTTGTACCAACTCCAGGAGTATAAGTTATGTCTGATCCGATTTTCTTGATTGTCTTCGCTATTGTATTTTTCCCTCTCTTTCTCATCAACTTCGATAGGATTTATAAGACACAAAAAGAGATAGTTGAATTGTTGCGGGATATTGATCGAAAATTGGCCCGGAAAAGCGACAAAGATAGGTGAACTTCTCGTTGGTTGTCTAAAGGGCAAGAGCGAGCAGATTATATGGCGTATCACATACCGGGGTGGATTTATAAGATGATCAATTCGGCTAAGAGTTGGTAAGGCAAACGGATAAGAGAATCAAGAATTAATTCCTGGTTCTGGGGATCATCTTCCTAGTGAGTCGCACGAATCAACCACCCAACAGAGAAAAGATAATGCCAGGCGTTACACTTAAGTGGCTAACCAAAATCGGACACGAATATGAGTGAAGATAAGGTAGAAACTGGAATCGCGCCAGATACATTTTCCTGTTTTCACCCCACCTCCGCCGGCGACCGCACTCTCACAATCAATAACCCGTTGTGATTAAAACCCACACGTCATGGATTTTTGGCCGCTACCAGTTGGAAATCGGCTGAGAAGGTCAGCGATCCCTGGGCGTGGCTGATGGGTCGTATGTCAAGTATTGTGTAAAATATCAGGAAGGCTGGCCGCCTTCGGTGGGATGGAAATTCTCCGCAGCTTGAGGCTACGGATCACGGCATAAAACAACAACAGACAACTATTTTCATTTCGGAAGGCAGCCGACATTTTATGGCTGCGTTTCTTCACCTCCCCAAATAACCGTTCAATAATGTTAGTTGTGCGAATGAACTTCCAGTGTTTCTCAGGAAACGAGTAGAAGGTCAAGCAGGCCTCCTGATCACGCTTCAGGCACTCAACGGCGGTAGGGTACGTTTTCTCATATTTGAGGATAAAAGCAGCTACTTCCAAATCAGCCTTTTCGCGGTTTGCCTGATAAAAAATGGCTCTCAGTTCCACTCTGACTTGTTCTTGCTGTTTCTCGGGAACGTACCCTAACACATTTTCCATCTTGTGTTTGATACAGCGCTGCCGGTTGGATGTGGGAAACTTAGCGGCGATGGCATTCAGCATGGCTTTGTTCCCATCGGTGATCCACAGATCAATAGTTTCCACGCCACGACTTTTCAGGTTCTCTAAGAGGTCTTCCCAGGCATTCTGGTTCTCCCTTTCACCGGTGCAAAACGCCAGAACCTCCCGTTTACCCTCTTCATCGATCCCTACCACTGCCAGGACAGGCATTTTGCACCCTTGCTGGTCGTAAATTACACTGAAGTAGGTGCCATCCGCAAAAACATAAAGGTAATGTGCCTTCAGAGACCGTGCTTTCCACTGCTCAAACTCATCTTCGAGCGAATGAAATACTCGGGATACCGTCGAAGGGCTGGGATGGTTGCCAATCAGGGCTTCGACCACTTCTCCGACCTGGGCCGTGCTGATCCCTTGCACAAACATTTCGCAGATGCTTTCATCCAATTCTTCTTGTCGTCGGTGGTAGCGTTCAAACAGCTGCGTTCGAAAACCTTTGCGTGTTCTTGGCACTTCCAAGTCTTCGACTTCTCCCACGGTTGTCACCAGGTCACGCATGTAATACCCATTGCGGTAATCTTTTCGTTCAGGGGTCCGTTGGTAAAGTGCTGCTTGGATGAATTCGTTTACCTCCTCTTCCAATATCGTTACCAGTGTGTGTCGGATGGCCAGGCGCATTCGTTCTTGCAGGAGTTCCTGTATTGTCGCTTGACGCTTTTCTTTCTCTTGCGTATTATTTCTTCTGGGAGACATGGTTTTCCTCCTATGGTTTGGTCACCTAAAAGGTTACCATGTCTCCTATTCAATTTACACAATATCCGTTATACCGCCGGCTGATGGCGCAGCACCTCCAGTACGCACGAGCCGAATTCGGGTAGCAAGACTCCAGGGTGGGCCGGCTTCCGAGCCATCAGCGAACAGCGGTTTGGTTGGGAATCACCTTGTCATCTCCCCCACCTCCGCTGGCAACCAAATTCGAATAATCAACAATTCGTTGCGGCTATAACTCGCTCGTCTGGACGATAACATCGTAAACTATCTCACAGATGACCTGCCCTACGAGCACACCTACACGGTGGATCCCGCCTGGGCCGTCGTGGGCAGCTACACCATCGTGGTGCGGGATCACCTGGGCCATACGACCGAGGTCCCGCTGAACATCGTCAGCGATTTCACACCCCCGACCATCGCGGCGGTGAACCTGCCGGACAACCCCTCCTTGCAGTTCGACGTGGCCTGACATGCCGCGGACGGGGATTCGGGCATCCACTCCTACGAAGTGCAATACACGTGCAGCGGCTGCATGCATGCAGCCCGGAATGCTGCCTTCGGTGGACACGACCAAACACAGCGCCTCCTTCACCGGCCAGAATGGAGCGTCCTACTCCATCTCGGTGCGCGCCAGAGACCGGGTTGGGAACGTCTCGCAGTGGGTATCGGTAGATCCCGTCACTGTGCAAACCGAGACGAAGTACTACCTGTTCGGCGGCAGGCGCGTGGCGATGAGCCAGGGGAGTGCGGTATACTACTTCCATACCAATCACCTAGGCAGCGTGGTCCTGACCACCGATGCCGCCGGCGCGGCGCTGAGCCAGACGCGCTACCTGCCCTTCGGTGAGGAGCATTGGAGCAGCGGCGGGAACTTGAGCGACTTCATGTATACCGGGCAACGCAATGACAGTTACATTAACTCAATTTGTTTGCGCTCCCGGTATTATTCCGAAACCGGCCGTTTCTTGACCAAGGATACTTGGCAAGGGATTCTAACCCTTTCTATGTCCCTCTCTTTTACATATTTTTTCTTAATCAAAGAAGAGGCTTTGTGGAAATCAAGCCAAACAGCCGAGTTAAGAAGCTGCTTGTTGGAAATTTTATACAACAATGACGAGCAAGAAATTCGTTAAATCAAAACTATCGGTATAAATTCCGGCCGGTATTGCAACCGTAACCAACCCTGATTTTCCAATTACACGCTTCCGGGATGGTTAACCCCGGAAGTTTTTTATTTCCAGTACGAACCCGGGAAAGGAATGACATGGAAACCCGAAAAATCCGCATTACGGAAAATGATGAAAAAAAATTGCGCGAGGCTATCTTTGAAGCAAAACAGGGAGAATACCGCAATAGCCCGTATCTACAGAAGTTGGAAGGCGAACTGGACCGGGCTGAGATCATCCAACCGGAGAAAATTCCGGCCGATGTCATCACCATGAACTCCCGTGTCGTCCTGACTGACATGTCCGAAGGGGATACTATGGAGCTGGTGTTGGTGTTCCCGGAAGACGCGGGAAAAACCGCGAATGGTGTTTCCATACTGGCACCGATCGGTACAGCGATGATCGGTTACCGGGTGGGCGATGTGTTCGAATGGGACACACCTGACGGTCCCGCCAAACTGCGGGTGGAAAAGATCCTGTATCAGCCCGAAGCCGGCGGGGTGTTTGATTGATACCAGTTCGATAACTATAGAAAAAACCGATTCAAGGCTTATACAGACAAGATTCTGTCAATCATAAGTTCCTATAATAATTTAAAGAACCACTGGTTAGGTTATCACTTTGGTGTCTGATATCGAAAGCCGGGAACTATGAATACTTACCTGATCCTTTTGCGCGGCATCAATGTCGGCGGTAAAAATATCGTACCCATGTCTGCCCTGAAAAAGTGTCTGGAAGAACAGGGGTTTTCCAATGTCTCAACATACATTGCCAGCGGGAATGTGGTTTTGCAATCCACAGAACACGCTGGCGAAGTTAGAAACCGGATTGAACAGGTCTTACCGGAAAAGTTCAATTTGGGTGATGGATCCATAAAAGTTCTGGTATTAAAACCAGATCAAATTAGATCGATCATTGATAATAAACCCGCGGGCTTTGGCGAACAGGCGGATAAGTACCACAGCGACGCGATCTTCCTGATCAACATTGATGTTTCTGAAGCAATGACTGCTTTCAACCCCAGGGAAGGAGTTGATAGAATCTGGCCAGGTGACGGCGTGATCTATTCACAACGCCTGAGCTCCCAGCGTACAAAAAGCCGCCTGAACAAGATCATGGAATCACCCTTATACAAATCCATGACGATCCGCAATTGGAATACAACCACGAAATTATTGGAATTAGCGGGGAAAATGGATTCGGACTAGGTTTCACCGGTAAGGCAAGTCTCCAATCTAGGTTTTGAACGAAAGTAGAAATAGTTGAAAAACCATAAGGCGATTAGTTTTGGTCACCCGTCGCATATAGCACAACCTACATTTTTCTGTATAGAAGGCATTTCAGTCAGGTACTATTTAGCAGGCGAAAAAAAATAAAACAACATGGCAATGAGCATACCTTATTATGTTTGTGCCGCGTTTTCAGGCAGCTTCCTGGCTTAAGTAAATTACGATAAAAAAGAGTGGGGAGACTGGGTTCAAAGTCAAATCCACCATTTTGCCGGGGAATCACCCAGTCACTACGCAGTTGATCGACCTGGACGAAGAAAATCCACACATCGGCATGACTGACTGCACCCGGAACGGGTGTGGAAATGGTCACCCACAAGAGCTGTGAAGATAGTGATGAACGGAGGATGCTCGACTATACTCATTCAGGGCACAATCGGGCATTGATTCCACCCTGAGATCCAGAGAAATTTGTGACAAAAATCAGACGCCCTCCATGTCAATGTGAAGGGCGTTTTTGTTGTATCAACAGAGCTGGTGATATGTATAATAAGATTTATTGGCGTGAGAAACGTCATTACAGCGATTAAAAAATTTTACTTCGCCATAAATCCAAACTTTATCCACACCCGCCCCAAGCAACACGAACCATAGGGCGGTTATACAAATCGAAAGGTACATATGAAATACGAAAGCTACAGACAGATTGACAAAGTCACTGATGAATTGTTTGCAAAACAAGAGTACTTTAAAGCAATTGAGCTTTTAAAGAGTGCACACAAACAATTTCCAAACGACTTGGCTGAGATCTTGTGGTATGAAGCTGTTATTTATGTTACATTGGGCGACCGTGAAAACTGCCTGGCTGTACTCGAGGATATGATTGCCAAGGGTATCTTCAGCGATCTGGAATGGAACATCTTTAATCCCATTCGGGAGGATCAAAGATTTCAGGCCGTGTTTGAAGCAAATCAGCGCTTAAAAGCAGAAGCGCAAAAACATGCACATATGGGCTTTCAAGTTTACACACCAGTAGGGTACACATCAAAAAAAAGATACCCTTTGTTCCTTGCCCTACACGGGGACGGCAATTCACTAGAGTATTTCAAAAGCAATTGGGAACCAACAGAGTTGTTAAACAAAGGTTTCATACTGGCATACATTCAATCATCACAAGTGATATGTACCAATGGCTTTGGGTGGACGCCTGATTATGAGATAACAAGGCAAGATATCAAAGCGGCTTACAAGACGATTGTTGGTCAATATTCTATAGATACGGACAATACCCTTATCGGCGGTTATTCTGGAGGGGCAATTGCCGCTATAGAAATTGCCATGGCCAACACCCTGCCTGTAAGGGGGTTTATTTCTCTATGTCCCAACCTTAAGCCTGATAGTTTTTCTAGAGAAAATGTGGAACGTGCTATTCAACGAGGTGTCAAGGGTGTTATCCTTGAAGGAGAGAAGGAAGGAAATGTGCCAGCCGAACAAGAAATGATAGATGTATTCAAAGAAGCAAATTTCCCTTATCAGTTTCATATCAATTCAAATATAGGGCATGCCTTTCCTCTGGATTTTGGGCAGAGGCTTTTAGATGCGATCGCATTTATTATGGACTGAAATATCTAAATTAATAAGGCAAGCCAACGCCAATTGGGGACAGACAGCCCAGCACAGCGTATATCTGACAGACGGGTACAGGCTGCGTTTTCAGGCAGTTTTCTCAATCAAGCCCTCTCCGCAAAGTGCGTTATCTCGTCCCGCCCACCCGCGGGTAACACTCACCGTTAGCCCGCTGGTTGAAGGATGAACTCTCTATGAAAATAACTGCGGCAACTATCTGTTCCTTTCTAGCCACACTGTTAGTTGTAGCAGGATGTCTAACAATATCTCCGCATCAAAAAATGTTGCCCACTCCGACAATTGTGCCAATATCAACACTGACAACTCTTCCTAATGTTCAAAGGCAAGATGGAGCGCGCAGAGTGAACATCCCTGTAGATGGAAGCCTGCAAAATCCCGTGTGGTCTCCAGATAGTAATTCACTCCTTTTTACACGGTTTAGAGATGGCTACAATGCAGAACCTGCCGACCTCTTTGTGGTTGACCTTGGTTCAAGCAGCACAAGAGTACTTATTTCAGATGGAAGTGGAAATGTTAACCTACCCGGCTCTAGCTGGAATCCCCTCACCAGAAGAATAGTATTTTCGTCTTCTCGCGAGCCGCACGATGAAATATATCTTCTTGATGACTATGGCAGTCCTGGAGATGAAGTCAAGATTACTGACCGCACAAATAGAGTGGCATATGAACCATCTCTGTCCCCTGATGGTCAATGGATTGTCTTTGAATCGCACAAATTAGATGCTGAAGACAATGGAACTATCGTCAAATACAAGATAGATGGAACAATGCCATACCAAAATCTGACCAACTCAGACGAAGATTGCCGACAGCCTAATTGGTCGCCAACCGGCGACAAAATACTTTATCAGAAACTCAGTGCTGGGCAATGGGATATTTGGATAATGAACAATGATGGTGCAAATCGTCAAAGGGTCACAAGTGGCTCAGGCGATAAAACTGATGTTTCTTTCTCCCCTGATGGGCAATGGATCGTTTACAGTTCAAATCAATTTGGACTTGAGTTTTCCAACCTGTTCATCATACCAGTGTCAAGGGGCAATGCGGTCAGAATAACGCGATATGAAGGATATGACGGCGCTCCATCCTGGTCCCCCGATGGCAAAAAGATCGCTTTTGAATCGTACCCTGGTGATCCAGATAATTCATCAGGCACAATGCTATGGATAATTGATGTTCCGGCACTCTCCCAATGATCTACATTAGGAGGACTACAAAAATGCAAATGCGGATTAACACAGCGTATATCTGACGGATGGGTACAGGCTGCATTTTCAGGCAGTTTCCTGGCTAAAGCAAATTTCATTAAAATGGAGTTATCTTACCCCTCCAGCCAACAGATACCGCACCCCGCTAGCACACGTTCGAGAAGGAAACATATGAAAGAAGCCGGGAAATCCTCAGGTGGTATAAACAGTCTTCCAAGTTTCGAGGATCGAAAGCAGATGTGGGACACGCTGAAATTCGTGCCTATCACTGACGGCTTCCCTCATACGAAGATCTATGTCGATGCGCACCGGCGAGTCTATGTAAATGGTGACGTGAGGTTTGGAGCATTTGGTATCCCGGTTCACGATGTATTTGATTGGTATCTTTCAAGAAACCAGGTTCATAATCTGGGTTTCTTTGAGCACTTTTGGCAATCACCGGTTGTTTATCAGGAATTCCCATATAAACTTAAAGACTACAACGCGTATTCGGTTGATGTGTTCGCCTGGAGCAACCCCTTTATCCTTGGTGGGGAACTGGCGTGTACATTGTCATACGGTGGCGCATATCAACGTCATGCGATTGGACCGGTTCATGCGAAAACCCTGGGAGATGCCGTTGCATTGGAGTGGATAGGCGAAGACTACGATGATGTTCTGGTTTACACAGGACACCATTTTGCATGGAGCGAGTTCTTTCTCGATGTGGCGTGGGATTGCACCTGGGTAGCCATCAACAAGAAACGACGGCATATCTATGTCATCATTGCAACAGATACCGACTGATCGGATAGGTTTGGCAGCCAGGAGTGTGCTTACAAACACCCACGGGGAAACGCGAGTCATCTGGCAAGCGTATTGGGGGAATTGTCATTCGTATTCAGTACGCTAACAGCGTACAATATTGGTGGATTTTTTTGATTATGGTCGACACAAAGCCAAATGAAGATTTAATGAAATGTTTTAAATTGGTGAAAATTTGAAAATTGATGCGGAAAGAAAACTTTTCTCGATAAGAGAGATTTATTTCATAGTTTACGATGGGATTCGTTCTGTTCCACATATGTCAAAAGCCAGAAGAAAAAAGGTCTTTGGCCATGAATGCATTGAACGAATCATGCTTGCCGTTACCGAAGTAAACGGTTGCGATATCTGTTCATACGCGCATACCAAAATGGCATTACAGGCTGGCATGAGCAACGAAGAGATCCAAAATATGCTCTCGGGTGTAATGTCAGATGTCCCATCAGATGAGCTTCAGGCTATCATGTTTGCGCAGCATTATGCAGACAGCAGAGGTAAGCCAGCCAAGGAAGCCTGGGATCGTATCGTAGAAACCTATGGCTTGACCAAATCATACGGCATTCTTGGAGCTATTCGAATGATTATGATGGGCAATGCTTATGGAATCCCATGGAGTTCGTTCGTTAATAGATTAAGAGGAAATCCGGATAAAAGAAGCACCTTGCTGTATGAATCTTCGGTATTGATATTGGGAAGTTTTCTAATCCCTGTTGCGATTGTTCATGCCTTAATTGCATCTTTATTGAGATTAAAGATAATTTCATTTCAAGAAACACCCTGAATTACAGTATTTCGGATTTGTGCAATTTTATAGCGTCCCACTAACGTAGGTCACCCGGTCTCAATGTATAAGATTAACCGTCTGACCAGTATCACCTTCCGGGTGAGAGGACGTCAACGATGTGAAGTTCTTTACAATTTAGGTTTCGTCGGGAATTTACTGTTTGCCAAAATTCCACCTGTCATCACCACCTATCCCTCAAAAAGAAATATCATCAGATCTGGTTTTAATGATAATTGCACGGTGGCCGCAGTTAGAATAAGGGGTAGTTGGGATTATTTACGAACCATCCTATCGATTAGCACTCTTTAAGGAAAAGAACATGATCATCTGTCCGTGGTGTGGCACCAATTACACTGAGTTTCAATCCAATTGCAAGAATTGCGGTGGACCCTTACAAATGGTCGAAGAGACAACCGGCTCGACGGTTTCAACGAGCCGCATCACTATGCCCCCACCTGCACCAAGAGAGATATCCAATCAGTATGCGTGGCGGATATTATCTACCGATGGATGGGCGATTGCCGGTTTTATCTTCGGTCTGCTCGGGGGAATATTCAGCCTGGTTGGTATCGGCCTCACCCTGGGTTTTATCACGGCTTTTGTAGGAATACCTTTTTTGGCGCTTGGACTGGTCTGGCTCGCGTTTGGTGTTGGTATCCTGGCCTGGCGGTATAACAGATCACGGAAGATTGTTGAAGTCCTTCGCGATGGGATTGCGACCAAAGGGGAAATTATTGATGTACAGGAAAACTACTCTGTACGAATTAACCATCGGCATCCCTGGGTGATTCGATATCAATTCCAGGTGATCGGACAAACATTTAATGGAGACGTTTCCACCCTAAATCCGGTGGGAAAAGAATTCCAGGCCGGGAACGCTGTGTACGTATTGTATCTTCAGTCAGAACCACAATGGAACTGCATCTATCCGCATCCATGATGTTTGAAAAAGAAAGCCTGTTAACAGATAACTCGATCGCGGTTGCGTTCATGGTGACGGAATGTGGGTCGAACGGAGGATGATAATCGTGGGGTTCGTGAATCCCTGGACGTTTTCTGGTACAGGATGAGTGTATCGAATTGTTTACGTAGCGCCAAATTTCTTTTTCATGGTTGAACAAAGAAAATTGTGTCCAAACAAGGTGAATACAAAACCATTGTTCAGGTATAGAATGGTAATAAATCGTTACCCATCATATGACTATCATCGCTTTGGCATTGCTTTTTGACGAAAAACCAGGATTATCCGGAAGCCAAAGACGTTGCGATCATTTGGCGCAGGGAAAGCATTACCTGTGAACAAACGGACACTTAAGAGACAACTAAATCTATTCCAGACCATCATGCTGGGAACTGCAGGGGCTCTGGGCTCCGAAATGTTTATATTGACCGGTTTGGCAGCTGAAGTAGCCGGCCCGGCCACAGTCTTGGCAGTACTGGTGGGCGGTTTTCTCAGCTTCAGCATCGCCATCAACTACTGTGAACTGGCAACCATCTATCCCGAGACCGGGGGTGCCATGACCTACGTGCGCCAGGCCTGGGGGAAAGGACTGTTGGCTTACCTTACCGGTTCACTGGATAGTATATCCAGTACGTTTTATTGTTCCTTATCCGCCGTTGGATTTGCGTATTCTTTAAGTGTGTTCTTCCCTTCGATCCCCCTCACAGCAGTTGCGGTCATTGTGATCATCTTGTTTATGATCCTGAACATCCTTGGTGTCACCAAAGTCGGCAATATTCAGATCATTATGGGGGTGGCACTGATATTCGCCTTTGCCGTATTTATTACGGCAGGATTTGTTTCACCCAACGGGTTTCACTTCACTACACTCTTTCCAAACGGAAGGATTTTTAACACGACTGGCTTCGTCAATAATGCCGGCGTATTATTGAAAACCATCGCGTTGATCTACGCTGCATATGTAGGATTCGAGGTCATTGCCGACGATGCCGAAGAGATCAAGAACCCCAATAAGAACATCCCCCTGGCAATCCTGGTGAGCCTCGGGTTGATCACCCTGATCTATACACTCACGGTCATGGTAACGCTAGGGTCAGTACCCTGGCAGACAATCGCAGGTTCAAAAACCGCACTTTCAGACGCGGTCGGAAAATTCATGCCGAATGTGGGTATAACTCTTATTGCCTTAGCGGGCATAGTGGGATCCCTGACATCGGTCAACTCCTCCATGCTGAGTGCGACACGCGAGACTTTCACCCTCGGCCGGGATGGTGCCTGGCCAACCGCTCTCTCCCGTCTAAACCGGTTTCGAATTCCGCACATATCCATTCTGGTAATTGGAGGATTGTCCATTTTTATCACGGTCAATGGCACCGTTGATTTTCTCAGCTATATCACTTCAGCGGGATACTTATTTGTACTTTTCTTTTCCAACCTGGCGATGATCAAATTGCGCCAAAAGTATTCCTATATTCGGCGCCCGTTTAAAGCCCCATTCTTCCCCCTCACACCGATCCTGGCTTCGTTGACCTGCCTGGTCGTGATTTTCTATTCAGACCTGGAAGCTATCCTGTTCCTCGGCGTTGTGATTGGCATCTTTATTGTTTATTACTACGCAAAATCGGGGATTCAAATGTGGCGCGAGGCGCATAAACGTGACCTCTCACCCGGACGTTGGAGAATAGTCATACCCCTCACACACCAAAAGGGAATGGATGGACTGGTAAAAGTGGGGTCTTTACTGGCAGCGGCAGAAAAAGAATTGAATATGTGCCTCTTAAATGTCATTCCCAGTCCAGTCAACATGGACCTGGTAAACACAGAACAGTACACGGAAAGGATCAGAACCAGGAGACGCGAAACGCTTGAAAAGTTCATTCACTATGCCGTTGACATTAATGTGCCAATGTACATAAAAATGATAACCGACGCGACGTTGGTTGAAGGAGTCATACACGAGATCAGGAATGACAACAATGTCAAACTGTTGCTTATGAATTGGCCTCCAAAAAACCGTGCTGAGGCAGCCTACTGGAAATCATTAAAACGTCTGGCAGAAGAGACCAAGGTTAACCTGGCAGTCCTGCGCGATCGCGGAATAAAGGGGTTTCAAAACATTCTTGTTCCCGTCGGCACCGGTTTGAACAGCCGGTTGGCTATTCATCTCGCCAATGACATATCAATGCAGGAAGGCTCTCATGTAAACTACATTCGCGTTTTCCCGCCGAAAACGAATAATGAGGATGAGGAGGATATGATCTCATTCCTCCAGGAAATCTTACTGACCCAGCTTGGGAGCATCCCTTTCAATTCAACGCTGCAGATCATCCACTCAGATTCCATTCAGGATGCGGTCATTGAAGAATGCAAGTCAAACGAATATGAACTTATTATCATCGGGTCAGCCTATGAACTAACTGACGACATGCTGTTTGGTTCCATATGCAACGAGATCGTAAATCTGGCACCCTGTTCAACACTGGTTGTCCGCCGGCATGAGAGCGCGACCGCTGCCTGGCTGCATCATCAAGTGACTCGTATGCGAAGAGATTGATCTTCGCGAAATATAATTACCGATGAGCGCCGAAATCTGTACGATTCGGTGTTTGTTTATTCCCTTCCAATCAGCAAATTACAAAAAAGGGGTACTCAATGGAACATAAAGCATTCGCTTTCAACTGGGACTCATTCGAGCAGGAGCTTTATCCCACACTTGTCAAAGCTCTTGAAAGCGGTGAAGTTCAGGAGATCATCAACTTCATCGAAAGAAACCGTCAACATCTCACAGACCCGTATGAGGGTCAGCCACTCGACGACAGATGGCAATCCACACTGGCGAACCGTGATGTTCACGAGTATGGGGATTACGCCCTTACAAAATATTACGCCCCGGATGAAGCGGCGGGGATGGGGGAAGCCTGGTCAGATATTTCGGATGAATTATCGACAGCCGCCTCCCGGGCTTTGCTGGGAGAGACGGTTGGACCAACGGGGAACCTGTTTGATCCGGGCAGAATGGGATCCTATTTCCAACGACCGGAACAGGCGCGCGCCTCGTTGAATGTGTTGACAAACTTGAATATGCCGGAGCTGGCTGGTTTTTGCCAATTGCTATCGGAATGTGTGAACAAAAACCTTGGCGTGTACATCACATTCTGAGCGGTGGGATGATCCATGCAAAACCCGGGGGTCTGGTTTGCGATGAAGCATTTTTTCTACCATTCGCAGCAACCCGGTCCTATCCGCTTTCATGTTAGTACAGCATATAAACAGTCAGTATAATACGGAAGAGTATACACACTGCACTCCCGGGGAGGGATATGAACATGGATTCACAATACAATGGAAATAAATTGCGGAAAGAGTTTTTGGGATTGATTGACCGAAATAAGAGTGTTCTTTTCAGGTTCTTTAATAAAGAAGAAACAGAGGATATCCTTCAGAAATCTATCACAAATTATGACGCGTTGATTCCGCAGATCCCCTGGATCGGCGGGAAAGAAAATTCGCTTACAGACAACCTGATCGGGGCTGCGCAATTGCTTGCCGTGATCATTTCATTAAAGTCAACCGGGGTTGAATTCAGAAAGACCGGCGAAATCGTCTACGCGCTTGCGGAGAATAATCTCAAAAATATACATCCCATTCTTGTATATTTTGTTAAGAAGTACGTCCGATCCAAAAGCCGATTGAATAAAATGCTCAAGGCTTCTCTCGAATCGCAGAAGAAAAGATATCCGGATGATTGGGTTTTTGAATATAAGATCGTCAACAATGAAGACGTGCTGTTTGAAAACACGTATTCCGAATGCGCGATCTGCAAGTTCTACCAGAAAATGGGATACGCGGAGTATCTGCCCTTTTTGTGTCTGATTGATTACGCGACTTTTTCTGCCTTCGGGTTAAAACTGGAAAGAACCATGACCATCGGAAACGGTGACAGCGTGTGTGACTTCAAACTCTTAAAACACGGCGAGAATAAACCGGGGTGGCCGCCGGAAAATCATAAAGAGTACAAACATTAATATTCACCCGATCAAAACAGGACGGGAAAATGCCCCAACCAATCCATTCCCGGTTGATCAATACAGCAGCACGACAAATATTGACTCCTTTTGGACTTCATCAAAAGGGACAATCCCGATTATGGTTTGATGACCACGGTTGGTGGTTGATCCTCGTTGAGTTTCAGCCGGATAACAGGAAGCAGGGAACCTACCTTAACATTGGCATCAACTGGCTGTGGTTTGACCGGAATTATTTCGCCTATGATATGGGAGGTCGTACCGGGTCATTCGTCTCCTTTGAGACGGAAGAGCAATTCAATAATGATGTACAAAAAATGGGTAATGGGGCCGTGGAAGAGGTAAAACGGTATCGTCAGAAATTTCCATCGATCGAATCTGTGGCGCGCGATCTGGCAGGCAAATGGCGGAAAGACAACTGGGATCTGTATCACGCGGGGATGGCGTTCGCCTTATGCGGTGAAAGAGACAAGGCAGTCAAGTTTTTCAATGAGTTGGCCAAAAAGCCCTGCCAATACGACTGGGAGAAAAACCTGAGCCAAAAAGCCGGAAAACTCATACGGTTGTTGCAGGATGGAAGTGAAATTCACGACCTTGTTACTGAAACCGTGATTGAAACCCGTAAAAAACTTCGATTAAAACCATGGGATACACCGTTTTCTTACGGGATGAAACGCTGAAGCCTTTCCCCCTATCCATCAAATCCATATAAAACAACGCCGGGTTTGATGAAAGGCTGGGGGCAAATGTATAAATTGCCCGTCATGGAAACCTGGATACATTACCCCCACGGTAATCGGCAAAAAGATTTTTCAGCACGAGGAGTTATTGGTATGACAAAGGAGATGAAACACCTGAATATCTTCTTCCTTGGCGCGCTTGCCTGTACACGGGTGTTTTTTGTTTCTCATCGGAATTCTTCAGCCTGATACAACCATCCGTATCGGATTGGCGCTTTTCCTGGCGGGAAGCCCTGCACCTACATCTGCCCTGTACGAAACCTGGCGGATGGTAATCTGGATGATTGTCGGCTGTCTGATTGCCGGGTACGCTTACTACCACGATCCCCACATCGGTACATTCACAAATTTCACAGAATAAGCCTTTCGATCCCTCTTTAAGGTGCAGGCGAGTAGAACGTAAAGTTTCCCACGCAAAATGACAATAAGGATGGTAATCGTGTCTATAATGAAAAAGTGATGAAAGAGAAACCACCTCCGGACGAATTTTCGCCTCAACCAGAATATGATAGTTGCGCCATACAGCAAGTTGAACGGGATATATGCCTGCTCTACCACCAGCTGGCTGATTACAGCTATATTATGGGAGACCTGGATTTTGGTACGGTTTTTAATCTCCCGTACTGGAATTACCTTGATGTACCGGATATCGAACCTGTGCGACAACGATTCCTGAGGGAAGGTTGTTTGGTCATGATTCTCACCATGGCCTGGGATCTACTCGACGGGTCCGGGGTATGGTTTTCCCTCTATAGATCCATCTGCAAAAAGGCAGTAGGCAATCTGGTCCCAGAAAATGACAGGATGTCCAAACTCATACATACGGTAAAAATGGCTCTGGATTATGCGGAGAACGGCCAGGAGGTATCCAGAGAGTTGGCAGAATCATCACAATGGGTTCACCGGGAATTCATAATCGGCTATTTTCGGCAAATGGTTCAAAAATTTGACACATAGCCATTTTTTATAAACGACGAGTGATTATAGGCAGTGTAATGCTCATTAGATGAACATGATCGTTTACACAGGAGGTTCACGTGATGCGGCACACCCGTGAAGAAGTGATCCACCGCGTAATTGAAGAATTTGAACAATTGGACCGGCTGGTTGGCAGCCTGACGGACGAAGAGTGGAGCAAACCCGTGCCCCGGCCCGAGTCCAAAGACCCGTGGACGGTGAAGGACACACTGGCGCACATCACCCACTGGAAGGCCGATACCATCCGCAAAGCCAGAAGGCAGCGCGTCCCGCCGGAAGAGAAAGGGCTCAACTGGACGGACGGCAACCGCCTGATCTACCTGCGCTGGCGGGATATCCCTCCGCGGGAGGTACTGGCCTGGCACCGGCAGGTCCAGGCCGACGCGCTGGCTGTTCTGCGGGCCGCGCCGGAATCCTGGTTCCACAACAGGGAGCGCCGGGAAGAATGGCCCTTTGACCTGGACGGTCATTCCAGTTACCATCGTATCAATGATATCGAAGCGGCGTTGAAAAAGTAAGCGCTGTGAACCTGCCTTCCGTTCAGAAGAGAAAGCAATGCCCCGAATTAAACTATCCGAAATGAAGTTCTCGGGGGTGTATCCGCTCTACGTGCAAAAAGCGGAACGTAAGAACCGCACAAAAGATGAGGTGGACCGCATCATCTGCTGGCTGACGGGCTACGACCGCGCCGGCCTGCAGCAGCAGATCGAACAGGGGAACGACTTCGAGACCTTTTTCGCGCAGGCACCGGCCATGAACCCCAACAGCGCGTTGATCACGGGCGTGGTATGCGGCGTGCGCTTGGAAGAGATCGACGACCCGCTGCTGCGGAAGATCCGTTACCTGGATAAGCTGATCGACGAGCTGGCGAAAGGGAAACCGATGGAGAAGATTCTGAGGGGATAAGATGTCGTGCAAGAATTTCGTCACGTTATTGGGGACACCTCACTCGAAATATCTGGCGTTTAATTGGGCGAGCCATGGTCTTGTAATGACCCAGAGAAATCGAAGACGGATTTGTTTTTCCTCAATTTCAGGGTCACGGGCGAGCGCAATTTTAAATAGCTCCGCAAACAGGTTACAGTAATTCACACAAATATCTACCAACGCAGAATAATGTAAGGAAAACAGTTTTTTATATACAAAAATTTCGGCGGGGCACAGATGTACAATGAATTGCCAACACATAAGTAACTCAGGCAATGTGATTATGGTATCTATGTCCACATAATAGATTTTTGTATTGTAAATTTTGGCGGGGATGATGAAACGTAATTTTGAAAAAAACACTCTATCCGAATTCCAGAAATTTCTCTCACAATTGTTGCCTCAATCTAGTTTTATATGGGAAGATGTTCCGCAAGAGAAAGAACCACCAGATTGGTACCTTACAATAGACGGAAAACTTTATGCAGTTGAAGCGACTACGATTGTAGTAGATTTAGAAATTTCACCAAATATGAAAATACCAGAACCAAAAGTGACTAATACGTTAGTAAGATTTGTTAAAGAGGTTGAAGATCAAGCCAAATATCGTAAGATATTAAAAGGATGTTACTTGATTGCACTATCACCAATTGCCAACTTGTCCGAACACCATGATAAGCTAATGGAAGAATTGCTCAATTACATACAAAAAACAAAGAATGAAATTCAATTAGAAAAACATAAACCCTTTAGCAATAATCAAATTTCAATTCAAAAAGTTGATTGTGATAATGATAGGGTTGGTCATATGGTTTTTTTAGGAGTTAAGAGTGACCGGGATTCTCAAGATGAACTAGAGAGCAAAATTCACGAAGCATTAAAAAGCAAAACAAACAAACTAAAGGGTATTTCAAATCCCAAAATACTTCTCCTTTTTGACGATTTTCATTATTCACATATTTCTGATTGGTTGTCAGCAATAGCGAATTGCGATTATAAGAAAAATTTCGAATGCATTGTACAAATTGATCCTCCAAATAACAATAGAATATTATGGACTTCTAATCTTAATTGGAAAATTGGGTAGCGGGTAAGATGTGCTCGATTTCGAGCGCATCTTTTTTTCAAATGTATTCTTTTATAAAGGCGATTCAAAAAACGCTCATGCCACACCTTAAAACCCCGCGAATCGCCATCATCGCAATCAAAATAAACACCTCTGCACACTATGGGAAAATAGGCCTTGTAGAAGGTCATTTACCCAATTCTCCCAATGTGTACAATAATAAAGACAGAAGTTCAAGGTAAACATTTTTCGCACAGGGAGAAATTCAGCATGAAAAAAACAGATCAACGGTCACTCATATCTTTTCCCATATTGATCATTGTCGGCATTCTGGTCGCGCTGGCCGGCAGCCAGAACGGGGCCATGTTCGCCGGTTACCCGGTCTTCGCGTTGACGGTGGGGCTGGCTTTCATCATCCAGTGGCTGGTCTTCATCCCGTCGTTTCTCAAGCAGACGGAAAAATACTTTGACCTCACGGGCAGCCTCACCTACATTTCGCTGACGACCTTCGCTTTCCTGGTCACGCCGGGCGTGGACCTGCGGTCAACCCTGCTCTTTGTGCTGGTTCTAACCTGGGCCATCCGCCTCGGCACGTTCCTGTTCACCCGCATCAAGAAAGCCGGCAAGGATGACCGCTTTGACGAGATCAAACCGTCCTTCATCCGCTTCCTCAACGTCTGGACAATCCAGGCGCTGTGGGTCACCTTCACGGCAGCCGCCGCCTGGGTAGCCATCACCTCCAGCGTCAAGAAGGAAATCGACGCGTTCGCCATCATCGGCCTGATCATCTGGATCATCGGCTTCGGGCTGGAAGTGACGGCCGACACGCAAAAAAGCCGCTTCAACGCGAACCCGGAGAACAAAGGGAAATTCATCAACACCGGCCTGTGGGCCCGGTCCCGCCACCCGAACTACTTTGGCGAGATCACGCTCTGGGTGGGTATCGCGGTCATCGCCATCCCTGTGCTGCAGGGCTGGCAGTGGATTGCCCTGATCTCGCCGGTATTCGTCACCCTGCTGCTGACCCGCGTCAGTGGAATTCCCCTGCTGGAGGCGAAAGCCGACAAAAAATGGGGCGGGCAGCCAGACTATGAAGAATACAAAAAGAATACCCCGGTGCTGATCCCGCGGTTGTAAAAATCGCTTCCGCCGGTCAATAGTTACGAAAAACTGAATAATCCACAGGTAACCTGGCCATCCAACCGGCAAAGAAGTCTGCGGTAAAATGACAGCGGGTAACGGTTCGCGCGTACGTGAACCGGGATGAGAGTCCATACAAAAATCAGCAGGCAGATGGCATCAGGCTTGAATCGCACGGATTATTTCATCGGTTTTGGAGGACTGCCTTCCATGGTGATATACACCGGGAAGCAGGTGGACGTCTTAACATACAAATTTGAAACGGGCGAGTTTATCCCGGGCATCACAACCCTGGCAACGCTGTACCAGAGCCATGACATCATTGAATCCATATCTGAATCTGAATTTCACATTTATGTGGAACATCTGAGAGAGCTGTGCCGTCTTGAAGTCCCCCGATATTACATTCTCAGTAAACTGCCGGTTATGGCTCTTCCAGTGACCGGCCGCTTTCCGGACGTGCGGAAATACAACATGGAGACCGATGAGTTTGAAGGCTGCCTGTCATATATCAACCTGGTGGGAATGTCCGGTGAAATCGGACGGGTATCAAAAGATGAGTTCGATCACTGCCTGGTTGAAATTAGAGATTGGTACGCGCATCTTCAAGCGCCCCGGTATTTCCGGGTGAATCAAAAACCCATGAAGATCATCCGGTCAGGAGATGGCAAACTGAAGTTGGTGGAATATGATGCGCGCCAGGATCGCTTTATCACGAATGAATGGATCTGGCGCTCGCTTATTCCACCCGTTGATGTGGACCATACAACAGAGCTATCTGAAGATGAGTACCATCAACAGATTAACGCAGAACGAAACAAACAGCAGAAACAAATGCCTGATTGAACACCAATCTGGCAGGAGCTGACAGCAAGTAGAATATGCTCGATTTTGAGCACATCTATTTAAGAGGGATCACCAACCAGCACGTACCGCAAACCTTTTGCCAAGGTTCTTGCCGTTTTCCGCGAACCGATCTCTTATAAAAAGGTACTGGTCGTGCCGAGTGCTTTTCAGCTCTCGGTTGATTCTCATATTTTAATGACAAAAACCGCCCTCCCCAAAATGGGGGCGATTTATATTTTCTTCTCATAACCATTTATACCTCTGATTATCACTCTGTGTTGGCAATGCAATCCCCGAATAGGCACAACTTATTGAAAAAGATTGCGTATCTTAAAGTAACAGACATCGATAATCCATATAAAAAATTGCAAGGAATCTATAACGATGAAGAGACACTTAAAAACAAAAACGTTGGGACACATTATTGTGTTGAGCATCGTTGTTTTTGTTCTGGTAACCAGTGGCTGCGTACCCCATGGAAATCAGATTAAGTTTAATGCCGAACTTGCAAGGCAAAATTTGGATGCGGCACTCGTCAGGGCTGTGACAGACGAAAGCGGAAAGATAAACCGGAATGCCGTTATTCGTATTGATGCCCCCGATTATGGCTTCACATACGCAAATGCGGCGGGTATAGCCCGCGACGACACAGGCGAAGCTATGACAATAGATCATCAGTTCACAATTGCCAGTATTGGAAAAACGATGACCTCTGTTGTCATCATGCAATTAATGGAGGAAGGGCTTCTGGGAGATAAAGGTCTGGATGCCACCCTGGCAGATTTAAGTGCATTTCCCCCGGATGTATTGGATGCTCTTCATAAGTTCAATGGGGTTTCTTACGGCCGCGAGATTACCGTACGCCAATTACTGAATCAGACATCGGGATTAAAAGATGTTCTGATGGACGATGAAAATGGCATTGGTGACGATTATCCAAAAGAATATCGGGGATACGCCCCCAATTCTCTCAATGGCGTGGTTATCTTCGATGAAGAAAAGGGGTTTGAGGCAATGATGAGTTGCCTCACGAAAGGAATCCCTGAAGGGTGCCAGCGTGAGGATTATTACTTATCCTATACCTGGTCACAATGGAACTACCAGGCCTGGGTTGCAAACCCCACGAACAAAATGGCTGGACTGTTAAACTTCTACCTGAGCGGAATGAACGAGACAGCTTTGTGGAAACCCGGCGCAGGATTTCATTACGCCGATACCAATTACATTATCCTGGGATTGTTGATCGAAAAACTGACAGGTAATAGCCTGCATCAGGAATTGAGAGCCCGTATCTTTGATCCCCTTGGTATGTATCACACGTATCTTGCCTATTCGACCAATCCCTCGCCAGAGCCATGGGTAAATCAGCTCTCAGATCATTGGGGGTCAAACACGCCGCTCATTACCAACGGACTAAATCTCTCGATGGACTGGGGAGCTGGCGGGGAAGTCTCAACTGTGCAAGATTTGAACGTGTTTATCCGAGCCTTAGTTGACGGTAAATTATTCCAACAAGAAGCGACCCTGAAGGAATTGTTGCGTCTCCCCGAAGGGATTGACCAGCCATTCTACGCGGCAGGAATAATTGCCTGGCCCACAGATGATGACCTAATCCTTCACCATAATGGCGCACCCGGCAGCTGGATCGAATATCACATGGCTGACGATATCTCCATAGTCGGAACTGTAAACGACCTGGACAGGCCCGATCGTTTCTTGACCCTCCGTGGAGATATTTATTCAGCCCTCGTGGACGCGGGACTCAGATCATCGAACTTAAAAACCGGCTCGTCAAGTATGAATCTATTGACAACTCTAAATGGAGACCCCCCTATTGTTTTACTGGCTGTGCTGTTCACCAGTATTATTATCTTTTTGTTTTCATTGGCGGTTTGGTTCATCGCTTTGTTCCGAAGGCAATCCATCAAGACAAACATTCCAAAACTTGCTTCTTTTGCTCGTTGGTTGGCAGTTTGTACAATTGTTTTGAACTTGTTCTTCCTGGCTACTTTTGTAATCAAGATTTTGAGCAATCCGGTTCAGCTTATGTTTGGTTTCAATTCTTCGATAACAACCATTCTTTACCTACTCCTGGTGTCCACCGGCCTGACATTCGGGTTGGTAGTCCTTACCGTCCTGGCCTGGAAGAATAAGTTTTTGAGCGTCAAAGGACGTATGCACTATACACTCACCACACTGGCAGCAATTGGCTTTTTATGGACAATGGCTGAGCTTCATCTGATGATATTGCCATAACCACCGTTAAGAAAAGATCAGCTTACGGCAACATCTTCTCCGGGAATTGGCGGGGAAGATATACTCACTTTTGAGTACAACTCTCTGATGGGAGCTGTTCAGTCAATGTTACATTCTGCATGTCTTATCCAAAATTGATTAAGGTTATACTTGAAGACTTCTACCCGCCAGTACATTGAGTTTTATCGCCAGGCGGTGTGCACATGAAAAACGTGGAGGTTCGAAGAATGGATCGTCAGGCCAAGATCGACCGCTATGACCGGATTATCGCGCAGCTAAAGACACTCTTACCCAAATCGTCAGACGAACAGGCCAGAATGGCCACGGCTGTGGCGCTGCTTCACCATAAGATGAACCATTTCTTCTGGACCGGCTTCTACGAACTCAAGGACGGACGTTTGATCGTGAAGATGTACCAGGGGCCGGTTGCCTGCATGGAACTGCCCAAAGATACGGGGGTCTGCTGGGCGGCGGTCAACGCGGCAAAGCCGGTCATTGTCCCCGATGTGCATGAATTCCCCGATCACATTGCCTGCGACAGCCGCAGCCAGTCGGAGATCTGCGTCCCCTACCGGAACGCGGGCGGAGAAATCACCGCCGTGCTGGACATTGACAGCGATGTTCTCAACAACTTTGACGATATTGATGAGATGAAACTGGTCGAAATTCTCGCGCTAATACCTGCCTGACAGACGCGTCCACCAGACGGGGGTTGCACAGGACAGGTTTGAATACCACCACTTAAAAAATCAAAAAGGATACTTTGTAAAGAGATGACGCAGCATAAAACCGATTCACATAAATCAGACTGGGGATACGCCCTGTTGGCGATGGTGTTGTACCTTTTGCTCGGGATGGACGCGTTCTCCGTATTTGTTATAGGACCGCTGCTCGACGGTCAACCACTCCATGACGCAAGTATGCATTTCAGCAACTGGTACGCGAGAGCCGGCGCGAATTTCTTTTCCACCGCCATGTGGACCATCACAGCGCTCCTGGTCATCCGTTGGGTGAAACGGCGCAACGCTCTGGATAAATTCCTTGGAACGCGTTTTGACATCCGGTCCATTGGATTTTTTGCTATCGGAATCATTGTCCTAATCGCCTTAATTCGCTCGGGCGCCCCCGCTGAGAGCCCATGGCTGAGGTTTGTGGCCGAAAACCGCCGTTTTGAGGAACTTTATCCGGGGAATGGACTACTGGTGACGATCATCCAGCATCTGTATTACATCGCGGAATCAGCCATGGTCGTTCTGGTTCTCGCCGCCTGGCAGCGGGCAGGAGAGATCTGGTGGAAAAGGACGCTGGTCCCCTGGGGCGGGCTTGGCCTGGCACTCACCTGGGGCATATCCCACGGCCTGTGGGGGATCATCCCCAGCCTGGTAATCGGGGTGATCTTTGTGAGTACACGGAAGAACGCACTGCTCAGCCTGGTTTCCGTATTGATGCTTTTTGTTGTGTATTCTTAATGAAAAAAGTGACCCAACTTTTGTTGATCGATTTGCGTGGATGTAATCTACGCACAGACCAGTCGCCAGCACGGAATATCAAACAGGAGAATGGCCATTGAACAACTTCACAGATTTCATTGAAAACGCGATCGTCTGGGCTTTGGACAATCAAAACCGGCAGGATTACAAATTCAAATGCCTCGCCTTTGTGGAAGACGCGTATGAATTTGGAAACAATATTGAAATGTTTGGCGGCTCCACGGCCGCCGATTCGGCGGAAGAATACGGAGTGAATCCGGCGGGAGAGCCGCCCAGGGGTTCATTTGTTTTTTACAGCACACACGGTCCGGTAGATGGAGTGGAAGAAAACTGGGGACATGTCGGGTTGTGCATCGGGAACGGAGATGTAATCCACACCTGGGATGTCATCCGCGTCGACAATTACTTGAATATCCAAACACTTTCCGGCGCGCCCGGTTGGAGTCAGCCGGCATACATCGGGTGGACACCCCCTGATGTATTCTTGAAGGGATATATTCAGAATTGACACGGATGGAGGAAGAATGTCTGTCAGTTGGGGTGTACTTCCCGTCGTTCCTGAGATCCACGGTTGGTTAAGCGAAAACGGATTCCCGGTCGATATTCCCCAGTCCCGGTATCCCACGCTGGAAGAACTGCTCACGGTATTGCGATCCTTTGATCTTCCGGTCCAGACAGAAGAATTACCCGAAAGTACACTCGGGATCAGCGTCGGAGAACCGCGTTCATCACCGCATGTGTCCATCCTGGGGAACGATAAAGAGGATGGCTTTGCTTTTCATTTTTACGAAAACACGGCCGGTGAAAAATTTATGCTTGATATCTTGAAAAGGCTTAGCGAAAGATACTGCGAAGCACTGGTTATTTATGAATCATCGACCGCCACACCCTGGCTCATCGTTCCGGAAACGGATACCGATCAGGCTGTGATTGAATGGAAACGCCGGATCAGGGAAAACTCCATCCGTTAGCAGATAGTAGAGTATCAGATGCGCACTCTTGTATGCATACTGATGACCATTCATGAGCTCATTACATTGACCCAATCACCGGCAGGTTTCAATCCATCTGAAGGAGTCCCCAATCCGGGCTGGCTCAGCTGGTGGCCAGTGAACCTTGGGCAATCCTGGCCATTTTGCTGGTACTATTTGAGCCAAATGGCCATCGCCATATGCGCCGGGTTCCTGATGACGCATTATGAAGTTTTTTACAATAAAGCAGTGTTTGCTCTCCCAAATCGGGTGAGATAAGAAACGCGGCTGGTTCGGTCTTGATTCCTGCAATTTTTTTTGGAGATACTATGTCCTCAAAACACGACCAATACGCTTTTGATTATGATCAACTGTCCAAAGAGTATCATAATCACCTGGCAGATGTTCTTTTCGGTCTTTGCTTTGAAGATATTAATCCACAGGAAAAAATTCTAGATGTTGGCATAGGAACGGGAATTTCCTCTGTTCTATTTAAAAAGGCTGGTCTTGACGTTTACGGAATCGACGGGTCGCAGGCCATGTTATCTGTCTGCCGCACGAAAAATATCGCGCATGAGTTGATTGAACAGGATATTCAAGACCTGCCATGGCCGTACGCAGACGCATCAGTTCATCATGTGATCAGCTGCGGCGTATTCCATTTTTTGGGAGACCTTTATCCCATTTTCAAAGAGATACAGCGCGTTCAGATCAGCGGCGGCCTTTTCACTTTTACCGTTATGATGACAAATCAAAAAGGAGAACAGCAAGAAAATTTCAATTATCAAATTGAAGATGGTTTCCCTGTTTTCACCCATAACAGGCAATATATCAATCAAACATTAAGTGACTTGCACTATTTCATAACAAAAGAGATCGTTTGCTTTTCAAGTGAAAAGATTTTTCGGGTTATCTGTGCCAAAAAAGCTTGATACCTTCCTCGTAATTTTTCAATTGATTCCCCCAAAAAGATTACAAAAATAATCCACAATAAAACATCAGAAGGATAGATGGTGTGGATCACCGGCAGTCAAAACTTGCTATATTTACTGCTCCGAAACATGTTCCTTGGCCGCAGGGGCGGCGTAATCTTGACGAATTAGTATTTTCTGACCCACTATCAGGATTATCCCGAGCAGGACAAAGGGAGGCGTTACGCACACCAAACCCGGAATGGCGATCCAGGTATTCCGGTTGATGATGATCAGGGATTGGGAAAAAGGATCTCCCAGAAATTCATTGATGCGATCCGCGGATTCCCGCGCGGTTCGGGTGTTCAGAAAATTGGCGTTTATGATCATGGAATTCGCCTTATTCTGTATGCTCACTTCAGTGAACTCACAATCATACCGGCCTATCCGCCCTACTGAATCACAGTGTATGGCTGGTTCTGCCCCGACAACAGTGTTTATGAATTCCGGGCGGGTTAAGGCAAAGGCGTCGAACCAGAATATCTGACCCGAACAATCTACCCTTCCGTCTGGCTGCCTGTCGCAGATCAGGCGGTGTGTCTGACCATACAGCAATACGGATCCCATCCCCAACAGGAGAAAAAACCAGCCAAGGAAACGCAATGGTTTATCATGCGTTTTCCAGAAATTGTATTTACCAGGGTCATAGAAGAGAATTCCAGTCAATCTCAAGTTCATGCCACTCCGGGATACACCTGAAAGGTTGTTTCAATTAAACATCATTTTGTTTGAATGCAATTCAATTATTCCTTTTTAACAAAAGACAACCGCCAGTAGTAGAAGAGATTACTCGCGAACCTCCGATAGGGGTCATCCGGTGACATCAGAATTCTGGTTATATTCCTTTTTCTAAATAAGATAAAATGGATTATATTAAGTCTTTAATTGCAAACCTGTAAAATTATTATTACTACTGCACACTGATAAAAAAGGAGGATATTTATGTCAGAATCTCAAAATCCCAAAACCGATGGCAATGAACAATCAGAAAAACTGATTCCGCTTCAGGTGGGTTCTATGACCCCCGAGCAGATCGCCCAGGTTTTTATCCATCTCCCGGTCGATGTGACCTTTGTGGATGAGGGCAATGATGTGCGTTTTTATTCCGGTGGGAAGCACCGCATCTTTGAGCGAACTCCGGATATCATTGGACGGAATGTGATGAATTGCCATTCGCCCGACAGCGTTCAGATCGTCTTTAAGATCCTGGAGGATTTTCGCGCCGGGACAAGAGACACGGCGGAATTCTGGATCCAGACGAAACCGGATAGCCCGGAAAACCGGATGATTCACATCCGCTACTTCGCCGTTCGCGATAAGGCAGGAAAATTCCTTGGAACCCTGGAAGTGACACAGGATGTTACGGAAATTCAGAAACTCACAGGGCAACGTAAACTACTGGACGAAGTGAAATAAGCCTTCTCGCAATATTGCTATATTCAGGATTATCAAATCAAACGGCAAAAGCCCGGCAGCATTCTGTTGCCGGGTTTCTTTTCTTCCTGTTCCAAAAGGGCTGATGACTCCTCCATCCAAAAAATGGCAGTGCAAAACCGCCCCTCCTGCGAAACAATAATCAGCCAGTTTTTATTCGGAAGGAGCACTTCGCCTGTCAGGAAGGAACAGCCGTCGTCCCCAGACAATTATTAGTTCCACTTTCAACATGTCGAGGATTCCTCGGATTACGACCATTTTTTACCCGGAAAGTCCCACCTCTTTGGGGGCCATCCGAAAAGCCCGTTCACTTTCGTAAATAAAACAAAATTAGAATTCTTACCTCCCCCAAAAATTCTGAATCAATGTCAAATAGAACCATGGTTCATTAACCCATCTTTGATGGAACAAGAATGAGTTCTTAAACGTCTCTTGATAAGACCTTAACAAAAAAAGATCAGAATAGTAAGTGTTCGTGTCGGTATGTATGTCGTATTCAGATCGCGCCCCATCACACACCTGTCAAACTCCTGCCAACCAGAAGACTCGGAGTTATATCCTGTGAACTCCCAAAAAGGATGTTGAAGATATGGGCAAGAATATTTTGTTTATCTGCGGCACATTGAATCAAACAACCCAGATGCACAGCATCGCGCGGGAACTGCCAGAACATGATTGTTATTTCACGCCATTCTACCTGGAAGGTTTCACGACCGTACTATACCGCCTGGGTTTGATGGAAAACACGGCGGTTGGCAACAAGCTATCCCAAAATGTTAAGCGATATCTGACCGAACAGAGCTTGCGGGTGGATCCCGGTGGCAAGCGGGATAATTATGATCTGGTGGTCATGTGCACTGATCTTCTGGTGCAAAAGAACTTATATGGAAAACGCCTGCTTCTGGTGCAGGAAGGTATGACAGAACCGGAAGGCCTGCGATATGCCGGGGTTCGACTGTTCGGGCTGCCGCGTTATATTGCCAACACCGCGTCATTCGGTCTCTCGAACGTGTACCACCGTTTCTGCGTGGCGTCTCCCGGTTACCGCGACCTTTTCATTCGCAAAGGGATTCCATCTGAGAAATTGGTGGTGACCGGAATTCCAAATTTTGATAATGTTGCCTCATTCCTTGAAAACAATTTCCCATACAAGAATTTTGTCCTGGCTGCCACCTCCCCCACACGCGAAACCTTCCAACGCGACTATCGCGAGGACTTTATTCGCAAAGTGATGGAGATCGCCAATGGACGTCAGGTCATCTTCAAATTGCATCCGGCTGAGCAGGAACACCGGTCACGCCGTGAGATAGAGCGGTTAGCCCCCGGGGCGTTGATTTTCCAGGACGGGGACATCAATGCCATGATTGCCAATTGCTCAGTGCTGGTCACCCAATTCTCCACGGTAACCTATATTGGTCTCGCTCTCGGTAAAGAGGTCTATTCTTACCTTGACCTGGATGAGCTCAACCGATTGATGCCATTACAGAACGGGGGTTCATCAGCCCGAAATATTGCCGATGAGTGCCGTAATCTTCTGGCAGTTCCACAGCCAATTGCGGTTGCCGAATTACCGCGCACTGGCTGGTTCTCGGGCCGTATCCAATCTCGTTGGCTGCAACGTCCACGGTTAAGTAGTTTGCAACAGGTATAAATTTCATAAGTAGATATCCAATTACCCATCGAAGGATTTATTCCTGTCCAAGGTTTTTTATTTGGAAAGAACTCAAATAATTGCATTATGCTTCTTCAAAAAACAGAGATTTTTTACAATCTGAAAAAAACCTGGTTTCAAAATTTCAACCATTTTCGCAAAATAATTGGTTAACTTTTGGAATAATTAGAGAAAAAATAAGAAATCAAAAAATCTTCCTGATTAGGAAGTGTTGATGAATAATCTGTGGATTGATCTCCAGAATGTCTTTTGATCCAATGATGAAAATGGTAAAGAAAATCGAAATCACAGATCCATTCACAATTGCCATCATTGTTATTGCGTTTATTGTTGTATCTGTTGTCATTGTTCTTACCAATTCATTGCCTTTTATCTCCAGTGGTATTAAGTTAGGACACAATACCGATAATGCCAGAATGCTGGTTTTTGCCAGAAAAGGTGATGAAGTTAGTATTCATCATGATGTGGACGTTTTTAATGGCTCACTGGAAATTACTTTTCTTAAAGGACCCTTCATTCTGACCGGCGAGAAACTCTGGATCAACGAGCTCAACCCCGGGAAAAACCAGGGCAATGCTGTTATCCAAATTCCTGCAGATGGTTTATACCTTGTTTATCTTCAAGAACATTCATTCGCTGGCGTATATTTTGTAAATTGGAAAGTTACAACCCCATAGTCATTCAGATCGTTCAGGTTGATTGAAAAGGTATCTTGTTCTTATAATAAACAAGACAGAATAATCCATCTACACGGGATTGGGGATATTTATGTGGAACCCGCGAATATTTCCAGCCTGTGCGCCGGATAAATGAAGTAATTAATACCTCTTCAATTGGGGACTTTGACCTGAATTCCGAATCCAGACAAAACCGGATACCCCGAAATTCCGGAAGCTGGAAGGGGAATGTAAACAACTGGACGAGGTAAAGTAGATCCCCTGTTTTCTACCCCGACTGCTCGTCCGGATTCGCTTGAATCAGTTTAACAGCCTGTTGTTTAATTTCATTAAATAATCCGGGTGGGTGTAATACTTCAACCGAACCGGCCAGGCCGAAGACCAACATTTTTGCCATCAAATCCGAATCCAGGTTCAATGATATGGTCAACCAACCCCGTTCATCCGCCTGACCGATCATCTTCCACCGCCCCGGGAAGAGTGATTTCAGAGTTGCGATGAGGTCGGGGTGGATTCGAAAAATGTAGTTATGGTCTGAAAATTCTTCTTCAAAATTCTTTAGATGGCTTTGCCAATATTCCGACAGGTTGAAATCAACCCGGCGTGAAAAAGACCTATCCAAAATGTGAATGGAATGGAATCGGTTGACCCGGTACGTGCGTAATTCGTTTTCCCTCTCGGCAAGTACATACCAAAGGCTGGATTTGCAGATCAGACTGTACGGAGCCAAAACTTTTTCCGTAGTCTCCCCGCTATATTTTTCGTAGGTTGCTTTGATCATCCGGTCTTCATAAACCGCTTTTTGAAGATCGTCCCAGAAGGGCGGCATGGCCGGATCATGCCACCACCAGGTCGGGTCGATCAACAACCGCTGTCTGATGTGGTCGGCAGTGGAACGCTGTGTATTTGGCAATGCCGCGAGCATTTTCATCAATAATTGATCCGCGGCAGCACCCAACCCGACTTCACGAAGAGCATGGTTATTGTTCATAATCATCAGGCTTTGCACTTCGAATTGATTCAAGCCGGTCAGCGACGTGCGGTATTCGTCAACGAGAGCAATTCCTCCACCACGGCCGCTTTCGGAATAGACCGGTATCCCGGCCAGTGACAGGGCATCCACATCCCGCAGGATTTGACGGCGAGACACTTCAAGCTCACCGGCCAGTTCGCCGGCGGTCATTTTGCCACGGGTTTGCAACAGCAGGATGATGGATAGTAACCGGTCGGCTCGCAATGAAAATTTATTCCTTTATGGTGACACAAGATGTCACCTTTTGTGTTTAAGATAAGACTATATCATAAAACGGAAAGGTAATTGAAATGAACCACACTGAAGCAGGGTATGTGGAGATTGATGGCGGGCGGTTGTACTACGAATCAGCCGGTGACGGCACCCCGGTGGTGTTATCGCACGCAGGATTTCTGGACAGCCGGATGTTTGATGAAATCTGGGAGCCGCTGGCCGCGGGGTATCGGGTCATACGGTATGACATGTGCGGCTTTGGTAAATCTGACCCTGTGGCGGGCCCGGTCTGCCGGCGCGATGACCTGGCACGCCTCCTGAATCACCTCGGCATTACGCAAGCACACCTGGTAGGGTGCTCCATCGGTGGGGAACTTTGCCTTGACCTTGCACTGGAACATCCTGGCCTGGCAAAGTCGATCACTCTGGTCAATTCAACCCCGAGCGGGTTTGACATGCAGGGAGAGCCGCCCCGATATTTGTTTGAGATGTTCGACGCAGTGCAAAACGGTGACGTGGTTCGCGCCAGTGAGCTCCAGATCTGCATCTGGCTTGATGGCATGTACCGCGAACCAGACCAGGTGGATGAAGGGTTGCGAAAAAAAGCTCTGGAAATGAACCGCCTTCCGGTAGAGCGTAAAACGTTCCTCATCGCTGATATGCAACCGGCCAGGCCGTTGACCCCACCAGCGGTCACCCGGTTGCAAGAAGTGCAATGCCCGGCGTTGATCGTGGCCGGCACACTGGATCACCCGGAAGTTCTGCGGGCTGCCAGCGAAATGGCGGAGCACATACCGGCTGCGAAGCAGGTCATCATGGATGGCTGCGCGCACGTCCCTTCGTTTGAACAACCTGATGTTTTTCTCTCACATTTGCAAAATTTTCTGCCGTAATTTTCTGCCAGGTTGGTTGGCTGACCCCGTTACGGTCAGTCAACCAACACGACCGGGGGGAGTGGGATGGTACAAACAGGTGAAATTTCCTGGTTTTGCGTCTACAATGATTCGGAAAAACGTAACGCGATCGGTTCTGGATGAGATTTTTGTAATTGGTTACCTGTGAGTCAGGCTTGGAGATGATGAATGACGGAAAAACGGGAATTATCGGTGGAACAGGGCAAAGAATTGCTCAAAATATTGAATAATCGTTTTGAGAAGAACATGACCCGGCATCCCGGTCTCGTGTGGGCGGATGTACAGGCCCGGTTGGAAGCCAACCCGGCAAAGCTCTGGTCCCTCCATGAGATGGATCGCACCGGCGGCGAGCCGGATGTCGTCAGCCACGACGAAGCTACCGGTGAGTACATCTTTTTTGACTGCTCGCCCGAAACACCCGCCGGCCGCCGCAACCTGTGTTACGACCAGGCCGCGTTGGAGGCCCGCAGGGAACATAAGCCGGAGAACAGCGCCCTGGATATGGCCGAGGCTATGGGTATTCAGCTTTTGACAGAAAACCGGTACCACGAACTGCAACAGCTCGGTCCGTTCGACACAAAAACCTCAAGCTGGCTGCTCACGCCGCCGGGGATCCGCTCACACGGCGGGGCCATCTTTGGCGACCGGCGTTATGGCCATGTGTTCATCTATCACAACGGCGCGGATTCTTACTACGGCGCGCGGGGATTCCGTGGAATGCTGCGGATATAGCCCCGTGCGGCATTAAAGGTCAGCGAGCTGCCAGTTGATGGGCGACAGCCCGGCGGATTGCAGGGCGGTATTGGTCTGCGAGAAATGCGCGCAACCGAAAAATCCGCGCGACGCGGACAACGGTGACGGGTGCGGGGCTTTCAAAACAGTGTGCCGGCTGGTATCGATCCCTTCAGCTTTACGCTGGGCATAACTGCCCCACAGCAAAAAGACCACCCTCCGGTTGACGCCGTTGACAGCACGCAGGACGGCATCGGTGAAATTTTCCCAGCCCTTGCCCTGGTGTGAGTTCGCCTGGTGCGCGCGCACAGTTAACACGGCATTGAGCAGCAGTACCCCCTGCTCCGCCCAGGGAATCAGGCAGCCGTGGTTCGGCACGCGGAATTGCACATCATTGCGCAGTTCCTTGTATATATTCTGTAATGACGGCGGCGTGGGGACGCCCGGACGTACTGAAAAGGCCAGCCCGTGCGCCTGGTTTTCGTCATGGTACGGGTCCTGCCCGATGATCACCACCCGCACCTGCTCGAAAGGAGTGTAATGCAGCGCGTTGAACACATCCGGTCCCGGCGGGTAGACCCGGTACTTTTTCCGCTCTTCGCTGACAAAGCGGTACAGCTGCTGGTAGTAGGGCTGGTCGATTTCAGCGACCAGCGCGGGAAGCCAGCTCTCGGGGATGGGCATGATCGGCTCCTCGATTGTGTTGGGTAATTCCTTATCTGTGAAGTTTAGATTTTACACCCTTGCCACAGGAAATCCTTTCGCAAACAACAGTCAGTGCGTATAACAAAGGAGAGCCCGGGGGACTCTCCTTTATATATAACATCAGCGGGCGGAGCGTTCCTACCGGTGCCATCAAGCTGCCGTGGGCGGCATGACCTTCAGCAGGTAATCTGTTCGTTTTTGCAGGATCTCGTCCTTCCCCGGCCCCAGGTTGATGAGGTGGGACAGCGCCGGCGCTTCGTACAGCTCGGATTTTTTGATCAGCCGGTGCGCGTATTCGGCGTGCGAGAACGGCACATCCCGGTCATACCGGCTGTGGATGATCAATACAGGCACATGGATGTCCTGAAGGTCGCGGGCTTTATGGTCAATATTGTGAATGAACCCCGAACCCGAATCGAAGGAGTACAACATCGCCTGATAGGCAGCAATATCCGCCTCATCCCATTGGGCGATTACATCGGCGGGTTTGCACAGGGAGAACATTTTAGCCAGCGACAGCATGGTGCCATTCGGGTCGCGGTTAAACTGCTCGCGTTGACCTCTCCAAAAACCAGCCTGCCGTTTGGGGTCAAATATCCATTTCATGGCCCAGTACTGGGGTGAAAAACGGGAAACCCAGGTTTTCGTTACGGCTTCTTCCAGGATCAGGCAGACGGTGGATTCGGGGTACAGCCGGGCAAATTCCAGCGCGGTCGGTCCCCCGGCGGATAAGGCGATCACAGCCGCCTTTTCCACGCCCAGCGCGGTAAGCAGCGCCTTCAATACACCCGCCTGCTCTGCCGCGCTTTTCCCCAGTGAGATGGGGGTACGCCCGTAACCGGGACGGCTTGGGATCAACACCCGGTAACCCAACCGCGCCAGCTCCTCCTGCCCGATATCGCTGTAGCAGTTGTCATTCCCGCCATGCACGGCCATGATCAACGGGCCGTGCCCCAGCAGAGTGTATTCCACCGGACCGGCAGTTGTTTCAATGATTTGTGATTCCATTTTTTCCTCGTATTAATCCGTGATTGCACGGAGCTTTTTGACAGCGTCATCCACCCAGTTGATCTCGCTTTCGAGCAGGCGAATGCCGTTGTCGACTATGATCCGGAACAGTGCTTCTTCCTTATTCCCTACCCCCAACCCGACGCGCGTACGGGCTTCATCCCCATTCAGGAATGACAGTTTTTCTTCCAGTGTTTTGCGGTGTTCCAACAGGTTCGCGATGATTACATCTATGGAGACATTCCGCGAGAAGAACAACTGCACCAGCAATGGATCACGATGGGGAGCGGCCTGGAGCGGCGCGGACAGCCAGCGTGTCAATTCGTCTCCGCCGGACGGGGTGATCGAGTAGACGACCCGGTTGGGTTTGTCGCTCTGATAAACGATCTCGCTGCGGATGAGCTCGTCCGTTTCCAGTTCTTTCAATGTGCGGTAGATCTGACTCTGGGTGGACGGCCAGAAGTGCTGGATCGTCATTTCGATCTTCTTCTGCAGGTCGTACCCGGTCTTGGGCGAATTGTTCAGAAAACCCAGGATGGCATGTTTAAGGGACATTCAGTTTTTCTCCGGTTCTATATGACATATATATTATATATCACATATGTTATATAAAGTCAACAGGCAATATTTCCTACTGAAACCCGTCATCTTTTTTGACAACCGACCAGAACCGGTATACGATTCAAGGGAACAGCAACGGGATTAGTTTATCTCCGTGTGAAAAGACAAGATAGTTAAACCCATGACCACCGACGAAATCATCCAGTTTTTCGAAGACCAGCGCCAACAGCCGCTTCCCCGGTGGCACATCGCGGTGTGGATCTACCTCGCACTGGGAGGGCCGCTGCTGCTGGGGGCTATCTGCCTTTCGCTCTATGTGGACAGTCCGCTCACCGGGTGGACTCTGGTGCCGTGGGCATTTTTGTTCAGCCTGCTGAACATCTATTACGCGGGCATGTATGCTCTAAATCTGTATGCCACCCGTTTCGCGCCCGGCCGGTTAGCACGCATGATCCGCGAAGGGAAAAATGACATCGCCTGGTTGTACATTGAGACGTACACCACCTATCACCGGCCTGATCCGCTGCCCGACCTGCATTTCCGCTTCACCGACCGGCGGTCCGGCCGTGTCAACGCATCACTGGAAACGGTAACCCGCCTGATGAACTATTTCGACGCCCATTACGCGGATATCAGCCTGGGCTACGAGCCGAAACTGGCGCGGCGCTTCTTCTTCCGGCCGGGTTCGCTGAAGACGGACCCGGTGCGCCACCGCCTGAAGAAAAAGACGATTTTCACCATCATCAGCGCGGACAATTGACCGGCCCAAAACGTCACGCGCGGAACACTCCATTACCGGCTATCATATTAAAGGGAGGGAATCATGACAGTGAAGATCGTATGTGTGGTAAATGACAAAGCGGACGAAGAATCCGGATTGATCACGGAACACGGCCAATCATTCTGGATACAGACAGAGCACGGGGTCACCCTGTTCGATACCGGGCAAACTCCGGAGACGTTATCCCACAACCTGGACAAACTCGGACTACCCATTCGTGACATTGACCGGCTGGTGTTGAGCCACGCGCACTATGACCACACGGGTGGATTGGAAGCCGTCCTCACAGCCAACGCCGACCTGCCCATCCATGCCCACCCGGATATTTTCCGCCCGCGTTACTCCCTGCGGCAGGGGAAATACCATTCCATCGGACTGGCATACGACCGTGACGCGTTGGAGCGGCACGGCAGGCTGACGCTCAGCGCGGATCCAACCGAGGTGCTTCCCGGCCTGTGGACAACCGGCGGGGTCAACCGCCGCCCTGAACCGCCCGGCAGCAGTCCCCACCTGTTCATCCGGGATGAAGCCGGCTGGCAGCCCGACCCGTACAACGATGACATGTCAATGGTGTTGCAAACCGGCAAGGGACTGGTTGTGATCTGCGGCTGCTGCCATGCCGGACTGCTGAACACCCTGTTCCATGTCCAGGAGCATTTCGCGGGGCCGGTGATCACCGTCATCGGCGGACTGCACCTGCTGCACGCCGACGAGCCATATCTCGCGCATGTGATCGATGTGTTCGAAGAACGCTTCCCCGGAGTCGCGCTGTACCTCAACCACTGTACCGGCGATAATGCCGTCGCGCGGCTGCAGAGCGCGCTGGGCGGCCGGGTCAGGTCGTTCCCGGCAGGGTCGGTGATCAGCGGGGAACAGTGGGGGAAAGAATAGGCAGATAAAAATCCGGCTCGCGGCCAGTATTCGATCAGAATCGTTGAGGAACAGGTTGCTTCTGGCAAACCTGTTAACGCGCTCATCCCCGGAAAACAGGGACAGGCAGGCACACACAACCCGCCTAAAGAAATTGTTAAAAATATCACTTTCTTTGGAAGAATTCAGTAAAATAGTAGGAAGATCAGGTAATTGATCAAAAATGGAGGGATTTATGTCGGTCATTATTATTGAGCAGAATGATTACGGAACCATGTATTACCACCCGGAATCAAAAATCGTGCATCATGAATATCACAAATTCATCTATGGTGATGTGTACCGCGCGTTCCTTCTTAAAGGTACGGAAACACTGAAAAAATACGGCGCTATAAAATGGCTCTCTGATGACCGCAAGAATCC
Organism: uncultured Leptolinea sp.; assembly: GCA_964446955.1. GTDB lineage: Bacteria > Chloroflexota > Anaerolineae > Anaerolineales > Anaerolineaceae > Leptolinea. Next base: position 428,197 of record CAYUQJ010000002.1, read on the forward strand.
GGTTGTCAGCGCGGTTGACATTGAGTGGGGACAGAAAAACTGGCTGCCGGTCACACTGCAGGCAGGTTGGAAGTACTGGGCCATTGTGCAACCCGAGGGAATCCTAGCCAAAACGACCATGGAAAACCTCATGAAAGATTTCGCTCGATTCGGATTGACGGCAAGATACTTTACCGATCCCGATGTAGCCATGAAATGGCTTGAAAGCCTGGATTAGTTTTTTTAGGGACAGTACCAGCTGATGAACCGGAACGGGGGAGAATGCGCCCACCCCATAAGATAGCAGCCAGCAAGTGGGTATATCCCGCTTGCCTTTTGCCCCTATAATTCAGGGGTACGAGTCAGGTAAATTTTGGAAGAGTTTTGAATCTTGCGGGAAAAACAAAAAAGACTCTTCCCTTCACATTATTCAGCCAGATATCCACAGGGAAAAACAACCATGAAGAAACTGCTCACAAAACTGCCAGCCTTTTTCCTGGCCATAATTCTTACCGCCTGCGGCACCCCCGCCGTGTCAACAACCCCGGCGACGCCGGTTACGGCAGTGCCCGCTGTGACAATGTCCCCGCAGATGCCGGCCACGGAGGCACCCGCCGTCGTAACGTTCACGGACCCGGTGCTGGAGGAGATGGTACGCGGCGCAATGGGCAGACCGCAGGGTGATATCACCGCCGCAGAGGCGGGGGCCGTAACGCGGTTGAACCTCAGTGCCGAAACGCAACAGTATATTTCCGAAGAAACACCAATCAAAAATATCAGCGGGTTGGAAAACTTCACAAACCTGGAAGAGCTCGAACTGTCGTATCAAGCGGTCACCGATCTCTCCCCGCTGGAAGGTCTGAATAAGCTGACCGCCCTGTCACTGGATGAAAACCCCGTGGCGGATATTACACCGCTGGCCGGGATGACAAACCTGCAATATCTGACCATCTCCAACTGCGCGGCGCAGGATTACAGCCCGCTGGCGAAGCTGGTCAACTTGAAATTTCTCAGGCTCGACAATTCAACCATCAGCGATGTGTCCCCCCTGGCCTCGCTGACGAACCTGAAGCATCTCTATCTGTTAAACAGCCCGGTAAACGACTACTCCCTGCTTTTGAACATCTACCCGAACCTGGCGAACAAGGACTTCATCATCGCTTCCACATTGGAAGAACTTGGCTTCGCCATGAGCGATGATAACACGGAGGCAAAATACGCGGATGAGAGCCTGGGGGTGATCATCAACCATTCCGAGTGGGGACCCCCGCCCAGGGAATGGGACGCGAATGGCGTCCGGCTGTCTTTGTCGCTGGAAGATGGCTATATTTTGAAAGCCACCTTCCACCCCGATATCGATGCCTACGTATTCGGTATGGGCAAAGACGGCGAGCCGCTCATGAACTACGTGTACGACAGGAAAACCGGCAGCTTCACATTCGGATCAGGGGACCGGCAGAGTTCGGAGCAGGCTGTGCTGGCAGCGATGGACGCCGCAGAAGGCGAAGATGTGCTGCTTGCGCCCATGCGCGTGTATGATGACACCATCATAAAAACCTTCAACATGACGGCCGACAGGCTGTATTCCCTACCGTTTGGACCACCGACGCTCAAGAATCTGGGCTTTTTCCCGGACACGGCCAACGCGGTCTGGCTGTATGAGCAGCGCGAGGAAAACGAACGGGATGTGAACATCGAGATCCATCGCCCGGAATGGGGGGAGAAGGATTTCGACTTTTCGTTTTTCACCGCCCTGAGTGACGAATACCGCGTTTTCGTGATCTATCACAGCGACGAAAGAAAGGTCGTAGTTAAAGCAGACGACAACGACCTGGGCGGCGCCGAATTTGAATATTTCATCGACACACGCGAACATATTGACGTCTGGTGCAGCAACAAAGAGATGACCGTGGAGGAATACTTCATCCGCGCGTTCAATGACCCCGCGGTGGACGATATTTACCAGCACTCCTGGGAGCTTTTGGATGGATACATCCGGGACAGATTTGGCATGACGTTGGATGAGCTGCTGGTGGTTCCTGAAGGCGAGTAGGGACGGGGTTCGGTTTTTTAGGACAAGGACTTTGGAAAGAAATTTTGTGGTGCGGTCGGGTTTGACCGCACCCGCTCTACCCGGCAAAAAAATAGTCTGACCCGATTTTCTGAAACCATCTGAGATGAAGAGATTAGTGTTATTGCCAGCCTGTTGAACGGATGGTATTTGTTTGCCTGGTGACGGGGAGTGGTGGGGGTCAACGAATAGGTAGGAAAGGCCACTGATATGGTTAGGTCATTCGAAAGGTTTTTGGAATTATTTACTTTCAAAACACCAGAGACCATGCATGGGTTAGGTATTAAAGCTTTTTATTAGTAAAAAAACCAAGTATTGATATATACTACTTTTTAATTATGGCGAATTAAAAAAAATGGGGAAACCTAGAATAATTTGGGGTTTTATCAAGCTAGGGGTGGACTAATGGAACCTAATAAAACAGAGATTACTCAGAATTCTACTGATGATTCAATAGTCGAGAACGAAAAAAAGAAACAAATACGCATAGAGGCTGAATTAAATCTTCTCCTAGAAAATTTATCATCAGCAAACACAAATACTCTTCGTGACAAAGTGGCTTGGATATTAAATAATTATCCTGAAACCCGAGATTCTGATATTGCGCTATCAATAAAATATTGGGAGACTTTTGAACCAGAAATATTTAGTTGGCAAAACTTCAAACCTGATGATTTGTTCAATCTTACAAGAACTACCTCAATAACTCGCGAACGTGCACGAATTCAGAATGTATATAAGCTTTTTTTAGCTAGCCCAGTCATTAGAAAACAGAGAGGGAAACTAGAAGAGGAGGAAAAACTCCTTGCGTTGCAAGATAAGCCACAAGGATATCCAACAACTGTAATATATATGGATGAAAGTGGTAAAAACCAAGAAAATTTAATTGTCGGTAGTTTATGGTTTCTTGAATCTGGAAAGTCAATACTTGCTATTCACAAAATAATCACTGAATGGAAAAAGGGGAAAGGATTTGAAAAAGAATTTCATTTCTCTGAAATGAGTCAGATGGATTTACCAGTATATAAAGAAATGGTTACATTATTTATGCAAGAATCCCCTGTTCTTAGTTTCAAACTAGCAAGTTTACCCACAGCGGGTATAAGTAATAAGCCAGATGCCTTGAATAAACTTTTTTATCACTTAATTATTCGAGGAATTGAAAATGAAATTGAAACATGTAGGGCCGTATTACCAAGAAATTTACAAATTTGGAAAGATGCCGATGAGATTGGAGCTGATCAATTATTAGTAGCCGAACTTTATGATCAAATAATGCAAGCGTCTTCAAACAGGTTTTATAATGAGATCTCAGTAAGTCAATTGAAGTGTTCTAACTCATCAACCAACTTATTCCTGCAAATAGCCGATCTATTTACAGCAAGTGCTAATAGAATTATTAATCAGCCTGAGGTAAAAAAGAACCATAAATCTGAGTTTGCAGAATTTTTTCTTGACTTAATTGGAGTGGATAAATCTTTTAAACCGAATGATCGAATTGGTGATAAAGTCATTCACATATCAATTTGAACATTGATTATGAAACAGTTGTAGGATGAGCTTGGCTTTGATTGCACTTTTCTATTATCAATTTTCAATTAATTCAACTGTAGGGTGTGGTCGATTTTGACCGCACCACATTTCTGGGAATACAATTTTTCATACCAGCGAAAAAGCCACTCTCTATTATGAGTGGTTTTTTTATTGCACATAATGTGGTATTTTGTAATAAAGGAAAATGGATTGTTATGTATGGGGAGGTTAAAAATGGCGCTTTATGGAAAACCAGTTAGATTGTTAATGAAGGATTTTGTTACAAATCAAGGTTTTGAAAAAGGCCAAGTTTTTACCAAAGAACAAATGATCTCCTGGTTCAGGGCCAATTATCCAAAAGTAAAAATTGGGACAATTTCTGCCCATCTATTAAAAATGTCCGTAAATGCACCCAGCCGAATTCACTACAATGCGAATCCAAACGGTGAGGACGATCTTCTATTTCAAATTGATGGTAGTCATTTCCGAATATATGAGCCAGAAAAAGATCCTCAACCGATTTATTTGGGATCAAGTACTCGAAAAGTAGAAGAGATAATGGAACATCAGGAAGAAGTTGAGGAACTTTCAGAAGAAAATCAGACTGGTTTCGCCTATGAAAGTGATTTACGGGATTTCCTATCAAAGAATTTGCACATTATAGAACATGGTTTACATCTATACGAAGATGAAGGCATAACAGGAGTCGAGTTTCCCGTAGGCGGTCGTTTTATTGATATTCTGGCGTTAGATCAACAAAAGAACTATGTCGTGATTGAATTGAAAGTCTCGCGTGGCTATGATCGAGTTATCGGCCAACTGTTACGATATATGGCATGGATTGAGAAAAATCAGGCGGAACCATCGCAAAAAGTGCAGGGAGTGATTATTGCGAGAGAAATTACCGATGATCTTTCTTTAGCCGCTTCCAAAATTACTGATGTCCGGTTATTTGAATATGATTTATCTGTAACATTGAAACCGGTAATGAAATGGGGGATGAATGAGTAAATATGACCTCCTAAAACGCTTTCTTGATGTTATTCCTCAGGGTACTTTTAATAAAGACCTATCATTTTCTGAAATTGAAAAGGTTTTGGGTTTTAAGTTACCAAAAAGTGCGTATGAGTACCGTGAATGGTGGGCTAATCCATCATCAGCAAAAGATCATCCACACGCACAATCATGGCTCAAGGCAGGTTGGAAAGTTGAATCTGTAAGTTTAAGTGAAAAACTTGTTTACTTCATAAGAAAATAGAAGGGGTATTGTGCGCTCGCTTTTGAGCGCATCACCTTGCGATGGTAACTTAAGACGCTTCCAAACATAGGAACATACGAGAAAATTCCTTCCAGGACAAAAATCGGTACAGGCCGATTTCAATACCGCGGCCCCGCGCTTTTATCTGTATGTTCCAATCAAGCTGACCGGCGGCCGGTGATCCGTAAACCTGGCCGGGGATTCTCACCGGGCTGTGTCATAATAGAGACGTCCATCCGACAATCCATGGATCCCGGAACCCGCATTTGGCTCAAAAACAAACATTTTTATCATTTCACACAAACAACAGAGAATTGGTGTTTGTTCTTACTCCCCTCACATTTAAAGAGGGATACGAGCAGAATGTTTTCGCGCAGAAAAACAACAAGACCGTACGGCAAACCCTGGCCGACCCAAAATACAGCCGGTTCACCCAAAAGGTCATTCGCAACTACACGTCCAGTCTCGATACACCCCTGGGTGAATTCCTGCTCCAGTTAAAAACCGACGCGAATCCGTTTTACAAAGAGTTCCTGAACCCAAACGGTGATGGTAAGTATGCTGTATTTACCTTTAACGATCCCCGCTATATTCACGCGAAGGGTTTATACACATTTCTGGTCGATGGCCAGGTCAAATACATCGGCCGCTGCCTGGACTCGTTTGGGAAACGCTTCAACCAGGGATACGGCAAGATCCACCCGAAGAACTGTTACCTGGACGGCCAGTCTACGAATTGCCACTTGAACGCGTTGATCTCGCGCTACCGTGACCGTGTCACGCTTTTCGTATGTTCACTGACAGATGACAAAGAGATCGAATATCTGGAGAAGATACTGATCCAAAAACACAGGCCCGAATGGAATATAGCGAAGTAGGTTTCGTGATGTTTGGCGAGTAGAACGTGTGCGGTTTTCACCGCCCCACAAATCATCATCTCGATACCCCCAACCCCTGAAATCCGCTAAAATCACCTTATCCCTTACCTGTTATTCAGGAGAAAACCCATGAAACGGACCGTCCCGGTACTCGTCATTCTGGCGTTGGCTCTTTCCACCCTCACGGCGGCCGCAGCGGCGCATCCCCCCATCACGCCTGATAATGCCAACCAACTGGTCAAACAATCCGAGATTGCCTCGCCGTCTCTGCGGGCTGTGGCCTTTTCGCCCGACGGCAGCCTGTTTGCCACCGCGTCCGGCAACCAGGGCGATTTCGCCGTCAAGATCTGGCAGAGCAGCGGTCCGACACTGCGGCATAGCGTCTCCGGACTGGCCGGCATCGTGTGGGATGTAGCCTTCTCCCCAGACGGTACCATGCTCGCCTCGGTGGCGGATGATCCCGGCGGCCGGACTTTGCGCGTGTGGGATCCGGCGGACGGCTCGCAGACCGCCGCACCGGCCGCCCCGTCAACAGCCTCAAGCCTGGCTTTCTCGCCCGACTGCTCCCGCCTGGCCGTGGGTGGTCTCAGCGGCTGGCCCAACGGTACCATCTGGATCTACAACACACACACCTGGGCGGTCGAACAGCAGTGGAATGCCGCCGGGCAGAACGTCACCGCGCTGGTCTACACCCCTGATGGTTCCCGCCTGATCAGCAGCGGCACCGACGGGCTGATCCGCGTATGGTCGGCGGTGGACGGCCGGGAGGAAAACGTGATGACCGCCGGAAAACAGGCCAACCGTCTGGCGCTTTCGCGCAGCGGCCGTCTGCTGGCCTCCACCTTCTGCGGCGGATCGGATACCACCGGTTGCATAAAGGGCGGCGTCGCCGTGTGGCGCACCTACGATTGGGCGGTCAGCCAGAAATTCGATGACATCGCCGAAAGCCTGATGTTCTCTTCCGACGGGCGCATGCTCGTCACCGGATCGGGTTGGAACGACCCCGCGGTTCGCTTCCGCAGTCTGGAAGATTGGTCTGTGGTGCACACCATTCCGGGCGATACCCGCGCCCTGGCACTCTCGCCGGATGACCGTCTGCTGGTCACGCTGGAGTGGGAGAAGATCAAAATGTGGGCAGTGCCGTAAAGCCCGCGCTGTAAATTTCTCGAATCACACGGTATTTATGCCAGTTTTCCAGCGCATTTGCAGTATAGTTAGTGGCAGGGGACCTTATTCCATTACCATCACAGGCAGCCAATGACAACGAATATTGACCTTAACGTACGCATTTTTAACCACACCTTCCGCAATCCCGTAATTCCCGCCGCCGGGCCGAACGTCGGCTCGGGCGCCATTATCCGCAAGACGGCGGAAGGCGGCGCGGGCGGATTGCTGGCCAAGACCATCTCCGGCGTGGCCGCGCCGGTGCCCCACCCCAACATGGCACGCTTCGGCAAGGACAGCCTGCTCAACACCGAACTGTGGAGCGAACTTCCGCCAGAACGCTGGTTCGAGCATGAATACGGAATCGCGCTGGCCGCCGCCAGGGAACACGGCCTGCCGCTGATCGCCAGCATCGGTTACACCGCCGAAGAACTGGCATCACTTGGCCCGCGGTTGGAACAGGCCGGCATTGACATCATCGAGTTTTCCATCCACTATTTGGATTCCGAACGCCTGCTGGAAACAGCGCGGGCATTGCGGAATGCCGTCAGCATCCCCATCATCGCCAAGCTCAGCTCGCATGCCGGCGACCTGGGCGAGATCGCCCGCGTCCTCGACCCGTTCGTGGACGGCTTCGCCTGCATCAACAGCTTCGGCCCCACGCTGATGATCGACATTGAACACGCTTCATCCCCCATGGGATCACAACACGGGTACGGCTGGCTTTCCGGGGCAGCCATCAAACCGCTGGCCGTGCGCTCCGTATTCGAGGTGGCGCGTGTGACCAGCAAACCGGTGATCGGTGTGGGCGGGGTTTCGAGCGGGGAAGATGTGATCGAATTCTTCATGGCCGGCGCGTCGCTGGTCGAAGTGTGCACCGCCGCCATCCTCAAGGGACCGCACATCTACGGAAAGATCGCCGAAGAAGCCGGGCAGTGGCTCGCGGCGCACGGCTATCACAGTCTCGATGAGGTCAAAGGGTTGTATCTGGAAAAATTCCGGAAGGGTCAGCCGGTAGTCACCACACTGGAGCTGACCGCCTTTGTAAAAGAAGAGATGTGCAAGGCGTGCGGCCAGTGTGAAAAGGTCTGCCAGTTTGACGCCATCCACGCCCCACTCAAACAGATCGCGCGGGTCGAGGTGGACAAATGCGCCGCCTGCGGCCTGTGCGTTTCGGTCTGCCCGTTCGACGCGCTGGAAATGCGCCCACGGTAGATCTCAAACACATCGGGTCATCTCCTTTAGATATTCGGTTTTAAATCGACAAAATTTATCAAGATTACGGTATATTTAACGATCACACACGGCCGTCAGTCTGCCGGATCCTGATATACCAGTGAGAACATCATGCACCTTTCTAAGATATTAAAAGAGAACAAAGTCCACTTTAGTTTTGAATTCTTCCCGCCAAAAACCGAGGACGCCTCCTGTCGTCTGCTCGAAACCATCAGCAAACTGTCGCCCATCCGGCCGTCCTTTGTCAGCGTCACATACGGCGCGGGTGGATCGACGAATGAACTGACCCAAAACCTCGTTATCCGCCTGCGGCAGGAAACGCCGCTGAATGTTGTGGCGCATCTGACGGCTGTCGGCGCGAGCCGCGATGATATCCGCGCGCAGTTGGAGAAATACGCGGCAGCCGGAATCCATAATGTGGTGGCGCTGCGCGGTGATCCACCCCGCGGCAACCCGGATTTCACCCCTGCCCCCAATGGATTCACCCACGCCGTCGACATGGTGTCCTATATCAAAGAGCACTTCCCCCACTTCGGGGTCAGTGTGGCAGGCTTTCCCGAGGGGCATCCCGAATCGTCCAACCGCCTGCAGGAGTTGGACTACCTGAAAGCCAAGGTTGACGCCGGCGCCGATTGCATCACCACCCAGCTCTTTTTCGACAACCGTGATTTTTACGATTTCTGCGAACGCTGCGAGATCGCCGGCATCAAGGTTCCCATTCTGGCGGGCATCATGCCGGTCACCTCGATCAGCGGGTTGAAGCGCATGTCCGAACTGGCGCAGAGGGCGCGCATCCCCGCCAAATTGCTGCGTGCCGTGCTGCGCGCGCAGTCAGACGAGGCCGTCGAAAAAGTGGGCGTCCACTGGTCGACCCAGCAGGTCTTTGACCTCTACGACCACAATGTGAGCGGCATCCATTTTTATACCCTCAACCACTCCAAAGCCACATTAAAGATCTACGAAACGCTGGGCATGAGCCTCGGCGAAGCCTGGCATGTGCCCAACGGCAACGGGGGCTGCTCCGCGACCGGGTAATGACTGTAACACTTTTTCAACTCTTGTTCAGAGAATATACGGCTGCCAGATAATGTCCCTTCGCCTTTTGCTTTTCTTGAACCGAAAATCGGGTTATAAACGTATATAAGTGATGAACATACGTTTTTAACTGGCATATCTCCGGATGGGATTTGCACGTAGCCATCCAGTTTTCCTTTTTAACTGGATCCACACGATCAACTCCATCACGATCCCACCCGTCTGCTGCTTATACGAATTGTCGGGCAAACAGGTATCCCTGCAAAGGATGGGTGCGAAAATGAACAATAAGTTAATTGAGTACACAGGGTACGCCGTAAATGGTCTATCCTTACTCCTTTACTTTGCTCTTATGCCAAACCTGCCAACCATCCCTTTCCTGAAATGGCTGGCTATTCCAGGCCTCATTCTTTTCGGGATTGGCCTATGCCTGGTTGTGGTTTCCTCCATCACCCTGGCGCGAAATCGCGGAGCGGGTCTCTATACCCGCGGAATATATGGCCTGGTACGGCATCCCTTGTATCTGGGCGCGATGTTGCTCTTCGGGACATTCTTCTTCTTTTGCCCCCACTGGATTATGTTCATGATCTCCCTGGTGAATATTATCTTTGTTTATGGTTCGATTCAACAGGGAGAACAACTGAATATTCAAAAATTTGGTGACGATTACAGATATTACATGAAAACCGTTCCCAAAATCAACTTACTGGCTGGCATTATCCGGTTGGTGCAGGGACAACAAAGATAAATCATTACGAAATCTTCCACTCGTCGTTGGGCGATCAAATCATCAGACAATTTTCTTGAAAGGCATCACATGAACTTCCATTACTCACAGATATTTCTCCTGGTATGGATCATCGGATTCTGGGCGTACTACTTCACTACCTATGGCAAGGTTGAGGAGAAGCACGAACGGACGGTGAGCGAAAAATACGGCATACGCAATAAACTGGGCCCGCTATTTGGTCTGGCATTTGTGCTATGGACCGTGGCTATTTTCATCTTCTTTTTCCATTACAACAGCATCAACTGGATTTGGAAATTCTCCATTCTCGATACCATGCCGGTCAAGGTCACAGCCATCGTCCTGCTTTCTGCCGCGTTCCTTCTGAACATTCTCTTCACACGCTCCGTCGGGCAATCGATACAGGACGCGTACAAGGATGGTGAAGAACCGAAACTGATCACAACCGGAATATTCGGAACCATCCGGCATCCGGCTTACCTGGCATTTTTTGCTCTCGCCATCGGCTGCTTTTTGCTCATTCCCAACCTCATTTCCCTGGTGTTGATGATCTACACCATCACCGTTGTTTATCTGCACACACTGGAAGAGGAGGCCAAGCTGTTGAAAGTTTACGGGGACGCGTACAGGCAGTACATGAACAAGGTGGGACGGTATTTGCCGAAGCTGATCTGACGAAGATTTTGCATCTTCACAAATGAGATTAATGTCTAAGAATTGCGGCATCGACTTTTAATACACCTTGCGATCCATAAAACCGCAGTGAAGCTCTACAAAAAGCCAGGCTTCTGCCTGGCTATATTGTTTACATCATCCGTCCTCGACGTGATGACACTGAACGTCATTCCACATCGGGCTGACGCAGATGTATTACCATTATGTGAACAGATGGCCATCCGTTTTTATCCGCGGGACGCGCTGCAACAAAATTGGGACGCAACCGTAGAAAATAGTAGGAATATCAATTCACCCGAAAGATTTTGTTTTCCATCATCAGGTATCAGATTTCATACTGCCTTCCATATAGAAAATCAGACATTACCATAAATGGGATATTGTCCATGATGGATGCCGGGCAGCCAGTGATTATTAAGCCAGGAGGGAGAAATTGTGATCAGGAAGATATTTAACGATCGCACACCCGGTTGGATCGCGAAAGCCATCCTCATCGTGATCACTTCATTCTGGTGCTACTGGAGTGTTGCCGAGATGTTCCACGAAGGCTGGTGGGGACCCTTCTATATCCGGCTGGTCTACCTGATTCCCGGTACATCTCTTCTGCTCTTGACACTGATCGGGTGCAAATGGCCGCGTGTCGGCGGCTCGTTGATCATCATCATTGGCGGATTGTTTTCCATTTTTTTCCTGGACATCCATTTTGTGGATGGCAAAATTACCATGGACCGCGATCTGACAGGGTTTCTAATCAGCGGCCCGCTGGCTTTCATGGGCGTGCTGCTGCTGGTCGAAGCGCGCAATCAGAAACGACGCATTGCGCGCGGCTGGACTCCCCATTCCACCTGGTGGCGCCGCAATATCTGGTACCTGCTGGCAGTCGTTCCGCCGCTGCTTATTCTGATCGTCCTGTCGGCGAATTACCTTCCACTGGTTTTGACCCGCCAGGATGACGGCAACCGTGGGATCAGGCAAATCGAAGGTAACGGGATCACGCTCGTCTGGGCGCCTGAAGGGCCCGGCTGGAACTGGAAACAGGATTACGGCGGTTATCCCTCATGGAATATGATCGCCCTGTACGGTCTTGACCCGATCGGTATGAGGGACAAACCCGGATATGGTTGGGAAATCGGAGTATTTGCGTCCGCCGAAGATATGGCAAAGTACAACGTTTGTCTGTATCTTGAAGAAGATGGGTTGACGCTGGCGGGCAGTCCTCAGAACATCTGGCGGATGCCAACGGTGAATGACTACGCGCGTTCATTAACCCGGGATGGGAAGAACGCCGGCTGCCTGTGGCAGGGTAAAGGACACGAGGAAATAACCTGCGCGAACCCGCCAAACAAAGAAACGCCACTCTGGGCGCCCGATCTTGAACCCATCTATTACTGGGCTGCCGAAGAATATGACCACAGACTGGCCTATTTTGTCTCTTACAACGGCTGGGTAAATATCACATTGAAATCAGGCGGCAATCCGCGCCACAGCTATCGTTGTGTGCGCGATGCACAGTAAACAGGGGGTTTCGAGTGGGGTTGCAGTTGTTTAAAAATCTCTAAAACCCAAAAAACGTTTTCCCCGCTTCGTTTATAATACTGTTTTAATGAATCCATTCCCACGCAGATTGGAATCCAAAGTGACCTCTTGAATCAAACATCCATTCTGCCTCCCACCATCATCTTCCAATCTGCCAAACTGGGTGACCCGCAGCACATCATCAAAGAGCTGGACTGGGCTGAAAGTCTGCTTAACGATGGCATTGAACCCGGCCGTGTTTTTGGTGTGAGCGGCGGAAATCTTCCGGCCCTGGCATTCGGTCTGGCACTTGTCGCCCGCCGTGATCCACAAATCTGGGAGAGAACAGCCAATGCCATCTCCGATTTCCGGGCATTTCTCCATGGCGCCAGCAGCCGCCATATACGTTCCCTCAAACTGAACCCCAAATATGGTTTTTACACCTTGCAGCCGTTCCGTCGGTGGATAGTCCGTTACCTGCTCGAGCGAACCGGCCGCGATGACTGGGCTGTTTCAGATCTGGGATTGCCGGTTTATCTCTGTTCGCTGGATAACGGAGCCATATTCCACATGTATGGTCTGCCGGATGAAAGCCTGCAATGCGATCACGGCTTTGTTCATATTGGTCCCCCGCGGGACGCCCCGCTGGTGGACGCGTTGATCGCCGGACTGAGCACACTGCTATCCACCGAATCAACCCCGGTGAACGGAGCATGGCGCTTTGATTGCCGCCCGGCCATCGTTGACGCCGGCCCGATAGTTGCTGACTTACAGGCATCAGATCCGCGTCCCATAATCCGGCCGCGTCCACATACACGCATCCGGCAATGGCAGCTCAACTGGTTCACCTCATCATTTGTCATGCACTCGCAGCACGAGCGCAACCACACCCTGCTTGCCGGACATCACCTGGATCTGATCGAACGTCACAGATTGCTAAAAGAACAACTGGCTCACTCAGACTTACCCCCCGCACCCACACATTATCCATATCTCGGCCATGTTGACCTGCCATACGTCGGCAGTACGGAAGCCGTAACGAATATGCGCCAGTCAGTGGAAAACCGTGTCGAACTGACCGCCAGATTCAAAGAGCTTCTCAACGGGCAACTGGACGATTTCCCATTTGACAGACCATCGAATATCATCTACGGCGCTGGCGGCTTTTCCGGCATTCTGGCCGGTATGGTAACAACCAAAGCAGTGGATGAAGGGTTCGCCCGCGGCGGCGGTGAGGTAAGGTATGTTTACGGAATCTCAGCCGGTGTTCTCAACGGCTTCTTTCACTCCGTTCAGTTGGCCGCGGCACGCCACCCGGATATCTACACGCCCGCGGCATTACATGCGCTCGATGACCTCGAAAATCTGATGGCCCATCTTAAACCGGAAAAATTTGTCGCCATCAACAAGAATCCAGTGAAACTCTGGAAAGGATTCGGTAACCTTGGGCCGCTTGAGGTGTTTTTACTGGATAGACTGGCCGAGTATACCGGGTCGGCATATCCGGCTGATATCACGTTCGATGATATCGCCCTCCCGATGACCGTGGCGGCTTCACGTACAGATGGTTATCCGGAATATCTGGGAATGACCCACCCGACCCGCTCATTCATGTGGGAAGGCCGCACCTGGGAGGTCAAATCCGCACCGGTGATAAAAGCCATTCTGGCCGGTTGGAGCATGAACACGTACATCACCCCCACCCGGCTCAATGGCCAGGAGTACACGGACGGCGGTGGATCGTTCTACGACCAGGCTCTGATGATCGCCTGCTTCGACCCCGAGCTGACCAACTTGCTGAACATCCACCTCGATGAGCCTGACGGACACTCGTATAATCTTCCAGAGCATTTCGACATGATCAAGACCGTTTTTGAGACTCACAACCTTTGCTTCCCCGAAGAGCGCCGCCGGATGCGCAAAACGTCAAACCTGCTGTATGAGCATTTCAAACTGCGGGAACAGGCCAGGCAGGCGGGGATCGCCGTTCCACCTGATTTCCGCCGCAGTTGGATGATCGAACATTCCAAGGCAATAGAACTGTAAGGATGCCATGACAACTACCCGACTTTCCCAAAAGACAAAACTGGCTTATGGAGCCGGTGATCTTGGTGCCGCCATCGCGACTGCCATCAATGGTTTTTTTCTACTCAATTTTTTGATCAACGTTGCCGGACTTCGTCCCGGCATCGCGGGCAATATCTTTCTCATCGCAAAGTTATGGGACGCTGTAAATGACCCCCTCATCGGCTGGCTGACAGACCGCACCGTCAGCAAATTCGGCCGCCGCAGGCCATGGTTGCTCTTTGCCGCCATACCGTTCGGGTTGGCTTTCTACCTGCAGTGGATCGTCCCGCCATTGAGCGAGATGGGATTGTTCTGGTACTACCTTGTAGTCGCCATCCTTCTGGATACGGCCTTCACGGCAGTCAACGTTCCGTATGCCGCGCTTACCGCTGAACTGACCCAGGATTATGATGAACGCACCCGGTTATCTTCCGTACGCATGGGATTTTCCATCCTTGGTGGAGTGCTGGCAGCTTTCTTCCACGGCATTATCGTCAGCCAGTATCCACAGGACCCGAAAGCGGGTTATATGGCCAGCGCAGCCATCTGGGCACTATTTATCGCCGGACCATGCTTTATTACTTTCTTCGGCACAAAAGAGCCCGATTTTGCCAGTAACACAAAAACAGCGGCTGACGGTCCGGGATTCCTTGAGGGAATGAAGATCGCATTAAACAATAAACCCTTCATTTTGGTAACCCTGATCTACATGCTCTCCTGGCTGGCCATCCAGTTTGCGCAGAACAATCTTCAGCTCTACACCAAAGACTGGATCCAGATGGACATGGGTCTGTTCAGCTTTTTGCTGCTGGCCATCCAGTTCTCCTCGTTCATCTGGGTACTGATCTGGGCAAAAGTCAGCGAGAAGATCGGCAAACAGAATGTGTATTATCTGGGCACGGGCTTTTTTGTTTTTGCCCTGATGGGTCTATTCTTCCTGCAGCCCGGTCAGGTCGTTGCCACCTTTGTACTGGCAGCCATCGCCGGTATCGGCATCTCGGTTGGTTACCTTGTCCCCTGGAGCATGGTTCCCGATGTAGTGGAATTGGATGAACTCGAAACCGGTCAACGCCGGGAGGGTGTTTTCTACGGTTTCTTTGTGTTCCTGCAGAAGATGGGTCTGGCGCTGGGGTTGTTCATCTCCGGCTGGGCGCTGGAGCTTTCCGGCTATATCAACGCCACACCCGGCCTCCCCGATCCGACCCAACCCGCTTCTGCCCTCTTTGCCATTCGTGTGCTCATCGGCCCGGCCAGCGCCATCATCCTGCTTTTGAGCTTTCTGGCCGTAAAGGCTTACCCGATCACGCGTGAAAAGCACGCCGAGATCCGTGCGGAACTCGCCCGCCGCGAAGATGTGGAACCGGAGCCGGTATAATCTCTGCTCAGGTCACATTGGCAGCGCCAAATTTATACCGCCCATGACCCTCGATCCGTTGGATGGTTTTTCGCCTCCCGCGAATCGTGAATGACATGTATACAATCTCATCCAACAGGAAAACCGGATGCAAATACTCCTGACCGTGATCATCATAATTACTATCTTTCTGATTCTGTATTTTTCTTTCCTGCGTTCATGGCAGCTAAAATGGGGAGCAACCGGCGATGAACTGGCCAGCCCCATGCCCGGTGATGATATTGTCAGGGACCCATCCTTCGATGCCACGCGCGCGGTGACCATCAACTCTCCACCGGAAGACATCTACCCCTGGATCGTGCAAATGGGCATCAACCGGGCAGGCTGGTATAGCTACGATCTACTGGATAACCTGGGCCGCCATAGTTCCGAGACTATCCTACCTGAACATCAGAATACACGGATAGGCGATATGATCGCCATGAGCCCGGACGGGAAACAGGGACTTCATGTCAAAGATTTCAAACAGGATGAATGGAGCCTTTGGTGGAGCAAAGAAGGCACTACCACATGGGCCTGGGGATTTTATCCTCAGTCTGAAAATCAGACCCGCCTCGTGACAAGAGTCCGGGTGAAGTACAACCTATTTTCTTTGGACATCTTCTTCAACCTCCTGATTGAGTTTTTTGACATTATCATGATGCGCAAATGCATGCTGGGGATTAAAGAACGCGCTGAGCGAATGACCTCAATGAAAAATCAGGCTGATTAGCCAATTCCATAGAAAGTAATGAAGCAGACATTTTAGAATGAAAGCGATTAGACAATTTACCTATACAAAACCGATCCTCACAGGCATTATCTTGATGCTCATAGCATTGGTCTTTCGCCTGGCAGATATTTTTATCCTGCGATTGGACGAACTCTGGGGCGAGATCATCCTTTCCAAAGCCCTCGGGTTCTGCCTGGTCATCCTCTTTCTCTATCTGATCGGCAAGAAACCCGCTGCCATCGGGTTGGGAATATCACAATTCGGCCGCGGACTATTCATCGGTGCCGTGCTGGCTTTTCTGCCTTTTATTTTTTCCTATACCATTGAATGGTTCGTATTAGCCCAGAGTGGGGAAAAACCGGGGTTGCTGCTGGCTGGCATTGACCCCAAGGCCGGGGTATCCGGTGGAGTGCTGTTTGGTTTCTGGCTGGTAATTGGCAACTTCATCAACGCTTTTATGGAAGAAGGTCTTTTCCGGGGCGTGATGCTGAAATTGTTCCGGATCAAAATACCCTTTCTTCAGTCCAATGGATTGCAGGCGCTTCTGTTCGGCGCGTGGCACCTGGTTTGGGTGGTGAAATGGTATCAGACCGGATCGATTACAACACCCGGGGAGATCAGCGGGGCGTTTGTCACCAATTTCCTCCCCCAGCTCCTGATGGGACTGGTGTGGGGGTACACGTTTCTGAAAACGGGCAATCTGTGGATCCCGTGGACTGCACATACGATCACCAACACCGTGCTCAATCTTGTTCACATCACCACAGTCAACGGGATGGATGAAGGGCTGACCATCCGGATGTTATCATTTATCATTCTGTCTTTTCTGACACTATTCGCCGTAAGAGCCTTCAGCAAAAGGTGGAATTTGAGAGAGATGACACCTTTCGATATCCCGCGATCTGGATAACCACCCCCCAATGTAATGGCGGCATAATCCGGGTCAAAACAGGGCAGCTTGCCAGCGTCTTCAATAACGGAGAGAGAGATCAAAATGAAAAATCCTTTATCCAAAGAGACGATCATTGATCCAACTTATGGCAACCTGTACAAAACAGGTAGTATTGCCGCTTATATCGCCGCCGCGACGATTCTGGGTGAAGTCATCTTCCTGGCTTTCTTCCCGCAGCCTGTTAAGATAATTGATTGGTTCACGTTGATGCAGGATAACCCGATTATTGGCATCATGGATTTCTGGGGGTTGGAATTACTCATGTATGTTATGTTGATTATTGTATTTCTCGCCCTTTTCACCATCCTGCGGAAGACTCACCCATCTCTATCTCTGATTGCCGCCGCCCTGTCTCTGATGGGCATCGGCATCTTTTTCGCGACAAACAACCCCTTTACCATGCTGTCACTCAGCCATCAATACGCCGCGGCAACCGATGAGACACTTCGGGCAGGATTGCTGGCTGCCGGTGAGGCCATCCTTGCGGGCACAGGTCAACGTGCCGTTAATGGATTCAATATGGGTCTCTTCCTGGTCTCCATTGGCGGTCTACTGTTTTCAACGGCTATGCGAAAATGTCCGGCCTTTGCGGGTAAGACAGCTTATGTCGGTATTTCCGCCTACATCTTCTCCCTGGCTGATTTCGTACGCCAGATTCTGACAACGTCGCCGGTCATCATATTATTGATCGTGATTCCCAACGCGCTTTTGCTGGTCACCTGGTTGGTATTGGTAGGCCGCAAATTGGGGAAATTGGAAAAGACCACTTAAAAAATGACAGAATTCACGTCCGGGAATCATTTACTCTGACCGATCAAAAAAAATCCTTCCACCATCGCGGACATCTCGTCCGGTGATTTCCTCGCGCCATCATTCAACCAAAGGATCAGTATTCGCATAAATCCGCCGGCGCTGAAAGCCAACGCGTACCGGACCGTCTCATCAGCCAGCGGAATGTTCCTTCCCCTCGCCGCGTAAAACGCCGATGGCAGCAATTCATCCACCCTAGTCAGAAAATGTGGAAGCATATGTTGGTTATTTACGGTCGATAAAAACTCCCGGTGGTTCTCCATACATGAGAAAAATATCCTGGCAATATTCGGTATCGAAAGGTCCACCGCCCTGATTATCCTATCCCGGTATTCTTCCCATATTCTGCAAAAACACTTTTCAAGGATATCTTCCTTAGAAGAAAAATTCCGGTAAAAAGTTCGCCGTGCAACCCCGGCATGGTAGGCGATTTCCTGGATGGTGATGGCCTGAAAATCATCCCGCTCCATCAGCATCAATAGTGCCAGCTCCAGTTGTTGTTTTGATCTGGTTGAAACAGAGTTTCCGCGGTTCTTCTCTTTCACGTTATTCCTGCCTGATTGTCACAATTCTGCCATTTTGTGGCGATGTGGAAAAAAAGTATTGATCGCTATGGCAACCTCAATATAATGACGGAAAAACATTGTCACATCTGTGACAGTTATGGAGAATAGTACTATGAATTCAATGGGTTTTCTCGTCTGGTTTTTGCCGGTAATTTTTATGGTCCACGACTTTGAAGAAATCATCATGGCTGAAGTGTGGGAAAAAAGGTTTAATCAAAAAATTCAACGGTTATTTCCGGGCAGACGTCCATTTGGATTGGGACAAAACCATGCCTGGTACACACCTGTTTTATCCATCGCGGTGGGATTGGAGTTCTTGCTGTTTTCAGCAATTTGTTTCTTCTCCGTTGCGTATCAGAATTACTTTCTCTGGTTCAGCGCGTTTCTCGGGCTGATCATTCACATGGTATTCATCCATATCGCTGTCTGTTTTCCATTCAAAGGGTATGTTCCGGGTGTTGTCACATCCATTGCTTCACTGCCTCCCGCGATCATCGTTTTGGCCGCGGCGATCAATTGCGTGAAATACAGCGCAGGAACCATCCTCGTCGCCGGCCTACTGGGAATTATCTTGCTGGCTGTTATAGTCCCCGCTCTTCATGGCTTTATGAATATTTCCGACCGGTGGCTGGATACCTATTCAAAAAAAGAGATATGACCACATTGCACATTTTTTCCTGTTGATGGACAGATTCAACAACAAAAACCATGTAGTACTGTAAAATAGACCATATCTTCTAATTACTGGATGTTTATGGGAGGCACATGGAAACCATCAACAATATCGAGTTGCGTGATGAGAACATCTATCCTGACGATATGGTACTGTCGAACATACTCGGCGATTCGTTCGCGGCGTATCAAGAGCTTCTCCAACTGTATGATCAAAACCAACTGATTTACACCTGGCGCTTTTACCACGATGGGAAAGCCTGGCTGTGCAAGGTACAGAAAAAAAATAAAACCATTGTGTGGATGTCAGCCTGGAAAGGGTATATGCAGGCCACCATTTATATGCCGGAAAAATTCATGGATCAGGTTTACGCTCTCGATATTGAAGAGGAACGAAAAGATATGTTTCGCAAAACCCGCAGCATGGGGAAATCTCGGGCGTGCATCTTTGAGGTAAGAACCCCTGATATTTTGAAGGATTTCGAGAAAGTAATGCATTTGAAGATGACTGCCAAATAAACATTGGCCGCCATCTACTTGTTTCCATCAACCACCTGAAACAATTGGACGGTTAACCGATTTCAAATTCCTTGACGAGCTTTTGTTCGTCTTCTTCGTCGATGTAAGCGCTGATAATGATGTGCTTCTCAATGCCGGATCCAACCAGCTTTTGTTTCAACAGCTCATCCACCTGAAAAATTCCGGCCATATTATTCATATAGATATTTATCTGAATCGGCTTACTGGTACCTTCCGCGATCTCCACCCGGTTGATGGCCGCCGCGGAAACAGAATGGATATCGATCTTCCCGAGTTCATACGGGATCCTGGAACGACCTTCGCTCATATCCAATGCGTCTGCCACCCGGACAATCCCCGCCTCTACCGTGTATGGATTTCCCCCGCTGCGGTGAGCAATGATGGCGTGGAGAACTTCGGAGGTTACGATTGTTCTTTCCTCAATATCGAGAAAATCCAGAACCCGGTGAAGAATGGAATTCGCGAGAAATAGGCTAAAACCTTCATGACCTTCCCGGTTGATCGACATGCCGAGGTCGTGAAAGATGCTGGCCAACAGGATCACCAGTTCAGCATGGTCATTTGATAAGCCGTAATTCTTCGTGATCGACATTTCAACATTGTTTTTCACCAGTATACGGGCTAAACGGGTGGCAATATTTGACACGATCTGAAAATGAACCGGCCCATGGTCTGTCATTTCCAATCGTTCAATAGCGTTTACGTTCGAGATTCTCCATAATGTTTTTATCTCAACATCCCGGTTGATAACGTCCAACGCCTTTTCCTGTAATGAACCCGCCCTGTAAGGCACGTGAATATCAATTTGTGAGTATTTTTTTGGCTCCATTGAGCAGTACAGCTCCTTTTTATCTTATTCAATGAAAAGACCTTTTCATCCCTTTTAGTATAACCAAAAATAAAGGAGCGGCCTCCAATCGAATGGAAGCCGCTCCCATAGTATCTTTTCGGATCACAGATGGATTTCGATTGTGTCCGATTTCTTATCCACAGTGAATGTTTTACGGTCACCATCCACTGTCAGTTCATATTCGCCGGGGAATCCGGCAAACTTTACCACACCATTACCATCTGTCTTTAGTTCGACCGGTGATAACCACCACTCACCTTTGACCCGTTTCATCAGCTCATCGTACGCCGGCTTGCTGCTGCCATCCCGGCGAATAAGCCCGGCTGGCGCGTTCAGCCATTCACCATCGCGCATATCCCACCAGGTGATGCCCTCCACCAGAGGGTGCGCGAAAAGCATTTCATAATGTGTAATCGTCTCCCGCGCCTGGCGTTCTTCCCCTTCCGGTGTTGTCGGCCAATCGGTAACCTGATAGTCGTTCAGGTCAACAATCTCCGGCGGCATCAGGTGGCCTGAAACCAGTGTTGTTTCTGTGAAATGGATGGGCAGATTGAAGCGGCTGAAACGTTCCAGGATTTTTTGTGTTTTTTCCACGCCCCAGTATCCCTGGTGCATGTGGGATTGTAAACCTATGACGTCTATTTTGATACCGGATTCCAGACAGCCTTCCACCAGAATATCGTACGCGTCGGACATATCGAAATCGTTGATCAGGAAAACCGCACCTGGGTTTTCAGCACGGGCTGTTTCAAACACGGTTCTGATCAGTTGGATCCGCCCCATCTCCTTACAAATACGGGTGATGGCATTGTCATACCTGTCAAAAACCGGCATGATCACAGCTTCATTGATCACATCCCACATATCGATCAAACCCTTAAAACCCGCCACCTCGCGCCGGATGCGGGCTTTCTGCTGTTTGAGAATCTCCTCATTGGAATACTTGAGCAGCCAATCGGCGCACATCGTATGCCAGCAAAGGGGATGGCCTTTGACCTTTAAGTTATGATCCACACACCATTGCGCCGCCTTGCGCAGCGGTTCCGTGCGCGGTTTTCTCTCTTCCGGTTCAAACGGCCCCCAATAAAATGGAAGTGTTGCCGCGTTGAACAGGGCTACAAGTTTATCAGCCCGAACCTGTGCAGCTTCCAGTTCTTTTCCACTGTATTCACCACCAGCCAGGGGCACAGTATCAAAGGCCGCTGTTCCGAACAGGAAACTATGTCTTGTCTGGCATATCCTGACAAGTTTTTCTGAAAGAGGTGAACCATCTTTCGCCATCACCTTAACCGCTGGATTAACTCTTTTGCTCTCAATCTGATTATTCATTGGAATCTCCCGGATCAATAAAATGTATCGCAGCATTTACATGATTATCAGGTAACACGGTATGATTATATCCTCTGGCTGTGTCACTGCCATATTGCCTTCCTGTGTTTCTTTCCTCATTTGACCCGATCAATAAAAGTACAATGTCCCATGGAAATTGAACAAATATCCAACGCATGGTATTTTAAAGAATACATACTTGACATGGTCCAACGATACAGCCTGACCGATCGCAGTATGGGGGAGTATTTACGTGCCTTATGGGGAGAAATCCAGCGGCACAGGGAAGCTCCTGTCACATACGCGCTCCTGGCCTGTCTGCTTGAGAACGCGTACACCGCAGATCCCGTACCGTATGACCCCAAATGGAAAGAGGTCAGGCGGATGGGCTGGACATGGGACAGAAAGTTGAAAGAGTTTATAACAAAGGTGTTCGACAGGGAAACTGGCCAGTGGATCATAAAAGACCGCGGTATTGATCCTTTTGAAATTTTGAAAACGACTATTCTTCAACAGATTACAGAGAGATATCTACTGGAACACACGGAAAACGAATTATCAACAAAGGAAAGAGAAAAACTGATAAACAATTGGTCAAATCCGGAGCCATTCACTTTTAATTCGGCCGGGGTTATTGCATTATGCTCTGATATGGATACACAAGATAATCCTCAACCTGACGAATCTCTTTCATGGGCTGATCTGGCTGCTTATCTTTCGATCGGTGAGGTTTATGATTGAACGACCCCACGATACAATATTCTTTTTGTGAAAACCACACACGCTGCAAATAAAAAAACCATCAAAGGGAAATCAGCATGAAGTACTTGATCGACCTTGACGGCACCCTGATGGATCAAACAAAACCAAACCTGGATGCCGTCGAATTTATAAGTGAGTTACGCCTCCGAAAAACGGATTTCCGGATTATGACCAACTCCATCAAATCCCCGGGGGTTATCGCAGAAAGGCTAAACAACGCCGGGATGGCGGTCGCAGCGGATCATATATTAAATCCGATTACAGCCATTAATTCATTTCTGGACAATAATGGCGTTAAAAGTGCGTACATCGTCGGCAGCATGAGCGAAATTGAACAGGTGAATGTAAGACACAGCGACCACGATCCGGAGTATGTTGCCCTGCTGGATTTTGAAAAAAACAACACCACATTTGATGAGCTTCAACGGATTTTTGTTCTCATTCAAAAAGGGGTGCCGGTTATCTCGGCATCCGGCTCACAATTCTATTTCAAAGATTCCATAAAATACCTGGATACCGGTTCTTTTGTAAACCTGTTCAATAGAGCCGCGGGAATTGAAATAAGAATTATGGGAAAACCTTCACTGGAATATTTCCAGGCAGGATTACAATCACTAAAAGCCAATTGTCAGGAGGTTGCCATCATTGGAGATGACTTGAGCACGGATATCCAGGGTGCCAGGAATGCCGGTTGTTCCGCCATATTGGTGAGATCTGGAAAATACCAGTCTGGAGATGAACTCAAATGCAAGCCAACCAGGGTGGTGAATACTTTAATGGAAATTATCAATTCAGCATAAAACCAGAACCGATCAACGGGTAATTCCGTATATTAAATCAGGAACAACTCCAGCTTCTGGTCATTTGTTTGAATCACCGCATATTTTTCGTACAATTATCTAAACACGGCAATTTAAGGAGGAAAAAATGCAAGTTTTTCTGATACTTGCTCTTGTAATAGCAATAATCGCGGTCCTTTTCGCGCTTCAAAACGTGACCGTTGTGACGATCAGCTTTTTTATCTGGAATGCTCAGGTCTCACTGGCAGTCGCCTTACTGATAGCTCTCGGACTTGGTGTGATCATTTCCGCCCTCGTAAGCATTCCTGAGCGGGTCAAGAGTGGTTGGAAAAGCTCCAGGAAAAATAAAAGTCTTTCAAACCTCGAATTGGAACTGGAAAACCAGAAAACAAGAATAGACCAGATAACCGCGGAACGTGATGGCTACATCAATAAATTGCACGCCTCAGAAAAAGAGGTTGCCGATCTGGAACTGAAACTGGCCAGCTTTGCCGGTGCACTGCAGGAGGCGGAAGAAAAACTAAACCTGATTTCTCCTCAAGCAGATGTGACCCCTCCTGAAACGGAACTGGATGTTGAACCGCATGTAATGGAAGATGAAAACCTGGACGAAGACGAGGAAACCGAAGAGGATGAAGCAGACAACCTCGTTTAGGAAAGCCGTCCAGGGAGCGTCGATCGAATACTACGCTTCCTGACGTATTATCTCTGGGGTCCCGGTTACACATGGGATGTGAAGATCATCGTCACCGATAGGTCAAATAACCTATCCACGGTTATTTAATATGTGTAAGTTTAATGCCAGCATTGAAGGCAGCTACGATTCATCTCTCTTTGGGGATCCACGAATATATACCTGCCGCAAGCCACTAATCCCGGCCGATGAGATCTGGACCAGTATGAAGAACTTCCGGTAAAGGGCGGTTGAAACGACTTTTTTATCTTCACTTTCAGGAGCTATCCATGAGTGCTTTAGCAAAACTTATTAAACAATGCCGTAAACCTTCGGGGCTGTTTGGCGAGCTGGTCGCCAGAGGAATGAACACCGGTCATCACAAGTTAACCAAATGGGGGCTGGAACATGTTTCCATTGAAGATGACCACGTGATCCTTGATGTGGGATGTGGCGGGGGAAAAACCGTTCATACACTGGCTGGGCTCGCGAAGAAGGGCAGGGTCTATGGAATTGATTACTCCGAAAAAAGTGTTTCCGTTTCCACAAGATTAAATACTTCTCTGATCACTGCCGGCCGGGTTGAAATCCGACAGGGAACTGTTTCCAACCTGCCTTTTCCGGACAACATGTTCGACCTGATCACCGCTATTGAGACCCATTATTTCTGGCCCGATCTATCCAATGACATGCTGGAGGTGTTGCGCGTTCTCAAACCGGGCGGCAGGTTGTTGATCACAGGCGAATCCTATATGGGAAGTAAGTATGATGAGCGCAACAAGAACTGGGCTAAATTGGGCAACATGACTAACCATACCATCGATGAATTCAAAGAGCTGTTTATTTCCGCTGGTTATTCGGATGTCCACGTGTTCGAAGAATATGAGCAGGGATGGATATGCGGGTTAGGTTCGAAACCGGCGTAGGATTTAGGCCTGGCAGATCCACCGGCATAGTTGCAGGTATCGGCAGGCAGCTTTATCATGGAAGACAAGAATAAGGGGACTCCCACAGTTTTTATCGGCACATCCGGATGGACTTACGATCACTGGAAGAATAACTTCTATCCATCGGATCTACCCAAACGCCGCTGGTTCGACTTTTACGCCGAGCGTTTTGACACCGTAGAAATCAACGCCACATTCTACCGGACATTTCCGGATAAAACCTACCTGAACTGGAAATCCCGCGCGCCGCAGGGATTCGCCTATGTGCTCAAAGCCCCAAAGATCATCACTCACTATAAGAAGCTGCGAGATGTGGATGCCGATATTCTTTCATTTTGGAAGTCCGCATCGCTTCTCGGCGACACATTCAGATTAATCCTGTTGCAGGTTGCCCCTGACCTGCCATACGATCCCGGATTGCTAAAAAGCGCCCTTCAAGCATTCCCCGACCCCACCAGGATTGCGGTGGAATTCCGCAATGACAGATGGTACAGCACGGAAATTGAAAACCTACTGGCATCCGTGGGCGCAACCTTTTGCAACGTGGATTACCCCGGGCATCCCTTAACCGGGATTGTAACGTCCCCCCAGACTTATCTCCGACTGCACGGCCGCCGGAAATGGTACGCGTCAGACTACAACACGGAAGACCTGGATGAGATAGCCAGCCTTACGCAACAGTTATATTTTCACGGTGCGAAACAGGTGTTTATCTTCTTCAACAACGATTTCGGCGGCTATGCTCCAGAAAACGCCCGATCTCTGGCCAGATTATTGGAAAATGAACTCAAAAACAACAACTGACATGGTTTCCCAAAAACAATAAAGAGTGAGAAAAATCGATGTACTCGTTTTCAGCACAATCCTTGTCTATGTGATATTCCATATTATCGAAGAAGCGGTGGGAAATTTTCCTCTTTTTATGAACCAGAATTGGGGAATACCCAATATAGGCTATTCCCGGTGGTTGTACCATAACATCATCTTTTTCCTCCCCGTTCTGCTGGTCGGGTTTTTGCTCTATCTGATGGATGAGAAACGGCTCTTTTTCGGTCTGGGTATTACCTTCTGGGGTGTCTTGAATTCCTTTGAGCACCTGTTTTATTCGATCAAAAACCTGGCTGTATCACCCGGATCATTCTCTTCCATTCTTTTTGTCGTGTTGGCGGCGATCATCATTTATGAATTACGAAAACACAAAAAGCTGACGGGAAGATTGATGACCGCTTCGATTCTCACAGCGGCTGTTTACTGGGGAATCTCACTCAGGCTGGTTATGCTTCTCGCCCAACAAGTTGCCTTGATCTTTGCATAATGGCCAATAATATTCAGGATCACTTTGCAGCTATCCGTCAGGTACTATCAGGCAGATCTTTGATTCGCTGTTTTATACCGAAAAAACTGATCAACAAACCGATGAGCAGCGTCAGGGCACCGCTGATAAAGGGATATTCCATGTTCACCTCATACAGATAACCGGCCCACAAAGGTCCTGTTACCCGCCCCAGGCTGGTAGCCGCGCCGTTTAATCCCATAACGGCTCCCTGCCGTTCACCCGCGACCGTAGAAACAAACGCATTAAGAACCGGACTGATCAAGCCCAACGCAGCGGTAAAGAAGGCCAGAGCCAGTAAGGATGAAATATAGTCGACAGCTTTGGTCATGGCCATAAAACCCAACGCGCCGCTAGCCAACCCGGCCCGGATCAGAATTGGCTCGCCAAACTTTCGGGTGAGCGGACCCGTTAACCAGGCTTGTACCAATATCAATGTCACACCCATCACCATCCAGATGGATCCGACCTGCCGGGTATCAAACGCGAACTTGTCAATCACATACAATCCGGTAATACCCTGAAAGGCTGTAAGACCAAAGCTCATTACAAAAATCAAAACCAGCAAGATTACGATTGGCCCGTTGAATATTTCGCTAAAATCGCTGATTGAAAATCTGGCTTTTCTTGTGGATGGCATCCTCATATTTGATTCGGGTAATATGGTCATGACCAGTAGAAAAGCCAAAAGAGCCAACCCGGCCCCGATGAAAAAAGGCAGAGAGAGGGAATCGGAGGAAAACAACCCGCCCAACAAGGGTCCGATGACCAACCCCACTCCGGTCATTGCGCTAAGCTGGCCCATCTGCCGGCTTCGTTCGGCGGCCGGCGAATTATCACCGATATAAGCCATGGCCGTTGGCATGGTGGCAGACGATAAGATACCGGATAACGAGCGAGCCAGGAACAACATCCAAAAACTGGTTGCCAGCCCAAACAGGAATAGACTAATCGCGTAACCCAGGACACCGATTCCCAGAATCACTTTTCGGCCATACCGGTCCGACAGGACTCCCCAAAGCGGCGCGAAGATCAACTGCATCAACGAATAGGTCGACATCATCCAGCCGAGCTCACTGCCGCCCGCCCCGAATTTTTCAATATAGAACGGGATGATGGGCAACACCATACCATAACCCAGCATCATAACCAGCAGGGTGAAGCTAAGGATGAAGGTCGGCTTCCGGAAGTTCAAGGTCATTTCCAAATCTCGTACGACGAAGAGGATTAATCCAGTGTGACTGTTCCTGCAGACCCATCAACCGTGACTATCTGTCCATTTCGGATATGCCGGGTTGCCCCGCGGGCAGCCATCACCGCCGGTATACCATATTCACGGGCTACAATGCTGCTATGGCTTAACGGCCCGCCGATATCTGTAACCACTGCCGAAGCCAGGGTAAAAAGCGGTGTCCATGCCGGGGTGGTGGTCACCGCGACCAGAACGTCTCCCGGTTGCATGAAATCAAAATCAGCCGGACTGAGCAGCACACGCGCCGTCGCGGTGACGATCCCACTGCTGGTTCCAATACCCTTCAGCACGAGCTTTCCATTTTTCTTTTTTGCTTCCGCGCCATGGATCAAGAAATTCCAGCCGGTCTTTTCGGGAAGCATCACAGGGGGATTGATTTTCTGTTTAGACTGCCAGTCCGCTTTTCTGTTGACAACCTCTTTTGAATGATCAGCCAGCCTGCCGGTTTTTTCCAAACCAGAAACCAGTTCAAGGACCTCAGATTCCTCAAGCCAGTAAATATCATCCGCGGTTTCGATCGCGCCGTTTTCGGCAAATTTCCTGCCGAGTTTCCCGAGCATCCGGCGCATTAATGGATGCCCCATCCCCATGTCGAAGATACTGTCTTCCCGCATCGGACCGGTGTTCTGCGCCCATCGAAGCAGTTTTTCGAACCAGCCTTTGAATGGCCATCGAACCCGCTGCAATATCCGATCGGCAGCCCGGTCACGGTTTTCCACAGCTTCCCGTTGCCGCATGGATGGGTCTTCCGCTTTCCCTTCCAGGAAAAATTTGACCGTTTCCAGCTGCGGGGCCGGATTTTCCATTGGTGTAGGGTTGGCAAAATCAAATTCATATGCTGTACGGCCATGAGTATCAAGATGAGTTAAAACCCTCTGCCGCCATTCCATCCAAAGCTCTTTATCCATACCCGCCGGTTGATTTTCATCCATCAGATCTGCGGACAGGTTCTGCGCCGGGGTATGGCTTACATATTCCGCCAGCGGCTTGGTCTGTTTGATCCACTGCGCCAGATCGAAGAGCGATTTTTCTGACCGCAACACGGCTGTCTCAGAACCAAGCAAGAATACAGTGGCTTCCGGGTCCCCCTTGCGTTTAATCAGGCTGTTATAGAACCGTGTAAAAATGATCTCGCTCATGGAAGCTGCTGGCAGGGTACTCTGAATATCTGTGAAATACCGACAGGATGCCAGCAAAAGAGTTTCAATACCTTTAAGTATTTCCTCTGGCGACATATTCTCTATGTTCAGGTTCTCGTATGACTGGACAACAGCACCAAATTTTTCCCGTGCCTCCAGCCAGCGTTCCACGCTGCGGGTGAACATGGGTTTTATTTGGCCAAATGACATACGCATGATTCGTAATTCATTACCTTTCATCCGGAAACCGCCGTAAACATACCCGTTTAAAGGCAGATAAAATCCCTGATCAGACATCATATTCCGGGCTTCCTTCCCCAGAATACGATCCCACATCTCGGTTGTAGCATCATTGGCCAGACGCAACCCCAGTGTGGCAAACAATGGTGTCACCGGGCCGGGAAGGTGTTCAGCCAGACTGCCGCGGCCGTACATCACAGTCGGGTCAGGCAGGATCCACTGCGGGGGTAACGCCGTTATGGGACGGGCTTGAACGATGAAGAACCTGTTCTCAGCCACAGCCCATTCCACATCCATGGGACCACAGTAAAATTCCTCGATCCTCATACCCAACTGTGCCAGTTCCATGATCTGGGGGTCTTTAAGAACATTTTTCTTCTGGAGAGCATCGGCGACCGGGACTTCAGCAGTACCTTTCTCCGTCCGTATGGTCATAATGGTTTTGTCCTCAACCTCACGCTTGATGACACGTCCCTTTGTACGGTTTACCGTATAGGTATCCGGAGAAACCGCTCCGGATACAACCGCTTCCCCCAGACCCCACGCGGCATTGATGACCAATTCATTCCGGTTGCCATTGACCGGGTTTACAGTGAACATGATGCCCGCGGCTTCAGCAGCGATTAATTCTTGAACCACAACGGCCAGTGCAACTATGTCCTGGTCAATTTCGTTCTTAATCCGGTACGCAATGGCGCGCGCTGTCCAGAGTGAAGCCCAGCACTTTTTCACGGCTTCCAACAATGCTTCTTCCCCTTGAATATTCAGAAATGTCTCCTGCTGACCGGCAAACGAAGCATCCGGCAGATCTTCCGCCGTTGCCGAGGATCGGACTGCCACCGGTGTTCCTTTCCGTATGCTTCCGGTGTACGCATTGGAAATGGATGAGCCGATATCCATTGGAATTCGCGCGTCCTGGAAGAGACGATTAATTTCCTGCGAAGCGCTTTCCAGGGTGTCCGGTTTGGAAATATCGGCTTTTTTAATGCAAGCGAGGATCTTTTCCTGAAGCCGGTTTTCCTCAATGAACGCACGGTACGCGTCAGTTGTAATGGAAAAACCGTCCGGAACGGGGAAACCCGCGTTGATCATCTTTGTAAGAGACAGACCTTTGCCGCCCACTATCTCCAATGTGGACTGTGTGTCTGATAATGACAGAACATATGATTTCATATCAACTCCTGTGAGATTCTGTTTCGATAGCGGATCCCTAATGGTTATGGCGGATAAGCGAACAGTAGTCGCTCATGAATCGAAAAAAATCAGGCCTGAATTCCTTCCACCAGCAAACGGTACGCCTCCTCCATCATCTGCTGACGGGAACCGCTTGGCCGGGTGGTATACACAGCCGGTGTCAGGGCGGTAAACATAACACGAGTGGCCAGCAATGAGTTTACCGGGCGAAAACTTCCATCCCGCACGCCTTCCTCAATTGCCTGCCGTACCAGGTCCTGCAGCGCGTGGCGCCTGGGTTGAATTCGCTCCAAACTGTTCACTGCCAGCCGCTGAACCTGATAGTTCAGCTTAATGTAGAATTCCTCGTTTCTTGCCAGATATTCCATGTACGTGAACATAAGATTTCGCAACTTTTCGCGGGCATTTATTGCCTCTCCAGCAATCATCGCCAGTTCTTCCGTAAGAATCTGAAGTTCATTTTCAACGAAAGATAACAGGATCTCGTCCTTGGTGGAGAAATAGTCATACAGGGTAGATTTTCCAATCCCGGCAGCCTGCGCGATCTCCCGCATGGAGGTTTCATTAAATCCTTTGCTTAAGAAAAGGTGTACCGACGCATCGAATATTTCCTTCCGGCGTTTTGCTTGTTCTTCATCGGTCAACGGGATTCCTTTTGGCATGATTCTCCTTTTATAGCGACCATCGTTCGCTTATGATTATTATAGCGACCGACGGTCGCTTGTCAAGAGGGGATTTGTCACCGTTACTGATTTCTGTATAATTTTGTGTGAAAGGGGAGATTTTCTAATTACCGTGCACGCGTTTGTGCACCAGATATAAGGAACCGTTCAATGGGAAAGATATTGCTTTTCAACATCGCCATCATACTATCTCTGATGCTGACGGCATGCAAACCAACCGCCGTAGAAACAACACCTTTCCCGCGGGTGGATATCCCCGGTTCTGAAGTACGGCAGCTACATTCTTCCGCCACCGGCCGTGACTACGACCTTTACATCCGCCTGCCCAATGGTTATGAAAAGAACCCGAAGATGAAGTATCCGGTTCTTTACCTGCTTGATGGACAATGGGATTTCAAGATGGTTGAAAGCATTTATGGCTGCCTGGAATATGATGGCTTTGTCCCGAATATGATCATTGTGGGTATCACTTACAGCGGTGAGAACGCCAACTACGATGCTCTGCGGGCTATGGATTACACACCCGTTCAAGATTCAACCATTCCGGGTTCCGGTGACGCGCCGAAATTTCACGCGTTTATGAAAGAGCAGTTGTTCCCATTCGTCGAGGCAAACTACCGGGCCAACCCCGGGTTGCGGTATCTGATGGGCAGTTCTTTCGGCGGCACATTCGCCCTGTACACGCTATTCACAGAACCATCTCTTTTTACCGGCTATGTGGCAGCCAGTCCGGTCACCGTTTATGGCAATCGTTTCGCCTTTGAACAGGAAGAAGCTTATGCCAGCAGCCATAAAGAGCTTCCTGCAAGGCTTTTCCTAACAGTTGGTGAACAGGAAAGTCTGAAATATCCCGTGGAATTGTTTATGGATGTGCTTGCAAAACGGGATTACGAGAATTTCACTTTTGCGACACGGGTTATCGAGGGGGAAGGCCACTCCAGCGCCAAACCCGAATCATACACCCGCGGTTTAAGATTCCTGTTTGAATAAAGGAAGGAGTTTTCCACCAGGCGGATGCCAGAAAAAATCATCACATTGAAAAAAGTGGACGCGGTACTTCAGACCATACCCGAAGGCTCAAATGGTGTCGGATTTCAATTATCCGACGTATTCTACGCATTTAATCGTTCATCGTCAGGAATGTATCAAGGAAAATCATACACAAAACCCGCACATATTCAAGTAAAAACACCAACGACACGCTTCTGGATCGACCGGGTCGATGACGGTGTTGAATTTAAATACGATCCAGCCGGGAAAATGTCCCTGGTTCCTCTCGTGGATATTGAAGCAATCCGGGAATTGGAAATACTTTTTCTTAATCTCGAAAACCACCTGAACACACAGAAAAGAAATGTACAGAAAAAAACAGCTGCCCCCGTCGTAAATCTCGATGATATGCAACTGTTAATTAATACTTTGCTTCAATGGCTCGATAAAGACCATCAGGTTCAGATTTGGAAAGCTGTCGAATCTGCCATCCTTGATCCACAGCAGTATTACCGGAACAATACCAACTCACTCGCAAAGCGGGGAATTAATGCACCGTTTTCCGGTCTTTACATTATTGCTCTGGCTGACTCTCTTCTGGAAGCCCGAGTGGCGGTAGAGATCGATTGGAATTCAGACCTGGAGACCATCCAATGGGCTGTGTCTCAAATGACAAATGTCGAGATACAGGAACTCCTACCCGCTGAAGGTAGTAAAGAGATGCCAGCAGAAAAGGTACTGAAGACAATAGGGAAGAACCTGTCCAGACAGAACCTTACATTAACCTCGCTTGACATCGATTCAGATTCATATGTACTTTGTCTGCTGCCCAAAGATATTTACAGGCAGGTTATCGAGCTCGCAAACAAAGTGGGGATAAAAATGGTAAAGTGGTAAACAACCGTCCAGTCTAACCGGTCCTTTCTTTTCAGACAGAAGTTGAAATTTCTTGTCGCACACCGAAGTGCCAATGAAAGATTATCTGTATGCCTCAGACCCCATACCATTTTGATGTTCCAAAAAAAAAGAAAATTCGTCTGATCATAGACACCGACGCGAAAAATGAAGCCGATGACGCGTTTGCCATTGTTCAGGCCCTTTTGACACCAAAATTTGAGATCAAGAGCATCATAGCCGCGCACTTCGGCACACATCTGACCCGGCATTCGATGCAGGAAAGTTTTGATGAAATCCAGAAAATCCTGAAGGTTATGGATATGCCGGAAAGAGTGCCGGTTTTACATGGCGCAACGGAAGCCCTGGCCGGTGAATTCTCACCCCGGGCATCTGAAGGGGCTGATTGTCTTATTCGTGAAGCTCTGGCCGATGACCCGCGGCCATTGTTCGCCATCTTCCTCGGCCCGCTGACTGATCTGGCTTCCGCGTATCTACTGGAACCCCGGATCGCGGACCGCTTGACCGCCATCTGGATCGGTGGCGGCGCGTGGCCGGATGGCGGCGAGGAGTTCAACCTCAAGAATGACATCACGGCGGCTAATATCGTGTTTTCTTCAAACCTGCCGTTATGGCAGGTCCCACGTGATGTGTACTGCTTAATGCGCGTCAGTCTGGCCGAGCTGCAGGAGAAGGTGGAACCGTGCGGTACGATCGGCCAATATCTTTTTGATCAACTGGTGGCATGCAATGACTACTGGGCGGACAACCCGGTATGGCCATCAGGCGAGAGCTGGGTACTGGGCGATTCCCCCGCTGTCGGCTTGCTGCTGGATCCGCATGAGTACTGTTACTCTGATGAAACAGCCCCGCGTGTTGCCGATGATATGACGTATATACATCGTAAGCACGATCGCTTAATCCGTGTATACAAACGAATCGATCCTCGTTTTATTCTGGAAGATTTTTATGGAAAATTACGTTTGAATTTCGGGAAAAGCAGCAACCATACGGATGGATAACTCCGATCATCAACTCGAAGGTGAAACTGGAGTTTGGGACAATCCTGATATGAAAAACTCATACGAAAAAGCAGCGGCGATCATAATGGCGGGTGGATGGGCTTCCGCGCTTCTTTCGGTAGCACTGTATCTGCTTTTCTGGCGGGTGGACAACGAACCCGGCGCGATTAAGGCGCCAGAATTGCTTCAAGCATCCCTGATATTCCTCGCAACCGGCGGATTGGCATTTATCGGGGGGAACATATACCTGCTGAACCGGAATGCATGGAAAGCCTACCGGACCGCATGGCTTTTATGCGCCGTGATACTGCTGCTCGCCATGCTTGGCTCACCCTTGCTTTTGATGATGCTGGTGTGATTTTTTGATATCAGGTAATCGCGTTAAAAACGCAACGTGCGTCAGACAACGCCTTGACCAGCCAGGCTGGGTCTGATGGCAGGTACAGTTCCCTGAATTCACCCTTCACCCACTCCGCCGCTTCCGGGCTGCCGCCAAACTGATTAAGTTGGTTCTTAAAGATGGTGGTGCGTAGACTCCGCGCGGCCTGCAGGATTGAATCGCCATAAGTGCCGAATTCGCAGGTGGCAGCAAAGAAATTGATGCCGGGGAATTCCCTTTCAACCAACCGGTATTCCCAGTCGATCATGTCCCCCTGCATGGTATAGAACTCATCGGGATTGGCTGTTGCGATTCGCGGAGCGCCAAAGCGCGCAGTCAGCTCAGCGGCCAGACGTTTTTCATATAGAGATGTGACCATGGTCATCTGGTCGCGTGGCCCATAGCCGGTATGCATGTCCAGATGGATGATCTCCCTGTAACCCGAGAAACCTTTGCGGTAGGTATCCATCATTGTGGCTGTTTCCGGTTGAAGTTCCATACCGCCAAAATAGATACCCCGGGGTGAATGATACTGCCCCATCAATGCGGCCTCGCGAATACGCCGCGATCCAAATGTCACCATGTTTTTAATCGTATTAACGATAAAACGCCATTTCGCTCCGGCCGTATCATTCAATGGTTCACTCGGTGTGAAATACGGAGCCAGTGCCGGGTAATCAGGGTTGGTCGTTTTTAAAGACTCGAAATCGCCTTCAATAAAGTTGCGGTTCAAGTCCACATTGGAGGGATTCTGGCGCTCCCAGCTCTTCATTCCCCACGGGTTGATGGCATGGACCAATAACAAGCCGGTGGTCTGAGGGTCAAGTCGCGTGACATACTCCTCAAAAAACAATTCCAGCACGGCTGACCCGAGATAACCCTCTATGCCGTGTTCCCCGGTGGTTATAATGATAAGCCGTTCCTTTATAACCGGATTCGCGGTGATAAAATCGGTTGACAGTGCCGGGTCTGATTCCAACGGCAGGCAGGTTAGAAAGGTATTCGGCCAGGATGCAGTCAGATCATCCAGATGGGCCCGGAAACGTGTCCGCGATTGTTCATATGAAGCAGGAACGTTAGCCATAACAATCCACTCCTTCGTGTCAAAACGGGCCGTAATTCATGGCAACGGCAATTGCCAAAAATACGACTGTGACGGGTATGATCCATATCCAGAGTCCCATCACCCAGCGCAACCATTTCGGATACGGAATTACCGTCAGGCTTAAGGTGATGAGCAAAGCCGCGTTGGTGGGATAAACCATATTAGAGAATCCGTCGCCGAATGTATACGCGCTGACAGCGATCTGCCGGTTGACACCGACCAGGTCAGCCAGCGGCATGAGGATGGGAATGAGCAGGAAGGCTTTTGCCGAGCCCGAAGTGATGAAGAGTTCAAGGATCAGGGTAAGGCCGTAGATCAACAACGCGGCAGTAAAGGGACTGGTTCCCTGCAGACCGTTATTCGCCCAGTGCAGTACCGTATCGAGAATACCACCCATGGTGATGATATGTTTGACGCTGGCCGCCATCATCAATAATGGTACAGCCGGAAGAATACCAATAAATCCATCCCAGGCCGCTTTCCAGGCCGACCGACCCGCGCCGGAAATCAACCCCGCGCCGATGCCGCCAATCACGAACAGCAGCCCGGTGAGCGGCAGGGCGATATCACGCAATATTTCTACAAAGGGAATGGCTATCAAGACTGCCAGGATCAAGGCAAAAAAGACAGCGAGGAATATGGCCGCCGTTTTCATGCGGGGATTGGTGGCCATGGTGTCATCCACATTGAAATCGCCATATTTGGCTTTTTCAACCTTGTCTTCGTTGAATACCAGCGATGATTCTGGTTTGCGATCGATCTTCTTCGCGTATTGGGTGATAAACAGCGCCAAGATGACATACACAACCACAAACAATGCCACCCGTGGTCCCGCGCCGGAATACAGAGGCAGTCCGGAAAGCTGGTGAGCGATGCCAATGGTAAACGGGTTGAACACCGCCGTCGAAAAACCGACATTAGTGGCGAGCACCGACATCCCCAACCCGGTGAGCGAATCCCAGCCCAGGTAGTACGCCAGACCGATGATCAACGGCACCAATGGAATAACCTCTTCAAATATTCCGAAGAAAGTCCCCAGAGCCATGAAGAAGAATGTGATAACCAGCAGCAAAACGTATTTACGGCCACCAAATGTCTTAACAATCCGCGCAATGACCGCCTGCAATATCCCGCTGCGGTCCATGATCCCAAACGCCGTACCCACCAGAAGGATGAAAAGGATAATCGGCAGCACTTTGGTCAAACCGTCCGGTGTGGCCAGTACTTCAACGGGCGCCGTAAACCAGCGCCACACAGGGAAATCGGGACGGTCGATGAAACGAAAGGAGACCGGATCGATCACTTCGCGTCCGTCCACCAGAACACGGTTATATTCTCCCGCCGGAATGGTCAGGGTGAAAATACCGGCAACCATCATCAGGATGAAGATGATGGCCACAGCCTGCAAAAATGCTCTTGTACTGATCTGTGCGCCTGATCTTTGTTCGGTCATGGGGGTGTCCTCCATTGTTTGAAATGGAATGGCGTCGATTGAGTTTAACACAACCCTTCTTCTTAATGTACCCTTGAAAACGCCCGATGTTCTTCCGTTTTTCTGATTGAAACGTCTATAATTGTCCAGAGTTCCATCCCTTGCTTTTTGTTCATTTTGGAAAGGATGCCAGCGGGTTTCACCCGCCAATGACCATGGATGCGAAAACACTGACCGAAAACATCGATAGGCTGCGCCATACGTTCAATACGGGTAAGACCAGGGATCTGGACTGGCGGAAAGCGCAACTCAAACAGCTTCGGCGATTGTTCACTGATCGCTATGCCGAACTTGAATCAGCATTGCATTCAGACCTGAACAAGAGCCCCTTTGAATGCTACGCGACTGAGATCGGCTTTCTGGAACATGAGGTTGATTACGCGCTGGAGAACCTGGATGAGTGGGCCCGGCCGGAACCGGTAAGCACACCGGTTTTTCTGTTGCCGGCGGAAAGTTATGTGATGTTTGAACCACTGGGGGTATCGCTCATTCTGGGGGCATGGAATTACCCATTACAGCTAACTCTCGGGCCGTTGGTGGCCGCCATTGCCGCAGGCAACCCGGCTGTCATCAAATTGCCCCGTACAGCGAAAACCGTGTTCCAAACCGTATCTTCCATCCTGCCGCAATATCTTGATCCGGACGCATATCTGGTCATTGACGATGACACCGCCAACGAGGTCTTACTGAATCAACGCTGGGACAAGATATTCTTTACCGGCAGCGCCGATGTGGGACGCATCATCATGCAGGCGGCCGTCAAACACCTCATACCCGTTACTCTGGAATTGGGTGGAAAAAGCCCGGCGCTGGTGGATCAAACCGCCAACCTGGCAGTGGCCGCCCGCCGCATAGCCCAGGGTAAGTTCGTCAATGCCGGGCAAACCTGTGTAGCGCCGGATTACATTCTTGTGCAGGAAAGCGTATTGGACGCGCTGATTGCAGAATTAATTCGAGTATTGCGTGAATTCTATGGCGAAGATCCGAAATTGAGTCCTGAATACGCCCGCATTATTAACACCCGGCAGTACGATGCGCTGATCAAATACTTTGAAGACGGAGAGGCTGTCATCGGTGGTCAGTCCAACCGGGACGAATTGTTCATTGCACCAACCATCCTCAAGAATGTCTCCCCTGATTCGCCGGTCATGCAAAACGAGATATTCGGACCCATCCTTCCAATCCTACCAGTAAAGGACATGGATGAAGCCCTGCAATTCGTGCAAGAACGCGAGAAACCCCTGGCGTTTTATATCTTTTCAGAAGACCGGGACACGATCCATAAAGTTCTTTCAAGTTCCACATCGGGTGGGGTCTGTGTGAATGAGACCATGAACCATCTGGCTGTGCCCGGATTGCCATTTGGCGGTGTTGGCAATAGCGGTATGGGAAAATATCACGGCGAATGGGGTTTCCGTGAGTTTTCCAACGCCCGCGCGGTCCTGGACCATGCCACCGGCTTTGACCCGGCTGTTCGCTACCCACCTTACGCGGGGGACAAATTGGAGCGCATGAAAAAGCTGATGTCCATGCGAATACCCGCTGCCTTAGAAGGTTTGACTGGCAGACTGCTCGGCGTGATGGGTGAATTTATACTGAAATTCATTCGATAGTCACGCCATTACGATCAGTGAATAAACCATTATCATTAGTCCGGCAATTCTTCACCAATATTGGAGGTAATTATGAAACCCGAGAAAAAAGCAATCGAGATGACAGCAAAAGAACTGGCGCGATACATTGACCATTCCGTGTTGAAACCGGAATTTACGGAAGAAGAAATCAGGCAATATACCAAAGACGGCGTTAAATATGGCTGCGCGACAGTCTGCGTCAACCCTGCCTCGCTCGATATTGCCGCCGAATTGACCAAAGGAACAGAAACCCGTATCTGCGTGGTGTGCGATTTCCCATTTGGTTTGAGCACGACCGAATCCAAAGTGATGCAGGCTGATATTCTCTGTAAACGCGGTGATATTTACGAATTGGATATCGTCGCCAATTACGGATGGATCCGCAGCGGCAAATGGGACGCGGTCACCGCCGAATTGAAAGCCGTGACGGATGCCTGCCATCGCCACGGTACAGCGGTCAAAGTGATCTTTGAAACCGACGCTTTGACGGTTGATCAGGTTAAGAAGTCATGTGAATGTGCCATTGCCGCTGGTTGTGATTTTGTGAAAACCAGTACCGGTTTCCTTACCGGCTTTGAGGGCAACGGCGCCACCCCGGAGATCATCCGTGCGATGATGGATGTGTGCGGCGACCGTATCAAAATCAAAGGCAGCGGCAACATCCGCACCAGGGAACGTTTCCTGCAGTTGATTGATATGGGCATCGATCGCATGGGTGTGGGTTATAAATCCACTCCTGTGGTATTGGGCCTAAAAGAAGGTTAAAACCAGTTTCTTACAACAGGGATCTACAGGCAACCGTATCCGAAAACCGGATACGGTTGTTTTTTCTTTTTGAAATTTGAAAGAATAAAAACATGCATTGTGGGGTTAACAAA
Organism: uncultured Leptolinea sp.; assembly: GCA_964446955.1. GTDB lineage: Bacteria > Chloroflexota > Anaerolineae > Anaerolineales > Anaerolineaceae > Leptolinea. Next base: position 467,618 of record CAYUQJ010000002.1, read on the forward strand.
ATTCCCATTATGTGGGACTACCCGTATATCCACATGACCTATACAATGACGGCATCATTGATTTGTGAGGAATACGCATGAAACACATACCGTTTGGAACTACCGGAGAGATGGTCAGCCCGTACTGCCTGGGGACCATGATCATGGGGACGCAGACTGACCGTCCCACCTCGTTTAAAATGCTGGACCGCTTTCTTGATCTGGGAGGCAACTTCCTGGACACGGCCAACTGTTATGCCTGGTGGTCAGGCAAAACAGCCACCGGTGATGAGAGTGAATCCCTGCTGGGCGATTGGATGCGCGAGCGGGGCAATCGGAATGAGGTATTCCTGGCTACCAAAGGCGGAGCCCGTTTGAAATCCATTAACCGGGTACGTGACGCACAGGGGAATGTAGCCTGGGACAAAGTCGTTGGCAATTATGAGTATCTCTCCGCGCACGCGCTGCGGAAAGCGGCAGAGGACAGCCTCCGCCGGCTGGGGACAGACCACATCGACCTGTATTACGTGCACATTGACGACCGCCGCACCCCGCAGGAGGAAACCCTGGAGGTATTGAACAATCTCGTAAAAGAAGGCAAGGTCCGTTATATCGCCTGCAGCAACTTCCGCACCTGGCGTATGGAACGCTCCCGTTCGATTAGCGCATCCAATGGCTGGGCGTCCTTCACAGCCATTCAGCAGCAATATTCCTACCTGCGTCCAAAGGCCGGAGCGGATTTTGGGATCAACGTCAATGTGGATAAAGAATTGCTGGACTATCTACGCGCCAACCCCGATGTCACCCTGATGGCGTTCTCCCCCCTGCTTAAGGGCATCTATGACGATGAAAAGAAGCGTGCCGCCTACTACAACTGGCATCTGTTCAATACGGACGATTCCCGCGCCCGGCTGGATGTGTTAAACCGCATGGCCATGGAAATGAATATCTCCAACAGTCAATTGGTGATGGCCTGGCTGCTGCACCATGAGCCGCGGGTCATCCCGATCGTCGGCGTGCGCACCCTGGAGCAGTTCGATATCGCCATGAGCGCGCTGGACATTCGACTGACACCGGAGCAGATGGATATCTTGAATAAGGCATCTGCTTAATAAGCTTTCGGTTTCTATAAACCCATTTTTTACATAACAGGGCGGGCAGTGGTATTGCCCGCCCCGGTTTAATTAATTCTGGCTTATATCTGTGTGTTACCGAATAAAAACGCCTCTATACTCGTTGTGTATATAGAGGTTGACAAAACGTGAGCGTACCCGAACCAAACACGGAGATCGAAGAAGACCTGCTGGCCCGCGCCATTGATGGCGACCGCAACGCCTACGGCGAACTGGCCGCCCGCTGCTATCCGGCTGTGGTGCGCGTGGTCTACCGCCTGTGCGGCGACGCGCAGCTGGCAGAAGACGCGGCGCAGGAAGCTTTTATCCGCGCGTGGACGAAACTGCCGGGTTACCAGTCGAAAGCTCCTTTTTGCCGTTGGGTATACCGCATCGCTGTCAACATCGCACTGGATGTACTACGGCGCAAACCTCACGATAGCCTGGATGAAGACTCTTACGCCAATCAACTGGCTGGCAGCAGCCCCGACCCCGAAGCGGTCTACATAGAACGGGAGCAATCCGACCGTGTGCAGAAAGCCATCCGGGCGTTACCCGAAGGCGCGCGTGCCGTGTTGGTGCTGCGCGAATACGGCGGGTTGAGCTACGACGAGATCTCTTCCACTCTTGATATCCCGGCCGGCACGGTGATGTCGCGCCTCAACTACGCCCGCACCCGTCTGCGGGAGATGCTGCGCGAAGATCGCGCGGAAATGGAGCGTGTTTATGCCTGACCCGATCTTCAACAAACTCGGCGCTTATCTGGATGGTGAACTCAATTCGCGCGAAGCGGCTGCCGTTGAAGCCCATCTGAAAGTATGCGTGGAATGCCGCGCCGAACTGGAAGAACTCCGCCGGTTATCATCCATACTGGAAGGCAGCCCGGACCCGGAATTCATGCCGGTACAGGAATTCAAGTCGCGGCTCATGCTTCAACTGCCGCGACGCGAAGATTTGCCCCCGACGGAAACCAACATACCCTTTCTGCTCTGGCTGGCCCCCTTTATGGTGATCATTGTTCTGGTATTCATCCAGGTGACCATAGGACTGACATCATTCATCACAACAGCCAGCCAGTTCGGGTTGTTCAACGGTTCAGCCACCTGGATGGCAGCCGCACCCCGGCAAATGGCATGGTTTACCGCCATTCAAACCCTGGGAGGGATTTCATCCAATATATCGGATATACCCGCCCTGCAGTTTCTCAACAATGCCGGCGTGTTCTCCTGGAATTTGTTCACCCGACTGCTGCTGCAAATTGCCGCGGCCGTCATCTACTGGGGAATCCTGATCTATATCCACCGCCGCGGGAATGCTCTGTTCACCGCGAAATAAGCCAACCGGACTGGCAATCATCTATTTATAACTGTCGTAATTAAAGAAAGAAGGAAACAACCATGATTAACATCTCTCATATTCTCAAACGAGCCTGGCATACCCTGTGGAATTACCGGGTATTATGGATCTTCGGTTTTCTGCTTGCCCTCACATCAGGTAATGGGGGTAGTAATGGCGGAGGAGGCAGCCATGGAAATGGCGGCCCCTCACAGGACAGTCCGCGTGATTTACACCCCATTGTCCCCGATGACGCACCAGGCTGGGTGCACGAACTGAACGACTGGGCTAACCAGACGGTAGTCCCCATGTTCACCCATCCGGAACAATACATCAGCACATTCGTGACGATCGGTGTCATCCTGTTGGTGGTCATCCTGATCATCGCACTTCTCACCGCGCTGGTTCGCTATCCGGCCGAAACCGCCGTCATTCGTATGGTGGATGAATACGAAACATCAGGGAACAAGGTCGGTTTCCGCCAGGGATGGAAACTGGGATGGAACCGCACGGCCTTTCGATTGTGGCTTATTGACTTCGTTCTTTCGCTGCCGATCATTGCTTTACTTCTAATCATGCTGGGGGCCGGTGTGCTTGTCTACTTTAGCATTTCGTCCACCTTCCAGGTGACGAATACAGCCGGGATCGTGACCGCCATCGGATTGGGTTTCCTGAGCCTGTTTCTCATCATCGTGTTCGGGCTCCTTATCGGAGTGGTGCGCAATTTCTTCAAACGCGTGGCCGCCCTTGAAAACACGGGTGTCAAAGAAACCCTCCGTAATGGGTGGGGCATGTTTAAACGCAACTGGAAGAGCGTCGGTCTCGTCTGGATCGTGATGATCGGTATCGGAATTGGGTTTGGCATAGCAGCAATAATCGCGTTTGTTCTTCTGGTTCCCGCTTATCTGCTATTGATCCTGCCTGCCGGACTGGTGGCGGCTATCCCCGCGCTGATCGCCTACGCCATAACCAGTATTTTCGCCGCCGGTCCACTGGCCTGGATCATTGCCGCGCTGGCAGCCATACCTTTCTTCTTCGCCATCGTGTTTGCCCCTCTACAGATCGTGAACGGCTGGTACCTGATATACGAATCGAACGTGTGGACATTGGCTTACCGTGAGATCAAGGTACTTGAGACCCGTCCATCGTCACCTGAACTGGACCCGGTACCTGCGCTGTCGGAACAATAATCAGCGGATCAGCCGCTGTTGGTAAGGGTTGGCTGTGGGATACCACGGCCAACCCTTTGTTTTTCATTTGAAAAAATGTTTGTCATTTACAGCAAATGGTATAGACTGATAGAGGTGTTGAAAAAGGAGCACACTGTCAATGGAAAACGGGTCTCCCGACAAAAGAAAAAACCGCGAGTGTCCAATCTGTTCCGGGTTGAATGACAGGGAAACAGCGTATCAGAAATACGGTTGGGAGGAAAATGATACACAGCTGCCGGCTGCCGTCAGCAATTTGATGCTGGTTCGTGACCTGCGTCCGGATTCCAATCGAAAACAACAGATCCTGCAATGCCCCGGTTGCGGCCAATATTATCTGTATGAAAGCGATTACGAGTACCTTGTCAACGGCAGTGAAGATGAACAAACATTAACGCGCTTATCTGATGAACAGGCTTCCGGTTATTTGAACTCACCATAACCAGGCAACGGGGGATTTACAACACTGGCTTATGTGCCTTTAGGTACTCGATTATTTGTCTGACAACTGCTACAATGGTTATATCTCCGACCCGGAGAAATACATTTTCAGGTGGTATGAATGGACACTCCTGAACCTATTACCTGGCTCGCGAATCCGCGGGCAGCAACGATCGACCACAGCCCGGCTGTGGCGAAATATTTTCCCGCCGGCGTTTCAGACAAAACGCGCAAATTCCATTCCAACATACCGGCATTTAAAGTGACGCCATTAAAAAGCCTGAGCCGCCTGGCTGATTTGATTGGCGTAGGAAATATCTGGATAAAAGACGAAGCTGACCGCCTCAGTCTCGGTTCCTTTAAAGTACTGGGCGGCTCCTATGCCATATACCAGACGATCCGTAAGATGGTCGGCAACCCGGAAGATTTTACTTTTGACGACCTGATCGATCCTGCCATCAGAAAGAAAATCGGCGATCTCACCTTTGCCGCCGCCACCGATGGAAATCATGGGCGCGGTGTTGCCTGGGCGGCGACCCGGCTGGGTTTCAAATCGGTTATCTATGTTCACAAGTTGACCTCCCAGGCGCGCATCGATGCCATTACCCGCAACGGGGCTGAAGTCAAAGTGATCGATGGTACCTACGATGACGCCGTCCGGCAGATCAACGAAGATGCACAGAAGAACGGCTGGCAGGTCATATCCGACACATCCTGGGAAGGGTACGAAGAGATTCCCGTCTGGGTAATGCAGGGATATACCACGATGTTTTCCGAAGTCCAACAACAGCTAGCCGCCATGGGCGAGTTTTGCCCGACGCATATCTTTATGCAGGCCGGTGTCGGGTCTCTGGCGGCATCCGCGTTTGGTTTCTACGCGAGCCGTTTCGCCCCTGACCGCCCGAAGATGGTCGTGGTCGAACCGGACCGGGCTGCCTGCCTGTTCCATTCGATGGAAGTGGGAGACGGCAAACCGCACAATTTCCCCGGTGACCTTAACACCATCATGGCCGGGTTGGCATGCGGCGACCCGAATCCCATTGCCTGGGAAATTCTGTATGATTGCGCCGATGGCTTCGTCAAATGCCCCGATTACGTCTCCGCCAAGGGTATGCGGGTGGGCGGGGTTCCACTTCATGGTGATCCGTACATCATTGCCGGCGAATCCGGCGCGGTTTCCCTGGGTGCGCTGATGTTCATAATGGAGCTGGACCGCTACAAGCACATCCGTGAAACCCTGGGTCTTGACAGCAATAGCCGAATATTGCTGGTCAACTCGGAACGCAACACCGATCCCGATGATTACCGCCGGGTGGTATGGGACGGCGGCGACCAGATACCCAAGATGTACCGCGTCTATGGGAATCCCTTCATGGAAGGTTGATCCCCTGACAGGGAAAACGCACATATGCAATTAAAAACAGGGATTGGTCATAACCAATCCCTGTTTTTTTAACTTGTGGAGAGATTACTCCATCAACTTTTCCACCGCGCCAAATGTAACCAGATCATGGATATCTTCCACGAATTTAATATTTTCTTTTTTTACGCTGGCGATGCAGTCTTTGATCAGGATAGGGGTCAGATCGAGGTCCATCGCCCCGCGGATCGTAGATAACACGCAATATTCCGCGCAAAACCCGGTGATGAACACAGTATCCACACCTTTTTGAGCCAGTATTTCAGCCAGATCCGTCTTGTTGAAAGAATTGCCATAGGTCTTATGGATATGAATATCATTCGCATCGATTGCAAGCGAATCCGGAAGGTCGAATTTTTTCTGCCCGGGGACAAGGCCCTCTTCTGCATCAACATGCTGTACACACACTACCGGCAGACTTTTGGCGCGGAAGAACGATATCACCGGGTTAATGTTTTCGATCGCGTCATCCAACGAACGGGCACATTCCGGACTGATATTGAAAAAATCATTCTGGATATCAATGACCAATAACGCAGGTTTCATACATTCATCCTTTCAGGTTGAAACGGAAATAATTAATGAACAAAAAATGTCAACTGAGAGCCTATCAAGGATCGGCCGTTATTCATCTTTCTGCTTTAAGATTAATAATACGTCCCTAACCGAATCTAAACATATGGAAGTTTTGATTTTTGCCACTAAAAATTATAGCAACATACCGAATCTTACGAATTGTGGAACATCAGGAATTATCATTAGGGAAGGTTTTTAATCTTGTACGACGGATTATTTGCACAATCGTATATTTAGTGAAGATGGGTTTTCTGAATAATTGTAAACATTCTTTCAACTATTTTGTCAGGATACTTGATATGCGCAATCAATACTCCTTTGGTATATGATTATGTATATAGTTATTGAGGCGATAAATACACAATGAAATCCAAGGTTAGTCGTTTTTGCATTTCTCCCGTTACGTCCACCCTTGTATCCATAACGGTCATTATCTCCCTGGGGATTTTGTTCCTTCTCCATTTCAACCCGGTCAGCGCTAACGCGCCTCCGGCAGACGGCATCCTGTGCGGAAATGGTTCGGCACCGAATTACGGCTTTGAATACGATATGATGCAGCCGCATTGGACGGTTGGATGGGAAGGATATGCGTCCGAATGGGCTGTTTCCGAAGTGGATACCTATCTCGACGAATTGGATTATGACTACATCGCGCAAACCATGATTCTCATTCTTCCCCGTGAGGAAGTAGGGAACCGGGTGAACTGCGCGGTTCATTTCCTGCGATATATGCGATTGGGCCAGCCATCCGGTGAACGAAAGGACAATGGATTTGTTTTTCTCATTGTTGTAGAACCGGATGATATTGATGTGCACTATGGTGTGGGACTTGGCCTGCCGGCACTCACAGCCCACGAATTGACAGAGTTAAACCGTCTGGCAGAAGAGACCTATAAAGACACAGGCAGTCTGGATGATTCCCTGATTGCCCTGGTGAAGGAATATGACAGGGTCGCCCGCGCGAATTATGAACCTCTGATCATCGTGTCACCCACAACAGAAACAGAAGATTTGACTATCCCCACTGACCCGTCTGCCATTGCGGTCCTGTGCTGTATGACCTGCCTGGTAATGATTGCGATCATTTTGGTGTTAACTTTCCTGATGCGAATGGCACGTGGAAGAGTGTTCAATTTCCCCGGTGGAACAGGATCATCCTGGAATAATCAAGGACCATTTACCGGAGGAGGAAGCTGGAACAGACCATCCGGAGGTGGTGGTTGGAGCGGGCCATCCGGGGGTGGTGGTTGGAGTAGACCATCCGGGGGTGGAATCAAAATTCCGCGGTCCCGCGGTGGAAGCGGGAGCGGAAGGTCTGGAAGAGGTAATTAATCACCTAGAAGAGGAAAAAATGAAGCAAATTTTGAAAAGAACCGTTTTCTTTGTTTTCATCATCGTGTTGATGGCCAGTTTAAGCGGCTGTAGTGCCATAGGTAATCTCGTCGATACCGGCACAACGGAATACAACGAACTCGTCGCCCTTGTACAGGGTGTTCAATCCGCCGCGTCCAATTTCCAACTGGTGACGGATACGCAATACGCCAAGATCCAGGCCAAAACACAGATCACCAAAGATTACTACGATGCGGTAAACAACAGCGGTGAGGTTTGGACGGGTAATTTCAAATCACAGGCCGATGCGTTGACCGAACTTCTTAAAAATTACAAAGATGAAAACGGACAGCCAATCGACGTGACCAAGTTGAACCTGGCTCAACTGCAACAAAAGGGCGCGCTCCCCACCGATCTGGGGCAGGGCTTTTCTCTTTATGTAAATGCCATTACCCAGGCTCCGCCACCCGTTCCCGATGCCGAAGTCACTTTGGCCATGGGTGACACGGTTGACGAAGCCATGAATACCATCCAGCTTGCCGGTACTGACTGGAACGATGCAGTGAAAGCCTATAATACCCGCCGCTCCCAGATCAAGGGTGAGATTGTCGCCAGAGTATCTGAATATTTCGGGTTTGAGCTTCCCGTTACCTTCCCCTACTACCAGGGAGGAAACGCCGGGCAGCCGATCAAGAATCCCCTGGCAACTCCGTAAGGAACATTCCCGGTTCACAACAGAACGGACGTGAGAACGCGTCCGTTCTGTTTATGTGGTACTTACCAAAATGCACCTCCAGAGAAAACAAACCTTACTGATATAAATCCGTATTAAGGTCAGGCCACATCGCATCATTTATGGAAAGAAGGTAACGGGCAATGTCAAAACCACAAATGATCTTCGCGTTATCCATTCTTGCAGCCGTTCTACTCCTGTTATCTTCTGCTGCCGGCATTACGCTTGACGATGGAGGGAAGCCATATACCGTGTCTAACTTGCGGGGTGATGATGTTCGCATTTATGGGGGTGATGGAATTTATCGCAATGATTCTATCCAGAAGGCCGTATTATTCCGCGGGTTTGACTGGGCCAATCTGGTCATCAGCCTGCCGGTACTGCTGTGGGGAATTTACGCGTCCAAAACCAATCGATTGACCGGCATGCTGGCAGTTGCCGCAGTGTTCTGTTACCTGGCGTACAACTACCTGATCGGCGCGATGGGGAACGCGTTTAATAATCTTTTCCTTGTGTGGACGGCGCTTTTCTCTGTTGGTCTTTTTGGACTGGCTCTCCTGTTAAAAGAAAAGGAACTTTCCTCCCTTTCAGCCAAAATCAGCCGGGGTTTTCCCCGTAAAAGTCTGTCTGTCTATATGATCATCCTGGGGTTATTTCTGATGTCACAATACTTAATGCAGATAATTCCGTCTATGGTCACGGGAAAAGCTCCGGTATCACTCGAGATCTATACCACCCTTGAACTTGCCGTGTTGGAACTCGGAATTATGGTTCCGCTCCACCTGGTTGGAGGGATACTACTCTGGAATAGCCGTCCATCCGGTTATGTGTTGTCCATTCTACTTACGTTTACCGCCATGATGACCTTTTTATCCCTGAGTGTTGCCGCTTTGATCTTCCGCATACAATATTCATCAGGCGAATTGATGGACCTTTTTGTTCCCATCGTTCTCTCCTTCATCACCATCGGGTTCTCCGTATCCATCCTCAAGAATATCAAAGAGTAATCGAAAACGAACCGACTGTTACCACAGCCAATGCGCCAGACTATATAGCATATAATTACGCTTACATCAGGTAAAACAGGAGTATGTCATGATACAAGAACTGGTAACCCGCAATCGAAGCTACCGGCGATTTGACCAATCAGCAAGGATCGCATCGGAAACCCTGCGTGAATTATGCAACCTTATGCGCCTTTCCCCTTCTGGACGAAACGCGCAACCCCTTAAATATATGACCGTGTCCACAGAAGAGATGTGTGCCCGGGTCTTTCCCACACTCGCCTGGGCTGGATACTTGAAAGACTGGAATGGTCCAGAAGACGGGGAACAACCCGCCGCGTATGTGATCATTTTGGGCGATACAACGATTGCCAATAATTACGGCATTGACGCGGGCTTATCCATTCAATCTCTTTTGCTTGGCGCGGTGGAAAAGGGCTTGGGCGGATGCATTATTCAAAGTGTCAAACGGGAAGAACTGGCAAAAGTGTTGGAAGTTCCGGCGGGACTGGAAATTTTGTATGTCGTTGCGCTTGGCAAACCCGTTGAAAAGGTGGTTATTGAACCTCTCGCGGCGGATGGAGATATAAAATACTGGCACGATGAACAGAATGTCCATCATGTACCGAAACGCGCGCTAAAAGACCTTATCGTCGCGGAAAAATAGACCTCATCAGGTTATCGCATCATCTTCTCTTTCATCGGCTTTGAATAGCTTGATGAAATGTGATATTTATCCCGCAATTCATTGACCATCTTGTACAGATGGTCTTTGTATTCTTTGCTGGTACCACCGGTCTTATACATTTCTTTGAGACTCGGGTACACATCAGGAAAATCCCTGCGCATTGCCTCAAAGAAAACATTTCGTGTGGCTCCACGCAGATACAGCGTTCCCGGCAGCATGTAATCCACACCGCAATCCGCGGCATTGACGCATAGAGCCTCCATATTTTCCCGGTTATCCGTTAGGTACGGGATAATCGGCATCACATGCAGACCGATCGAGGCATTGGTCTTGCGAAATTCCTTGAGCATGGCAAACCGATCCACAGAAGAGGCGCTGCCGGGTTCGATCTTTCGGCGAATATCCTCATTCATGGTTGTGATTGTGGCCGCAACATTAATATAGGTGATACGCGATAATTCATCTATAAGATCAAAATCCCGCAATATGAGGGTGGATTTTGTCGATATGATTGCGGGGGTTTTAAATTTGATCAACAAACGCAAAACTTGCGGCATGAGCTGATACACCTCTTCCGCTTTCTGGTAGCTGTCAGTCACACCGCCAATGTTCACAACTTCACGTTTCCAGCCGGGCGCAGATAACTCAGCTTCCAGATGTTCAACCACATTGGTCTTAACATGAATATCATCGAAGAAACCACTGGAATTCAAGTATTCGTGGGAATAAATGGCATAGCAATATCGGCAGGCATGAGAACACCCACGATAGATATTCAGATCCCATCCAAAAGGAACCTTGCGTTTTAATTTATGCAGTGCGCTTTCGCATTGTATTTCCCTGTAAGGGCCGGTGGAACTTATATGCATTGAATCATATCCAATTAAAAAAATAGAATATTATTTCTAATAATATCATATTTTTATTAAAAGAGAAATGGAAAGTCCGTGTACACGCAGAAAATAACCTCATCGACACCAGTCTATCACCCTGACTTGATTAGCAGCCAGGGAATCTATCGATTCAGTTATTTCTTTTAAATATTAAACAGTATCTGGATATACGCGTACGCGACCCTGGCGGCGAAAAGGAACCACAAAACGCACAAGACAATATAAAGACTGTAAACAATTCTGTCCCGCGTAAATTCCTCTTTTTTTTGTTTTTTCTCAAAAATATGCTTAATGTAAAGGGAAGAGCGCTTTCGCAGTTTCGGAATATCCACAAAATCCATCAGAGCGAAATAGCCCGCCGTCTGAAATAACGGATTCAAAGAAAAATACGCGATGATGTTCGCCCAGGCACCAAACTTAAAAAGGATGTTATTGATACCATCATTGGGACAGGCAAGCATAATGAGTGAAATCATGGAGCCCATGAAAAAACAGGCAATAGGACCACCCAACAGCGTGCGAATGCGAGCCTCTTTCGGTTCCTGCCAGACGTCACTAACATCAACATAAAATGTTGGTATGCCAAAGGTGAACTTGAACCCGGCTTGTTTGATCTTTCGATGATAGGATTTGGCAGCCAGAGCCTGTCCCATTCCATGCACAATTACAACCACAATATGCGCAATTAATAAGACAACCAATCCCAATACAATTGAATTATTCTCTTTAAACAGGGAAAAATCAGCATGATACAAAATCAGGAAGAAACCCAGAAAACCGAGAATGCTGAGGACAGACAGGTATAAGAATCCTACCCGAGACTGGAACCACCATCCCATACCAGTGTATAGCTTTGTCAACCAGTCATCAAAACCACGCAGAATTATTCTTCCCCGATTGTAGCCAGACAATCCTTCTGTAGCTTCTTCTTCTTCATCATCCGCGCCCAAAACTGGCGCAATGACCGGAGAATCCTTCAGCAAGCCCTTTTCATAAAGTTCATCAACCAGATCGACCAGACGATCAGACCCTCGTGATCGGAATCTGTTTGTGTAATCAACGAGAATATCATACAGCGAATGCTCTCCATCCATTAATTTCCACATGTGGGCACTGCGCTTGTTCAATTTACGCACGCCCGATCCATCCTGTCTGTTCAGGATGTAATATTCATTTTCATCCACTGTTTTTGTTGTAAACCCATCACGGGATTCTGGTTGATAACTAGCAAAATGAACCGGTGTCAATCCGACAGGTGGAACCGAGCGTTCGGTAGGGGATTCTTCCACGCTCTCCGCGGGTTCCTCTTTCGGCATACGCGGTTGGCTTTCTCCCGGTGGAATAAACCTGGCGGTTGATTCAACCTGTAACACCGATTTTCCGATCCATAGTTCGTCACCCCTGGATAAAGGAACGACCGCATCAATCCGTTTACCATTCAGGAAAGTGCCATTCGTACTATTCAAATCTTCGATTACTATCCTGCTTTCGTCATCCCGATAAATAGCCACATGGTAGCGGGAGACCTCTTCATCATCAAGCGCGATCGCATTATCATCAGCCCGGCCAATAGTTATCCGGGAAGGCGGCAGAATAAATGGAATATCTTTTTTTGACTTGCCGCTCGGATACATGACTACCAGTCCGGGTGACTGCTCCGTTTGTATGACCGCACCCGGCAGAGGCGCACCGCAATGAGTGCAATGCTTGTATTCTTTTGGCGTATTGTATTTACATTTCGGGCAGACTCTGTACGACACAGTCACCTCCATATCCATTAAATATTACATTAAATTTCAAAAAACGGTAGTCAAATCAATGAAATTGGTATTAATGGTAATTTTTACGGATTATTGTCATTGAAAGATCGGATATTCTGCCATCCTGACCACCAATATCTTTTTCCAAAAGTGGTAAGGTGCTGAATCGTGACGATCGTCAGCTCTCATTTTGGATCAAACAATCAGCTTTGGAAAAAGATTCGCGATTATGTAACTTATCAAACCCCAAACACTATTACTATTGTTTTAAAAATCTGTCATAAAACTCGATCGTACGATTCATGGCTGTAGTGAAATAATTCGATAGATTATGGTTATCCCCCTGATACGTAAATAGTTCAACATACCCCCCGGCAGATTCTATTTGTTCGGCCAATGTGGTCGAAAACTCCACCGGCACATCCGTATCCGCTGTACCGTGGTGTAGCTGTACCGGACCAGAAAGCTCTGCCAGGTAACTGTTCGAAGAAATAGAATTCCAGAAATCCGGGTTTTCTTCAGGCGTTCCATATTGATTAACCCAGGAATCGCGCCAACGGACACCACCTGGCCTCAAAGTTGGTATGACAACTGTCGAGCTTCTGCGCCAGTTGTACATCAAATCTTCGTAAGAACCAACCACGCCCGCCCAGATCACTCCTGCTTTTATTTCCTTTGAGACAACCATTGCTCTTAGCGTTAGGTATCCACCCATTGAATGCCCCCACATCCCTATCCGATCCGGATTGGTTTGAGGAAAACGTTTTAGGGATGAAACAGCATTCAATACATCAACCAGATAGCCTGGATTACTATAAGCTCCGGTTGCCACCCCTTCAGATTGGTCATGCCCCCGGTAGTCAATACGAAAAACAATATAACCGGCACGTGCCAGTCGGTCAACATAGGCAACATATCTTTCAGTAGTACGATATTGTTCTGGTGGAATATAACCATGATTAAATACAATAGCCGGCCACCCCACTTCCGGTTTCTCACCTTGAGGAATGGTTAATAAACCATAGATTTTCAAACCATCCGATCGGTACGAGGCATAATACCGGCGATAATTGGAACCGGGTGACAACTCATCTTCAATTACTATCTCACTCCCAGGGTATTGAATGGCTCTCTGCACTTCAACAACCATGGGATGTGGTGTTTCTGTTGGCCGGGGAGTAACTGATTGTGTTTTTTTCGCTGATAAAGTTAATGTCGAAGAGGGAAGTCGTGTCGCGGTTGGATTGGATACAGTTGCTGTCTTTGCAATTTTTGACGATACAGTAGAAAAAGTCTTTTTTTCTGATATCGCGGTGCATCCACCTGTAATCAAAAGAAATAAAAGTAGCAAACGGGGGATTCGTAGCAAAACAGAGTTTTGTATCATTGAAAAAATAATACCCTCCGCGAAACCGGCAGGCAACTTGCGGTAGAACCTCTTACTTACCGGGTTTTATGACTTTTTTTTATTTCAGAGTGATGTGTAAATGCGACACAAATGCCTTCATGACACCGGTGAAATACTTTTGCCGGTGAAAAACCAGGTTTAACCGGCGGCGAAGATTTAATCCGGAAACCGGTAACAGTTTCAGCGATTTTTCCAGTAATTCCTGCTGGATCGCGAGGATGGGTAAGACTCCCAATCCCAGGTTATTCTGTACAGCATACTTGATCGCATCGGTACTGTTGTAAACCCCCACCTCGATCCAGGTTACACCCAATGAGCGCATCTGAGTCGCGAAAACTTCCCGCGTTCCACTGCCTTCTTCACGGAGGATAAAACCGTGGGCAGCAAGATCTTCCGGTGAAAGCACTTGTTGATTGGCGAGCGGATGGTCAGCGGCGCAAACGATTGCCAGGTCATCATCCAGGAAATAATGTTGTGCTAATTCCGGCGAATGTACCAAACCTTCCAACAGTCCAAAATCAAGCCTGTCCTCCAGTAAAAACTGCCCGATAACTTTTGTGTTCTCCACCCGCGAAAACACCTCAACTTCACCATGCGTCTTTTTAAACTGGGCAATGATCTCGGGTAGCAAATAAGCCCCAACCGTCTGACTGGCTCCCAGCCGGAGAACTCCGGCTCTATCAAGCCCTGCCAGATCCTTCTTTGCCTGTGCTTCCAGATTGATCATATGCACCGCGTACGATTTTAAACGTCCACCTGCTTCTGTCAGATACAAACGTCGATTGAGCCGTTCGAACAGGCGGGTGTCATAATATCTTTCCAGGTCGGCAATCATCTGGCTGACGGAGGGCTGAGTCATATAGAGTTCTTCGGCTGCCTGAGTCATATTCATGTATTCACAGACTTTTAGAAAAACCGACAGATGGCGAATATTCATAAGTATTTACCTATTGAAATCATAAAATGATACTATTTTACATATTCAATTCATATTTGTATAGTATTGTTAATTAACTTACCTGTAGAGTTTCCAATTACTGGTAGAAACAAAAACATCAGGGTCAGCGACATCGAAGGTACTGGCCGGTTTAACAACCGGGGTTACAGGTAAGACTGCCCCAACCTGCCTTTTTTAATGGTAAAGATTCATGGCAGGGGATAGCAAAAACCAGGTACTCTCCCAATTCTGACTCCTTTTCCTTCAGAAAACACCCGGCCGATCCACCGGGTGTTTTCTGATGCTTTCATCAATAATAAGATAATATACCCTCCATAAAAGAAACGGGAGGTAATTATCATGTCTCACAATTTCAACAGTCTCCTGATTGTCTGGACAAGCGGTGATGCCGACATTGCCAGGAAAATGGTGTTTATGTATGCCGGTAATTCGTTGATTCACGGCTGGTGGGAAAATGCCACTCTGCTGGTATGGGGACCTTCAGCTCAACTACTAATCAATGACGCAGCTCTTCAAATAGACTTGAAACAGGTCCAGGAAGCTGGTGTTAAAGTAATTGCATGCAAATCCTGTGCGGAAAAATATGGCATTGTGCCACAACTTGAAACACTGGGTATTGATGTTTTCTATACAGGTGAGTTTTTTACCAGATGGATAAAATCCGGCGACCGCTATATCACTTTCTGAGAAATATCTAGAAAAAAACACGCCAAAATCATTGAATTTTCCCAATGGCATTTGGGAGTATATTTTAAGGGATTGTCACTCTCAACCAGAGTTAATTCCTGAAAATTGTTTTACTCGCTAAGGAAGATGAGACCATGGAACGAGCCATAATGTGTCCCCAGTGTAACGCTCCTCTCACACCTCACCGTTTCGCGCGTTCGATCGTCTGCCCCTATTGCGGTACCACCGTATTTCTCGAAGAAGAGACCATTGCTGCCAGTAAATTCCACAAAACCTTTCAGGTTTGGAACGCTCC
This sequence comes from uncultured Leptolinea sp., assembly GCA_964446955.1. Lineage (GTDB taxonomy): Bacteria > Chloroflexota > Anaerolineae > Anaerolineales > Anaerolineaceae > Leptolinea. The sequence continues at coordinate 483,447 of CAYUQJ010000002.1, forward strand.
AGAGAGCTATGGAACAACTTTCTGGATTTCAATTGGTGATAACCACTGGTCGATTGACCGCTTTCTCGCAGCCGGTGAAACCTGTGATGTCTATACAGGAAGACGGGCGCGATGGCCAACGGAGCTCGTTGTAATAAAAGTGGCGCGTAAGATGCAGGACGCACCCATTCTCGAACGTGAATGGGAAGCAATCAAATTGCTGCAGGCAAGTGGAGCATCGGGCGCCGAGACATTCTCTGCGTTGATTCCGCAGCCTGTCCGTCACGGTATTTCAACCGGCGGTTCACATATTGGTCAAATGGTCAACATTTACCGGTGGGCCAGCGGGTTCTACCACACCGCCGGTGATGTCATCAACGCATATCCACAGGGTATTCCCCCCCGCGCTTCCATCTGGATCTGGCGCAGAATTCTGGAATTGCTGACCTTTATCCATGCGTCAAACATGGCGCACGGAGCTATCGTGCCGTCCCATTTGCTAATTCAGGAGAACGATCACGGGGTCCGTCTCGTTGGTTTCAGCCACGCGGGTCGGAAAGGCCAATCCATTGAGGCGGCCGTCGGACAGGATGCGATGTACTATCCGGATACGACACAAATGGAAAGGAAACTTTCCAATCAACTGGATATCTTGATGAGCGCGCGTTGTATCATCGCATTATTGGGCGGGAACCCTTCCGATGGCAGTATCCCGGAAATAGTCCCTGAAATGTTGGCGAAGACCATCCGGCGTATTGCGATGGCAAGACCAGACGATGTTGATTGCCAGAATGCCTGGACTATCCGTGAAGAATTGGAACACATAGCCAACAAGGTATTTGGGCCTCCCCAATTTATACCAATCATCATGCACCGCCATTGATAAATCCACAGGATTGAAAAAATAGGATCAAGGAGAGAAAAAATGGGATTTGGAAATTACAGTCTTACAGCACATGATGCGTTATTAAAAAAACGGTCCAATCTCCCCCGCCAGGAAATCTTCAAACAGGTGCAATGCCATCCTTTGATGAATCCCAAAGGCGTCCGGTTGCGTGAAAGCCGGGATTCGGAAGAGCATCCAAAATCGCAGGGGGTTGTATTCGCGCTTGATGTAACCGGATCAATGGGTGAAATTCCCCGCCTGCTGGCTACCAGTGAGCTGCCGAAATTTATGAAGGTGCTCATGGATTGCCAGATACCGGACCCGCAGATTCTCTTTATGGCCGTAGGTGACGCCATCAGCGATAACGCCCCTCTTCAGGTAGGTCAATTTGAATCCACCGCGGAACTGATGGACAAATGGTTAACCTACTCATATCTGGAAGGTGGAGGCGGAGGCAGCGGAGAAGAATCCTATGAACTGGGGATGTATTTTCTGTCGATGCATACCGAAATGGATTGCATGGTTAAACGCCAGAAACGCGGTTACCTGTTCATGACGGGCGATGAAAACCCGTATCCTACTCTCTCCCGGCATATCATTGAGACCGTAATCGGGGATTCAGTGGATGAGGATCTGTCTTGTGAGGAAATCCTCGCGGAACTTCAGAAATCCTATGTGCCTTTCTTCATTATCCCTGACCGTCAACGGGCCAAACGGTGCGAAAGGCGATGGCGCGATCTGTTGGGTGACAATGTGCTTTGCCTTGAATCACCGGCAGAGGTGTGTTTTGCCGCGGCTGGTGCCATCCTGCTGTGCGAAAGCAGGGTTTCCAGTCTCACCGAACTCGCTGAAACCCTTGAAAAAACCGGTTTAACCGGTGAATTAAAGAACAGCGTAATCCGTTCATTAACGCCATTCGCTGAAGTCATTTTTAACCGGAGCTTATAAATCGAACTTGATAGAGTCAAAACAATTCTAATATCCCGGCAATGTAACCGGTTGTCGCCATCCGTGTCAGATTGCTTCTTTCCACTATGCGCGCCTATGTGATTGTTGATCTTGGTTTTGGCGATTCCGGCAAAGGATTGTTGACGGATTTCCTGGTCAGGAAACAGAACGCCCGGGTTGTTGTGCGCTATAACGGTGGTGCGCAGGCGGGGCACAATGTTGTTGACCCTGACGGACGCCACCATACCTTCTCACAATTCGGGTCTGGAACATTCAATCCCGGGGTCATGACCTTTCTTTCCAAACATGTCATCGTACACCCCGGAGCCCTGCTGGTCGAAGGCAGTATTCTGGAGAAACTGGGTATACCAGACACATTCTCCCGGCTTAAGATCAGTGACAAGGCGCTGATCATTACCCCATTCCATCAGGCTGCCAATCACATCCGGGAGCTGGTGCGAGGAAACAACCGCCATGGGTCCTGCGGTGTTGGTGTCGGTGAAACCTACGAAGACTCTATATTTTTCTCAGACGATTGTGTCCGTGCCAGAGATCTGTCTGACCTGCCCGGATTGAAACAGAAACTGGGATCCATTCAGGAAAGAAAACGGTCAGAATTGCTTCTTGCCGGATGCCATAAGATAGATGAAATCCCCATCAAACGGGAATGGGAGTTATTCGAAAGCCACGAAGTGATTGAGCGGTGGATCAATTCGATCTCGCGAATCACCAGACTGGATATGGTTCAACCCGACGACCTGTTGCAAAATTGGTTGAGCCGTTCCGAAACAGTGGTATTTGAGGGTGCCCAGGGAGTGCTGCTCGATGCTGACGCGGGTTTTCACCCGCACACCACCTGGTCAAATTGTACGGGCAAGAACGCGCTGGATATCATACAGGCAATGGCACCGGATTCGACCGTTGTAAAACTGGGGGTTCTACGCTCACATACGATCCGTCATGGCAACGGCCCGCTGCCAACAGAAACAAACGAGCTTACCGGGATTATCCGGGAGCATAATCAATTTAACGAGTGGCAGGGACATGTCCGCTATGGATGGTTTGATGCCGTTCTGGCAAGGTACGCACTCCGCATTACCGGGAGAATAGATAGTTTGGCCATCACCCATATGGATACACTGTCCCGGTTGAACGAGTGGAAATACTGTGACGCGTATATTGGCGGACCTCAGAGAGATATCGCAACCGGCCTTATAACGCCCTCCGAACTTAAGTTGAAGCATATTTATTCACCCGAAGATCTGTCACTGGCAGAAAGGGAAAAACACACACAGATTCTTTCCAACGTAAAACCGGCATTGTCCGCGTGTGAGGCAGATGAACGCCGGATCATTGACCAGATCGCATCCCTGCTCGGACAGCCTGTTGACATTGTGTCACGTGGTCAAACAGCCTCTGATGTCCAAATCCTGCGTCCTTCGGTTTAAGATTTTATCCCAATCAATAACAGCTCCAAGTAGAATGGAATTCAAACAATATTGCAAAAGGTTCACCTATGAAACAGTCAATTGTTCATATCGCTCTTGTTGTAAAAGAGTATGATGAAGCCCTGGATTTTTTCGTGAAAAAACTCGGCTTCGAGTTAATCGAAGATACCTACCAACCCGAACAGGATAAACGCTGGGTTGTCGTTGCCCCGCCCGGCGGAAACGGGACGACCCTACTTTTGGCGCGTGCCTCCAAGCCCGAGCAGGAACCGTTTATTGGCCATCAGACCGGTGGGCGGGTTTTCCTTTTCCTGAATACCGATGACTTCTGGCGGGATTACAACGCCATGCTCGCGAAAGGAATCAAGTTTGTACGGGAACCCAAACAGGCGGATTATGGGATGGTAGCCGTGTTTGAAGACCTGTATGGCAATCTATGGGACCTGTTGCAACTTAACGAAGATCATCCAGTCGCGAAAAGGTTTTAAACAACGGCAATAAGAACATCAATCAAATGCGAAGAACTCACCGGCAAAAGCGAATCCATTATTCCGGTGAGTTCTTATGTTGCGTTAATCGTCCCAGAATAGTCTCGATCTCGATCAGGGATTTGAAACTCTCACTCATCCGTCCCGTCGATCCGAAATTGATGACGATATGCGCGTCATGCACCGGATCATAATAAAGGTGAGTCGAAAAAATACCAATATGACCTTTTACTCTTGGCATATGTCCGAGTAAAAAGAAGAATTCCTTGAAACGAATTTCCATCATTCCAAGGCCGTAATAGATACCCAGATAGAATCTTTTTGGACAATCATCCATGCCAGCCAGAGTGGATGGTTTGATCAACTGACCTTCGCGTAACGCCCGGTTGAATATCAACAAATCGCGGGTAGTGGAAACGATTCCACCACCGGCCCAATCACAGCTCAGGCTCTGGTAGCGGCTGACTTCTTTTTTCCCCAGCCATATCGGTTCAATGGACGCGGTCGAGCCATTCAAAGGTTTTGTGTGGAACATCAGGTATGTGTCCAACATTTCCAGTGGATGAAAAAATTCGTCAATCAGGTTCTGGCCGAAGGTTTTCCCGGTTACCGATTCAATCAGCATTCCCAGCAGAATATAACCGGTGTCGGAATAATGGTAACGATCTCCCGGAGCCCCGACAGCTTTTTGCCTTTCGCGTGTATAGTCGAGAAGTAATTGAGGAATCCAGTGGGTATCCGTGTTTTCCAATACGTCTATCATCATTGTCGTTCCATCCAGGGTTTTACCCTCGAAATAATCGGCAATACCCGACGTATGCCCCATCAACTGGCGAATGGTTACCTCGTTGCGGTGATCCACCTGTTTATAAACAAACAATCCTTCCAGCTGGCAAGCCGGCAAATATCTTGAAACCAGGTCGTCAATCGAAAGCAAACCGCGTTCAGCCAGAATTTGAACCAGCACCGCGGTAAATACTTTGCCAATACTGGCAACGTGATACGGACGGTCATCTGAACCATGTGGGAATGTGTAATCCAGACCGGAAGATGGCGAGAATACTCTGATCTGAGTGGGACATTCAGAATGTTTACGCTGCAACCAGGAGAAATACGAATCCAGGTGGGTTCGAGCCTGTTCATTATTGAGAGGTTTGATAAAATTCATTTGTACATCCTTTGAGTTATTAGGTATATATCTATTAGCTATATACCTAATAGTATCATATGATTATTATTTGTCAATCATCAGGACAATCATGGAAAATGTGATCCTCGGGTTACTGGTCATTCAAAGCTTTACGCTGTACGAAATCAACCAGATGTTCAAACAGGGCATATCGTTGTTTTACAGTGCCAGTTATGGCAGTATTCAAACAGCGTTAAAAAACCTGCTTGCCCGGGACTTGATTGTTTTTGAAGAACGGGTTGATCATGGGCGAAATAAAAAGGTCTACAGTATCACACCCGCGGGACGGGAGTCTTTTTACGCCTGGATGAACAGCGAAACCCCGCTCGGCAAACTTGAAGTGACCGGTCTTTCAAAGGTTTACTTCATGGGACTGATTCCCGATAAAGAAAACCGAAAGTCCATTGTGAGAGAGATCCTGCAAAAGATACACCAGATGGAAGACCAACTCTCCCAACTCGATGAGGAGATAAAAACCTACGCCATCCCGGATGAGATGAGGGAGATAGTCCTTTACTCACGTAAGACATTGGATTATGGACGTGGAGCCCATGCCTTCGCCCGGGACTGGTTTGAGAACCTGCTGAACGAGATGGAGAATGGAACAGGTTGAGATGCGGTCCGTGGTCCCAAAACACCCTGCCAATAGCATACGTATCAGATCAAAGAGATTATTCATCCGCCAACCTGAGATGTCGGATTCGGATCTGGCTGAGCAGCTATATTCTGATCCCGAAGTGATGCGGTACCTCGGCGAAGCCTGGAAACCTGATCAGGTTACCAGAGTACTGCAAATGTGGCATGACAATTGGGGAGAGAATAACCGTTGGTATGGGATCCTGTGTCTGAGTGATTCCAGAAAACCCATCGGTATGGCAGGAGTAACCTGTGATACGCTGCAAAATGAACCCGGGTATGAACTTTCGTGGTTCATTCTTCCGGAACACCAGAACAAAGGATACGCATCAGAGATCACCGTGCGATTGGTGAGATTTGTTATCGATGAACTTCATGGGAATCAGATAATCGCTGAAACCCATCCGGACAATCTAGCGTCCAATCGGGTAGTGGAAAAACTCGATTTTATCAACCAAGGTGTACACCACCACCATTATGATGACCTTCCTGGTTTTGACACACAGATCCTTTGAAAATTTACCCGGAAATAAACAAATCCTGGTTTGATAGATCCTCAACCGGAAGATGCTTGACCTTTTCATAATTCCTACTATAATGAGTGAGTAGTCAGTCATTACAAAAAGGAGTTGACATGGTGCGGGAATTAAGTCTGGCAAAAAGGGACCTTTTTCTTCAAACAGCGCTCAGGATGTTCGCCGAAAAGGGAATTCAGAATACTTCGACAGCTGATATCGCCAGTAAAGCCGGCACCGCGGCTGGAACGCTATTTCTTTATTTTCATACCAAACAGGATCTGATCAACGAGCTGGCATTACAGATCAGCCGCGATGAAGCCGAGTACGTCATCGGCCACCTGGACCAATCCATGCCTGCCCGCGAGATGCTCGAAGTGATCTGGTCCGAATCCATTCACTGGCTGCTCTCTAATCCGGATGCATTTGCCTTCTCCCGGCACACCCGTGAGCCGGGTATTTTGCCGGAGACTGTCGTCCTCGAAACGGGCAAACTTTTCTCGTTTTACTATGAGGCAATCCAGAAGGGATTGGCCGAGGGTAGCATAAAATCTTTACCCGTTGACATGATCGGTGGTTTCTTGTACCAGCAGATCGTTGCCCTGATGAACTATATCCGGCGTATGGAGGACCTGTTTCAACAGGACAATGTGATACGCCAGGGATTCAGCATTTTCTGGGATGGCATCCGTATCCCCGTAGATTCCAGTAAGGAGAATTGAAATGAGTGGTAAGTTGATTCTTTCAGCCGTCTTTGTGCTGCTAATGATCATCAGTGGTTTTGCCGTCAGCCGAATCGGAAGGCCGTATAACGGAATAGTATTTACGATCCATAAACTGATCTCGCTTGGTACACTGGTCTATCTGGTGATCAATTTTAGCCGTTCAGATCGGGAGGTACTTTTCAGTACACCGGTAATCCTGGTAAGTCTATTTACCGCTATTCTATTCATCTCGCTGTTTGCCACCGGCGGCATGTTAAGCGCCATGAAATCTCCATCTGTATTAATTGAGAGAATCCATCACATTCTGCCGTATCTTCTGGCCGTAACTACATTAACAGGTATGTATCTCATCGGGGTTTAATTTAAGGTACATATCATTGAACACAGTTGATGCGGTATAGTTAATAGCATAGTGATCAAGACCTTTCATGGAGGTATGTGGCGTTGCCCGGCTTTGATCTTCAACCTGTTTTGGAATTCACCACAGCCCTCAAGCAGAATAACAACCGCCCGTGGTTCATGGAACACCGTGAGGAATATGATCGGGCGCGCGCCCGTTTTGAAGAATTTGTCTGCGCGTTGATCAGAGAACTCTCCAAAACCGAGCCTCTGGGGGGAATAACATCAAAGGATTGCATCTTCCGCCTGAACCGCGACCTGCGGTTCACGAAAGACAAAACTCCATACAAACCATACATGAGCGCGTATATCGCTCCCGGAGGACGCAAATCACGTCTGCTTGGCTATTACCTGCATCTTGAACCCGGTAATGTGATGCTGGCTGGCGGCTTCCACGAACCAGAATCTAGGCAGTTAACAGCTTTTCGTGAAGCAATCAGTCAGGACTCGGAACCGTTGAAGATGATTATCTCTGACAAACGGTTTATCGAATTCTTTGGGAGTATTAGCGGCGAACGGTTGAAAACCATACCCCGCGGATTCACGATCAACCATCCGGAAGCCGACTTGCTGCGGCTTAAAAGCATCACAGTGACCCGAAAAATAACCGACTCAGAAGTTATTTCCCCGGGATTCTTTGACTGTACGCTGGATACTTTCCGGGAAATGAAACCCTTCCTCGAATATCTGGGGCAGTTTGTTTAGACAATTCTGAACTCGACGGAAAAGTCACCAACCCATTCAGGTCATATGGCGCCATCAACCATACCACCCGAAAAAAATCCCCCTTTTTGAGTGAAGATAAAACAAAAATCCCTTTCTGATGGACACACAAGCAATAACGGGAGATGTATTATGCGCATTGTTGTATTGGATGGATACACCCTGAACCCCGGCGATTTGTCCTGGGAAAAAATTCACTCACTGGGAGAACTGGTCGTACATGACCGCATGCCGTTAGATCAAACCGTTGAACAGGCAAAGGGTTTTGATATCCTACTGACGAATAAAGCCCCGGTCACCCGTGAGATGATCGACCAATTACCGGATCTGAAATACATCGGGGTACTGGCAACCGGATACAACATTGTGGATGTCAAAGCCGCGGCCGAACGCGGCATACCGGTCACGAACATTCCGGTCTACGGCACGTACTCGGTTGCGCAAATGGTTTTCAGCCATCTGCTCAACCTGTGCCATCACACAGCGGAACACTCCGCCAGTGTGTTCAACGGTAAATGGTCCGCATCACCGGATTTCTGCTTCTGGGATTTTCCCCTTATTGAGCTCTACGGTCTGACTATGGGGATCATCGGGCTGGGACGCATAGGCGCTGTTACAGCCGGTATGGCGAAAGCCTTCGGGATGAATGTGATTGCGCATGATCCGTCCCTCAAAAACAGCCCGGTGCCAGGGGTCACCCTGACCACTCTTGAGACGGTATTTCAAACCAGTGACGTGGTCAGTCTTCACTGCCCGCTGACTGAATCCAACCGCGAGTTTGTCAACGCCGCTCTCATCAAACAGATGAAACCGGGCGCGTTCCTCATCAACACCAGCCGCGGGCAATTGGTCAACGAATCAGATCTGGCAGACGCGCTGAATAACGGCACAATCGCGGGCGCGGGGTTGGATGTTCTCTCTGTTGAACCACCAGACCCGAGGAATCCGCTGTTATCAGCCCGAAATTGCACCATCACACCGCATATCTCATGGGCAACACGGGCTGCACGCGAGCGCCTTATGGAAATGACGTATGACAATCTAAAAGCTTTCCTTGAAGGACATCCTATAAACATCGTAAACGGTCTTTAGGTCATCACCATGCCTTCACAAAAACAATCAACGGATATTTCCATGGTTCTGGAAACCTCTTCTAAACCTGATGACATTCACGTAGTTGAACAAGGCCTGGAAAACTTCAACCGCCGCTTTGCCCCTGAAGAGGGACTCCTCCCCTTGAACATCTTTCTGCGTCGTGTTGATGGCACTGTGTTTGGCGGATTGCTGGGTAATACCTACTGGGGTTGGCTCCACATTCGCATCCTGTGGATCGATGATACCTTGCGCGGGCAAGGTTACGGCAGCCGCCTGGTCCGGCTGGCTGAGGAAGAAGCGATCCGTCGTGGGTGCCATCACGCCCATCTGGATACCATGAGTTTCCAGGCACAACCTTTTTACGAAAAATTGGGATATTCTGTATTTGGATGCCTGAATAACCTGCCAGAAAACCATAAAAGGATCTTTTTACAGAAATCCTTGCGATAGAATAAAGGATTGAATAGATCCCTTCACAAATAAAGGTTCACCAATGACTGAGAAAAACATTGCTGTTATTTACTTCTCCGGCACCAACGTGACGGCAACTTATGCGAAAGCGATTGCGAAAGAACTAACCACCCTGGAAAACCGGGTAAAGGAATTTGATATCACACCATTCGCGTCCCGTCAGATCCCCCTGGCGGTTGAGGAATACGATGGATTCATCTTTGGATTTCCCGTTTATTCAGACATAGCGCCCGGTGTAGTAAACGAGTGGCTGACAAAGCTGGATGGCATGGGAAAGAAATGCGCCATGTTTTTCACCTACGGCGGACGCACAAGCGGATACGCGCATTTCCACACTTTTCAACTACTAAAACATGCCGGTTTCCAGGTTGAATTTTCCGCTGAATTTCCCGGGCCTCATACCTACAACGTCGGCGGATGGACAGCTTTGACCGACCGCCCCAATTCTAATGATATGGATGTGGCTCGAAATTTCGCGGCTCTGGCAATCCAACGATTTTCCGCGCCGGAACCGTCTGGTTTTATTTTACAGAAACCATTTGGTTACAAACAGGCCATGGACGCAAAGAAAAATCGGCCGCAACGTACCGAGCGTGGTTGGACCAATCCGGTGCGGATTACCGAGACATGCGACATGTGCCGGTTGTGTGAAACCGAGTGTCCGACCCAATCATTTAACGCGGACACCGGCCTTTCCGATTTCACCACGTGCATTGATTGTATGCATTGTGTATATATTTGCCCACAGCAGGTGATCAAGATCAATGAAGGTATGAAAGGCGCGTATCAAAAGTTCCTGTCAGATTATTGCCTGACCGAAGAAATGATGTCGGCCAAGAAAAGCAAATTAATCACACGTTCCTGGGAAGCAGCAGCCTGACAAAGCGTTAATTGCGAAAAGAATACGGAGAGAAAATTGACTGGTAAATTTCAATCTTTTTTACAACGTACACACCCATCCGCTTTCCTCCTTGCAGCTCACCTTCTTTTTTTAATCCTGTATCCCGTAGTTGACGGACTGCAGATCAAGCAAGCGGTTATCAGCATTTTGGGGATTGTCGTCCTAATCTTAAGGGTGTGGGTTGTTCAAAAAAGTCCGGCTGAGGACTGGATTGCCTGGATACTGGCTATTCCGGCGTTTATTTTGTCAATTATCACATTGTTCATCGCAAATACAACCTTGCTGGTTTGGACTTCCTTATTGGAAGCAGCACTTTATTTTTACACCGCCGGCAGCCTGGTCGCTTACATGATGCAAGATGATGTGATCACATTAGATGAATGGTTTGCCGCTGGAGCCACATTCACATTACTTGCCTGGGGATTTGGATACCTGTATCAATTCAGCCAGGTTTTCCAACCCGGGAGTCTCGTGTTGGGCTCCGGTGATTTTCGATATTTTACGTTTGTAGAACTTCTCTCACTCAGCTTTACCAACCTTTCCGCGACCGGGTTATGTGATATCTATCCTTCAACCGCATTTCCAAGGGTGGCGGTTATGCTGGAACAATTCGTCGGAGTTGGTTACGTCACTGTCGTGATTTCCCGCCTCGTTAGCATGGCAAAAAAGATAAAAGACCGGAATGATGACGATTGATCCCATGATCCAATTAAGAATTTAAATTCCCCGGTACCAAAGTCTGCCGGTCTACTTTTTGTCATAATGTCTCCTGCTCCTATCCATAATTTCTCCACAATCCTCATCTAGTATCAAGATGTCGAAACAAGCGAAAATTTGATTGGAGAAGATTATGACATACACACACGAATCATCCAGCTCAGCCGTAATGGATGGCAAAGAGAGAGCCGGTAACTACCTGGCCATGCAAAAAGTGTTCGGTAACATTTACCTGGGGAAGTTCTACCAGATACTGGCGGAAAACCGGAGAAACGGGCGTTATCTCGAGATCGGTGCCGGCCCCGGATATCAAACGGCAGAAGTGATGAAACGACTCGCTCCAGAGGAAATCGTGATCGTGGAGCCTTCGAAAGATATGATTTCCGCGGCTGATGAGTACCTCACCCAACGCGGTTGCAGAAACAAAGTGGAATTACGCTGCGGTTTCGTTGAAGATGAGAATTTGATCAACAGTCTGGGAAAATTTGATCTTATCTATTCCACATTATCCATGCACCACTGGGCTGATGCGGCTCATGCATTGCGCAATCTTTCAAAAGCTCTTAGACCGGGTGGTGTGATGATCATCCATGATTTCCGCCGCATTGAGCTCCCTGGTAATCTAAAGCTTCACCATGATAGCCACCGGGCATACACCCCGATGGAAATCGAGAAAATGCTCAAACAGGCAGGTATCGAACGGTTCCATTTGACTTTCAGTTTTCCATTTCAGATTCTCGTTGTTAAAGAAGCTGAAATATCCCCCGTACCCGGTTTGTTCCCGGAAATAGACACACTTGATGACGTCAATCCCGGTCGCGAAGCTGCCGTTCTCTCCATTAACACCGATGACGACATCTCCCGTGAATTAAAACAGGCCGGTTTCAAACCTGCCACCAGAGTCCGGGTCATAAACAGCGATCCATATCACTTAATCTGCGGCATAGAACAAAAAAGATTTGTTATCGACCGGGAAACCGCTTCCGGAATCAGCGTGCAGATGTTTTAACTACGGGAGGGTACATGAAATACTATTTTCATGTATCCCCTCCGTTTTTTATGCCGTCTGGCAAATTACTTTACCTCATAGGGAAGTGTGCGCGCGGAATGTACGCATGAAATTATCGACAAAAACCTGTCTGGCAATTTCAGGGGAAATATTAAAATCCTGACAGAAAGAGTCTGCCATACAGGAATACATCAACATGGGTAGAGCATTAAAAAAGAATACCCGCACCAGAAATTCTTCCTGGCTGTCATCCGGTTTTTTTCCAGCGAGATTCAGGATCAGGGAAAACACATCATTAAATACTGTCAGGGATTCGTTCTCATGCCGGCGAAGAATATATTCTGAAAGGATCAAACGAAGGACCTTCTGCCGCTTTTGATAATACGCCAGCATAAGGTTCAAATGTGACGGAAAGAATGCCGGATCGTTCCTGTCAGCCGGCTCGATACTTGTCCGGAATTCCGTCTTTATCTCTTCGACCACATTTTTAACGATCTCGTTAAAAATATTCTGCTTGGAATTGAAGTGATAATACAACATCACCTTGGTTACTCCGGCTCGCGCGGCAATTTCTTCCATCTTCGACCGTTCAAATCCCTTTTCGATAAATTCTTCCGCTGCAGCGGTGATGATCCGTTCCCTGGTTTGTTCACCCATTCTGTTGCCTGCCATCGTCTTTTTCCTCCTCTTACACTTCTCAGAAACCGGTTTTCTGCCTGAATTCAGGGATTTTTATTCTTATTACCCTGAGTATAAACTTTTTCAGCCATCAAGAAAAAACTCTTGACTTTCATGGCGTTTTAATTTATTATACTGTATGTTTATACCCTTAGTATAAATAAAGAGAAAAAGATGATCCAATTATTTACTGCATTTTTTCGGTTCCTCTTTCTTCTATCAACCGGGCAAATCATAATTTCCAGGCTCGTCAGTGATAAAAGATCGAAACGTTACGGGAACGGAATTGAACCGGCTATCACCAGTCATCCCTTTCTTAAGGTCGAACAGAAATCCCGAACCCAGACTCAGATCGTCCGACTGGAAGTTGAGTTCCGTGTTGTAAGGAAATCCCCGGTCAACCGCTATCTGATTCCTTTTACCAGCATTCCCTTTTTTGCCGGAGCACCGGGTTTTCTTTCTAAGACGTTTTATTTCAATCCAGAAGACCTAACCTATTCCGGTTTTTATGAATGGACTGACCGGAATTCGGTTGAGAATTATCTGAATGCGTATGCCAATCGTTTTATGACAGGCATATCGATACCAGGGTCGTTGAAATGCAAGATCTATACGGTACCCGGTCTCCCGCAGAATTCACCGCAGGTACGATCAACAGTGAGGCAATGATGAACATCTTACTTTTGTACATATCCCCTGGAAAGACAACAGAAAAGATCAGCAAAGCGCTATCAGACCGATTTGAAGCGGATGGGCATCGGGTCACCCGTTTGAACATTGGGAAACCCGGCAGTCGGACATTCAAAGAAGTGGAAAGCAGCATTTTTTACAACATGGATCTGATCGGTATTGGGAATCCGGTATTTCATCTACGGGTAATGCATCCATTAACCGAGTTCCTGGATCAGGCATTGCCATACGCAAAACCCCGGGTTGGGGCATTTCTTTACCTGACCTATGGCGGGATAAGTTCAGGGAGAGCCTTGCTGGACCTTTCCAACCAGCTCAAGAAGAATAACATCCCCATCCTCGGGGGCTTTAAAGTCTGGGCGCCACATTTTTACAACCGCGTTGAATACCCTGACATCGAAGCACAAAAAACAATTGATGAGTTTTATTCACGATTAAAGGAATCTGGCTACCAGCCACTTGAGGACGAAAAAACGAAACGGTTGTTTTCTTATCAAACCCGCAAAGTCAATATCGCGTATCATCTGGCGAATATTGTTGGAAACCTTCGCGAGCTTCCCATTGAATTTGATCAGGATAAATGCAGAGGATGCAACCGTTGTGTCAATGAATGCCCTGTCGGGGCTTTGACGATGCAGAAAATCCCCGTTCGCGATACTTCCAAATGTGTGTATTGTTACCACTGCGCGGCAGTCTGCCCCCATGGCGCGGTCATTTGCCCCACCGAAAAAGTGGCCGATATGGTGAGAACAAACAAAAAACTGATCGGTGTCGAAAACCCTCAAAACGCGGTGTACTTATAAGTATTAAATGCGGTTCTATCGAAATATCTCCAACTAAGATCCCGTTCGTGTAGATCGCGCGGGATCTTTCATTTTCCATACTATTGTTACTCGGGGAAACCTTGACATATTTGTACGTATATCGTACTATTCATTATTCGTACTAAAAAACATCATTTGTGACTTTTTAAAAATGGACCAACAAACCCAAACATTAAATACACTCTGGCATGAAATGATCGATAGGATCGGTACCGCCATTCCGGAAGAGCAATACCCGGGCTTCAGGCAACTGTCCACATTGGAGATCGGCGTGATAGGTATCCTTTCCCGTCAACCGGATTGCAAAATGAAAGATATCAGTACCCGGTTGCATATTTCCAAATCGACTCTTACCAGTGTTATTGACCGCCTGGAAAAAGCCGGATTCTTGCGAAGAATTATCAATCCCCTTGACCGACGTTCCTTCACCCTTCAACTCTGCGAGAAGGGAGAGACTGTACAACAAGAACATGAGACGTATGAGGAAATGATGTTTGGAAGGATCATGAACGCTCTTGAAAACAAACAGGACAAAGAGGATTTTCTTCGACTTTTCGGGAAAATCGTTAAAAATCTCCAACCGTTAGAAGAATTACTACATGAAAGCAGGAAATAAGAAAATGGACACATCCATACGACAGGAAAAAGAAAGAAAGATCTGGGACCGGCTGGCCTCGGGTTATGATGCGAACACAGGAAAAACTTATAAAGGTGCTTACCTCGAATCCATCGAACGGACAAAGAAGCTGCTGGATTCTACAGATCAGGTACTGGAAATCGGCTGCGGAACGGGTATCATCGCGCTGGGAATAGCCAACCGTTGCGGCTCTGTCACCGGAGTGGATATCTCACCGGTTATGATCGAACAGGCTAGAACAAAAGCCGCATCGGAGAATGTGCAAAACGTGACCTTTGAAGTCTTTGATGGCTACTCGCTTCCCCTTGGTGATTCTTCCTTCGATACGGTACTGCTGTTCAATGTACTCTATATTGTGAAAGAACCGCAAACCCTGCTGGCTGAAGCGGGCCGCTTATTAAAACCCGGCGGAATACTGGTTAGCGCGACCGACTGCCTGGCAGAACCGGTAAATCTCTACAGCCGGATCGTAATGGCGTATGAGTGGGTGATGCATAAATTGGGAATAATTCCTTTTATTTCTTTTTTTCGCAAAAAAGATGTCGAAAACTTGCTCACAGAAAACGGGTTTACTGTAAAGGAGACAGCAATCCTGCACCCCGCCCCGGTCAATTTTTATGTAATGGCAAAAAAGGAATAACAACAGGATAATCGGATCACTTATCGTTTCAACCAGCAAAAACAGGTGAAAATACGCAATCCGAAAACCGGAAGAATAATCAATAATCGATCTGATATTATCCTTTGGGAAATTACATTTAATTAAACGCTTGATAGCGCCTCCATTCCAGGACATCAGGGTTTAATCTTATAGGAATTTGAAAATTTCGCGAAAAATATTCGTTCCGGTTGATCTTTTTTATTGGAGGTAACAGTGTATCGAAACATCATATGGGATTTGGACGGGACGATATTTGACACCTACCCGGCCATGGCCCGCGCTTTCAAGGCTGCGCTGAATGAACTGGGGGCCGATGCCCCGCTTGATTGGATCGAAAACCAGGCAAAGATCTCTTTCGGTACCTGTTCACTGGCATTGGCCACAAAATTCTCTCTTTCCGAACTGGATATATTGCGGGTGTATCGTGAACAATATTATCGAATACCACTTTCAGAGCAACCCATATTTGAAGGCGTGGTAGACATATGCGAGTTGATGCTGGCGCGTGGCGGATTGAACCTGATTGTCACCCACCGGAATAAGACATCAGCCTACCGGCTGCTCGATGCTTCCAACATATCCCACTACTTCACCGATCGGATCACGCAGGATGCCGGATTTCCCAAAAAGCCCGATCCGTCCGCTTTTCAGGCGATGATCGATAAACACAATCTGGTCCACGCTGAAACCCTGGCAGTAGGTGACCGTGATCTGGACGTGCAAGCCGGGCAGGCAGCCGGTCTATTCTCCTGCCTGTTCACAAACAGGACAAGTGCCGTTTCTCCAGACCTGACATTCGACGATTATGACATACTGCAAAATTTTCTCATCGCAAATTAGCGGTTCGATGTTTTAACCCTTATCTCGAAATAGACCGGTCGTTTTTCGGGCATCCTGTATAATGCCAGCATGGAAATAGCCGTTATTAGCACAGGAGCATCCGGACTGACAGCCGCCTTACAGGCAGCCTGGAATGGCGTGAATGTGACGCTTTTTGAACGGAATGATTCAGTGGGGCGCAAATTGACGGTCACCAGCGTTCGCGCGAATTGCACCTCACCGCTCACGGGAAATAACTGGTGGAAGGTGGGCTCATAGCCCGTCAGGAGTGGTTCGAATCGGTTTGCGCCGGCAAACCGGAAGAGAAACAAAAGGAGATCTATCAGGCTCTCCAACTGTTCAACCGGCTCTTTTCATCCGGTCCAATAACACGAAATTATATTCCGAGTTTATATGGTTATGTTCATCCCCGGTAAGCACGGGATGTATTTGAATGCGTCAAAATACAGGAAAGGATAATGCGTTTTCTGAGAGGAAAATAGCGGGGTAAAAAAATATGCGAATTGTTGTCGCCGGCGCAGCCGGAAACCTCGGGTATGAAGTGACATCGGTTCTATTACAGCACGGGCATGAAGTAATCGCCATCGACAGGAACATTCAACGATTGGAAGCTCTTCGGTCGAAACTGGTTGGTTTGCGGGCGGTTGACCTCCGCCAGAAGGATGGATGGAATAGCTTGCTCCAAGCGGCTGATCTTGTTATCACTACTGTGGGCATTGGCCGTCCGAAGAAACTGACGGATTTCCGCGAGGTAGATTATCAAGGTAACTTCAACCTGTTAAACGCCTCGAAAAAAGCCGGCATACAAAACTTCATTTATATCTCCGTTGCCGGTGTGGATACTGACCTTTCCGTTCCGTTATTGAAAGCCAAGCATGATTTTGAGGCGGAACTTACCGCCAGCGGACTTCATTATCTGATTATCCGCCCCTCAAGTTACTTCACAGACATCTGGCGTACATTCATGACATCGGCACGCAAGGGTTCAATCACATTGATCAAAACAGAGGAAGATTATCGGTTCAGCCCGGTGCACCCGCGGGATGTGGCGGAATACATAGCCGCTAACCTCACTCCCGGTGACCGGATCGTCAACGTAGGTGGGCCGGAACAATTCACATACCCGGAAATTTCGACCCTGTGTTTCGACATGCTAAACCGACCACCGAAATTGAAGTTGATGTCCATCTCTTCTTTTAAAACACTGCTTTTCTTTATGAAGCCGGTTAACCCGGCACTGTGGAGCGTGTTCCGCTTCCTATTATGGGCAAGCACCACAGATCTTACCTGCCCGGCTATTGGAGCGCGCACAGTTCGTGATTTCCTACGTGAGCAGTTGGACAACCAGTCCACAGCAACACCTTAGTTTTACTGGAGAAAGAATGTCAAACTCATTACTTGCCATAATCCCCATCCTGTTGATCATCACTCTGGTCATCACCAGCGTAGGTTTCCGCCGAATGGTCTATTTCTTAAATATCGGTTATGCCTTCTCGATCGTCGCTATCGTCGCAGTTTCCGTGGTTTTATTTTGGAAGAATGCCACAATTTTGATCCTTTTGCAGTCAGCAGCCATTCTGTTTTGGGGAATGCGGCTTGGGATTTTTGTCACCCGTCGCGAACTAAGTGCCGGATACAAAAAGGAACGTGATCGCATTGATAAGCAATACGGCGGTATCACCTTACCGGTTAAATTTGCCATCTGGATCTCTGTCAGCATACTGTATCTGATGATGGTCTCCCCTTTGTTGTTCAGCCTGGAAACAGCCACTCAACCCACGCCTGCGCACCTGACATTCCAGTGGATTGGCTTGCTATTATTAACAGGTGGACTTGTTCTTGAAGGCATTGTCGACCGGCAGAAATCCGCGTTCAAATCAAAAAACCCGTCCACCTTCTGTAATACCGGCCTGTACAGCCTGGTGCGCTGCCCAAACTATCTGGGGGAGATTATTTTCTGGATCGGCACTTGGGTGATGGGAATCGGATTTTATAAAACAGCCCTGGAATGGGTGATCAGCCTGATCGGAATGATTTGTATTGTCTTTATCATGTTCGGATCGACCAAACGACTGGAGAAAACCCAGATTTCCCGCTATGGCAACCTTCCTGAATTCCAACAATATTCCAAAACAACCCCAATTCTTTTTCCCTGGTTACCCTTCTACACACTTCAAGAATCAAAAGCAGGCAAGAAATGACCATCCCACAAGAACCCAAGTCTGGTACCCGGTAAATCTTTTTTCAGGTTGTGATTTTCTGGGGAATATTTCTGACATTTCATTTTGCGTATGATTGGTTCCAAAATCCGGTTATTGCTGTTTTCAGCGGAATCAATGAATCATTCTTGCAACATGCTAAGATCGGTTTTATTTCATACTCGGCAGCTTCCCTTATTGAATTTTTTGTGTATTAGAAAAAGTCCGAACAACCCAGTAATTACTTATATTCTAGGGTTTTTTACGTTATTGATCTTTCCATGAATCATGTTTACTATTTATTACATCGCGCCAGCGTTTTACGGTAAACCCATGCCATCCATCCCATTGGAGATTATTTACGCCAATGTCGTCCTTTTGATCATCGGTGTAATATTAGCTTTTTTTGAAAAGGATCTCGAAAAAATCTCTTTCACACGATTCAACTAAATTGTCTTGCTGATACTTTGGGGGCTTTGTCTCGTGGAAATGGTCATTTTTACTTTCCACTTACCCTGGGTTGATTTCTTTCGTGATGTATTGTTGTAATTTGTTTTGTCTATATATGCTGTTTATCAGGTGGATTCGCTACTGAATCTACCTTTTCATTTTATTTAATCTGGTGATAATTAGCTGACCGATTGTGATAATAAATTCCACTCGTCACCGGTATATTTGGGGGGGGAATTCTCTTTCCTAATTATGGATATGAGTCTGAATGGTGCGAACACTATTATTGACCAGAATCAACCTTGGCAATTGCATATCTCTGTATCTCTCGTTTTACCATTTTCATTCCAAACCTTCATTATCAGATTTGATATTATCCATTTTACGAGCTGACTTTGCCCTGGACGAATACCGATTCAAAAACCCGCCAGGATATTACGGCAATTGTGTAGGTGTTCGCTGCGCCATTTCACGATGAGCCGCGTTCGAGGGTACCGGGCATCCGGTATAATGCCAGCATGGAAATTGCCGTTATTGGCGCAGGAGCATCCGGACTGGCAGCCGCCTTACAGGCAGCCTGGAATGGCGCCAACGTAACACTTTTCGAACACAACGATACCATCGGACGCAAACTGACAGTAACCGGAAGCGGTCATTGCAACCTGACGAATGACACTGTTGACGCTGCCTCTTATGCCTGCGCCGACCCGAAGTGGATGTCCACCCTGTTATCCCGCTTTGGGGTTTTAGAACTGCTGGAAATGCTGGCAAAGATCGGAATCCCGGCGCGAAAAACTGAAGACGGATGGTATTACCCCCTTTCCAATTCAGCCCATTCGGTAATTCAGGCTTTCGCGTACGCAACAGAGCAGGCGGGAATCACACTGCTAACTGGCCGGCATGTTTCGGGGATAGCTGTCAACAAAAATAACGGATTTACCATCAGGTTTTCACAGGGAGAAAAAGAATTCAGGGAAGATTTTGACCGGGTCATCGTATCCACGGGCGGTTGTGCTTATCCATCCCTGGGTTCGCGCGGCGACCTGTTTCCCGTTCTGCAAAAGATGGGGCATGATGTTCTGGAAAACCGGCCTGCCCTTGCCCCTGTATTGGTTGACACCGGCAGCCTGAAACCGCTTCAGGGTATGCGCTTTGATGTCAAGACGGCTCTCTGGAAAGGTGGGACGATGATCGCGGAGACCAGTGGAAATCTGATCTTTACAGAGTGGGGATTGAATGGCCCGGCCGTGATGGATATCAGCCACCATGTAACCCGGCATCCAGCCGGTACCCTGGAACTATCGATGGATTTCCTGGCCTTCTTCCGGGATGAATTTGATCGATTTCTGGCTGCCAATCGGAATGGGTCCATGACCGCCGCCATATTTCTGAACGCATTTTTCGCGCCGAAAGTTGTCTCCACATTTCTGCGCGCCGCGCGCGTTGATGGGGAAACAACATTAAGCCGGATGGACAACCAGTCTCTTGATAATCTGATCGATCTCCTGCAAAACAGCCGCTTTCCGGTCAAGGGAGTGCGTGACTTTACCTATTGCCAGGTTTCAGCCGGTGGTGTGCCGGTCACAGAGGTTGACCCGGACACATTGGAATCACGGCAAATCAAAGGACTGTACCTGACGGGTGAGACACTGGATGTGGTGGGGCCATGCGGTGGGTTTAATCTTCACTTCGCTTTTGGGAGTGGTGCGCTCGCCGGGATGGCTGCGGCGAGAAGAAGAGTCTGATCTACACAATAATTACCGGCCGGAAGTAATCCGGCTTTTTTATTCTTGACAGAATAGAGCTTTTACTCTATTATTAGAGTATATACTCTATTTCGAGGGCGTATGTCAAACAAAGAAACAATCCTTCAGACGGCCATTGACCTGTTCAACGACATGGGAACAGCCCGGGTGACCACCAACCTGATCGCCAAAGAAGCCGGGATCAGTCCAGGTAATCTGTATTACCACTTTACCGACAAGGCGCACATCATTCGCGAGATCTTCGAACGGATGACATCCGATTGGGATGAGGTCAACAAAGTGTTCCTTGAGACTGGTCCCCAGTTCGAGGATTTGATGACAGAATTCATCACGGCCAACTTCAAGCTACTGTGGGAATATCGTTTCTACAGCCGTGAAATGGTCCCGTTGATCAATGCCGATCCGATTCTGAAAGAGCGCCACATACCTGTGATCAACGAACATTTTAACGAGCAATACCGCATCATTCAAAAAGCTGTCGAAGCAAACGTTTTAAACTTTTCTGATCCCCACTATCAGGCAAATGACGCGTTGACCGTCTGCTGGATCGTGGCCAATCAGTACCTCATCCATCTGGAAGGTATGGGGAAGACAGTGACAAAAGCCGACTTCCAGAAAGGTGTCCATCTGATCATGAACTCCCTGTTGCCGTACATGGTCAGATAATCCAGAATCCAGAGACAGAAGAAAAGACAGAGCATGCAATATGAACATAAACCGACGAGATTTTCTTAAGATCCTGGGCACAACCGGTATAACCGCCGCTGGATTAGCGTATGCGGATCTTGCCCGCCCATGGATCAATTTTGATGAAAGTGTGAAAGTAAACAAAATGAAAAATACCGACAAAATCATGACAGACAAAAAAATGGATCTGATCCATTATGCCACCCTGGCCGCGAGCGGACACAATACCCAGCCCTGGCATTTTTCCATTGAAAAGAATCGCATCGACATTCACGCGGATATGACCCGCCGTCTTCCTGTTGTCGATCCGCAAGACCGCGAATTGTGGATCAGTCTGGGTTGCGCGTTGGAAAATCTACTCATCGCCGCGCGGGAAGCCGGCTATGCCACCGCAGTCACCTACCCCGACACGGACGACCATATCGCCATTGAATTGACCGAAACTTCCCCTGCCCACAACGAATTATTCGATGCCATCCCCCTGCGTCAGAACACACGGTGCCTTTTTGATGGTAAAGCGCTTCCGGGTGAGGATTTCACGCGCCTGCAAACCATGCCATTGGAACCCGGAATCAATTGTGTATTCTTACAGGGATCTTCCGAGCTTTCCAAAGCAGCGGATTTCATACGCCAGGGTACACTGATCCAGTATGCCGAAAAGGAATTTCTCCGCGAATTGGTGCATTGGCTGCGTTTCAATAAAAAAGAAGCTCTAACCTCCATGGACGGACTATACTCCCGCTGTTCCGGAAGCCCCGAAGTCCCGCGGTTCATTGGCCGTTTTTTCGTGGAAGGTACCAAACCGGAACAGCAGGCCGATACGGATGCCCGGAAGGTGATGAGTTCCGCCGGTGCCGCGGTGATCGCCTCTGCCACGGATAGCTGCTCTGACTGGGTGCGAACCGGACAGGTGTATGAACGAATGGCGTTAATGATGACCTCCATGAACATCCGTTCAGCTTTGCTGAACCAGCCCGTAGAGGTGGCAGAGATGCGGTCTCCTTTTGGCCGCGCGGTTGGGCTGGAAAATGAAAAGCCCCAACTGTTGTTGCGGTTTGGTTACGCGGATCTGATGCCCGCATCCATGCGCCGCCCGGTTGAACAGATTTTGCCATCCAAATAATAAAGATCGATCAAAGAAAGCAGGGCAAAGAAGAATTAAGAAAGAAACTATATAATAAAGACGAAACAATATAACCGTTCTCACCAAGACCACCGGGGACAAACACAAAGTTCGGCCGACAGGGTAAACAATGAAATGGTATATCGTCCGTCATGCGGAGAAAGAAAAAGGCAACTTCTTTAATCCGGTACTCCGGCATCAGGATGAACCGGTCAGCTCAAAGGGATTGGTGGAATCCCGCCGGTTGTGGGATTATTTCAGCAAGAAGAATATCAGTCAAATCTATATAAGCCACTATATCCGTACCGGACAAACCGTTGAATACACAGCCCGCAAACTTGGTATTTCACCCATTAAAGATGACCGTCTGAATGAGATCGACAACGGCCTGATCGATGGGATGACCAATCAACAAATCGAGAAAACCTACCCGGACGTTTGGAGGGGCTTTCTGGAGCGGGATCATGATTTTCAATTTCCTGGCGGCGAATTCGCAGAGGACGCCCGCGCTCGCATCGTTTCTTTTTCGCACGAAAAACAACAGGATAATCGGGATATATTAATCATTTGTCATGAGGGACTTATCCGTCTGTGGGCATGTCACATCCTCGGGATGCCAGTCTATCGGCGTTGGGATTTCAAGGTAGATTACTGCGGGATCATGGAGATCGAATTTATCCCGGAATTCAACAGCTGGCGACTTTTACGTTTCAACCAGTTGGCAAATCCAATCGACTAGGATTTTATTTTTGTCAGTCCAGCCCCGAACAGGCTGCCATAGCGTAATTCCTGTCAATCCCAAATAGCAGGTCACCGCGTTCTGTTTGCTGATTAATAATTTGAGCTTATTAACTCGGTTTAAGCAAAATTCCGGAGGTAGATTGCGTTACACTTAATGCTCAAAGACAATAGAACATAATAGCCCGTTCTTTGTATGATAATTTATACCAAGCCATCCACATTACAGGAGAACATCATGGACATGCAACACATTCCTTTTGGGACAACCGACTGGTCAAAAATACCGGCAACAGAACATGCCGGCGAAACTGGAATGGCATACTGGCATACACAACAATTTGACAACATCCGGGTTCGGCTGGTGGAATATACCCCCGGTTATAAAGCAGACCATTGGTGCAAAAAAGGGCATATTTTGCTTTGCCTGGAGGGCGAATTGCACACCGAACTGGAGGACGGCCGGACATTTATACTGACCCCGGGGACCAGCTATCAGGTCGCAGATAATGCGGAAGCCCATCGCTCATTCACCACGACAGGGGTAAAGCTATTCATTGTTGATTAACCAAAAACGTTTACGGATTTTTGTCGGGAAAACACCATGAACTATTTTCTTCTAATCGGTTTGTTTCTTTTCACCGGATTCATAGCCGGCAACATGATGTACCACAAATCAGAGCCCGGTGACCAATCGGAGAAATATCCCATCAACAAAACCGTATTCATAATCGGCAAAATTACCATGGGTATAAATTGGATCATCATCTTCTTAAAAGCTGCCGGAATACAAACACTACCCCATTACCAATCCGCCAGTCTTACGATTGTGGCGACTATACTGGTTTACATCGGGTTTGTCTTTGTTGCTCTTTCATTCATTCAACTGGGCAAAGAAGTGCGATTCAGCAATACCGGTGAAAATTGCAACCTTCGGAGCAGCGGAGTGTACAGCATTAGCCGCAATCCGATGTATCTTGGATTCTTTCTGGTTTGCCTGGCATCCATGCTCACTGTTCCTCACATAATCAATATTCTGTGCGGTCTGACCGGTATATATGTTCATCATCTGATGACCCTTTCCGAAGAGACATCACTGCACAATAAACATGGCGAAGTCTATGAAAAATACAAACAATCCGTCCGCCGATACCTATGAACCCCGCCATGGCAAAGTTGTAGCACAAAGACATGTATACGGAAGCGGTATAAAAAGAAAGAATAATATTTCTCCCATGCCATTGATTACAAAAAAAATCCAGATCAAGCCGTTATCGAAAATTGATGAGCCTTTTCTTCGGGAGATGTTGTACCAGGCTATTTTCGTTCCAGAGGGGTCACAACCACCACCGCGGGACGTGATCCAGAACCCCGAACTCAGCCGCTATGTGAATAATTGGGGGCAGCCGGGTGACGGCGGTTTCATGGCGCTAATGGGCGATGAACCCGTGGGCGCGGTATGGATACGCCTTCTGACCGGAGAGAACAAAGGATATGGATATGTGGATGAAGAAACGCCCGAGCTTTCGATTGCTATCTTGCCGGAATACCGCGGTCAGGGAATAGGAAAGGCCTTGATGGCGCATCTCTTCAATGAAATGAATGGCCGCCATCCAGCAATTTGCTTAAGTGTCTCAGAGGAAAACCCGGCTTTCCGGCTGTACAGGCGGTTGGGTTTTATTGAGATTCAAAATGATGGGGCTTCGGTGAAAATGGTCAAGAAGTTGACCTAATTCGCCTCCAATCTGTAATCAAATCATCAACGGTTTTTACATCTGGATTTCTCATTGCCCGGTTTAGATGTACGAATGGTGTATTTACAACTTGTGTTTTCGATGCAAGGTTGACATAGCCGGGAAAACTTCGGGCATGGAAGCGGATCAAAAATCGGGACGACTATTATGAGTATGCGATAATAATCTGACAACACACGGCTATTTGGAGGTTGAGATTTGTTCCATACTATAAAACCTGACATTCTGGCACGCATGCAATATTTGGAAGACCTTGACGCCCGCGACCGCAATAACAATACCCCCCTTTTACAACGGTTGCGTCAAATCCCTCCGGAAACCGGGAAGTTTCTGGCAATACTGGCAGCCGGTTCCCCTGAAGGTGGAATCATCGAGATTGGCACCAGTGCCGGATACTCCACTCTGTGGCTTTCACTTGCAGCCGAACAGGCCGGCCGCAGTATCACCACATTTGAAGTCTTGCCTGAAAAGGTCAAACTGGCACGCGAAACATTCATGGTTACCGGAGCCGCCAACCGGATAAAACTCGTGGAGGGCGACGCGCGTGACCACCTGAAAGAATTCAAGAATATTGCGTTCTGTTTCCTGGACGCAGAAAAAGATGTGTACGCCGACTGCTACGAGATGGTTGTCCCCAACCTGGTTCCCGGCGGGTTACTGGTGGCTGACAATGCCATCAACCACCAGGTTGTGTTACAACCAGTGTTGGACCGTGCCCTTATCGACTCACGCGTGGATGCCCTGATCGTCCCCATTGGAAAAGGTGAACTTGTCTGCCGTAAGATCGGTTAGAAAAGATTCGCATAGTGGCCATTTTTCGCTCAAAAAGTTTTAGCAGCTCAGACAAATTTTCATTCTCAGGCACATAGAATGCGAAAAAATCTGGACACAAAAACCCAATCGGATAACACATTGCCGGTATTCTTCCTGCTGGCGTTCGGTATCAGCTGGCTTTTTTGGATACCGGCTGCCTTGATGGATCCGGCCGCTGGTTCGCCAATCAGTTTTATTCTGTATTTGATCGGCGGATTTGGGCCAACTATTGCCGGCCTCTTGATGATAGGCCGAACAATGGATAGAACTGATCAGCAGAATGTGTTTCAGCGATTGATTGATATCCACCGCATCGATTGGTGTTGGGGAGCGTTTATCCTTACCATCTTCCCGGTTCTTGGCGGACTGACCATCCAGATTTATCGACTGCTCTACGGCAATTACCCGGCTTTGCCCGCGTTGCAGGGGTTCACCGGAAAGCCGGGGGACATTGTTACCCTGATTTTTGTTGCGATCCAGGTGATGCTCATGGGTCCGCTCGCGGAAGAGATCGGTTGGCGCGGTTTTGCGCTTGACCGGTTGCTAAATCGTTGGAGTGGATCCACAGCAGGCATCATCATTGGGATCATCTGGGGTGTTTGGCACCTGCCGCTTTTTTTTATTTCCGGTAGTATGTATTATGAGTGGGGATTCGGGACCGGACTATTCTGGCTGTTCCTTCTTCGCATGACGGCTTTATCCGTGATAATGACCTTGGTCTATGTGCACACAAACCGCAGCATTCTGTCTGCCATTCTGTTGCATTTCATGTTTAATTTCACGTACGGATTTCTTCAACCTTCCCCTAATAAGGTCCATTCACTGGGTACCACACTGATCTCATTAATCGCTTGTGCCGCGCTGATAACTATGGTCCGTCAAAACACCAGTCAGAATGAAACGGGAACAGTCTGAGGAAATTTCCTCAGACTGTTCCCGTTTCTAGAAGTTGAAGCTTTAATCGCGTCTTTGAAAGTGAAGGAGTTCTCGAGCCGGGTGTCTGTCCACTTCACCCCAGACCAATCCTTCCTGTTCTGCCATGTATGAAATAGATCCCTCATTGGGCGAACCCACAAATTGAATATAGATCTCTTTTCTCTTCAGTTCTTTTATTGTCGCAACTTTTTCGCCAATTGTCACCAGGAAAGATAGTTGGCGAATGTGTTCACGATCTGCTCAGAAGCTTGATTGAGGAACATATGTATACCCACCAACAGACTGGAAACCAGATTATCGATATTACCCCGAAGGAATGCCGTATATGCCTGTGATGTGCGATAATTAATCGAGCATTGTATAAAGGAGAACATCCATGAAGATCCTTTTTATTGGCGGTACCGGTCTGATCAGTACAGCCTGTTCCGAGCTGGTTGTTCAGCGTGGACATGACCTCACCATCCTCAACCGATCACAAACAAAGAAGATTCCCGCTCCACCAGGAACCCACATATTAACCGCGGATGTTCACGGAGATTTTGATAATCTGGAAAAAACCCTGGAGCCTTACCGGTTTGATGTCGTCATAGACTGGATCGCTTTCACACCGGAAGATATCGAACGTGATATTCGCTTATTTCAGGGGAAAACCGGTCAGTTTGTATTTATCAGCTCGGCCAGCGCTTACCAGAAACCGGTCAAAAATTATCTGATCACGGAAGAAACACCCCTCGAAAACCCCTACTGGCAATACTCGCGTGACAAGATCGCCTGCGAGAAACGCCTCATGGAAGCCCATAAAAAGAACGGGTTCCCGGTGACGATTATCCGTCCTTCCTTAACGTACGGGTTGACCCAGGTCCCGCTTTGTACAGGCAGCTGGTTGCATCCTTACACCATGCTTGACCGGATCAAGAAAGGGAAGAAGGTCATTATTCCCGGTGACGGGACATCACTCTGGGTATGCACCTGGAACGCAGATTTTGCCGTTGGATTGCTGGGGTTGTTCGGCAACCCCAAGTCATTGGGCGAGGCTTTCCATATAACATCTGACGAAGTCCTCACCTGGAATCAGCTATACCAACAGACCGCCGACGTGTACGGTGTAAAACTCAATCCTGTTTACATCCCATCCGACTGGATGGCTGCATGGGATGATGAATATACCGGTTCGCTGATCGGTGATAAAGCAAATAGTGTTGTGTTTGACAACAGCAAGATCAAACGCTTTGTTCCCGAATTTAATTGCACTGTTACCTGGGCGGAAGGGATAAAACGCGCTGTGAACTGGTTTGAAGCCGACTCGTCCCGTCAGACGATCGATGAAAACGCCAACCGGCAGTGGGATGAAATGATCGTGGCGTATGAGCGGTCATTTCCACAACGAAAATAGACCTTCGCAAAAGGAATATCCATGGCCAGATACAACGCCCGGGAGGTCAGGAGATGTTATGACCTTTCAGCGGACGAATACGCGAAGCGCTTTCTGAATGAGCTGGACGGCAAACCATATGACCGAAATGTCATTGAACGGTTTTCGCAGATGGTTACTCCGGGCGGACTTGTTTATGATATCGGTTGCGGCTGCGGGCAAACCACAAATTTCCTGGCCGGGTTCGGCCGTCAGACAGTTATCGGGCTGGATTTTTCTGAAAAATCCATCGAGCTGGCACGCCATTTTTTCCCAAAGATCCAATTTGATGTTGATGATATGCTTTCTTCACGCATGGAATCCGGATCTGCTGATGGGATCATCGCGTTCTATGCCATTGTCCATTTCTCCTACCGCGAGATTGAAAAAACGCTGGGTGAATGGTTCGGGCTGCTGAAGTCGGGGGGATATTGTCTGTTCAGCTTTCATGTCGGGCGGGGTACCCTATCGGTTAATGATTTTTTGGGTATTGAAGGAGCCTGCGCCACCTGGCGATTTCTCAACACCGACCGGGTCCTTAGTTGTGCGGAAAGGGCGGGTTTTCATCCCTGTGAAGTTGTGGAACGGTATCCGTACGCGGACGCGGAACATCCCAGCAAAAGGGCATACGTAATTCTGCAGAAACCGACCTGACAGATACTCGATATTCGGCAGTAGAAACAACTATTTAACAACCAAATCGTTACAATTCCATGTATACTTAATTGATATTCCGGGATCAATACTACTCATCCTCCAGCGGGGATAGTCTATGCTGTGTTCCATGTTGTTTTCATTTTTTTTTGCTCTTATAGGCATTCTTGCCCTGATAAAAGGTGAGATCAAACTTACTGCCAAACGGAAGATCTCCGATTTGATGGCCCGCATTATGGGTGGTGTTCTGATTCTTGGCTCTCTTCTTGGAGCATTTCTGGGGATCCACGTTACCTTAATCACACTGATCATCACAATTCTGATTGGCGTTATGGCCGTGTTTTTCATCAAAAACCCGTTGGAAACGCGGGAGCTTGCCGCTCAAACCGGATCAGCCTCATACCAGTCGGGGTCCAGTTACATATACGCGCCCTCCACCCCCGCTTATTCACAGGATATCAGCAGCACGCTGGCACAGAGCGCCTATCACAACATTCCGGAAGTTAATCCGTATGAACCGGTTTACATACCCGGCACATTATTGGATGCCGCAACGCCGGTGGATACTTACCCTTCTCATTCCGATTTTGTGGTTTACGATATCCGGTCATCATTCAAACGAAAACCCGGTCAACCGGCTGTATGCCCGAAATGCGGAGGGAGCCTCAAGTGCATCACCATCAAACCGTCACGTGGTATCCGTGTGGATCTCAACACAAATGATCTGCTGGCACAGCACCGCTTTTCATATCTTTTCACGTGCGCCAAGTGCAAGTGGTGGGCGTTACGCGAAAGCTGGATGTCTCCCAAAATGGGCAACCGTATTTGTGATTATCTGGTGATCGGGGGCATTCCGATCAATAATTCGACCTCAATCATATATAACGAATTTTCAAACGACCGCAATCCTGAACCCTGGAACAAGGCATTAATCTTTCCCGACCTGTATGACGAGTTCCGGCAGCTCCCCGGTTACCTGGCAAAGATATTCCCGCTCAAATAGATCAATACCCTGTACGGGTTCTATTCATTTAATTTCGTTTCCATGGAAATATGTTTCCTGTTTTTTTAATCCTCTATACTAAAGAATCAGGTATTACCGAGTTTCAAAAAAGAGAGGTTATCCATGAACGTTCGATATGGCATTATCGGGTTGGGATCCATAGCCAACAAATTCGCGGACGCGGTGAACCGTGAAAAAGAACTTGATCTGGTCGCAGTAGCCGCTCGTGACCAGGCTCGCGCGGACATTTTCGCGAAGAAGTATAAAACCGGCAAAGCGTACGGAAATTATGCCGGTATCATTGCCGATCCGGATGTGGACATCATCTACATCGGCGTGACGCACAATTTTCACTATGACATCGTGAAAGAGTGTCTTGCCAACCATAAAGCGGTTCTTTGCGAAAAACCGTTGGTGCTCACAAAGAAAGAAGCTGAAGAGCTGGCTGATCTTGCGAAAAAGAACAACACATTACTGATGGAAGCCATGTGGACACGCTGTATGCCGGCATACCTTAAGGCACAGGAATGGGTGCGATCCGGCAAGATCGGTGCAGTCCAGCTGATCGATGCCAATTTCTGTTTTCTCGGGAAGTACGATCCCGATAGCCGTTGGTATAACCCCAAGCTGGCCGGTGGGAGCCTGTTTGATCTAGGGGTGTACCCCATTGAATTCTCCACCGGGATCACCGGTGAAGAACCCACCTCGGTCAAAGGTGTGGCAAAGATCGCTCCCACAGGGGTGGATGAAGTGGCTGCCGCGGGAATGACCTTCCCCGGCGGCGCTCTGGCATCCTTCTCCTGCGGGTTTACCACTGACGCCATGGATGAAGCGATCATCTATGGCAGTAAGGGGAAGATCGTTCTGGAAAACTGCTTTGGGCCAATGAAAGCGGAACTGTATGAAGGTCGTGACAGACGGGTGGCAAAATTTGAAGAAAAAGTTCCCAATGGTTTTATCTACGAAGCCCGCCACTGCGCCAATCTTTTCCAGGAAGGGAAAAAACAGAGTGACCTTATACCCTTAGCAGATACCATCGCCTGTGCCGGTGTTTTTGACACGCTTCGCAAACAATGGGGGTTGATCTGAACCTCTTTTATTGACATTCTCCGTGTGTGTGTTAAAATACCGCCCAATATGCGCACCCCGATCACTGTTATCCGATCCCGAAAGACCCAGCCCGCTTCACCGGAAGAAGGCCGGACGCGCATGATTTGGATGACGGCGTAACAATCACAGGAACGCATGAACCCGATATGACAGACCAAACAGCCCTTCTTCCCGAAGGGCTGTTTTTTGTACCATCAGGCGGATAAGGAGCAGAGACAAATTGAGCACAGCGACACTGGTTTTGCAGGACGGAACGATCCTCGAAGGGCAGGCATTTGGCGCGGAAGCCGATGCCGTATTTGAGCTGGTCTTTAATACCAGCATGACCGGTTACCAGGAAATCCTGACCGACCCGTCGTACCGGGGACAGGGTGTGTTGTTCACCGTATCCCACATCGGGAACGTGGGCATCAACCTGGAAGATGATGAATCGCCGCGGGCACAGGTTTCTGCGGCTATCGTTTGCCGGTTGAGCCATGTGGTTTCCAACTGGCGGGCTGCCATGCCGTTATCCGATTGGCTGGCCCAGGCTGATGTTCCGGGTATCAGCGGGGTGGATACACGCTGGCTGACCCGCAAGCTGCGTGACGGAGGAACACAGAAAGCCGCCCTTTCAACCAAAGGAACGAGCGCCTCGGCCCTCCTGCAAATGGTAAATGACTGGCCGGGGCTGGACGGACGCGACATGGTCAGGGAAGTCACCTGCCCGCAATCCTATACCTGGCAGGTGGACGCGGGAAGCCATTGGGTTGAGAATACACACGCCTTCAACCGTCCGGTTTCCATCGCCGCCTATGATTTCGGCATCAAAGAGAACATCCTGCGCCACCTGGCTTCCTCCGGCGCGGAGGTGACCGTCTACCCGGCGACCACACCGGCGGGGAATGTGCTTGCCAAAAAACCTGACGGTATCTTCCTGTCCAACGGGCCCGGCGATCCGGCAGGGCTGCCCTACCTGGTGGAGACTGTGAAAGAACTCCTAGACAGCGGTGTGCCCTTATTCGGTATCTGCCTCGGACACCAGTTGATCGGTCGCGCGCTGGGAGCTGATACCTGCCGTCTGAAATTCGGGCATCACGGCGGGAATCATCCCGTGCAGCACCTGCCTACTGGACGGGTGTTGATCACAGCACAAAACCATAATTACTGCGTCATCCCCGAGCAGTTGGATCCGGCCATGGTTGAGGTCACCTACCGCAGCCTCAACGATAATTCCCTGGAAGGTATGCGCCTGAAAGATCGGCCGGCTTTCAGCGTGCAGTTCCATCCGGAGGCGGCACCCGGTCCGCATGACGCGCATGATATCTTTGGGGAATTCTTCGCCCTGATTAATAAAGGGGGTTCACATGCCTAAACGCGACGATATCAAAACCATCCTCATACCCGGCTCTGGCGCCATCATTATCGGTCAGGCCGCGGAGTTTGATTACTCCGGCACACAGGCCGTGAAGGCACTGCGGAAAGAAGGCTACCGTGTGGTGTTAGTCAACTCGAATCCAGCCACCATCATGACCGACCCGGAGATTGCCGATGCCACCTATATTGAACCATTGACCACCGAGTCCCTGGAAGCCATCATCGCCCAGGAAAAACCGGATGTCATGCTGCCGGTCATTGGCGGGCAGACCGGACTGAACCTGGCGCTGGCGCTCAGTGAAAATGGCGTACTCGAGAAATACGGGGTTCAGCTCATCGGCGCCAACCTGCAGGCCATCAAAGCGGCGGAAGACCGGCTGATGTTCCGTGAGACCATGGAAAAAGCAGGCATCCCCATTCCCATAGGCGGCGCCGCCCACTCCCTGGATGAAGCAAAAAAACTGGTCGAAGGTATCGGTTACCCGCTGTTGGTCCGCGCATCCTTCGCCCTGGGTGGCAGCGGTGCGTCATGGGTCAATTCCTCTGATGAACTGCCGGAAGCCGTCCGCAAAGCCATTGCCGAATCCCCCATCGGCCAGGCCTGGGTCGAAGAAAACCTGACGGGCTGGAAGGAATACGAGCTGGAGGTGATGCGCGACAAAGCCGACAATTTCGTGGTGATCTGCACCATCGAAAACCTGGACCCCATGGGTGTCCACACCGGTGACAGTATCACCGTGGCACCAGCCCAGACCCTCACCGATCGTGAATACCAGATCCTGCGCGACCTGGCCCACCGTGTGTTGACAGCCGTCGGAGTGGAAACAGGCGGATCAAACGTGCAGTTTGCCGTAAACCCGCAAACCGGACGGGTGGTTGTTATTGAGATGAACCCGCGCGTCAGCCGTTCGTCCGCGCTGGCCTCCAAGGCAACCGGCTTCCCCATCGCCAAACTGGCCGCGCTTCTGGCCGTGGGCTATACATTGGATGAGATCACCAACGACATCACAAAACAGACAAAAGCCGCTTTTGAACCCTCGTTGGACTACGTCGTGGTAAAAATTCCCCGCTGGGCTTTCGAAAAATTTCCCGGAGTTGACCCCATCCTCGGCCCGCAGATGAAATCGGTGGGCGAGGTGATGTCGCTGGGACGCACTTTCCCCGAAGCATTGAACAAAGCCGTCCAGTCATTGGAGATCGGCGCCGACAGCCTTGACGGTAAAACCACCGATGACACCGGGCTCGAGAACCCGACAGCTGACCGGCTCTTCAAGGTATACCGCGCCGTTAAAAAGGGACTCCCGCTCGAATCGATCAGCAAATCCAGTGGATACGACCTGTGGTTCCTGGCAGAACTGGCGGAGATCGCCGGGTTTGAACAGAAGATCAGCGGAGCAAACCCGATTGACAAAGATTTCACATCCCTGCTGCGCGAAGCGAAGCGCATGGGTTTTGCTGACAGCCACATCGGCCGGCTGCTCAACCGGACAGCCGGTGAAGTGCGTTCCCTGCGTAAACAGGCCGGCATAATCCCCACATTCCAGCGCGTGGATACCTGCGCGGCGGAATTCGGCGCAGAGACACCCTACCTTTACAGTGCCTATGAACAGGAAGACGAATCCGGTGTGACGGACCGCAGGAAGATCCTGATCCTTGGCAGCGGTCCCAACCGCATTGGTCAGGGGATCGAGTTTGATTACTGCTGCTGTCAGGCAGCTTTCGCCCTCTCAAAGATGGGCTTCGAGACCATTATGTTTAACTGCAACCCGGAAACGGTCTCCACGGATTATGACACCGCCGACCGCCTGTACTTCGAACCGCTCACCCTGGAGCATGTGCTGAATGTGGTAGACCGTGAGCAGCCTGCCGGAGTCATTGTGCAATTCGGCGGGCAGACACCGCTCAATCTGGCCGCCGGGTTGGAATCCGCCGGGGTGCCCATTCTGGGCACGTCACCACAGTCCATCCGCCTGTCGGAAGACCGCGAAGAGTTCGCGAAACTGCTTCGCAAGCTGGAAATTCCACAACCGGAGAATGGCATCACCCGTTCGTTTGAAGAAGCCCGTTCCGTTGCCGCGCAAATCGGCTATCCGGTACTGGTGCGGCCGTCCTTCGTCCTCGGCGGACGCGCCATGGCCATTGTGGAGAACGAGGCCAGCCTGGAAGGCTTCATTCAGGCAGCCATCGACGCCGCGCCCGGACAACCGATCCTGGTCGACAAATTCATGGAAGACGCCTTCGAGATCGACGTAGACGCGCTGGCGGATGGGGAACGCGTGGTCATCGGTGCGGTGATGCAGCACATTGAAGAAGCCGGCGTCCATTCCGGAGACGCGGCCTGCGTGCTGCCGCCGTATAAAGTGAGCAACTACCATCAGGGCATCATGCGCGAATACACCGAACAGCTTGGTCTCGCGCTGGGAGTGCGCGGCCTGATGAACGTGCAATTCGCCCTGAAAGACGAGATGGTCTATGTTTTGGAGGTCAACCCGCGTGCTTCGCGTACCGTTCCCTTCGCCAGCAAGGCCACCGGTTTGAACCTGGCCTATGTTGCCGCTCAGGTGATGGCCGGCAGCACCTTAAAAGAATTGGGTGTCACCGAAGAACCGAAAGTGGACGGATTCTTCCTCAAGGAAGCCGTGCTGCCCTTCAAAAAACTGCCCGGTTCCAGCACCCTGCTCGGGCCGGAGATGCGCTCCACCGGCGAGGTGATGGGACACGCTGCCCACTTCGGGCATGCCTTTGCCAAATCGCAGATCGCCGCCGGTACCGGC
The DNA here is from genome assembly GCA_964446955.1 of uncultured Leptolinea sp. Classification (GTDB taxonomy): domain Bacteria; phylum Chloroflexota; class Anaerolineae; order Anaerolineales; family Anaerolineaceae; genus Leptolinea. The sequence goes on from CAYUQJ010000002.1 coordinate 518,679, forward strand.
CTGCCCGAGAGTGGAACAGTATTGATCAGCGTGAACGACTACGACAAGAGCGCCGGTTTGAAACTGGCGCGGGATTTGTTCCGCATGGGCTTTGAACTGATGGCCACCCCCGGTACCGCCGCCTTCCTTGAGAAAGTCGGTCTGCCGGTGAAACGGATCAACAAAATGTCCGAAGGGTCTCCACACACGGTTGACTTCATCCGTGCCGGTCAGGTACAGTTAATTATCAACACCCCGCTGGGACCGCAGTCCCATTCCGACGGCGCTGAGATTCGCGCCGCAGCCGTTACCATGAACGTGCCGTTGTTGACAACACTATCGGCCGCCGCCGCGGCTGTGGCAGCCATCAAGGCTTTACGGCAAAAGGAACTGCGCTACCGCAGCCTGCAGGACCATTTCCGGCGGTCAACAAACCTGTAAGTATTGCGTAAGCACAGGAGAAACCGATGAACGAAACAAAGCCCCTGTTTTCAACAATCGATGAATACATCGCGGGCTTTCCCCCGGGCATCCGGGAAAAACTTAGCGAGATGCACCGGGTGATCCACGAGACCGCACCGGAAGCCACCGAGAAAATCAGCTACCAGATGCCCACGTTCTACCTGAACGGAAACCTGGTGCATTTTGCCGCCTTCAAGAATCACATCGGGTTCTATCCGACGCCCAGCGGACTGGAGGCGTTCAAAGAGGAAATTGCGCAATATCCGAATTCCAAGGGCGCGGTGCAATTCCCGCATGATCAGCCTATCCCCTTTGACCTGGTGCGGCGCATCGTCGAGTTTCGCCGGGAAGAGAATTTAAGGAAGAAATAAATACCGGATATCTAATTATTAAGTTTTTCCATCAAAACTTTCCCCAGCCGTCGGATTCCCTCATCAATCTCTTCGGGAGTGCGAACGGCAAAATTCAGGCGGATAAAGGGCTTGCCTTCCTCAGGGTCGGGGAAGTAACGTGTGCCGGGCGAAAATTCCACCCCGGCCTGCATGGCCAGCGGCAGCAGGTCCATGGATGACATCCCGTCTGCCAATTCAAACCGTACTAATATTAGGAAATCTATATCCGTTCTTTTTTTTCTACCAGATCGTTAGTTTTTTTATAAATCACCCATCAATCAGAGAAATCCATTGCTGTAATGTTCCTTAGTCGTAATAACGGGATAAGCTATAATCACTTTATATTTTTCTTTAACGAGGAGCATGATATGCAGAAGCGATTTTTTACTCTAATCACCTCCGGGTTGATTTTGTGCAGCACACTTTTAAGTGCCTGTTCTGGACCTGCCAACACAACGAAACAGCCTGCCCCACAAGAACCAGCTGCTACTGTCGTTGAAATCCCGGCCACGGAAGCACCAGCAGTTCCAACCGCAGATTCCTCGACAGATGAGACATCATCATCACCAGTAACCATCACCGATTCAGCTGGAAATGTTTTGGATTTCCCCGCAATTCCTCAGCGTGTCGTCATTGCAGGCAAAGCTACCCCATTTACTTTAAGTACTACATACCTTTTTGCGGAAGCCAGCGACCGTGTGGTCGCTCAGGAATTGCGTGGTTTGACCACTCCGGAATTCCTATCCCTGATCGATCCGAAATATGAAGAAAAGATCAAACTGGAAACAGATTCTGGTGCCGAAGCAATTGCCCCTACAAAACCAGACATTGTCATAACCAAGAATTATGCCGTTAAATCTCTAAAAGAACCCCTGTCAAAAATTGATATTCCTGTTGTTGGGTTAAATCTGGAAAATCCTGATGTGTTCTATAAAGATATTGAGATGCTCGGGCAACTTTTTGGAAATGAGGCACGCGCAACAGAGATCAACGATTACTTTAAGCAAAAAGTGGAAATTGTAACTTCAGCCATGGAAGGTTTAACAGACGAAGAAAAACCGACTGTTCTAGTCATCCAATATAGCGAAAAAGATGGAGAAGTAGCCTTTAAAGTACCACCCTCTTCTTACATACAGACAAAAATGATCATCGATGGCGGTGGTATTCCTGTATGGGCGGATGGTAACAGTGAGGAAACCGATTGGATAGTGGTGAATTTAGAGCAGATTGCAGTCTGGAATCCGGATATTGTTCTGGTAATTGACTACAATGGAAACCCGATAGAAACCTCTGCCAGGCTAATGGAGAGCGAAACCTGGAAAGAATTGAATGCCGTAAAGAATAAAAAGGTTTTTGGATTTGGCAAAGATTACCAGAGTTGGGATCTACCCGATCCCCGCTGGATTTTAGGGTACACCTGGGTAGCATCAAAAATTCAACCGGAACGTATGTCGATTGTCACAATGAACGATATGATCAAAGATTTTTATAAAGTGATGTATCGTCTAACGGATGAACAAATTGAAACTGTTATCATGCCCAAGGTACTGGCGCCCTAGGATAAAGAATCTGGGGATCGAAGCGCACTGATCCAAATTAATTATCCATCGGGCTGACTGCCGCGCTTCTCATAGCTTATACCCATTTTTGGCGATATCCAAAATGCTCTGGATATCGCCTTTTTCATTCCAGAAATCCTGATTTGATACCTGGTTTCTCATTCAGTCTTTTCAATGAGTCTATTTTCACGATGAATGGTTTATGATCAAGATTCAGTTTTAAGACAGCGTATTATTTCATGGGTTAGAACATCACCTCACCCAAACGCCGTATTCCCTCATCAATCTCTTCGGGAGTGCGAACGGCAAAATTCAGGCGGATAAAGGGCTTGCCTTCCTCAGGGTCGGGGAAGTAACGTGTGCCGGGCGAAAATTCCACCCCGGCCTGCATGGCCAGCGGCAGCAATTCCATAGATGACATCCCGTCCGGCAGGCGCAGCCACAGGAACAATCCGCCGTGCGGCACAGCGTAGGAAACATCCCGGGGAAGGTGCAGGCGTATGGCCGCCTGCAGCGCATCGCGGCGTTTGCGGTATAAGCGGGTCGACCGCCGCAGATGCGCCTGGTAACGCCCTACGGTGACATAGGTATTCAACACATGCTGCATCAGGTTGGATGTGGCCAGATCCTGTACCCACTTCTGCCGCACCAACCGGTCGAAGACCGGTCCGTCCGCCAGCAGATAACCGATGCGCAGTCCGGGCATCAGCATCTTGGAAAACGTGCCGGTGTAGATCACCCGACCGCCGGGGTCAAGCGACTTGATGGCGGGCAGCGATTTTCCTTCATAACGCAGGTCGCTGGCAAAATCATCCTCCAGGATGGGCACATTATAGCGGTCCGCCAGTTCCAACAGCAGCCGGCGTCTTGGCACGCTCATACACATCCCGCTCGGATTCTGGAATACCGGCATGGTGTAGATCAACCGTGGGTGGTATTGTTGAAGCAGCTGCTCCAACAGTTCCACCTGCATCCCCTGTGGATCGACCGGAATGCCAACAATCTTCAGCTTCAATGATCGGAACAGCTCCAACGCGAAGTTATAGGTGGGTTTTTCCACCACAACCACGTCATCCGGCTTAAGCAGTGTCTGGCAGACGAGCGCCAGCGCCTGCTGTGATCCAGCCGTCACCAGCACTTCGTCCGGGCTGGCGGCAATCCCCTGACTGGAAAGAATGTGCGCGATCGTCCCGCGCAGCGGAAAATAACCGGCATGCAATCCGCCATATTCCAGCGCGTTGATGCCGTCCCGCCGGAACACCTCGCGTACGGTACGCTCAAAATCCTGCAACGGAAATTCCCGTGGATCCCCCACACCGATGAAAGCGATGGTATCGTCCGGCGTTTTAAACGGCCATGAAAATTCCAACGGAGGGCCGGATTCACCCGCGGCTTCCAGTTGCCATAACGGCCAGCTTTCAGGCTGTCGTGGAACCCTGCCATCCATTGCGGGAATCAGCGGCGCCACGTACGTCCCGGAACCTTCGCGGGTATAGACGACACCGTCGCTTTCCAGGTTGGAGTAGGCATTCTTCACCGTAATACGGCTGATTCCCAGTTCATATGCCAGCTCACGCGTGGAGGGCAACTTGGTGTCAACCGGCAAATTCCCGGATTCGATATTTGAGCGGAACCAGGTTTCGATCTGCCGGAAGAGTGGCAGGCGGTTGTTGGGATCCAGAGGTATTCTCATTTCTTTATTTTACAGGAAGGATGTAGACCACAGAGGGATTTTAGATCAGTGGTATTAAGAAAATTTAGCGGTTCTGGCACTAACAATAAATCCGCTTTTTCCCTGGAACACGGACTGCATACCACAATGCGTAGAAAGGAAACTGGTTATGAACAGCAGATTTACCCGAGTAATGGGAATGGGGTGCTGGGCGGTGGAAAAGAAGGGCGGTTTTTGAAGGCGCGTTTTACTCTTACTGGTAATTTTTACTAGAAATAATTCCGGCAATAATGGCAGGGTCGTGCTTCAGTACACCCCTGCCATTTCGTTAAACATTTGCTTTTTCTCTGTGCGATAATGACGTCTGGAAGGATTTTTACCGATTGTCCCGAACCGACCCCGAACTCGCATCCCTGCTTGACCGGCTGACTGCTTTGAATAACCGGTTTCCCTATTCATCCCTGCAAATTAATCCGCCGAATGACGCGGAAACCACAGATCTTTTTGCCGCACTATGCCATCGCGCTCTTGAAAATAAAGATGGCAAAGAACACGCCCTGATCCTGGAATCCATCAAAGGGAATAAGGGGTTGGCCAGTGCCTTCCTCGGGTTCATTTACACCGCGGCGGAAAAACTGCGCCAGACCGGTGACATCCGCTGGCTGGAGATCGGGCTGGGGGCGTCGATATTACAGGCGGAATATCCCGACGAACGCGACTACCTGCTGGCCATGGCGGAGTTGTATGTCGCTGCAGAAGAGTCAGGATTGGATCCCCGGCCGTTCTTTGCGCTGGTGGGGTATGACGAAGCCGATGATTTCGGGAACTACGCGGTGGTGAGAAGCCGCCGGAATCGGAATGTGTAATCCCCGGCCAAAACAGATCCGGCTTTTTTATGAAATAAACATGGATTGAGCCACGAATTCCGGTAGAATAAATGGTATATCTTTCATGCCTTGACTGGTGCATATTACGATTTTGGAAGAAATCCAATTGCCGAATAAATAAAAACGAACGCGAACACGCTGGACTGTTTGAGCCGAACGCAATTTCAAAAATTTTTACCTGTTCCCGGGAGGTAGATAGTGGACTCAAATTCAGGTTTTCCATGGAAAACAGTACTGATCATAGTAATCATATTCATGTTTTTATGTTGCTGTCTCGCTGCGATTGCCGGCGCGGTGGTGTACTATATCGGCGGGGAAACAGATTTCTCACAAATACTGGAAGAAAACCCGGTTGAAGAGCTGATCGAACCGGAATACACAATGCCTCAGACTGAGGTAACGGAAGAAATACTGGAGGAAGCGCCGCCAGAAGAAGCCGAACCTGAAATTCCGACCGAGAGTGACGAGACGGAAGCGGTTCTTGAATTGACCGGCCAGCAGGAATTGTCCGATTATTATTTCTTTGATGATTTCTCATCAAACGCCTTTGACTGGTATCAATATGATGATGGAAATATATTTTTCCTGATAGAGGATGAAACCTATACGATCCAGATCAAGGACCCCGAAGGATTTGACTGGGCATACTTCCCGGTCGATTTTTATCCCCATGAAATGTCTTTCGATGTTAGAAGCCTCGACGCGGATGACGATGGATCCTTCGGGGTATTCTGCAATTACCTCGACACGGAAAACTACTATTACATCGAATTCGATCTGGGTACCAAAGAATATGTAATTGGGAAATACGTAAACGATGTTCAGACACCCTTGACCAAAAAGACGGACGTTGACTATTTCTGGAATACCACATCAGCTTTGAAAAATTCTCAATCCGTGAACCGGATCGGAATTAGCTGTTATCCAACCAGTATCACGGTGTTCATTAACGATGAAATGGTTGAAAATATTGAGGTCCCGGATCCTCTGGAAGTACCCGGTAAAGGCGGTTTGTATCTATACACATTTGAGAATGCCGACGAAGACGGTTACAAGGTGTCATTTGACAATGTGGAAGTGTTTGAACCCCAACAGTAACCTTAATTCATATCCGGTAATATCTGATACATTCTTAATACCAGGAGTAAAACCATGTCAGGACAACTAAAAGATACCGTGGCTCTTGTAACCGGCGCCAGTAGTGGCATTGGTGAAGCAACCGCCCGCCAGCTCGCCGAAGCGGGAGCGTCTGTGGTCCTTGTAGCCCGCCGGAAAGAGCGGTTGGAAAAACTGGCGGCAGAGATCACATCATCGGGTGGAAAATCACTGGTTTTAACTGCAGATGTAAGCCGGCAATCGGAAGCCATCCGCGTCGTGGATGAAACGATCAAAACCTTTGGGCGGCTGGACACACTCGTCAATAATGCCGGTGTGATGCTGCTCGGAAATATCCAGGCTGCCGACACGGAAGAATGGGACCGTATGATCGACATCAACCTGAAAGGGCTGTTGTATGTATCACACGCCGCGCTCCCGCATATGCTGAAGGCCGCCGAGAATTCCCCCCGTAACGTCACAGATATTATCAACATCAGCTCGGTAGCCGGCCGGCGAGCACGGATGGGCGCGGGTGTTTATAACGCCACAAAATTTGCTGTGGTGGCATTAACCGAATCCCTGCGACAGGAAGTGACCGGTCGGCACGTTCGTGTTTCCGTAGTGGAGCCGGGTGTGGTGGCCACTGAATTGACGGATCACATGAAGCCCGAAATTCGCGAACAGACCATGAAACCCTTCGCCGGTATCACCCCCCTGGAATCAGAGGACATTGCCGACATTATCACCTTTATTGTCACCCGCCCGTGGCGGACCGCCATCAATGAAGTGCTGGTGCGTCCAACCGAGCAGGCCTTCTAACAGATCTTCTGTGATTGATCAAAAAAGAGGCTTGTTGAAAGCCTCTTTTTTTCTAGAATAAATTCATTTCATTCTCAACCGGCAGCCAAAAATTTGACAGCCGCCGCCGTGCCAACACCCGGCTCAAATTTGTACCCGCAGGCTGCGAGACCGGTCTCAATGGCGCCCAGGGTAGCCAGCACATCACCCTGGGTGACCGCGCCCATATGCCCGATGCGGAAATACTCGTTCTTGATCTCGGCATGCAGCCCACCCGCCAGGGTTACTCCGGCTTTGCCGATTGCCGGGATAAGGTCACTCCCGGAAACTCCAGACGGGAAGCGCGGTGCTGTCATGGTATGGGCCGCGATTCCCTCGTTTTGCGGCACCTGTCCCAGACCCAGTGCGGTAATCCCCGCTTTTACCGCCTTGCTCATGCGGATATGCCGTGCGAACCGGGCTTCCAAACCCTCCTGAAGAATTTGCCCCAGGCTGACATTGAGGGCAAAAATCAGGTTGACGGCCGGTGTACCGAAATAAGCTGGTTTGCGGGCTTCATAGGCTTCCATGACCGACAGCCAGTTGCCCCAATCAGAATAGTAGCTGAGAACGGGTGTTTTGCGGGCCTTGAACGCGTCCATGCCGCGGGGAGATACCACCAAGAGCGCGAGACCGGGGGGTACACCAACCGCCTTTTGGGAGGCCGTGAAAGCCGCGTCCACACCCCAGGCATCCATGTTCAGGTCTTCACCCGCCACCGAACAAACCCCGTCCACAATCACCAACACGCCATAGCGCCGGCCCAGATCAGCCAATCCCTTAACGTCCGTCAATACACCCGTGGATGTGTCCACATGGGTGATAGTCATTACCTTGAATGCTGCTGATCTTAACGCGATTTCCACATCCGCCAGAGCGGGGTGAGCCCCCGGAGCGGTGCGGATGTGGGTTACTTTCGCGCCGTAGCGCTCCAGGATCATCCCCATCCGATCGCCAAAATAACCCGTGTTTACCACAAGCACATTGTCACCTGGCTCTACCAGGTTGGCACAGACAGTATCCATACCCAGGGTGCCAGTCCCTGCCATCACAAAAGGTTGCCCTTTCACGCATTGGAAGAGTGCGCGCGTTCGCTCCAAAGCCTGCCCGAAAGCCTCCATAAAATTGGGGGCCAGATGACCGGTGGTCGGAGCGCCCAGCGCCGCCAGTACTGCCGGATCAAACTCGATCGGTCCGGGGATCATGAGTAATGACCGGTTTTTCATATTTTCATCCTTATATTTAAAATTTTTAATATGGACTCGGATTATGGAGCTGTATCCATTCGCTCCACATATTACACACTCTTATTATATTTGTTGCTTTTCGTGACTGAAAGTGTTTTCTATCACAAAAAAAAAGAGTCCTGATAACTCTCCCTATAACGATCACCCCATTTTTTGACATCCATTTTTTCAGAAAGGCCCCCAATTTATGCCAACCACATTATCCCTGGTATTCCATGCCTGAGCTCTGTCGGGGTAAAATAGTCAACATCCATGAATAGATGCCACTAAGACCGGTTAACAGGGGCCCGGGGATGAAGAGAAAACCCGGAGACAGGTTTGTATGGAAGAACCTCAGGTATATTACAAAAAAGGCCTTGAATGTGTGGACCGTAAGGACTACAGTCAGGCTGTTTGCCTCTTTCTAAAAGCGGCAGCAGGGGGTTCACCGGAAGCCGGGTACTATCTGGGTTTGAGTTATGAATATGGTCTGGGGGTCACGCAGAATTATTCCACCGCAGCCGATTGGTATCAGAAAGCCATTGAACACGGAGATACATCCTCCATGGTCAATCTTTCGTTGATGATGCTGCGTGGAAAGGGCATGCCGCCCAATCCGGAACAGGCTTTTCATCTGGTTAAAGAGGCAGCCCAGAGGGGAAATATGACCGCGGCCAATAACCTGGGCATGCGTTACCACCTGGGAGAAGGAACCGCAACAGATATGGCTCAAGCCATCGAGTGGTACGAGAAGGCTGCCCGCGCGGGTGTGGCTGACGCGCAATTCAACCTCGGGAATGTGTATCTATACGGCGACGGCCGGCCCAAGGACATCACAGCGGCCATTTACTGGTTCGAACAGGCTGCCGCGCAAAACCAACCCAACGCCCTGCACAATCTGGGGACGATCTTTTTTACCGGTGAAGAAATGCCTCCGGATTTTTTCCGGGCTTTTGACCTGTTCACCCGTGCCGCGAAACTCGGCCAGGTAAATGCCCAGTACAAACTGGGAATATGCTATGACATGGGACTGGGTGTGGAAATCGACCAAAAAATGGCCACCCGCTGGCTGCGGACCGCCGCCGATAACGGGCACATTGAAGCGATGGCCGATACCGGCATACGATTCCGAAAAGGGAATGGCATCCGGCGCAACCTGAAAAAGGCATTGAAGTATTTCGAACGGGCCGCCATTTATGAACAACCACTGGCTCTCTGTCACCTCGGCAGTATGTATATGAGAGGGGAAGGACTTCCGGTGGATGAAGAGAAAGCCATCATGTTCTATCTGGCCGCGGCTGAAAGGGGCAGCGAGAAGGCCATGGAATATCTGGGTTATTGTTATTCCAACGGTACCGGCGCGGAGAAGGACATCAAAAAGGCCATTTACTGGTATGAAAAAGCCGCTGACGGTGGGATTGTTGAAGCCATGTACATGCTCTACTGGTGCTACCGGGATGAGATCGACCCGCCAGATTGGACAAATGCCATCTACTGGTTGTGGGAAGCCGTCAATCACGGATACCATAAAGCACAGAACACGTTGGGCTGTTTGTACTATCGGGGGGAAGGCATGGAGCAGGATTTCCGCCAGGCGTATGTCTGGTTTCAACAGGCTGCCCGCCAGGGGAACAAAGACGGATTGCACAACATTGGCGACCTTTTTTATGACGGGTTTGGTGTCGAACAGGATTTTCAAGAAGCCTTCCGCTGGCTGGAAAAGGCAGCACAGGCAGGTCACGTGGGAGCCATGGCCAGGGTAGGTAAGATGCTGTTTACCGGAATTGGCGTAAAACCAGACAAGGAAATCGCGCTTAAATGGTTGCGAAAAGCGAGATCATTGGGCAACGAAAATGCCCGCAAAATCCTTCTTGAGTTGAAGCAGGAAAACGGATGATCCAGCCTGGTTCCAATTAAACCGGACGAACGGAAAGAGATCAGCATGGAAGAGTTCTTTTCCGGCTTTCCGGATTCAGAGCTGTTGTTTCATCGGATCGTGCAACAGATTCGCCCAATTGGAGAGATTCGATTCCAGGTCACCAAAAGCCAGATCGCGTTGATCCATATTAAACCTTTTGCCTGGCTATGGATACCGGAGAAATATCTGCACCACAAGGCGGCTCCATTGGTTCTTTCCATCAGCTTTCCGGAACGCGACCCATCTCCCCGCTGGAAAGAGATTGTCAAACTGACAGGGGCACGTTTCATGCACCACCTTGAAATCTACACAGCTGATGACATTGACAGTGAAGTGGAAGCCTGGCTGCTGAAAGCATGGACATCGGCTGGTAATCTTATCTAGAAACGATATGCTGTTTGTATAACCCTTTCTTATACGAACGGAGGATGCCCATGCAAAAGATCGTCCCCTGCCTTTGGTTCAATAACAACGCCGAAGAAGCGATAGAGTACTATCTATCCGTTTTCAATGATTCAAGGATCGAATCTGTCTCGCGGTATGGAGCTGAAGGCCCCGGTCCGGAGGACAGCGTTCTGGTGATGGAATTCACCCTGGAAGGCCAGCGCTTCATGGCATTAAATGGAGGCCCTGATTTCCCGTTCACACCGGCCGTCTCTCTGTATGTCAACGTGGATACACAGGAAGAGCTCGATGGTATTTGGGATAAACTTTCCGCGCATCCGGAAGAGGAACAATGCGGCTGGCTGAAAGACCGCTTCGGTCTATCCTGGCAGATCGTTCCAACTATTCTGGGTGAGATGATGAACAGCCGGGACTCAGTTCGTAAGGGACGGATGGTAAAAGCCTTGATGAAAATGAAAAAACTCGACATGAACTCGCTCATTCAGGCTTTTGAACAGCCATAACCATAATGCTGGAAGCAGTAATTTGCAACTAAAACAAAATATTTATAACCTTAACCTAACTTTTACGTGTTTCTTACTGGTATTTTGGGAAAAATTGGTTATGATTAATGGCAAGCTAATTAGATGGGGACATTTCAAAGAACCCTGTCGATCTCACCATCGTCCATATCTTCCATAGAGGATATGACGGCCATGTAACCCTCGCGTGGATCAGTACGAGAAAAAGACAGGTATAAGCTTAATCATCTCAGCAATCACTTCACAGGTCCCCCCATTGCTCCTGGAAGGACTCTACCGGCATGTTTAAAAAGCTGATCAACTGGCTGTCCGGCAGCGATAATCTGTCAGAGATCAATCGGATATTTAATGTTGCCTGCATGATTGGCGGGCTCTTTTGTTTTCTATCCGGTATTGAATGTCTTTTAGCCGGCTTAAGTCCGGTTCTTGTTGCCAGTAATTTTCTCTTTACCTTCGTATTGGGCATGTCCTTCTATTTTTCGCGTTTCCGGAATGATTTCAAATTCTGGCGCATCATCAGCATCTTTACGCTGATCTTTCTTTACACTCCCGTCCTGTGGATATTCAACGGGGGTATTTACAGCTCGGTGCCATACTTCATCCTCTTATTCGGTTCATTTCTGACAATCCTGACCGTGACCCGGAAAGAGCCCAAAGCCAATTTACCCGTCAGCAGCCTGGTGGTCGGGGTTTTTGTGATCCTCGTGTGTCTGCTTGTCTTTCTGGAATTCAAACGTCCTGATCTGTTATACCGCTATACCGATCCCAATATCCACATGATCGACGTTATGGTCGGCGTGGTATTTGCCTCCCTCGGCAACTCGTTGATCCTGATGGCATTTCTGCATATGTACTACCGGCAGCTGGACAAAGCGGAAGAACTGGCCATCCGCGATTCGATGACCAACCTGTACAACCACCTGTACGTGGTTCAACGCCTGACGGAAGAGATCGAACGGGCGGACAGAAACAAATCACCGCTATCGATCATCATTATGGACATCGATAATTTCAAAAACATCAACGATTCATACGGTCATTTGGAAGGTGACAAAGTTCTCCGGTCAATAACCCATGTTATCAGATCAAACTGTCGCTCGATCGATATGATCGGACGGTATGGAGGTGATGAGTTCCTGGTCGTCCTCCCGGACACATCGATAGAAAAAACACGCGCCGTTGCCAACCGTCTGCTGGAGAAAGTCAGAACGATGAATCCGGATAACTGTATCCCTTTCACATCGAGCGCCGGTATAGCGCAATATAAAACCGGTGATTCCGTGTCCAGTATGATCGATAGAGCGGACCAGAATCTGTACCGGGCAAAACAAGCCGGTCGGGACCAGGTAGTCGGCTGAAATTCTCGTTTCCTGATATACCTCCCGGTCACCGGTGATTAACCGAAAAAAAATGGCATCACTTCACGGGATTTGGAAGAAATCATGGTAAAGTAGGCGCACAGCCGACAGGAACCTCTTAAGGCTGATTCCCTTTACGTGAGTAAACCCCGTGACAACCTTCTCTGACAGAACTTTCAGCTCTGCCTTTCCATCTCAAGGGCTATTCCGTGCCGGCGGGATGGCGTTCATAGCCATGCTGGCACTGACGATCATTCAGATCGTCATCTTCATCCTCTGGCCGCCGCCCACAACCGTGGACGGTTTTTTCACACTATTCCTTGAAAACTCATTCCTCGGTCTACTCAGTATGGACCTGCTGTATATCATCAACAATACCCTGTTGATCATCGTGTACCTTGGCCTGTACGCCGCCCTGCGGCGTGACGGGGAAGCTCCCGCTTTGATCGCGCTGGTCCTCGGGCTGGTGGGGATTGCCGCGTATTACGCCTCCAATACCGCGTTTGAGATGCTCTCCCTCAGTCACCAATTCGCCGCAGCCACATCGGACGCGCAACGCGCCATTTTTCAGGCCGGCGGTCAGGTAATGTTGGAAACATACCGCGGTACGGCGTTCGATACATACTACGTTATGAATGCCGCTGCCCTGCTGATCTTCGCGTGGATCATGCGCCGGGGGACGGTATTCAGCAAAACAGCCAACGCCTGGGCGTGGGCGGCAGGCATCCTGATGATCATACCGTCAACAGCCGGTATGGTTGGACTTGTTTTTTCATTGCTCTCCCTCATCCCATGGATGGTCTTCTGTGTGCTGGCCTCGAAGCGGCTATTTGCTCTGGCTAAGAGCGGTACAAATCCAACCGATTGACCCTGTACTATAATGAAAACGATCGGGAAAACATCATTAATAAATAAAACCCGGTGTTCCAACCTTCTCAGGGAGAAAAAACGATGGCTGAATTGACCACTTATAGCATGCAAGATGTTTTATCCTATCCGTTCAAAGACCCGAGATGGAAGAGCAAACTTGGGTTGGGCGTGCTGCTTACCGTTGCCGGGATGTTCGTACCGGTCATCCCCTCCCTTTTCGTCATTGGCTACGGCTACCAGATATTAAACCGGCTGGTCGTGGAACGAGGCGATCTGTACCTGCCGGAATGGGACGATTGGGGTAAATACTTTAAAGACGGCTGGCGCCTGTTTGCCATGTGGTTTGTGTACATGCTACCATCCCTGGTGACCTCACTGATTGGTGTGGTCGCTTATATCGCCATGTTCGTCACAATGATCGCGGCAGAAGGATCGGGCAACGACGAAGCGGCCATGATTCCCATGTTTATAACCATGGCAGTATTATTCCTGTCCATGGCTCTTAGCATGCTGCTGGCTATGGCGGCATCCCTTATCGTTCCGCCGGCCACCGCGCACACCGTGGCGCGAGATTCCTTCTCTGCCGGGTTCGATTTCACCGGCTGGTGGAAGGTCTTCAAAGCCAACCTGGGCGGGTTCTTCCTGGCACTGGTTATCGTAATGGGTCTCCTGGGGATCGTGTACATGCTGTCTTACATTTTTTACATGACCATCGTGCTGATGTGTATGCTCTTCATCTTCCCCATGCTGGTCGGTTTCTACATTATGCTGGTCGGCTGCGCCATGACCGGCCTCGCCTACCGTGAAGGGATTGACCGGCTGGCAGCCGCTGATGACTCATCGGTTAATAACGGAACCGTAGCTGGAACAAGAGCCAGCGCGGAAGTCCCCTCGCAACCTGTGGAAAAAGTACCCGAAATTAAGACAGAAGCTCCATCCAAGCCCCGTGCCAGACGTCCGCGCGCACGGGAATAGCCCCTATACGGCCGCTGTTATCCACGGCGGGCCGGGTGCTGTCGGCGAAATGGCGCCGGTAGCCCGTGAACTGTCCCGCCGGTCGGGCATCCTCGAGCCGCTGCAGTCCGCGGAAACACTGGACGGGCAGGTGGAAGAACTGCGCGCCCAACTGGAGGAACATGCCTTCCTGCCCCTCACGTTGATTGGATATTCGTGGGGCGCCTGGCTGGCATGGATCACCGCGGCACGTTACCCGCAGCTGGCACGGCGGTTGGTGCTGGTCTCCAGCCCGCCGCTTGACGAGCGCTACGCCGGACAGATCGTCACGACGCGCTTGCGCCGCCTCTCCCCGCGCGAACGAAACGAGTGGCATGGGCTGAATGCCGCGCTGTCCGAACCCACCCGTTCTGATGCGGACACGTTATTGGCCCGCCTTGGGGAACTGGCATCAAAAGCCGACAGCTTCGACCCGTTGCCCGTGGATTATGACGCGGCGGATCGGGCTGCCCCGAATGGACGGATATACACTGCCGTGTGGGAATCCGCCGCGAACCTGCGGCGTGACGGCTCCCTGATGGAACTGGCCGCGGACATCCGCTGCCCGGTAACGGCCATCCATGGCGACCACGATCCGCACCCGGCAGAGGGTGTGCGTGTTCCGCTGGCTGCCCGGTTGGCGGACTTCCGCTTTATTCTGCTGCGCAACTGCGGTCACACCCCGTGGCGCGAGAAACAGGCCCGAAGTTTATTTTTTGAGGTGTTGCGGAGGGAGATGGGCTAGCACTGGGAAAAAGCCTTTCATATTCTCCATCTCTGCCAGTACAAACTCGTCCATCAAACCAAACCCTTCGGGTTTCAAAAACCCGAAGGGTTTTCTATCCGTTCATTTAAAAATCACCGACCGTTAAACCGCCCGGATCGGGATGTAATTCTTATGCAGACAAAAGCGTTAAACTGTACAATGGTATCGTTCCAGTGATTCGCGCCACCCGTATGCCTTTTTTGTTCAGCCATATGGAGAGCCCCATGCCAAAACTGTCACCATCCATCCCCGGTATTCTCATCATTCTTGCGCTGATCCTGTCCGCCTGCCAGACCAGCACACCCATCCCGACCGCCACACTGTTCCCCACCACCACCATCCCCACACCCTTGCCGCCCGCCACACCTGCCCCGCAGCACCCCGAAGCGCGCGCTGATGCGCAACGGCTGGATTTCTCGTCCACCACCATGATCGCCTCCCCTGGCAAACTGAATTCAGGTGGTGAGATACAGGTAGTCTTCAAAGGGGAAGCAGGCCGCGCGGTCAATATCAGAACAGCCATTGAATCCGGCGGACCGGCGGTCATCTCGCTGTGGGGCGCCGACGGCGCGACACTCATCCCGCAAATCGCGGGGGTCGCCGAATGGGACGGCAACCTGCCAACCACCCAGGATTATTACCTGAACCTGAAAAATTCCGGTATGGACCCTCTCGGTTACCGTCTGACAGTGAAAATGCCGCCACTGGCCACACCGGAAGCCAAGCGCATCCAATTCCAGCCGGGAACCATGGGTGGAACGACCCGCGGCGACCTGCCGGCGAAAGGGAACCAGCGGTTTGTGCTGCGCGCGTCCGCCGGCCAGCAGATGACCATCAACCTGACAACAGAGACGGAAGGCGCTGATTCATACCTGTATGTATGGGGTGCTGACGGAACGGTGTTCACCAGCACAGCCCCATCCAAAGAATGGTCCGGATTGCTCCCCGCCACACAGGATTACTTCATTGAGCTGGTTTCAGCCTCCGACCAGCCGCTTTCCTATCAATTAACCATCACCATTCCACCAGCGCCCACACCGCAGGCCGTGCCGACAAAAGAGAAGGTGGAAGGTCCAAAGATTGCCCATGATCAGATCATCCGGTTTGAGAACGGTCCGCTGGATTTTAGCATCGACGGAGCGGTTCTCAGTGGAGAACGCGACCGCTACACCCTTAACGCTGCCGCGCAGGAAACGTTGGACGTGACCGTCACATCTCTGGAAAGTAATGCGGTCTTCACCGTTACCGGCCCGGACGGCACATCCGTCTCCGGCGCTGAAGAGACTAAATGGTCGGAAACGCTCACGAAAGACGGCACGTATACCGTTCTTGTAGGTCCCAACCGGGGGAACGCCGCTTACACATTAAAGATCACAGTCACCCAGTGATTTGGTTTTTTCCAGCAGGGCGCGAATTCGCGTCCTGTTTTTTGTTGTGCTGTCGGGTACAATTCTTTCACATTAAATCAGCCAACTACCTGACCGCAAATGGCAGGCAATTCAAATTACCGGTGTAGAAAGGATTGCGTATGGTAGAGGAACCATCCCATTACTTGAATGACCTTAACGGCAAGATCGCCCTGATAACCGGCGCGGGGGCGGGGATCGGTGCGGGCATCGCCCATCGCTTTGCCCTGGCCGGTGCCGATGTGGCCATCTGTGACTTGAAACCTTCACCGGCTGTCAGTGAGTACATTGTAAGTACAGGACGAAAGGTGTTTTACCACCCGGCAGATGTATCAGACCCGGCACAGGTTACTGCGATGTTTGACGCGGTATGCTCCCAATTCGGCGTACCGGACATTCTGGTCAACAACGCAGGAATATATCCGAACGCCAGCGTCCTCGAAATGACACCGGATCAATGGGATCAGACCATCGATATCGACCTCAAATCGGTGTTTCTTTGTACCCAGGCGGCTGCCCGTAAAATGGTCGAGGCTGGTAAAACCGGTTCGATCGTCAACATTGGCTCCATCGACGCCACCAACCCGTTGGCCGCCCACAGCCACTATTCGGCAGCCAAAGCCGGTGTGATCGCCTTCACCCGCGCGGCCGCCCAGGAGCTCGGACCCCACGGCATTCGCGTGAACTCAGTCTCGCCGGGGCTGATCAACCGGCCGGGTCTGGCGGAAGCCTGGCCCGACGGCTACAACCGCTTTATGAAACGCGCGCCGACCGGCCGCGTAGGCGAACCGGAAGATATTGCCGACGCCTGCATTTTCCTCGCCAGCGACGCCGCCCGCTGGATAAGCGGTACAAACCTCATCGTTGACGGCGGTGTTCAGGCTTGCCCGATGTTTTAATACCAACCATCCAACCTATTACAGGAATACATCATGGTAGATAAAGCAACTATTCAAAAAATAAAAGACCACTTCCAGTTTATTCCCCTCCCGGTGGAGGGTGGTTTCTACAAACAATCCTACAAAGCCACCGACCTCCTGCCGGAGAATGTTCTGCCGGCCGGTTGCACCGGGCCGCATCCCCTGGGGACGGCCATCCTGTATTTCTATATCGACGATCCCGACTGTTTCTCTGCCATTCACAGACTCCCGCTGGATGAAACCTATCATTTCTATATGGGAGATCCGGTGGAAATGCTGCTGCTGTATCCCGATGGCAGATCCGAAAAAATCATTCTGGGGCATGATGTACTCAATGGCCAGTATGTGCAATTTACCGTGCCGCGCGGTGTGTGGCAGAGCTCCCATCTGCTTCCGGGTGGGCAATTCGCCCTTGCAGGCACCACCATGTCACCCGGTTATGCGGACAGCGATTATGAAGGCGGGGACCGCGACGAAATGCTCCGCCTCTACCCGCAGGAAGCCAACTTGATCCGCTCACTGACCCGTCCCGGCGCGCCGCTGAGGACTGTGTAAGTTTTCTCCCCCCTATTTCATGACTGAAAATGGCATCTTCCAGCGATTCTCCGGTAAACCGGACCCGCACGCCGGGACAGCGTTGGAGCAGTTTTTCACATCAATGAATATAGGCTTCTATGAATGGCATGAAGGTATTGGATACAATCTCGATGCGCTGAAAGAGCTTTCCTCCGATGAGATCAAGACAGTCGAAAAACTGCTCATCTCCCGCAAAGACGAAGACTGGCGTGACGTGGAAGCACTGGCCGCGCTGCGTACAGAAGCCACAATTCAAGCCTTGAAAGACTGTTTGGATAGCCCCAATCTGGATTGCCGCCTGTTCGCGGTGCGGTACCTGAAAGAGATGGGCATCGAAGATCACGTGGAAGATGTTGTCATAAAGGCCCTGCCCGAAACACGTGTCGGCGAAGGAATGACCTACGCCCTGAATCTGGCCCGCGACTACCCCACTGACCGCGTCCGGAACACTGTTCTTCGCTGCGCCTTGCATGGAAATGACAGCATCCGGGTCCATTGCGCGGCTCTGGCTTTACTCCTTCACGGAAAAGCACGAACGGAAGCCAAGTCGTACCAGGGAATCGTTTACGAATTCAACAACAAAGACATGCATGCCCGGATAAATTCTTTCAAACGCCTGTGCCAGATCATCAATGTTACGCCGGAAGATAATCTATAGTGGCCAATAGACATAATGTGCATGCAAGGGCAACTTTCCATACCATGTTACGTATAATGGATTAAGGCAAACGCGTGCACATGATGGAGGCGCCATGACTTTTTTCCGCCGCCTGTTCGGCTTTCTGTTGATCGTGGCTGGAATTATCGGACTGGTGATCAGTCTGGCCGGAATAGCCGGAATTTGGATGGTAAAACCGGCGGCTTTTACGGCCATTAACGGGGCAATTAATACGGTAAACAGCAGTATTGATACCAGCAATAAAGCACTGGAAGCAGCCGCGTCCACCGTGGATGACGCTGCCGACAGCATCAACGCGCTGACCGGTGTACTGGAAGCAGCCAGCCGTTCCGTGGATGACGCCCAGCCGGCCATTGATAACATGAATGCCCTGCTGACAGACACCCTTCCGGCTGCGGTTGACGCGGCGGCATCGTCGCTTGACACGGCAGAAACCGCGGCCCGCTCACTGGAAGGTACCATCCAATCGCTGGACTCTTTCCGCGCGCTGGTGGGGAATATCCCGATTCTTTCTGCGTTCTTACCTTCACCGCAGCAAGGTTACAACCCTGAAACACCGTTGGCTGAATCACTCGGCAGCCTTTCCGGCAGCATGGAAGACTTGCCAGTTACCATTGAAAACCTGTCAACCAGTATGGATAAAGCCGATGAGAATATCATCCGGGTCAAGACCAGTCTTGATACCATGAATCGCAGCATCGATGATATCTCAGCCAACCTTTCTGTTTACAGGGATCTGATCGCTGATTCGCGGTCATCCATGACAGATATTAAGGAGATGCTTACCGGCATCCAGGCGAACCTGGATCGCACACTCACCATCATTTCAACCATTATGACATTCCTGTTATTCTGGCTGCTCATGGCACAGGTGGTGTTTTTCAAACAGGGATGGGATTTCATCAATGATGACCGGAGCGATCTGGCATAATAGTTCAAGTAAGGAGTAATAATGACTTTCACATTAAATTCAACCATCGGCGAGATCATGGACAACCAAAAAGCCCGCAATCTGGTAGACACCTATATACCCGGAGCTTCGGGCAACCCCATGCTGGGAATGGTGAGAAACTGGACGCTCAATTCCATCATCTCCATGCCGCAGGTCAACAGCGCCGGTCTGACCCGTGAAAAGGTGGAAACGCTGCTCGCCGAGTTGAACAAACAGGTCGAATAGAAAGTAAATCAACAGGAGGGCGCCATGAAGCTGCCCAGGAATTATCCACGCGTTTTCGTGCAGGTTTTTGTGTTTGTCATTTTATTCCCGTTCCTGCCGCTAATTATCTCCTTTCGATGGGGGTGGTGGGAGGCATGGGCATACGCGATCTTCAATATCCTATCCTTCATCATCAGCCGTGTGATCGCGGGACGGAAAAACCCCGGTTTGATACAGGAACGCGCCCGCATGTTGGATCATCCGGACGCGGCACCCTTCGACAAGGTCATGACTCCGCTATTGGGTATTGGAAACGTCCTGATCATAGTGGTAGCTGGAATTGAAGCACGGTTTGTTCCTCCAACGTTTAACCTCACGGAAGAGGCTCTGGCTCTGATCATCCTGCTAGCCGGTTATGCTCTGGCCTCCTATGCGCTGGTGGCCAACCGGTTTTTCTCAGGCATGGTACGGCTGCAAACAGAACGCGGACATTTTGTGATCGAAAACCGCCCCTATAGTTGGCTCAGGCATCCCGGATACGCGGGCGCTATTCTGGCTTATCTGGCCACGCCGTTCCTACTGGATTCCACCTGGAGTATTATTCCTGCCGCGGCTACCATACTGGTACTGATCATACGCACCGGTATGGAAGATTCGTACCTTCACAAGAACCTTTCCGGGTACAACGAATACGCCGGTCGAACCCGATACCGGCTGTTTCCCGGAATCTGGTGACAGCTCTGTTTCGTTAAAGTTTATTAGATTTTCATTAATTCATGGTTCCTAAAGTTGACTTAATCCACAAATTAAGTATAGTATTGTAAATGGTTCGTCTCTTCAGCAGGTCGCCATTGACCAAGGGGCGGGGGAGATACCTAGTTTCGCTCAAAAGGAAAAAGGAGAAATAATCATGAAATTCAGTGCACCCAAAGCAGTTACCTGGTGGATCTCGGTTATTCTGGGCGTTCTTGCCCTTATCGGCGCGCTCAATGTAGTTCCCGCGCTTGGCAGTTTCGCCATCTGGATGGCTCTTGTTGGTCTCGCGCTCCTGGCGCTTGGTAGTGCCCTCAAGGGACTTTAGTTCGAAAGAAAAAAGAGTTTGGATCACTCTCAGGTGCGCCCCGCCTGAGAGTTTTTAATACTCGTGTTAGAGGAATTTATATGGCTGAAGTAGTTCTTATTACCGGCTGTTCCACCGGGATCGGCCGTGATCTGGCCCGCGAACTTACCGGGCTGGGATATTCGGTCATAGCGACCGCCCGCAAGCCGGAGACGTTGCAAGACCTTCCGGCGGAACTCAAATTGCCACTTGACGTGACTGATCCGCTGTCTGTGGAACAGGCAGTGGCAAAAACGGTACAAGAATTCGGGCGGATTGACGTATTGATCAATAACGCCGGATATGGCCCGCGCGGTGTGGTCGAAGAGATCCCAGTGGATAACGTTCAGGCGGTGTATGATGTCAATGTGTTCGGAGCGCTGCGGATGATCCATTCAGTAGCGCCGATCATGCGAACACAGGGAAGCGGACGGATCATCAACATCAGCTCGATCGCCGGACGGGTAGCAACCCCGGTAAACGGTGTGTATTCCTCAACCAAATTTGCCCTCGAGGCGTTAAGCGATGCCCTGCGATGGGAAATGGCACCCTTCGGTATCTCTGTTATCCTGATTGAACCTGGTTTGATCCAAACGAACTTTTCTGAAACATTCCGCGTGCAGGGAGTTACAGAAGAACAAGTCGCCCATTCTCCCTACAAACCTCTCTATGAAAAGATCGCGGGGTTTACCACGCAAATGCGCGTAACAAGGTCAGACCCAGACGTCGTTACCAGGGTAGTCCTTAAATCCATCACTGCCGTGCGTCCAAAAGCCCGCTATCTGGCTGGCGTGAATTTTCCAACCCGGCTGGCTCTTTCCTTACGCGATTATTTATGGGACCCCATTGCCAGTCGTGTTTTTCGATTGCGAAAGGGAAAAAATGATGCCCGCAAGCGTAAAGATTAATATCGGATTGATCGCTCTTATTGCGCTCCTCTGGTTCTCATTCTCCATCCTGGCATTCAATAATCAGTATGTGAAAATTTCAAATGATGAAATTAGAGTGGCTATCGGGATCCTCTCGCTTGGGTGTTCCCTTTGCCTGGCGTTAACAGCCTGGCTGCTCTCCAAACGCAACCGGATCATATACCACGCCACGACCATTCTCCTTGGATTGATCCTGATCGCGTCTTTCATGGACGATCTCGGATTGGTGGACTTTCTCATGATCACCATTACCGCCGTCACACTGGGACTTCTGATCAAAAATCGCACCTGGTTTCTGCAAAAGTAATCCTCAAACAAACGGTCTCTGTTTTCGCATAACCTGAAACAAATCCTGTCAAATACCGTATACCTATTGAATCTAACAATACCCGACAGGAAAACAGAGACCAATAAAATGAACAACTCTATTCAGCACCACACCACATGGCAGACTATTGGTCTGCACCTGATTCCTGGCGCGCTTATCACCGTATTCTACATATTGATAGCCCCACTCGTTGAAAATGCCGGTTACCCGACGTATTTATCCATACTGCTTGCCATCTTATTTATCCTCATCCCGGTTGAGCTGGGGATTTTATACCGTGAAGGCAAAAAGAAATCCGGACGATTGACTCTGGATGGAATTGTTCTGTTTCGTGAGCCCATCCCGTTCTGGCAATATCTCGTATTCTGTCCTTTATTGATCGCCTGGTGCGGCTTTGTTTTTATCGGTTTATCCGATATGGACATGGGCATAATCCAGCAATACTTTTCCTGGATACCTGCAACCTGGATGCTGAACGGTGATCCTGAAGTTCTTTCACAATTTCCGCGTACGGCGGTTGTGATCACGGTCGTCGCCGGATTGCTCTTGAATGGAATCGCCGGGCCGATTGTTGAAGAGCTGTATTTCCGCGGCTATCTGCTCCCCCGAATTCCATCCTCCCGCGTATGGGCTCCATTGATCAATGCGGTCCTTTTTTCCCTTTACCACTTTTTCTCCCCCTGGCAGAATATCACCCGCATTCTGGCACTTCTTCCCATGGTTTACATGGTCTCGTGGAAACGGAATATCTACTTGAGCATGATCACCCACTGCGCAATAAACATCCTCGGCATGATGCCATTATTCAGCCTGCTGGCCGGTTGATTTCCTCCCAAGGGGAGGAATTGCGTGGATCGACAGTCCAACACCTTCCCGCGCGATCCTTCAGGCGGGAATCCAGGTAACAGAATACTCGATCAACTTGTTTTCCAGCGGAATTCCCGGATCGCGCGCTACCCATGAACCAGAGAGACCGACCTCACGCGCAGCCATCTCAAAATGTGACATAGCGATACCCATGTCAACCCGCTGAAGATCAACAATACCTGTAATAGCCGGAAAAACGAATTGCTGAAAAGCATGTGTTCGTTGAAGATAAAAATGCCAAACATCACCCGCTTTCAAGATCCGCCAGGGTTGGCAGTTCCGGGCAGATGGCGCCAACCGGACCATCTCCAGCGGTCTGGCATAATCACCGGCATCTTCCGGTAAAAGGTTGGTTTTGAAGTCACCGGTAAAAAAGAGATTGTCCCACCCCAGTCGTTTACGGGCTTTTTCCACCTGTTCCAGCGTCCGGACACTGGCAGGAAAACCAACCGAGCAGACCGCGGGAAGTATTTCATCTTTTTCAAGATCCGCTTTCTTTGAAAAAGTGCTTCGAGTAAAGGAACCACCAAGCCAGCATGTTTCCAGACCAAGATCAACCGCCCGCAACACGACCATTTCCATCCGATAGCCGAAATCTTCCAGATCCCTGTCAGCTGAACGGGTCACACCAATAATGAAACCGGGAGAATCCTTGATGGCTCCGTACGTGCCCAATCCACGCAACCCATGCCGGTCCATTCCACCGGCAAGCACCAACCGGAACCGCCCTGCCACGTTAAATGGCCCCAGCGGTAAAGAATGAATGTAATTATCCAATCTGGTGAATGCCTCAGCAGATGTCCGCCCCGGGTCATAATGCCGGCAGGAATACCGTTCGTGAATAAGATCGGAGAATGATTGCTGAAATGGCATGGATTCCTCATTGGATATTGGTACGATGCGTTCTATACAATATAGAATACCGAAAAAAAAAGGATTAAGCGCAAGAACCGGATTAACCGCGTATGATATTGTGATGAACAGCAGTGATGAAAGATGATTAGAGCAGGAAACATATCCTGTTGAACCCTGTAAAGAAAATCATCGTATTATATAGTGATGAAGATTCATTAAAGTATAGAATGGATCTGATGCTATCGAACATCAACTAATTTGATAACTTAGGAGAAAACCCAATGGACGTTGATATTCAATTTCGACCTTCCTACTCTCTGGCTATAGTTAAACTGGCGGCGGGTGAACGCGTGCGCGCTGATTCAGGTGCCATGGTCAGCCATTCTGACGGGGTGGCCGTAGAGACCAAAGCGGAAGGCGGTTTCCTGAAATCGCTTGGACGCGCTGTACTGGGCGGCGAATCTTTCTTCCAGAATTTCTGGAAAGCCGGACCGCAGGGCGGCGAGGTAACATTGGCCCCCGACCTACCGGGCGATATCACCTGCATCACCATGACAGGCACCTCGCTGATGATCCAATCCGGATCCTATCTGGCTTCCGAGGATGGAATCGATCTTTCCACAAAGCTTAGCAGCAAAGCGTTCATGTCCGGTGAAGGGTTTTCCATGCTCGAAGCCACCGGCAGCGGGAAGGTTCTTGTATCCTCTTATGGGGCTATATACGAGAAAATACTGGTCTCTGGAGAACGCTATACCGTAGATTCCACACATCTGGTTGCTGTTGATGGAACCGTTAATGTCATGGCGAAAACTGTTGGCGGCTTCAAATCCACCATGCTTTCCGGTGAAGGACTGGTCGTTGAACTGACGGGACCGGGCAAGCTGTATATGCAAACACGGTCACCACGCGCGTTGATCAGTTGGATCATTCCCCAAATTCCATCCAAGAGTAGTTCCTCATAATTCAAACCCGAGAACTCACATTTTCTTGCCCCCGCATTCCGGGGGCATTTTTATATCAAAAGAGATAGAATAATGGTCAGAAAACAATTTTTGAATATCTAAATCCATACGGACCGGTTCATCCGGGGGTAATACGCAAAAAAGGAGACGGGAATGATAAATCCATCCAGGACTGTTTTCATCACCGGTGCTTCCAGTGGAATAGGCCTCGCGGCGGCCCGATACTTCCACCAACAGGGATGGAAAGTGGCAGCGACCATGCGTCATCCCGAAAATCGACGCACACCGCTGCACGATCTCGGACTTTCCAACCTTTTTCATTTGGATGTAACAGATGAAGAAAGCATCCGGTCTGCTGTTGACCACGCTGTAAAAGAATTTCAGCACATTGATGTACTGGTCAACAACGCCGGGTATGCCGTGTATGGACCGTTTGAGACAACATCAGAAGAACAGATAAAACGGGAATATGACACCAATGTTTTCGGGCTGATGTCTGTCACCCGTGCCTTTTTACCCGTCTTCCGCGATCAAAAGGACGGAACCGTGATCAACATCGCGTCCATGGGGGGGAGGACCAGTTTTCCACTCTATTCCGTTTATAACAGCACAAAATGGGCTGTCGAAGGATTTACCGAAGCATTGATGTATGAATTGAAACCTCTTAATATCAAAATCCGCCTCATCGAACCGGGTGTGATCAAGACAGATTTTTATGACAGGTCATTAGACCGGGCGGATTCATCCAAATTAAAGGAGTTTTACGCTGATATCATCGAAAGGGGAAAGAAATCCCTGGGTGAATACGCCGACCTCAACGGTATTGACCCTGAGATCGTTGCCCGGGAAATTTATAAAGCAGCGGTCGACCAAAGCGGGCGATTGCGGTACACGGTAGGCGCAGACGCGAAGCAGGCAAGTTTTATGCGGTGGCTTCTTCCAGAAGGGTTGTTCTTCCGTTTATTGGAACAAATAACCCTGTTCCCACCAAAGAAATAGCGAGAACATCTATGGAGACCATTGACTGGTCAGATTTTCAAAAAGTGGAGATCAGGGTCGGCACGATTCTTGATGTGCGAGAATTTCCCGAAGCGCGTAAACCTGCTTACAAACTAACGGTAGATTTCGGCTCCGAAATTGGCATACTGAACTCCAGCGCACAGATTACTGAACTCTATTCCATCGATTCGCTGATTGGCCGGCAAGTGGTGGCAGTAGTCAATTTCTCTCCCAAGCAAATCGGGCCATTTCTTTCACAATGTCTTGTTACCGGCTTTCACCGGGAAGACGGCGCCGTAGTTTTGGTCTGCCCGGATGCGCATGTGCCCAATGGCGCGCGATTAGCCTGAATGTGACAAATTATTAAATTTTTCTTAAAAAGCGTATCTTTTTCCCGATTTCCCGGTTAAAACAACTGGAAAAGAAAAATCATCCGCTCTTTCTAATGCTTTTAAGTATTACTCAGCATGTAACATTAAAACATAATTAAACTGCGTTTTGACCGGTAAAGAGATGAGCAATATCACATTCCGTTTTCGGGTCAAAGTATTAATATAATGTTAGAAAAGAGCGTTTCGTCCTTTCTTTTCTATAGTTCCCCACCCGCCCAAAAACAAAAAATATGTAAATCCCGGGAGGGGAAATGTTATGCCCCTGGCAACAGGGTTTCATTACTGTAATCACACTGCCTGCCTGTGTGATTCTAAATTTTTCATGGCGCTTACGCGCCGGGAGGAAAAGGTATGAATATTCTCTTCATCGTGCTGGGTGGTTCGGCGATCTTCTACATCGCTTATATCACCTACGGCAAATTCGTCGCCAAGAACATCTTTGAGTTGGACGATAGCCGTGTAACACCTGCTGTGGAAATGGAAGATGGTCTGGATTACGTCCCCACCGATTCCAAATTCCTTCTTGGGCAGCATTTCTCAGCCATTGCGGCTGCCGGTCCTGTAACAGGTCCTATCCTGGCCGGTATCGCGTTTGGTTGGGTGCCTGCGTTGATCTGGATCATTCTTGGATCCATCTTTATTGGCGGTGTGCATGATATGGGCGCGCTGGTTGCCTCCATCCGCAACAAAGGCCGCTCCATCACCGAAACAGTCCGTATGCATGTTTCCAAGAGCGCGTGGGTGCTATTTAATGTGTTTATTCTTTTCGCCCTGATCCTGATTATTGTTGCCTTTGCTGATGTCACTAGCTCGGCATTCGTCAATGTAATCGAACTGGCCGACGGCGAGACAGTGGGTGGCGGAGCGATCGCTTCCTCATCCATCATGTACCTGATCCTGCCGATCATCATGGGCTTGCTGCTGCGCTACACCAAACTCAGCCTGAAATGGGCGACCATCATCTTCCTGCCCCTCGTTGGCGTGGCCATCTGGGCTGGCAAATACATCCCCGTCAATATTGGCGAGGTTGCCGGTTTGAGCCCCCAGAAAGTCTGGAACATGCTCATCATGGTCTACTGTATCGTCGCGGCTGTTGTTCCGGTCTGGGCGCTGCTCCAACCCCGCGGCCATCTGGGCGGTTATTTCATGTACGCCTCCGTTATTGTGGCTGCCATTGGCGTAGTATTCGGTGGTTTTACCATCCAATACCCCGCCTTCACCAAACCCTTTGGTGATGAAAGCTTCTGGACCCCCATGGTCCCGATGCTGTTTATTACAGTAGCCTGTGGTGCCTGTTCCGGCTTCCATTCGCTGGTTGGTTCTGGCACGACATCCAAACAGCTCAAGAAAGAATCCGATTCCAAGTTGATCGGTTACGGCGCCATGCTCATGGAAGGCGTAGTCGCGTTGATCGCCCTGTCCTGCGTGATGATCGTCGCCCAGGACAACGAACTGTTGAAGAAATCCCCGAACTTTGTGTACGCATCCGGTATCGGCGCCTTCATGCAGTTGATCGGTGTCAGCCCGGCGTTCGGTATCTCCTTCGGTTTGATGGCTTTCACAACCTTCGTGTACGACACGCTGGATATCTGCGTCCGCCTTGGCCGCTTTATCATCCAGGAGCTCTCTGGTCTTAAGGGTTGGGCTGGCCGGATTATCTCCACCGTCATCATGGGTGGTGTTCCTGTCTGGTTGATGACCGTCACTCTGACCGATGCCGCCGGCAAACCACTACCCGCCTGGAGTGTGTTCTGGAAGACCTTCGGTGCCTCCAATCAGCTTCTGGCCGCTCTGGCCCTTATCGGAATCACCATCTGGCTGCTCAACACTGCCAAGAACAAGAAAGCCTGGCTATATGCCTTACTTCCGGCCGTGTTCATGTTCATTATGAGCTCCTGGGCTCTGGTCAACATGTTCCTCAGCTACACCGTCAAAGAAGGTGCCTGGGTTGGCTTCCCCACAGATGCCAACGCCATTGTTCCGGTAACCTGCTTGATCTATGTATTTCTGGCTGTCTGGATGGCTATTGAAACCGTCCGCGCCGTCTCCAAAGCCCAGAAGGGCGGAGGCGAAGGCAAGGTCGTTACCGAAGCCGCCTAATCTCATTATTGTCCTACCTGAGAAGCCCACCGATAAGTGGGCTTCTCTTTTTTTGTTAAGGATTTTTTGCCTGGTTGGAAAGAAAATTGCACAGAATCTCCTGGTTTGCTTATACTTAATACGGTCAACACAAGTATTGATTAGGGAGATCTGGTTATGAATAAAATTTATCGCCAGTTGGCGATTATCACTATGGGTTTCTTTCTGCTTTCGTGTAATTTAAGTTCCGCGTTGAAACCGGCTGTCACCGCCCCTACCAGTGCCCCGGTTGAAGGAACACCAGTCCCTACACCGGAAATGAATGCAGATGACGTAGATGGGGAAGATGATATAGACCTGTCTCCCACACTGGCTACTGGGGGCGAATTACCGTTTGAAGACCTTTTCAATATATGCAGTATCGTTACAGCCGCAGATGTGGAATCATTTCTGAATGAACCGGTCGATGAACCACAAAACCTTGATGGCGCCTGCACATTCAAAAATATAGAAGATGGGCTTTCCAATATTTCTATCACGGCGGGTCGGGATGAAGAAGGCGCGGCGATTATGGAAAATCAAATTGAACTACTCGGTTTAGCCGGGCTTGATGTGGATGACACATTCAGAAATGAAGCCGTAACACTGGCAAAGCAATCGGATTACCGTGGTTTCTTCACCAAACTGGCGACACAGGCCAAAGGTTCATCATCCATGAATGCCAGATTATTTGCTGGCGGTGGAAATGATATTTCCTTTTGGGCATGGCTTACCGTTCCCCCACGACATCAGGCATCCTTTGTCGCTGTAAGAGACACCACTGTTGTAAACATCGGTCTTATCGTTCCGGAATCCATGCAGGAGACAGATCTGCTTAAAGAGTGCAACCGGTTTGCGGGAATCATTTTCGAACGCCTGCCGGAGGAGTTTTCGATACTGCAAGACTCGACCGAAGTCGAACCTGTGGAGGAGTTAGAGCCTACACAAACAGCAGAACCCTCCGTTGACGACCAACCCGCTGCCGCGCAGGCGGAGACTCTGGTTGTACCGGGCCTTCCGGCTCCCATCCTGGTCTCACCGGATGACGGTGCCACATTTGATGTTTATCCGCGTGCCACTACCCTGTTATGGGAACCGGTAGATGGTGCCGCAAAGTACCTCGTGGAGATCATGGCCTGCGCGCCGACTGATACGGACACCTGTTTCTCACATCCCATGTTGGAAAAGACCACACGTGAAACCATAGAGACCATGTATGCATTCAACTTCGTGGGTGAACAAACCGGAAAATGGCGTGTCATCCCGATAGATGCCAGCGGAGAACTGGGCAATCCATCTGAGTGGCGCATATTCCTGTACACAAAATAAAAACACCAACAACCACACCATAACAGTCATATGTTGGAATTGAAAAACAGGCCATCACATAATACTCTCTGAAAATAAGGATCCAGACATACCATGCGAGACATTCAAAAAGTAGCCATTCTGGGGGCTGGCGCGATGGGCGCCTATTTTGCCACACGATTCCACGAGACCGGTTTTTCCACCTCGCTGGTAGCCAAAGGGCAACGGTTTGAAAAATTGACCAAAGATGGCCTGATCGTCAATGGCAAAGCCTACAATCTGCCCGTCGTGGACCCGGACGAAGCCGAAGGGCCAGTCGATCTGATCCTTGTCGCGTTAAAGCATCATCACCTCCAAGATGCCGCGCGCGGTTTGGATAAACTGGTGGACAATTCGACCATTTTTCTATCGGTAATGAACGGTTTGGAAAGCGAAGAAATCCTTGGTTCATTCTATGGAATGGACAAAGTTGTCTACGCCATCTCCCTGGGAATTGACGCCGTCCGGGTGGGGAATGAAGTGGTTTACACTACACCGGGAACGCACTATTTCGGTGAGGCCCGTAATGAAACCATTTCTCCCCGGGTTAAAAAGATTCAGGAAGCCTTTGACCGGGCCGGCATCGCCCACAAAACACCCGAAGATATGCTGCGCTGGCTGTGGTGGAAATTTATGATCAATGTGGGAATTAACCAGGCTTCAGCCGTGACCGGGATGCGGTACGCGGCATTCCAGCAAGATCCTGTTGCCCAGCAGTTGATGGAATCATTAATGCGCGAAGTGGTAGTGCTGGCGCAGGCAGCCGGGATCGGGCTTAATGAAGAGGACATCACCAATTGGTACCCGGTTATGAACAGGCTGTCGCCGGAGGGTAAAACATCCATGCTGCAGGACATGGAAGCCCGTCAGAAAACAGAGGTTGAAGTCTTCAGCGGCCGGGTGATCACCCTGGGGGAACAATACAACATCCCGACACCCGTGAATGAAACCGTCTTCCGGATCATCAAAGTTCTGGAAAAAGGTTTCGGGGTGATTTAGTTCTCTTGAGCTATGCTTTCGAGCCGTAACAACAAATGGATTAAGACATTTGGTACTTGACTCAAGGTCTTGTTGTTTAAGAATTATCCAGCCTGTGTAAGCATAATCGCAACATTTATGCTAGAATGCCCTCCATTAATAGGAGCGGGATAATCATTTATGGTCGAACAGAAGAAACACAATGTGCGAAAAGGGTTGATCCTTCTGGCTTATATCGCTTTCATAGCTCTCGGATTGCCTGATGGATTGCTGGGGGTTGGATGGCCTTCCATTCGATCTGACTTTGGCATTCCCCTTGATTCCATGGGGATGATCCTTTTTACGGCAACCATCGGTTACCTGACATCCAGCTTTTTCAATGGAAAATTGATCTCCCGGTTTGGCGTGGGGGGCGTACTGGCAGGAAGCTGTCTGTTGACCGGCTTCACTTTGATCGGATACTCCATATCACCATCCTGGTGGTTGATGGTCGCGTTGGGGCTTTTTGCCGGTCTTGGAGCCGGAGCCATAGATGCCGGATTGAATACATATGTGGCCGCCAATTTCCACGAAGGTTTGATGCAATGGTTGCACGCCAGTTATGGCATTGGTGTTACCCTGAGCCCGTTGATCATGACATTCGCCGTCAGTTCGATGAATTCATGGCGGCTCGGTTATGATATCGTCGGTGGATTTCAGATCATCCTGGGGATCAGCTTTTTATTCACCCTGCCATATTGGAAAAGCGACAAAAAACCGGACGATACCGGGGAAAACAAAAAACTCACAGATTACAAAACATCATACCGGGAAACGTTTCAACAACCCCGTGTATGGTTAAGTATTTTGCTGTTCTTCATATACTGCGGCGCGGAGGTTTCATTGGGCGCCTGGGCATATTCCCTGCTGACTGAAAGCCGGGGGATAGAACCAGCCATTGCCGGCCTGCTCACCGGTAGTTACTGGGCTTTCTTTACCATTGGCCGGTTTTCCGCCGGATTGTATACGCGGCGTGTCAAACTCGATACATTGATGTATATCAGTATCCTTTTGGCGATGGCTGGCGTTACATTACTATGGGTGAACGTCTCGGATACCCTGAGCCTCATCGGAATCGGTCTGACGGGTCTTGCCATCGCCCCCATTTTCCCGGGTTTCATGTCCGGAACGGTGACAAGGGTACATCCACGCTTTGCTGCAAATACGATTGGAATGGAAATGAGCGCCGCGGGTATCGGTTCTGCCGCTGGCCCGGCTTTGATGGGTATTTTGGCAAAAAACATTTCCCTGGAGGTCGTCCCCCCGGGGTTGTTTGTGATGTTCTCTCTGCTACTGGCACTGTATGCCTATGTCGTGATCTCAGGGCAGCAGCCAGCGGTTCAAGCCGCCATCAGTCTGGAAATCCCCACCGCGGAAAAACCACCGGCTATCTCACCGGAAGGGTGACATCTGCCGGCATACCCGGTTTTAAGTCCATGTTCGGGTTCGGGATGGTCAACTTGACCGCATAGACGGTATTTTTTCGATTCTGTATCGTCTGCGCGTTACGGGGTGTGAATTCCGCCTCATCGGCAATGCGGGTTACCATGCCAATATACACATTGCCGGGAAATGAATCTACCGTCACAGCCAGATCCTGCCCCAGATAAATCTGTCCGTACTGCGATTCGGGAACATAGACCGTCACATTGACCGTTGACAGGTCCGCAACAACCAGCAATGAGCCGCCGGCCGTGGTGATCTCACCCGGATCGGCCGCGCGTAACAGCACAATACCATCTATAGGCGACCGGATATTGCCGGACGATGTCCCCGCCCCTTCCCTGACTACAGCCAGGAGCTGGTCTTTCTTTACAGGGTCACCCTCATCAACCAGCATGCGGTCTACGATCCCTCCAGTCACTACACCCAGATGAATCTCGTTTGCTTCAATAGACCCCGAAGCAATTGTGCCGTTATGAAAAATTGTTGTCTGGAACAGGTAATAAAGTCCATACGCCACAACGGCAAATATGATGACAAAGAGGGGTATGAATTTCTTGTTGTGATTTTGCATGCTTCACCTTGGTTAAATAATACTGATTGTGAAGGAATCTGGCGTGGTTTTCAGCATTAACGCGCGACCAGTGACATAAATGCATCTTCCATGACCGGCAGCGCCGGCTTAACAATGGCCTGCCTTATACCGTTGCTCTCCAGACTGGACGAAATATCCCGATGCCGTACGCTGCTTTTCGCCAGAATTCGCAAATGGTCGCCCGCCAGGCTGGTACGCAGAACACCATCCGTCGCGGCCAGGATATCCATGACCGGCAGTAACATATCCGTGCGATCGCTGTTTCCCCCTTCGGGGAATACTTCCCACATGTTTCCCTTCAGAGAAGCTTTTATGTTAGCCGGAGTATCCAGGGCCAACAGGCGACCGTTATTCAATATACCGACCCTTCCGCAGTATTCTGATTCATCCATGTAATGGGTGGTAACCAGAATAGTGATTCCTTTAGTCACAAGATCATAGATCATCTCCCAGAATGCCCGGCGGGCTGTCGGATCCACCCCCGACGTTGGCTCATCCAATAGCAGGAGCTGCGGACGGTGAACAATGGCCGCGGCAAGCGCGAGCCGCTGCCGCCACCCGGCTGACAGGGTTCGCACCAGCTGTCCGCTCACAGGAGAAAGCACCAGATGTTCAAGGAGTTCATCCACCCGGCTTATATCCTTTACTCCGTAAACACCCGCGTAGAACGCCAGGTTCTCACGCGCAGTCAGCTCATTATACAGGGCGAATTTCTGTGACATATACCCGGTTCGAGCGCGTACCTCTTCCGACTGGGTGGCCGCGTCGTAACCAATGACCCGGGCGGACCCTTCGCTTGGGCTGATTAAACCCAGCAACATGCGGATCGTTGTGGTCTTTCCGGAACCATTCGGACCCAGATACCCCACAACCTGCCCGGGCTCAATATCAAACGTAATATGGTCAACGGCCGTAAAATCCCCGAACCGGCGGGTAAGGCCCATCACCGAAATAATGGATGTCATTCTTCTCTTTCCTCCCGCCTTTCACCCGCCAATTCGATAAAAACATCTTCCAGAAGGGGTGGAATTTCCTTGAAAGACCACGTGTTTCCACCGGCTGAACGGATCGCTCTGGCCAGCCTCTTTTTCACGTCAGCGGACGTGCCCTCCGCTACACGAAGATGAAGATGTTCGCCAAAACGCTGAGCGTCCTGCACATCCGTATCCAGGCGGGCTGTTTTAACCAGTAATGATAAAGGCTCGCCGGTCAATTCCAGAATTCTGCCAGCCAGTAATTGACGCAGTTGACTCGGCGTTCCCTCCTGTATGATTTGGCCTAACCGCATGAAACCCACCTTTGAACAACGGGATGCTTCATCCATATACGGGGTGCAGACCAGAACAGCCATCCCCTGTTCTCCGGACAAACGGATGACCAGCTGCCAGAAGTCCTGGCGCGTCACAGGGTCAACGCCGGTGGTGGGTTCATCCAGCAGCAACAGGCGCGGCCGGTTAACCAGAGCACAGGCCAGCCCGAGTTTTTGTTTCATTCCACCGGACAACTGCCCGGCCAGGCGGTTTTCGAAAGCGTCCAGACCTACGAATGCCAGATTTTCCCGCGACCGGGGCAGCCATTCATTTTCTGCCATTCCACGGACCTCCGCCAGAAAGCGGATATTCTCAAGAACAGTTAGATCTTCATACAATGAGAACTGCTGACTTAAATAACCTATTCGTTCCCGGGCCTGTTCGGCCTGGTCCATAAGTGAGAGGCCACAGATTTTTACGGATCCGTGATCCGGTTTAAAAGCACCGCAGATCAACCGCAGGGTGGTCGTCTTTCCGGCCCCATCCGGCCCCACCAACCCGTAGATCTGTCCGGGCAGCACTGTGAGGCTGACATCGGTGACAGCATGGATGTCACCAAAAGAACGGGTTAGATGTTCAACCAGCAGAACAGGTTCGGGCATGGTCAATCCAGTTGTTTACGAAAACGGACAGCGGTTGCCGCCATCACCAACAGGGCGAAAAAGCACAACGCCATGATCTCGGGGATCATCACGGAAGCGCCGGTTCCCTTGAGCACAATACCGCGGGTGATGATCAGGAAATACCGCAGGGGAATGGCATAACTGACAACCTGAAGAAATCCGGGCATGGCTGCCAGCGGGAACATAAAGCCGGATAGAAAAATGGACGGCAGCAGGGTAAACATGGTGGTCAGCATGGCTTCCTGCTGCGTATTGGCCACAGTGGATATGAGTAGCCCGATGCCCAATGTGGTGATGAGGAAGAGGCAGGAAAGAAGCAGAAGCAATAACAGGCTGCCATTAATGGGCACATTGAACAGCAGTACACCCACGACCAGTATCTCTACCATATCAACGAAAGCGATCAGCACGTAGGGGAGCATTTTTCCGGCCACCATTTCCCAGGAACGGATGGGGGTGACGATCAACTGCTCGATCGTGCCGCGTTCCCGTTCGCGCACGATGGATGTGGATGTGAGAAAAGTGGTCAGAAATTGCAGGATCAAGCCAATGAGAGCCGGGATCATGTAGTAGGCCGTGATCATCCCCGGGTTGTACCAGACCTGCGTGCGCACATCCACCGGAAGCTGGGTTCTTGCCGGTCGCATAGTACGTTCGGCAACGATCTTTGTAGCCTGAGATTGTCCGACCATCACAGCCGCGGTCAAAGCAGTTCCAGCCACATTCGGGTCGGATCCATCGATGATAAAGGCCACCGTACCGGTCCGCCCGGCCACAATTTCACGCCCATAATCCGGCGGGATGATGATTGCCGCGCGTGCCAGGTTGCTCTCAATCAGGTAGTTCATCTCGTCTTCGCCGGTAATGTAATATTCCAGCTTGAAATAGTCAGAAGAGCGGTAGGCATCCAGCAACGCACGGGATTGACTGGTGTGATCGCGGTCAAGTACCGCCAGGGGGATGTTTCGCACATCATTGGTGATGGCATACCCCAGCAGGAAAAGCATAGCCACCGGATAGATCAGGGTCAGTACCAGAGTGCGTGGATCGCGCACGATCTGGATGAATTCCTTACGAATCAGGGAAAGCAATCGCTGTTTCATAAGTTATCCGATCGCTCCTGATCTTCCTCGGCCAGAACACCCTGTAAGTAGAGGTCTATAAATCGGTCAAGCGATCTTTCGTCTGATGGAACTCCGGGAAGGTTCTGTAAAAGAACACCGGTAATGTAGTATGAAAAGAACAAACCAATAAATGAACGCAATATGATCGGCGCGGGGATATCACGCAACCGTCCTTTTTTGCCTTCCATCAGGGCTTCCAGCCGAACCAGATGAGGGGCAATGGCCGCGTATAGAACGGGAACATGCACCGTTTTAAATTCAACGATCTCGATGAATAACATGTTAAAGAGATCAGGGCGGTTGACCAGCTCCCTTACCAGCAGGCGCGCAGCAGAGCGAATCACATCCGCGATGGTGTCGCCCTGCACGGATTCGATCAGCGGGATAATCGTATGATATGGGTGTTTTTCCTGAAGCACCGCCAGCCAGATATCTTCCTTGGTGGCAAAATGGTTGTAAATCGCGCCCACCGTCACCCCGGCATCCTGGCTGATCTCCCGCATCGGTGTGGCATTGTAGCCCCTGTCAACAAAAAGACGAAAGGCGGAATCGATGATCCGCGACCGTGTCTCAATGCTTTTTTCCCGGTTTGATCTTGGCATTTTTCCCTATTATAAACATAGATAACGAATGTTCATTATTTATTATATACAAAGCAGATCACAAAACAATAGCCTTTTCGCAGATGTGTTTTTTTCGGGTATGATTCTCTGGTCTGATTTTTAAAGGATCCCTGATACCTTTCGGGAGGTAAACTTGAATTATCCACGCAGCAACGCCTACGATCCGGATTTCGTTCGAGCGAATATGATGGGCCCCAATGCGATGAAATTGCTCGAAGAACTATCAGGGTCTCTAGCCCTCAAGCCGGGAATGCGCGTGCTTGACCTGGGCTGCGGCACAGGTTTGACATCCATTTTTCTGACAAAGGAATTCGGGGTGACAGTATTTGCCGTTGATCTTTGGATCAACGCGACAGAAAACTACCAGCGTTTCAAAGAATATGGACTGGATGACCGGATCATACCCATCCACGCGGAAGCGCATGACCTGCCCTTCGCGGAAGCCTACTTTGACGCGGCTGTTAGCATTGATTCATACCACTACTTCGGTCACGAAGACACCTACCTGGATAAGCATCTCGCGCCGCTTATAAAACCCGGTGGACAGATCGGCATTGCTGTTCCGGGCTTCCTGCGGGAATACGGCGAGAATATTCCGGATGAGATCAGCCCCTTTGTGAAGCCGGATTACAATTTTCACTCACATGAATGGTGGAAAGCCTTATGGTCAGGCTCAAATTTGTTCAAAGTGCAAACCAGTGAACATCTGTCATGTTGCGCAGAATCCTGGGCCGATTGGCTTACCTGCGACAATGAGCATGCCGTTTCAGACCGCGAGATGATGAAGGCTGAAGGCGGAAATCATTTCAGTATCGTCGGGCTGACAGCTGTCCGGATCTAACCGGCCACAGATTTTCCAGTCGCATTCCGGACAACCTGGAAAGGGCCATAGAATGACATTCGGGCCAGCATATCAGCCATCTCTTCCGGAGATTCCCGACAGTCATTTTGCAGCCAGGTTTGCACCACACCCATATGTGCCGCGCCTATGTAAGATATCAAATAATCAGCGGGAAGAGTTAATTCGGTAGCCGCTTTTTCAGGGAAATAACCCAGACTGAAAAGGTTCTTTTCGATGGTTCGCTTGATACGGCTTTGCAACCCCAGTTTACTCTCCACGCCCAGCAGGGCATGCATCATACGGGCATGTTCTTTGATATAAGCAAAAAGGGAAACGATCACAGGAACGGGACTCTTTTCGGTATAGTACGTTTCAATAGATATTCCCTCAGACCCCATAAGAATGCGGTTAAACCGGTCAAGAATGGCATCTTCCGTTTTTTCCAACAGGTCAAATTTATCGCGATAGTGCAGATAAAACGTACCCCGGTTGATGTTCGCCCGCGCTGTGATGTCACTGACCGAAATGGCGTCAAACCCCTTTTCCTCGATCAGATCGATCAACGCGTTCCGAATCGCGTCCTGAGACTTCAGTATCCTCCGGTCGATTCGTTTCTCTTTTTCCATACCTTGCCTCGCAAATAATCGACACATGCCTGTTAACTGTCCATTATTCAACAATCCAGTCTGGAATGTGTATTGAAATCAGGCTGGAATGACATTATACTGGGGAATAGTAAGATAATCAACACATTGTCGTTTAATTTCTATACATAAGTGAAACATAACATGCAATAAACCGTATGTATAAATACAGGTGACCTTTTATGAAACGATGGAATTTTGACAGGAGACTGGCTTTTGTATTGAGCGGTGGAGGGGCCCGCGGCGCATTGCAGGTAGGAGCCATCCGCGCGTTACTGGAAGCCGGGTATCAACCCGATCTGGTAACCGGCACATCGATCGGCGCCGCCAATGGCGCCTTTTTGTCCATCCATGGATTTGACCTTAACGGTATCGAAAAATTGGAACAAATCTGGCAGTCTACCATGCGCGCCGAACTGATCTCACCCAATCTGTGGTGGGAAACCATGCGTATTCTCTTCAAACCCCGCAACGGTCATTCCTTTCAAAAGGTAAGGGATTTCGCCATTGAGAACGGGATCAAACCAGATCTACGGTTTAAAGACCTGGACAGTGTCTATCTCTACCCGGTGGCAGCTGATTTAAATAGCGGACTACCGGTTGTTTTCGGCATTGACCCGGAGGAGCGTATTCTTGACAGTGTACTGGCATCAATGTCACTGCCACCCTGGATACTGCCGGAAGAGAAAGATGGCCGCTACCTGATGGACGGCGGAGCGGTAAGCAATCTTCCGGTGGAGGCGGCTGTCCAACAGGGTGCCACAGAGATTATTGCCCTCGACCTGTTCGATCCGGCGGAAGAGGATTCAGAGGAGGCATCGGGAATCCGTCCTCTTCTGTGGAAAGTAAACCGCACGATCGAGACCCGCCTCGTGCAATTGGAGATCAAGCTGGCAGAATCACAGGGAATACCGGTCAAACATATTGTGCTAAAAGGGGACCCTCCGGTCCCTCTGTGGGATTTCCGCCGATCTGTGGAGCTGATGGATACCGGATACCAGATCACAAAACAGGCCATATCAGCCTGGCAGCCCAGACCGGAACCGGCCTGGTGGAATCCGGAGCGCTACCGGCTATGGATCAACAGTTTGATCAATATTCTGGACTGACTTGCTCAACCCATGAACAACCGTGCCATACTCCTGACTTCCCCATCAGGGTCATTTCGGGCATGTTTCAGAACATCCGATGGAATATCCCGCGTCATTAACCCCAGGCTCCGTACCGCTTCCCACCGCAGCGGAGGCCGGCTGTCATGAAGAATGGTAGATATCAGGATTAAACGCGTTTTTTCGGACGGAAAGGACTGAAAAGCGCGAATGAGTTTCCACTGCAGGACAGGATCACCCTGCGCGGATTGATAGGCCGCAATCAGTACCGCCTCCGAGCGCGCAGTCTTTTCTGTATAGGAAATATGCCCGATGGCGTCAACCGCTTCCCGTACCCGGCGTGGATCACCCTCCCGTACAACATCTTCCAGTATAGGCAGAGCGGAATATCCCATCCGGATAATCACCCGGGCGGCAAGATCCCGTGGAAGCGGGTAGCTCCGTTTTCGAAACCCATTTTCCGGCAATGAATTGTGTTGATTTTGACGGATCTGCCCCAATAGACTGATCAGAGCTGGTAAAGCCGGTTCTCCAATCCGGTTTAACGCCGTACAGATTTCCAGACGGCTGTATAACGCCGTCTCCTTTTTCAGGTGGTCGCATAATCCGGCAATTGCGAGTGATTCCCGGCGATACCCCAACAGACGGGCAGCCGCCGATCTCACGTCGGCAGCCGGATCCTCCAACAGGGAGACCAATGCAGAAGAAGACAGATACTGCCATTCAACCTCATATCCCTCCGCAATCTGCCCGCGGTTTGATCTGGCCTTTTGTCTGCTATCCATGAATTCCACAGTCCTTATTTATTCTAGAAAATATTCAACCCTTTGCCTGACAAAGATCAGGCCGTGGGACTACAATAGTACCATCACACCCAGAGAGAGATCTGTATGGACAGCTGCGATATGGATTTTTTACAGGAAGCCATTACAGTGGCGCGTTCATCACGCGAGCACGGGAATCACCCGTTTGGCGCCATCCTGGTCGACGACAGCAGGCATGAAGTGTTGCGCGCCGAGAACACGGTGACCACCGGCCGTGATGTCACCGCCCATGCTGAAGCAAACCTTGTGCGGTTGGCCTGGCGCATATTTACGCCCGAACAACTCGCCGGTTTTACGTTGTATGCCAGCACCGAACCCTGCGCCATGTGTTCCGGTGCCATCCACTGGAGCCGCATCGGACGCGTGGTTTATGCCTTGAGTGAGGAGGACCTGTACGTCATCGTCGGGTCCTCACCCGAGAACCTTCATCTGCCCTGCCGCGAGGTTTTTGCCCGAAGCGTGCCGTCGGTTCAGGTGGAAGGTCCCTGCCCGGAACTGGATCGCGAAGCCCGCGCTGTTCATGCCGGATTCTGGCGCTGATATCTCCTGCATGATTTTGTATAATAGTCATTATGGGAACACAAAAAGAAACCGTTGATTACCTTCTGGAACAAATGTCAGGCGCGGGGATGTTAACCGCCCGCAAAATGTTTGGCGAATATGCCATATATTGCGAAGGCAAGATCGTCGCGCTGGTGTGTGATGACCGGCTCTTCATCAAACCAACAGCCGCCGCACGCGCTTATCTCGGCGCGGATGTTGAAGAAGCTCCGCCCTACCCGGGCGCGAAGATGTACCTTTACATCCCCGGAGACAGATGTGAAAACGCGGACTGGTTGAGCGAACTCATCCGCGTTACAATGCCCGAATTGCCGGAACCCAAACCGAAGAAAAAGAAATAGAACCCGACATTTTATTGCTAATTCTGATACAGGTCCTGATATGAATGACATTCTAAGAACCATCCATGAACGACGTTCCACCCGCGCTTTTAAAGACAAGCCAATTTCCTTCGAAGTCGAGAAGGAATTGATCAGCGCCACCCTGCGCGCGCCGACAGCCGGCAATATGATGCTGTACAGCATCATCAAGGTTGATGATCCGGATTTAAAAATGAAACTGTCGCAATCCTGCGACAACCAGCCGTTCATCGCCAAAGCCCCATTATTGCTGATCTTCCTGGCCGACTACCAGCGCTGGTATGATTTCTTTCTACGCAGCGGCGCGTTTGAACTTTGTCAGCAGCGCGGTAAGGAGCTGCGAAAACCGGATGTGGGCGACCTGATGCTGGCTGTTAACGATACACTCATCGCCGCGCAGACGGCTGCCATCGCTGCCGAAGGCCTGGGGCTGGGAACCTGCTATGTCGGTGATATTATGGAGAAGTACGAATATCACCGTGATCTGTTGAAATTACCAAAGTATGTACTGCCGGTGACCATGCTGTGCGTGGGCTATCCGCGCGACGACGCGGATGATCGGGCACGGTCACGGCGGTTTGATGAAAAATTCATCGTTCATACCAACCGTTACTATCGATTGGAAGGTCTTGAGCTGGATATGATGTTCAAAGGTCTGGGCCGGCCCAATTATGAGGAAGGGACGGCCAACTTCGGGCAAGATGTGTACCTGCGCAAGTTCGCTTCCGACTTCAGCGTGGAAATGACCCGCTCCGTCCAGGCTATGATCGACAGTTGGAAAGCGTAAACATTACCTGACGGGTCACGGCAAGGGATATGCCGTAAAAATGAGGGAATGGCATTTCAAATGACCAGATTCAACATAAAACTCATAGCTCTGGCAATTCCAATCCTCTTTATACTGGCTTCCTGCCGGAATGAATCATCCGGTCCGGTGAAGACTATAACCCCTGCGCCGGATATTCCGACCGCCGCATCCACCCCCGTCTGCCTGACGGCCTTCGAACACCGTGAGCTCCGCGAGCCGTACACGCGCGGGGTAGACAACGCGCCACGCTACACGCTGGATAAAGCCGAACTGGACACCTACCTGGAATGGATGGGCATTTCCATTCTTTGCATCCCGGAAGAGGCCGGCGCGCCCTTCATCAACGCCGATTGGAACGCCGGAGAGCAACCGTCCGTCCGCGGAAGGCTGGTCAGCCTGGGTTTCGAAGGCACATACAATGGTAGCGGTTGGAGCCGTATTTATCTCGTCCATTCGACGTACGATTTCACCGCCGGAACTGAATACGACCGTTTCATGACGGCCGATGAATGGACTGCCTTCCAGGCCGGCACTCTTGAAGGGGTTGAACTGTTACCGGACGGACGCGGCTTTATGCGCTACAAAGCCGGGTTGTATTTCGGCAACTATCCCATTTACAAGACCTATGTGTATCCCGCGGAAGGCGGATTCACGGCGCTGGTCATCAACCTGGGGACGTATTCCGGCGAGTTTGACGCCGAAGTGGCGCGCATCCGTCAGGGTGAACTGCCGGATGATGTCATCCCGTGGCTGCCGGTGTTCGAGCAGATGGCTGCATCCCTTTAGTAGTAGGTCAGGTCATGACCTGACCTACTACTAAAGGGGTACACACAAATTGAATAAATTGACATTTGAGACAATATAATGGGATTAGATAATGGAGAGGTATTTTATATGAATAACAAAATAGAAAAATTTACACTAATTGAGTTGTCTGACAATGTGGATATCTATCGGTTCATTTCTCTACCGGATTTATTAAATTTATTGGAATTTAAGAAGTTATCCTTTACAAATGTAATGGATTGGGAAGATATTTCAGAAATTCCAATAAAACAGTTTCTTTCTAAAGAAGAAATTCTTGAAAAAAGGAAGAAGTGCATTCAATATGGAAGTTGTTGGACAAAATCCTTTGAGACAGACGCACTTTGGAGGATATATTCACCTGACTGCAGAAGTTTATGTTTACATAGTACAGTAAGGGATTTAATAATTGCTCTTAATAAGGCAAATCCTGAGATTGAAGGATGTATTGCTCCAATAATATATGGAGATGTTCGAAATCTTATATTAGATGAATTATTTGGAAGAGAATATTCAGACACCTATGGTTC
This sequence comes from uncultured Leptolinea sp., assembly GCA_964446955.1. Taxonomy (GTDB): domain Bacteria; phylum Chloroflexota; class Anaerolineae; order Anaerolineales; family Anaerolineaceae; genus Leptolinea. The sequence continues at coordinate 561,470 of CAYUQJ010000002.1, forward strand.
ATATGTATTCTCATTTTTAAAGCGCGAACCATTTTCTCACGAAAAAGAAATACGGTTAATTGTTAATAAGCCAAATCTTCCTATTCCCACACCAAAATATATTGAACTAAATGTTGATTTTAAAGATTTCCTCAAAGAGGTAATATTTGACCCACGTGTAGAAAACTGGTTCTGCGAATTGATAGGGAAAATTATCAAAACAAATGGTATTTCATATAAGAAATATGATTTATACACATTTCAAAAAAGGGGAATAAAGATACAAGCAAAAATTCAAACCCACAATGCGGGATTTAATTACCATTACGTAACATATGAACATAATAATGGAATTTATCATCTTGTAGATTTCTCAGCAGATGAGAAAGAAAACGATAAGACTTTTTGTGGACAAGATTTACATACTCGTAAAGGAATTAGTATTTGGAAAAATTTGACAAACGGTCTTTCCTTTTCCGACGAACCACCTAATGGAAAGAAATTATGCAAAAATTGTCGAAGGAAAAATAGAAATAATAACTGTTAAACTTATGGCTTTTGGCTAATTGTCAATATTATGGATGGGAGGAAAACCGTCCACTTTCATAAAGATCAATAAACTGTTTTTGGTGAATCACATCCAATCTCCCGTGCTATACTTACACTGTAAGCACATCCCTACCCGCAACAGGAGGCGCCCATGCTGCGTCGATTGTTCAAGACCGGTAATAGTATCGTTCTTTCCCTGCCCCGCGAAATGCTGGACGGCCTGAAGCTGTCCGACGGGGACGAGGTCAGCCTGGTGCTTGAGGAAGAGGAACGCCGTCTGGTGGTGACCAAAGTGGAAAAAGCCATCCCGGCGGCCGGTGTGGATCCCGACTTTTCCGCCCACCTGGAAGGCTTTCTGGAAGAATACCGCTCCGCGCTGGAGGATCTGGCGCGATGACCGTGTACCTCACCCCCGAGCAGGCACTCTACATCCATTACCGGTTGATCCACGAGACCGGCGGGGAAACGGGCCTGCGCGATCCGGCAGCGCTGCGCTCCGCCCTCGCAGCCCCGCAGGAAATCGTGGAAGGCCGTGAGGTGTACGCGGGCTTGTATAAAAAATGTGCCGTGCTCCTGCAGTCCGCCCTGAAGAACCAGCCATTCACAGATGGCAACACGCGCGTCGCCATAGCCATTGTTGATCTGTTCCTGCGCATCAACGGCCACCGGCTGGGCTCAGACACGGCTGAACTGGTGCGTTTTGTGGGCAAATGCGCCCGGTCACAACCCAGCCTGGAATTCATGACGGCCTGGTTCTGGCAGTATTCCCGGCCGCTGCAACCTGGACGTAACTAGTTTGTAATTATTTATAGAAAATATTAACCGTCAGGCAACCCGCTGCCCGATCAGGTATGTTTTACCGCCAACGCAGGGCAGACAATGCCCTGTTGACTTAATACAGGCCATATTCAACTCAGGACAACAAGATGAAATCGTTGAAATTCAAAAAGATCGACGCCTTCACAGGCAATGGATCCAGCGGAAACCCGGCCGGGTACGTCTGGCTCGACAGTTCGGACGAACTGAGCGAAGCAGAGATGCAGCGTGTCGGCTATGAACTCAAGGGGTTTGTCAGTGAGGTGGGGTTTGCCTGGCTGGAAGGGGAAAGATACCATCTGCGCTATTTTTCGTCCGATTGCGAAGTGGCTTTTTGCGGCCACGCGACCATCGCCATTCTGTACGAGTTGCTGCGATCCCGCCCGGAACCAACCGTGACCTTCCGGGTGCAGGCCGGGGAACTCACCGCCTACAACCACATAAAGGACGAGGATGCCGTCTATATCACCGCGCCCACGCCGGGTTATCTGGATCACCGGTTAGCGGCGGGTGATGTAGCTGCCGCGCTGGGGTTTCAACCCGATGCCATTGACCCAAAACTTCCCATCCGCGTGATCGATGGCGGGCTGCGAACCCTGCTGGTGCCCATCACCGCGCTGGATACCGTCTTATCCATGCACCCTGACCAGGAAACCCTGCGGCAGTTCAGTCTGGATCATGATTTTGATATCACCCTGGTTTTCACCCCGCAGACAGCCCATCCATCGAACCAATTCCGCACACGCGTTTTCCCGCCGCGGTTCGGTTACCTGGAAGACCCGGCTACCGGCTCGGGCAACTCAGCTTTCGGGTATTACCTGCTGGCAGAGAACCGCTGGCCGGGTGACATGTCGTTGGAACAGGGACCGTCGCGTGAAAAACCGAATATCGTGAAGATCAAACGGACGACCATTGATGGCGTTGACCGCGTCCTGTTTGGCGGAAATGCCACCACCCGCATCGACGGGCGTTATATCCTGCATTCTTTCTAGAAATAATTTACGCGGATTTTATCCTCCCCGTGCCGGAACTGGTACGGGGTTTGCAAGGTTATAGACATCACCTCGGCCGCGATCTTGCGGTTGGATTTTTCGAGGAGGTTTACCGATGGACAAAAACATCCGGTCTGTGCTTCGTTCGCAATTTACGGCAGTCCTGGAATTACTGGAAAAAGCATTGCAGGACTGCCCGGACAGCCTGTGGAAGGGCCGCTTATGGCGGGAAAGGGAGCGACATCCACAGACCGCCGAGTTCTGGTACATCGCGTCACAGGCATTGCTCAACGCCGACCGCACCCTGTCCACAGGGTCGGAAAAGGTTGACACGCGTCCGCCCAGGCATGAAAAAGAATCTGCCAGGGACACGTTCGTTCCAGGAAAGGTGTACAGCCGTGATGAACTGCTGAAATACCTGGCTTATTGTCGCAGGAAAAGCCGTTCCTGCATCAACCGCCTGTCAGATGAAACCCGTCCGCTTCACAGGGAAACCACCAGCATCAATCTACTGCTGGATACTGTGCGCCACATCCAGGCGCATGCCGCGCAATTGAACCTGTATCTCGGCCAGGCCCGGAACAACCCGACACGCTGGATCTCATTGGATCAATAAATCCCGCGTGTATCACCCCGAAAATGTTTCTGTATTCGGAGAAGCGCGGGATTTCCTATCGAAAAAACTGGGGTATGATTCCCGTTTGATCACTCGAACCATACACCGGGTCAATATGACAAGAATTGTTATCTTATCCGATATCCACGCGAACCTGCCGGCGCTTGAAGCGGTCGTCCGCGACACACAATCCCGACATATCGACACCACAGTCGTCCTGGGCGATCTGCTGTCAGGTCCGTTATGGCCGGTGGAAACTGCCAGGTTTTTGATGCGTCAGGATTGGGTCATGGTCGCTGGAAACCATGACCGCCTGCTTGCACAGGGGGACAACACTGCGATCGGACCCGCAGATGAGCTGGCCAACGCCTCCATTTCCCCGGAGCAGCGCGACTGGCTGCGCAGCCTTCCCCCTTCCCGCACCCTCTTTGAGGATATACGGTTGTTTCACGGAACACCACAGACCGATACCGCCTATTTGACGGAAACTATAGCCAATGGGCGGATGCATCTTTCGCCCCTGTCTGAAATCGAATCCCGGTTGGATGGGTTAAAACAGCGTGTCTTTCTCTGCGGCCACTCTCACACCCCGCGGCTCATCCGCCTTTCCGTCAACACCGTCATCATAAACCCGGGGAGTGTGGGTCTGCCGGCATTTTTCAACCCATCACCGGAAGCGCATTATGTAGAAACCGGTTCGCCCGACGCGCGCTACGCTATTCTGACACTGACCACCCGGGAGCCGATGGTGGAATTCATCACGGTTCCTTATGATCACCAATCCGCCGCCGACAGGGCCAGTGAAAACGGTCAACCGTCCTGTGCGGCCTGGCTGCGTACCGGCTTCGTTGAACAGGAAGACAGACCATGAACAGGATAGCCCTTCTCTCTGATATTCACGGGAACATTCCAGCATTGGAAGCCGTGACAGCCGATGTTCAGCATCGCAGTGTTGACGCGGTCGTTACCCTGGGGGACCTGGTATCCGGACCCCTTTGGCCGGTCGAAACCATCCGCTTTTTGATGAAGCAGAAATGGGTACAGATCGCCGGCAATCACGAGCGCCAGTTGCTGACATTACCCCCAACCGAACAGGGACCATCTGACCGCAACGCGGATTCATTGTTAAATGCAGAGGAACATGATTGGTTGCGCCGCCTTCCCGCCAGCTTTCAATTGACCGAAGAAATCTTTTTATGCCACGGGACGCCGGTCAACGACAAGACCTACCTGCTGGAAACGATCGGCGACGATGGCCGGGTGCATCTCGCCAACCCTGATGAGATCCGCGGACGATTGGACAGAATCCCCCATCCGGTGATAGCCTGCGGCCACTCACACACCCCGCGCGCCGTCCATTTGCCCGAGGGCACTCTGGTCATCAACCCGGGCAGTGTAGGTATGCCGGCGTACACCGATGACAGTACCTCACCGCCCCACGTAGTGGAAACCGGTTCGCCCCACGCGCGTTACGCCATTTTGGAAAAAACGGCTGCCGGGTGGATCCCGCAGCTCATCGCGGTACCGTATGACCATGAAAATGCCGCCAAACAGGCCGAACGCAATCATCGTTTGGAACTGGCCATGGGACTGCGCACGGGGTATGTAACATTATGACAATTTTTATGGACACATCCACTAACGTATGATCTCCATTTTGCTGGTCGAAGATTCCCTTGAATTGGCGGAACTTGTCCGGTCAGAACTGACGGCCAATGGATACGACGTGACATTGGCAGAAGACGGTGAACAAGCCATGCGCCTATTCCCGGACCTCAGACCCGGCCTGGTCATCCTCGACTGGATGCTGCCCAAAATGGACGGGCTTGAAGTGCTGCGACGCATCAGGCAGGTATCTCCCGTCCCGGTCCTTATGCTGACGGCCCGCCGGGAAGAGACCGACCGGGTCATCGGGCTGGAGGTTGGCGCCGATGATTACCTGACCAAACCGTTCGGCATGCGCGAATTGATTGCCCGCATTCACGCGTTATTGCGCCGCAATGAGTGGATTCAGACCGTTCTCCATACAGATAGATCAGGACTCGAGGGCGCCATCACCTGCGGACTGCTCACGCTTGATCCCGAAGCGTTCACGGCATATCTGGACAATTCGCCCCTTGAACTGACCCGCACAGAGTTTGACCTTCTCTCCTTACTGGCGCGTAATCCGGGGCGCACATTCAGCCGAAATTATCTGCTCGAAACCATCTGGGGAAGCGCCTACATTTCGGGCGACCGCTCCGTGGACAACGCCGTGCTGCGTCTGCGCCGCAAGCTCGAATCATACGGCAATCTGATTGAGGCTGTATGGGGGATCGGATACCGGTTCAACCAGCCATGAACAAACCAGGCAAATTCCCTACCGTCTTTTTGACTGCGCATCCTCTTCAGGGATTGGTCGAATCCTATATCCTTGGCCTTCTAATCCTATTCGTAACGAGCCGGGTGGAAGAGGTTTCCAACCCGGATGTCGCGGCGATGGCGCTTCTTTTTTTATGCTTTTCCTGCGGTTTGTGGGCTGTTTTTCGAATCCGGTTAATTCAAGGTTCCTGGCATGGAAAAGTCATCGGGGAATTCATGGTTGCCCTCTGCCTTGGAGCCATCATGGTTTTTGCCCTCAAGTTATCGGCACATTTTTTAGAATGGGACAGTATCTGGCAATTTTTAGAATGGGAAACGGAAGATGGCTTTGCCCTGCTGGGATTAACCGGTACGGGTTATTTTTTCGCCAGACTTTTCCTGCGCGCTTGGTTCCGCTGGGAAAATATGCGAAAGAAACGCATGTTATGGGCCATTACGCACTCCCAGATCAGTGTCATCTCGTTCATCGCATTCATCCTGTCGTTGATAGTCTTCTTTTTGATTTTCAATGCGGAAACAGAAATAACCGGTTGGATAAAAAGCAACGATCCGGTTTCGTCGGTCTTTGCCTTTATCTTGCTGACCATTTTTCCGGCTTTCTCATTTATCACATTAATACTTACTACCACTCTGATCTTCATCCTCCCCCCTTCCACTGTTTTCTCCTTTTTTCTTTCCAGAAAGATCACCCGGCGGCTGGAATCATTGGCTTCCACCACCGCCTCCCTGCGTTCCGGTGATTATTCTGCCCGGGTTGCTGTTGAAGGCGAGGATGAGATTGCCCTGCTCCAGTCTGATTTCAATGTCATGGCTGCTAAATTGTCCTCCACATTGCACGACCTGGAAGAAGAAAAGGAAACTGTGGCGCAAGTCCTGCAATCACGGCGGGACTTGATTGCCAATGTCTCACACGAATTGCGCACGCCCGTTGCCACCCTCCGGGCAGCCATAGAGACCATGCTGGGTAGATGGGAAACCACACCCGAACCGGAAAAACGGGGAAAAATCGAGCTGATGGGAAATGAGATACTGCGCTTATCCGGTTTGATTGATGACCTTTTCACCCTCGCACAGGCCGATGTAGACCGGCTGTCTCTGGAATGCGTTCCCACCGACATCACACCGGTGGTCCAGCAGGTGGTGGACATGTTCTCACCATATGCCTGGCAGACAGGCCGGGTGGAAGTAGCCGCGCAGATCCCGGATGGACTTCCAGAGATCATGGTGGATCCGCGCCGGTTGCAGCAAATCCTGCTAAATCTATTGCGGAATGGGGTCCGGCACACCCCACCCGGCGGTATTGTGGCAGTTTCAGCATCGTCTGATGACACCAGCCTTGTCATCGAGGTTCGCGATACGGGCGAAGGGATCCCGCCGGAGGATTTGCCCCGTGTATTTGAACGATTCTTCCGCGGACCAAACGCGGCACCCGATAGCGCGGGACTTGGTCTGTCTCTGGTAAAGGAGATGGTTGAGTCCATGGATGGAACCGTTCGTGTCGAAAGCGAACCCGGCCAGGGTACATGCTTCCTGCTGGTCTTTCCCACGACGACCGAATTTTGATCACATTCCGGAATTGCGACAATTTCGCGACAATATTATGACCGGTCTGTGACATTCGATCGGTACCATTCCTTCGATACAAAAAATCGGAGGAAAAATGTTAAAGAAATTAGCGAGTGTTATAGCAGCCATCGTCATAATAGCCTGGGGGTTGATCTTATTCGCAAACGGCCAGCCCAAAATCATCAGCTGGTGGTTTGTCATGTTTTTCGGGTTCGCCGGAGTGTTGCTGGTAGTTCTTTCCCTAGCGCTCATCCTAAAAGAGGGAGTGAAGAAAAGACGGCCGGGAACAAGTCTCCTGGCCCTGCTGATTATCTCCCTGGTTGCCGCGTGGCCGGCCGGCTGGTTTTTCCATATTGGACATATCGCCTATCCGGCGGGTAAAGACCGCGTACAGCCGGCTGTTCATATCCGGCTGCCGGTCAACCAACCGGTTATCGTCGCCTGGGGAGGGGATAGTGTTGAAGAGAATTATCATGTTACCGTCCCTTTTGAACGGTGGGCTTATGACCTGCTGGCGCATCCGGCCGCGCTGAAAAGTCCGGATCTCGAAGATTACGGGATATTCGGTCAGACGGTCATCGCTCCGGTGGATGGAACCATAGTGGATGTACGCGATGACATGCCTGACCTGCCCGCTGGCACAGAATTGGATGATCCCAATATCCATGAAATGCTGGGGAACTACGTTTTCATACAAATCGAAGAGACGGAAACCTACCTCGTCATTGCCCACCTGATGTCGGATTCGGTGACCGTACAACCCGGCCAATTTGTCATAGAAGGAACACCCATTGCCAGGGTTGGCAATTCCGGCAGCACCAGTGAGCCGCACATCCATATCCATCACCAGAGGCAGAATCCCGCCAGATCAAATTTCATGCTGGCGGAAGGGCTTCCCCTGTTCTTCCGTGACATCGATGGTCCGCCCATGCCAACCGGCGGCGTCGCAATGGTTGATGGACGGGAAGTACCTGTGGGAATGACGATATCACCCCTGGAGGCAAACTGAGATGAAAAACCTCATCACTACAAAACCCGTCCTTGCCTATTCGATCCTGGCGTACCTCTTTACCTGGTCCATCCAGATTCCTGAATTGATCGCCATGGGGGGTGATTATCAGCTTACAGACAGATACCTGCTCCTGTTGAATATCGCCTCGTATGGTCCCAGTGCTGCCGCGCTGATCATCACGTTTTTCTCCCAGGGGTTACCCGGGATCAAAACCCTGTTAAAACGGCTCATCCAGTGGAAGGTCTCCTGGTTGATCTATCTGTTCGTGTTTTTTCTATTCCCACTGCTTCTGTTCACCGGTTACCGAATCATCGGAATCCAACCCGCCCCGGGCGAGAACCTCTTTGAACTCTTTTTGACACTGGTCATCCTGGCTCCGGTAAACGCGCTGGTGGGGTCGATCCTTCTGGATATCGGACCAATGGGGGAAGAGCTTGGCTGGCGCGGCTTTATGCTCCCCCGCCTGTTACAAAAATATACCGACACCAAAGCCAGTGTCATCCTTGGTTTGATCTGGGCATTCTGGCATCTGCCCACATTCCTTTTCCCGGAATGGCGCGGCGAAATCCCGATAGGGCTGGCTGTCGCGCTCTACCCATTATCCACGATTGCCATCGCGTTTGTCATGACAAAACTTCACCACTGGAGCCATGGAAGTGTTCTCATCGCCATGCTGTACCACGGGATCGTGAATTACGCAGCCGGTTACATTCAGGTTTCCGACCTGTGGGGCATCGGTCATATCCCACCGGTTGCACTCGAGTTGATATTGATCGGGTTCTTTGTCATCATGGCACTGCTTGCCGGTTTGATTTCATGGATAAAGAAGAGAAGAACAAGGTAACAAAAGTGCCCAGTTTGTTTTTTACCACGTCCCTGCGCGGAAGGCGACTGGCGGCGAAAACGCTTGTAGAGGACACCAGCCATGTTTCAAACCACGCCCCCGCGCGGGGGGCGACTATGACCCTGGTAATTTACCGTTAGGTGCTAAAGTTTCAATCCACGCCCCCGCGCGGGGGGCGACGTACCTGATCTCGTATGGGCTCAATCCCAGCGGGACGGGGCTGTTTCAATCCACGCCCCCGCGCGGGGGGCGACAAAACTACCGTATAAACGGGTGGGGAAGAACGTTTCAATCCACGCCCCCGCGCGGGGGGCGACTAGACGCGGGGGATCTGTTTGAC